>NZ_JENB01000120.1 GCF_000708715.2 Pseudomonas putida W15Oct28 | reverse complement strand
TTTTTAGGCCAGCCTGGCGTTGGTTGTCCAGGTTTAAGGTGGTAGGCTGGAATCTTAGGCAAATCCGGGATTCTAAGGCCGAGAGCTGATGACGAGTTGCCATTAGGCGACGAAGTGGTTGATACCATGCTTCCAAGAAAAGCTCCTAAGCTTCAGATAACTGGGAACCGTACCCCAAACCGACACAGGTGGTTAGGTAG
>NZ_JENB01000118.1 GCF_000708715.2 Pseudomonas putida W15Oct28 | reverse complement strand
TTTTGCATGCGCAGATAGGGGTTTTGCGAAATGAATCTTGACGATGACCTACTCTCACATGGGGAAACCCCACACTACCATCGGCGATGCATCGTTTCACTACTGAGTTCGGGATGGGATCAGGTGGTTCCAATGCTCTATGGTCGTCAAGAAATTCTGTAGCCAGAATGTCCAGATGGACAGCCCAGCGAATTCGGATA
>NZ_JENB01000117.1 GCF_000708715.2 Pseudomonas putida W15Oct28 | reverse complement strand
TTTTGCTGCCTCCCGTAGGAGTCTGGACCGTGTCTCAGTTCCAGTGTGACTGATCATCCTCTCAGACCAGTTACGGATCGTCGCCTTGGTGAGCCATTACCTCACCAACTAGCTAATCCGACCTAGGCTCATCTGATAGCGCAAGGCCCGAAGGTCCCCTGCTTTCTCCCGTAGGACGTATGCGGTATTAGCGTTCCTTT
>NZ_JENB01000116.1 GCF_000708715.2 Pseudomonas putida W15Oct28 | reverse complement strand
TTTTGCCCTTCCTCCCAACTTAAAGTGCTTTACAATCCGAAGACCTTCTTCACACACGCGGCATGGCTGGATCAGGCTTTCGCCCATTGTCCAATATTCCCCACTGCTGCCTCCCGTAGGAGTCTGGACCGTGTCTCAGTTCCAGTGTGACTGATCATCCTCTCAGACCAGTTACGGATCGTCGCCTTGGTGAGCCATTACC
>NZ_JENB01000115.1 GCF_000708715.2 Pseudomonas putida W15Oct28 | reverse complement strand
AGCCCGGTGTCCGGCACATGCCGGGTGGCCGCATGCACCAGCACCGCCACCGGCGCGCTGTCGCTGAGCATGTGCCGTACACGCTCGGCCGGGTAATCCGGGTCGACGGGCACATAGGCACCCCCGGCCTTGAGGATGGCCAGCAGCCCCACCACCATCGAAAGCCCGCGTTCGACGCAGATCGCCACCCGATCGTCGGG
>NZ_JENB01000114.1 GCF_000708715.2 Pseudomonas putida W15Oct28 | reverse complement strand
TACGCCCAGTAATTCCGATTAACGCTTGCACCCTCTGTATTACCGCGGCTGCTGGCACAGAGTTAGCCGGTGCTTATTCTGTCGGTAACGTCAAAACACTAACGTATTAGGTTAATGCCCTTCCTCCCAACTTAAAGTGCTTTACAATCCGAAGACCTTCTTCACACACGCGGCATGGCTGGATCAGGCTTTCGCCCATTGTCCAATATTCCC
>NZ_JENB01000113.1 GCF_000708715.2 Pseudomonas putida W15Oct28 | reverse complement strand
CACCGCGCTGGGTTCTTCGCGGGCGTGCCCGCTCCCACAGAGACCGCGCAGGCTTCAGGCTTATGCAGTACCTGTGGGAGCGGCTTTAGCCGCGAACACCGGCGAAGCCGGTGCCATCCACCGCGCTGGGTTCTTCGCGGGCGTGCCCGCTCCCACAGAGACCGCGCAGGCTTCAGGCTTATGCAGTACCTGTGGGAGCGGCTTTAGCCGCGAACA
>NZ_JENB01000112.1 GCF_000708715.2 Pseudomonas putida W15Oct28 | reverse complement strand
AGCTCGCCACTGAATATAAGTCGCTGACCCATTATACAAAAGGTACGCAGTCACCTAACAAAGTAGGCTCCCACTGCTTGTACGCATACGGTTTCAGGATCTATTTCACTCCCCTCTCCGGGGTTCTTTTCGCCTTTCCCTCACGGTACTAGTTCACTATCGGTCAGTCAGTAGTATTTAGCCTTGGAGGATGGTCCCCCCATATTCAGACAAAGTTTCTCGTGCTCCGTCCTACTCGATTTCATTGAT
>NZ_JENB01000111.1 GCF_000708715.2 Pseudomonas putida W15Oct28 | reverse complement strand
TCGGGATGGGATCAGGTGGTTCCAATGCTCTATGGTCGTCAAGAAATTCTGTAGCCAGAATGTCCAGATGGACAGCCCAGCGAATTCGGATATGTGATATTTGTGGTTTGTTGCGAACTTTCGGTTCTTATCATCTTCACCACCACAATTTGGCGCCTTACGCTCAAATTGCTTGGGTGTTATATGGTCAAGCCTCACGGGCAATTAGTATTGGTTAGCTCAACGCCTCACAGCGCTTACACACCCAACCTATCAACGTCGT
>NZ_JENB01000110.1 GCF_000708715.2 Pseudomonas putida W15Oct28 | reverse complement strand
ATGACAGTGGTGCCATCGGTCAGCTTGAAGTACAGCTCTGCGTGATTGTTGATCGGCAGGCCGTCTTTGTTGGTCAGCGTGATCGTGTAGGTGATCTCGCCGCCTTCGGTGACCGACTGGCTTGCGGTCAGCTTGGCCACAACTTCGTCGATGGTGTCGGTCACTTTGACCGAAGCATCGCCGCCCAGTTGCAGGTTTTCGAAGGCCGCACCGGTAGCGTCTACCGCCGACTTGATGCCGAGGGAGATTTCGCCGGCGTCTTGGTAAACGTCATCGCCCTGCGCAGCGTGCTCGTA
>NZ_JENB01000109.1 GCF_000708715.2 Pseudomonas putida W15Oct28 | reverse complement strand
AGCCGGTGCCATCCACCGCGTCGCATTCTTCGCGGGCAAGCCCGCTCCCACAGCACCTGCGTCTGGCTCAATATATGGGCTGGACGCAATCCCTGTGGGAGCGGGCGCGCCCGCGAACACCGGCACAGCCGGTGCCATCCACCGCGTCGCATTCTTCGCGGGCAAGCCCGCTCCCACAGCACCTGCGTCTGGCTCAATATATGGGCTGGGCGCAATCCCTGTGGGAGCGGGCGCGCCCGCGAACACCGGCACAGCCGGTGCCATCCACCGCGTCGCATTCTTCGCGGGCAAGCCCGCTCCCACAG
>NZ_JENB01000108.1 GCF_000708715.2 Pseudomonas putida W15Oct28 | reverse complement strand
GCTGGCAACGATGTGCTCAATGGCCGTGAAGGTGCCGACCGCCTGGCGGGTGGTCTCGGCAACGATACCTACCTGGTGGATAACGCTGGGGATCTGGTGAGTGAGTCTGCGGGGGCCGGTACGGATACTGTGCGTACCACGCTGGCCGGCTACATCCTGACCTCCAACGTCGAAAACCTGACTTATAACGGGGTGGGCAACTTCACCGGCGTGGGTAACACGCTGGACAACATCATCATCGGCGGCGCTGGCAACGATGTGCTCAATGGCCGTGAAGGTGCCGACCGCCTGGCGGGTGGTCTCGGCAA
>NZ_JENB01000107.1 GCF_000708715.2 Pseudomonas putida W15Oct28 | reverse complement strand
ACCCCAAGCAATCTGGTTATACTGTGAAGACGACATTCGCCGAAAATTCGCACGTCGCTCTTTCGAGCAGAACTCACAAATTTTACCTTAGCCTGATCACACACCAGTGAAAGTGCATGTCAGTCTATTTCTATCACATATCCGAATTTTTAAAGAACGATCTGACAAAAGTCAGAAATCAACATTCATTCACGAATGTTCATTTCTAAGTTCTGATCAAGTGAGGCAAGTGGTGGAGCCAAGCGGGATCGAACCGCTGACCTCCTGCGTGCAAGGCAGGCGCTCTCCCAGCTGAGCTATGGCCCCGCATATTGGTAGGT
>NZ_JENB01000106.1 GCF_000708715.2 Pseudomonas putida W15Oct28 | reverse complement strand
CAAGGCTTCGCCCCGCTGCAACACTCTGCCTACACCCTGCGCGCGTTGCGCCCGGGCTATGTCTACGTGTTCATGAAAGGCCCGAAGGGCGAAAAGCTGGTCATTCACGAGTACATTGGCGCGGGCCTTTACAAGGAGCTGCGCTACAAAGGGCTGGAGAACTACCACCTGCGTGAGCGTTACCTCTCCAGCCGGACCATGGGCTGGGTGTGGGCCGATACCTGCCCCGATACCGCCAAGGAAGTGTGGATCGGCTACAGCTCGCACCTGTGGACCAACGCCGTAACCGCCCGCATCACCGGCTCATCAGCCCTNCTGATCGCCGGCAACCAGGCGCCATCCACCCAGCCCCATGTGTTGCCAGTCAGTGCCCTGCAAACCTGGGTCGAAGACTTCAAGCCAACAGAACGGCGCATGCCGCTGACCTGGAGCAGCGACCCGGTCACCGAAACCTTTCCTATCGGCAACCTGGTCGCCGTGGCGCGTCACTACCCGTGGACCCAGCCGAAAGTGCCGGTGGTAGTAGCGCTCGCCGACGCCGAAGGCATGGCCCTGGACCTGAGCCTGTCGGTCTCGGCCTACCAGCATCAAATGCGCGACCTGATGCCCGCCGAGCAACTGGCACACACAAAACCCGCGCAACCTCCCGAGCAGGAACGCGT
>NZ_JENB01000105.1 GCF_000708715.2 Pseudomonas putida W15Oct28 | reverse complement strand
CATGGGAACTGCTGCTGGCGATGCTGGTGTTCGAGGCGGCGTTCGGGCTGCCAGGGGTGGTGGCGGGGCCGATCTACTATGCCTACCTGAAGAGTGAGCTGAAGCGCGAAGAGCTGGTCTGATTCTGCTTCAGCCTGTACCGGCCTCTTCGCGGGCTTGCCCGCTCCCACAGGGATCGCACAGTACCTGAGACTTGTGCAGTACCTGTGGGAGCGGGCAAGCCCGCGAAGAGGCCGGTACAGGTCATAGCAATGGCTCAGGCTGCGCCGTACCGCTTGCGCGCCTCGATGGCCAGGCCGCTACCAATGCTGCCAAAGATGTTGCCTTCCACATGCCGCGCATTTGGCAGCA
>NZ_JENB01000104.1 GCF_000708715.2 Pseudomonas putida W15Oct28 | reverse complement strand
ATGCGCACCACACGACAGGCACATAGCTCAGTTGGTTAGAGCACCACCTTGACATGGTGGGGGTCGTTGGTTCGAGTCCAATTGTGCCTACCAAATCGAAAAAGGGGTGATCCGAAAGGGTCATCCCTTTTTTCATTGTCCATTTCGCGGGCATCGAAACCGCGGTATGGGCACGCAGCGCTCACATTCGAAAGTTTTTGATTTTTCTCAAAAAAAAGCTTTACAGGTACGCATTGGATCACTAATATGCGCACCACACGACAGGCACATAGCTCAGTTGGTTAGAGCACCACCTTGACATGGTGGGGGTCGTTGGTTCGAGTCCAATTGTGCCTACCAAATCGAAAAAGGG
>NZ_JENB01000103.1 GCF_000708715.2 Pseudomonas putida W15Oct28 | reverse complement strand
CTGATTCGCAGTGTCAGCCACCTGTACCCCCGCTACGAACGCCAACAACTCCAGCGCGTCGACGCCAACCCCTGAACCTGCTGCCCTGAGGCGATCCCCTGTAGGAGCGGCCTTGTGTCGCGATCGGGCTGCGCAGCAGCCCCAGGATTTGTGCCTTTAGCTGAAATCGCCGGGGCTGCTGCGCAGCCCGATCGCGACACAAGGCCGCTCCTACAAGGGATCGCGCAAGTCTTGGGAGCGCGGCCTTGTACCAAGGAACTAGAAAACTCCGCACTGCGGGCAATTGTTGGCGAACGGGCGGCAACCAAGAATTCCCGGCACACCGGGAAATTTTCCCGGGCACAACAAAAAAACCAAAGGTA
>NZ_JENB01000102.1 GCF_000708715.2 Pseudomonas putida W15Oct28 | reverse complement strand
CCATAGGTGTTAGCTCTCGCCACGGCATGGTCAGATCCTCGAAAACCGACCATGCCAGTTAAAGACTGTTACCTATGTGCGTGAACTGATTTGTAACCCATGTGGGTGAGTCATACCCGCAGCGTTTTTTGGTTACTTTTTGCCGCGTTTGGCAAAAAGTGACTCGCTGTAAAAGCGAAAAGGTGAGTCAGCGTCGCCATCGCAAATGGAGTTTTCGACTTATCAAAACCAACGCTTAAGCTTTTAGCTTTTGAGGTGTGGGCATTCACACCGAGCAGACATTCGTTCGCGCAGGTGGCGCTTAGTCACCTTTCCGCCCTTACGGCGGGTCACTTTTTGTCAAACGCGGTGCGTGTCAATGTACCTGTCGCCTTAACTTCAGCTAGCTATGGCAACGCCAGCTTCCGGGCGCTCCGGATTCAAGTAAACAGCATCTGCAAG
>NZ_JENB01000101.1 GCF_000708715.2 Pseudomonas putida W15Oct28 | reverse complement strand
ATGTGATTTCTCGCATGGTCACTTGTGATGCTGATAATCTTTTTGACTATCAGTCCATACTCACAAGCACCCACACGAATTGCTTGATTCAATTTGTTAAAGAGCGTTTGGCTAAGAGCTTTTCGTCTCAACCGAGGTGCGCATTCTACGCTTTCCTCAGAGCCTGTCAAGCGTTTATTTTGAAGTTTTTTCCGAGAAACTCGTTTAACTTCAGACACTTAACTCGCTTCGATCTCTCGTCGCGGGATGTGAATAATACAGCATTCAAAAACGCTGTCAACCACCTTTTTACTGCAGCTGGCTGACCTTGCGGCCTACCAGGAAGAAGCATGAGCTTCTACTTAAAGACAAAACCCCTACCTGCATGCGCAGATAGGGGTTTTGCGAAATGAATCTTGACGATGACCTACTCTCACATGGGGAAACCCCACACTACCATCGGCGATGCATCGTTTCACTACTGAGTTCGGGATGGGATCAGGTGGTTCCAATG
>NZ_JENB01000100.1 GCF_000708715.2 Pseudomonas putida W15Oct28 | reverse complement strand
CTCATAGCCGGTGATGCCCTGGCGCTTGAGCATGATCTCGAGAATCTGCGGCACGGTTTTCTGCTGGAAGATGCGCCAGTTCGAGCGCAGCCCGGCGCGGGCCAGCACGGGTTCGACCAAGGCGCGGTAACGGGTGCGGTGGAAGCCTGTTTCACCCTGGCTGAAGGTGCTGACCAGGCCGTGCACGTAGCGCAGCGGGCGCTCGCCGCGCCAGATCGTGAACAGCACCGGCTTGTCGAGTAGCTGGCCGAAGTCGACATCGTCTTCGAAACTGATCAGCTCCAGCTTCAGCTGGAACGGTGAGCTGATGGCTTCGTCCAGTTCGAACGACACCACTTCGAATTCACTCCGGCCAACCAGCGGCTGGAAGGTAAAGTGCAAATCGGATTGGCTAGGCATATGGCGCCCCCCGCTACTGCTGCAGAATCGCGTTGAGCGATTCCACGACTTCGGCGGTGATCAGGTCGAGGCGGTAGCTGTAGTAGCTGTAGGCGCAGACCATGGC
>NZ_JENB01000099.1 GCF_000708715.2 Pseudomonas putida W15Oct28 | reverse complement strand
CCGTCGCTCAGCGTGAAGGTCAATGCACCGTGGTTGTTGATCGGCAGACCATCTTTGTTGGTCAGCGTGATGGTGTAGGTGATCTCGCCGCCTTCGGTCGTGTACGGCGCGCTGGTCTCGCCGGCCTTGATGGTGACTTGAGCGTTGTTGCTCAGGGTCACGACCAGGTCGTGGTCCAGCGGCTGGTTGATGTGCACTGTGAACGTCGGTTTGACGTTCTCGGCCACCGAAGTCTGATCGGCGGTGATGGTGACTTTGACCAGGTCGCCTTCGTTGCCCGGGGTGCCTGGCTCGTCGGTGACGGTGGTGCTGACCGGGGTCTTGTCCAG
>NZ_JENB01000098.1 GCF_000708715.2 Pseudomonas putida W15Oct28 | reverse complement strand
GTGTTAGCTCTCGCCACGGCATGGTCAGATCCTCGAAAACCGACCATGCCAGTTAAAGACTGTTACCTATGTGCGTGAACTGATTTGTAACCCATGTGGGTGAGTCATACCCGCAGCGTTTTTTGGTTACTTTTTGTCGCGTTCCCCCCGTGTCAGCCTACCTGTCGCCTCTATTGATTGACTCAATCTTCCAAGGGGGCGAAGGTGCAAGGTAATGAAAAAGCGTTATGACTCTGAATTCAGAGACTGGGCTGTTCAGCAAATGATGCCGCCTCTGAACCGTTCTGTGGCGGAGCTTGCCGTTGCAATCGGCGTTACTCCGCAGTCCCTGCGAAACTGGAGACAAATGGCTAGAGAGAAAGGGTTGATCGTCCCTGGTAACAACAAGACCAGCGATCAATGGTCCAGCGCCGACAAATTCAATACTGTCATGGAGACAGCTCCCTGAATCGCCCCTGGTTTCGTAGACACCTCCAAGCCTCATAATGAGGCCCAAATAGGAGGTGCCATGAGTCGTCAGCGTTACCCTGAAGAATTCAAGATCGAAGCGGTCAAGCAAGTGACCGAGAAAGGCAAG
>NZ_JENB01000097.1 GCF_000708715.2 Pseudomonas putida W15Oct28 | reverse complement strand
GGTTCTACGACCTGGCGGGCAACAACACCCGCGAGCATCAGCACTTCAAGTACATGAAGCAACCGAAGGTCGCGGTGTTCCAGCATGAATACGACGCCCTCAACCTGCGCGTGGCCACCACCCGACCGGATGGCCATCGGATCAGCTGGCTGACGTATGGCAGCGGTCACCTGCTCAGCCTCAAGCTCGACGACCGCGAACTGCTCAGCTACCAACGCGACGACCTGCACCGGGAAATCGCCCGGGAGCAAGGCAACGGGTTGATCCAGCGCCAGGCCTGGACGCCGAACGGCCAGCTACAACAGCAGACCCTGGCCCGGCGCGGCGCCACCACGCGCATTGCGCTGCGCGACTACGCCTACGACCCCAGCGGCCAGCTCACCCACATCAATGACCTGCGGCGTGGCGATACCTTCTACCGCTACGACCCGGTCGGCCGCCTGCTCGAAGCCGGCGACTACCACAAAAAAGAAATCTTCGCCTTCGACCCCGCCAGCAACCTGCTGGACCCAAAGGCACCGCCCGGCCCCAACCGGCACTCACCGCAACGGCTGAGCGACAACGTACTGCGCAGCTATTGCGGCACGCAGTACCGCTACGACGAGCGCGGCAACCTGCTGGAGCGCACCACCGATGGCAAGCAAGGCCATTTCACCTGGGA
>NZ_JENB01000096.1 GCF_000708715.2 Pseudomonas putida W15Oct28 | reverse complement strand
ATCCAACTGTTCGGGCTCTCGCCAAAGTGGAACGGTGAATGGCAGCTTTTGCTCCCACACGTGCTCTGGGCACCTCGGGTTATCAGCTTGCCATTCACCGCTCTCACTTCAGATTCTATTCCCTCTCCAAGACACAAGCGGGTTTACCCGCGAAGAATCCAGCGCGGTGGATGGCACCGGCTTCGCCGGTGTTCGCGGCTGAAGCCGCTCCTAAAGGCACTGCATCAGCCTGAAGCCTGCGCTGTCCCTGTGGGAGCGGGTTTACCCGCGAAGAATCCAACACGGTGGATGGCACCGGCTTCACCGGTGTTCGCGGCTGAAGCCGCTCCCACAGGTACTGCATTAGCCTGAAGCCTGCGCTGTCCCTGTGGGAGCGGGTTTACCCGCGAAGAATCCAACACGGTGGATGGCACCGGCTTCGCCGGTGTTCGCGGCTGAAGCCGCTCCCACAGGTACTGCATAAGCCTGAAGCCTGCGCTGTACCTGTGGGAGTGGGTTTACCCGTGAAGAATCCAGCGCGGTGGATGGCACCGGCGTTGCCGGTGTTCGCGGCTGAAGCCGCTCCTACAGGTACTGCATTAGCCTGAAGCCTGCGCCAGCGCGGTGGATGGCACCGGCGTTGCCGGTGTTCGCGGCTGAAGCCGCTCCTACAGGTACTGCATTAGCCTGAAGCCTGCGCTGTACCTGTGGGAGCGGGCGTGCCCGCGAAGAATCCAGCGCGGTGGATGGCACCGGCGTTGCCGGTGTTCGCGGCTGAAGCCGCTCCTACAGGTACTGCATTAGCCTGAAGCCTGCGCTGTACCTGTGGGAGC
>NZ_JENB01000094.1 GCF_000708715.2 Pseudomonas putida W15Oct28 | reverse complement strand
TGAATCGCCCCTGGTTTCGTAGACACCTCCAAGCCTCATAATGAGGCCCAAATAGGAGGTGCCATGAGTCGTCAGCGTTACCCTGAAGAATTCAAGATCGAAGCGGTCAAGCAAGTGACCGAGAAAGGCAAGCCTGTCGCCGATGTTGCCCAGCGCCTGGGCATGTCCGTTCACAGCCTTTACGCTTGGATCAAGCTCTACAGCAAACCCCAAGAACAGCGTCAGCAAGACGATGATCAGCAGGCTGAGCTGCGTAAGCTGCGCGCTGAACTCAAGCGCGTGACGGAAGAGCGAGACATCTTAAAGAAGGCCGCCGCGTACTTTGCCAAGGAGTGCGGCTGAAGTACGCCTTCATCAAGAAGCACTCGACGGATTATCCAGTGCGTCGCCTTTGCCAAACCCTCAAGGTGCATCCCAGCGGCTACTACGCTTGGCTGGCCGAGCCTCAATCTGCCCGAGGCAAAGAAGATCAACGCCTGCTTGGCTTGATCAAGCATGCCTGGTTAGAAAGCGGAGGCGTGTATGGCTATCGCAAAATTCACGATGACCTGCGAGAGCTAGGAGAGACATGTGGGCGGAATCGAGTCGGTCGTTTGATGCAAGCAGAGGGACTGAGTTCGCAAACTGGCTATCGGCGGCGGCCAGGGTTTTACGGTGGAAAACCAACAGTGGCCTCGCCCAACCACCTCGCGCGGCAGTTCAAGGTCAGTGAGCCGAATAAGGTCTGGGTGACCGATATCACCTACATCCGTACCTATGAAGGTTGGCTGTACCTGGCGGTTGTGCTGGATCTGTTCTCTCGCCAAGTCATCGGTTGGTCAATGAAGCCCAGGATGTGCAGCGACCTAGCCATCGACGCCATGCTGATGGCCGTGTGGCGACGCAAGCCACAGCAGCAAGTGATGATCCACTCAGACCAAGGTAGCCAGTTCAGTAGCTCGGATTGGCAAAGTTTCTTGAAGGCCAACAACGTGATTAGCAGCATGAGTCGCCGAGGAAACTGCCATGACAACGCCGTGGCCGAGAGCTTTTTCCAGCTTTTGAAGCGGGAGCGAATCCGGCGAAAGATCTACGCAACGCGTGACGAAGCTCGAAGTGATATTTTCGATTACATTGAGATGTTCTATAACCCTAAACGCCGACACAGCAGTGCTATGCAGCTGTCGCCAGTAGAGTATGAGAAACGCTATTTTCTGAGCTTGGAGAGTGTCTAGCAAACCAGGGGCGATTCA
>NZ_JENB01000093.1 GCF_000708715.2 Pseudomonas putida W15Oct28 | reverse complement strand
TGAACTGGCCTAATGATCCCGGACACCTCTTAAGGGCGATATGATTCGCCCAATCAGGAGGTTCCATGCAAGAACGAAAGACCTATACCCGTGAGTTCAAGCAACGTGCTGCAAGCATGGTTCTTGATGATAACTGCTCGATTCCTGACGTCTGCGCATCAATGGACGTCGGCCCTACGGCGCTGCGCCGTTGGGTGGATCAGGTACGTAAAGAGCGCCAGAAAGGCCAGCCAGTGGCAGGCACCAAGGCAATCAGCGACGAACAGCGAGAGCTCCAACAACTGCGAGCCAAGGTCAAGCGACTGGAGACCGAGGCTGAAATCTTAAAAAAGGCTACGGCTCTCTTGATGTCGGATCCCGATCGTTTTTCCTGATTGAGGAACTGAGAGAGTCGGGCTCGTATCCGACCAGCCTGCTTTGCGACGCCCTGGGCGTTTCCCGCAGTGCGTTTTATGACTGGCTTCGCCGCCGTTCAGCGCCGAATACCAAGCGTGACGCGCTCAGAGCGAAAGTCGTGCAATTGCACGTTGAAAGCCGGGGAAGCGTGGGCGCGCGGATGATCTCTCAGTACTTGAAAGCTCAACAACTCAAGGTGGGGCGGTATCTGGCCGGACGGCTCATGGCGGAGGCAAACCTGGCCAGCAGGCAGCGCCGTCGTCATCAGTATCGCTCCAGGGGCGTCGAGGCATTTGTGGCCAAGAACTTGCTCGACCGTAACTTCGAGCCAACGGCAATCAACCAAGTCTGGTGCGGCGACGTTACCAGCCTGATGGTCGGTAAGCGGTGGTATCACTTGGCAGTGGTCATTGATCTGTTCGCCCGCCGAATTGTTGGTTGGGCGTTTTCTCTGATCAATGACGCCAACCTGGTTAGCAAGGCGCTGAGAATGGCGGTGGAGATTAGAGGAAAACATGCAGGCTTGATGTTTCATTCAGACCAAGGCTGCCAATACACCAGCCAACGCTTCCAATCCGAGCTGCTTGAGCACGAAATAACGCAAAGTATGAGCCGCAGAGGGCAATGCTGGGACAACGCGCCAACAGAGCGCTTCTTTGGGACGCTCAAGTCGGAGTGGGTGCCCGCCAAGGGCTACGCGGCAATTGAAGAAGCCAGGCAGGATATGACCAGCTTCTTCATGAGATACAACCGAATCAGGCTCCACAGCTATAACAACTACCTGTCGCCAATAGCAATGGAGCAGCAGGCAGCTTGATCACCGTAATCGGTGTCCGGCAAAACTTGACCAGAACA
>NZ_JENB01000090.1 GCF_000708715.2 Pseudomonas putida W15Oct28 | reverse complement strand
TGTAATCGATGGACTCGCCCCCGCCGAGGCATCACAGTGCCACGGTGGCGTTCAAAGAAGCCAACGGCAGCGAGGGCGAGACCATGAAAAAGCATAGTTCGAAGCACGATCCCCTGTCTTCCACTGATGTGGAGCTTTGCACAACCATCTGCGTAGACCTGGCCAAACAGGTCTTCCAGTTAGCAGGCGAGGATGCTGCCGGTCGGGTGATCTACGAAGATCGCATCAAATCCCGCCAGGCTTTCCATGATTTCCTGCTCAACCTACCAGCGACAGTGACCGTCTTGATGGAGTGCGGTCCAGGTGCACAAGCCTGGGCCAGGCTGCTGCAGACCCAAGGTAATCCAGTTCGCATCCTGCCTGCGCAACGAGTGGCCGAACACCGCAGCGGCGCGAAGAACGACCGAAACGACGCCCATGCCATTTTGCGTGCCGGTCGCGATACCAGCATTGCCTCGATACCGATCAAGAGCACCACAGCACTGGCAATTCAAGCGTTGCACCGTGTCCGGCGCGGCAGCATCAAGCGGCATACAGCACTGGGCAATCAGATACGTGGCCTGCTGCTTGAGCATGGCGTGTCGATGCCCCAAGGCGATGCCGCGATCAGTGCGCATGTACCGCGAATTCTTGAGGATGCCACCTTGCCCCTGCCTGATTTGTTGCGCGAGTTGCTCGATGAGCTGCTGGCTGACTGGCTCTATCTAGGTGAGCGCATTGCGGTGCTGAGTAGGCGGCTCGAAGCAACAGCCCAGGAAGATGAGGTCGCACAGCGGCTGACCACCATTCGTGGCGTCGGCCCAATCATTGCCACGGCAATTGTGGCGAAACAGACGGAGCCCAGCCGCTTCGCCAGTGGCCGAATGTATTCTGCCTTCTTCGGTATCGTGCCCGACCAGCACAGCAGCGGAAACAAAATCAGACTGGGCAGGATGAGCAAGCGAGGTGACGGCTACATACGCAGCCTGATGATCCAGGGGGCGCATGCTGTCTTGAGTCAGCTAAGGCCTGATTCCGATCAGCCAGACGATCGCCGCCTTTTGCGCTGGCTGTCCCGGCTTGGGCGCAAGGAGGCGGCGATCAGACTGGCTAATCGAAATCTACGCATTATCTGGGCCCTGTTACAGAGCAATCAGGTTTACCAACGCAAACCGAACAACAACTCGGAGGCTGCTATGAGCCTCTGACCAACCGAGCAATACCACCGGGGCGCCGAGCGCTCTAACCCCTGCTAGTGAACATTGACCCTTGGTAAGACCGTCGCAGACAGATGCCTCCGCTCCTACAGGCCTGATGTAATGGCCTCAATGTAAACGGCACGCTGCGAGCTCACCACGATGTTGGCCAGAAGTGAAAAACTTCCTCGAATAGGCCTGATACATAGATGCAACCGGGTTCCTATGTTCAAAAGCGGCTAGACAGTGTGGGCGAGTCCATACATAGGAGCGGC
>NZ_JENB01000089.1 GCF_000708715.2 Pseudomonas putida W15Oct28 | reverse complement strand
TAAGTGGGAAACGATGTGGGAAGGCTTAGACAGCTAGGAGGTTGGCTTAGAAGCAGCCACCCTTTAAAGAAAGCGTAATAGCTCACTAGTCGAGTCGGCCTGCGCGGAAGATGTAACGGGGCTCAAACCATGCACCGAAGCTACGGGTATCATCTTATGATGATGCGGTAGAGGAGCGTTCTGTAAGCCTGTGAAGGTGAGTTGAGAAGCTTGCTGGAGGTATCAGAAGTGCGAATGCTGACATGAGTAACGACAATGCGAGTGAAAAACTCGCACGCCGAAAGACCAAGGTTTCCTGCGCAACGTTAATCGACGCAGGGTTAGTNTGATGCGGTAGAGGAGCGTTCTGTAAGCCTGTGAAGGTGAGTTGAGAAGCTTGCTGGAGGTATCAGAAGTGCGAATGCTGACATGAGTAACGACAATGCGAGTGAAAAACTCGCACGCCGAAAGACCAAGGTTTCCTGCGCAACGTTAATCGACGCAGGGTTAGTCGGTCCCTAAGGCGAGGCTGAAAAGCGTAGTCGATGGAAAACAGGTTAATATTCCTGTACTTCCAGTTATTGCGATGGAGGGACGGAGAAGGTTAGGCCAGCCTGGCGTTGGTTGTCCAGGTTTAAGGTGGTAGGCTGGAATCTTAGGCAAATCCGGGATTCTAAGGCCGAGAGCTGATGACGAGTTGCCATTAGGCGACGAAGTGGTTGATACCATGCTTCCAAGAAAAGCTCCTAAGCTTCAGATAACTGGGAACCGTACCCCAAACCGACACAGGTGGTTAGGTAGAGAATACCAAGGCGCTTGAGAGAACTCGGGTGAAGGAACTAGGCAAAATGGCACCGTAACTTCGGGAGAAGGTGCGCCGGCGAGGGTCAAGGACTTGCTCCGTAAGCCCATGCCGGTCGAAGATACCAGGCCGCTGCGACTGTTTATTAAAAACACAGCACTCTGCAAACACGAAAGTGGACGTATAGGGTGTGACGCCTGCCCGGTGCCGGAAGGTTAATTGATGGGGTTAGCGCAAGCGAAGCTCTTGATCGAAGCCCCGGTAAACGGCGGCCGTAACTATAACGGTCCTAAGGTAGCGAAATTCCTTGTCGGGTAAGTTCCGACCTGCACGAATGGCGTAACGATGGCGGCGCTGTCTCCACCCGAGACTCAGTGAAATTGAAATCGCTGTGAAGATGCAGTGTATCCGCGGCTAGACGGAAAGACCCCGTGAACCTTTACTATAGCTTTGCACTGGACTTTGAATTTGCTTGTGTAGGATAGGTGGGAGGCTTTGAAGTGGGGACGCCAGTTCTCATGGAGCCATCCTTGAAATACCACCCTGGCAACTTTGAGGTTCTAACTCAGGTCCGTTATCCGGATCGAGGACAGTGTATGGTGGGTAGTTTGACTGGGGCGGTCTCCTCCCAAAGAGTAACGGAGGAGTACGAAGGTGCGCTCAGACCGGTCGGAAATCGGTCGTAGAGTATAAAGGCAAAAGCGCGCTTGACTGCGAGACACACACGTCGAGCAGGTACGAAAGTAGGTCTTAGTGATCCGGTGGTTCTGTATGGAAGGGCCATCGCTCAACGGATAAAAGGTACTCCGGGGATAACAGGCTGATACCGCCCAAGAGTTCATATCGACGGCGGTGTTTGGCACCTCGATGTCGGCTCATCACATCCTGGGGCTGAAGCCGGTCCCAAGGGTATGGCTGTTCGCCATTTAAAGTGGTACGCGAGCTGGGTTTAGAACGTCGTGAGACAGTTCGGTCCCTATCTGCCGTGGACGTTTGAGATTTGAGAGGGGCTGCTCCTAGTACGAGAGGACCGGAGTGGACGAACCTCTGGTGTTCCGGTTGTCACGCCAGTGGCATTGCCGGGTAGCTATGTTCGGAAGAGATAACCGCTGAAAGCATCTAAGCGGGAAACTTGCCTCAAGATGAGATCTCACTGGGATCTTGAATCCCCTAAAGGGCCGTCGAAGACTACGACGTTGATAGGTTGGGTGTGTAAGCGCTGTGAGGCGTTGAGCTAACCAATACTAATTGCCCGTGAGGCTTGACCATATAACACCCAAGCAATTTG
>NZ_JENB01000088.1 GCF_000708715.2 Pseudomonas putida W15Oct28 | reverse complement strand
GATCAACTGAGCCTGGTGCAGACCGACCCAAGCGGCAACGCCTCCGTTGCCCTCGAATACGATGTACCGCTGACCACTGCACCGGTCAGCCCGAGCAATCTGGCCATCGATGGCGACGGCACTACCCTGACCGGCTCTGCGCCAGCGGGCAGCCGCGTCGAAGTACACGATGCCAATGGCACATTGATTGGCAGCGCCATTGCCAATGCCGATGGCACCTTCAGCATCGAACTGAGCCCAGCCCAAGCCAACGGCGAACTGCTGGATGTCGTTGCCATCGATGACAGCGGGGTTTCTTCGCTGCCTGCGCAAATCACGGCCCCGGATATCACCGCACCTGCCGCACCGACCGACCTGGCCGTCAGCGCGGACGGTAGCGTCATCACCGGCCGTGCCGAACCTGGCAGCACCGTGCGCATCGTTGCGGCCGACGGCACCGAACTGGGCACAGCCGTGGTCGGCCCGACCGGGGTGTTCAGCATCAACCTCGCGCCGCCACAAATCGACGGCGAAGTGCTGCAAGCCACGGCAACAGATGCCGCCGGCAACACATCACCCACCAGCGCGGTGACCGCGCCGGACATCGACGGCGTCGATACCACGCCACCGGCAGCCCCGACTGACCTGGTAATCGGCCTGGCCGGTAGCCAGCTGAGCGGGCGCGGTGAACCCGGCACCACCGTGCAGGTACGCGATGCGGCAGGCACTGTGCTGGCCACCGGCACCGTCGGCGCCGATGGCAGCTTTGCAGTTACCCTGACCCCTCCCGTTAGCGACGGCAGCGCCCTGCAAGTAACCCTGACCGATGCCGCTGGCAACGTCTCGCCACCCGGCTCGGTCACCTCGCCGGACCTGCAGGCCCCTGCCCTGCCCACCGAGCTGGCCCTGGCTGACGGCGTGACCTTCCCGCTGCAATTCGATGCACCGGACATCACCCCGCCCGCTGCCGTGAGCAACATCGTGGTCGGCGCCGGGGGCCTGGCCCTGAGCGGTCGTGGCGAACCGGGTGCCACTGTCGAAGTCCGCGATGCCAACGGCACCGTGATCGGCACTGGCGTGGTCGGTGCCAACGGCACCTTCCTGATCGACCTCAATCCAGCGGCACAGCCGGGTGATCAACTGAGCCTGGTGCAGACCGACCCAAGCGGTAACGCCTCCGTAGCCCTTGAATATGATGTACCGCTGACCACTGCACCGGTCAGCCCGAGCAACCTGGCCATCGATGCCGACGGCACTACCCTGACTGGTTCTGCCCCTGCGGGTACTCGCGTAGAAGTGCATGATGCCAACGGCACCCTGATCGGCAGTGCCATCGCCAATGCCGACGGCACCTTCAGCATCGAGCTGAACCCGGCCCAAGCCAACGGCGAGCTGCTGGATGTCGTCGCCATTGATGACAGCGGCGTTTCTTCGCTGCCAGCACAAATCACCGCTCCGGATATCACTGCGCCTGCCGCACCGACTGACTTGGCCGTCAGCGCAGACGGCAGCGTCATCACCGGCCGTGCAGAACCTGGCAGCACCGTGCGTATCCTGGCAGCCGATGGCACCGAACTGGGCACGGCCGTGGTGGGCCCGACCGGGGTGTTCAGCATCAACCTCGCGCCGCCGCAGGTAGACGGCGAAGTACTCCAGGCCACTGCGACCGATGCCGCTGGCAACACTTCCGTTGCCAGCTCGGTCACTGCACCGGACATCGATGGTGGCGATATCACACCGCCCGAAGCCCCGACCAATCTGGTGATCGGCGTGGCCGGCAGCCAGCTGAGCGGCCGTGGCGAAGCCGGCACCACTGTGCAGGTGCGTGATGCCGCAGGCAATATCCTCGCGACTGGCACCGTTGGTGCTGACGGCACCTTCTCCATCACCCTGGACCCTGCCGTAATCGACGGCAGCACCTTGCAGGTGACCCTCACCGACGCCGCCGGCAACGTATCGCAGCCAGGCTCGGTCACCTCCGCCGACCTGCTGCCGCCTGCCCAACCGACTGACCTTGCCTTGGCTGATGGCGTGACCTTTACCGGTCGCGGCGAACCGGGCGCTACCGTGCAAGTCCGTAACGCCGCCGGCACCCTTATCGGCACCGCCATCGTTGGTGCCGATGGCCTGTTCAGCATTACCCTTGCGCCCGCTCAGGCCAACGGCGAAGCCCTGGATGTACGCCTGGTGGATGCGGCCGGCAACACCTCTGCGCCGCTGCAATTCGATGCACCGGACATCACCCCGCCCGCTGCCGTGAGCAACATCGTGGTCGGCGCCGGGGGCCTGGCCCTGAGCGGTCGTGGCGAACCAGGTGCTACCGTCGAAGTACGCGATGCCAATGGCACTGTGATCGGTACCGGCGTGGTCGGTGCCAACGGCACCTTCCTGATCGACCTCAGTCCAGCTGCACAGCCGGGTGATCAACTGAGCCTGGTGCAGACCGACCCAAGCGGCAACGCCTCCGTTGCCCTCGAATACGATGTACCGCTGACC
>NZ_JENB01000087.1 GCF_000708715.2 Pseudomonas putida W15Oct28 | reverse complement strand
GCTGACAGGTGTTTGTTCATGGCGGTTTTGACCTGCTCGACGGTGAGGGCCTGGGACTGCTGCATGAAGTCCTCCAGCCAGGTCAGCGGCAGGTTGTAGAAGCCGATTGCGCCCAACTGGCCGACGATACTGGCGTTGCTGGCATTGGACAGCGGGAAGCTGCCAGCCAGTTCGCGCTTGGCATCGTCCAGCTCTTGCTGGGTAGGGCCGGTCTTGAGGTAGTCGGCAAGAATGCCCTGCACCAGCTTGAGCGTGCCTTCACTGAGCTCGGCACGGGTCTGCAGGTTGATCATGAACGGCCCGCGCACCTGCATCGGGCTGAACACCGAGTACACGCCGTAGGTCAGGCCACGCTTTTCACGCACTTCGCTCATCAGCCGGGTACCAAAAGCACCACCACCGAGGATCTGGTTACCCAACGACAAGGCTGGCCAGTCCGGGTCCTGGCGGTCGATACCCAGTTCGGCCAGCATCAGGTGGGTCTGTTTGGACGGGAAGTCGATGTGGGTCAGGCCGGCCTTGGCGTCAGTGGGTTGGGCCGGTGCGGCCAGCGCCGGGCCCTTGGGCAGGCCGGCGGACACCTGGGCGGCGATGGCTTCGGCTTCGCTGCGGCTGAGGTCGCCGACCAGGGCGATGACTGCGTTGCCTGCAGTGTAGGCCTTGGCATGGAAGGCGCGCAGCTGCGCCAGGGTGATGCCGTTGATGCTGTCGGCGGTACCGTCGCTCGGGTGGGCGTAGGGATGGCCGCCGTAAAGGTTGCCGAACAGCGCCTTGCCCGCGATCTTGCCGGGGTTCTGTTTCTCGTATTCGAAGCCGGCCAGCATCTGGTTCTTGATGCGCTTGAGGGCATCCTCGGGGAAGGTTGGCTTGCCGGCCACTTCGGTGAACAGCTTGAGCGCAGGTTCGCGCTTGTCTTTGGTGCTGAGGCTGCGCAGCGACGTCACGGCCATGTCGCGGTAGGAGCCGTTACCAAAGTCTGCGCCCAGGCCTTCGAACCCTTCGGCGATGGCGGTGACGTCCTTGCCGGCCACACCCTCGTTGAGCATGGCGTTTGTCAGCGCCGCTACGCCGGGGGTTCCGGCGTCCTGGCTGCTGCCGGCGGCAAAGGTGACGCGCAGGTCGAACATCGGCAGTTCACGGGCTTCCACGAACAGCACCCGTGCGCCTTCAGCGGTGTTCCAGTGCTGGATGTTCAGCTGGCGCCGGCTGGGTGCCTTGCCATCCAGCTCGGCCAGCGACTGCAAGGTGTTGGCCGGGCGGGCGGCGCTGGTGTCTGCCTTGGCGGCGTTGTCGGCCATGGCCGGGGCGGCCAGCACTGCCGCCAGCGCCAGGGCGCGGATGCCCGTGGCCAGCAGGGTTGGGCGCGGTGCGCGACGATCACTCATGAGCGGACTCCTCGGGCAGTACATGGGCAACGCTCAGGCGTTCGCGGGTGAAATAGGTGCGCGCGGCGTCCTGGATGTCCTGCGGGGTGACGCGCTTGAGCTCGTCCAGCTCGCTGTCGATCAGCTT
Organism: Pseudomonas putida W15Oct28; assembly: GCF_000708715.2. GTDB lineage: Bacteria > Pseudomonadota > Gammaproteobacteria > Pseudomonadales > Pseudomonadaceae > Aquipseudomonas > Aquipseudomonas putida_R. The sequence goes on along the minus strand of NZ_JENB01000087.1, from coordinate 1,818 downwards.
CCAGGACAGGCCGACGGTTTCCAGCTGGCCGATGGTGGTGGCCTGGCTGCTGATGGAGTCGCGGTCGTAGACCAGGCCGGCAATGACCTGGGCGCGTACGCGCTCCAGCTCATCGCTGCTGGGCGGGGTGGTCTTGAGTTCTTCAAGCAACTGCCAGATGCCTTTCTCGACATCGGCGAGGGTTTTCTGCTTCTGCACGTTCGGCGTGGCCGAGATCAGGAACAGGCTGTCGCCGCGGGTGAAGGCGTTGTAGCTGGACGAAGCGCCGGCCACCAGCTCCTGGCCACGCTCCAGGCGGGCCGGCATGCGGGCGCTGTAGCCGCCGTCGAGCAGTGCCGAGATCAGGCGCAGGGCATGCACGGTGCGTGGGTCCTTGGCGGTGGGCAGCCCGGGCACGTTGAAACCATAGATCAGGCTGGGCAGCTGGGTGCGTACGTGCAAGGTCAGCTGGCGCTGGCCAGGCTCGGCCAGCTCCAGTGGCAGCTTGGCCGGCGGTACGGCGCGCTTGGGAATGCTGCCGAAGTACTTCTGCGCCAAGCCCTTGACCTCGTCGGCGGTGACATCGCCGACCACCACCAGGGTGGCATTGTTGGGGGCGTACCAGGACTCGTACCAGTGGCGCAGCTCTTCGACCTTCATACGCTCCAGGTCCGCCATCCAGCCGATGGTCGGCGTGTGGTAGCCGCTGGCCGGGTAGGCCATGGCTCGGAACAGCTCGAACGCCTTGGAATTGGGCTGATCGTCGGTGCGCAGGCGGCGCTCTTCCTTGATCACCTCGATTTCGCGGCTGAACTCGTCGGCCGGCAGGCGCAGGCTGGCCAGGCGGTCGGCCTCCAGCTCCAGGGCTACCGGCAGGCGGTCGCGGGCCAGCACCTGGTAATAGGCGGTGTAGTCGTCACTGGTGAAGGCGTTTTCTTCGGCGCCCAGGTCACGCAGGATGCGCGAAGCTTCGCCGGGGCCGACTTTGGCACTGCCCTTGAACATCATGTGTTCCAGCGCATGGGACAAGCCGGTCTGGCCCGGGGTTTCGTAGCTGGAGCCGACCTTGTACCAGATCTGCGAGACCACCACCGGGGCGCGATGGTCCTCGCGCACGACCACCTTCAGGCCGTTGTCGAGGATGAATTCGTGGGTGGGTTGCACATCGGCGGCGAAGGCCGCGAGCGGCAGGCAGAGCGTGCCGAGCAACAGGCCAGCGGCGCGGCGGGCTAGAGCATTCATACGGTGTTTAACCTGTTCGGCGGCCCGCTGGGTTTAGCGTCGGCGGGCCAGGAGGTGCTAGGATACTGATCCGGTTGCCTGGCGACCATGCCTGTCGCCGTTCTGGCCCACAGGACACTAAGACAAAACGTTGCGCATGAACCAGCAGGCTTCAAGATAGTCTGTTCTGCGTAGAGAGAATTCCCGATGAGCCATTGCTGGCTCATCGCTACCCTGAGATAGCCGTCCTCCATGTTTGGTTCCAACGACGACAAAAAAGCGCCGGCCGAGGCTGGCGAGAAGAAAGGCCTGTTCAGCTGGTTTCGAAAGAAGCCGCAGCAACCTGTCGCCGAACAGCCACAAGCCCCCGAGCCTCAGGCTGCAGAACCTGTAGCGCCGCAGTCCGCCGTCGAGCACGCTGAAGCTGCTCCGGTCGAGCCGGTGGCTGCAGAAACCCCTGCACCTGCCACTGAGGCCCCTAGGGCTGCTGAGCCGGCAACTGCCCCAGTGGTTGCCCCGGTCCTTGAGCCTGCGCCCACCCCAGTGGCTGCCCCTGTCCTTGAGCCTGCGCCCGCCCCAGTGGCTGCCCCGGTCTTCGAGCCTGCGCCCTCCCCAGTG
>NZ_JENB01000086.1 GCF_000708715.2 Pseudomonas putida W15Oct28 | reverse complement strand
CCACATCAGTGGAAGACAGGGGATCGTGCTTCGAACTATGCTTTTTCATGGTCTCGCCCTCGCTGCCGTTGGCTTCTTTGAACGCCACCGTGGCACTGTGATGCCTCGGCGGGGGCGAGTCCATCGATTACAAGGGATACGCGTTTGTGCGGGCGGCGACATTCCTGCAGCCAAAAGCTACGCAGCATGCTAAACCATGGGCCCCAGCCCGCTGCGAGAGAGCCCCGGTGAAAGCCGTCCGCCTGACCCTGATCTGCCATGCCCTGACCCAGGCCCAGAAGACCGGGCGCCTGCACCGTGCAGATGACGGCATCTTGCCGTTGACCCAACAACCTGACGCTATTGTGCCCGGCATGCAGGTGCTGACTGCGCCAGAGCGGCGGGCCTGCGAGACGGCGGCGTGGTTGTCAGGGAAGGTGCAGATCGAGCCAGCATTGGCCGATTGTGACCTTGCGCGTTGGCAGGGTTTGCCGCTGAAACAGTTGCAAACCGAGCAACCGCTGGCGTTGGCAGACTGGCTGCAAGACCCGGCCAGTGCGGTGCATGGTGGGGAGTCGTTCGCTGCGCTATGCCAGCGTGTGGCCACCTGGTTGGCGGCTTTCGACACGCCGGGTGAGTGGTTGGCGGTGACTCACCCGATGGTCATGCGCGCCGTGCTGGTACAGGTGTTGGGGTGCCCGATGCAGGCCAGCCAGCGTATCGACGTGCTGCCGCTTTCGCGCCTCGAATTGAGCTTTACCGGGCAGTGGCGCCTGCGCCTGGGTTGAGGATCAGAACGCCAGCTTGTAGCCGATCAGCAGCAGCATCGCCGCCAGGCACGGGCGCAGTACGCGGTCGGAGATGCGCCCGGTGAGGTGGCTGCCCAGGTAGATGCCCGGCAGCGAGCCCAGCAGCAGGTAGCCCAGCAGCGACCAGTCCATGTTGCCCATGCCGGCGTGGCCCAGGCCTGCTACCAGCGTGAGCGGCACGGCGTGAGCGATTTCGGTACCGACCAGGCGGCGGGTGACCAGAAACGGGTACAGCAGGAACAGCGCAACGGTACCGAGGGCGCCAGCACCGATGGAGGTGAGGGTGACCATTACCCCCAGCACGACGCCAGTGAGCACGGTGAGGGTGTTCAGGCTGCGGTCGCTGAGGTGATAGTGGTCACCGGCATGGCGGCTGGCAAAGGCCTGCAGGCGCGATTTGAACAGGATGGCCAGCGCGGTCAGGATCAGTACCACCGCCAGGCCTTGCTTGATGATGGCGTTGAGCGCCGAGGTGTCGGTGTGCAGGGTGTTGAGGAACCACAGTGTCAGCGCTGCGGCGGGTACGCTGCCCAGGCTGAGCAGGCCGGTGATCTTCCAGTCGATGTTCTTGTGGCGCGCATGCACCCAGACGCCACTGGCCTTGGTGATTGCCGCATAGAGCAGGTCGGTACCGACGGCCGTCGCCGGGCTGATGCCAAACCACAACAGGATCGGGGTCATCAGCGAACCGCCACCAACGCCGGTCATGCCGACGATGAAACCCACGACCAGGCCAGCAATGGTGAAACCGAAAGAACCTACATCCATACGCTACTCGACTGCCCATCTTTGCCCGTTATCGGATGCAGCCAGCATATAGATTTTTTTATAGCCAAATAGACTTGTTCGTTATTAGGTTATAACCGTGCAGCCTGTCAGCGATCGGTCATCACCACCATCACATGCGCGTCCCCGCCATCCTCACTTTCCGACAGATAGATGTGCCCCACCTGGCTATCGAAGTACGCAGTTTCCTGCGGCCCGATGCTCACAGCTTCACCGGTTTCGAACTCGATGCGCACCCGCCCGCTCAGCACCAGCGCGAACTCTTGGCCGGGGTGGCGGATAAAATCGTCGAACTGGCCCCGTTCGCGGGCAATGATGCGGGCATAGGCCGGGGTCATGCGTCGCTCGGGGAAGTCGCCAGCGATCGGGTGGTAATCGTAGGTGCCGGTGGAGTACCCCGCCGCCGCAGGTAGCGAGTCGACCACCACCGTCACCGGCACCGGGGCGCTGACCGTAGCGCTGGCGCGAAACAACTGGGCAATGTCGACATTCAGCGCCCGTGCAGCGGCGGCCAGCTTTTCGTAGCTGACCGAAACTTGTGCCAGCTCCATCTTCGACAGGGTAGACACCGGCACGCCACTGGCTTCGGACAATTGCTTGAGGGTCATCTGGCGCGCCTTGCGCACCTGGCGCAGGCGCTGGCCGACTACAGCGCGGTCAAGCAGGGGTAGGGCAGCGGGCATTCAGGGTTCTCGGCATACGGCGTTGGTCGGGCATCTTACCTTGGACACTTGCGCATTTCTAAATTCTCATATATTAGAATTCTCATAAATGATAATTATCCTGGCAGGAGCGTGCATGACCCCGACTTACGACACCCTGATCATCGGTGCCGGCATTGCCGGCGCCTCGCTGGGCTACCGCCTGGCTGGCCAGCAGCGCGTACTGTTGCTCGAGCGCGAATCACAGCCTGGTTACCATTCCACCGGGCGTTCAGCGGCCATGTTCATGGAGGCTTACGGCACCCCGCAGATCCAGGCGTTGACCCGCGCCAGCCGGGCCTTTTACGAAACGCCGCCGCAAGGCTTCTGCGAGCACCCGCTGCTGGAACCGCGCGGCTGTCTGTATGTGGCCAGCGTGGAGCAGCGCGAGCTGCTTGAGCAGACTCATGCGCAGAACCTGGCCAACGGCACCGAAGTCAGCCTGCTTGACCGTGACGCCACCCTGGCCCTGGTGCCCAGCCTGCGTGGCGAAACCCTGGCCGGCGCAGTGCTCGAGCCAGGTGCGATGGACATCGATGTTCACGCCCTGCACCAAGGCTTCCTGCGCGGTTATCGCGCCGCCGGCGGTGAGCTGCGCTGCAATGCCGAGCTGATCCAGGCCTGGGACCTGGACGGCCTTTGGCAGGTGGAGCTGGGCGACGGCAGCCGGGTGCAGGCGCGCCAGCTGGTCAACGCCGCTGGCGCCTGGGCCGACCGTGTGGCCGAACAGTGCGGCGTGGCGCGCATCGGGTTGCAACCTTGCCGGCGCAGCGCCTTCACCTTCCCCGGCCCGGCAGACCAGGACTTCGCTCGCTGGCCGGCAGTAATCGGCGTCGACGAAAGTTTCTACTTCAAGCCCGACGCCGGTCAGTTGCTAGGGTCGCCAGCCAACGCCGACCCGGTCGAACCCCAGGACGCCGCGCCAGAAGAGCTCGACGTCGCCTTGGGCATCTACAACATCGAAGCCATGACCACCTTGGCGATCCGCCGCCCCAGCCACTCCTGGGCCGGGCTGCGCTCGTTCGTTGCCGACGGCGACCTGGTGATCGGTTTCGATGCGCACGTCCCCGCGTTTTTCTGGCTGGCGGCGCAAGGTGGCTATGGCATCCAGTCGGCCGCCGGCGCCTCGCGCCTGGCTGCCGACCTGCTGCTTGGTCAACCCCTGTGCCCTAGTCTTGTCAGCCAGGGTGTGGCGCCCGAGCGCCTGTCCCCAGCCCGCTTCCAGCAACCATGAAAGGAACATCCCATGAGCAATGACATCCAGCGTTTCCCCAGCAGCCTACCGTTCCCGTTTTCCCGTGCAGTGAAGGCCGGTGGTTTTCTGTTCCTCTCCGGCCAGGTGCCGATGAGTGCCAGCGGCGAAGTGGTGCGCGGCGATATCCAGACCCAGACCCGCGCAGCCTGCGAGCGCATCGCCGAAAGCCTGGCGGCGTGCGGCGCGCGTTTCGACCAAGTGGTAAAGGCCACGGTATGGCTGTCGGACATGAGCCACTTCGCCGGTTTCAACGAGGTCTACAAGGAGTTCTTCGGTGCGGCGCTGCCAGTGCGTTCGACCGTGGCCTCGGCCTTGGCGCTGGGGGTGGATGTGGAGATTGAAGTGCAGGCGTTTGTCGGCGACGTGTAACCGAACACAAAGCCCATGTGTAGGAGCGGCCTTGTGTCGCGATAGGGCCGCACAGCGGCCCCGGCGATCTATGTAGAAATGCAGAAATCCCGGGGGCGCTCCGCGCCCCTTTCCGACCGGTCCGGCGCACCGGTAAGGCCGCTCCCACAAAAGCTACACGGTGGCAGTAAGACAACAACAATAAATCCAGAGGTTCACATGCAAGAGCAGCTGAAGATTGCCGGCGCATTTGTCGGCGTGATCGTGGGGGCGGGGTTCGCTTCGGGGCGGGAACTGTT
>NZ_JENB01000085.1 GCF_000708715.2 Pseudomonas putida W15Oct28 | reverse complement strand
CCGCCGCGCCCAGCCAGACGAGCAGCAGCGGCAGCCCCAAAAGCCCCCACAGCAGCCCGCCCTTCACCCCCGGCCTGGCCAGCCGCTGGGTCAGCCACAGCGCTACCAGCGCCAGGCTGCCGGGCAGGGCCAGCTTGGCCCAGAACAGCGGGGTGTGCGCCACCTGCGCCAGGTCGCCACGCACGCCGAACATGGCCACCGTCAGCAGTACCGCGGCCAACCCGCCGCCCACCAGCGCCAGCAGCAAACGCCTGGCTAGCGCGTGACGGTCCACCGGCCCTTCCCCGGCCGCCAGCAGGGCAATCAAGTCATCGGTCTTCATCGTCGCCCTTGCCTCCAATCTGCTTGGCCAGTGCCTTCAGGCCCCGGTGGATGCCCACTTTTACCGCCGAACTGGAAAGACCGGTGATGCGCGCGGTCTCTTCCACCGACAACCCCTCCAGTTTGACATGGACGATGGGCAGCCGTTGGCGCGCCGGCAACTGTCCCAGAAGCTTGCCCAGGTCGCGCGTGGCCTGGGCCACTTCTTCCTCGCCGGGCGCGAACAGGTCGCTGTCATCGTTCAGCTCGTCGTGCAGCGCGCCGTGGCGAGCGTAGCTGCGATAGTGATCCGCCAGCTTGTAGCGGGCAATGGCCTGTACCCAGGCCGTCAACGGTTGCTGCGCCTGGTAGGTATGGCGGGCGTTGTGCACCGCCAACAGCACCTCTTGCAGCATGTCTTCGACATCCGCGGGGCGCTGCCCCAGGCGCCGCAGCAAAAAGCCACGCACATGCGTCGCCAGCGCCGCCAAAAACGCCCGATAGGCTGCTGCATCGCCCGCCAGCCCTTGTAGCAGCAACGCCTGCAACTGGGCCTCGCGCGCGCTTAGCGCCTGCTGAGAAGTAGTTCGTAGCATCGGCCACCCGGGTTACACCCAACGTGAAAGTTTTCCATTCAACGCGTGCCGCCTTCATACGGTAGGCGACTGGCACACCGCCGGAAAAATTTTTCCAGCTGCTGTAACCCGTTCAACCCACGGTGCGAACTACTCCATGAGCCGCCGGTAACCACCACGGCCCCACTTCCCGGAGACACATCATGAAAACCCTCGCCCTCGCCACTGCCGCACTCGCCCTGGCTTCGCTGGCCGGTGTTGCCATGGCCGCTGACGCGACCAACACAACCACCACCGGCGCCGCCATGGAAAAATGCTACGGCGTCGCCATGGCTGGCAAGAACGACTGCAAGGCCGGCGCCGGCACCAGTTGCGCCGGTAGCGCCAAGAAAGACTACGACGGCATGCACTGGAAGAACGTGCCCGCAGGTACCTGCACCTCCATCAAGACGCCCAATGGCATGGGCTCGCTGACCCCGCTGAAGTCCTGAGCGCAGGCCGCCGATCATGAACGGGACTTACCCCTTGGGCGCTGGCCTTGGGCTGAAGGCCGAGCACTATGCCGACGCCTGGGCATGCCGGGCCAACGGGCTGTGGTTCGAAGTGCACCCGGAAAACTACATGCTCGGCGGCCCACGCATGGCCTGGCTGCAACGCATGGCCGAGCACCATCCGCTGTCGCTGCACGGTGTCGCGCTGTCGCTGGCAGCGGACACCGCGCCGGATGAAACGCACCTGCGCCGCCTGCGGGCGCTGGTCGACCAGGTGCAGCCGGCGCTGGTATCGGAGCACCTGGCATGGTCGAGCTGGGGCGGGCAATACCTCCCCGACCTGCTGCCGTTTCCCCGCAGCGACGAGGCCCTGGCCCGCATCAGCGACAACGTGCAGCGCACCCAGGAGGCGCTGGGGCGCAGCATTTCGCTGGAAAACCCCAGCCACTACCTGCCCATGGAGGGGCACGACTGGGACGAGATCGACTTTTTAGCCGAACTGGCACGGCGCACAGGGTGCGGCCTGTTGCTGGACGTCAACAACGTGCACGTCAGTGCCCACAACCTCGGGTTCGACGCGGCGGCGTACCTGGAGCGGTTCCCCGCCCAGGCCATCAGTGAAATACACCTGGCCGGCCACAGCCACGACGCCCAGGCCAGCCTGCTGATCGACTCCCATGACGCCGCCATCGCCGCGCCGGTCTGGGCCTTGTACCAGCAGTTGCTCACCCGCATCGGCCCGCGCCCGACCTTGATCGAGCGTGACGGCAACCTGCCCGCGTTCACCGAGTTACTGGCCGAACGCGACACCGCCCAGGCACTGCTCGATAGCGCAGGAGCACGACCATGACACTTTCCCTTGGCCAGTTTCAGGCCGCCTTCGTCGAAGCGCTGTATCACCGCCCTGCCCCGCAGCTGGCCGCGCTGACCCGGCACGCTGCCTTTGCGGTGTACCGCAACACCGTGCTGGCGGGCTGCGTCGATGCCCTGCGCGCAAACTTCCCCAGTGTCGAAGCGCTGACAGGCCCAGCCTGGATGCAGGACGCCGCTGCGGCCTATGCGCGACGAACACCGCCCGACGACCCGCGGCTGATCAACTATGGCGCGGCCTTCGCCGACTTTCTCGAACAGATGCAGGCCCAGCACGGCCTGCCGTACCTGGCCGACGTCGCACGCCTGGATTACGCCTGGTGCGAGGCGTTCAGCGCCCCTCGCGAGCCTTGCCTCGCACTTGCCGACCTGGCCGGCATGACGGCCACCGACCTGGCCAACAGTTACCTGGCCCCACGCAGCAGCGTGCGTTGGCGCTGGTTCGCACGGCACCCGGCGTTCAGCCTGTGGCAGCACAGCCGCGAAGGCCTGGCGTGGCCGCATGACCAGCCCTGGGTCGCCGAAGGTGCTGTATTCAGCGGCACCGCCGACGGTGTCGCCCAGCAAGCGCTAGATGTCGGCGGCTGTGCCTTTCTCGATGCCTGCGCCCAAGGTGTGCCTTTGGAGCAGGCTTCACAGGTTGCACTGGCGAGCCAACCCGACCTGGACTTCACCGACCTGCTCGGCCGGCTGCTGGCAGCCCAGGCCTTTCGTCCACTTGCATTCGCCTGAAGGAAACGCCATGGACACCCTCCACGCCAACCACCCCGACAAAACCCTGCGCCAACGCTGGAACCACCTCGCCGGTCGCGCACAACTGCTGCTCAGCGACACGCTGCTGTGCCTGGTGGCGCGCATGGCCATCGCCTCGACCTTCTTTCTGTCCGGGCGCACCAAGGTCGAAGGGTTTCTCAGCATCACACCCAGTACCTATGACCTGTTCCAGAGCGAGTATGCCCTGCCGCTGGTTTCCCCGTGGCTGGCGGCCCACCTGGCCACCTATGCCGAACACCTGTTCCCCCTGTTGCTGGTGCTTGGCCTGTTCACCCGGCTGTCGGCAATGGCCCTGCTGGGCATGACCACGGTGATCGAGATTTTCGTCTACCCGGATGCCTGGCCGACCCACCTGACGTGGGCGGCCTTGTTGCTAATGCTGATCGCCCGGGGCGCCGGTGCGTTGTCGCTTGATCGGGCCATGGGGGTGCGTTGAACCTCTAGCGGTGTACCCGTTCGCCGGTCTGCGGCCCCACGCTTTTTTTGAACTCCCTGCGCAGGCGCCCTCTCCCAATCAAGAGACCGCGAACTGTCCCGGAGCCCGCCATGGCCAAGCCCCTGCAGGAGTACCAGCGCAAGCGTGACTTCAACGCCACACCCGAGCCGGCCGGCAAACGCGCCCACCCACGGCCGGCCCACGGGTTGCAGTACTGCATCCAGAAGCACGATGCCAGCCACCTGCACTATGACTTTCGCCTGGAGCTGGATGGCACCCTTAAAAGCTGGGCGATCCCCAAGGGCCCTTCCCTCGACCCCAAGGTCCGCCGCCTGGCCGTACATGTAGAAGACCACCCGCTGGAGTACGGCAGTTTCGAAGGCAACATCCCCGAAGGCCACTACGGCGCCGGCGACGTGATCGTATGGGACAGGGGGCTTTGGGAGCCCGAAGGCGACCCACGCGAGGCCTATGCCAAGGGCAAGCTGCGTTTTCGCCTGCAAGGTGAAAAGCTGTCGGGCGTCTGGAACCTGTTTCGTACCCACCTGGCCGGCAAGAAAGAGCAGTGGATGCTGGTCAAGTCCCACGATGGCGAGGCCCGCAGCGAAACGGACTACAGCATCGTCGAAGCCCTGCCGGACAGCGTGTTGAGCGACCGCACACTGGTACCTCGGCGCCCTGCCAAGTCGTCATCCTCCAAGCGCAAGCCCAAGGCCAGCCCTGGCACCCTGCCGGACATGCTCCAACCGCAGCTGGCAACCCTGGCCGATTCGCCCCCCGACGGTGACTGGCGCTACGAGGTCAAGTTCGATGGTTACCGCATGCTGGCCCGCATCGACGGCGACGATGTGCGCCTGTTCACCCGCAATGGCCACGACTGGAGCGCAAAACTGCCCCATCAGGTGGCGGCGCTGAAAGCGCTGGGGCTGGACTCGGCCTGGCTGGACGGTGAGATGGTGGTCGCAGACGAAAGTGGCGTGGCCGATTTCCAGGCCTTGCAGGCCGCCTTCGACAGCGAGCACGACGATGACATTACCTACTACCTGTTCGACCTGCCCTGGCTCGGCGGCAAGGACCTGCGTGAATTGCCCGTACAAGACCGCCGGGCGACCCTGGCCAAGCTGCTGAAGCACAACGCATCGGATATCCTGAAGTTTTCCGAAGACTTCAACCAGCCGGTCGACGCGCTGCTCGACAGCGCCTGTCGGCTAGGGCTGGAAGGCCTGATCGGCAAGCGCGTCGACAGCCCTTACGTTGGCCGGCGCAGCAGCGACTGGATCAAGCTCAAGTGCACACAACGCCAGGAGTTCGTGATCGTCGGCTACACCGCGCCCAAGGGCAGCCGCCAAGGCTTCGGCGCCCTGCTGCTGGCGCTGCACGACAACGACAGCGGCCAGTTGCGCTACGCCGGCAAGGTGGGCACCGGCTTCAGTGCTGCCACGCTGACAAGCATCCTTACCCGCCTCAAACCCCTACACACCGCCAAGCCCCCC
>NZ_JENB01000083.1 GCF_000708715.2 Pseudomonas putida W15Oct28 | reverse complement strand
GGCAAGCACTGCTCAGGCAGATAGGAAACCTTGTGGGAGCGGGCATGCCCGCGAATGCGTCAGGCCTGAAAACACCTTTGACTGAGCTATCGCATTCGCGGGCATGCCCGCTCCCACAGGGATATGCGGTGTTGCTACTGCTGGTGCTCGGCACCTTGCAGGGCTTCGTCACCCAGCTGCAAGGTCACACCATGCTCCACTTTTTCCTCTTCGAACAAGCGCCACACCCGGCCACCTTCACTGCCGAGCAGCTCGACAAAGCGGCGCCCGTCAACCTTGTCCTCCAACTGCCCCACATAACGCCCCGCGTCGACCCTGCTCAGCAGCACCTTGCGGTCCTTCTCTGGCTGGGTGGGCGAAATCAGGTTCAGCTCCAGGTTTTGCGGGCCACTGCTGCCGGTCAGGCGCAGGTCCACTTCGCCAGTCAGCTCGTCCAGGTGCACGGTGGCCTTCAGGCTCAGTTGCTGTGCCAGCAGTTCGCGGTCCAGCGAGCGGTTGATGCCTTTGCCGGCCTCGTAGTAGTTGTCGTTCACCAGGTTGTCCGGGTTGCGCACGGCAATGCTGACCATGGTCAGGCTCAGGCACACCGAGGTGGTAAGGATGCCGATGATGATCCAGGGCCAGAGGTGCTTGTACCAGGGGCTGGCGGCGGTGGCGGCAGGCATTGTGCGTTATCTCTCTTAGCGGATCTGTGGGCCGATGAAGCGGCTCTTGGCTTCAACCTGGGCGTCGCTGTCGTCGGCGCTCTTGAGGGTGAAGGTGATTTCGTTGGTGGTCGATGGCAGTTTCTCGGGGGCGACCGACAACTGCACGGGCAGGCTGACGATATCACCGGCAGCCACGCGGATCTCGCGCTGGCCTTCGAGCTTGAGGTCCGGCAGGCCGGCGGCATCCAGCACGTAGACGTGGTCGCGCTGGTCCTTGTTCATCACTTTCAGGCTGTACACGTTTTCGATCCGGCCCTGGGCGTTCTCGCGGTACAGCACGCGGTCTTTGCTGACGTCGAAACCGACCAGCGAACGGGTGGCGAAGGCAGTCGCCAGGCCGATCATCATCACCAGCAGCACTGCGGCATAGCCGATCAGGCGTGGGCGCAGCATGTGGGTTTTCTGCCCGGACAAGTTGTGCTCGGTGGTGTAGCTGATCAGCCCTCTGGGGTAGTTCATCTTGTCCATGATGCTGTCGCAGGCGTCGATGCAGGCGGCGCAACCGATGCACTCGATCTGCAGGCCGTCACGGATGTCGATGCCGGTGGGGCAGACTTGTACGCACATGGTGCAGTCGATGCAGTCACCCAGGCCTTGGGCCTTGTAGTCGGCATCTTTCTTACGTGGCCCGCGGGTTTCGCCACGGCGCGGGTCGTAGGAAACGATCAGTGTGTCCTTGTCGAACATCACGCTCTGGAAGCGTGCGTAGGGGCACATGTACACGCACACCTGCTCGCGCAACCAGCCGGCGTTGCCGTAGGTGGCGAGGGTGAAGAAACCGACCCAGAAGTAGGCCCAGCCATCTGCCTGGCCTGTAAAGAACTCGATGACCAGTTCGCGGATGGGCGAGAAATAGCCCACAAAGGTCATGCCGGTGACAAAACCGATCAGCAGCCACAGGCTGTGCTTGGCGAACTTGCGCAGGAACTTGTTGCCGCTCATGGGGGCTTTGTCGAGCTTCATGCGCTGGTTGCGGTCGCCTTCGGTGACCTTTTCGCACCACATGAAAATCCACGTCCACACGCTTTGTGGGCAGGTGTAGCCGCACCATACCCGGCCTGCGTACACGGTGACGAAAAACAGGCCGAAGGCGGCGACGATCAGGATGCCCGACAGCAGGATGAAGTCCTGCGGCCAGATGGTGGCGCCGAAGATGTAGAACTTGCGTTCGGGCAGGTTCCACCATACGGCCTGGTGGCCGCCCCAGTTCAGCCACACGGTGCCGAAGTACAGCAGAAACAGCACTGCACCACCGACGATGCGCAGGCGGCGGAACAGGCCAGTGAAGGCGCGGGTGTAGATTTTTTCCCGGGAGGCGTAGAGGTCGACGGAATCCTTCCCTTTGCTGGCAGGCGGGGTGACATCATGTACCGGAATTTGCTTGCTCATCATCAAGTCCCACGGCAGTGGAGAAACGCCGCGGCCAGTGCGTGCCGGCCGCAGTCTCGCGCAATCTGCTAGCGCTCTGCGACCCATGATACGCCGGTGATGGCAGTATGGGGCCGCACTGCGACCTTTTGTCGCGTTGGGTTCGTGATAGGAATCGTGTTATGGCGGGTGTCAATTGATCCAGGTCATCAGCCTGCCAGAAATGCTTGGCTGTACCGGCCCTTTCGCGGGCTTGCCCGCTCCCACAGGAGCTACACCGACCTCAAGACTGGTGAGGTACCTGTGGGAGCGGGCAAGCCCGCGAAGAGGCCAGACCTGCTTACTCAGCCTTGGCCTGCGTCTGGTCCTGATGCGACAGGCTGTAAACATAAGCCGCCAGCAGGTGCACCTTGTCATTACCCTGCAGCTGCTCCTGGGCGGGCATCTGACCTTGGCGACCATAACGAATGGTCTGCTGCAACTGGGCAAAGCTCGAACCGTAAATGAACGCCTGCGGGTGGGTCAGGTTCGGCGCGCCCATGGCTGGGGTACCTTTGCCTTCCGGCCCGTGGCAGGCCACGCAGTTGGCAGCGAAGATTTTCTGGCCATTCTCGGCATCGGCCTTCGCGCCCTCTGGCAGGGTACGGCCATCGAGCTTGCTGACTATGAATGCAGCCACGTCGGCCACGCCCTGATCACCGATCACTTCGGCCCAGGCCGGCATCACGCCGTGGCGGCCGCCCATGATGGTGGTCTTGATGGTGTCCGGCTCGCCGCCCCAACGCCAGTCGTTGTCGGTCAGGTTGGGGAAACCGAAGGCACCCTTGGCGTCGGAGCCATGGCACACCGAGCAGTTGGAGGCGAACAGCCGCGCGCCCATCTTCAGCGCCTGAGGGTCCTTGGCCACGTCCTCGATGGGCATGGCGGCGAACTTGGCGAAGATCGGCCCGAAGCGGGCATCGGCCTTGGCCATTTCCTTTTCCCACTCGTGCACGCCAGTCCAGCCCGGCTGGCCGTTGGAAAACTCGGTCTGCTTGTCGGTATCCAGGTACGAGTAGCCCGGCAGGATGCCTTTCCAGTTGCCCAGGCCCGGGTACAGCACCAGGTAGCCGAGGGCGAAGATGATGGTGCCGACGAACAGCCAGAACCACCATTTCGGCAGCGGGTTGTCGTATTCCTCGATGCCATCGAAGGCATGCCCGACGGTTTCGTCGGTGACCTCTTCGCGCTGGCCCTTGCGGGTCGACAGCAACAGCCAGGTCAACGAGAAGATGGTGCCCAGGGTCAGGACGGTAACGTACAGACTCCAGAAGGTTGTCATTGTTTTTTGCTCCCAGAAGCTTTTGCTTGCTCGACGTGCCGGGTTGCCTCGGGGTCATCCGCGAAGGGCAGTTGGGTCGCTTCGTCGAAGTCCTTTTTACGCCGTGGGTTGAACACCCACAGCGCCAGGCCCACGAAGGCCACCATCACCATGACGGTGCCCAGGCCGCGAATCATCCCGATATCCATCAGCGTCACCGTTTGCTCTTGATGATGGTGCCAAGACCCTGCAGGTACGCGACGATGGCGTCCATTTCGGTCTTGCCCTTGACCGCGTCACGCGCGCCGGCAATGTCGGCATCGGTGTACGGGGTACCGAGTGTGCGCAGCACCTCCAGCTTCTTCGCGGTGTCCTGGCCATCGAGCTTGTTCTCGACCAGCCACGGGTAGGACGGCATCTTCGATTCCGGTACCACGTTGCGCGGGTTGTACAGGTGTGCGCGGTGCCAGTCATCGGAGTAACGGCCGCCAACGCGGGCCAGGTCCGGCCCGGTACGCTTGGAGCCCCACAGGAACGGGTGGTCCCACACGCTCTCACCGGCCACCGAGTAGTGGCCGTAGCGCTCGGTTTCGGCGCGGAACGGGCGGATCATCTGCGAATGGCAGCCTACGCAGCCCTCGCGGATGTAGATATCACGGCCTTCCACCTCCAGCGCGGTGCGCGGCTTCATGCCTTCGACCGGCTTGTTGGTGACGTCCTGGAAAAACAGCGGGACGATCTGGGTCAGGCCACCGACGCTGACGGCGATGACCATGAAGAAGGCCAGCAGGCCTATGTTCTTCTCGACGGCTTCATGCTTCATCAGTGCGCTCCCACAACGACGATCTTGGCGGCTTCTTCAGCCTGTACCGGGTTGGCGGCACGTACGGTACGGAACACGTTGTAGGCCATCAGCAGCATGCCGCTGGCGAAGAACGCACCGCCCAGGGCGCGGACGATATAGCCAGGGTGGCTGGCCTGCAGGGCTTCGACGAAGGAGTAGGTGAGGGTGCCGTCATCGTTGATGGCGCGCCACATCAGGCCTTGGGTAATGCCGTTGACCCACATCGAGGCGATGTACAGCACGGTGCCGATGGTGGCCAGCCAGAAGTGCGCGTTGATCAGGCCGATGCTGTGCATCTGCTCGCGACCGTAGAGTTTCGGGATCATGTGGTACACGGCGCCGATCGAGATCATGGCCACCCAGCCGAGGGCGCCGGCGTGGACGTGGCCGATGGTCCAGTCGGTGTAGTGCGACAGGGAGTTCACGGTCTTGATGGCCATCATCGGGCCTTCGAAGGTGGACATGCCGTAGAACGCCAGCGAAACGACCAAAAAGCGCAGGATCGGGTCGGTGCGCAGTTTGTGCCAGGCACCGGACAGGGTCATCATGCCGTTGATCATGCCGCCCCAGCTTGGCGCCAGCAGGATGATCGACATCACCATGCCCAGCGACTGCGCCCAGTCGGGCAGGGCGGTGTAGTGCAGGTGGTGGGGACCTGCCCAGATGTACAGGGTGATCAGCGCCCAGAAGTGCACGATGGACAGGCGATACGAGTAGATCGGCCGTTCGGCCTGCTTGGGCACGAAGTAGTACATCATCCCCAGGAAGCCGGTGGTGAGGAAGAAGCCCACGGCGTTGTGGCCGTACCACCACTGGATCATCGCGTCGGTGGCACCGGCGTAGGCCGAGTACGACTTGAACAGGCTGACCGGCAGAGAGATGTGGTTGACGATGTGCAGCATCGCGGTGACCACGATGAAGGCGCCGTAGAACCAGTTGCCGACATAGATGTGCTTGGTCTTGCGCTTGACGATGGTGCCGAAGAACACCAGCCCGTAGGTGACCCAGACGATGGCCAGCAGGATCGCCAGCGGCCATTCGAGCTCGGCGTATTCCTTGGTGGTGGTGTAGCCCATCGGCAAGGTGATCAGCGCGCCGAGGATCACCGCCTGCCAACCCCAGAAGGTGAAGGCGGCCATGCTGTCGGAGATCAGCCGGGTCTGGCAGGTGCGCTGCACCACGTAGTAGCTGGTGCCGAACAGCGCACAGCCCCCGAAGGCGAAGATCACCAGGTTGGTGTGCAGCGGGCGCAGGCGGCCAAAGCTGGTCCAGGGCAGGTCCAGGTTCAGTTGCGGCCATACCAGCTGCGAGGCGATGAAGACGCCGAGGCCCATGCCAAGGATCCCCCAGACCACCGTCATGATGGCGAACTGGCGGACGACCTTATAGTTATAAGCAGTCGGACTGATTGCTGTGCTCATTCTAAGGTTCCACGGTTTTAATGTTCTTGTTGGTCGAAAAATCGGCGCCAGTATTGATAACCAGCAAGGCTACCGCAACGCAACTTTGGTACGCCGACCCGTGTCCGGGCCCGTTCACTGATGTCCCGCAGTGATCGGGTCTGGGCGATTGTACACAAATAAATATTTGTAATGTGTACCGTTTTTCACCTTTTTCTGATCGATCGGTCAAGCTTTTTTCGGGGGCGGCGACAGGCTATGCGCCGCGTCTGCTTCGGTCTTTTCGGAGCGAAGCCCACTGAGGCAACAAGCTTAGTTGTGTTCGGAGGGGGTGCAAGGAGGGGGTAGAGCGGGGAGAGG
>NZ_JENB01000082.1 GCF_000708715.2 Pseudomonas putida W15Oct28 | reverse complement strand
AGTCTGGGGTCCAGCTGCCGAAGCGGGCGGCGTTCAGGCCGGCGAGCTTGTCGGACAGGTGCATCAGTTCGCTGATCTGCGCCGGCGACAGTTCGCGCAGCTGCTGGATCAGTTCCTGGGAGTCGTCCAGGTACTGGGGCAGGGCATGCAGTGAAAGTAGTCAATGCGGACAGGTGTTCACCTTGACAGGTTAACCGCCCATGAGCACGAGCATCGCTCGAACTCATGGGCGCAGCAACTGGTTCGGCAGCATAATCGGGTAGGCCCAGTAGGGGACTGCTCGGCACTGCAGAAGAACTCCTGCACATTAAACTGCTTGAGTTGCCCTGGGTTGTTCATGCATTGTTGGATGTTAAAAGCGCGCCTACCTTTACTACCAGGTTGAGCAGAAATTAGTCATTGTCAGAGGCGAGTTAGAATAACAACGACGATTGTTTGGGTTTATGTCTACCTTCGTCGGGCCTTAACTTGTAGCACCCTCAGTCCAGAGGCAAAGCCGTTGGGGGAACAAGAAAAGTTGTAAAGCGATTCGGCTATACGAAGTGAGTCAGCCTCACTGCAGAGGGCGTAGCTTAATAGATCCTTTGAAATCTGTTTAAATGATTCGTGTATTATTTGCTTGTGTGCATGCGTTGCCAGTGTTGGTTGTGATATGTTAAGTGCCTCTATGTGGTAAAATTTTGAAATTTCATCTAGTAGTGATATTGGGTTGTTGTAGTTAAGGTTCAACTTCTCGCCTAATTTTATTGTTAAGGCGTTCGCTTCATAAAACTCCGGGAAGTAGGGGTGGCAAAATTGACTGCTGAGGCAAGGTTCCTCAAATATCGAAATCCCGTTGGGCGCTAATGATTCACTGATGGATTTCAAGGATTCAGTTCTGTTGTGCAAGTGCATGAGCAAGAATCGGCTGTAGGTACAGTCAAAAAAATCTTCAGCTTTATCTTGAAAGCTAATATCACTGCGCTCAAAGCTGATATTGCCTAGCTTATTTGGTTTTGCAATGTCCCTGGCGATTTCAAGCTGATTCTCGGATATGTCTCTTCCTGTAATAGTTCCTCCATTAACGCTCAAGGCTTTCGCTAAAATGCACGTCATATGTCCATGGCCGCACCCTATCTCTAAAATTGATATTGGTTTTTCAATACGCAATACATGCTCATCTAGGAAGGCTAAGCTTGAGGGGTTGTATATTTCATTCAGTATCTTTAGTCGATGTTTGTCACTTATGCCTGTTGCAAGTCTGTAGTTTTTCATAAAAGGATCCTGGCTTATCTTTTTACAGGTGAAATCAAACCTCTGGCAAGATTAAGGCGCCGGTAAGCTTGTAACCGTTTTTTGTGCTGTTGCCTGTAACGTAAGAGGTCTGCAGTAAGATCCCCAGTATAAAAGTAAAGATTTTCCATGATTTCGCATATTTTGTAATTTGGCCAAGGCTTGTTTGCTAATCGTAAGAGCTTCGAGAAGGCATTAGAGCCATGGTAGTGTAAATAGATGTAAGCGAATGCGGTGCTTCGGCTTACTCCTGCGTGGCAGTGGAATATTATTTTTGTCTTCGCATTTGTTTCTAGAGTGCTGATGTCATTCATGTACTTTTTTAGAGTTGCTGTCATATGCTCAAGATCTGCGCTTTGCTCTTGATCGTAGAGTTCGTAAATAAAGTGTTTGGCGGGTTTGTAAGCTAAGATTTCTTTTATTCGAGTGCCGGGATCAATAAATGAAAAGATTACGTCAGGAGCCCACTCGCTGCAGGTGACGTTCAGGTTTTGTAAGCAAGTGATTTTTAAGTTTTCACCAGTAATCATTGTTGTTGTCTCCATTAAGTATTTCTGATATTCG
Organism: Pseudomonas putida W15Oct28; assembly: GCF_000708715.2. GTDB lineage: Bacteria > Pseudomonadota > Gammaproteobacteria > Pseudomonadales > Pseudomonadaceae > Aquipseudomonas > Aquipseudomonas putida_R. The sequence continues at coordinate 5,126 of NZ_JENB01000082.1, read as the reverse complement.
GTCTTTTGTATTTGACGTAGTCTCTTCAGGTAATTTATGTAAATCGAACCATCCAATGTTTTTAATTTCATGGTGGTCGTGAATTTGTGTGGGGCCTAGATAATCAGTTATTTTGTAAAGCAAGACATAATCATGCTGGTGCCTCCATTTATTCAATAAAGCCGAAACAAGTAAGGGTTTGAAGGCAGTGAGGCCTGTTTCTTCTAGTACTTCTCTGCATACAGCTGCACGAGGTGTTTCTCCTGCTACTACTCCTCCACCTGGCAAATGCCAACCAATACGATAAGTGTGCTGTATTAAAAGGACTTGTTGCTTGTCGTTAAATACTACTGCTTTAACCCCTAGGCTTGGACATCCGAAAATTGATTTGATCTTGCTTGTGATGTTCTCAAAAAAGTAGAATTTCATATGATGACCTGCTCGAGGTGAAGTGGTGTTCCGTACTCCTTGAGAACGACGTTCTTAATGTGTTGTGCCAGCGCTATCACGTCGCTTCCGGTTGCTTGGCAAATATTCACAATAAAGCCGCCGTGGAGTTCGGATATCATTGCACCTCCAATCCGAAATCCTTTTAGCCCTAAAGCATCTATCATCTCGCCGACTCTAAGCTTATGATTAGGTCTTTGAAATACGCTTCCAGCATTTGGTAAGATATACGGTATGGTCGTGTGACGTCTCTTGAGAATAGCTTTCGCTGATGCAGCGACGGGTTGGTCATGCGCTCCCGGAATAAATTTAAATTTTGCCTGTATAATGATCTCTCGGCTTTTCTGGAAAATGCTGGTTCGATAGGAATTTTCTAGATCGTTTTTGTTATAGGTCATTATTAAATTGTTTTCTAGATTAAGAGTTGTTACTTCTATGAGCGCTTGATGAATATCACAGTCGAAAGCTCCAGCATTCATGTAGATGGCTCCGCCAATCGTGCCTGGTATTCCTATTAGTTTTTCGAGCCCGGAGAAGTTTCTATCAATTGACTCTTGTACGAGCGTCTGCAGACGGACTGAATTATCCGCAGTGCATATGTTCTCCTCCCATGTGAGTGTTTTAGGCATCCGCTGCATGAGTAAAAATGATGTGTCGCAACCATAATTGGGCTTGCTAAGGATTATGTTGCTACCACCTCCAAGGATTATTCGTTTTGTGCCGTTGCTGTGTACTATCGCGGACTTTAGTTCGCTTAAGTCTTTTGGTGAATAAGCGCGCTCTGCGTTTGAGTTTATGTAGTAGGAATTTAATTCAGTTAGCTCGGTCCGTTGAGGTGTGGTCATAAGTGATCTGTCCGCCAAGTATTTGAGCGTTGCTTATTATTCTTGAGTAACCACGCAATATTTGATTGAAGGCGGTTATATTGATTTGACATCCACAGGAAATAGCTAACAGGACTATTGCCATTCCGCCTCTTAGGTCCGGGGCTGATACGTTTATTGATACTTGGTTGGATTTCTTTTTGAAACCGTTGATTGAAATCGTGTTTTCAAAGCAGGAAATGTCAGCGCCAATTTTTCTAAGCTCATTGACATAGTTTGTACGGGACGGCATAACCATATCTCTAACTATATGCTTCGAATCAAGGGTGCAGCACAGCGCAGTTAAGATAGGCTGAAGATCAGTGGGGAACCCTGGATAAGGAAGTGCTGTAACATCAAGGGGCTGACGGTCGTTAAACGCTCTACCGTCGATCAAGATATCACCTGCACCCAGAAGGTAGTAAGGGCATTTCAATTGGTCCAGTATGTGAAGTGGCTCAGCCATGAACTGAATTGGATAGTTTTTAAGTAGAACTAATTTTCGTGCGGCCATTGATGCAAAGGCATAAGAACTTGCTTCGATTCGGTCATCGATAGGTTTGTGTTTGATTCCTCGTAGCGTTTTATTGTTGACGGGGACTACAATCAAATCACTGCCGTTTCGCAGGATTTTTGTGCCTGCTTTATTCAGGAATGATATGACATCATCAATTTCTGGTTCGAGGGCAGTATTCTGAATATGTATCGTTGAATTTGTGGTGCCAGTGACACAAGAGAATAGGGCTTGAAGTGTGGTGCCAACAGAGGGGTAAGGTAATTCTAGTGTTGTAATTAGCGCTGAACCTTTGCTGCATGATATTTCGTAGTCGTCATGGCTTATGGAGTTTCCAAGCTTAGTCAAGCAGTCGACGTGGTAGTCAAAAGGACGATTGAGGTCGCAACCACCAGGGATTGAAACTTTGGCACTACCAGTGCGTGAGCTCAATATGCCAAGCAGCAATAAACTATAGCGAGTATCCGAGCACTCTTTAAAAACTGCCTCGGAATGGATAGGGCCGCGTGCATCAATAATTAATTGATCTTTTTCCTGTATGCAGTGAGCTCCTAATTTGGATAGGATGATTATCATGGTTTTAATATCATCAATGTGGTCGTCATCAATTTCGAGGAGAGTGATTCCTTCGATCAGTAAGGACGCTGCTAATAACGGAAGCGTTGAGTTTTTTGAGGGGGATATATGAATGGTAGGTATTAGGTTTAAATCATAATCTAATGGCTTAAGAGTAGCGCTGTTCATCTCAGACCTCCGGCACTGTAAAGTTAATGTTTTTGTTGAATTTTTCAGTATCTTTTGCGTAGATTGATATGAACATCCGGCATACGGAATCTATTTTCTCTGCTGTGACATGCCTTCCGTCTTGCTGCCACGCTGTAGGTAGGCCTGGGGATTGAAAGAACATCTCAAAAGCAGGGAAGTACGAGACGCTCTCTAACCCCGGGTGTTCGTCAAGCAATTCGTGAATTGCAGCGACCAGATTGGATTTTGATCTGACATTTGCGATTCTAGGGTCGTAGGGCATGCCGCTGGTTTTTAGTGGTATTGGGGATACTGTAAAAACAATGGGTACTGAGCGGTGATGTGATGTATATATGATTTTTATTATTTTAAGGAGGTCGGATTTGATTTCGGCTACTGTCTGAAAGCGATTTCGAAAATTGAGTGGCTTATCAGACGTTATATTTGTTAAGGGAGCTCGGTTCAAGTGGTGCCATTCTTCGCCAATTTGCTGCTCCCAAAGTTCGCTGAGGCCGAATGTGATAACGAAAGCTGTGGAGCTTTCTAGTGCTATTTTTCCACAGGCTTGTAATTTGGCCTGCAAGTGTGATAGCTCCAATTCGGACTCTCTACTAATTGGATGCCTCCTGGCGTCATGAAAGCAGAGGTTGCCATCGACCGACTTTACCGCCCAAGTAATATTTCTCTGTTCTCCTTCTGAACAAGTTAATAGCTCGTGGATTATGGTTTTTGTATTGTAATGGAGTCCCCAGTCAGGTGCTGTGGTGTAAATATTGTGCAATGAGATCCAGCGTGCAAAATTGACAGCAAAGCAACTCCCGATTGTTAAGATCTTCGAATGCTCTGTAAGCCATCTATTCATGTTTCTTGTTTTATATGGTTTTTTGGTGGAGCTGTTCCACCTTTCACCCATTAAGTTTATGTCTTTATATTTCTTCATTGCTGTTCTTCCCGCTTGTGTCGTAAGTTTTGTCTCAGTGATTGCTTGCGAGACTGATCTTAGATCAAGTTAGAAGAGGATGTTCGGTAAGTTACTGTGGGAAAAGTCCACTGATGATGTAGGACTATTCTACGGACTGATTTTTTGGAGTATTATCAATAGGTTGTTGCTTCCCCGTAATTTTTCCCAACGAGTCCGCTAGGGGGGCATGCGAGAAGTCGCAGCATTTGAAACACTTACGCATTTGTTAGTGGCAGGAGTGATAAGCGAGTACAAGAGCGCGAGGATCCTTTCATACCTTATGCGAGCGCAGTGAAAATTTCGGTGTGTGTGGTAGATGCGAAAATACAGCTCGCAGAGTCAGTATCGTAACTCACGCAAGCGCTTTACCCAGATATCTATCGAATGAGATATGAGTGTAATCTTAGTGGGGAGGATTTGCCGTGTGAAGATTATTGTAGGTTAGGAAGATTAGAGATATTGGTCAGAATTTTCTACTGGTAACGATTCCGGAAAAATTTAGGCAGTCAGTGACTCGTATGCCTTGAATTTCGCTTAGGGAACATACAGGAACAAAATTGTATTCTGAGTGTTCGTTACTCAATGTTATTTTTGAAATGTCGTTTATAGTGCAGCGGAATATGAAGGCCTGTGAGTTATACTGCTTATGGTAGTAGACGCCAGTCAGTGTTGCGTCGGTGATCTGTTGATTAAGTTCTTCCAAGCACTCTCTAATTAGTGCTTCATGAATTGTTTCTCCAACCTCTAAGGCGCCGCCGGGGAGCCCCCATGCAAAATTCCCATAGGTTGCTTTTAATAGAAGTACCTCATTGTCTTCGTTAAATATTACTGCGTGGGAGCTCAAGCGGAAGGTATCGTCGAATGCCATGTATTAATCTCTGAGCTGGAGGAATATTTGTCAGTAGGTTAGTAGTGATCGCAGTGTAGTCAAATAATAAAATGTTTGAAGGTGTGACGAAGGGAGCATGTTCTCTTAAATGAACAGCTCCCGTCTTCGTCAGTAACTCACTCGCCAGGATGATCGCGCAGGAACACCAGGTGGTCCGGCTTGGACTGCTCGGCACTGTAGTAGTAGCCCTGCACGTCGAACTGCTTGAGCTGCTCCGGGTCGCTGATGCGCTGCTGGATGACGAAGCGGCTCATCATGCCGCGGGCTTTCTTGGCGTAGAAGCTGATGATCTTGTATTGGCCGTTTTTCAGGTCCTTGAAGTCGACGTTGATCACCCGGGCCTTCAGCGCGCTGCGTTTCACGGCACTGAAGTACTCGTTGCTGGCCAGGTTCAGCAGCACGTCATCGCCTTGTTCGGCCAGGGCCTGGTTCAGCCATTCGCTGATGCGTGTGCTCCAGAAGGCATACAGGTCTTTACCGCGGGCGTTGGCCAGCTTGGTGCCCATTTCCAGGCGATAGGGCTGCATCAGGTCGAGCGGGCGCAGCAGGCCGTACAGGCCCGAAAGCATGCGCAGGTGGTCTTGCGCGTAGCTGAAGTCGTCCTCGCCCAAGCTTTCGGCGTCGAGGCCGGTGTACACGTCACCCTTGAACGCCAGCAGGGCCTGCTTGGCATTGGCGGGGGTGAAGTCTGGGGTCCAGCTGCCGAAGCGGGCGGCGTTCAGGCCGGCG
>NZ_JENB01000081.1 GCF_000708715.2 Pseudomonas putida W15Oct28 | reverse complement strand
GCGGCAATTGAAGAAGCCAGGCAGGATATGACCAGCTTCTTCATGAGATACAACCGAATCAGGCTCCACAGCTATAACAACTACCTGTCGCCAATAGCAATGGAGCAGCAGGCAGCTTGATCACCGTAATCGGTGTCCGGCAAAACTTGACCAGAACATGCCCGCTCCCACAGGTCCTTCACCGGCATCAAGACCTGTACAGTACCTGTGGGAGCGGGCGTGCCCGCGAAGAGGCCGGCACTGGCAACACACCCCTCCCAGGATTACCATGTCTCCCTTCTAGCGCGGCCCTTTGCCGCCCCTTGCCTCCCTGCCTGCCAAGACCTCATGCCCTTTGAACTCACCGTAGAACCCCTCACCCTTCTGATTCTGGTCCTGGTCGCCTTCGTCGCCGGTTTCATCGATGCCATCGCCGGTGGCGGCGGCCTGCTCACCACCCCGGCGCTGCTCACCGCCGGTATGCCGCCGCACCTGGTGCTGGGTACCAACAAGCTCAGCTCCACCTTCGGTTCGGCCACCGCAGGTTTCACCTACTACAAGCGCAAACTGTTCCACCCGGCGCAGTGGCGCCCGGCGTTGTTCGCCACCTTGACCGGGGCGTTGCTTGGCGCAGTCATCGCCCACTACATGCCAGCCGAATGGCTGAACAAGATGCTGCCAGTGATCGTCTTCGCCTGTGGCATCTACCTGCTGTTCGGCGGCACACCCAAGGCGCCGCTGGATGCCGATGCGCCGATCAAGAAGAAGTGGCAAGTGCCGCAAGGCCTCACCCTGGGCTTCTACGACGGCGTGGCCGGCCCGGGTACCGGGGCGTTCTGGACGGTCAGCACCCTGCTGCTGTACCCCATCGACCTGGTCCGCGCCAGCGGCGTGGCGCGCAGCATGAACTTCGTCAGCAACATCGCGGCGCTGACGGTGTTCATCATTTCCGGGCAAGTGGACTACATCGTCGGCCTGTGCATGGGCCTGTCGGTGATGGTCGGTGCCTTCTTCGGCGCACGCACGGCGATCAGCGGCGGCAGCAAGTTCATCCGCCCGGTGTTCATCACCGTGGTGCTGGCGTTGACCGTGCGCCTAGCGTGGCAGCACTGGTTCGGCCAACCCTAAACGGCGAGCCACATACAAATCGATCAAATACCGGGCAATGGAGCGCCCGGCGGGCAGCGGCGGCAGGGCGTGGACGCTGAACCACTGGGCGTCCTCGATCTCGTCCGGCTGCATGACGATATCGCCACCCGCGTACTCGGCATGAAAGCCCAGCATCATCGAGTGCGGGAATGGCCAGCACTGGCTGCCGACGTACTGGATGTTCTGCACCTCCACCGCCACTTCCTCTCGCACTTCACGCACCAGGCAGTCTTCGGCCGACTCACCTGGCTCGGCAAAGCCCGCCAAGGTGCTGTACACCCCGGTGACGAAGCGCGGCGAGCGCGCCAGCAAGATTTCATCGCCACGGGTCACCAGCACGATCATGCTCGGTGAAATACGCGGGTAACTGCGCAGGTCGCACGGCTGGCAGTACATCGCCCGCTCCCAGCGAATTTGCGTCATCGCCTGGCCACAGCTGCCGCAGAAACGGTGCTCGCGGGCCCAGGTACCGATCTGCGCGGCATAACCCAGCACTTTGTAGGTGTCGAAGTCGCCTTCGAGCATGAACGCGCGCAGCCCGCGCCAGTGGCAGCCGGGCACGTCAGTGGCGCTGCGCAGCTCCAGCAGGAACACCGGCTGGCCGTCGAAATGGCCAATGCCGTGCTCGCACAACACATCGAGGTCCTGGCGCTTGAGCCAGTCGCGGGGGAACAGCGCACCGTTGTCGTCCACCAGAAACCCTTCCGGGCTGCGGGCCACGGCCACGCCCCCGGTTATCTGCGGGTCGAGTACTGCAGTAGTCCAGCGTGCTGACATGTCGGGGGTTCCTTGACTGCGCGTCCCCCGGCCCGATCAGTCGGCGAACGTCGGTTTCTGTTTGCTCATGTGCGCCGCCACGGCCACGCGCAGGTCTTCGGACTGCAGCATCGCGGCGTTCCAGGTGGCGATGTAGTCCAGGCCATCGTCGATGCGATGGTCACGCATGTAGCTGAGCATTTCCTTGGTGCCGGCCACGGCGATCGGCGATTTTGCAGCAATCTCCCGGGCGATGGCAAAGACGCCGTCAATCAGTGCGGCCTGATCATCATAGACCCGGTTGACCAGGCCGATGCGCAGGGCCTCGTCGGCCGCAACGTTGCGCCCGGTGAAGGCCAGCTCACGCATGATGCCGTCACCGATGATACGTGGCAAACGTTGCAGTGTGCCGACGTCGGCGGCCATGCCCATGTCGATTTCCTTGATCGAGAACTGCGCGTCGCTGCTGCAGTAGCGCATGTCGCACGCCGAGATGAGGTCGATGGCGCCGCCGATGCAGTAACCCTGCACGGCCGCCAGTACCGGCTTGCGGCATTTGTCCACGGCGGTGAACGAAGCCTGCAGGCGCTGGATGGTGCTACGCAGAAAGCGCGCATTGCGGCCCACGTCCTTGCCCATTTGCCCAGCCAGCGAGGCCAGCATCATCAGGTCGATGCCCGCGGAAAAATGCTTGCCGGCACCACTGATCACCACCGCCCGCACGGCATCGGTGTCGTCAATCCACTGGAAGATAGTGATTATCTCTTCCCAGAAGGCCGCGTTCATCGCGTTGACCTTCTCCGGGCGGTTGATCTGAACGTGGGCGATGTTGTCGGTCAGTTCAACCTTGAACGCACTGTACTCGGTCACGGGCGGCACTCCTGCGGGTGAAGGATTCATAGCGCGGATGGTAACCCAGCCCGGTGACCGCACTTGTGCCAAAAACGGGACTGCACGCCTTGCCTAAGGCGCGTCGATCCGGCACCGTGCGCCATCGCCGAATTATAAGGATACATATTCATGTCACGCTCCCTGACCGGCGCCCTCGCCCATGGTTTTCTGGGCCAGTCGCCGCTTTGGTACAAGGCGGTCATCTGCCTGTTCCTGGTTCTCAACCCGCTGCTGCTGGTCACCGTTGGCCCGGTTGCAGCCGGCTGGGCGCTGGTGCTTGAGTTCATCTTCACCCTGGGCATGGCGCTGAAGTGCTACCCGCTGATGCCCGGTGGCCTGCTGCTGATCGAAGCCCTGCTGTTGCAGATGACCACGCCACAGGCGCTGTACGAGGAACTGCAACACAACTTCCCGGTGATCCTGCTGCTGATGTTCATGGTCGCCGGCATCCATTTCATGAAGGAGCTGCTGCTGTTCCTGTTCTCGCGCATTTTGCTCGGGGTGCGCTCGAAGGCAGTGCTGGCGTTGCTGTTTTGCGTGCTGTCGGCATTTCTGTCGGCGTTTCTCGATGCGCTGACCGTGACGGCGGTGATCATCAGCGCTGCGGTCGGCTTCTACGCCGTGTACCACCGCGTCGCGTCCGGGGCCAACCCGCGCGAGGAAAGCGCGCTGGACAGCGACCAGCAGATCGCCCACCTGCACCGCGAAGACCTCGACCAGTTCCGCGACTTCCTGCGTAGCCTGCTGATGCACGGCGCGGTGGGTACCGCCCTGGGTGGCGTATGCACGTTGGTGGGCGAGCCGCAGAACCTGCTGATCGGCCACGAGATGGGTTGGCACTTCGCCGACTTCTTCTTCAAGGTGGCACCCGTGTCGCTGCCCGTGCTGGGTGCCGGCCTGCTGACCTGTGTGCTGCTGGAAAAACTGCGCCTGTTCGGCTACGGCACCTTGATGCCTGAACCCGTGCGCCAGGTGCTGGCCGCCTATGCGGCCGAGGACGACGCCGCGCGTACCCAGGCCCAGCGCATCGCGCTGTGGGTGCAAGGGATTGCGGCGCTGATCCTGATCATCTGCCTGGGGCTGCACGTGGCTGAAGTCGGCCTGATCGGCCTGATGGTGATCGTGCTGATCACCGCCTTTACCGGCATCACCGACGAGCACCGCCTGGGCCGCGCCTTCCAGGACGCCATGCCGTTCACCTCGTTGCTGGTGGTGTTCTTTGCCGTGGTCGCGGTGATTCACCAGCAGCAACTGTTCAGCCCCCTGATCAGCTGGGTGCTGACACTGCCGGCCGAGCAGCAACCGGGCATGCTGTACCTGGCCAACGGTTTGCTGTCGGCAATCAGCGACAACGTGTTTGTCGCCACCATCTACATCACTGAAGTGAAGCAGGCGTTTCTCAATGGTGGCATGAGCCGCGAGCATTTCGAAACACTGGCGGTGGCGATCAACACCGGCACCAACCTGCCCAGCGTGGCAACGCCGAACGGGCAGGCAGCGTTCCTGTTCCTGCTGACCTCGGCGATTGCGCCGCTGATCCGGCTGTCGTATGGGCGGATGGTGTGGATGGCCTTGCCCTATACCGTGGTGATGGGTGGGCTGGGATGGTGGGCGGTGACCTACTGGCTGTGAGGTAAACCTGCACTGCCCACTCGGCTAATGCAGTCCCTTGTAGGAGCGGCCTTGTGTCGCGAACGGGCTGCGAAGCAGCCCCGAGATTTCAGCGCAAGTGCACAGATTGCCGGGGCTGCTTTGCAGCCCGTTCGCGACACAAGGCCGCTCCTACAGAGGAACTGCATCACTTTCGAGACCTGTGTCGATTTTGCCTTTTGCCATTCGACTACCCATTAAAGCAGCCAACGGGCTGCCAACAGGAGAGTCCCCATGCGCAAACTCATCGTAGCCGCCTTCATCAGCCTCGACGGCGTGATGCAAGCCCCCGGCGGCCCGCAGGAAGACACCAGCGGCGGTTTTGCCTACGGCGGCTGGATCGTGCCCTACGCCGAGGAAGTCTTCGGCCAGGCCATGCAGGCATTGTTCAGCCAACCCTTCGAGCTGCTGCTGGGCCGGCGTACCTACGACATCTTTGCCGGCTACTGGCCAAAGATAAAAGACAACTCGCAAGACTTCTCCATCGCCAACCTGTTCAACAGCGTGCCCAAGCATGTGGCCACCCATACCCCTGCTACCCTCGCCTGGCACAACAGCCACGCCCTGGGCACAGACATCGCCGCTGCGGTACGCTCGCTCAAGCAACGGGACGGCGCCACCCTGCTGACCCAGGGCAGCGCCGAACTGGTGCAGCAACTGCTGGCGGCAGACCTGGTCGATGAACTGCAACTGCTGATCCACCCGCTGCTGCTCGGCCATGGCAAACGCCTGTTCGGTCATGACGCGGCGGCGGCAGCCTTCACCCTGCAGCACTCGGTGGTTTCACCCAAGGGTGTGGTCATCGCCCGCTACGTGCGCGCAGGCCAGGTGCAGACCGGTTCGTTCGACGAGGTGTAAATTCCGTACAACTTTTGCCCCGCGCCCGCATCGAAACACAGGTAAGTCCTATCCGCTCCAAGGAGGTTCATCATGGCGCTACGTACCACGCTGCTGCTGTCCTGCATGACCCTGGCCCTGCTCGGCTGCGCCGGCAACGACCAACCGGCACCGCCGCACACCCAGCAGGTCGACCTGCAACGCTACCAAGGCACCTGGTATGAACTGGGGCGGCTGCCGATGTTCTTCCAGCGCAACTGCGTGCAGTCCGAAGCGCACTATGGCCTGCGCCCGGATGGCCGCATAGACGTGACCAACCGCTGCAAGGAAAAGGACGGCCAGTGGAACGAAGCCAAGGGCATCGCCGAGGCCCAGCAACCGGGCAGCACCGACAAGCTGTGGGTGCGCTTCGACAACTGGTTCAGCCGCTTGGCACCGGGTCTGACCAAGGGCGAATACTGGGTGCTGTACCACGACAAGGACTACCGCGTGGCGCTGGTCGGCCACCCCAACCGTGAGTACCTGTGGCTGCTTTCACGCACGCCTGCGGTCACCGACCAGCAGCGCGAGCAATTGCTGAGCATCGCCCGGGAGCAAGGTTATGACACCAGCAAGCTCATCTGGCGGCAGGGAGACTAGCGGGCCGTCGACGGCGGGCGGCAATCCGGCTATGGTGTGCGCCCTTTCTCGCCTCGAAGGAACGAGACCGTTGAATACCAAGCCGCCATCCGCACCCCGCATCCGTTTTCTTGCCCTGTGCGTGTTCCATCACCAGGGCAAGATTCTGGTCAACGTGTTCGATGATCCCGTCACCGGCCAGACGCTGTCCCGCCCACTGGGTGGCGGTATCGAGTTCGGTGAGCTGGGCCGCGATGCCATCGCCCGGGAAATCATTGAAGAGCTGGGCCAGCCGATCAGTGATGTGCACCTGCTCGGCACCCTGGAAAGCCTGTTCACCTATGCCGGCAAGCCGGGGCATGAGATCGTGCAGGTGTACGATGCGCGCTTCGACGACGCCAGCCTTTACCAGCACGCCTGGCTGGACGGCCACGAGTCCAACGGCAGCCCGTTCCGCGCCCGCTGGTGCGACAGCGCCGATTTCGAGCGCACTTGCCCGCTGGTGCCACAAGGGCTGCAGGCGCTGCTGCGCGACTTGTCGCTGCTGGGCTGAAACAAGGAACCTGAGCATGGACCTGTTGTTCCTCGGCACCAGCGCCGGGGTGCCAACCAAGGCACGCAATGTCAGCGCCACGGCGGTGATCGAAGCCAGTGGCAGCCACTGGTACCTGGTCGATTGCGGCGAAGGCACCCAGCACCAACTGCTGCACACCCCGCTGTCGATCCGCGACCTGCGCGCCATTTTCATCACCCACGTGCACGGCGACCATTGCTTCGGACTGCCCGGCTTGCTGGCCAGCGCCGGCATGAGCGGGCGTACCCAACCGCTGGAGCTGATCCTGCCCGCCGCGCTGCATGACTGGGTCCGCCAGGGCCTGGCGGCCAGCGACACCTTCCTGCCGTTCGAGCTACGCCTGCTGGCCGTGGAAGAGTTGGTCGAATGGCGCAACGATACCCTGCAGGTGACCACCGTTCAGCTGTCGCACCGGGTGCCGAGCGTGGGGTTCGTGTTCACCGAACTCAACCCCGAACCGCGCCTGGACATCCCGCGCCTGGAAGCCGAAGGCATACCCCGTGGCCCGCTGTGGGGCGAGCTGGCCAAGGGTTTGACCGTGCAGCATGGCGGGCAGTGGCTGAACGGCAACGACTACCTGCGCCCCTCGCGCCCGCCGCGGCGGGTGATCGTGTGCGGGGACAACGACAACCCCGATCTCCTGGCCGAGGCTGCCAAGGGCGCGGATGTGCTGGTGCACGAAGCCACGTTCACCCAGGCTGTGGTCGAACGCACCGGGGTTACCTTCGGCCACAGCACCGCAGCGGCGGTGGCGCGCTTTGCCGAAGCCGCAGGCGTGCGCAACCTGGTGCTGACGCACTTCAGCGCCCGCTACCAGAACGACCCGCGGCGCAGCCCGAATATCGACAACGTGCGTGACGAAGCCCTCGCCCACTACCACGGGAAACTGATCCTGGCGCAGGACCTGCAACGCTATCGCATTGGCCGTGATGGCTGTCTTGAGCCAGCCGGATGAACTAACATGGCCGGTTTTTCCAAAGGGACTTGGCCATGCAACGCATCGTGATTCTGGGCAACGCCGGCAGTGGCAAATCGACCCTGGCCCGGCAGATCGGCGCCCGCATGGGGGCGTCGGTGGTACACCTGGACACGCTGTTCTGGGAGGCCGGTTGGGTCGAGCCGGATGCCGAGACTTTTCGCAGCCGGGTACGCGATGCGGTGAGTGGGGAAGCGTGGGTATGCGAGGGCAACTACAGCCGCCGCACCTTCGACCTGCGCTTGCCACGGGCCGATCTGGTCATCTGGCTGGATACACCACGGCTGACGTGCCTGAAGCGGGTAATCCTGCGCAGTGTGCTGAACAAGCCACGGCCAGACCTGCCGGCCGGGTGTACAGAGCGGCTGGACCGGGCGTTTCTTACTTTCCTGAAGTTTGTGTGGACGTTCGACCGGGGCTATCGGCCCGGGATCGAGGCGAACCGCCAGGCGATCGGGCCGCTGGTGCCGGTGGTGCATTTGCGCGGTGGGCGGCAGATTGCGGCGTTTCTGGAAGGCCTCACACAACCGCAACCCGCATGATCAGGCTGCTGCGGTTCTCGTTTGTGGGAGCGGCCTTGCCGGGGCGCCGGACCGGTCGGAAAGGGCTGCACAGCAGCCCCAG
>NZ_JENB01000080.1 GCF_000708715.2 Pseudomonas putida W15Oct28 | reverse complement strand
TAGCTCAGTTCGCCCTCTTCGGCCCGCACTGCCAGGGCATCCGGGGTGCGCGCAACCTGCGCCTCGATCATGCCGTGCAGCGTCTGCGCCAGGTTGTAAGCCACCGTCGTGTCATTGAAGCCCGCCAGCACCTGCTGGCGTTCCATAGGCTCAAGTACCGGCAAATGTTGTACCGCCAGGGCTGGTGTGTGCTCCAGGGCCTCGACCATGGCCTGCAGCACCTGGTTCATCTGCCCGCAGATGCGCGCCGCGCCGACCTCGGCCGGTGTCATGGCTACCAGCCGGAACCCTTCACCCAGGTCATCCACGTTCAGGCCCAGCGGGTAGTTGCTGCGCTCCTGGCTTTCGAGGGTGTCCATGCCCGCGGTCGCCTGCTTCTGGCTGGCCGTGGCCTGGGTGCTGTGGCGGTAGTTGAGCATGGCACTGAACAATGGCGACGGCGCGGCCACACCGCTACAGCGCTGGGCCAGTGCCAGCGAGGCATGTTCGTGGGCCAGCAGTGCACTGAGGCGCTGGTGTGTGGCATGGGCGGCATCGCACACGCTGATATCAGCAAGATCGATGCGCAGTGGCAGGGTGTTGATGAACATGCCCAACGCCCGCTCGGCCCCCTCGCCACCTGCAAGGCGCCCCAGCAACACGGTGCCGAACACCACGCGCTGCTGGCCGCTGGCAGCACCCAGCAGGCGCGCCCAGGCCAGGTGGAACAGGCTGGCGACACTGATGCCCAGTTGACGCGCCTGCAAACGCAGGCGCCCGGCCAGGCCGGTGTCCAGCCACAGCTGGGACTCTTCGATGTCACGGCCATCGCCTTGTACGTCACTGAGGCCGAACGGCAGGGTCGGCTCATCGATATCGGCCAGCTGTTCACGGAAGAACGCCTCGTGCTCGGCCTGGCTGATGCCCAGGCGGGCTTGGGCCACGTAGTTGCGGTATGGCACCGGGGCATGGGCTGGCTCGGCGTGGCCTTGCAGATAACCGATCAGTTCTTCGGCAACCACTTCCATGGCGGTGTGGTCGAGGACGATGTGATGGAACTGCAAGGTCGCTTCAATGGGGCCGTCCGATTCGGTGTAGAGCAGGCGAATCAGCGGCGCCTGGCTGAGGTCGAGTGCCCGGGTGGCTTGTTCGCAGGCTGCGTGTGCAGGGGCCAGCGGCAGGCTGGCGTTGCGCAACACGACTTGGACGGGCTGGGGTAGGCCTTCCCAGAAGATGGCGGTGCGCAGCACGTCGTGGCGGCCGATGACCTTGTCCAGCGCAGCGGCGAAATTGTCGAGGTGCGCGCGGCTGGCGAAGGCGAAGCGCGATTGCAGGACGTACGGGTCGTGCCCGGCTGCACTCAGGTGGTGATAAAGAATACCTTCCTGCAGGGGCGCCAACGGGTAGATATCCTGCACGTTGGTCGCACCACCCGGCACCTGGGCCACGATACGGTCAATGGCAGACTGCTCCATGGCCACCAGCGGTAGCATGGCCGGCGTGATATGGCTGCAGCCGACCGGAATCAGGTTATCCGGCACCTGTACCTCATGGCGCTGGCCCATCGTGGCGGCCAGGGCGGCAATGCTCGGCTGGCCGAACAGAGTACGTACATCCACCTGCAACCCTTGCCGGCGCAGGCGTGCGGTGAGGTTGACGGCCAGTAGCGAATGCCCGCCGAGTTCGAAGAAGTTGTCGTGACGGCCCACCCGCTCGACCTGCAGCATGTCGGCCCACACCGCCGCCAACGCGGTTTCAACCTCACCTTGTGGTGCCACGTAGGCTTGCCTGGCCAGCAAGGCCGGGTCCGGCTCGGGCAAGGCCTTGCGGTCGAGTTTGCCGTGGCTGGTCAGCGGCCAAGCAGCCAGGCGGACAAAGGCCAACGGTACCAGGTGCGCCGGCAAGCTTGCCTGCAGCGCTTGGCGCAAGGTGTCGGGGGCCACCGGCGTGGTTTCGGTGAACCACGCCAACAGGCGTTCGCCGCGCACCAGTACCACGGCACCGGCAATGCCAGGCTGGGCCGCCAGCACACTTTCGATTTCACCCAGTTCCACCCGCACGCCGCGGATCTTCACCTGATCATCATTGCGCCCCAGGTAATCCAGGGTGCCATCGGCATTCCAGCGCACCAGGTCCCCACTGCGGTACATCCGCGCATTGGCTTCGGTGCAGAACGGGTCGGCCACAAAGCGCTCTGTGGTCAGGCCTTCACGCTTCAGGTAACCCCGGGCAACCCCGGCACCGCCTATGTACAACTCACCTACTGCGCCAACCGGTACCGGCTGCTGCTGGTCGTCGAGCACGTAGACCCGGGTGTTGGCGATCGGCTTGCCGATGTGCAGCCGGCCGCCAGGTGTCAGCTGCCCGGAGCTGGCCACCACCGTCGTTTCAGTGGGGCCGTAATTGTTGACCAGGGCAAAACCGGGCTCATGCTCGAACTGGCGCACGCGGTCTCCCCCCACCAGCAACGTGCGCAAGGTCGGGTGCTGGCGATCACGGCGCAGCGCCTGCTCGGCCACCGGTGTCGGCAGGAAGCTGACCGCCAGCGGTTGTTCAAGCCACCAGTCCAGCAATTCATCAACGTGTTCAGCGCCAACCTGTACCGGTGGCAGGTGCAGCACTGCCCCTGCACAGAGCGCAGGCCAGACCTCCCAGGCCATGGCGTCGAAGCCGAACCCGGCCACCGTGCTGGTATGGCTGCCAGCGTGCAAGGCGAAGGCCTCGCAGTGCCAATGCACCAGGTTGGCCAGGGTAGCGTGCTCGACCATCACACCCTTGGGCTGGCCGGTCGAACCGGAGGTGTAGATCACGTAGGCCAACTGTCGATGGTCCAGCCCGGCCACCTGCGGGTTGCCATCCGACTCGCCTTGCCAGGCATCACGGTCCAGCGCAACCCGGGGCATATCGCCAACCAACGCCAGGGTAGACGAGTCCACCAGCACCAGCACCGGGGCGCTGTCGGCCAGCAGGTAGGCAATACGATCAGCCGGGTAAGCGGGGTCGATCGGTACATAGGCTGCGCCGGCCTTGAGCACTGCCAGCAGGCCGACCAGGCGCTCCAGGTTGCGCGGCAGGCACAGCCCGACGCGGTCGCCGACTTGCACGCCATGCGCAATCAGGTAGTGGGCCAGCCGGTTGGCGCTACGGTTCAGTTCGCCATAGCTCAGCACCCGGCCATCCTGCACCAGGGCCGCAGCCTGCGGGGTGCGGGCCGCCTGGGTTTCGACCAGGGCGTGCACGGTGTGCCCGGTCGGGTAGTCGCGCTGGGTGGCATTGAAGGTTTCCAGCAATTGCCGGCGCGCAGCCTCGTCCAGGATCGGCAACGTGGCCACCGGCACATCCGTCGCCAGTTCCAGCGCCCGGGCCAGCTCGCCGAGCGCCTGGTGCATCCAGCGGGCTACCCGTTCTGCCCCGACACCCTGCTGGGCCAATACACTCAAGCCAAAACCTTCGCCCAGGTCGTCGACGCTCAGGGTCAGCGGGTAGTTGCTGCGCTCTTCGCCGCCAAGCAGGCGCACGCCATGCGCGCCGGCCGCCGAATCATTGCGCCCGGCGCTGCTATGGCGGTAGTTGAACAAGGCGCTGAACAGCGGCGAGGAAGCCGCCACGCCACTGCAGCGCTGGGCCAATGCCAGCGAAGCATGTTCGTGCGCCAGCAGCGCCGACAGCCGTTGATGGGTCACACGTACTGCCTGCTGCACCGGTGCGCACAGGTCGATGCGCAAGGGCAAGGTGTTGATGAACACACCCAGCGCCCGGTCGGCCCCGTCGCCGCCTTGCAGGCGGCCCATCAGTACCGTGCCGAACACCACGTCGGTGCGGTTGGCCAGCACACCCAGTACGCGTGCCCAGGCCAGGTGCGCCAGGCTCGCGGCGCTGACGCCCAGGCGCCGGGCCTGTTCACGCAGGCGGCCGGCCAGCCCCGTATCCACGGCCAGGCTGGCTTCCTCGATGGCGTGGCCTTCACCTTGCACATCGGCCAGGCCGAACGGCAGCGTGGGTTCGTCCAGGTCGCCCAGCATGTCACGGAAGAACGCCTCATGCCCGGCATTATCAGCCGCCAGGCGGGCCTGGGCGACGTAGGTGCGGTATGGGACAGGTACCGGCAGGCGTTCGCCCTGCCCCGCCAGCAGCGCCTGCATTTCACCGGCGATCACTTCCATGGCGGTGTGGTCCAGGGCCAGGTGGTGGAACTGCAAAATCGCCACCACCCGCTGGTTGGCCGGGTCATCGGCATGTACCAGCCGCAGTAACGGGGCGCAGCTCAGGTCCAGGCGCTGGTGGCGGGCATCGTGACGTTCCTGCAAGGCATCGAGCACCCGCTCGTCGCCAAGCCCGGCAATCGCCGTCACGGCCATCCGCGCTTCACGCCACACCACTTGCACCGCCTGTTCGAGGCCTTCGCTGACCACCGCGGTGCGCAGAATGTCGTGCCGATCAATAACCTGCTGCAGGGCTCCGGCCCAGCGCTGCAAGTCAGCCAGGCTGTCGAATGCCAGGCGCGACTGCAGCAAGTACGGGTCACCCTGTTCGGCGCTCAGGTGGTGGTAAAGAATGCCTTCCTGCAGGGGCGCCAGCGGGTAGATTTCCTGCACGTTGGCGGCACCACCCGGCACGCTGGCGACGATACGGTCGATGCTGGCCTGGTCCAGGTCGATCAGGCTCAGCATCTGAGGGGTAATGAAGCGAGCATCTGCAGGTACAGCATTGACAGGCACCCGTACCTCGCGGCTACTGCCCACTGCTGCGGCCAGGGCAGCCAGGGTCGGCTGGGCAAACAGCACGCGCACATCGGCACCGAGGCCGGCCTTGCGCATGCGTTCGACCAGGGTCACGGCCAGCAATGAATGGCCACCCAGTTCGAAGAAGTGATCATGGCGCCCCACCTGCTCGACCTTGAGCACGTCGGCCCAGATCGCTGCCAGTGCCGCTTCTGTTTCGCCCTGTGGTGCCTCGAAGGCGCGGCTGATCACAGCATCGCTGCCCGGTTGCGGCAGTGCGCGGCGGTCGAGCTTGCCGTTGGCGGTCAAGGGCAACTCGGCCAGGCACACATAAGCGGCCGGCAGCATGTAGTCCGGCAGCTGGCCTTGCAGTTGCGTATGCAACCCGGCGAGTGCCGGTGCCGCGGCGTGCGCTGTGAAGTACGCCACCAGGCGCTTGTCGCCCGGGGTATCTTCACGCAGTACCACGGCTGTATCACGAATGCCGGCGCACTGCGCCAGGCGGGCTTCGATTTCCCCCAGTTCGATACGGAAGCCGCGCAGCTTGACCTGGTGGTCGGCGCGGCCAAGGTAAAGCAGCGTGCCGTCGGCTTGCCAGCTGGCCAGGTCCCCGCTGCGGTACATGCGTGCCCTTGGCTGGCGGCTGAACGGGTCGTCCAGGAAGCGCTCGGCCGTCAGTTCGGGCTGGCCAAGATACCCCAGGGCCACACCATCACCACCGATGTACAGTTCACCCACGGCCCCCACCGGCAACGGTTGCTGGCGGGCATCGAGCACGTAGCAGCGGCCATTGCTGATGGGCTTGCCGATCGGGATGCTGCCCTTGTCCACGGTGACAATTTCATGGGTGGTGCTGAAGGTGGTGGCTTCGGTCGGGCCATAGCCATTGAGCAGGTGCGCTGGCCCGCCTTCGCGCAGCACACGGGCGATGACCGCCGGGTCCAGCACGTCACCGCCCACCATCAGGTAGCGCAGCCTGGCAAAGGCCGGCATCAGGGCTTCGGCAAATTGATGGAACAGCCCCGCAGTCAGCCACAGCACGCTTACGCCCTGTGCCAGCAGCACGTCACGCAATGCCTCGCGTGACAGTACCTGTAGCTGGTCGATGACCACCACGCTGGCGCCGTTGAGCAACGGTGCCCAGACCTCCAGGGTACTGGCGTCGAACGCCGGGTTGGAGGCGAAGGCAACCCGGTCCTGGCGGGTGAATTCGGCAAAGCCGTTGTTGATCACCAGGCGCACGATGGCCCGGTGCGGTACTTGCACACCTTTCGGGGTGCCGGTGGAACCCGAGGTGTACATGATATAGGCCGCGCTTTCGGCGTTTACCACCAGGCCCGGGGAATGCGTCGGGCAATCGCCCAGCTCGCAGCAGTCAAGTTCGACCCGCAAGGCCTGGCCTACTTGCGCTTCACTGGCGAGGGTCAGCAGTACCCGGGCACCGCTGTCCTCGATCATGAAGGCCTGGCGGTCGGCAGGCGCGTTGCTGTCCAGTGGCACGTAAACGGCTGCGCATTTGCTGGCCGCCAACTGTGCAGCCAGCAGCTCGAAACTGCGCGGCAGCAGCAGCGCAACACGATCGCCCGGGTTCACGCCCAGGCTCAGCAAGTGGTGCGCCAGGCGGTTGGCATAGTGTTCCAGCTGCCGGTACGTCCATTGCCGTTGGCCATGCAGCACTGCCGGTGCGTCCGGCGTCAGCGCGGCGTGCGCATCGAACACCTTGTGAAGCGCATGTTCATTCGGGTAGTCGCGACGGGTAGCGTTGAAGCCTTGCAACACCAGCGCGCGCTCGCTGCTTGTCAGGTGGCTTAACGAACGCAGTGGCGTGGCCGGGGCTCGCGCCAGTGCCTGGGCCAGCTGCTCCAGGGCACTGCCGAGCAAACGGCCTACCTGGCCACCGTCAACCTGCGCTACAGCCTGTACCGTCAGGACAAAGCCATCACCCAGATCGTCTACATTGACCACCAGCGGGTAGTTGCTGCGTTCGTGGGCAGCCACCTGCTCGATGCCCCGCCAGGCTTGGCGCAGCTCAGCCTTGCCCGCTGAGCTGTGGCGGAAGTTGAGCAGGCTGGTGAACAGTGGCTGCGAAGCCGGCACACCACTGCAGCGCTGGGCCAGGGCCAGTGAGGCTTGCTCGTGGGCCAGCAGGCGGCCCAGGCGCTGGTGGGTCAGGCGCACGCCATCGGCGGCACCTGCCGCCCCCACGCTGACACGCACCGGCAGCGTGTTGATGAACATCCCCAGTGCCCGCTCGGCACCCTCGCCGCCTTGCAGGCGACCGAGCAGCACGGTGCCGAACACCACTTCTTCGCGCCCGGACAGCTGGGCCAGTACCTGCGCCCAGGCCTGGTGCACCAGGCTGGCGACACTGACGCCCAGTAGCCTTGCCTGTTCACGCAGGCGGCCAGACAAGCCGTTATCCAGGGCATGCCGGCTGTCGAGCACGTGGCTGACGTCGCCTTGGGTATCCTGCAGGCCAAACACGGTGGTGGGTTCGTCGATGTCGCCCAGCAGTTCGCGGAACAGGGCTTCGTCGGCCCCAGGGTCGCCACCCAGCCGGGCCTGGGCCACGTAGTTGCGGTAAGGCACGCTGGCCTCGGGCAGGGGCTGGCCCTGCAGTACAGCGCTGATCTCGGTCACCAGCTGCTCGACGGCAGCATGGTCGAGGATGATGTGGTGGATCAGCAAGGTGGCTTGCAGCCGGCCGTCCACCTCGGTGGGTATCAGGCGAATCAGTGGGGCCTGGTTGAGGTCGAGGGTTGCAAGGGCTTCGTCACAGCGCAAGGCAGCCACAGACGGGGTTTTGCGCCACACCACCTGCACGGGCTCATCCAGGGTTTGCCAGTGGATGCTGGTGCGCAGGATGTCGTGGCGGGCGATGACCTGGTCTAGGGCTGCGGCAAATGCGTCCAGCTCGGCCTGACCGGGGAAGATGAATCGCGCCTGCAACACGTAGGGATCGGCGCCCTCGCTGGCCAGATGGTGGTAAAGGATGCCTTGTT
The DNA here is from genome assembly GCF_000708715.2 of Pseudomonas putida W15Oct28. Lineage (GTDB taxonomy): Bacteria > Pseudomonadota > Gammaproteobacteria > Pseudomonadales > Pseudomonadaceae > Aquipseudomonas > Aquipseudomonas putida_R. Next base: position 453 of record NZ_JENB01000080.1, on the reverse strand, counting down.
GCAGCGGGGCCAGGCCATAGATGTCCTGGATATTCGCTGTGCCACCGGGCATATGCGCCACCAGTGTGTCGATGGCTGCTTGCGAAAGATCGGCCAGTGGCAGCATGGCCGGCGTGATGCGTGTACAGCCTGGTTCAATGCGGTTAGCCGGCACAGCCACCTGGGTTTCACCACCCACCGCGGCGGCCAGTGCCGCCAGGGTCGGCTGGCCGAACAGCACGCGGATGTCGGCCTGCAGGCCCTGTTCGCGCAAGCGCGAAGTGAGGGTCACCGCCAGCAGCGAGTGGCCGCCCAGTTCGAAGAAGTTGTCGTGCCGCCCTACCCGCTCGACGCCCAGCAATTCGCTCCACAAGGCCGCCAGCAGGTTTTCGGTTTCGCCTTCGGGGGCCTCGAAGGGGCGCTCCTCGATTGCCTCGGGCGTTGGCAATGCCTTGCGGTCGAGCTTGCCGTTGG
>NZ_JENB01000079.1 GCF_000708715.2 Pseudomonas putida W15Oct28 | reverse complement strand
GTGGGTAACACGCTGGACAACATCATCATCGGCGGCGCTGGCAACGATGTGCTCAATGGCCGTGAAGGTGCCGACCGCCTGGCGGGTGGTCTCGGCAATGATACCTACATGGTGGATAACGCTGGGGATGTGCTGATCGAGGCTGCAGGGGCCGGTACGGATAGCGTGCGTACCACGCTGGCCAGCTACACCCTGGGTGCCAACATCGAAAACCTGACGTATACCGGAGTGGGCAATTTCAGCGGTAGCGGTAACACGCTGGACAACACCATCACCTCAGGTGCTGGCAACGACCTGCTCAACGGTGGAGCAGGTAACGACCAACTGTTGGGCGGAGGTGGCAATGACACCTTGAACGGTGGCGACGACAACGACAGCCTCGATGGCGGTCTTGGCAATGACATCCTCAACGGTGGCACAGGCAGCGACACGCTGTTCGGTGATGCTGGCAACGACGTGCTGTCGGGTGGTAGCGGCAGTGACTTCCTCAACGGTGAGGTTGGCGACGACACGATCAACGGCGGCGCCGGCGATGACACGATGATGGCCACTGATGGCAATGATGTCTTCCAGTTCGCCGCTGGCTTCGGCAATGACCTGATCATCAACTTCGACAGCAACGCGACCGGCGGCCAGGACCTGCTGGATATCACGGCCTTCAACATCACCGCGGCAACCTTTGCCGCCAGCGTCACCATCGCCGATGTTGGCGACGATACGCTGGTCAGCATTGGTGCTACCGACTCCATTCGCCTTGTAGGAGTGGCGGATGCAACCACAGTGACTGCAGCGGACTTCACCCTGGTCGGTTGAGGGCCTGAAGGATAAGCTGTTTGTTTGAAAGCCAGGGGCCGCAACGCGGCCCCTGGCTCACTTGCCGGCTAGCCCCGCATGCACCTGCAACTCTTCATCGATGAACGCCGCAATCATCGCCCGGTAAACCCGCTCCACCACCTCCGGCGAAGCTCCTGTTTCCCCGGCAATACCCCGCACCTTGGCAATCACCTGCTCGACCCGCGCCGGTGCGCGCACGTCGTCGGTGGTTTTCTTGAAAGCGGCCGCCTGGGCGACCAGCTGCCCGCGTTGGGCGAGCAGGGCAACCAGGCTCTGGTCGATGTGGTCGATGCGCGCGCGAACGTCTTCGATCGATGTGCAGCGTACGTCCATGTGTGTAGCTCCTTGTTGAAGTCCAGGCACAGTACCATTCGGGCTCAATGCCCCACCAGTTCCCCCAGCAAGCGCTGCTTGTACCCCTGCAACACCTGGCTGTCCCGCTGGCGTGGGTGCGGCAGATCAATGCGCAAGTCCTCGCGAATCCGCCCCGGGTGCGCGTCCATCACGATCACCCGATCGCCCAGGTACAGCGCTTCCTCGATGTCGTGGGTCACCATGATCACCGTGCAGCGCTCCTGCACCCAGATGCGCTGCAGTTCCTGCTGCAAGCGCACCCGGGTCAAGGCATCCAGCGCGCCGAGCGGTTCGTCCAGCAACAGCACCTTGGGCTTGTTCACCAGTGCCCGGGCAATTGCCGCGCGCTGCGCCATGCCGCCGGACAGCTGGTGCGGGTAGGCGTGCTCGTAACCACTCAGGCCCACCAGTTCGATGTGTTCGGCCACCAGGCGGTTCTTCTCATCAGCCGGTAGCACGTGGTTTTTCAAGGCCAGGGCAATGTTCTGCTGCAGGGTCATCCACGGGAACAGGCGGTGGTCCTGGAACACGATGCCGCGCTCCAGGCCCGGGCCGCGCACGGGTTGCCGGTCGAGCAGGATCTGCCCCTGGTAGTCCTGGTCGAGCCCGACAATCAGCCGCAGCAGGGTGGACTTGCCACAGCCGCTGGCGCCGAGGATGCTGACGAATTCGCCAGGGCGGATGTCCAGGTCGATGCCTTCGAGCACCGGCACGTGTTTACCCTTCAGCGGGTATGCCTTGTTCAGGCCGCGAATGGTCAGCGCGCCGGTGCTGGCGATGGTGGGTAAAGCGTGGGCGATGGCGTTCATGGTCGGGCCTTTCAATGGTTGGTGCGCCAGCGCAGCAGGCGGCGGGTGAGCAGGGTGCACAGCCAGGACATCAGGTAGCCACTCAGGCCGATGCACAGCACGCAGACCACGATGATCTCCATGCGCGCCGCAGCTTCAGCGTTCATCATCAGGCTGCCGAGGCCGGCCCCGGCAGACAGGAACAGCTCGCTGCCCACCGAGGTTACCCAGGCGAAGGCCAAGGCTTGCAGCACCCCGGCGGCAATGCCTGGCAGTGCGGCGGGCAACAGGATCAGCCAAAGCTGCTGCCAGCGGCTGAGCATCAGCACCCGTGCCGCTTCGCGGTGTTGGCCGGCGACCTGGCGCAGGCTTTCAAAGGTGTTGAGCACCATCGGGTACAACGCTGCCAGGCTGACGATCAGCAGCTTGGCGCCTTCGCCGTTACCCAGCCACAAGGCGATCAGCGGGATCCAGCCCAGCATCGGCACCTGGCGCAAGGCATGGAACAGCGGCGCGATCAGGCGGTTGGCGGGGGGCGACAGGGCCATCAGCGCACCCAGCCCGACACCGCCGACAATGCCGATGGCCAGACCGCTGCAGGTGCGCAACAGGCTGGCCCACAGGTTGACCAGCAACTCACCACTGCCCAGCAGTTCGGCCAGTGCCGTGCCCACCTGCGCCAGTGGCACGAAGGCATAGGCCCCGGCTGCCCCTTGGCGCGAGGCATACTCCCAGGCGCCGAGCAGTAACAGCGGCAGTACCAGGCCACGCAAATCAGGTCGTTTCATCACAGCCTCCTCAACGGCTCTGCCAGGCGGACAGGTGGCGTTCCACGCGTCGCAGGGTGAAATCCAGGCTGAAGCCGATCAGCCCGGTCAGCACAACGCCGACCATCACTACGTCGATGCGCAGCATCTGCCGGCCCATCTCGATCATCTGCCCCAGACCGCTGTCGGCCGCCAGCAGCTCGCACGCCACCAGCACCACCCAGGCGCGGGTCAGGGCCACGCGTATGCCGGTGACAATGGCCGGCACTGCAGCGGGCAGGGCGATCCGGCCTACCAGCGTGGGCCAGCGCAAGCGGTATACCGCAGCCACTTCGAAATGGCTGCGCGGGATTGCGCGAATCCCTTCGCAGGTGGCCAGTGCTACCGGGAAAAACGCAGTCTTGGCGACGATGACCACCTTGAAGGTTTCGTCCACGCCAAACAGCAGCACGAACATCGGGATCAAGGCGATGCTGGGTACTTGGCGCAGGGTATGGAACAGCGGGGCACAGTAGGCCTCCACGGTTTTCGACAAGGCCAGCGCCGCGCCGAAGCCTAGGCCGGCCAGCGCGCCGCCAGTGAAGCCCAGGGCCAGCCGCGACAGGCTGCCGGCCAGGTGCTCCTGAAGCTCGCCGGTTGCCAGCAGGTCGTTAAGGCTATGCCACACCTCAAGCGGTGGGATCAGCAGGTTGGCCGGAAACAGCCCGGCATTGGCCACCACGGCCCAGAGTGTGAGCAGGGCCAGAGGGGAGATGAACCAGGAAAGACGAGAGAGCACGCGCATGGCTGGCCTTGGGAAAGCAGAGTGTAGAGGTGTATCGCAAGAGCTGTGCCAGGCGGCGAAAGCCCCGGTTTGCGGGGTTGGAGGACGAGGGTGGTGCTTGGGCAGCAGCGAGGTGCTGCTAGAGCAGCAGTCAGTCAGCAGCATCGGTGCTGGCTTCTTCGCGGGCTTGCCCGCTCCCACAGGATGGCACCTGTCTGCAAACCTGTGCAGTACCTGTGGGAGCGGGCAAGCCCGCGAAGAAGGCAACCCGGTTTCAGCTTAGAAGTCGTAGCTCACGCTGGTGTAGTAGAACGCCCCCTGCGCGCCTTCCGGGCTGGTGATGGAGTACTTGGGCACGCCGTACAGCTGCGCACCCTCCGCTTTGTCCGGGTGGCTGTCGAACAGGTTGATCGCGCCCGCCGACAACGTCAGGCCCAGGTCGAAGCGGTACGACACGTCCAGGTCGGTCACCCACTGCGGGCTGAAGGTCTGGTCCAGCGTCGGGTTGGCGGCGTTGCGGTTTTTCCATTCACCATAACGGCGCTGGGCCACGGTGACGCTCCAGCCGTCGTACAGCCAGTTGGCACTGAGGGTCAGCTTGTCCTCGGGCGTACCATCCTCGATCAGCCCCTGGGTGTTGCGGCCGATGATCTGGTTGCCGGGGATGCTGCCCACATCATCCAGCCCGGTTATACGGGTGTTGTTGCGCGCGTAGCCGCCGTTGAAGTCCACGCGGCCCCAGCGGCCCACATCCAGCTGGTAATGGCCGGCCAGTTCGAAGCCGTCGGTACGGGTGTCGGCAATGTTGGTGTAGAACGCCGCGCTCTGGATGTTGGCGTAGGGGGTGCCGGCGAAGATCGGGCCCACCACCGCTGCAGGCAACTGGTCGGACAGGGTGATGCGGTTGTCGATGTCGATACGGTAGGCGTCGAGTGTGACCGAGGCGTTGGGCAATGGGCGCCAGACCAGGCCAACGGAGAAGTTGGTCGACTCCTCAGGCTTCAGCGCCTTGCCGCCAAGCAGGGCCGCTTCCGGGCTGTCGGCGCGCAGGGTGCGCTGCTGCACCTCGACCCAGTTGCCACTGCCCGGCGGCTGCTCCACCACCTGAACGCTGAACGACGACAACCCACTCTGCACCAGCGAAGGCGCACGGTAGCCGGTGCTGGCGCTGGCGCGGGCTGCAATCTGCGGGGTGAAGTCGTAGCGCAACGACAACTTGCCGTTGGTGGTGTCGCCGAAGTCCGAATAGTGCTCGCTGCGCACGGCCACGCCGGCCTGGAATTTCTCGGTCAGCTGGGCTTCGACATCGAAGTAGGCACCGATCACGCGGCGGTCCAGCGACACGGCGTCGACCTGGGTGATGCCCGAGTAGTAACCAGGAATGCGCCTGCCGCTGATGGGGTCGATGGTGTTGAACAGGGGGCCGTTGGACCAGCCGGCGGCGTCGCCCTCGCTGAGGTCGTATTTTTCCTGGCGCCAGGCCAGCCCGGCGGAAACGGTCAACGGCTTGAACAACCAGTCGTTGGCGAAGTCGCGGGTCCAGTCCAGGGTCAGGTTGGTCTGGTCGGCTTCGCGGCGGCCGGTGTAAATGGTCGACGGGCTGGCGCTGCCCCAGCTTGGGTTGATGGCGTCGTGGTCGGTGGAGTCGACGCGGTTGTTGCCGTAGTTCAGGGCCAGGTCGAATTTGCCCAGGGCCTGGTCCTCGAAGCGCAGGCCACCGGTGACGGCAAAGTCTTCCAGGCCGTAGCGGGTGACCGGCAGGCGGCCGTCCGGGTAGCGCGCCAGGGCTACGCTGCCGTAGTTGTTGCGCAGGGTGGTGGGCGGGTCAAAAAAGTTCTCGGCATCCGTATTCTTGTGCGCATAGGTGGCAAAACCGTAGGCGCTCAACCCCTCGCTCAAACCCATTTCGGCGTTGGCGGTGAAGTTGTACTGGTCCGAAACATTGCCCGAACCCCAGCGCCAGTTGCGGTAGCGGTTGTTCTGCTCGCGCGCGGTGTCGATGCTGGTGGAACCGGGGTAGAAGATGCGGTTGTCGTCGCGGGTGTCGCTGGCCGGGTCCTGGGAGCCTGCGTCGAAGGCCAGGGTCAGGAAGCCGTCGTTGGGCAGGGCAAAACCCTTCCAGCCGCTGAGCTTGCGTTGCAGGCCATCGCCTTTCTTGTAGCCGCCGAAGCGGTAGCCGGCATTACCGCCTTCGTCACGCTCCTTGAGCACGATGTTGATCACCCCGGCGATGGCGTCCGAGCCGTACTGGGCGGCCGCGCCGTCGCGCAGGATTTCCACCCGTTCGATGGCCGACAGCGGGATCAGGCTGAGGTCCACGGCTGCCGCGCCACGGGCGTTGACCAGGCCCTGACGGGTGACGTTGGCGCTGGTGTGGCGGCGCTTGCCGTTGACCAGCACCAGCACCTGGTCCGAGGCCAGGCCGCGCAGCGAGGCGCCTTGGGCAATCGAGCCGGCAAAGGCGCCCTGGGGCGACTGCGGGAAGCTGAACGAGGGCGACAGCGCGGTGAGTGCCGCGGACAGGTCGCTGGCGCCGGTTTCCTGGAGCTTTTCGCCGCTCAGCACATCGACCGGGGCGGCGCTTTGCTGGGCGGTGACGTCGCTGCGGTGGGTACCGACCACGACCACGGTGTCGAGGCGGTCGTTGGGTTCGCTGGCGAAGGCGGGCACGGCGAGGCCGGCGATGGCCAAGGCGATGGCGCTGGCCAAGGGGGTGTGGTGGGGCATGGGGTGTTCCTGCTGAATGATGTATTGGCAGTACTGGCCTCATCGCCGGCAAGCCAGCTCCCACAGGTCCCCACAAGTTTCAGGCCCTGTGCTGTACCTGTGGGAGCTGGCTTGCCGGCGATGAGGCCCGAAAGGGCAACCTAGAACCGGCTGGTAACGCTGAGCCCGACGGTGCGTGGGTCGCCGTAGGTGATCACGTACTGCCCGGCGGTGCCGTTGGGCCGGCCGTGCACCTGGTAGCGGCGGTCGGTGAGGTTGTTGACGAAACCGGTCACGCTCAGCTTATCGTCGTGGCTGAACCAGCTCAGGCGGGCGTTGGCCAAGGTGTAGTGGGGCTGGCTGAGGGTTTCGTCGGCGCTGCTCTGGCGGTCGGCCAGGAAGTACTCCTTGTCACGGAAGCTCACATCGCCACCGGCCACCAGCTTGCCGCCCACTTCCAGCGGGATGGTGTAGTCGGCACCCAGCGACACCACGTTGCGTGGCGAACGCACGAAGCTGTTGCCGCTGTAGTCGCCGGTTACTGCACCGGTATTGGGGTTGGTGTTCTTGAAGTCGGTGTATTCGGTGTCGAGGAACGACACCGCCGCGCGCAGGTGCAGGCGCTCGGTTGGCTGGCCTTCGATCTCCAGCTCCGCGCCCTTGACCTTGCCCTTGGCGCCGTTGGTCAGCGCGGTGGTGAGCACGCCGTTGTTCACCGTCAGCAGGTTCACCTGGATGTCGGAGTAGTCGTAGTAGAACAGGTTGGCGTTGACGGTCAGGCGGCGGTCGAACCACTCCGACTTCAGCCCCAGCTCGTAGGCATCCAGCTCTTCCGGGTCGACTGTGGTCAACTGCGCCAGGCTGGTCGACAGCCCGGTGTTGAAGCCGCCCGAGCGGAAGCCGTGGGCGTAGCGGAAGAACACCCGCAGGTTGTCGTTGATGCGGTACTCGGGCGTCAGGTCGTAGGTCCAGGCTTCCCAGGTCTTGTCTTCCTGGCGGTTGCCGTTGGTCCCCACGCTGCCCAACGGGACCAGCGGGCCGTTGGCGGTGGCGCGGGTCAGCTGCACCAGGTCCAGGTCGATGTCCTTTTTCTCCTGGGTCCAGCGCAGGCCGCCGGTGACGCTGAAGTCATCGGTGAAGTCGTAGGTCAGGTTGCCGAACAGCGCATAGCTGTCGGTGCGGTGGTCGAAGCCCATATCGCGCAATGCTGTGGTGCCCACCTGGTTCGAGCCGGTGCCGTTGGGCGTCGGCCCGGGGGTGACCACCCGCTGTGCCGAGCTGTCGAGGTCTTCGTGGAAGTAGTGCGCACCCAGCAGCCAGTGCAGCGGGCGGTCTTCCGGCGAGGCCAGGCGAAACTCCTGCGACCATTGGCGGTAGCTGTTGTCGGTGATCGACGCGCCGTTGACCTCGTAGGGGGTATAGTCGGCGTCGCTGGTGGAGCGGTTGCGGATGTAGTCGTAGGCGCTGATCGAGGTCAGCGTGTAGTCGCCCAGGTAGTAGTTGAACGTCAGCGAGGCGCCGTCGTGGTCCAGGCGGTAGTCTTCGTTGACGTTCAGCGAAATGTCGCGGCCATGGGGGCGTTCGTAGCCGACGTTGTAGTAGCGGCCCACGGGTAGCGAGCCGTTGCTGCCGTCGCCCTTGAACTGGCGGCTGTGCACCTTGAGCAGGGCGTCCAGGTCGGGGTTGAGCTGGGCCAGGAACTGCAGGCGGATGGCTTTCTTGTTCACATCGCCATAGGTGTTGCCGTCGAAGTCGTTGTTCTGGAAGCCGTCTCGCTCTTCGGAATACAGCGCTACTCGCCCGGCCAGTTTTTCATCCACCAGCGCGCCGCCGATGGCGCCCGTGACGATGCGTTCGTTCTTGCTGCCAAAGCCGACGGTGCCATACCCGTCGGTGTCGAAGGTGGGCTTCTTCGAGATCACGTTCACTGCACCGGCCGTGGTGTTCTTGCCATACAGGGTGCCTTGTGGCCCACGCAGGATTTCGATGCGCTCCAGGTCGAACAGCGGCCCGCCGCCGGCAATGGGGGCGTTGAGGTAGACGTCATCGGCGTAGATGCCGACCGGGAAGACCGTTGCCGCGCCGGTGTCACCGGTGCCCAGGCCACGGATGTACCACCGCGGGCGACCGTCGCCGTCAGGGTTCTTGGCCGAGGCGTTGGGCACGAAGGTGGTGATGTCGCCCATCGAGCGCACGCCATCGGCGGTGATGCTGGTGCCTTTGATGGCCGATACGGCCACCGGGACTTCCTGCAAGGTCTGCTCGCGGTGCTGGGCGGTGACCGTGACGGTTTCCAGGGCCGGTTCGGTTTTATTGTCTTCGTTGGCGGCGATGGCCTGGCTGCCGGTGCCGGCCAGCAGCAGCGCCAGGCTGATCTGGCGGGCGAGTGGATTGAGCTGGTGCATGGTGGATCTCCCCGTATGTAAAGCGTTGTTGGGGAGAGCTAGAGCAGGGACTGTGCCATGTTGTTAAGTGGCTGATTTGTAATGGTTATTTCCTGATTTTTAAAAGGTGTTGCAGACTGGGCAGCAGTGGGGTGCTGGGCGGGTGCTGCTGGGGCAGCAGTGGGGTGGCTGAAATTGTTGGGGCCGCTTTGCGGCCCATCGCGACACAAGGCCGCTCCTACAATTGATCAGCGTAAGCCGGGCCCCTGTAGGAGCGGCCTCGTGTCGCGATAGGGCTGCGCAGCAGCCCCAACAATCTCAAACGGCCAACCGAGAAGTCGAACCGATCACACTCTCCAGCACGCGAAAATCAATCCACTCCCGCACATCGAAACGCCGCGGTATGAACCCCCACCTGAACAGGAACTCGGTAAAGTCCTGCAGCGCCTCGATCGAGCGGCTGTCCAGGGTAGTACGCAAGCGCCGGTGCGCATCATCGCCATAGGCCGCCGCCACCCAGTACTCGCTGGTGTTCAGCTCGCGCGCCAGAAAGCGCCGGGTATCGATAGGGTTGGCCCAGGCCCATTGCTCGGTGCGCAGCACCGTGTCGACCAGCGTGCGGCTGGCATCGAAGTGGTTTTCCAGCAAGTGCCGGTCCACGGTCAGCGTGCGCGGGGTGCCGTTGTTGCTACGGATCAGCGGGTCGGGGTGGCTGCCGGTGTCGACCACCACACGCAGGCCGAACTCGTGGGCCAGGTGCACCGCATGCGCACCCTTGAGGAAGATGGCGTCGATGTCGCCCCGCAGCAGGCCGATCAGCTCATTGTTGCGGCGGCTGAAGCGGCTGGTGTCCAGGCTCACTTCGGCGCCGTACAGGTGCTGCTTGGCATCGTCGCTGTAGGTGCCGCCGTAGGGGTAGTCGACCAGTTCCACATCGGCTACCGCCAGGCCTTCGAGCTTCAGGGCGTTTTCCAGCCCGCGCAGGGCCTGGGCGCGGGTGAAGTCGATCTGTACGTTGGCCCACTTGGGTATGCCGAAACGGCGGTTTTTCAGGTCGCGAATGCTGCGTACGCCGCTTTCTTCGGTGGTGAGGATCAACTGCACCTCATCGCTCCACGAAAGCCCCAGCATGCGGGTCTCGACGCCGCTGGCGTAGGCCCAGATCGCCGGTATGTTGCCGCCGTGGCGCACCGAGTTCTGCAGGTGGTGGTCGTAGTGGGCTTCGCGCACCTCGCGTTCGCTGGACTCGCGCAGCGACTGGATATTGGTGCCGAACGGCGTAAAGGCCTCGGCCAGGCGCCCCGACTGCACGGCGATGCCGAGGCCGGTGGGCACGGGGCTGTGGGTGTACCAGAGCGTTTCCAGGGGCTTGGTCATGGGGTAACGGGTTTCCTGTCCATTTGGAGGGGGGCCAGCAGCTGGTCCAGTGGTTGGCGGGTGATCCAGTCGCGCACCTCGAAGCGCGCCGGGATGAAGCGCCAGCGCTTGAGGAACTCGACAAAGTCCTGCAAGGCATCGATGGCCTGTTCGTCCAGGCGCGTGCTCAGGCGCAGGTGGGCATCGGAGCCGTAAGCCACTTGTACCCAGTACTCGCTGCTGTTGGTTTCCCGCGCCAGGTAGCGGCGGGTTTCGTCGGGGTGCTGGTGGGCCCAGCGTTCGGCGCGCAGCACCGAACCGAGCAGGGTGCGCACCACCTGCGGGTGCTGCGCGAGCAGGTGGCTGTCGACCGCCAGGGTACGTGGCGTGCCGTTGTTGCTGCGGATCAGCGGGTCGGGGTGGCTGCCGGTGTCGATCACCGTGTGCAGGGCAAAGGCGTGGGCCAGTTGCACGGCGCTGGCGCCCTTGAGGAAGATTGCATCGACCTCGCCGCGCAGCAGGCCGGCCAGCTCCAGGTTGCGCCCTTCGCTCTGGGTGCTGGACACCGGCGTGCCGGCCACGTTGCGCACCGGACGGTCGCTGAAGGTGCCGTCGTAGCGGTAGTTGACCAAGTCTACGTCGCCCACTTGCAAGCCTGCGAGCTTGAGGGCGTTTTCCAGCCCGCGCAGGGCCTGGGCGCGGGTGAAGTCGATCTGCGCGGCGGCCCAGTCGGGCAGGCCGAAGCGGCGGCCCTTGAGGTCTTTCACGGTGTGGATGCCGCTGTCTGGCCGGGTCAGGATCAACTGCGCCTCATCGGCCCACGACAGGCCGATCACGCGGGTGTCGCGGCCCTGGGCGCGGGCCCAGATGGCCGGGATGCTGCCGCCGTGGCGTACCGAATTGAGCAGGCTGTGGTCGAAGTGCGATTCGCGCACCGCTTGCTGGTCGGCTTCACGCAGGGACTGCACCTGGGTGCCGAGGCCGGCCAGGTCTTCCTGCAGCCAGCCTTGCTGCACGGCAATGCCCAGGCCGGTGGGCACCGGACAGCGGGTGTACCACAGGGTATCGAGGGGTTGGCTCATGTTCAGCTCCGGTCGGGTTCAGGCGCTGGCCTGCAAAGGGGGGGTGGTGGCTGCTTGCTGCACCAGCGGCAACACTTCCTGGCCGATGCGCAGGGCTTCTTCCAGGTGCGGGTTGGCGGCGAGGATGAAGGTGCTGAAACCGGCATCGCGGTATTCCGCCAGGCGTTCGGCGATGTTCTGATGGCTGCCCACCAGGCCCACGGTGGGGCCGGGCTTGGCCTTGGCGAAGCCGGCCCACAGGTTGCGCGCCAGGATCAGTTCGTCGAAGCCCTGCAGGCCTTGGTGATAGGCCGCCTGGCGAGCACCGCCGACAGAGTCCGAGCCGGTCACGAAGCCCTTGGCGCTGGCGCTGGCCTTGCCTTCCAGGCGCTCGAACTGCTGGCGCAGCTCGCGCCAGGCTTGCTCTTCGGTCTCGCGGGCGAACAGGTCGACACGCAGGCCGAAACGCACCGTGCGGCCTTGCTTGTCGGCCAGTTCGCGCACCCGTTCGATATGCGGCTTGAGCTTGTCGATCGGTTCGGCCCAGTTCAGGTACACATCGGCGTGGCGCGCGGCCACGTCCAGCGCGGCATCGGAAAAGCCGGAGAAGTACACGCCCGGTTTGCGTTCGTGTTGCAGGCCCGGCGGCAGGCTGCCGTTTTCCAGGCGGTAGATATCGCCTTCGTAGGAAAACTTGTCCTGGGTCCACAGGCCCTGGATCACGTCGAGGAATTCGCCGGTGCGCTTGTAGCGCAGGTCATGCTCCAGGAAGTCGCCATTGGCCCGTTGGCTGGCCGGGTTACCGCCGGTGATGATGTTCCAGTCCAGCCGGCCACCGCTGAGGTTCTGCAGGATTGCTGCCTGCTGGGCGGCGTAGGCGGGCAGGGTCCAGGTGGCCTGGAAGGCGATCAGAAAGCGGATGCGCCGGGTTTCGCGGGCCAGCGCCGCGGCCGCGATCCACGGCTCTGGGCCGGTGGGCAGCAGTGCGCCTTCGAACCCGGCCAGCTCGGCAGCCTTGGCCACCTGTGCGATGTAGTCGATGTAGGTGAAGCCATCGGCCTGGCCATCGGGCAGGCGGCCGGGGGCGATGTTGCCGGGGCGGTGCGCGGGGTTGCCGCGGTTGTGGCGGTCGGTGGACAGTTGCGGGCCGTCGGTGCCCAAGGGCAGGCGCCAGAAGAATTCGGTGGTCATGGGGGCTCCTGAAGGGGGAGGGTGTGCGGATGGGGAGGCTGGTGCAACGGCTGTGCCATGCGTGGTGCACGGCCTGTGGGGC
>NZ_JENB01000078.1 GCF_000708715.2 Pseudomonas putida W15Oct28 | reverse complement strand
TTGTATTCGTCTGCCAAAGCAGCTAATCCGACACGCTGGAGCGGCCAGACGCGAAATTGGCGACTTGCAGATGCTGTTTACTTGAATCCGGAGCGCCCGGAAGCTGGCGTTGCCATAGCTAGCTGAAGTTAAGGCGACAGGTACATTGACACGCACCGCGTTTGACAAAAAGTGACTCGCTGTAAGAGCGAAAAAGTGAGTAAGCGTCGCCATCGCAAATGGACTATCCGCTATATCAAAACCACCGCTTAAGCTTCTTGGTTTTTACGATGTGGGCCTCACCACAGTGGAGACATTCGTTCGCGCAGGTGGCGCTTCATCATCCGGCCCCTACGCTTCGCTCCGGGGTCCCCTCGCTCCGGGCTTGCTCCCGGGAGGACCGCGCTGCAGGCCCCATCCTGGGGCCCAGCGCTTGCCGGGCATCCATGCCCGTCACCTCCCTTCGCAAGCCCTGCGCTCGGCCTCCTGAAGTCGCAATCTGCGTCGCCTGAACTCTCGCGCGCTTAGAAGCAAAAGCTGAAGCAAGAGCCTGCCTTGCAGGAAATTCTGGACGATGGGCAAGCGGACGGAACCCGGCGAACCCCGACGGTCTCTCAATTCAATAGGCCTTCTTCAGAGGACGCCGCACATGAAACGCCTGATGCCTTTGTTCATCGTCGCCAGCCTTGCAGGCTGCGGCGAAACGGCCCTGATGGACGTAAGCGAAGGCAGCGGGCCAACGCCCCAGCTGCCGGCCCCCGTCACGACATTGATCCCCACCGTGAACATCGCTCCCGCAGTCGGCTGGCCGAAAGGCAGTAAGCCGACCGCAGCACCAGGCACCCAGGTCGCAGCCTTCGCCAGCGGCCTCGACCACCCACGCTGGCTCTACCTGCTGCCCAACGGCGATGTGCTGGTAGCCGAAACCAGCGCACCACCCAAGCCCGAAGATGGCAAGGGCATTCGCGGCTGGGCCATGGGCAAGGCGATGAAACGCGCCGGCGCGACCGTACCCAGCGCCAATCGCATCACCCTGCTGCGCGATGCCGACCACGACGGCGTGGCAGAAACCCGCACCCCTTTCATCGAAGGGCTCAACTCCCCCTTCGGCATGACGCTGGCAGGCAAGGATCTGTATGTTGCCGACACCGACAGGCTGCTGCGCTTTCACTATGAACCGGGCGCCATGCAGATTACCGACAAGGGCCACCCGGTAACCGAATTGCCCGGCGGGCCGCTGAACCATCACTGGACCAAAAATGTGATCGCAAGCGTCGACGGCAAAAAGCTCTATGTGACGGTTGGCTCGAACAGCAATGTAGGAGAGAACGGCCTGGACAAAGAGCAAGGGCGTGCCGCGATCTGGGAGGTGGACCCGGCAAGCGGTAAGCATCGGCTGTTCGCGACCGGCCTGCGCAACCCCAACGGCCTGGCCTGGCAGCCGCGCAGCGGTGCCTTGTGGACGGCGGTCAACGAACGGGACGAGATCGGCAGCGACCTGGTGCCCGATTACATCACATCGGTAAAAGAAGGCGGTTTCTATGGCTGGCCCTACAGCTACTACGGGCAGCACGTAGACCAGCGGGTTAAGCCGCAGGCCCCGCAGAAGGTTGCCCAGGCGCTAAAACCGGATTATGCGGTTGGCCCGCACACTGCATCGCTCGGGCTGGCGTTCATCGAGCCCGGCGTGTTGCCACCGCCCTTTGAACAAGGTGCACTGGTGGGCCAGCATGGCTCGTGGAACCGCAAACCACACAGTGGCTACAAGGTGATATTCGTGCCGTTCGACCGTACTGGCAAACCTGCAGGTCAACCCATGGATCTGCTCACAGGGTTTCTGGACAGTCAGGACAAGGCGATGGGGCGGCCTGTAGGCGTGATCAATGATGGCCGCGGTGGCGTGCTGGTGGCCGACGATGTGGGCAATGTCGTCTGGCGGGTGAGCAAGAGTGCCGAGGCCCGTTTGAACCAGGGTACTGCTGCTCAAGCTAGCCCGAGCAGCAGCCCCTACTGACAATCCCGTTATCAGGCCGGGAAAAAACGTTGCGCCAACGTTGGTGTACGGAACTGCGCCCGGTAGGCGGCCTCATCGAAAAGCAGCCCCGTGCGCAGGTCATACACCGGACCAGAGACAGGCTTGCCGGTTTGCACCAGCGTCACCTTGATAAAACGATAATGGTCGCCATACACCTGCTCCAGGCCCTCGATACGCAAGTAGTTACCCGGCAGCATCAGTGATTCGCCCTCTTGCCAATAGATGGAAAACGCGCTGATCGGCGTTGCCCCGCTATACCGCCCGGCCACCAACTCGAACACCACCGAACTGTCATCGAACAGCCCAGGCAAACCGCTCGGCGCCTGGGCAAAGGGCAAGCAGGCGAACTCGGCGACCTTGTAGGGGTTTTCGGTGAATGAAGTCAGGTCGGTGTTAACCAGTACATCACCGACACGCAAGTGGCCATTTCGGTAGAACTCGCCACCGGTACCTCGCGAGCGATGCCCCCCGCGATACAAGGTCACCTCGTTGCTCTTGGGGAGCAACCCCAGGCTATCGGCCAAATCATTGATGTAGCTGTCTTCGTCACCGTACTGGTAACGCCCGGCGCGGAACACATCGTTCACGGTGGACTCGTTGCTGGTGTACCACTCGACCAGTGCGTTGAAATACTCATGGCCATGACGGTAGGAATAGCGAGGCTGGCCACCCACCTTGACGCAATCCAGCCCACGCTCATCAAGGTCCGGCGCCCGCCCGGCCGGCAACTCGGCCACAGGCCATTTCTCCAGCAATGTTGTCTGGCGGTCCAGAGCCCCCTCAGCCAGCTGCGCGCTCAACGCGTCGTCGATGGATGTGTAGGTATCCCAGAACGGCGAGGAAATACTGGGCATCCCTTCCACCGCCGGAGGGCTGCCGCCAGGCAAGCGAGGAGGAACCAGCAGTTCCCACTCACCCGCCGTGTTCAAGCGCACAGGGTTAAGCGGGGCGAAGGCATACGGATTGTCAACGGGCACCACCAACCATACAGCCAGCTCATGGCTGTACCGTACCCGGTAAGGAAGGCCATTCAATGTTATCCAGCACTTGCCATCGTCAGTCATGCGAATGCCACGCAAGCGCCCGCTCAAGCCCAGCTCACCGCCCAACAGCGCGTTGGTTTCCTGGCCCTCCACCGAGAGCGTGGCGCTGCTGCTTGCCTGCCAGTACGCCAGGTCAACGCCTGTTTCATGGGGCGGCGCCGGGTTTGCAACGGACACCAGGTTTGACCGTGCGGTGACATCCAACAGGTTAAGGCTGGCGAACAGGCTGTCGATAACCGCCGAACGCAGCGCACGCTTGCGCGATTGCGCATCTGCCGCGTGCAGGGCCTCGTCTATATCCAGGGCCACCTTGGTCACCCCCGCGCCGAGCAGCATCAGGGATATCGGCCAGCCCAAAGGAACGAACCCGCCGAAGACCCCAATGAATGCCGACAGATAACCGCTGAGCATTGCCTTGCGCAGGCTCGCGTTGTCCCGCATCAGTTGCGCATTGCGGCGCATCTCGGCGCTCGCCTGCTCTGTGATATAGATGAAGAAATCGCCATTGAGGGGGCGCTCGAAAAGCTTGAGCGCTATCAGCGCCGCCTCATCCGAACGGCTGTCAGCAATGCCCTTCAGATGTACCTTGATCAGCTGCTGCCCGGCAGTATCGTGCGGGTTGCTGTGCGCTGCTGCGATAAAACTGTCCATTGCCTGCGGGGCTTGCAATTGCGCTACAAGCCAGCGGGCCATTGCCAGCTCGGAATCGAATGCCCTGAGTGCTTCACTGTGCCAGGGCAAGTAGGCCACCACCCGCCCACCCTGTGCACACAAAGAGAACAGGCACCCCCTATCCCCTTCACCGAACACGTAGCGGCTGACCGACAACGCATGCTCGTTGTTGTTCTGACGCAGTTTCTCGGGCGAGGGCAGTTCATCGTCTGCCAGCGTGTGGCTAACCATGGCGCGCAACTGCTGCCAGTCGGACCGCGAGATCCGCCCGCCGCTCAGGGCACGCCTTCCTTCACCCAGCAGGTTGGCTTTCGCGAGTACTCGAAAA
Organism: Pseudomonas putida W15Oct28; assembly: GCF_000708715.2. Classification (GTDB taxonomy): domain Bacteria; phylum Pseudomonadota; class Gammaproteobacteria; order Pseudomonadales; family Pseudomonadaceae; genus Aquipseudomonas; species Aquipseudomonas putida_R. Next base: position 8,179 of record NZ_JENB01000078.1, on the reverse strand, counting down.
TTTGTCCCGTGAGCCTCCCAGAAACGCTCAACCTCTTTGCGATAGAGTGTTGCGAAGTCCAGTGCCCACAGGTCCTGCTGCACCGCGCTGCCTAGCATGCGGATTTCATTTCGCTCGTCGTAGTAAGCCGCGCGAGGGCCCTGCCAATAGAAGCCGCCGCGCAGGTCCAGTTCATCGACAGCATCCTGGAAGTAGACATCGAACCGCTCAATAACCAACTCGGTAAGCACCAGCGACTTCTGCGGTGGCCCGCTGTGCTGCCAGCCAGTGAAACTACGGCTGCTGGAGCTTTCCGTATTGAACTGGTGCCACCAGACAAAACGCGGGGCCATGCGCTGACCAGTGTGTTTGTAAACGATCTGCTCCGCGTGCCTGCTCGCCAGCGAGTAGGGATCAGGGTAATCACGCAAGACTTCATCGGCCAACTGCAGCATCGGGACTACGGCATCTGCGACATCAAGGCTACGACGGGTGTGTTCTTCAATATTGCTCATGGCCAACTCCAGACGGCACCTAAAGGTGACATCCTCGTCTGCCCATGGGGTGAGGTAGCAGTACATGTGTACTACTGGGAGAGGGGGCTGTGATCATGACGGGCAGAGCGCTGCAGCCGTGCCCGAGGCGCTGGAGACACTATCAGGAGCAGCATTGAACTGCTCCTGATGCAAATCACTCAACGTGTTGTCAGGGGTTCTGCGCCAGATGCCCTTGCGGAATCACGCGCTTGGCCTGCAGGTAGGCTTTGGACCAGTAGCTGTTGGACAGATAGTCCAGGCGTACCGTGCCGCCCGTGGAGGGCGCATGCACGAAGCGCCCCTCCCCTACATAAATGCCTGCATGGCTGACCTGCGAGCCGCCACTGGTGGCGAAGAACACCAGGTCACCGGATTGCAGCGCCTTGGCATCCACCGTCGGTGCGCGCATGACGATCATCTCGCGCGTGGAACGCGGCAAGCTGATGCCGGCCGCATCGCGGTAGACGTATTTGATCAAACCACTGCAATCGAAGCCGGAGTCCGGGGTGTTGCCGCCCCAGCGATAAGGCGTACCCACCAGACCAATGGCGCGGATCAGCACGTCATCAGCAATCGGCGAAGGGCTCGGTTGGCTATAGCTAACCTGCGGCTGAACCACAGGGGCCGGCGCAGGCGCGCGGCTGGAGCAGGCAGCAAGCAATGCCGCCAGGGAGAGAAATACGAAGCGCGCCATCTTTATCATGGCCAGAACATCCTGTCTGAGACCGCTGCGCCGCAGCCGAAAAGAGTTGAGAATTTAGATTAGACGCTTTCTGTAAATGCGCACGGCGGCGAGCTTTTTTTCAAAAGCATCGCCGCCGCGGCAGGATATATCATTTTGCTATCAGTTGCGCGCGATGTTGGTCGGCGCCATGGCCAAGGCACGCTTGGCTTCGATGAAGGTCTTGCTCCAGTAGCGGTCACCGAGGCTGTCGATGCGCACACCACCGCTGCGGCGGCTGCTGGAGTGGATGAACTGGTTGTCACCCAGGTAGATGCCGGCGTGGCTGACGCGGCCGCGGCCATTGGTGCTGAAGAACAGCAGGTCACCTGGCTTGAGCTTGTTGCGTGCCACTTTCGGGGCATCGACGTTGATCATTTCACGCGTGGAGCGCGGCAGGGTCATGCCCGCCTCTTCGCGGAACAGGTAGCCGATGAAACCACTGCAGTCGAAGCCGGACTTTTCCGAGGTACCACCGAAGCGGTAGCGGGTGCCGATCAAGGCCATGCCGCGCTCGAGAATGCTGTCCGCCAGAACTGGCAGTTGGTAGGGCTTGCTGTTGCTGGAGAAAGCCTCCAGGTCATCTTCAGTGGCCAGCTCTTCCGGTTCGCCGAATACCGACGAGGACGAGGCCTTGGCCTTGATTGCCGATTGTGCGGCGATCGGGGTGTGATCCTGGGACTGCGGCTCTGAATGAGAAGCTGGGCCTTGGGCCGCGCAGCCAAAAAGCAGGGTCACGAGTGCGAGTGGCACGAGGGGTGCGAAGCGCTTTAGCATGGGCACGACCGTGTCTGTAATCCTTTAGAGGGGGAAACTATGCCCTCTATCATGGCCATTTGCAAATTTTATCGAAAAAGATGTGACTTTTCTGTTTTGCCGCTCTGGCCCAGCGTTTTCAGGGGGTTACCAGCCAAGCGTTTCCTTGAGGAAAGGGATGGTGAGCTTGCGTTGTGCCTGCAGCGAGGCTTGGTCAAGGCGCTCGAGCAGGTCGAACAGCGCACTCATGCTGCGCGTACCGCGGGTGAGGATGAAGTGGCCGACTTCGTCGGTAAGGTGCAGGCCGCGGCGCGAAGCACGCAACTGCAGTGCGCGCAGCTTGTCTTCGTCAGACAGGCCGCGCATCTGGAACACCAGGGCCAGTGTCAGCCGGGACTTCAGGTCCGGCAGCTTGATCGGCAGCTCCCGTGGCGATGCCGAGGCGGCCAGCAGCAGGCGCCGGCCGCTGTCGCGCAGGCGGTTGAACAGGTGGAACATGGCCTCTTCCCAGTCTGCCTTGCCTGCAATCACATGCAGGTCGTCGATACAGACCAGTTCGTACTGGGCCAGGTAGTCGAGCACCTCCACGCCACGATCGAGCAATTGCGCCAACGGCAGGTAGACGGCGGGCTCACCACGTTGCTGGAAGCGATGGGTGGCGGCCTGCAGCAGGTGGCTACGGCCAACACCCTGCTTGCCCCACAGGTAGATAAGGCTCTCGGTCCAGCCGGCGTCGGCTTCGCATAGCCGCTCGACGTAACCCAATGCCGCAGCATTGGCGCCCGGATAGTAGTTGATGAAGGTGGCGTCATCGCGCAGGCGCACACCCAGGGGCAACTGGATCGGTGGTTTCATGCTCGCGGGCGGTCAGCAGGACCGCAGGGGGCCTTTGGTGAACAATCTGCAAAGTCTATACCCGCAACGCGGGGCGCACAATCACGGCAATGGATAGCGCAAGCAAAATCAACAAGTTGCGCTATTTTTCGGCTGAAATCGGTCCCTGTGGGAGCGGGCATGCCCGCGAACACCGGCAAAGCCGGTGCCATGCACCGTGTCACATTCTTCGCGGGCATGCCCGCTCCCACAGGTTTGGCGTAAGCCTGTCCGTTACAGATCCGGGTCAATATCCCCGGCATACATGTCCGACTCTTTGTACAAGTCATGCATATGCCGCAGCAGCACCATGATCACCGCCGCCACCGGCAGGGCCAGGAGCACCCCGGTAAAGCCGAACAGCTCACCACCGGCGAGAATGGCAAAGATCACCGCAACCGGGTGCAGACCAATGCGATCGCCCACCAGCAGCGGGGTCAGCACCATGCCTTCCAGCGCCTGCCCGACCATGAACACCGCAACGATGCCCAGCATCGGGTACAGGTCGCCGCCGAACTGGAACAGGCCAGCCACCAGCGCGGCACCAATGCCAATGATGAAGCCCATGTACGGTACGATGGCCGCAAGGCCCGCGAGCATGCCGATCAGCAGGCCCAGTTCTAGCCCCACCAGCATGAGCCCGGCCGAATAGATGATGCCCAAGGCCACCATCACCATGAGCTGCCCGCGCACGAACGCCCCCAGCACTTCATGGCATTCGCCTGCCAGGCCCATCACTTGCGGCTCACGCTGGCGCGGTAGCAGGCCGCGCAGCTTGCCCATCATCAGGTCCCAATCGCGCAGCAGATAGAAGCCCACCACCGGGATCAGCACCAAGTTTGCCAACCAGGCCATCAACGCCAGGCTCGAAGCGGTGGCATGGGACAGCAACATGCCAACGATATCGGTGGTCTGCCCCATGTGCGCGCCGATGGCGGCCTTGATCTTGTCGAACTTCCAGAAACCATCGGCCAGGCCCAGGCGACTCTGCACCCAAGGCAGCGCCACCTGTTCGAGCCAGTCGAGCATCTGCGGCGCCAGCTCGTACAGGCGCACCAACTGCTTGGCAAGCATCGGCACCAGCACCAGCAGCAAGGCCAGCATCAGCAGGGTGAACAGGCCGAACACCACCACCACGCCCCAGGTGCGCGACAGCCCCAGGCGCTCGAGGCGGTCAACCAGCGGGTCGGCCAGGTAGGCCAGCAGGATGCCGACCAGAAACGGCGTAAGAATGTTGTGCAAACTATAAAGCAGCACAGCGATCAGCAGGGCAGCACCCAGCCAGATCCAGCGACGAACATCAATCACGGTACTCTCCCCTTACCAGCGAAAACGCAGGCCGTCGAACGGCTTGGGCGCAGGCGAGGCCGGCGCGGGTTGCTCACCCGTTGCACTCGCTGGCGGGGTTGGGGTGACAGGGACTGCGGGCGCCTGTTCGGCGGGCAGTTCCTGCAACTTGGCCAGGCCAAGCTGGGCACGCAATTGCTCGCGGTTGCCGGTCACGCCATAGGTCAGGGTGGTGCCTTCGACCATCTTCAGGCGCGGGCCGTAGGGTTCCAGTACACGGGCAAGCTCGGCGTACCGCTGCAGGCTCATCCCCTGTACTTGCACCTGCATCTGGCTGCTGGCGCCCGGGCGGGCGACATAACGCGGCGCCAGGCGGCTGCTTACCGCCAACATCACCGCGTCGGCCAAGGCTGCCGGGTCAGCCCCCTCGGCAGTGCCTTGCTCACGCTGGTCGCCCAGCCACAGCTGCCACTTGCCCTGCCACTTGCCGTCGGCTTCCTGGGCATGTACCGCCAGCAAGGCGTCGGCGCCATAGCGCTCGGAGGCCTCACGCAGCGGTGCCGGGTCGCTGCCTTCGATCTGCTTGGCATTGGCCACCAGTTGCTCCTGCAGGTCGGCCAGCGGCAGGCGCAGCGGCAGGCCACGGTGCTGCGCGGCACGACGCAGAGACTGGGCGCTGGCCTGGCCGTCACCCACCAGGCTGCTGCCGTCGACACTGTCATTGAGCCACCAGCCGAGAATCGAAGGCCGATTACTGCCCCACAGCGCGAGGCCGGCCTTGCGCAGGGCACGCTCGGTGCTGCCCGGGTCGAACTCCACCACCACAGACTCGGGCGGGCCGGCTTCGCTGCCGACCTGGTTGATGATTTGCTGCGGGTCCTTGCGCAGCTCGGCCAGCGCCGGGCTCTGCGCGGCCTTGGCGTCGCCGGTCAGGCGCAGCACCAGCGTGTCGAGGGCTTTGGCGGTAGCTGCGGTACGGGCTTCAGGGCCCTGCCCTGTGACCGGCTCGCGCACCTGATAAAGGCCAGAGACATTTTCAGCTTGAGCGGTGGCCGCTATCAGGGCCAGGCAACCGGCTGCCAGAATGTTGAACAAACGCATGGAGGATTCCTGTCCAGTCGAGCACGAAGCTCGCTACTTGCAGCTTATACACATGCAACCACATCAACCACCCTCGGCCCTTTTTCAACAATTTACCGCCCTGCCCGTCGGCCTGAGGATGGCCGCTGCCCGGCAACCCTGATAAAATCGCGCGCCTTCACAGACCACTGATGTTTCAGGCAGCCGTCGCTTACCCGCCGGTCTTGGCCGTCATGGTCGTTTTTAAGAATCCCTCCCTCCTAAAGGCCTGGATCAATGAGCAAGCAACCCTCCCTGAGCTACAAGGACGCCGGTGTAGACATCGACGCCGGCGAAGCACTGGTCGAACGCATCAAGGGCGTGGCAAAACGCACCGCACGCCCTGAAGTCATGGGTGGCCTGGGCGGCTTCGGCGCCCTCTGCGAGATCCCGGCCGGCTACAAGCAGCCAGTGCTGGTCTCCGGCACCGACGGCGTCGGCACCAAGCTGCGCCTGGCGCTGAACCTGAACAAGCACGACAGCATCGGCCAGGACCTGGTCGCCATGTGCGTCAACGATCTGGTGGTGTGCGGCGCCGAGCCGCTGTTCTTCCTCGACTACTACGCCACCGGCAAACTGAACGTTGACGTGGCCGCCACCGTCGTCACCGGCATTGGCGCCGGTTGCGAACTGGCCGGCTGCTCGCTGGTCGGTGGTGAAACCGCCGAAATGCCTGGCATGTACGAAGGCGAAGACTACGACCTGGCCGGCTTCTGCGTCGGCGTGGTGGAAAAGGCCGAGATCATCGACGGCTCCAAGGTTGCCACTGGCGACGCGCTGATCGCCCTGCCGTCCTCGGGCCCGCACTCCAACGGCTACTCGCTGATCCGCAAGATCCTCGAAGTGTCCGCCACCGACATCGAGAACACCCAGCTGGACGGCCAACCGCTGACCGACCTGCTGATGGCGCCTACCCGCATCTACGTCAAGCCGCTGCTGCAGCTGATCAAGAACACCGGTGCCGTGAAGGCCATGGCCCACATCACCGGTGGCGGCCTGCTGGACAACATCCCGCGCGTACTGCCGAAAAACGCCCAGGCCGTGGTTGACGTCGCCAGCTGGCAGCGCCCGGTGGTGTTCGACTTCCTGCAGGAAAAAGGCAACGTCGACGAGCATGAAATGCACCGCGTGCTGAACTGCGGCGTCGGCATGGTCATCTGCGTAGCCCAGGATCAGGTCGAAGCCGCCCTGAACGAACTGCGCGCCGCCGGTGAGCAGCCATGGGTCATCGGCCACATCGCCGAAGCCGCCGAAGGCGCCGCCCAGGTCGAGCTGCAAAACCTCAAGGCACACTGATGCCGAGCAAGACCTGCAATGTAGTGGTGTTGCTGTCGGGTTCCGGCAGCAACCTGCAAGCCCTGATCGACAGCTGCCAAGGCCAGGACAGCCCGGTGCGCATCCGTGCGGTGGTTTCCAACCGCGCCGATGCCTACGGCCTGCAACGCGCGGCAGCGGCCGGCATCGACAGCGCCGTGCTGGACCACACCCAGTTCGACGGCCGTGAAGCCTTCGATGCCGCACTGGTGGCGCGCATCGACGGTTTCGCCCCGGACCTGGTGGTGCTGGCCGGTTTCATGCGCATCCTCAGTGGCGGCTTCGTGCGCCACTATCAGGGCCGCCTGCTCAACATCCACCCGTCGCTGCTGCCCAAGTACAAGGGCCTGCATACCCATCGCCGGGCGCTGGAGGCAGGCGACGCCGAGCATGGCTGCAGCGTACACTTCGTGACTGAGGAACTCGATGGCGGCCCACTGGTCGTACAGGCTGTAGTACCGGTGGCGTCTGACGACACCGTCGAAAGCCTGGCCCAGCGGGTACACCACCAGGAACACCTGATCTACCCGCTGGCGGTGCGCTGGTTCGCTGAAGGGCGCTTGCGCCTTGGCGAACAGGGTGCATTACTGGATTGCCAGCCGCTGGCGGCCAGCGGTCACTTGATTCGATCCTAGGAGAATTTATGCGTCGCGCCCTGCTCTTGGCTCTCGCCGTGCTCGCCCTGCCCCTCCAGGCAGCTGACCTCAAGCCTTTCTCGGCCAGCTACACCGCCGACTGGAAGCAGCTGCCCATGAGTGGCACCGCCGAGCGTAGCCTGGTCAAGAATGCCAACGGTACCTGGGACCTTAACTTCAAGGCTTCCATGATGATCGCCAGCCTGACCGAGCAAAGTACCCTGCGCCTGGAAAACGACACCCTGCTGCCGCAGAAGTACCACTTCGAGCGCGGCGGCCTGGGCAAAGCCAAGAAGGTCGACCTGAACTTCGACTGGACCGGCAAGAAGGTCACCGGCAGCGACCGTGGCGACGCTGTCAGCCTGCCGCTGAACCGCGGCGTGCTGGACAAGTCGTCCTACCAGCTGGCCCTGCAGCATGACGTAGCCGCCGGCAAGAAAAGCATGACCTACCAGGTCGTTGACGGTGACGAGATCGACACCTACGACTTCCGCGTGCTGGGCACTGAAAAGGTCGCCACCAAGACCGGCCAGGTCGATGCAGTGAAGGTCGAGCGCGTGCGCGACCCGAGCCAGAGCAAGCGCATCACCGAGCTGTGGTTCGCCAAGAACTGGGACTACCTGCTGGTGCAACTGCGCCAGGTAGAGACCGATGGCAAGGAGTACGTGATCGTGCTGCAGGATGGCACGGTCGATGGCAAGCCGGTGAAAGGCAACTGATCCAGCACCGCCTGCTGCACCCGAAGCCCCGCCCAGTGCGGGGCTTTTTAATGCCCTCCTGGCCTGCGTTGGCTCTTGTAGGAGCGGCCTTGAACTGGCCTAATGATCCCGGACACCTCTTAAGGGCGATATGATTCGCCCAATCAGGAGGTTCCATGCAAGAACGAAAGACCTATACCCGTGAGTTCAAGCAACGTGCTGCAAGCATGGTTCTTGATGATAACTGCTCGATTCCTGACG
>NZ_JENB01000077.1 GCF_000708715.2 Pseudomonas putida W15Oct28 | reverse complement strand
GCCCCGGCCCCCGAGCCTGCACCCGCTCCAGAGGTTGCCCCGACCCTTCAGCCTGCCCCGGCCCCTGTGGGAGCGGGCGTGCCCGCGAATGCGCAGCCTGCCGCCCCGCGGGTCGAATCCCCTGCACCAGTAGCAGTAGCAGCCGCTCAAGTCGTCGAACCCCCGGTCAGCAACCTGGTCCTGCCCGTTGCCGAGGAGCCCGTAGCTCTCGTCCCTGACCTGGAGCCAATGGCCCCGCCAGCGATCCCCGAGCGCCCGGTGGCAGCGCCCGTGCAGCCAGAACCCGAGCCAGCTCCCGCAGCCGCCGCAACCGTTACCGAACAAGCCAAACCCGGCTTCTTCGCCCGCCTCAAGCAGGGCCTGTCGAAAACCAGCGCCAGTATCGGCGAGGGCATGGCCAGCCTGTTCCTCGGCAAGAAGGTCATCGACGACGACCTGCTCGACGAAATCGAGACGCGTCTGCTGACCGCCGACGTCGGTGTGGAAGCCACCTCGGCGATCGTCCAGAACCTGACCCAAAAGGTCGCACGCAAGCAGCTGGCCGACGCCGACGCGCTTTACAAGTCGCTGCAGGAAGAACTGGCCGCGCTGCTGCGCCCGGTCGAGCAGCCGCTGAAAGTGCAGTCGCAGAGCAAACCCTATGTGATTCTGGTGGTTGGCGTGAACGGCGCCGGCAAGACCACCACCATCGGCAAGCTGGCCAAGAAACTGCAGTTGGAAGGCAAGAAAGTCATGCTGGCTGCCGGTGACACCTTCCGTGCCGCCGCGGTCGAGCAGCTGCAGGTGTGGGGCGAGCGTAACCAGATTCCGGTGATTGCCCAGCACACCGGTGCCGACTCTGCGTCGGTGATCTTCGACGCCGTGCAGGCCGCCAAGGCCCGTGGCGCCGACGTGCTGATCGCCGACACTGCCGGCCGCCTGCACACCAAAGACAACTTGATGGAAGAGCTGAAGAAGGTCCGTCGGGTCATCGGCAAGCTCGACGCCGATGCGCCACACGAGGTGCTGCTGGTACTCGATGCCGGCACCGGCCAGAACGCCATCAGCCAGGCCAAGTACTTCAACCAGAGCGTCGAACTGACCGGCCTGGCCCTGACCAAGCTGGACGGCACCGCCAAGGGCGGGGTGATCTTCGCCCTGGCCAAGCAGTTCAACATCCCGATCCGCTTCATCGGTGTGGGTGAAGGCATCGACGACCTGCGTACCTTCGAAGCCGAGCCGTTCGTCAAGGCTCTCTTCGCCGAGCGAGACTGACCATGATCCGATTCGAACAGGTTGCCAAGCGCTATCCCAATGGTCATGTGGGTTTGCATGAGCTGAGTTTCCGGGCGCGCCGGGGCGAATTCCTGTTCGTCACCGGCCATTCGGGCGCCGGCAAGAGCACCTTGCTGCGCCTGTTGCTGGCCATGGAACGCCCGACCAGCGGCAAGCTCATGTTGGCCGGGCAGGACCTGGGCCAGATCAGCAATGCGCAGATCCCGTTCCTGCGTCGGCAGATCGGCGTGGTGTTCCAGAACCACCAGCTGTTGTTCGACCGCACCGTGTTCAACAACATCGCCTTGCCACTGCAGATTCTCGGCTTGTCCAAGGCCGAGATCGCCAAACGTGTGGATTCGGCCCTGGAGCGTGTATCGCTGTCCGACAAAGGTGAACTGTTCCCGGCCGACCTGTCCACCGGGCAGCAGCAGCGGGTGGGTATCGCCCGCGCCATCGTGCACCAGCCGGCCCTGCTGCTGGCCGACGAACCCACCGGTAACCTCGACCCGCGCCTGGCAGCAGAGATCATGGGCGTGTTCGAGGACATCAACCGCCTGGGCACCACGGTATTGATCGCCAGCCACGACCTGGCACTGATTGCGCGCATGCGCCACCGCATGCTGACCTTGCAGCGCGGTCGCTTGATCGGCGATGGGGAGGCCGGGCAATGAGCACTTTACGTACGCCGAAGGTTTCCGAGCGGGTTGCGCCAAAGCCGGCCGACCCGCAACCGGAGAAGAAAAAGCGCGGCGAGGACGATGACGGCCCGGATTTCCGCACACTGCTGCATGCCTGGCTGGAAAGCCACCGTGCCAGCATGGCCGACAGCCTGCGTCGCCTGGGCAAACAGCCGATCGGCAGCTTTTTCACCTGCCTGGTGATGGCGGTGGCGCTGAGCATGCCCATGGGCCTGTCGTTGCTGCTGAAGAACGTCGAGCAGCTTGGCGGCTCGTGGCAGCGCGCTGCGCAGATTTCGCTGTACCTCAAGCTTGATGCCGGCAGCCGCGATGGCGAGGCACTGCGCGACGAGATCAAGGGCATGCCTGGGGTGGCCGACGCGCAATTTGTCAGCCGCGAACAGGCGCTGGAAGAATTCCAGCAGCAGTCCGGGCTGGGCGAGGCGCTGCGCGAACTGCCCGACAACCCGCTGCCTGGCGTGGTGGTGGTGACCCCGACCGAGGTCGACAAGCCGGCCCTGGATGCCTTGCGTCAGCGCCTGTCGGAGCTGCCGCGGGTGGAAGTGGCGCAGCTGGACCTGGTATGGGTCGAGCGCCTGGCGGCCATCCTCAAACTGGGTGACCGCTTTGTCTTCGGCCTGGCGGTGATGCTGATTTCCGCCCTGCTGTTAGTAATCGGTAACACAATTCGTCTACACATTGAAAACCGCCGCATCGAGATCGAAGTGATCAAGCTGGTAGGCGGCACTGACGCCTACGTGCGCCGGCCTTTCCTGTACATGGGCGCCCTGTATGGCCTGGGTGCGGGCCTGCTGGCGTGGGGTATCCTGGCGTTTGGCCTGAACTGGCTCAACGACGCGGTTGTAGGGCTTTCCGGGCTGTACGGCAGTGACTTCGCCCTGGGCGGGGTGCCGGCGTCCGATGGTCTGTCGCTCTTGATCGGAGCGGTGCTGTTGGGGTATATCGGTGCATGGATTGCCGTCGCTCGTCATCTGAACGAGCTGGCGCCGCGATAGTTTTTACGTGCCAGCATTGACATTTTCTTCACTACGGAACTTGTACCGTCGTTCCAGGTCAATGTTGGCAGCGCCCACAAGGCGCGAGTTTGGTAAGTCGGAGGTTCTTGAATGACCACATCGTTGCAACCTGCCTATGCCCTGGTACCCGGTGCAAACCTGGAAGCCTATGTGCACACGGTCAACAGCATCCCGCTGCTGACGGTCGAGCAGGAGCGTGATCTGGGCGAGCGTCTCTATTATGAGCAGGATGTCGAGGCCGCTCGTCAAATGGTGATGGCCCACCTGCGTTTCGTCGTACATATCGCCCGTAGCTATGCAGGCTACGGGCTGGCCCAGGCTGACCTGATCCAGGAAGGCAACGTCGGCTTGATGAAAGCCGTCAAGCGCTTCAACCCGGAAATGGGCGTGCGCCTGGTGTCGTTCGCCGTGCACTGGATCAAGGCAGAGATCCACGAGTTCATCCTGCGCAACTGGCGCATCGTCAAGGTGGCCACCACCAAGGCCCAGCGCAAGCTGTTCTTCAACCTGCGTAGCCAGAAGAAGCGCTTGGCGTGGTTGAACAACGACGAAGTGCATCGCGTGGCAGAAAGCCTTGGCGTCGAGCCGCGAGAAGTGCGTGAGATGGAAAGCCGCCTGAGTGGCCAGGACATGGCCTTCGACCCGGCAGCGGAAGCTGACGACGACAGCGCCTTCCAGTCGCCTGCGCATTATCTGGAAGACCACCGTTACGACCCGGCGGTGCAGTTGGAGGATGCCGACTGGAGCGATAACTCCACCAGCAACCTGCACGAAGCACTGCAAGGGCTGGACGAGCGTAGCCGCGATATCCTCTATCAGCGCTGGTTGGCGGAAGAGAAGGCCACGCTGCATGAGCTGGCTGACAAGTACAGCGTATCGGCTGAGCGGATTCGCCAGCTGGAGAAAAATGCGATGAACAAGGTCAAGGCACTGATCGCGATCTGATCGAGCCTGGCTGCATTGAAAAGCCGCTGGCCCTGATGGGGTCAGCGGCTTTTTTATTTGCGTTTGCAGTACCGGCCTCTTCGCGGGTAAACCCGCTCCCACAGGTGCTGTGCAAGCCTCAAGGACCGCGCTGAACCTGTGGGAGCGGGTTTACCCGCGAAGAGGCCGGCACAGTCTTCATAGCTTTCTGGATGAGTCGAGCTGCATCAGGTAGCTGGGCCCGCCCAACTGGCTCATCTGCCGGCGAATCCACCCGGCCCGGCTAGCCACATAGGCACTCGGCCGGCTGGCACTCCACTTGATCGGGCTAGGCAGCACTGCCGCCAGCTGCGCCGCCTGCTGGCGGCTGAGCCGGCTGGCATCAACGCCAAAGTGATAGCGCGCTGCCGCCTGGGCGCCAAATACACCTTTGCCCCATTCGGCACTGTTCAGGTAAACCTCAAGAATCCGCTCCTTGGACCAGAACAGCTCGATCAGGGCCGTGAACCAGGCCTCCAGCCCTTTACGGAACCAGCTGCGCCCGGACCACAGGAACAGGTTCTTGGCCACTTGCTGGGTCAGGGTGCTGGCACCGCGAACATTGCCGCCGCGCTCGTTGTAGGCCAGCGCCGCCTGGATAGCCGGGATGTCGAACCCCCAGTGGCTGGCGAACTTCTGGTCCTCGCCCGCGATGACGGCAACCTTCAGCTCATCGGAGATGTTCTCCCACGGCTCCCAGTCGCGCTGCAGGTCGATCGGCTCGCCACTCACCCAGGACTGCACCTTGCGCTCGACCATCAGGGCCGTGCCGGGTGGTGGCACCCAGCGGAACACCAGTACCAGCACGATGCTGCCGGCAGCGAACCATAGCAGGGCACGGGAAAGGCGACGGAGAAGGGTTGGCAGCATGGCGATGGCTTGGCCGTACGGGTGGAAGGGGCCATTATACAGACCCGATACAAGGAGTCGTCCCATGCTTCGCAGCTTCCTGATGCTTGCCGCCTTTTTCGGCTTTACCGGGGTCGCCCTGGGTGCCTTCGCCGCCCACGGCCTGAAAAACCGTCTGACGGCAGACTACCTGGCGATCTTCCACACGGGCGTGACCTACCAGCTGGTGCATGCCCTGGCGATCTTCGGTGTCGCCGTGCTCTCGGCGCACCTGCCCGGGCGCCTGGTCGGCTGGGCTGGCGGCCTGTTTGCCGTAGGCATCGTGCTGTTCTCCGGCAGCCTGTACCTGTTGACCCTCAGCGGGCTGGGCAAGCTGGGCATCATTACGCCGATTGGCGGCCTGTGCTTCCTGGCCGGCTGGCTGTGCCTGGGCCTGGCAGCCTGGCGGCTGGGCTGACCGGGTGGTCCACAATCGCGACTAATGGCGTGCACCGGCCTTGGGTTGCAGGTGGGTTCGGCGCTAGAATGCGGGCCCCAAAGAACAATGGTGGCCGTGCGCATGCGCATTCAACTGAACGGTGAACCTTACGAACTGCCTGCTGGCGAAAGCGTTGCAGCCCTGCTGACGCGCCTGGAACTGACCGGGCGCCGTGTGGCAGTGGAACTGAACCTGGATATCGTGCCGCGTAGCCAGCACGACAGCACGCTGCTGAACGACGGCGACCAGGTCGAAGTGGTCCACGCCATCGGTGGCGGCTGACAGCAGCCCGGCGGTTCACAAGCAAGCCCAGCAACCTTTTCCCGAGGAACAACGATGAGCAACGTTCGTAGCGACAAGCCCTTCACCCTGGCCGGGCGTACTTTCCAGTCGCGCCTGCTGGTCGGCACCGGCAAGTACCGTGACATGGAAGAAACCCGCCTGGCCACCGAGGCCTCGGGTGCCGAAATCGTCACCGTCGCCGTGCGCCGCACCAACCTTGGCCAGAATGCGGGCGAGCCGAACCTGCTCGACGTCCTGTCGCCCGACAAGTACACCATCCTGCCGAACACCGCAGGCTGCTTTGACGCAGTGGAAGCGGTACGCACCTGCCGTCTGGCCCGCGAACTGCTGGACGGGCGCAAGTCGCACGAATCCCGCACGCTGGTGAAGCTGGAAGTGCTGGCCGATCAGAAAACCCTGTTCCCCAACGTGATCGAAACCCTCAAGGCCGCCGAAGTGCTGGTCAAGGAAGGTTTCGACGTGATGGTGTACACCAGCGACGACCCGATCATCGCCCGTCAGCTGGCCGAAGTCGGCTGCATCGCGGTGATGCCGCTGGCTGGCCTGATTGGCACCGGCCTGGGTATCTGCAACCCCTACAACCTGCAGATCATTCTGGAAGAATCCAAGGTGCCGGTGCTGGTCGATGCCGGCGTGGGTACTGCTTCCGACGCCACCATCGCCATGGAAATGGGCTGCGAGGCAGTGCTGATGAACTCGGCCATCGCCCACGCCCAGCAGCCGGTGCTGATGGCCGAAGCCATGAAGCACGCCATCGTCGCCGGTCGCATGGCCTACCTGGCCGGCCGTATGCCGAAGAAACTCTATGCCAGCGCCTCTTCGCCGCTGGATGGTCTGATCAAGTAAGAGCTCCTGATGACTGAATCGCACGATACGCCGATCACCCCCGACGGCGAAGCCCGCCCACACCGCCGCATCAAGAGCTTCGTGATGCGCGCCGGGCGCATGACCGAAGGCCAGCAACGCGGCCTGGACCAGGGCGGCCCGCTGTACATCCTGCCGCTGGCCGACAGCCCGGTGGACTACGACCAGGTGTTCGGCCGTTCGGCGCCGCGCACCCTGGAGATCGGCTTCGGCATGGGCCATTCCCTGCTGGAAATGGCGGCGGCCGCGCCTGAACAGGACTTCATCGGTGTGGAAGTACACCGCCCAGGTGTCGGCGCGCTGCTCAACGGCGTACTGACCCAGGGCCTGAAGAACCTGCGGGTGTACGACTGCGATGCCATCGAAGTGCTGAACCGCTGCGTGGCGGACAACAGCCTCGACCGCCTGATGCTGTTCTTCCCGGACCCTTGGCACAAGGCGCGTCACCACAAGCGCCGCATCGTCCAGCTGGAGTTTGCCGAGCTGGTACGGCGCAAGCTCAAGCCCGGTGGCGTGTTCCACATGGCCACCGACTGGGAGCCGTATGCCGAGTACATGCTGGAAGTGATGAGCGCCGCCCCGGGCTATCGCAACCGTGCGGCCGACGGCACCTACGTGCCACGCCCGGAAGAGCGCCCGATCACCAAGTTCGAACGCCGCGGCGAGCGGCTGGGGCATGGGGTGTGGGACTTGAAGTTCGAGAAGGTGGATTGATCGGCTGATCTGGCCTTTCGATACGCTGGTTCTTGCAGATATGCAGGCGAAAAAAAACCGCTCTGAGAAGAGCGGTTTTTTTGTGAGCAACAGGACTGAGTATCCTTCGCTCTGAGACTTCACTGAAAACCCTCACCTGGTAGAACGATCATAGGTAGCCCGCGAAAGCGCGTCAATGCATGGAAACATGCGGCATCATGTGTGTCGGAGCTGTTAACAGCTTTGGGAGTCTGCTCCACGTATCATCGCGTGGCTCCCTTGTGGATGGATTCAGTGATGGGCCGGGTAGGAGAAGAATTCTGCTTTCCGGCCCCTTCGACACGGCTTGAGAACCGTGCCGGCAAATGTTTATCGAAGGGCCATTGACCTGGCCACTTCACTGAAAACCTTCACCTGGTTTTCGAAGGCATCGAAGTGCCGGTTAGATGCTGGAAGATTGGCCCGCCAACACGGAGGCCAAGGCATATCTGTGGGAGCGGGCGTGCCCGCGAAGCAGGCGACGCGGTAGATGGCACCGGCTTTGCCGGTGTTCGCGGGCATGCCCGCTCCCACAAAAATCACGCAATCTTTTAGATGTTGAGCAAGACAGTTGCTCCCACATAGGCCCTGCCCAAGTGGAATCAACCCCTGCGATCAGCCACCACACCAATCAACACCAGCACCACCAGCAACACCGGTGCCAGTGCATAGTTGTTGAACTGCGCCAGCCCCTTCACCACCCACGGCGTGGCGTAGATCAGCGCCGCACCGCTGCCGATCATCACCATCAGGGCCATGAACGGCACCCGCAGTGCACCCACCAGGCCACCGAGGCGTTGTTCGGCCCAGGCTTTGACATCGCTGCCGAACAGCACCAGCAGGCAGCCTACCAAGGCCAGTGAAATCTCCGACAGGTTGCCGCGGCTCCAGCGGGAAACCGTCGCGAGCAGATCAAGTACCAGATCCATGGGTCATCCTTAGGTCAAGAAATACTGCAGCAGGTCATTGAGGAACAACTGGCCCCTTGGCGTGGCTACCAGTCGATCCGGTTCGACCTGTAAAAGGCCCTTTTGTTCGGCGGCGCGGCGTGCCTCGCGCAGCTGTGCCAGCGGCAAGCCGGTGCGCTGGGTGAACAGTTCGGCTTCCACGCCATCGGTCAGGCGCAGGGCGTTCATCAGGAATTCGAACGGCAGTTCGTCGACCGGCAGCAGCTTCTCGCCGGCCTTGAACGGCTTGGCCAGGTTCAGGTAGTCCTTGGGCAGGCGGGTTTTCCAGGTGCGCAGGATGCGCCCGTCGGCGAAGGTCAGCTTGCCGTGGGCACCGGCACCAATGCCGATGAAGTCGCCAAAGCGCCAGTAGTTGAGGTTGTGCCGCGCGGCGCGCTCCGCCTGGGCATAGGCCGAGACCTCGTACTGGCGGAACCCGTGCTCGGCCATCAGTGCCTGGCCGGCCTCCTGGATGTCCCAGAGGATGTCGTCCTCGGGCAGCTCTGGCGGCTGGTTCCAGAACACCGTGTTGGGTTCCACGGTCAGTTGGTACCACGACAGGTGCGTCGGCCCCAGGTCGATGGCCTGGCGCAGGTCGCCCAGCGCGTCATCCAGCGACTGGTCGGGCAGGCCGTGCATCAGGTCCATGTTGAAGTTGTCGAAGCCGGCGGCACGCGCCATGCCGGCAGCACGGACCGCTTCGTCGCCATTGTGGATGCGCCCCAACGCCTCCAGCTTGGCTGGCTGGAAGCTCTGTACGCCGATGGACAGGCGGTTGATGCCGGTTTGCCGGTAGGCCTTGAACTTGTCCTGCTCGAAGGTACCCGGGTTGGCCTCCAGGGTGATTTCGATGTCTGGCGCGAACGGGATGCGTTGTTCCACGCCGCGCAGCAGCCGGCCCAGGGCGTTGGCACTGAACAGGCTGGGCGTACCGCCACCAAAGAAGATCGAACTGATCGGGCGACCCTGTACGGCGGCCAGCTCCTGGTCGAGGTCGTCCAGCAGGGCCGTGACGTAGGCGTCTTCCGGCAGTTCAGGCCCGGCAGCGTGGGAGTTGAAGTCGCAGTAAGGGCATTTGCGTACGCACCACGGGATGTGGATGTACAGCGCCAGCGGCGGCAGGCTGGTAAAGGCCGCCGCGCCGGGGGAGGACAGCATTTCGATCATGTCAGGCCCAGACGTTGGCGCAGCAGGGCCATGGCACGGGCGCGGTGGCTGAGCTGGTTCTTGTCTGTCGGGGCCAGGTCGGCGCTGGAGCAGTTGCGCTCCGGTACCCAGAACAGCGGGTCATAGCCAAAGCCGTGGTCGCCGCTGGCCTCGAACAGGATGCTGCCGTGCCACAGGCCTTCGCACAGGATCGGCAACGGGTCGTCGGCATGGCGCACCAGCGCCAGGACGCAGACGAACTGCGCGCCGCGCTCCGCCTCGGGCACGCCTTTCAGGGCCTCGAGCAGCTTGGCGTTGTTCGCCGCGTCACCCTTGCCGTCGGCATAGCGCGCCGAGTAGATGCCCGGCGCACCACCGAGAAAGTCCACGGCCAGGCCAGAATCGTCGGCCAAGGCCGGCAGGCCGGAAATACGCGCGGCGTTGCGTGCCTTGAGGATGGCGTTCTCGACGAACGACAGGCCGGTTTCTTCCGGCTCGACCTGGCTGAACTCGCCAATCGAGCGCAGCTGCACGGACTGGCCGAGCATGGCCTGGAGTTCCTTGAGTTTGCCGGCGTTATGGCTGGCCAATACGAGTTGCTGGAAATTCATCATTCGCCTGGGAAAACTTCCTGGTTGAAGCTGAGGGAGTTGCTGATGCCGCCGGTTTCGATGTTCAGGTCGAAGGTGACGGTTTCTGGCTGGTCGATCTTGAACTGGGCGATGTAGTACACCGCGCCCTGTTCGGTTATCTGCTTGAACGACAGCGGGCTGCTGCGCCCGGTCAGGTCCTTGACCGTGCCGCTGACCACCGCCATGGCAGGCTTGTCGGCCTTGAGCACGGCAACGTTGAGCACGCCCTGGTTCTTGCTGCGCACAAGCCCGGTGGCCGCGGCCACCTCAGGTGTGAGCATGCTCGAAGTGAATGCGCTGTAATGCACCGTCACGTCGCCAAACACTTCCTTGCGCTCGGGCCGGGCGGCATCGGCAGCCAGTACCGGCAATGCCAGGCACAGGCTGATCAGGAACAGGGCTAGGCGACGCATGGGGCAATTCCTCCGGTGGGCGTCAGACAGCGAGCTGGTGCTCTTGCAGGCCCGGGCTGCTGACGCGATAGATGCCGATCTCACCTAGAAGATTAGGCCATAGCCGGCCACCCCACCCGTTGCGGTGCAAGTGGTCGACGGCCAGGCGGTCGAGTACCTTGGCCCTGCGTTCGTGCACCAGCTCTTCGAAGTCGGCGAAGGTGCAGAAGTGGATGTTCGGCGTGTTGTACCAGGTATACGGCATGAAGTCCGATACCGGCATGCGGCCTTTGGTCGCCAGGTACCAGCGGCAGCGCCAGTGGCCGAAGTTGGGGAAGGTGATGATGCACTGGCGGCCCACGCGCAGCATTTCGTCGAGGATGCGGTCGGGGTACTCCACGGCCTGCAGGGCCTGGGTCATGATCACTACGTCGAAGCTGTTGCTGGCGAAGTTGCCCAGGCCCTTGTCCAGGTCCTGCTCGATGACGTTGACGCCCTTGGCCACGCAGGCGGCGATGTTGTCGGCGTCGATCTCCAGGCCATAGCCGGTGACCTGCTTGCGGTCACGCAGCGAGGCCAGCAGTTCGCCGCTGCCGCAGCCCAGGTCGAGTACCCGGCTACCGGCGGGGATCCAGTCGTGGATGATTTCCAGATCGGCTCTCATGCTGTCCTCAGATGGCAATGCGGTTCATGTAGTTCGAGAAACCCTGCATGTAGCGAGGTGTGGGGATCAGGAAGGCATCGTGCCCGTAAGGCGATTCGATCTCCAGGTAGCAGACGTTCTTGCGCGCAGCCATCAGCGCGTCGACGATCTCGCGCGAACGGGCCGGCGAGAAGCGCCAGTCGGTGGTGAACGACATGATGCAGTATTGCGCCTTGACGTGGGCCAGGGTGGCGGCCAGGTCGCCGCCCTGGGCTGCGGCCGGGTCGAAGTAGTCCAGCGCCTTGGTCATCAGCAGGTAGGTGTTGGCGTCGAAACGGCCAGAAAACTCCTCGCCCTGGTAGCGCAGGTAGCTTTCGACCTGGAACTCGACGCTGTGGAAGTCGTAGTTGAGCTTGTCGCTTTTCAGCTCACGGCCGAATTTTTCACCCATCGAGTCGTCGGACAGGTAGGTGATATGGCCGACCATGCGCGCCAGCATCAGGCCGCGCTTGGGAATAACGCCCTGGTCCTGGAACGAACCGCCGTGGAATTCGGGGTCGGTGAGGATGGCCTGGCGGGCCACCTCGTTGAAGGCGATGTTCTGTGCCGACAGCTTGGGTGCCGAGGCGATGTCGACGCAATGGCGCACACGCTCCGGGTAGCTGATGGTCCATTGCAGTGCCTGCATGCCGCCCAGGCTGCCGCCGACGACAGCGGCCCATTGCTGGATGCCCAGGCGCTCGCCCAGGCGCACCTGGCTGTGCACCCAGTCCTCTACGGTCAGTACCGGAAAGTCGGCGCCGTACGGCTTGCCGGTGGCCGGGTTGACGCTGCTGGGGCCGGTGCTGCCGTTGCAGCCGCCGAGGTTGTTCAGGCTGACCACGAAGAAACGGTTGGTGTCGATCGGCTTGCCAGGGCCGATGCAGCTGTCCCACCAGCCCGGTTTGCGGTCGGTGGCGGCATGGTAGCCGGCGGCATGGTGGTGGCCGGACAGGGCATGGCAGATCAGCACGGCGTTGCTCGCGCTGGCGTTCAGGGTGCCATAGGTCTCGTAGACCAGCTCGTAACTGGCCAGGGAGCGGCCACAAGCCAGTGCCAGCGGTTCATCGAACCGGGCGGTTTGCGGTACTACCAGACCGACGGAATCTTCGGGAAAGACAGTGGACATCGACCCTGCTCACGCTTGACGGAGGCGTAAGTCTAAAGAGCGCTACCCCCAGCGGCAAGCAAAGGCTTGCCGCTGGTAGCAACCAGGGTCAGATCATGCGCCACAGTTCTTGTGGCATGCCTGCGTAGGCGGCCAGCGGGGGCATGACGAACGACTGGATCACCTGGATCGCCAGGAAGGCGAAGATCGGCGAGATGTCCATGCCGCCCAGGTTGGGCACGAGGCGGCGGAACGGTGCCAGCACCGGCTCGCTGATCTGGTAGGCCAGCTCGGCGGCCGGGTTGTGGCTGTTGGGGGCAACCCAGGACACGATCACCATGACAATCATCGCCACCCAGAAAATCTTCAGGAACAGCGAGGTGATGCCGATGATCGCCCACATCAGCAGGTGCAGGACGTCACCAAAGGTGCCGTAGGTGACCATCAGCACGAAGCCCATCAGCAGGGCCTGGATGATGACCGCCAGCAGCAGGGACGAGGTGTCCAGCCCGCCGATGCTGGGGATGATCCGGCGGATCGGCTTGAGCAGCGGCTGCGTGGCACGCACTGCAAACTGGCACAGCGGGTTATAGAAGTTGGCTTTGACCAGTTGCAGGACAAAACGCAGCAGAACGATCACCAGGTAAAGGCTGACCAGGGTTTGCACCACGAAGATCGCGGCGCCGGACAGTGCATTCATCTAAAGCTCCTTATTTGCCCAGTTGTTCGGCCAGCTCCGCGGAGCGCGTGGCCGCGGCCTGCAGCGCCTGCTCGACGATGGCTTCGAAGCCGCTGGCCTGGAACGATTTGATCGCCGCTTCCGTGGTGCCGGCGGGCGAGGTGACGCGGCGGCGCAGTTCGGCGGCATCGACATCGCTGGCAACCGCCATACGGGCAGCGCCAAGGGCGGTCTGCAAGGTCAGCTGGGAAGCGGTTTCACGTGGCAGGCCGAGTTTTTCGCCTGCTGCGGTCATGGCCTCGATCAGCAGGAAGAAGTACGCAGGGCCGCTGCCGGACACCGCGGTCACGGCGTCCAGTTGTTGTTCCTGCTCCAGCCACAGGGCAGTGCCCACGGCCGACAGCAGTTGTTCGGCCTGCTGGCGCTGCGCGTCGGACACTTCGGCGGTGGCGTACAGGCCGCTTACACCCTGGCGCAGCAGCGCAGGGGTATTGGGCATGCAACGCACCACCGGGCGAGCGCCCACCCAGCTTTGCAGGCTGGCGCAGGTGATGCCGGCGGCGATGGATACGATCAGCTGGCCATCCTGCAGGTTGGGTTGCAGTGCCTGGCACACGGCTTTCATGACCTGCGGCTTGACCGCCAGCACGATGACGTCGGCGCCGTCGATGGCCTGGGCGTTGTCCTCGAACGTTTCGATGCCGTGCTCGGCCTGGATGCGGGTGCGGGTCTCGGCGCCCGGGTCGCTGGCGCGGATCTGCGAGGCGTCCAGGCCCTGGGCACGCAAACCACCGATCAGGCTGGCGGCCATGTTGCCGGCGCCGATAAAGGCAATACGTGTCTTGCTCATGTCAGGTCCTTGTGGGGAAGAGTGAGTAAAGCATGGAGTCAGCTGTGGCCGTAGTCGCGGGCACCGAACAGGGCGGTGCCGATGCGTACCCATGTCGCACCCTGTGCGATAGCTGCTTCCAGGTCGTGGCTCATGCCCATGGACAGGGTGTCCAGGCCAAGGCCCAGGCTTTCCTGCAACTGGCGCAAACGGGCGAAGGCAGCCTCTTGGGCGGCGCGGTCGTCGGTGGGCTCGGGAATTGCCATCAGCCCGCGCAAGCGCAGGTTGGGCAGCCCGGCCACGGCCTTGGCCAAGGCCGGAAGGTCGGCGGGGGCGCAGCCAGACTTGCTGTCTTCGCCACTCACGTTCACTTGCAGGCAGAGGTTCAGTGGCGCCAGGCCGGCAGGGCGCTGCTCGGACAGGCGTTGGGCAATTTTCAGGCGGTCCACGGAATGCACCCAGTCGAAATGCTCGGCGATGGCTTTGGTCTTGTTCGACTGAATGGGGCCGATGAAGTGCCAGATCAAGGGCAGGTCGCTTAGCGCCTGCTGCTTTGTCAGCGCTTCCTGTAGGTAATTTTCCCCGACATCGCGCACGCCAGCGGCGTGGATTTCGCGAATGGCGCTGGCGGGCTTGGTCTTGCTCACGGCCAGCAACTGCACGCTGGCCGGATCACGCCCGGCAGCCTGGGCAGCGCTGGCGATACGGGCGGAAATAGCGGAAAGGTTGTCTGCTAGGGTGGACATGGACGGATGCCGGCGGCTGTAGGGTCTGCGGCATTCTACCTACTTGAAGGCCTTTGGGGAGTCTCATGGATGTGACCGACCTGTTGGCCCGGGCCGTGGATGCGGGGGCTTCGGACCTGCACCTGGCGGCGGGCCAGATCCCGATGCTGCGCCTGGAGGGTGGCTTGCAGCGCATGAATTTGCCGGCTCTGCTGCCGGCAGACCTTGCCGAAGGCATGGCGCCCTTGCTGGCTGAGCAGCAACGGCGGCAGTGGGCCCAGGGCGATGAACTGGACCTGGCGCTGGAGTTGCCCGCGCTTGGCCGCTTTCGGCTGAACCTGTTTCGCCAGCTGAACGGCCCTGGGGCTACCTTCCGGCTGATCCCGGGGCGGATCGCCACGCTGGATGAGCTCGACCTGGGGGATGTGTATCAAGCTGTTGCGCAATGCACGGATGGCCTGATCCTGGTAGGCGGGCCTACCGGCAGTGGTAAGTCCAGCACCCTGGCGACGTTGCTCGACCAGCTGAACCGCGAACGGGCGCTGCACATCATCACCCTCGAAGACCCGGTCGAAGTTATCCACAGCAGCCAGCGCAGCCTGGTCAACCAGCGTGAGATTGGCCGCCATAGCGGCGGCTTCGCCCAGGGGCTGCGCAGCGCGCTGCGCCAAGACCCGGATGTGATCATGATCGGGGAGTTACGCGACCTGGAAACCGTTCGCCTGGCCTTGCGCGCGGCCGAGACCGGGCACCTGGTGCTGGCGACCGTGCATACGCGTTCGGCGGCCAGCAGCATTGACCGGTTGGTGGAGGTGTTTGCTGCCGAAGAAAAGCCGTTGGTGCGAACGATGTTGGCCGAGTCGTTGCGCCTTGTGGTGGCGCAGGTGCTGGTCAGGCGCGTGGGCGGCGGGCGGGTGGCGGCGCGGGAAGTGCTGGTGGCGACGCCGGCGGTGCGTAACCTGGTTCGGGAGGGGCGGATGGCGCAGTTGTGTTCGGTGATGCAGGCGGGTGGTGCGCAAGGGATGCGGACGATGGAGGGGGCGATGCGGGGGTTGAAGGGGAAGGGGTTGATCAGAGATTTGTAGGGCTTGCACCGGCCCTTTCGCGGGCGAGCCCGCTCCCACAGGTACGGCGCAGCCCTGGAAGGCTGTGGGGTCCCTGTAGGAGCGGGCTTGCCCGCGGTACAAACCGGAGACATCGTTTACATTCCAAACCGGGGACATGGTTTACAGGCTAATACGCATGATCAGGAGGTATCTGATCATGCCCTGGAATCAAGAGTCCCCCATGGATCAACGAGTCAGATTGATCGGC
>NZ_JENB01000076.1 GCF_000708715.2 Pseudomonas putida W15Oct28 | reverse complement strand
CACGAATTGCTTGATTCAATTTGTTAAAGAGCGTTTGGTTAAGAGCTTTTCGTCTCAACCGAGGCGCGCATTCTACGCTTTCCTCAGAGCCTGTCAAGCGTTTATTTTGAAGTTTTTTCCGAGAAGCTCGTTTAGCTTCAAACACTTGACTCAACATGGTGGCTAGCTTTGCTTCGCTACCGCGTTGGAATGGTGCGCATTATAGGGCGCTCTTCGAGGAGGTCAACCTTTAATTTCAATAATTTAGAAGAAACCTGAGAAGAGTGCATCGCGGCCACCCAGCACCCTTTAGAAAGGAAGACCTTGACCCCCAAATACGCACCTTGCCCCCCGGCCTCGCAATTGCGCACTATAGTGCTCATCACCCAACCCCGCCCAAGGATCGCCGCACCTAAATGAACATCCAGCCCCGCAGCTTGGCCGCTACCCTATTCCCGATCGGCCTGCTGCTCATCGCCATGGCATCGATTCAGTCCGGTGCGTCCCTGGCCAAAAGCATGTTCCCCATCATCGGTGCACAAGGCACCACCGCCCTGCGCCTGATCTTCGCCAGCATCATCATGCTGCTGATACTCCGCCCATGGCGGGTACGCATGACCGCCACCACCCTGCGCAACGTGGTCATCTATGGCATGGCGCTGGGTGGCATGAACTTCCTCTTCTATATGGCCCTGCAGACAGTGCCGATCGGCATCGCCGTGGCCCTGGAGTTCACCGGCCCGTTGGCGGTGGCGATCTTCTCCTCGCGCCGGCCGATCGACTTCCTGTGGATTGCCTTGGCCATCGCCGGCCTGCTGCTGTTGCTGCCGGCTGGGCACAGCGGCCAGGCCCTCGACCCTGTGGGCGCTGCCTATGCTTTGGGGGCAGGTGTATGTTGGGCACTCTATATTCTGTTCGGCCAACGCGCCGGAGCCGAGCACGGCATCCAGAGTGCAGCCTTGGGGGTGGTAGTCGCCGCCCTCTTCGTCGCCCCCATCGGTATCGTCCACGCGGGTAGCGCACTGCTAACACCTGCGTTAATCCCCATGGCCCTGGCCGTTGCAGTCTTGTCCACCGCCCTACCCTACAGCCTTGAAATGGTTGCCCTCACACGCATACCGGCACGCACCTTCGGCACCTTGATGAGCATCGAACCGGCGTTCGGCGCACTGTCCGGCCTGCTGTTCCTCGGCGAGGTACTGACGCTCACCCAATGGCTGGCCATTGGGGCAATCATCGCTGCCTCGGTTGGCACCACCCTGTCCATGCGCAAGGAACACACACCGGCTGTCGCCGCAGACTGATATGAGAAATATTTTCATTTGAGACAGGATTAGTGATTGTGGCCGCCCGTCTCGCTGATTAAGCTGTCACAGAATCATCACCTTTACGCTATCTACTGGACCGAACACGGACGCTGGGGATATTTTCAGGAAGAAGCGAAGCGATAACGACAGGGCCAGACAGCTGATCCGCCCTGCATTTAAGGACAGGAATGAAACGTATTTTTCTCATCCTGGCCATCTTGGCTATTGCTGGATGTGCCGCTACAGCCAAGACTGAGGTCAAAAGGGGCAAGAAGGGCCTGCATATCAATTGCTCCGGCCTTTCCTCTTCATGGGACAACTGCTACAGCAAAGCCGAGAGCTCCTGCAGCACCCGCGGCTACCGGGTCATCGCCCGCTCGGGCGACAGTGATGAAGAAGCCGGTGACTACTTGTTCGGCATCAACCCGGCGGGCTACACCAGCCGCAGCATGATCGTCATCTGCAAGTAGAAAGAAGGGCAGCTCACAGGCTGCCCTTTTTCATATGCCCTTACAGGGGCGCGGTACGCACCTGCAGCCAGGCCAGCCCATCCCCCTTGAGCAGCGGTGCCAGACGCTCAAGCACGTTCGCGTGATAACCGTTCAGCCACTCCACCTCCTCCTTGGCCAGCAGCTCGGGCAACAGGCAGCGGGTATCGATCGGGCACAGCGTCAAGGTCTCGAAGCGCAGAAAGTCGCCGAAGGCACTCCTGCCCGCTTCACGGTTGACCACCAGGTTCTCGATACGGACACCCCACTGCCCCGGGCGATACGTACCCGGCTCGATCGAGCTGATCATACCCGCTTGCATCGCGGTCTGCGGTGCAGGTGCCGCCTGGTAGGCAATCACTTGGGGCCCTTCGTGCACGTTCATGAAGTAGCCAACCCCATGCCCGGTACCGTGGCCATAATCGACCTGGTCAGCCCAGATCGGTGCCCGGGCAATGGCGTCGAGCAACGGCGACAGTATTCCTCGCGGGAAGGTGGCACGCGACAGGGCGATCATGCCCTTGAGCACCCGGGTGCAGTCCTGCTTCTGTGCGTGGCTTGGGTTACCGACTGGCACCATACGGGTAATGTCGGTGGTGCCACCCAGGTATTGCCCGCCCGAGTCGATCAGCAGCAAGCCATCACCCTCGACGACCGCATGCGACTGCTCGGTGGCACGGTAATGCGGCATGGCGCCATTGCCATTGAAGGCGGCAATGGTCGAGAAACTCAACGACACGAAATCCGGGCGCCGGGCACGCGCAGCACTCAGTTGCTCGTCGACCGTCAGCTCGGTGATGACCTCTTTGCCCAGGCCTGCCTCGAACCAGGCGAAGAACTCGCACAAGGCGGCGCCGTCCTGCTCCATGACCTGGCGGATGTGCGCCAGATCCTCATCGCCTTTGCATGACTTGCTCAGGGTGGTGGGGTTGATCCCCTCTATCAGCACCACCTCGGCAGACAGGCTCTCCAGCAAGCCACAAGTGACCCGTGCGGGGTCCAGCAGCAACCGACTGCCGACCGGAACAGCGCCGAGTGCCTTACCGGCTTCGCTGTAGTCGCGCACCTCGATGCCGTCGACCGCCAGCACCTGAAGCAGGTGTTCGTCCACTTTATCCTGACCAACGAACAGGATGGCCTGCTGCTGATTGATCAAGGCAAAGGCCAGGAAAACCGGGTTGTACGAGACATCACTGCCACGCAGGTTGAACAACCAGGCGATGTCATCGAGGGTAGCAATGAAGTGCCAGTCGCCCCCTTTGGCCTGCATGCCCTGGCGCAATTGCGCGAGTTTTTCCGCCCGGCTTACCGTGGCGTGCGGCGGCAAGTGTTGGTACACCGGGTTACCGGGCAGCGCCGGGCGCCCCTCCCAGACCTGGCTGAGCAGGTCCGTGTCGGTAACCAGCCGCGCCCCACGCGCCTTCAACCGGTCACCCAACTGGCGCGCGGAAGCCAGGGCCATGACCGCACCATCCACCGCAACGCTGCCGTTGGCCTCAACGTTCTCGCCCAGCCATTCCAGCGCCCCGGGCTTGCCTGGCAACAGCTTCATCAGTTCGATACCGCTGCCGGCCAGCTCGGAATCCGCCTGTTCCCAGTACCGGCTATCGACCCACAAGCCCGCAAAGCCGGGCGTGACTACCAGCGTGCCGACCGAGCCATGGAAACCCGACAGCCACTGGCGCCCCTGCCAGTAACCGGGCAGGTATTCGGAAAGGTGAGGGTCGGCCGAGGGTACCAGCAAGGCATCGATGCCCTCTGCGGCCATGGCCTGACGCACGCGCGCCAGGCGCTGCGGCACGCTTTGCTCAAGGGTGGTCTGGACGTTCATGCGCTCTCCTGCGGCTACATCACGGTTGATCCAATACGCCGATAATGGAACAGCCGCCACAACGCTGCAATCGCGACGACCAGGACACGGCATGCATTGCCCGCCAAGCCCTGTGCCAACAGGACGCTTCCTACAAAAGGGCCAGGACCACCGATCAAGTTCTGGTGAACTTCCCCAGGACACCGGCTTCACACACAGTACATTCATTGCACACAGGCAAATGACCATGCCCAGTGCCAGCGAACCGAAAGCCGGCGTAGTGCTGCTCGATACCCGCGAACACACGCCCGACCACGAGCACAGCGCGCACCTCAAGCTTGCCGATGGCCTGGCCCACCTGCTGGGCTGCCCACACGTACAGCCCGGCGCCGCCGATGACTACTATTACCTGCCTACCGAGACCCTGATAGACCCCAAACGCTATGCCGCCCTGGGCATTCTCAGCGAACAGGACCTGTTTGGCGGGCTGGTACCACACCCCTATATGGCGACCAAGGCAATCTCCCACCCGCTGCCGGCCGGGGCCAGCTTCCCGCCGGGCTGGACCGATGACTTCGCCCGGCAGGCAAGCGACGCCTTGCTGCGCGGCTATACCGTGTTCAGCAAAGCCGATGCGCGCACCGCCGCACAGTTGCTGCTGCTCGACGGCCCCCTGAGGGTCAAGCCGGTGCTGGCCTGCGCAGGCCGCGGGCAGCAGGTCATCACCACGGCCAACGCGTTGGAACCTCTGCTGGCCGCCATGGATGACCAGGACCTGGCACTGTGGGGGCTGGTACTCGAAGAAGACCTGAGCGACGTGCAAACCTTCAGCGTCGGCCAGGTGCGCGTCGCCGGCCTGACCTGCAGCTATCACGGCACCCAGCAACTGACCCATGACCATCAGGGCACGGAGGTGTACGGCGGTTCCGACCTGGTGGTGGTACGTGGCGACTACCACGCGCTACTGCAACTACCACTGGAAGACCACTTGCGCCTGGCCATCAACCAGGCCATCACCTACGAGCAGGCTGCCGAGCAGCACTTCCCTGGTTTCATCGCCTCGCGGCGCAACTACGACATCGCTCGCGGCCTGAACCCTCTGGGCCACCTGCGTAGCGGTGTGCTCGAGCAATCCTGGCGCCTGGGCGGTGCCAGCAGTGCCGAGTTGCTGGCCCTGCAGGCCTTTGCCGATGACCCGGCATTGCAGCGGGTGCGTGCCTCCACCCACGAAGTGTTCGGCACCCCCGACCTGCCCGCTGACGCCACCCTCTTCTACCAAGGAAACGACAGTGAACTCGGACAATTCAGCAAATTTGCACGGATTCGCGAACATGGCCGTTCAGAGTGAAACCGTTGAACTGCAAGTCGACAGCGACAGCATTGTCGGCACCCTGGTCAGCCCTGGCAGCAAGATGCCGGGCATTCTCTTCGTCCACGGCTGGGGCGGTAGCCAGCAGCGTGATCTGGCCCGTGCCCGACACATCACCGGGCTGGGCTGCGTGTGCATGACTTTCGACCTGCGCGGCCACGAAAAAACCGAAAGCCAACGCCTCACGGTCACCCGTGAACAGAATCTGCAAGACCTGCTGGTGGCCTACGACCGGCTGCTCAGTCATCCGGCGGTGGACAGCAGTGCCATCGCCATCATCGGCAGCAGTTACGGTGGCTATCTGGCAACCTTGCTAACCCGCGAGCGGCCAGTCAAATGGCTGGCCCTGCGGGTTCCCGCCCTGTATTGGGACGACGAATGGAACACCCCCAAGCAAACCCTCGACCGCCAACGCCTGAACGCCTACCGCCAGCAATCGCTGGGCCCGACGGACAATCGCGCACTGGCAGCATGCGCAGAATTCGGCGGGGATGTGTTGCTGGTGGAGTCCGAGCAGGACGACTATGTGCCACACAGCACGCTGATGAGCTACCGCTCGGCATTCGTCAGCGCCCATTCACTCACCCACCGCATCGTCGACGGTGCCGACCACGCGCTGTCCAGCGAAGCGAGCCAGAAGGCCTACAGCTCGATCCTGGCGGCATGGGTCAGCGAAATGGTCATCGGTGCCCGCCTGGACCGCTACCCGCACTACGCCCCCTGGTATGCCTGAGGCTCACCCACCTCGCACTGCAGGCCACCATCGGCACCACGCACCAGGCTGCGCAGGGTCTGGTAGGCGGCAAAGTTGACGCCACGCGCCTGATGCTGCTCCAGCAGCTCAAGGAAAGGTTCCTCGACGAAGTGCACGGCCGCCGCCGCCCAGGCCTGGCGTGACTGCCACTGCAGGTATTGCAGCACCCGGCTGCCATCGTCACTGGCCTGGATGCTGACACCCTGCAGCCCTTCGCAGCGCGTGGCCAGCGCCTCGCTGCGCGCCACCAGCGCCTGGGCCAGCGCTTGCTGGCACAGGCTGGGTACTTCGTATTCGATCATCTGGGTGAACCACAGCGCATGAGGGTTTGCCGACATCGACGTTCTCCTGGTTACGGACGCATGCTTGGCGATGCCGAGCAGGGTAAAACCTCAAGTAAAGTCAAGGTCAAGTGGTTTCTGCCCGCTTGCGCCGTTCGTGCCAATCCTCAAGTCTGTGCAAACAGCCTATAACTAACGTCTCCCGACGACTACTGCCACAGGAGGCAGCATGAGCAAGCAGGCGCTGATCATCATCGACATCCAGAACGACTACTTTCCGGGCGGCAGGTGGGCCCTCGATGGCGCCGACCAGGCGGCCGACAATGCAGCCCGGCTGCTGGCGGCGGCGCGCGAGCGCGGCGACCTGGTGGTGCATGTGCGGCATGAATTCGACAGCGCCGATGCACCATTTTTCGCGCCCGGATCGCAGGGTGCGGCCATCCACACCAAGGTTGAACCGGTGGCAGGTGAGCCGGTGGTGCTCAAGCACAAGGTCAACGCCTTCCTCGGTACCGACCTTGAGCATACGCTGGACCGGCATGGCGTCGAAGCCCTGACCATCGTTGGCAGCATGAGCCACATGTGCATAGATGCTGCCACCCGGGCCGCGGCCGACATGGGCTACACGGTGACCGTGGCGCATGATGCCTGCGCTACTTTACCGCTGGAGTTCGACGGCAAGCAGGTGCCGGCGGCGCAGGTGCATGATTCGGCGATGGCTGCGCTGGCGTTTGCCTATGCCTCCGTGGTGAAGACCGATGACCTGCTGAAAGGCTGATCGGCTTCAGATTTTTGGGGGCGCTTTGCGCCCCTGTCAAATCACCACATTACGCACAAAGCGCACTGCCACCACCCCATCGTTGCGGTACGCATACCGGCAATTGCTGGGGAACACATGGAACTGCCCCACCAGCAGGCAGTGCTCAACCCCTTCGATGACCAGCGTCAGTTGCCCTTCGGCCACATAGATCTGCTCGCTCCAGCCTTCGGCATCGGCCTCGCTGGAGTAGCACTCGCCCGGAGCCAGGGTCCACTCCCAAAGCTCCACCTCGCGCCGCGCCGGGCTCGTCCCCAGCAATACCGCCCTGCTCTGCGAGTGCTCGCCGGCCCAGGCCAGTTCCTCGATGCGTCCAGGATCGCGCTGGTCAGGCGCCTGGATCAGGGTGCTGAACGCCACCCCCAAGGCTTCGGCGATCAGGTCGAGGGTGGTCAGGCTGACGTTCTTCTCGCCCGCCTCGATCGCGACCAACATGCGCCGGCTGACCCCAGAGCGCTCGGCCAGCGCCGTCTGGCTCATGCCCGCAGCGTTGCGCAGGCTACGTACATTGAGGCTGACATGTTGCAGCACCGATGCCCGATGCGAAGTATCTTTGTGCACTATATTGCTCACTGATCAAGATTGCGCAGTATACTGCCCACTTTGCGGCGATTGTGCGCCGCCCCCTCCGAGTGCGCAAGACCATGAGCCAGGCCCGCAACACACCGACCTCCGCCGTTACCTTCCGCCTGAGCAAGGCAGAACTGGTGCTGGTGTTCATCACCATGTTGTGGGGCGGTACCTTTCTGCTGGTGCATAACGTGATGACCGTCAGCGGCCCGATGTTCTTCGTCGGCCTGCGCTTCGCCGCAGCTGCGCTGTTCGTAGGCGTGGTTTCGGTGCGGGCGTTGCCGGGGCTGACCTTCACCGAGCTCAAGGCCGGCATGCTGATCGGCGTGTCGATCATGCTCGGCTACGGCTTGCAAACCATGGGCCTGCAGACCATCAGCAGCAGCCAGTCGGCGTTCATCACTGCGTTGTACGTGCCATTCGTACCGCTGTTGCAGTGGCTGGTGCTGGGCCGCCGGCCTGGCCTGATGCCCAGCATCGGCATTTGCCTGGCGTTCGTCGGCCTGATGCTGCTGGCCGGGCCGGAAGGCGGCAGCCTGCACTTCAGCGAGGGCGAGGTGGTTACCCTGGTCAGCGCCGTCGCCATCGCCGCCGAAATCATCCTGATCAGCCGTTACGCCGGCCAGGTCGATGTGCGCCGGGTCACCGTGGTGCAACTGGCGACCGCTTCGCTGCTGGCGTTCCTGATGATCGTGCCGACTCAGGAGCGTATCCCCGACTTCTCCTGGCTGCTGCTGGCCAGCGCAGTAGGCCTGGGTGCCATGAGCGCAGTGATCCAGGTGGCCATGAACTGGGCGCAGAAGTCGGTCTCGCCCACCCGTGCCACCCTCATCTATGCCGGTGAACCGGTGTGGGCCGGGATCGTCGGGCGCCTCGCCGGGGAACGCCTGCCGGGTGTGGCACTGCTCGGTGGCCTGCTGATCGTGATCGCCGTGATCGTCAGCGAACTCAAGGTGCGCCGCCCCCGCCAAAGCGTCGAAGCACTCGACGTCCAGGGTGAAGGCGAGCGCCAGACAGGGCTATAAAGATGGCAACAGCGACTATGCTTTGTAAAAAACTGTTATAAAAAAACAGCTTGTCACAGCCTGTTTGTAGGATTCTGCGACAGCTTGCGTGTTGGTGATCACCCCCTCGGCACGTATGATCTTTGCAAACTTCTCCAGAATAGGCCCCTATGTCATTGATAGTGCTATTGCTTCTGCCGTTCGTGGGCAGTTGCCTGGCAGCCGTGCTGCCGCACAACGCACGAAACGCCGAGTCCATTCTTGCCGGGCTCGTAGCCCTGGTCGGCACCGTCCAGGTAGCACTGCTGTACCCTCAAATTGCCGACGGGGGGGTAATTCGCGAAGAGTTCCTCTGGCTGCCCAGCCTGGGGTTGAACCTGGTGCTGCGCATGGACGGCTTTGCGTGGCTGTTCTCGCTGCTGGTGCTGGGCATCGGTACGCTGGTGTCGCTGTATGCGCGCTACTACATGTCGCCGCAAGACCCGGTCCCGCGCTTCTTCGCCTTTTTCCTGGCCTTCATGGGCGCCATGCTTGGCCTGGTCATTTCCGGCAACCTGATCCAGCTGGTGTTCTTCTGGGAGCTGACCAGCCTGTTCTCCTTCCTGCTGATCGGCTACTGGCACCACCGCGCAGACGCCCGCCGCGGCGCCTACATGGCGCTCATGGTGACCGGCGCGGGTGGCTTGTGCCTGCTGGTGGGTGCCCTGCTGCTCGGCCATGTGGTCGGCAGCTATGACCTGGACAAGGTCCTGGCTGCCGGCGACACCATCCGCCAGCATGCGCTGTACCCGGTGCTGCTGCCCCTGATCCTCATCGGCGCCCTGAGCAAAAGCGCGCAGTTCCCCTTCCATTTCTGGCTGCCCCATGCAATGGCAGCGCCCACCCCGGTCTCGGCCTATCTGCACTCGGCCACCATGGTCAAAGCCGGGGTATTCCTGTTGGCGCGCTTCTGGCCGGTGCTGTCGGGCAGCGAAGAGTGGTTCTGGATCGTCGGCGGTGCCGGCGCCCTCACCCTGCTACTCGGCGCTTTCGCCGCCATGTTCCAGAACGACCTCAAAGGCCTGCTGGCCTATTCCACCATCAGCCACCTGGGCCTGATTACCCTGCTGCTGGGCCTGAACAGCCCGCTGGCCGCGGTTGCCGCAGTGTTCCACATCCTCAACCATGCCACCTTCAAGGCCTCGCTGTTCATGGCCGCCGGCATCATCGACCACGAGAGCGGCACCCGTGACATCCGCCGCCTCAGCGGCCTGATCCGCCTGGTGCCGTACACCGCCACCCTGGCCATGGTAGCCAGCGCTTCGATGGCCGGTGTGCCGCTGATGAACGGCTTCCTGTCCAAGGAAATGTTCTTCGCCGAAACGGTGTTCATCAGTTCCACTGCCTGGGTCGAAGCAACGCTACCGGTGATCGCCACCCTGGCCGGCACCTTCAGCGTGGCCTATGCCCTGCGCTTTACCGTGGATGTGTTCTTCGGCCCCACTGCGCAGGACCTGCCACACACCCCGCACGAGCCGCCACGCTGGATGCGTGCGCCAGTCGAGCTGCTGGTACTCACCTGCCTGGTGGTGGGCATCTTCCCTGCCCAGTCGGTCGGCCCTCTGCTGGCCGCCGCAGCCCTCCCGGTAGTAGGCGGTACCCTGCCGGAGTACAGCCTGGCCATCTGGCATGGCTGGAACGCGCCCCTGATCATGAGCCTGGTGGCCATGAGCGGCGGCATCGTGCTTTACCTGCTGCTGCGCAAGCAACTGCGCCTGGGCCGCTTCCCGTACCCACCGGTGATCGAGCGTTTCAATGGCAAGCGCCTGTTCGAGCACGGCCAGGTGCACCTGATGCTGCTGGCCCGGCACGTCGAGCGCCTGTTCACCACCCGTCGCCTCCAGTCGCAGCTGTTCATGCTGGTGCTCGCCGCCTTCCTTGCCGGCCTCACGCCCATGCTCTACAGCGGGCTCAGCTGGGGCGACCGGCCCAAGATTCCGGGTTCGGGCGTGTTCGTCGCGCTGTGGCTGATCGCCATCGCCTGCGCCATCGGCGCCGCCTACCAGGCCAAGTACCACCGCCTGGCGGCACTGATCATGGTCAGTGTCTGCGGCCTGATGACCTGCATCACCTTTGTCTGGTTCTCCGCACCCGACCTGGCCCTGACCCAGCTGGTGGTGGAAGTGGTCACCACGGTGCTGATCCTGCTGGGCCTGCGCTGGCTGCCACGGCGTATCGAAGGCGTATCGCCGCTACCGGGCAGCCTGGAGCGCGCGCGCATGCGCCGCCTGCGCGACCTGCTGCTGGCAGTGCTGGTGGGTGGCGGGATGGCCGTGCTGTCTTACGCCATGCTGACCCGGCCGACGCCCAACGACATTTCCTCGTTCTACCTGAGCCGGGCCCTGCCCCAAGGCGGCGGCACCAACGTGGTCAATGTCATGCTGGTCGACTTCCGCGGCTTCGACACCCTCGGTGAAATCACCGTGCTGGTGGCCGTGGCGCTGACCGTGTTCGCCCTGCTGCGGCGCTTCCGCCCGCCGAAAGAGAGCATGCAGTTGCCGGCGCAACAACGCCAGCTGGCACCTGACGTGGTCACCGACCTGATCAACCCGCGTCATGCCACCGACACCGCCCTGGGCTTCATGATGGTGCCTGCGGTGCTGGTGCGCCTGCTGCTGCCCATCGCCCTGCTGGTGTCGATGTACCTGTTCATGCGTGGTCACAACCAGCCAGGTGGCGGCTTTGTCGCCGGCCTGGTGATGTCGGTGGCGTTCATCCTGCAGTACATGGTGGCTGGCACCCAGTGGGTGGAGGCGCAGATGAGCCTGCGCCCACTGCGCTGGATGGGCACCGGGCTGCTGTGCGCCACCCTCACCGGGGTCGGCGCCATGCTGCTGGGCTACCCGTTCCTGACCACCCATACCGCCCACCTGCACCTGCCGTTGCTCGGTGACGTGCACGTGGCCAGCGCGCTGTTCTTCGATGTTGGCGTGTACACCGTGGTGGTCGGCTCGACCCTGCTGATCCTCACTGCCCTGGCGCACCAGTCGGTGCGTGCCTACCGCCCGGGCAATTCATCGAAAACCAGCCAAGCAGGAGCCGCCTGATGGAAGAAGTCATTGCAGTCGCCATCGGCGTGCTGGCCGCCTCGGGGGTGTGGCTGATCCTGCGCCCGCGGACCTACCAGGTGATCATGGGCCTGTGCCTGCTGTCGTACGGCGTAAACCTGTTCATCTTCAGCATGGGCAGCCTGTTCATCGGCAAGGAGCCGATCATCAAGGATGGCGTCACCCAGGACCTGCTGCACTACACCGACCCATTGCCCCAAGCCCTGGTGCTGACCGCCATCGTCATCAGCTTTGCGATGACGGCGCTGTTCCTGGTGGTGTTGCTGGCCTCGCGCGGCCTGACCGGTACCGACCACGTAGATGGCCGGGAGCGTGACGAATGAATGGCATGAGCCAACTGATTGTCGCGCCCATTCTGCTGCCACTGGTGACCGCGGCGGTTATGTTGCTGCTGGGCGAGAAACACCGGCATATCAAGGCGCGGCTTAACCTGCTGTCGACCTTCGCCGGCCTGGCCATCGCGGTCAGCCTGCTGCTGTGGGTACGCACCCAGGGCCAGGCAGAATCGATCGGTGTTTACCTGCCAGGCAACTGGCCGGCACCGTTCGGTATCGTCCTGGTAGTGGACCACCTGTCGGCATTGCTGCTGACCCTCACCGGCGTCATCGGCTTCAGCGCCCTGCTGTTTGCCCGCGCCCGCTGGGACGGTGCAGGGGCCAGCTTCCATGCGCTGTTCCAGATCCAGCTGATGGGCCTGTACGGCGCCTTCCTCACCGCCGACCTGTTCAACCTGTTCGTGTTCTTCGAAGTGCTGCTGGCAGCCTCCTATGGCTTGCTGCTACATGGCTCGGGGCGTGCGCGGGTACGGGCCGGCCTGCACTACATCGCCATCAACCTGTTCGCCTCGTCGCTGTTCCTGATCGGCGCGGCAATGCTGTATGGGGTAACCGGCACCCTGAATATGGCCGACCTGGCGCTGAAGATTCCGCTGGTACCGGAGGCCGACCGCGGCCTGCTGCATGCCGGCGCGGCGATCCTGGCCATGGCCTTCCTGGTCAAGGCCGGTATCTGGCCGCTGAACTTCTGGCTGGTGCCGGCCTACTCCTCGGCCAGCGCGCCGGTAGCTGCGTTGTTCGCCATCATGACCAAGGTCGGCCTGTACGCCCTGCTGCGCCTGTGGACGCTGCTGTTCTCCGGCCAGGCCGGGGCCTCGGCGCATTTTGGTGGCGAATGGCTGGTGTACGGTGGCCTGGTCACCCTGGCAGTGGCAGCAGTGTCGATCCTGGCGGCACAACGCCTGGAACGCATGGCGGCGCTCAGCATCCTGGTCTCGGCCGGCACCCTGCTCGGCGCCGTCGGCTTTGCCCAGTCGGCGCTGACGGGTGCGGCGCTGTTCTACCTGGTCAACTCGACCCTGGCGCTGTGTGCGCTGTTCCTGCTCGCCGAACTGGTCGAACGCTCGCGCTCGGCCAATGAAGTGCCGCTGGACGAAGAAGAAGACGTCATGCCGCCACTGCTGGAGTCGTTGCACCCGCCCAAGGGCATCAACCTCGACGACGAGCAGAAGGTGGTGATCGGCCAGATCATCCCGTGGACCATGGCTTTCCTCGGCCTCAGTTTCATCGCCTGCGCCTTGTTGATCATCGGTATGCCGCCATTGTCAGGCTTCGTCGGCAAGCTCAACCTGATCAGCGCACTCTTCAACCCGCAGGGCCTGGGTGTGCCAGCCGAACAACCGCTAAGTGCGGCGGGCTGGGGCCTTGTAGCATTGCTGATCCTGTCCGGCATGGCCTCGCTGATCGCCTTCGGCCGCGTCGGCATCCAGCGTTTCTGGAAGCCCGAGGAGCGTCCGTCGCCGGTGCTGCGCCGTTATGAGTGCCTGCCCATCGTCATCCTGCTCGGCCTGTGCATCATCCTCAGCCTCAAGGCCGAGCCGTTGCTGCGCTACACCCAGGACACCGCCGCCAGCCTGCAGGCCCCCGATGCCTATATCGAAGCCGTGATGGCCGCCCGGCCGATTCCCGGCCCCACCTCGCTCGACGTACAGGTGCAGCCATGAACCGACTGTTCCCCGCCCCGCTGCTATCGGTTTCGCTGTTCGGGCTGTGGCTGCTGCTGAACCTCTCGGTCAGCCCCGGCAACCTGTTGCTGGCTGCCGCACTTGGCGTGCTGGCGCCACTGCTGATGGCGCCACTGCGCCCGCAGCATGCCCACGTGCGCCGGCCAATGGTCATCGCCCGGCTGATCGGCCGGGTAGGCATTGATGTGATCATGTCCAACCTGCTGGTGGCCCGTGGCGTGCTGCGTGCTGGCAAGCAACCACCACGCTCGGCGTTCGTGCACATTCCGCTGGCCCTGCACGACGCGCATGGGCTGGCGGCACTGTCGATGATCACCACGGTAGTGCCCGGCACGGTCTGGTCCGAGCTTGCGCTGGACCGCAGCGTATTGCTGCTGCATGTGTTCGACCTGGACGATGAGGCGGCCTTTATCCAGCACTTCAAGGACACCTATGAACGCCCGCTGATGGAGATATTCCAATGACAGGCCTGCTCGCCAATGCCGTCCTAGCCAGCCTGTTCATCTTCGCCCTGGCCATGGGCCTGGCGTTGATCCGGCTGTTCCGTGGCCCGTCCGCCCAGGACCGGGTGCTGGCGCTGGATTACCTGTACATCCTGGCCATGCTGACCATGCTGGTGCTGGGGATCCGTTATGCCAGTGACACCTATTTCGAAGGTGCCCTGCTGATTGCGCTGTTCGGCTTCGTCGGTTCGTTTGCCCTGGCCAAGTTCCTGCTGCGCGGTGAGGTGATCGAATGACCGAAACCCTGGTACTGCCCTTCTGGCTGGAAGTGGTCACCGCCGCGCTGCTGCTGACCGGCAGCCTGTTCGCGCTGGTGGGTGCTATAGGCCTGGTGCGCCTGAAGGACTACTTCCAGCGCATGCACCCGCCGGCGCTGGCTTCGACCATTGGTGCCTGGTGCGTTGCGCTGGCCTCGATCATCTACTTCTCGTGGCTCAAGGAAGCACCGGTACTGCACGCCTGGCTGATCCCCATCCTGCTGTCGATCACCGTGCCGGTGACCACGCTGCTGCTGGCCCGGGCGGCGCTGTTTCGCAAGCGCATGTCGAAAGAGCCAGTGCCTGAAGAAGTCAGCAGCGGCCGCGACCGCGGTAACTGAAGGGCTGCCGCCTCACCCTTGGCTGAGGCGCTGCAGTTCCCGCCGTACCATGGCGACATAAGGGGGCGGGCCAAGCCGGTACAGCTCACCCGCTACCCAGTTCAACCAGGCACCTTGCAGCTCCCCACGCCTGGCAAGCAAACGTTCGGCCTCGGCCACGGCATCTGCCTGGTGCTGTCGATGAAACTCGACACGCGTGGCAGGCGCATCGTCCCTGTCGGTCACTCACTGGCCTTGAAGGTGGTCAGCTCGCCTTTGCGCCATTTGGCAACCTTGCCGGTCACCGCCTTGAGCAATTTGCCCAGGCCTTCCTGCACCTGCTGTTGCGCAGCGAAAACCAGCATCACGCCATGCCCCTCGCGCAACACGATGCCCTCACCTTCGGGTACCGACACGAAGGCATAATCGCCGACGCCATACACATTCAGTTTGATTTCGCGAAAGCGCATTTCCAGCTTGCCACCTTCACGGCTGGGCAACACAGCAGCGCGGAAGTGGTCGCCGACTTTCAATTCAAGACGCTGCTTGTCATCGACCACCAATGCGTCTTCGGTGTCGATTTCGGCCATGTAAAGGCCTTCGGGAGTCTGTTCGGTAACGTAGATAAAGCGGCCCTGGAACAGTTGGGCCAATTTACCGCGCAAGTCGCCCAGGGCGAACAACGCATGGGTATCAAGAGTGCTGACTGCCAATGAAGTAATCCTCAACCGGTTACAACCCGCCCTCACCCAAGCTCGGGGAGGCACGGCCATTTCTTATCGATAGGCGAAAAGAGTAATAAAGCGATATACGAAATGTCTGTGCCCACTGACGATGCAGCGTGCAGGAATCTTTACTCTGGTTTGCCTGATTCGCCCTCAACCGAAGGCGTTTGGCTCATTCCCGGATTGGGAAGTGTGATGCCTGAGATCACTCGCCAGAAAACGCAACCACGGGAGTGAGCCTGCAAGAAGACAAGCCCTGGCATCCATGTGCGCATTACTGTAGGACAAATATGCCCGAAAACACCGAAACCCGTCGAGAGGCAATAAACAATTTCACGCAGCCAGCCCTTTCTTCAGTTGCTGCTGCCAGGCAGCCTGGCACTCCAGCGCCTCTTCACGCGTGGCGAAGGCGGTGCCGCGGCGCTCGCCATTGACCAGTACCACCCAGCAGATGCGTTTGCCCAGCGCCTGCAAGGTAGCAGGCACACCCGAACCTATCATCACGGCTACATCGACCCGGCTATTCATCATGCCCTCCGGCACTTAGTTAGCACCCTAACGATGGCGCCATGATACGCCTGCCCGCCGGGAGAAAACAGCGCTTCGCGGTATAGCAGTGTTACGTTCGGGGCAACAAAACCGGTATCAGCAAGAAACGCAAAAAGCCTCAGGGATTACTCCGTGAGGCTTGGCACCGCGCGCGGTTTTATACCTGGCGCTGGTGGCGGTCGAGCTGCTCGTGGCGCTCTTGCGCTTCGATGCAGTACTTGGTGGTCGGGCTGATCAACAGGCGCTTCAGGCCAATCGGCTCACCGCTGTCATCGCACCAGCCGAAGCTCTCGTCGGAGATACGGTCCAGCGCCATTTCCAGCTGAGGCAGCAGGCGCTGGTCGCGGTCGATGGCATTGACCAGCCAGCTACGCTCTTCTTCGACCGACGCCACATCGGCAGGGTCCGACGGAGTGTCCAGGCCTTCGATGGTGGCACGGCTGAGCTCGATGCGTTCATGGGTTTCGACTTTCATCGACTGCAGCAGGCCAGTGAAGAAAGCCAGCTGGTCAGCGTTCATGTAGTCATCGGCCGACATGGCCAGCAACTGTTCCTTGGTCATCGATTTCTCTATGAAAAAATGTGCATTGGGGCGATTCGGGTGCCGCCGACGCCTTGGCATCGGCAGCGGAAATTTTCAAGCGCCAACCGGCACTCTTTTACAGGGGGCGGCAGTCTAAGGCGCCACGTCGCGTGGAGCAACTGCAATCGGGTGCAAATTTGCTTCCAGTGCTTACAATCCGCCGGTCGGCACCCAGCTGTGCTGCATAGCCAGTAGTAAACTGTATGTCTGGCGTGACCACGTCGCCGGCTTTTGCTCGTGATCCTGATCTTGATCTTGATCTTGCTTTTGATCTTCGCGACTTCAGGAGGCCGAACGGGGCCTGCAGCGCGGTCCTCCCGGGAGCAAGGCCGGAGTGAGGGAACCCCGGAGCGCAGCGCAGGGGCCGGATGATCGGAGCGCATGTACAGGTCACCCACATGGGTTACATAAAAGTACACTCACATAGGTGACACCTTGAGCGTCAGATAGCCATCAACGGCATCACGCACATCGATCCTACCGAGGATGATTGGACCGAAAATAACATCCCACACACCTTNGGAGCGCATGTACAGGTCACCCACATGGGTTACATAAAAGTACACTCACATAGGTGACACCTTGAGCGTCAGATAGCCATCAACGGCATCACGCACATCGATCCTACCGAGGATGATTGGACCGAAAATAACATCCCACACACCTTCTCCAATTTGCTCCAGCCCAATGGTTTGGTGCTTCAACACGTAACCTACGTAGATCCTCAAGCCTCGCCGGCTGACAAAGCCACAACCGTCAGTTGGCAAGCTCTCGATGTGGCTGGGATAGGTCATCTCAGGCAGCTTTTCAGGGAATGGGCGCGGCGAAGGTTGATAACAGGACGCCGGCGTTCTTTGTTTCAAAGCTTCGTGCAGTCGCTCGTAATTGTAATGCTGTCGAAAGCGATCAAAGTGCCGCTGTTGAGCCTCCCATGCCACTGCAGGCGGTGATGGAAGCGTGCTCTTGAGTGTACGGTGCATACGCTCGTGCCGACCATTCTGCTCAGGTCTGCCAGGTGCGATACGCTCAGGAATGATGCCCAGGCGCAGCCACCAGATCGACAGTTGGGAGAGGCCTGCGCGCCCTTTGCTCGCAAACGGCACGCCATTATCGGTGCGGATACGCTCAGGCAGCCCATTTTCACGGAATACCTCAGTGAACACCGCCTGAGTTTCCAGAAAGTTAGTGTTGGCCATACTGTGACAGGCGAGCAAGAAGCGACTGGCGTGATCCATGATCGTTAACGGATAGCACCAGACACCTGCTCCCGTGAGGAACTGGCCCTTGTAGTCGGCGCTGAACAACTGGTTGGGCGACTCCGCTTTCTCCAGTGGCTTGGGATAGATGGCCACGCGCTGACGCAGACGCCGCGGCTTGACCAGTTCGGCCTTCTTGAGGATGTTGTAGATCGCGGTCTTTGAGGGCGGCGCCTGATCAGGAAAGCGCTCCTGCAACGCTGCCTGGATTTTTTTCGGCCCAGGCTCCGTCTCCCCCTGACTGCGCAATTCGACAATGGCCTCGCGGACAGCGGTGGGTACAACCCAGTCCTGGGTCAACCGCCGTCGACTGCGCTCCTCCAGTCCTGCAGGGCCTTCTTTCTCGTATCGCTCGACCCATTTGTAGCCGGTCTTGCGACTGATCTCGTAGGCCTCGCACAGAGCGCTGAAGCTAGGCGGCCCCTGCAAATAATCCGCGATGAAAAGCATTTTCAGGTCCATAGGTGTTAGCTCTCGCCACGGCATGGTCAGATCCTCGAAAACCGACCATGCCAGTTAAAGACTGTTACCTATGTGCGTGAACTGATTTGTAACCCATGTGGGTGAGTCATACCCGCAGCGTTTTTTGGTTACTTTTTG
>NZ_JENB01000075.1 GCF_000708715.2 Pseudomonas putida W15Oct28 | reverse complement strand
CCTGAAGGGGGAGGGTGTGCGGATGGGGAGGCTGGTGCAACGGCTGTGCCATGCGTGGTGCACGGCCTGTGGGGCGGGGGTTTGAGGCGTGGACGGGGAGAGGGGTGCTGCTGTGGCAGCAGTGCGGCAGCAATGGATGCTGGGGTAGCAGCACGACTGCATTGCCCCGGTGGCAACCGCTTTTTGTGGGAGCGGCCTTGCGTCGCGAAAGGGCTGCGCAGCAGCCCCTGGGCGTCAGCGTCTCTGCAAAAATGCCGGGGCCGCTTTGCGGCCCTTTCCGACCGGTCCGGCGCCCCGGCAAGGCCGCTCCTACAGGTACAGCGTTAATGCGCAGCTTCGGCTGCAACCTCCCCGGCGCTGCGCAGATACGCTTCGTACAGCGCTGCATAAGCACCACTGCGCCCGATCAGATCGGCATGCGCCCCTTGCTCCACCACCCGCCCATGCTTCACCACGGCAATGCGGTCGGCATCGCGGATGGTCGCCAGGCGGTGGGCGATGATGATGGCAGTGCGCCCCTGGCATAGCCTGCGCAGCGCGCGCTGGATACGCCGCTCGGTGTGCACGTCCACTGCCGAGGTGGCTTCGTCCAGCACCAGTACCGCCGGGTCGGCCAGGTAGGCCCGCACCAGGCACACCAGCTGGCGTTGGCCATGGCTCAGGTGCGCGCCCAGCGGGCCGACTTCGGTGTGGTAGCGCTGCGGCAGGCGCTCCAGCACCTCGTCGGCGCCCAGCTCACGGGCTGCGGCCACCAGTTGTGCATCGTCTGCAGTTGGCGCGGCCAGGCGCAGGTTGTCGAGGATGCTGCCGCTGAACAGTACGTTGTCCTGCAGCACCACACCCACGTTGCGCCGCAAGTCATGTTGGGCCAGCGCACGCAGGTCGATGCCGTCCAGCTTCACGGCGCCTTGCTGCACTTCGTAGAAGCGCGTCAGTAATTGCACCAGAGTGCTTTTGCCGTGCCCCGAGGGGCCGACGATGGCCAGCACTTCGCCGGCGCGGATATGCAGGTCGAGCCCGTCGATCACCGGGCGCGAGCTGTTCGGCGTATAGGCAAAGCCGACCGCGTCGAAGTCCACCTGGCCACGCGCCCTGCCTAGGGCGTGTGGCGCTGGCGGGTCGAGCACGTGTGGGCGGGTGTCGAGCAGCAGGAAAATGCGTTGGGCTGAAGCGCTGCCGGTGGCGTAGCGCTCGAACAGGTCCGACAGCTCTTGCAGCGGCCCAAGGAACAGGAACACGTAGAACAGGCTCTCGGCCACCTGGCCCACGCTGACCTTGCCCTCGGCCAGGCCATGGGCACCGACCAGCAACAGCACGGCCATGCCGGCGGTGCTGAGCAATGCGGTAAACGGGGCGAACCAGCCGGCGCGCAGGCTGCCACGGATCAGCGCCTGGTTGAAGTCCTCCAGCAGGCGGCGGTAGCGTGCCTGGTTGGTCTGCTCTTGCCCGCATTGCTGGATCAGCCGCACCCCGCTC
This sequence comes from Pseudomonas putida W15Oct28, assembly GCF_000708715.2. GTDB lineage: Bacteria > Pseudomonadota > Gammaproteobacteria > Pseudomonadales > Pseudomonadaceae > Aquipseudomonas > Aquipseudomonas putida_R. The sequence continues at coordinate 16,667 of NZ_JENB01000075.1, read as the reverse complement.
ACACTTTCCACCAAGTGCGCGGTGAAGCGGCTGCGCTGCTCGGCCACCTTGGCCCAGTTGCGCTGCGATACCCGCTTGAAGCGCCAGGTGGCCACGGCCAGCAACGGTACCGTGGCAACCAGGCTGTAGAAGAAGCTGGGGTCGATGCGCCACAGCATCACCGCTGCCAGGCCGCAGCGCAGCAAGGCGCCGAGCAGCTCGGGCGGGCCTTGCACCAGCAAGGGCTCCAGCGCATCCACGTCCCGGTCGGCACGGGAGATGATGCGCCCGGCACGGGTCTGGTCGAAGTAGCTTACTGACAACGCCTGCACATGGGCGAACACGTTCACCCGCAGGGCGTTGAGCACGCCGATCGCTGCGCGCCCGGCAATGAACTGCGACACCCCGGCCAGCAGAAAGCGCCCCAGCCAGCTCGCTGCCAACCCCAGGCCCAACCACAGCACCAGGCGCTCGTCGAGCAGCCAGTGGTCGGCGCTGGGCACCAGGCCCTTGTCCAGCAGTTCCCGCACGAACCACGGGCGCAGGAACACGGTAACTACCAGCAGCAACTCGATGCCGATCACGGCAAGGATCTGCCCGCGAATGGGCTGCAACAGCGGCAGCAAACGGTGGAACATGCCCCGGTCCAGCGCCTGGCGGGCCAGGCGTTGTTCGATGTCGATATCGCTGGCGGGGGTGTGCTGCGCATCAGTCATGGTCGATCCCCAGCAAGTCGCGGTAATGGGCGTTGTTCGCGCACAGCTCGGCATGGCTGCCGTTGGCAGTGATGCGGCCGTTTTCCAGCATCAGCACACGGTCGGCCAGCAGCAGGGTGGAAAGGCGGCTGGTGATCAGCAGCAAGGTCGGGCCTTGGCCGCTGGCGTTGTGCAGGCGGCGGATGTTGTGCAGCACCTGGCGTTCGCCCAGGGCATCCAGGGCGCTGGTGGCGTCGTCCAGGCAGAGGATGTCGGGTGCGCCGAGCAGCGCCCGGGCCAGGCACAGGCGCTGGCGCTGGCCGCCGGACAGGGTCACGCCGCGGTCGCCCAGCGGCGTGTCGAGGCCGTGGGGCAGGCGTTCCAGCACGTCCTCAGCAGCGGCAAGGCGCATACCTTCACGCAACTGGGCGTCACTGGCCTGCGGTGCGGCCAGGCGCAGGTTGGCGGCCAGGCTGTCGGAGAACAGAAAGCTTTCCTGCGGCAGCACTTGCACGCGGCGGCGCAGGTCGGCCAGGTCGAGGTCACGCACGTCGTGCCAACCGGCCGTATCGCTACCGACCTGCACGCTGCCGTGCTGCACATCGGCCAAACGTGGCAGCAGGCTGGCCAGCAGGCTTTTACCCGTGCCGGTGGCGCCGACCAGCGCCACCACCTCACCGGGCAGCAGGGTCAGCGAGCAGTCTTGCAGGATAGGCCGGCCAGCTTCTGCTGCACTGACCTGCACCTGGTTCAGCTTCAGCCCCAACGGTCCTTCAGGCAGGGTGGCATGGCCGCCGACGATGGCCGGGCGTTCGTCCAGCAGCTGCCAGATGCGTTCAGCACTGGCGCGGGCATCGGCGAAGGTCTGCATCACCCTGCCAATGCCTTCGATGCGGAACACCAGTGTGGTGGCCACCAGCAGCGAAGTGACCAGCTCACCGATGCCCAGCGCGCCGGCCGCCACGCGGTGGGCGCCGTACACCAGGATCCACACATGCCCCAGCGCCACCACCGCCTGCGGCAGCGGAATGCGCGAGCTGGCGTATGCAAGGGCGGCGCGGGCATGGCCGGTGAACACCTCGACCTGCCGGGCGAAGCGGGCAATGCGCTGCTGTTCCAGGCCAAAGGCCTTGATCACCCGCACGCCACCGATGCCTTCGGCCAGGTCCTGGCTCACCTGGTCATAGGCGGCGCCCACGGCGCGGTCGAGGGTGACCAGGCGATCAGTCTGCACCACGAACAGCCATAGCCCGGCGCCGGTCAGCAGCAGTGGCACCAGTCCCAGCAGCGGGTCGTACCAACTCAACAGGCCCACCGCAACGATTACCACCAGCGGGGTTTCGATGATCTGCCGCCAGAAGGTGATCAGCGCGTCGCGCACTTTGTCGGCATCGCGCGTGGTGCGGGTGACCAGTTCGCCCATGCCATGGTGCCAGTGGTAGCCCAGGTGCAAGCGCTGCACCTGGCTGAGGATGCGTTCACGCAGGCGCGTGAGCAGGGCCTGGCTGAGTACCAGCGACAGCACGGCGGCGGCGTATTGCAGCAGGCCGCGGCCCAGGGCGATGGCCAGCAGCAGCCACAACCAGTGCCAGGCCACGCTGGCGTCCAGGCTGCCGTCGGCCAGGCGCAGCACGGCGCGGCCGGCGCTGACATCATCGACCGCATGGCCGATCAGCCACTGCTGCCAGGCCAGGCCGAGGTTACCGGCAATGTACAAGGCAGCGACCAGAGCAAAACGCCAAGGCATTTCGCGGTAGATGGCCAATGCCCGAAGAAGAGGGTGGTTCATGTAGATGCTCGATCCGAATGCGACGCCGCCCCTTGTAGGAGCGGCCTTGTGTCGCGATAGGGGCGCAAAGCGCCCCCGCCCAAACCCGGTTCAACGGCGGGTAGCGCCCTGGGTTTCCTTGGCATTGAGCACTGCGGTGTACTCCCCCGGATCAGCCCCGTTCAGGTAGTAGTTGCCCACGTTGTGCAGCCGCCAGCGGATCGGATCGTGGGTGGTGTGCACCCGGGCATTGCGCCAGAAGCGGTCGAGGTTCCACTTGCTCAGCGAAGCGCTGGCCCCCAGCAGCGAGAACAGGTCGCTGGAAATTTTCAACGATGCCGCATCGGAATGCGCACGGGCGGTCGCCACCGACAGGATCAGCTCATCCTGCAACGCCTTGTTCTCCGGGTCGCGCTCGTGGTCGTCGAACACCCGCGCCGCCTCGCGCAGCACCGACTCGGCGCCGCGCAGCGCCACGGCATATTCACCGATCTGGCGAATCACATGCGGCTCGTCACTGGCGCGTTCGACGCCGCTTTCCACCCAGGCCCGGGCATGCTCGCGCAGGTACTCGACAGCCGCCTGCAAGGCGCCAGCGGCGATGCCGGTGTCGATGGCGGCGTGGAGGATCTGCGGGAAGGTCAGGCCGGTGCGCTTCATCGGCCCGCTGCGGCGGGTCAGGTAGCGCTCGTCGAGCACGATGTTGTCGAAGTTCACCGTGCCGCTTACCGAGTTCTGCTGGCCGAACGCCTGCCAGTCGTCCACCAGGGTCAGCCCGGGGGTGTCGCGGTGCAGCAGCACGCCGACGCCGCCGTCTTCGCTGGCGGCGGTCAACGAGATCCACTCGGCCAGGTAGGAGCCGGTGGAGTAGAACTTGCTGCCGTTGAGTACCCACTGGCCATCGGCGCGGCGCTCGACGCGGGTCTTGAGGGCGAACTTGTTCTTGCCGCCGACTTCGGCCAGGGCGTTGCCGAAGCGCTTGCCGGCGAGCACGTCGGCAATCAGCCGGTCGCGTACTTCGTCGGGGTAGCCGGTGAAGATGCCGCGCAGCATCACGTTGTGAATCTGCAGCAACTGGCCGACGCCGCCGTCGGCGGTGGAGATCAGCCGCACGGTTTCGACCACGGTCTGCACCGAGGCACCGAGGCCGCCGAACTCGGCCGGCACGGCGATGGCGGTCAGGCCACTGCTGGACAGCAACTCCGCCTGGCGGTGGGGGAGCTGGCCGTTGTTGCGCGGGTCGGCGGCCAGTTCGGCGATGTGCGCGGCGACCTGGCGGGCGGTTTCGATGGCTTCTGCTTCGCTGCGCAAGCGGCGGGCGGGGGAGGGTTCTATGGCACTCATGGTGGGGTCTCGGATTGTCTGAAGGGCCAGTGCGCCTGTTTCGCGGGCTTGCCCGCTCCCACAGAGGCGGCACTGCCCTTGAGGGTTGTGCTGGCCCTTGTGGGAGCGGGCATGCCCGCGAATGGCCACACCGCGGTACCAAGCCCTAGAGCAATATCTTTGCCACCCCTCTTCAGGCCCCATCCTGCGGGGCTTCCAAAGCCCTTTGCTGCCCCAGCAGCAGCCACCCTGCTGATCTGGCAGCACCCCACCCGCAATCCTGCTCCCAGCCAAGCACCCGGCCTTCTGACTCAACTGCCAATCCCAGGCAAATCAAGGCCTCCAGCGGTTGGCACGCACACTGCAATGGTGCTTGCACGACGCCCAAGGAGCCCCCCATGACCTTCGCAACCCCTACAGCAAAACGCCTGGCAGACGACCCCTCCGCCCTGGAACGCATCTGGTTCACCCGCTGCCCGGTGCCCACCGCCTCAGGCCTGGCTTACAAGCTCGGCTGGCTGGAGCAAGAGTTCGCCGCCGATGGCTTGCCCGTCTCGACCCTGCAGGAGGCTCGCCAGCTTGGCCACCACCATTACGATCACCAACTGCCCGGGCTGTTCCGCGAAGGCGGCAACGTGCCGGCGCTGGCGGCACGTGCCGCCGGCTCGCCCAGCCGGCTGATCGGCCTGACCTGGATCGAAGAGTGGCAAACCATCCTGGTCCGCCCGGATTCCGGCATCCGCAGCGCCGCCGACCTGCGCGGCAAACGCCTGGCGCTGCCGGCCTGGGGCGACAGCCGGCCTGGCAGCATTGCCCGGGCCATGAGCCTTCACGGTTACAAAGGCGCCCTGGCCTCGGCAGGCCTGCACCTGGATGACGTGCAACTGGTGGAAGTGGCCCTGCTCGACCAGGCCAGTGCCGCCACCCCGGAGCTGGGCTTGCAGCGGCTATGGTCGGGGTTGGAATACCTGGCGCGCGGCGAAGTCGATGCCGTGTACGTGAAGGGCGCGGCGGCGGCCGATGCCGCCCGCCGGCTGGGCCTGGTGGTCGGCGTCGACCTCGACCTGCTGGCCGACCCACGCCACCGCATCAACAACGGCACCCCGCGGCCAATCACCGTGCACCAACGGCTGCTCGACAACCATTTCGACCTGGTGGTGCGCTTCCTTGCCCAGACCTTGCGTGCCGCCGAGTGGGCAGCCGGCAACCGCGCCGCACTCAACAGCATCCTCGAAGAAGAAACCCGCGCGGGCAGCCAGGGCGTGGCCGAGGCCTACCGCGGTGACTTCCACACCACGCTGGCGCCGGACCTGTCCGCACAACGCCTGGAATTCCTCGGCACACAAAAAGACTTCCTCTACCTGCACGGCTTCCTCGAAGCCGATTTCGATATCGCCGACTGGGTCGACCCGCGGCCTCTGCAAGCTGCCCATGAACTGCTGGCCCAACGCCGCGCCTGACCTGACTGGAGATTGAACATGACCGTACTGATCAACGAACGCCCCGTCACCGCCGAACTGCAAGCTTTCATCGACCAGGTGGTGGCCGAAGCCGAAGCAGCCTTTAGCGTCTTTCGCGAAACCAACACCATCACCGCCAATGGCACGGTCGGCTTCATCGAGCGTGTGCCGGGTGAAGAGCTGCTGGTGTCGGTGAACTATGGCGGGCCGTGGAACCACCGCAAGCCGCTGCAGGCCACGGTTACCGACTTTGCCGGCAACGTCATCGTCGGCAAGGGTAAAGGCGGTTTGGGCCGTTACACCAAGCTGTTCCAGACCCACCCCGACGTCACCACCGTGTCGCATGTGCACAGCCCGTACCTGGGCGCCTGGGCGCAAACCCACCGCACCTTGCCGTTCCACTACGTGCCGGTGCAGCGCTACCAGCTGGCCCGCGAGCTGCCGGTGTACATCGACCGGCGCCAGGCCGAGGTGGATTTCATCCTCGACAAGATCGCCGAGAACCCGTTCAACCTGGCCATCCTGGAAGCCAACGGCGGCTCCACGGTGTGGGGCAAGCAGGGGCTGCGGGCCACGGCGGAGTTCATCCTGTTGCTGGAGGAGGGCGCGCAGATCCAGTTGCTGGCCGATGCCCTGGGCGGGTCGCGGCCTTACGGGCCGGGGGTGCTGACCCAGCAGTGGAAGATGAGCGGGTTGTATGACCGCGCTAGCGAATTGGGCCTGGTGCCTGGCATCGATCGGCGCAACTGATCAGATCGCCGGGGGCGCTTCGCGCCCCTATCGCGACACAAGGCCGCTCCCACAAGGGGCCTGCGTACGCCGACCAATGTAGGAGCGGCCTTGTGTCGCGATGGGCTGCAAAGCAGCCCCGAGGCACTCAAGCCTTGCACCCCATTCAAGAAAAGGACCCCGCCCCATGGCAGTAAAAATCCTCTGGTACCTCACCACCCCCGACGGCCCCTACCCTTGGGAACCCGAAGGCCGCTGGCACACCGATTTCGAACACCTCAAGCAACTGGCCATCGCCGCCGACCGCCTGGGCTTCTACGGCTCGCTGCTCGGCTCCAGCCCCAACGAAAGCCTGGCCGTGTCGGCAGCGCTGATCGACGCCACCAAGCGCCTGCGCTTTCTGGTCGCCCAGCACCCGGGCGAGCTGTCGCCAGCGGTGTTGGCCAAATGGGCGCTCACCTTCGACCAGTTCTCCAACGGCCGCCTGCTGTTCAACGTGGTCAACGGCAACGACGCCGGCCTGGCCACTCTGGGCGTGCATTACCCACACGACGAACGCTACGACTTCAGCCTGGAATACTGGCGCGCCTTCCAAAGCTTCTACGCCGGTGAAACCGCGGGTTACGACGGCCGTTACGTCAAGCTGTCACCGCGTTCGCCAGCCGCTGCCCATCATCCGCTGGGCGGCTGGCACCCACCGAAGCAAAAGCCCGGCATCCCGCTGTGGGGCGCCGGCACTTCGGCACCGGGCGTGGCCCATTCGGTGCAACTGCTCGATGTGTACCTGAGCTTCGCCGACACCCCGCAAAAGCTGGGCGACAAGTTCCGCCGGGTGGCGGCCGAGGCGGCGAAGATCGGCCGCGAACTGACCTACGGCACCCGCCTGCAAGTGATCGTGCGCGAGACCGAGGAAGAAGCCTGGGCCCACGCAGAGCGCCTGTTGCAGCGCACGTCGCTGGCCACCGCGCGTGCGGCCATCGAACGCCAGTTGCCCCCCGGGCAAACCTTCGACAGCTACGTCAGCGACGACCCGCGCATCCAGCGCAACCTCGACAGCATCCGCGCCGGGCGCCTGCCCACGGCCCGCGAACTGGAGATCTACCCCAACGTCTGGCTGGGCCCGAGCCTGTTCGGCTTCAACATCCTCGGCCCGGCAGCCGGCACTTACCTGGTCGGCAGCGCCGAACAGGTCGCCGAGCGCATCCGTGAATACGAGGCCCAGGGCACATCGGCATTCATCTTGTCGGGCTTCCCGCTGATCGATGAGGCGCACCGGGTGGCAGACCTGCTGTTCCCGCTGCTGGACCTGGACCATGGCTTTGAGGTGCCGCGCCTGGGCGCAGTCAGCAAGCCTGGCGTGGCGCAACCGGCGTAAGGAGAGGGTGATGAGCGAGCTGTTTTCGCGCCGGGTGTTTCTCGGCAACAGCCTGGCCGTTGGCGGCAGCCTGCTGCTCGGCGGCGGGCTGCTCAGTGGCTGCGACAGCGGCGCACCGGCAGCTGCCAGTGCGGCGCTGCCGGGCCCGCCGGTGCGTGGTGGGCGCTTGCGGGTGGGCATTATCGATGGCGACCAGGCCGGCAACCTTGATGCGCACAAGCCGGTGGGCGGCGGCATCATCCGTGGCTGGGCGCTGTACGCGAAGTTCTGGGAATGGAACGCCGACGTCAGCACCCGGCTGGCACTGGCCGAATTCGCCGAACCGAATGCCGACGCCAGCGCCTGGACCATCCGCCTGAAGCCTGGGCTGGAGTTCCACCACGGCAAAAGCATCACCGCCGACGACATGCTGTTTTCCATCCTGCGCCTGACCGACCCGCAACTGGCCTCGCCCTTCGCCGGCCTGGTCGGCGCGATCGATCGGCAGGCCCTGCGCAAGCTGGACGAGCGTACTATCGAAATACGTTTCAAGCAGGGGCAAAGCTTCTACCCGCTGGATGAAACGCTGATCAGCTTCGGCGGCATCGTCCCCACCGACTACCACCCGGTGACCAACCCGGTGGGTGCCGGGCCGTATCGGCTGAAAAGCTTCATCCCCGGCCAGCGCTCGCTCTACACCCGTTTTGAAAACTACTACAAGCCCAACCGCCCTTATGCGGACGAGCTGGAAATCATCGAATTCAAGGACCAGGTCTCGCGGGCCGCAGCGCTGCGTGCCGGGCAGATCGACGTGGCCAGTGGTGTGCAGGCCGAGCACAGTGCGCTGCTCAAGGCCGACCCACGGCTGCGCCTGTATGCCTCGCCGAGCACCTCGTTCACCGGCTTCAACCTGAACCTGGCCAAGGCGCCGTTCCAGGACGTACGGGTGCGCCAGGCGTTTCGCCTGCTGGCCGACCGCCAGGAACTGGTGGCACGTGGGCTCAATGGCTTTGGCCGGGTGGCCAACGACCTGTATTCGCCCCATGACCCCACCTACAACCACGCCATTGCCCAGCGCCCGTACGACCTGGACCAGGCCCGTTCGCTGCTGCGCCAGGCGGGGCAGGACGATTTGCGCGTCGAACTGACCACCACGCCAGGGCCTGGCGTCAACGCCGCGCTGGTGTTTGCCCAGCAGGCTCTGAAGGCCGGGGTGCAGGTGAAGGTCAATCAAGTGGACGGCTCGGTCTTCAACGGCCCGCAACGTGAGCAATGGCAGTTGTCGCCGGGCTCGACCCCGGCGCGCGGCTTTCTTGCCTCGGCGCTGCACAACGATGCGCCGCAGGCCATCTACAACCGCAGCAACTTCCACGACCCGCGCTTTACCGAACTGTTCCAGCAAGCCCTGGCCCAGCCCGACCTGGTGCGGCGCACGGCCTTGGTCCATGAAGCCCAGGCCATCCAGCACGAACGTGGCGGGTTGCTGATCTGGGGCTTTTCCGACGTGCTCGATGCTGCGTCGGCCAAGGTTGGCGGGCTTGCCCCGGAACAGACCACCTTCGCCTCCTGGCGCTTTGACGAACTCTGGTTGAACCCCAATGCCTGATCCTCGACACACGCCCCGCACACCGGCCTGGCTGGCCTGGTTCATCGGCCGCCTCGGTTACGGGCTGCTGACCGCCTGGGTGATCAGCCTGGTGGTGTTCATCGCCACCCAGGCGCTGCCTTCGGACCCGGCGCGGGTGATTCTCGGCCCGGATGCGCCGCTGGAAAGCATCCTCACCCTGCAACGGCAACTGGGCCTCGACCAGCCGATCCTGGTGCAGTACCTGCGCTGGCTGGGCGCAGCGTTACGCGGGGACCTGGGGATTTCGCTGGACTCACAGGTACCGGTGGCGCAGCTGCTGCTCGGCCGCTTGGGGCATACCCTTGCCCTGCTGGTCGGGGTGTTGGCGCTGGTGGTGCCGGTGGCCCTGCTGCTGGGGGTGAGCCTGGCCCTGCGGCGTGACAGCCGGCTGGACCGCTGGGGCCTGTCGGCGCTGATTCTGCTCAAGGCCACGCCGGGCTTTCTGCTGGCCATCGGCCTGGTGCTGCTGTTCTCCATGCCGGGCATGGGCTGGCTGCCGGCGGTGTCGATCCTCGACCCACAGTTACCGCTGTGGCGGCAGTGGCCGTCGCTGGTGCTGCCGGTGCTGGCCCTGAGCCTGACGGCCCTGCCGTACCTCACGCGCATGGTGCGGGCCTCGATGATCGAGGCGCTGGAGTCCGAGTATGTGATCGCCGCGCGCCTGCGGGGTATCCCCGAGCGGCGCATCGTCTGGCGGCACACGTTGCCCAATGCCCTGACCCCGGCGATCCAGGGCGTGGCACTGACTCTACGCACACTGGTCGGCGGCGCGCTGCTGGCTGAGGTGGTCTTCAGCTACCCGGGTATCGGCACGGCGTTGAACGCGGCGATCCAGATGCGTGACCTGCCGATGATCCAGGGCGTGGTGCTGGTCATTACCCTGGCGGTGGTGCTGATCAACCTGCTGGCCGACCTGTTGACGGTATTACTCACCCCCAAGCTGCGCACGGCGCGCCGGGTGCGGATGATCCGCCGTATCCGGCGCGGCATTCGCCCTTGGTGGCGACGCGTGCGCAGCACCCCTGCCCAGGAGGCGACCCATGATTGAATCCCGTTGGCTGGCCGTCCCACAGGTGCGGCGTGGCGCCGTGATCACCTTGCTGGTGGCGCTGCTGGCCGCTTTCGGCCCCTGGCTGGCACCCCATGCGCCCACGGCGATGGTCGGGCCGGTGTACGGCCCCCCGGCTGCCGGGGCGCCGCTGGGGCACGATTTTCTGGGCCATGACCTGCTCTCGCGGTTGCTCAGCGGTGGCCTGTCGGTGCTGTGGATGTCGGTGGCAGCAGCCACCCTCGCATTGCTGGTTGGCGGCAGCCTGGGCCTGCTGGCCGGGTTTTCGCGCAGGCGCCTGGACCAGGCGATCAGCTGGGCGGCCGACGTATCGCTGGCGTTTCCGGACCTGATCCTGGTGCTGCTGATCGTGTCCATGCTCGGCCGTGCACCTTGGCTGATCGTGCTGACCGTGGCCATCGCCTTTACGCCGGGGGTGATCCGTCTTGCCCGTGGCAGTGCGGTGGCGGTGGCCGGGCAGGAGTACGTCGAGGCGGCGCAGATGATGGGGTACCCGCGTTGGCGCATCTTGTTTCATGAAATCCTGCCGAACATCCTCACGCCGCTGCTGGTGCACTTCGGCAACATGCTGACCTGGGCGGTGGGGATGCTGTCCGGCTTGAGTTTTCTCGGCTACGGGGTGGCACCGCCGGCGGCGGACTGGGGCCTGATGATCAACGAAAACCAGGCCGGCCTGCTGGTGCAGCCCTGGGCCGTGCTGGCACCTGCATTGCTGATCGGGGTGTTTGCCTACGGCACCAACATCCTGGCCGAAGGAATTGGCCGGGCCAGTGCACGGATTGGGGAGAAACAGCCATGAGCGCGCTGTTGAATGTGGCGAGTGAAGTGTTGCAGGTCAGCGACCTGCGGGTAGAACTGGCCGGGCAGGTCGATGTGCTGGCTGAGGTGTCGTTCAGCCTTGCGGCAGGCGAAATTGTTGGCCTGGTGGGCGAGTCCGGCTCGGGCAAGACCACCTTGGCCACGGCGTTGCTGCGCCATGCCCGGCAAGGTGCGCGCATTGTTGGCGGGCACGTGGTGGTGGCCGGGCAATCGCTGCTCGAACTCGAAGGCGAGGCCTTGCGCCTGGCCCGTGGCGGGCTGGTCGGCTATGTGGCCCAGGACCCGGCCACGGCGCTGAACCCCGCGCTGCGCCTGGGGGCCTTGCTGCGTGAAACCCTGTTGGCGCACCACCCGGCGCTGCCGCGTGAAGCGGTGCGCCAGCGCATCGGCCAAACCCTGCTGGATGTGGGGCTGCCCGATGATGACGCCTTCCTGCGGCGGTTCCCGCATCAACTGTCTGGTGGGCAGCAACAGCGGGTGATGCTGGCGCTGGCGTTCGTCTTGCGGCCAAAGCTGATCGTACTCGACGAGCCCACCACCGCACTGGACGTGACCACCCAGGCCCATGTGCTGCAGACCCTCAAGCGCCTGTGCCGTGACCAAGGTGTGGCGGCGCTTTACGTTACCCATGACCTGGCGGTGGTGCGTGACCTGGTCGACCGGGTGATGGTGATGTACGCCGGGCGCCTGGTGGAAGTGGCCGGGCGCGAGGCGTTGTTCCGGGCACCGCTGCATCCCTACACCCGCGCTTTGCTCGCGGCCATTCCCGACATTGCCCGGCGCCAGCCGTTGCAGGCGATTGCCGGCCATGCACCGGCACCGGGGCAGCGCCCGGATGGCTGTGCGTTTGCGCCGCGCTGCGGCAGGCGTCGTGCTGAGTGTTCAGTGATCGAGCCGTCTTTGCTGGCGCATGAAGGCGGGCATCGGGTGGCCTGCCTGGTGCCGCACCGAGAGCCGCTGCCCGTTGGGGAGGTGGCTGTCGAGGCTGTTGCTGCGCCGGGCGAAGCGGTGTTGCTGGAGGTTCAGGGCCTCGATGTCGCCTACGATCGGCAGGTGCTGTTCGATGTTTCACTGCAGGTGGGGCAAGGGGAGTGCCTGGCGCTGGTGGGCGAGTCGGGTTCGGGCAAGACCAGCCTGGCCAGGGCCATTGCCGGGCTGGGTGAAAACGTTCAGGGGCAAATGAGCTACGCCGGCGAGCCTTTGGCGTTTGCCGCGCGCGAACGCGATGCCCGGCTGCGTCACCAGATCCAGTACGTGTTCCAGAACCCCTATCGGGCCTTGAACCCAAGGCAGACGATCGGGCAAACGCTCAGCGCGCCGTTGGCGCATTTTTTCGGGGTGCGTGGCGGTGAAGCGCGCGAGCGGGTCGAGGCTGTGCTGGAGCGGGTGTCGCTGCCGGCGCGCGTGGCCGACTTGTACCCGCATAGCTTGTCTGGCGGGGAGCGCCAGCGCGTGGCGATTGCCCGGGCGTTGATCTGCGAGCCGAAGTTGCTGGTGTGTGACGAGATCACCTCGGCGCTGGATGTGTCGGTGCAGGCATCGATTCTGGCCTTGCTGCAGCGCTTGCAGGGGGAGGGGCTGACGTTGTTGTTTGTCACCCATGACCTTGGCGTGGTGCGGGCGATTGCCGACCGGGTGCTGGTGTTGCGCCAGGGGCGGGTGGTGGAGCAGGGGGCTGCCGAGCAGGTGCTTGGGCTGCCGGTTGATGCGTATACCCGGACGCTGGTGGAGCATTCGCCCAGGTTGCGTGTTGGGCTCTAGGTGCTTGCCTTGGGTTGTTTGGCGCCTATGAGATCGAGCGCCGCCCGCGCGGCGCATCGCGACGCAAGGCCGCTCCCACAGGTACAGCATGGGCCTGAAGCCAGCGCCGTACCTGTGGGAGCGGGTTCACCCGCGAAGAATCCAACGCGGTGTATGGCACCGGCGTCGCCGGTGTTCGCGGCTAAAGCCGCTCCCACAGGTACAGCGTGGGCCCGAAGCCAGCATTGTACCTGTGGGAGCGGGCACGCCCGCGAAGGCTTCAACACGGTCCCTGGCACGGGCTTCGCCCGTGTTCGCGGGCACGCCCGCTCCCACAGTTTTGGACCAGTTATGCCTGTACCAATGTGCGCGGCCGCCTTGTTTGTCGGCACTATATCGAGGTGGACGCCAAGGGGCCGCGCGCCCATGGCACAGGAATAATTGGCCCGAAACAAATGTAGGAGCGGCCTTGCGTCGCGATGCGCCGCGCGGGCGGCGCTCGATCTCACAGGCGCCAAACAACCCAAGGCATGCACCCGGCACTCCAGATGCACCCTCAAGCCATACCCCCTACCTTCACCCCACAAACCGTACCTGCCGCCGCCGTACTTCCTCGCGCACCGCCGGAATCACCCAGCGCCCGTAATCCACCGTGTCATACAGCGGGTCGTAGCCCCGGTTGAGAAAGGTGGTCACCCCCAGGTCGACATAATCGAGCAACGCCTGGGCCACGGTCTCCGGCGTGCCCACCAGCGCGGTGGTGTCGCCATAGGCGCCCACCGCAGTCGCCGTCGGCATCCACAACGCCCGGTCATGCCGGTCGGCGCGGGCGGCGGCAGCCAGCAGGCGTTCGGAGCCGGTGCCCTTGATGCGCTTCTGCCAAGGGCTGTCCGCCGCAAACTGCGGGTTGGCCTTGATCTGCGCGAGGATCTGTTCGGCACGCTGCCAGGCCTGTTCCTCGGTGGCACCCAAAATCAGCCGCACCGACAGACTGACCCTCGGCGTCGCCACGCCTGCAAAGTTCGCGGCAGCCTTGAGTTTACCGATCTGCTCGGCCACGCCGCTCAGTGGCTCACCCCACAGGGCATACAGATCTGCATGCTTGACGGCGATCTGGTAGGCGATGTCGGACGAACCTCCGAACGAAATCGGTATATGCGGCTGCTGCAGCGGCTTCACCGGTGAGAAGGCACCCTTGATGTTGAAGTAGCGGCCCTCGAAGTCGAACGGCTCTTCGGCGGTCCAGGTGCGACGGACAATCTCCAGGTATTCGTCGGTACGCCGGTAGCGCTCGGTCTTGTCCAGCAGCGTGTCCCCCTCCTGCGGCTCGGCGGTGATCCCGGTGATCGCATGCAGGCGGATGCGCCCGCCGCCGGTGGTGTGGTCGAGGGTGGCGAATGCCCGTGCTGCCACCGTCGGCGCGGTCAGGGCCGGGCGGTGGGCGATCATGAAACCGAGGCGTTCGGTGTGCGCGGCAGCATAAGCGGCAATCTGCAGGCTGTCGGCGCTGCCAGGGCCGCTGGCGATCAGCACCCGGTCGAAGCCGGCATGCTCATGGGCGCGGGCGTGGTGGCGGATGAACGGCAGGTCGAAGTCCGGTGTGCGTGCGCCACGGGTCTCGGACCACTGGCGGGGGAAGATCATGCCGACAAATTCAATGGACATGGCTAAGGCCTTTCAGGTTGAGGGAGATCAGAACTGGTAATCGACCTGGGCCAGCAGCGTGCGGCCCGGCATCGGTTGCAGGAAGGTATTGGTGGAACCGGCCAGGCCACTGACGAAATTCAGCTCGTCGGTGACGTTGAGCATGCGCACCGTCACGCCCCACTGCGGCTGGCGGTAGTACACGGCGAGGTCGAGGTTGTATTCGTCCGGCACTTTCACCGTCTTGCTCAGGTTCAGGTACCAGCTGCTGGTCCACCAACCGGAAAGCTCGACGCCAAACCCTGAGTCGAAGCGGTAGTCGACATACCCGCCGGCGTTGTATTCGGGGATCTGCACGGCATCGAACTTGCCGGACGGGCGCTGGTTGAGGCTGTTGTTGTCGCCGAACACGGTGCCGTTGTCAGGGATGAAACCGGCCGAGGCGAACCCGGCCTGGCTGGTGAACTCGTTGTAGGCGCTGATGCGGCTGAGGTTGAGGCCGCTGCGCAAGTTCTGGTCCTGGTAGCGCAAGGTTGCCTCCCAGCCTTTGATGATCAGCCGGGCGATGTTGTTGTTGCTGTCCGGCGACTGGTCGCGGGCCTGCTTGTAGGCGGCCAGGGTGAGGAACAGCTGGTCGGGCACTGCCTCCACTTTCAAACCGACCTCATGCAACACGCTCAGGCTCTCGAAGGCCAGCGGGTTGAGCTGGTTGGCCCCCGTGCCGCTGCCCCAGCCCAGGCCGTTGGTGAAGAAGCCGGTATTCACCGCCAGCGAGCGGTCGAAGGTGTAGTACAGCGTGCTGTTTTCCGTGGGTTTGAAATAGGGGCTGACCTGCACCGAGAACAGCCGGTAGTTGTCCGAGTCCTTGCGTGGGTTGCCGCCGGGCAGCACGAAGGGGTTTTCGATACGTGCGTCGATCCAGCTGCGGCTGGCGCCCACATTCAGGCCCACGCGTTCGCCCAGGCGCAGGTTGTGCTGGCTGAACAGGGTCTTGGTGGTCCAGGTGCTGTCGGCGGTGTACGGCGCCACCGATTCGGCATACAGCCCATGCCCGGCGGGGTACATGGCGGGCAGGTTGAGCCAGCCGTAGTAGTTGGAAAATTGCGGCACGCCGGGTTGGCCAATCCAGGCAGCGTTGCCACCGGCAGGGTTGCGGCCGCTCAGGCCGAGCAGGTCGCCGGGGTTCTTCAAGGTGGGGTCGAGGGTCAGGTCATAGGCGTTGATGGTGCTGCCGAAGTTGTTGTTGGCGGCGATCGACTCGTTGCGCTCGCGGCGGTAGATAAGCCCGGTGTTGCTGTCGTCGATCAGGGTCAGGTCGCCCAGCTGAAACTGGCCACGGGCGCGGAACTCGAAGCGGTTGTCGAAGATGTCGTCCTTGCCCTGCACCTGGAACGCCCCGACGGCATCGGTGGTGTCGGTGGAGTGCTGGTAGAAGGTGCTGTTGGCCAAGGTGATCGACGGGGTCAGGTCACCTTCGACGCGCAGCTGCGTGGTGAAGCGCCGCGAGCGGTTTTCGTCCTGCGCGCGCTGGCCGGTCTGTGACGACAGCGAGGTCTGGCCGTTGCCTGCCAGCGACGGGTCGTAGACCCAGCCACGCAGGCTGCCGGGGTTGGCCTGGGTGTTGGGCGACGCGCCCTGGAAGCTGCCGTCCACCACCTGGTACTGGCCCTGGGCATTGCGCTGGCGCTGCACCCAGCCCAGCACCTGGGCATCGGCAGCGCCGGAGGACAGCACTGGCGACCACAGGGTATTGCCATTCTGGATGATCGGTGTGGCACGGCCGGCAGAGTACTTGCCGTGGTCGACCAGGTCTTGGGTGGCGCGGTTCCAGCCGTGGGTGATGTTGTAGTCGTAGTAGTCGTCGTAGGCGGCGTTCCAGTCCACCCGCAGGTTGTCGTTGCGCCAGGCGAGGGCACCGTAGAAGGCGTCGAAGTTGTTCTCGACGTTGTCGTAGAAGTCTTCCTGGCGCTGGCGGGTGATGCTCACCCGGTAAGCCAGGTTGTCCGTCAGCGGGCCGGTGTTGTCGATGCTGAACTTGGTGGCATCGCGCGATTCGCCATCGGGGATCCAGCTGCCGATTTCGCCGCTGAGCCTGGTGCGGAAACGGTTGAAGTCGGGCTTCTTGCTCAGGTAGTTGACGTAGCCGCCACTGCCGCTGACCGAACCGTAGGTCACCGACGATGGCCCGGCGACGATGTCGGCGCCTTCGTAGGCATTGAAGTTGGCCGGGTGGCGCACCCCGTAGGCGCGTTGGCCGTCCTGGAACACCTCGGTATTCTGCCCGCGCATCTGCGGGGCGATGCCGGCGTTCTGGCCACCGCCACGGGTAATGCCGGGGGCGTATTTGACCAAGTCGTCGGAGCTGCGGATCGGGTCGTTGGCCAGTTGCTCGGCATTGATCTGGGTGACCGAGCGTGGGGTGTCCAGCACCTTGGCTTCCAGGCCGCCGTAGATCGAGGC
>NZ_JENB01000074.1 GCF_000708715.2 Pseudomonas putida W15Oct28 | reverse complement strand
GGGGCGGTCGGTGCACCCTTCACCGCCACCCGCATCACCGCCTGGCGCCATGACGCCCGTATGGCCGAGGTGGAAGGCGACGATGTACGCCTGCAGCCTGGGCTGAGCTTCACATCGACGGCCCGCAGATGGCGACGGTGGTGGGGCCCAAGGGCGAGGAAATCTACTGCGACCAATGGGGCCGGGTGAAGGTCAGCTTCCCCTGGGACCGTGAAAGCCAGGACAACGAGTTCAGCTCCTGCTGGGTACGTGTGTCACAAGGCTGGGCCGGCGGCAGCTGGGGTTCGATGGCCATTCCGCGCATCGGCCAGGATGTGATCATCCAGTACGTCAATGCAGACCCCGACCAACCGATGATCACCGGGCGCACCTACTGTGGCAATCAGCTGCCGCCGTATGACCTGCCCAAGCACAAGACGCGCATGACCATCAAGAGCCAGACCCACAAGGGCAAAGGCTTCAACGAGCTGCGGTTCGAGGACGAACTGGGCAAAGAGGAGGTGTTCATCCATGCCCAGCGGGACCAGAACAACACCGTCGGCAATGATGAGACCACGCGTGTCGGGCGTAACCGTGTCGAGCAAGTGGGCCAGGATGAGCAACTGAGCGTTGGCAACAACTTCCGGCAGGAAACGGCGCGTGACCATACACAGTTCATCGGGCAAAACAGCCGTGTGGACGTCAAGCAGGATCTGACTGAACAAGTGGGCAACAACCGCAGCGAGACAACGGGTGCCAACCAGCGTGTCGTCGTGGGTAACAACAGCGAGGTTGTGATCAAAGGGGCTCAATCGATCAGCGTCGGGCAGGGGGTGCAACAACGCACGACGGTCTACCAGTTGCTGGCCAGTGAACGCATCGAGTTCCGAAGCCCTGGCGGCAGCATCGTGCTGGATGCCAAGGGCATTACCATCAACGGCTTGACACTCGACCTGCAGGGGCAGACCAAGGCGGTAGCGGAAGGGGATGGCAACAGCCAGTCACTTGAGCTCACGGCTGATGGCAGTGACAAGTGCGAGGTCAAGGCATGAAGATCCAGGACCTGGCCCGCAGCATTGAAGGGCACCATGCGGCGCATTTGCATTGCCATGTACTGATAGACCCATTAGCGGTCACGGCTGGAAGCGACCATGACTTGCTTGCTCGACTGCGCGACACGTTGGGCGAAGCTGCGTTGACGCGTGTGCACAGGGGCGACCTGGCCCATGCGCCCCACCTGCACCCGGTACTGGTCTGCCTGGCCTCGCCCGGGTCTTTTCCCAGCAGTGACTTGCTGGAGCTGACGGCTCGTGCAGCGTACAGAGGGTTGCACCAGCATCGACGCTACCTGAGTGGCTGGCTGTTCAGCGAGGCAACACCGGCCACGGTAGCCGCGCATCTCACGGCCATGTGCCGAATACCCGATGCCAAGCGGCACTTCAACTTTTACCCAGTCTATGAACCCGTTCGCCTGGAGCTGCTCGCGGCGACGTTCAAGCAGGTTGAGCATGGCCCGTGGTGGCCGATCAACAACTGGTTGTTCCTGAGTAGCGGTGGAAGGTTGGCCCACCTGAAAGGGCAGAGCGGACCGCGGCACTCTTTGCCGGAGCCTGCCCAGCGGATTCAGGAGGATGTGGCGTTGGTCGAGCGCGTGCTGGCTGTCTGGAGAGTGCTGCGTGCGGGCTCGGAGGACGCGAGCCAGTGCCAGGTGCCGCCATTAGCCGCCGTGCGTGTATCCAACCATATCGACGACGCACGAGCGTTGGGCCTGAGCGCAGAGGAGGACATCACGGTTTTCGCTCTTCATCACCTGTGCATCCATCCCAAGCTGAATACCGTTGCTGCAGTGCGCAGCATAGTTGACGCAGCCGTCAACGATCGCCGTCCTCTCGCCCCGATGCTCGCTCGTTATTCCGAGGCGCAATGGTGTCGCCTGATCGATCCCCTTCCAGCAAACGAGAGGCGCTTATGACCCTCAGTCAACGTATCGCCATTGCGACAGCCGAGGCCGGGCTTCCTTCTGACCAGTGCATGGCCTGCGAACGGCAAGGTTTGCCGATACTGCCGCTGCGCCGCGCGCTGGTGCCGGATGCGCGCCCAGGTTGCGTCACCACCGTAGCCGGTAGCCTGCACGTTGCAGCCAAGATGGGCCTGCGCACTTTGCGCATGGGTTACCTGTATGTGCTGCTTGATCAGCAGGTCTGGCATGCCTACGAAGTCAGCGAACAGGGCCACCTGCGCCGTTTCAATCCCTACGAACCGTCAGACGGCCTACCCGCATCACTGCCCGAAAAATGCGTGAATGAAAACCACGATATTCCCTCGGCCTTCCTGAACATTGATACCGACCGGTATGGCAGCGCCTGGCTGGCCTTCTCCAGTGATGCCTGGCCGGTCAGCGTGCTGAATGCCTACAAGAAAGGCCAGGCGCCTGCGCACCGCTTTGAAGGGCTGGACCTGACCCAGGCACGCAACCATCCCGAATTGTTGGGCATCGCCATGACGCCCGACAATCTGCAGGTCGACAAGGAGGTGTTCGAGTATGCCCAACGCGGCTGCTCACCCTTTGACAGCGCGCATGGTTTTCACAGCCGCTGGCTGCGTAGGTTTGCCATGCGCGGCTATCTGGTCAACGCGATGAACCGGCACAAGCTGGAGAACGGCGTGCTGGCAGTGGTGCTCGACGATACCGTTGGTTTGACTCAGGAGCTCAATCACCAGCGGTTGAACTGGGTGGTGAAGCGCCAGGTCTGGCGTGAAGACCCCATGCGTGCCTACCAGTTGCAGACCTCGCAGATCCTCCAGGTCATTCGTGCCACGCAGCGGGAGTGGGCAGCGCAGAGGGTGCCTTCACTGGAGCCTATGGCGGGTAGAGGGCCGTTTGTACCGATTGATCCGACGGTAGAGCGGCCGCGTATGGTCGAGCAAGCGATGAAGGACAGCGACGATAAACTCGAACAGCGTTACCACGAAGCGCAACGCGCGGCGTTCCAGGCCGAGTATGACCAGCAGGAAGCCGAGTTTCAGCGCTACATCGACAAGGACACCCGTGCTTATGCCGCGCTGTTCGACACGCCCATGTTCAAGGTGGCCGAGCAGTACGATTACGACGGTGCTCACCGTGAGTCTGGCGTGGCGTATGCCAAGACCATGGCGCTGTGCCTGGGCGGCGGGATTACCGAGGCGATTGTGCCTGGTGCGGCTCCTGCGGCCAGCGCCAGTGAAACCCTCTGGCTGAAATGGCTACAGGATCCTGATAGCCCACCTTACCGCGCATTGCTGATGCGCGACCGTACGTTGTTGGCTGGCCTGCTTCCCAGCTTTTCTGCTGCCGAAACCATCAACTGGAATGACAGCGACAAGCTTTACTCGATGCTGAGCAAGATCATCGCCAGTGACGATGCCGGCTTGCGCATGCGCAACACCCTCAAGCAAGCCGTCGCCGAAACCCAGGGCGCGCTCAACGCCGCCAGCCAACGTTTGTCGCCCAATTTACCACCCGGCATTCAGACCGCCGTGCGGCACCTGAACAGCGCAACCCAGTTCCTCTACAACGGCGTGCACCTGATCGAGCTGGAAGTGAAGATGAAACTGGGCGAGTACTACGCCTTGCAGAGTGCTCATCTACGCGATTTACAGCACAAGGCCAATGCCTCGATTGCCGAGGCCAGGGACCGGATGCATCGCAACATTGATGACATCGACATTCATTCGACCAAGGCCTGGAACAAGGTGCGGCCGATCATTCAGCACGGGCTGATGAGCCTTGCCGTGCTGGATCCAAGGTTCACCAACAAGGTGTGGCGGGAAGTTGGGAAGTCCTGCTGGCGATTGGAGGGCTGTACTTGCAATACGACAGCCTGGCCAGGAATCAGGAAAAAGCGGAGGCGGAGATTGGGCCCAAGGCTCACGAGGCCAAGTTGGCGTTGCAGGGGGCGCAGCTGGGGATATTGGGAGGGCAGATTGAACTGATCGGACTCGTAATGCGCTCCAGCGCCAGCTATATAAAAGCACCTTGGTCCCAGGGCGTACCAGCAGTTGGAGGAGCGCTGGTTAAGTTCGGCGCCCTGTTCAGTGCAATAGCCGGAGTTTTTGAGACCGCACAAGCAATATCCGCCGCCAAGCGAGCTTCGGCAGCGGGGGATGGCACAGCGCGCATTCTTCATGCTACTTCTGCTGCATTCTACGGGGTAGGTGCTGCGGCTTTTGCTGGTGCTGTATTTAAATCGCTAATTTTAGGTCCTTTAGGCCTCGCTATATTATTGAGCCTGACTGCATATGCATTGAGCAAGTTAGCTGAAGAAAATGAATCTTCAGTACTGGAGCGTTGGGCAAGGCGCTGCTGGTTTGGAAAAGCTGATGAAATACCGGCAGTACATTGGAATGCTCCTGAGTACGCAGATATTGCGTTTGCAGAGCTTAATGCAGCAGTTCTTGGTGTTAAAGCAAGGTTCAATTTTGAGTCAAACATCGTGACAGACCCCGCAGCGCCGAGGATTGGAGGTCTAGTTGGCCTGATGGCGGAGCAGAGACTTAGGTTTCAGGTGGTTTTACCAAACTTTAGGGATGACACTTCTGCTTTCCGCTGGGGCCTGATTGTGCATCGCGTCGGCGATGGAGCGTTTCCTGAGTACAAGGGTGGAGAGACCATTGCTGTCGATGATTTTCACGCTATTACTACAAAGACATTGTCGGAATCAACTAGATTTTCTAGTTTCACCCCGCCAAGGATACCCGACTATAAAACTGATATTGCGGTGCTAAAACAGCGAATAGGTAGTAGCCAGGAAGGTGTTGGACGGCTGGAGATCTTTGGGGTAGTTGAACTCATGCCCACTATCGGGAAACACACAATAGCTGGAGCAACGCTGTTCGTTATGTATTGGCCAGATCGGACTATTCCGAGTGCGTACATAGAGATGTATGAGCGGGGAAAAAATGAGTAAACGTGGATCAAAAGCGCAATGGGATCGAGCGCCTGGGTGGCGCTACGACTTACCCCATGTCAGCGAAATACCTGATCTAAAGTGCGGCCTGAAAAATTTAAAACCATCACCAAACTATTGTGATGGCGTGTATCTAGAGCTGCCAAGATCAACGTTCAGCTTAAGAGGGGTCGCGGCTTTGCTGTGTACCCCAATGTTGATTTTTTGCGCCGGGCTAGTAGTGTGGGTATATTGGATTTTTTTTATTGAGGGCTTATTACGGGATTGGGTGATGAACGTTTTTTTGATACTGGGGCCTCCGGCGGCTATCTGGTCTGTTGTGCCTTATGTCAAGTTAGACTTTGTAACCCCTAGAGACGAGCCAATCCGCTTCAATCGCCTGCGTCGAAAAATCTACATCTACGAGTATAAGTACGACCGCATCTTCATTTTCAGCCGCAAACGCTGGGGCGTTCGGCCCGTCGCTTATAACTGGGACGACGTAACCGCCGAGGTCTACCGCGTCTATGCCCCCGGCCACGGCGGCCTGATAGAAAACGTCATGCTGTCGGTCCGCAACCCTGAAACCAATCAAGTCATCGATCGCGTCTTCTTCACCCACGACCTCTACCACGGCGAGACTTACTGGGCTATCGCCCGGCTGTTCATGCAACAAGGCCCCGAAGCTTTGCCAAAGTTCGTGCACCCACCCCGCGACTGGAACGATGACGATGGCTTGAGCCACATGCATTGCCTGGCGCCGAAGGTTCATTGGCCGGAGGACATAGATCGCGAATCCCGTACTGCACCCTCCGAGGGAGAAGTCCAATGAATCCCGTTGTACTTGTAGGCCACCAACACAACTGCCCGCTGCATGGGGTTAACCAGGTAGAGAGCGGCAGTGCTGCTTACACATTCAATGGCAAGCCGGTAGCCAGGGTAGGTGACCGGACCACCTGTGGCGCAGTGATAGAGAGTGGGGCCAAGCACTTCCTGATCGAAGGTGCGGCGGTGGCGCGTAAAGGCGACCGGACCGATCATGGCGGTGTGCTGGAGGAGGGCGATGCCGGGTGGTTGCTGGATTGATGTGCGGGTAGTTCAGCAACCTCCGGCAATAGTTGCTTTGATGCGGAAACCCTGGGGCCGCTTTGCGGCCCATCGCGACACAAGGCCGCTCCTACACCGACCGCGTAGGTTTGCTGATTTGCTTGCCGATTTGGGAAGCAACAAGCCATTGCCGAAACCCAGGGCGCGCTCAACGCCGCCAGCCAACGGTTGTCACCCGATTTGCCACCCGGCATTCAGACCGCCGTGCGGCACCTGAACAGCGCAACCCAGTTCCTTTACAACGGCGTGCACCTGATCGAGCTGGAAGTGAAGATGAAACTGGGCGAGTACTACGCCTTGCAGAGTGCCCACCTGCGCGAGTTGCAGCACAAGGCCAATGCCTCGATTGCCGAGGCCAGGGACCGGATGCATCGCAACATTGATGACATCGACATTCATTCAACCAAGGCCTGGAACAAGGTGCGGCCGATCATTCAGCACGGGCTGATGAGCTTGGCCGTGCTCGACCCGCGGTTCACCAACACCATGATCAGCGTGTCAGTGTGGGTCGAAGGCACGGCGGCGGAGGTGCATGGCCGGTTGCTTGAGGAAGCCAACATGAAGGTGACTCAGGCAAGCAGCTTCGCGCAGCGGGCGTTGGTGGATATCTCGGTGGCGGCGGGGACGCTGGAGGCGGATGCTCGAAAGGTGTTGAAGGGCATGCGTATTACTTCGCAGCAGGCGGCGCAGTTGGTGCGGACCGGCTATAGCGGCTTACGGGGTGTGGCGGGAAGTTGGGAAGTCCTGCTGGCGATTGGAGGGCTGTACTTGCAATACGACAGCCTGGCCAGGAATCAGGAAAAAGCGGAGGCGGAGATCGGGCCAAAGGCCCATGAGGCCAAATTGGCGTTGCAGGGTTCGCAATTGGGGTTGCTGGGCGGGCAAATTGAGCTGATTGGGCTCGTGGTGAGGTCAACTGCTGGCCACATGGGTAAAAACATAGCGGGAACTGGAGTGACGTTAATAAAACTCGGTGCTCTTATAAGTGCAATAGCTGGGACTTATGACACAGTGCAAGCGTTCTCCGCGGCTAAGCGCGCATCAGCAGCAGGGGACCATAGTGCGGAGACCATATATTCTGTTGCAGGGGGATTTTATGGCGCTTCAGTAGGTGTTTTTGCGTACGCAGCACTCAAGTCTCTTGTGTTCGGGCCTTTAGGTCTGGCCGTAGTGCTGGCGCTCACTGCTTACACACTTATGAAGTGGGCAGAGGGAAACGAATCTAAAGCCTTGGAGCGCTGGGCGCGACGTTGTTACTTTGGGAGGGCTGATGAAAGTCCGATCGTGCATTGGAATGCTCCTGAATATGCAGATATTGCGTTTGCAGAGCTTAATGCCGCAGTGTTAGGTGTTGGTGCTGCAGTTAACTTTGAATCCAGCCGTTCGACCGATCCAGCAGCTTCCAAAATTGGGGGGTTAGTCGGCCTAGAGCTTGAACATAAGCTTAAATTCCAGATTGTCCTGCCTGGGTATAGTAAAGAGAATTCGGCCTTTCGCTGGATCCTATTAGTTCACCGTCATGGCGACGGGAACTTCCCCGACTTCACGGGTGGAGAGACTTTGTGTGACGACACATATCAAGCCCTGCCAGTTGACGCTCTGAGTGAGTTGGCAAAGTTTTCTGATTATTCTCATCCAAAATTCCCCGATTACAGAAGTGGTTTTTGTGTGAATAGAAAGCAGCAGTCTTCAGGTAGGGAGGGACTGACAACATCCTGGCTGGAAGTTACTGGGGCTGTAGAGCTGATGCCGACTATTGGATCACATTCCATTCGTGCTACGACACTGCTAGTCATGTATTGGCCAGATAAATCGCTATCGGATGCCTATGTTGAAGTTTGCGTTCAGGAACAAAACGAATGAAAGTTAAAGCTAGAGTTTTTTGGAGAAGGGCCTTTTGCTGGAGCCACGATCTGCCTAGCGCGAATTCGCAAGAGCCTCCCCGTTTTGCCGTGGGAGATGTAAATCCGGCACCCAATTATTTTGATGAGACATATCTAGAGCTTCCTCGATCTACATTCGGTTTGCGCGGTGTTGCTGCACTGATTGGGGGGCCGGGTTTAGTTGTGTCTTTCGTGGGTCTTATGTATCTATATTGGCTCGTGCTGGGGGGTGATTGGTCGCTTGAATGGTTTGCATTGATTGTTGTGTTGCAGCTTTTCCCAGTCGCCATGTGGCTAATTGCATCTCATGTGAAAATGGACTTGATTCTGCCAAGGGACGAACCCATTCGTTTCAACCGCCTGCGTCGGAAAATCTATCTCTACCAATTCAGATTCCACTACATCTATCTTTTCAGCCGCAAACACTGGGGCGTCAAACCTGTCGCCTACAACTGGGACGACGTAACCGCCGAGGTTTACCGCGTCTATGCCCCCGGCCACGGCGGCCTGATAGAAAACGTCATGCTGTCGGTCCGCAACCCTGAAACCAACGAAGTCATCGATCGCGTCTTCTTTACCCACGACCTCTACCACGGCGAGGCCTACTGGGCCATCGCCCGGCTGTTCATGCAGCAAGGCCCCGAAGCCCTGCCAAAGTTCGTGCACCCACCGCGCGACTGGAACGATGACGATGGCTTGAGCCACATGCATTGCCTGGCGCCGAAGGTTCATTGGCCGGAGGACATAGATCGCGAATCCCGTACTGCACCCTCCGAGGGGGAAGTCCTATGAACCCGGTTGTACTTGTAGGCCACCAACATAACTGCCCGCTGCATGGGGTTAACCAGGTAGAGAGCGGCAGTGCTGCCTATACATTTAACGGCAGGCCGGTAGCCAGGGTAGGTGACCGGACCACCTGTGGTGCAGTGATCGAGAGTGGGGCGGAGCATTTCCTGATCGAAGGTGCGGCGGTGGCGCGTAAAGGCGACCGGACTGATCATGGCGGTGTGCTGGAGGAGGGGGATGCTGGGTGGTTGCTGTAACACGGGCTTGTAGAGCAGGCATTGAAGTGGATGGCACCGGCTACGCGGGTGTTCGCGGCTAAAGCCGCTGCCACAGGAACCGCGTGTGGCCGGGGCTTGCGCTGCACCTGTGGGAGCGGGCATGCCCGCGAAGCAGGCAACGCGGTGGATGGCACGGGCTACGCCCGTGTTCGCGGGCGCGCCCGCTCCCACAGTGATCGTGCAAGCTTGAAGACGCCATAGTAAGACAGCGTGAGTCAGTCGTTTTTTCAGCTACCTGCTGGAGCGTTGATCTGTTTGCCGGGTTTAGCGGCAACTTCGACCGCTTGACCGTCCCGCTGTTTACCTTGGCGGGCCAGGCCTTCGAGTTGCGGTATCAGCATGCCTTCCGGCAGATGCCGCCAGAACCGACCGGGCATGTGCAAGCGCAGGGCGTCGGGGTTGAGGCGGGCGGGGTTGAAGGTATGGCGGTAGTAGGTGCGCCATAGTTCGGCGCCTGGGTCATCGGCGTTGCGCGCCCATTGCTGCCAGCGCTCGGGACACTGGCGTTTGTAATCGAACAGCTGGCCGTCGAAGCGAATGCCATCCTGCGGTGTGGCGATCAACCAGCGTAAACGCCCCAGGCGGTCGGCAAAATGTGGGCTGGCACTCTCCAGAATATCATGCGCTGGTTCGTGGTAGGCCACCAGATCAAGTTGCAGGCGCTCTGCCAACGCTTCTGGCAGCGGCACGAAGCGCACAAACGCATGCAGGTGATGCGCCTCTCGGCTAACTTGCTTGATGCGCCGTTGCAGTTCGCTGCCCAACCGGTCACCTGCCAGCATGGCCGTGCGGTCACCATGGGCCACCCGCCAGAGCACTTCGTACAACAGGTTCCAACGTTGTTCGCCGCAGTAACGGGCAGCCTGTTCCAACTGGCTAAGCAACGCGGCAGGCACCTTGGCGCGAAAAGGGCCAGGGCCTTCAGGGGGCGATGCAGGCACCGCCAGCAGGTCTGCCATCGGGCCTTGTGACCATGTGACTTGCGACGGGTCGATGCCATGCCCCAGCAACACACGGGCCTGATCCCGCCAGGTGGCGAACCGGTTATCGCAGTCGAGCGCAATCATCCCCACAGCCCCATCTGCACCGGCGCTTGCGGCTCACGCAAACGCGCCCGCAGCAAGCCGCTGCGCAACTCGGCCTGGGCTGGGCGGTAATCGCTGGTGACGATGAACGGCCGCGCCTTGTCCAGCACGCAGCGCAGCTGGATCAAGTCGTCGTAGCGGATGCGCCGTTCCCGGCGCAACGCGACCAGGCGCTGCACGCTGCGCAGGCCGATGCCGGGAATGCGCGCCAGCAATGCAGGCTCGGCGCGGTTTACATCCAGCGGAAAAATGTCACGATTGGCCAGCGCCCAGGCCAGTTTTGGGTCGATGTCCAGCGCCAGGTTGCCGCTCTGGCCCAGCAGTTCACCCGCCCTGTAGCCGTAGCCGCGCAGCAGGAAGTCTGCCTGGTACAGGCGGTGCTCGCGCAATAGCGGCGGTGCAGCCAGGGGCACGCTGCCCGGGCTGTCGGGGATGGGGCTGAAGGCGGAGTAGTACACGCGCTTGAGGCCGTAACCCTGGTACAGCGACTCGGCATTGCGCAGCAGGGTGCTGTCGTCGGTGCTGTCGGCGCCGACGATGACCTGGGTGCTTTGCCCGGCAGGGGTGAAGCGCGGGGCCTTGGGTTCGTTGGCCACGGCTTGCTGGCCCTGGTGAATCACGGCCATGGCCTGACGAATGGTATGGGCTTGTTTTTCCGGCGCCAGGCGCTTGAGGCTGGCTTCGGTGGGCAGCTCGATATTGACGCTGAGGCGGTCGGCCAGGCGTCCGGCTTCTTCGATCAGCAGCGGGTCGGCATCGGGGATGGTCTTGAGGTGGATGTAACCGCGGAAGTTGTGCTCTTCGCGCAACAGCCGGGCTACGCGGATCAGTTGCTCCATGGTGTAGTCCGCCGAACGGATGATACCGGAGCTGAGGAACAGACCACTGATGCAATTGCGCCGGTAGAAATCCAGGGTCAGGCGCACCACTTCTTCAGGGCTGAAGCGCGCACGGGGGACGTTGCTGGAACGGCGGTTCACGCAGTACTGACAGTCATACAGGCAGAAGTTGGTCAACAGTACCTTGAGCAGCGACACGCAACGGCCGTCGGGGGTGTAGCTGTGACAGATGCCCATGCCATTGGTGGCGCCCAGGCCGTCGCCGCCGCGCGAATTGCGCTTGGGTGCACCGCTGCTGGCGCAAGAAGCGTCGTACTTGGCGGCGTCGGCAAGGATGCCGAGTTTGGCGATGAGTTGCATGGGGCTGTCTCGCTGTACTGAATATTCATACAGTATTTTGAGATGTGACGGATTGCAAGTGGTTGTGCGCCAGCCATGCCCGACTAAATCCGTCAGCTAAGCTTGTGGCTGGACTTACGGATAGCAACGAGGCGCGGAAAAGGTTATGAAAATCACCCTGAAGCCGGAGCTGGCGCTGGCCGGGCTGGCCTTGGCCTTTGGCATGCTCAATGCCCAGGCCGCAGAAACCAGAAAGGTCGATGTGATGCTGGTGGGCGGCGGCATCATGAGTTCCACGCTGGCGGTCTGGCTCAACGAGCTGGAGCCGGGCTGGTCGATGGAAATGGTCGAGCGTCTGGACAAGGTCGCTGAAGAAAGCTCCAACGGCTGGAACAACGCCGGTACGGGCCACTCCGCTCTGGCCGAACTCAACTACACCCCGGAAAAAGACGGCAAGATCGACATCACCAAGGCGGTGGAGATCAACGAGTCGTTCCAGGTCACCCGCCAGTTCCTGGCCTGGCAGGTGAAGCAGGGGGTGTTGAAGAACCCGCATTCGTTTATCAACACCACCCCTCACATGAGCTTTGTCTGGGGTGATGACAACATCCGCTTCCTGAAGAAGCGCTACGACGCGCTGCAGGCCAGCCCGTTGTTCAAGCCCATGCAGTACTCCGAGGACCATGAGCAGATCCGCAAGTGGGTACCGTTGATGATGGAAGGGCGCGATCCCAACCAGAAACTGGCGGTAACCTGGACGCCGATTGGTACCGACGTCAACTTTGGCGAGATTACCCGGCAGTACGTGGGCTACCTGCAGACCCGGCCGAACTTCGACCTCAAGCTGTCCACCGAGGTACAGGACATCACCCGTAACGACGACGGCTCGTGGCATGTCGAGTACAAGAACCTCAAAGATGGCAGCAAGGCGGCCACCGACGCCAAGTTCCTGTTCATTGGTGCCGGCGGTGCGGCGTTACCCCTGCTGCAGAAGTCGGGCATTGACGAGGCCAAGGACTATGCCGGTTTCCCGGTCGGCGGTTCGTTCCTGGTTACCGACAACCCGGCCATCGCACAGCGCCACATGGCCAAGGCCTACGGCATTGCCGCCTCCGGGGCGCCACCCATGTCGGTGCCACACCTGGACACCCGGGTGCTCGATGGCAAGCGCATGATCCTGTTCGGGCCGTTCGCCACCTTCTCGACCAAGTTCCTCAAGCAAGGTTCGCTGCTCGACCTGCTTGCCAGTACCAGCGTGCATAATGCCTGGCCGATGGTGCGGGTCGGGGTACGTGAGTTTGACCTGGTGCAGTATCTGATCGGTCAGGTGCTGCAATCCGACAATGACCGCTTCGAAGCGCTGCGCACCTACTTCCCCGAGGCGAAGAAGGAAGACTGGCGGCTGTGGCAGGCGGGCCAGCGGGTACAGATCATCAAGAAGGACGAGGCATTGGGTGGCGTGCTCAAGCTCGGTACTGAGGTGGTGATGTCCAAGGACGGTAGCATCGCCGGGTTGCTGGGGGCCTCGCCGGGCGCTTCGACCGCGCCACCGATCATGCTCGATGTGCTCAACAAGGTGTTCAAGGACAAGGTAGCAACGCCGGAATGGCAGGGTAAGATCAAGCAGATCATCCCGTCTTATGGCATGCGCCTGAACGACCACCCGGACCAGGTAGAGAAGGAGTGGGCGTACACCAACGAGGTGCTGCAACTCGATCCGCCCGCCGGTACCGCTGCGCCGTAGCACAGCGGGGCCGCAGGTTTTAACGAGCGACGGGCACGTCTGCCCAGGCAAAGTGGTAGACGTGGCCCGGGGGAGCGTGTTGGCATTGGCCGTTTTCGGCATCGGCGCCAACCACATACCACTCGGCCCGCGTAGTCTCGCCCAGCTTGCGCGCCTTCTCGGCACTGAAGCAGCGGCCCAGTTCGGAGGCCGGGATCAGGGCGAAGGCGGTAGGGTTGTGGCGCAGCCAGTAAGCGGCAGCATCCGCCTTGGACTGGCCGGTAAAACCGAAGTGCACGATGGGCTGCCGGGCAAACAGCCAATGCCCTTCGCGCCAATTTACCAGCACCAGCTCGGCGCCGCCGGTGGCGCGTGCCGCTTCGCTCATCAGCGTCTCATGCGGGTTGCGGCCCCCCTTCAGCGGCTCGACGAAGCCGCGGGTGAACCACAGCGCGAACCATATCAGGGCCACGGCGATAAAAGCTTTGCGCCAGGCCGGCCGGCGCTGCAACCAGCGTTTGAGCAGCCACGGTACCAGCGGGGCGATGGCCAGCACCAGGCCTGGCAGCGCAGGGAAGATATACAACTTGCGCTTGCCACTGCTGAGGCTGAAAAACAGCAGAACCAAGGCCACCCAGCCGAGCAGCAGCAAGAAGCGCCCATCGCGCTTTTGCAGCTGGCGTCGCCAGGCCGGGACCAGCCAGGGCAGGGCCAGCACCAGCGGTAGCCAGTACTTGGGAATGACCTTGACGAAGAAGTACCAGAATGGCTCGCGATGGTCCCAGGCATTGGTATAGCGGCTGGCGGTCTGGCGCAGCAGGATTTCCTTGAGGTAGGCCAGCTCCGCTGCGCCACCGCCCTGGGCGATCGACACCAGCAGGGGCAGAATCCACACCGCGCAACCGGCCAGCAGGCAAAGCAGCCCAAGACTCCAGCGCCAACCTTGACCTGGCATGGCCACAACGCCGTGCCAGCCTTGGCGCACCGCCCAGGCATAGGGCAGCAGCATGAGCGCCGGGACAAAACCCACGCCCTTGCTGATGATGCCTAGCCCCATGGCCGCACAGGACAGGTAGAACCAGCCCCACGCCGGCCCCAATAACAGGTGGCGCACCATGCCGTAGAAACCCAGCGCCACCCACAGGCACAGGAAACTGTCGATCTGGCCGGTGCGCAGGATGCTGTAGCTCTGGTAGGTCGCCAGGAACAGCAAGGCGGCAATCACACCGATGCGCCGGTTCCACAAGCGGCGCCCCAGGTCATGCAGCACCCAGGTGATGGTTGCCGCCGACATCAGCCCTGGCAGGTAGAGGGCGACCTTGGGCGAGCCGGTCAGCTGGCTGAACAGGGCCACGGTCCACATGAACAGCGGCGGCTTGTCGCCGTAGATTTCCGCCGCCCGGTGCGGGATGAACCAGTTGCCGCTTTCGAGCATTTCCAGGGCCACGCCCAGAAAACGCTCTTCATCCACATTCATCGGCTGTCGCCAGCCGATACCTGCGCCCACCAACAATACGGCGAGGGCAACCAGGGCCAGGCGTTCGGCCCCAAGTGTCTTGAACCTGGGCAAGGGTTATTCCTTCTGTTCCTGGTTGCGGGCGATCAGTTGCAGGTTGCGCAGGTAGACCAGAAAGCCGAAGCTCTGGCCGATGATGAACACCGGGTCCTGGCGGTAGATGGCGTAGGTCAGCAGCAGCGCACTGCCGAGCATGCTCAGGTACCAGAAACCTACCGGGATCACGCTGCGGCGCTTGAACTCGCTGTACAGCCACTGCAGCACGAAGCGCCCGGTGAACACCGCCTGGCCGGCGAAGCCGATGATCAGCCACAGGGTTTCGCGGGTCATCCTTCAAGCTCCTGCGGGCGGCTGTCCAGGCGCGTGCGACGGATCAGCCACCACACCCCGAACAAGTCGAGAATGCCGACCAGGGCGCGGTCCAGGTTGCCGTACTTGGACACCCCGGCATGACGTGGCCGGTGGTTGACCGGGTGCACCAGCATGCGGCCGTTGTGGCGCAGGATCAGCGCCGGGATAAAGCGGTGCATGTGGTCGAAGTAGGGCAGGCGCAGGAGGCTGCGCGTTCTATCAGCTTCAGCCCGCAGCCGGTGTCTGGCGTGGCGTCCTTGAGCAGGCGGCTGCGCAGGTTGTTGGCAAAACGCGAAGCCCAGCGCTTGCTGGCGCTGTCACGGCGGTTGACGCGGTGCCCAGCGACCAGTTTCACGCCGCCGGCCAGGGCCTGGTTGGCGCGCACCAGGGCCAGCATACCCGGGATGTCTGCCGGGTCGTTCTGGCCGTCGCCATCGAGGGTGGCCAGCCAGTGGCCGCGGGCCGCCTGCGCGGCATGCCACAGCGAGGTGCTCTGGCCCAGCGAGCGCTCGTGACGCAGTATGCGCAGCTGGGTGTAACCCTGGCTTTTCAGTTGCTGCAGCACGCTGAGGGTACGATCGCTGCTGCCGTCATCGACCACCAGTACTTCATAGTTTTCGGCCGCCAGTGCGGCGCGGATTTCCATCAACAGTGATGGCAGGTTTTCGACCTCGTTCTTGGCGGGGATCAGTACCGAGAGGTCTAGTGGATCTGTCATGAGGCTACCTGTGGTCTTGTTGTGAGTGCGCGGCTCAAACCCGGTAAAAGTCCCGGTACCAGCCAACGAAAGCGCTAACGCCGTGTTCCAGCGATGTGCCCGGGGTGAAGTCGATCCAGCGCGCCAGCGAGCCCACATCGGCCCAGGTCTCCAGCACGTCTCCTGCTTGCAGTGGCAGGTAGTCGCGCTGGGCCTTGATGCCCAACGCGTTCTCCAGGCATTCGACGAAATGCAGCAGCCGCACCGGCTGGCCGCGGCCGATGTTGAACAGCTGGCAGGGCGGTTGCCCCTGGTCAGGCTGTGGTGGCTTGAGGCGCAGGCGCAGGATGCTTTCGGCGATGTCGTCGATGTAGGTGAAGTCGCGCCCCATCAGGCCGTTGTTGTAGATTTCGATCGGGCGGCCTTCGAGCATGGCGCGGGTGAACTTGAACAGCGCCATGTCGGGGCGGCCCCAAGGGCCGTAGACGGTGAAGAAGCGCAAACCCGTGGTCGGTAGCCGATACAGGTGCGCATAGCTGTGCGCCATCAGTTCATTGGCCCGCTTGCTGGCGGCATAGAGCGACACCGGCTGCTCGACCGGGTCGTCGACGCTGAACGGCAGTTTGGCGTTGGCGCCGTACACCGAGCTACTGGAGGCGTAGATCAAGTGGCGCGGCTGCTGCTGGCGGCAGGCTTCGAGCATATTGAGGAAGCCGACCAGGTTGGCCTGGCCATAGGCGCCGGGGTTGTCGAGCGAATAGCGCACCCCGGCCTGGGCTGCCAGGTGGATCACTTCACTGAACGCCTGCCCGGTGAACAGCTTTTGCAGGTCCGCGCTGTTGGCGATGTCGAGGGTCTGGAAGCGGAAATTGGCGAAGCCGGACAGCTGTTGCAGGCGCGCCCGTTTCAGCTCGACGCTGTAGTAGGCATTGAGGTTATCGATGCCGACCACCTCGATGCCCGCCTCGCACAGGCGGCGAGCGACGTGGAAGCCGATGAAGCCGGCCACACCGGTAATCAGTACGGGCATGCTGGCTGCACCTGGCCGCGGCCAATACCGTAGTAGGTCAGGCCGGCGGCGGCCATGTGCTCGGGTTCGAAAAGGTTGCGGCCGTCGAACACCACCCGATCGGCCAACAGATCCGGCACCTTGTCCAGATTCAGCACACGGTAGTCCTGCCATTCGGTGACAATGACCAGCGCATCGGCGCCCTCCAGCGCATCGTCCTTGCAGGGCACCAGTTGCAAATCGGCGCGTGGGCCGTAGTGCCGCAGGATTTCGTCCATCGCCTGCGGGTCGTGGGCCTGTACCCGCGCGCCAGCCGCCCACAGCGCTTCCAGCAAGATTCGGCTGGAGGCTTCGCGGATGTCATTGGTGTTGGGCTTGAACGACAACCCCCACAAGGCAAACACCTTGCCCCGCAGCCCATCTGGATAGTGCCGCTGAATCTTGCTGAACAGCCGACCCTTCTGATGTTCGTTGACCGACTCCACCGCACGCAGCAACTGCGGCTCGAAGCCTTCAGCCTCGGCGCTGCGGCGCAGGGCTTGCAGGTCCTTGGGGAAGCACGAGCCGCCAAAGCCGCAGCCGGCGTAAATGAAGTCGTAGCCGATGCGTGGGTCGGAGCCGATGCCACGGCGCACCATTTCGATATCGGCCCCCAGGTGCTCGGCCAGGTTGGCGATTTCGTTGATGAAGGAGATCTTGGTCGCCAGCATGCAGTTGGCCGCGTACTTGGTCAGCTCGGCGCTGCGTGCATCCATGACCATGAGTTTTTCGCGGTTGCGGCTGAACGGCAGGTACAGCTCGCGCAGCAACTCCACTTCGGCCAGTTCGGCGCCGCCGATGATGATGCGGTCCGGGCGCATGCAGTCGTCCACGGCCGAGCCTTCCTTGAGAAACTCCGGGTTGCTGATTACCTGGAAGCGACCGGTGTCGGCGCCGGCCTGGGCGATGCGCGACTTGATGCGGTGCACCGTGCCGACCGGCGCGGTGGATTTGTTGACGATCACCCTGGCGCCGTCAGCATGTTCGAGAATGCTGTCGACCACGGCAAAAACCTGCTTCAGGTCGGCGCTGCCATCCGCTTGCGGCGGCGTGCCGACTGCAATGAACTGCAGCCTGGCGTAGTTGGCTGCTGCCCTGGCGTCGGTGGTGAAGCGCAGGCGGCCACAGGCCAGGTTTTTCTCCAGCATCGGCGCAAGGCCGGGCTCGAAGATCGGGCAATGGCCTTCATTGAGTGTGGCAACCCGCTCGGCGTCGACATCTATGCACAACACCGAATGCCCCACCTGGGCCAGGCATACTGCCTGGGTGAGGCCGACATAGCCGGTACCGAAAACCGTGACTTTCATGGTTCAGCTCCTTGATAGGAAAGCTGAAAAAAAATGTCACAGTGTTGTTTAGGATTTGTTACCTGATGGATGAACTGAGCGGTATCCCGGTGCGTACGGGCAAAAGATCTAGACTTACCGAGTGCTCGCGATAACGCGCTGTAGGGCGAGCCAAAACCCTTGAACCGACCACCGCCTCCCCGGAGCGGAGTTCCCTCGCTGGCGATGGCCTTCTTGCAGAGGAGGGCAGGTCATGGACGAGGCAAGGCTTCACGATTTCATGGGCAAGCTGGTGGGCGACATGGGCGCAGCGGCGACCTTGGCCAATGTCATCCTTGGCGACGAACTGGGGTTGTACCGGGCGATGGCCGACAGCCAGCCGACTACCCCCGAAGCGCTGGCACAAAAAACCGGCTGCCACCCACGACTGGTGCGCGAATGGCTGAACGCCCAGGCCGCTTCGGGTTACATGGCGCACGACAAGGGCTTTTTTGTGCTGCCCGAAGAGCAGGCCATGGCCCTGGCGCTGGAGGACTCCCCGGCTTACATGGCCGGTGGGGCCGCAGTGATCGCCGCGCTGTTCCATGACAAGGACAAGCTGGTCGCGGCCATGCGCGGCGATGGCGGGCTGGCCTGGGGTGACCACCACCCGTGCATGTTCAGCGGTACCGAGCGGTTTTTCCGGCCGGGCTACCGTACGTTTCTGGTCGCTGAGTGGTTGCCAGCGCTCGAGGGTGTGGTGGCCAAGCTACAGGCGGGCGCCAGGGTCGCGGATGTCGGCTGCGGGCATGGCGCCTCGACGCTGGTCATGGCCCAGGCGTTTCCAGCGTCTACCTTCGTCGGCTACGACTACCACGGGCCTTCCATCACCACCGCCAACGATCGTGCGCGTGAGGCGGGGCTGGCGGAGCGGGTGAGCTTTCAGCAGGCGAGCGCGAAGGATTACCCGGGGCATGACCATGACCTGGTCTGCTTCTTCGATTGCCTGCATGACATGGGCGACCCGGTGGGAGCCGCCAAGCATGCGTATCGTGCGTTGAAGGCTGATGGCACGGTCATGCTGGTAGAGCCTTATGCCGAGGATTCGCTGGACGGCAACCTGACGCCGGTCGGGCGCTTGTTCTATGCCGCGTCTACCTTCATCTGCACGCCGAATTCGCTGTCGCAGGAGGTGGGCTTGGGGCTGGGGGCGCAAGCCGGGGA
>NZ_JENB01000073.1 GCF_000708715.2 Pseudomonas putida W15Oct28 | reverse complement strand
GACTTTGGCCGCGTGGGCGGCATGCGCTACCGCTTCACGGGTGTTCACCGCGCCAGTCCCGACAATGGTCGGAATGCCAGCGGCCACCAGGCGCGCCACGCCTTCCTGGCGCTCGGCCTCGGTCAGCAGCGGCCAGTCGCCCATCGAACCGCAGTACACCACGGCGCTCATGCCGGCTTCGATCAGCTCGCGGCCCTTGCGCACCAGGGCGTCGAAGTCCGGCTTGCGCTCGGCAGTGCACGGGGTCATCAGGGCGGGCATGGTGCCGGTGAAGATGTTGTTGGTCATTGTTGTCACTCCTCGCAATATTCAGTCGGAAAAAGGCCGGGGTCAGATGCCCCAGGCGAACGGGTCCTGTTCGTCGATCAGCAGGGTGCTGTCGGCGGTCATGTAGGCGCGGCCGGTGATGAACGGGCGAATGTGGTCGCCGTCGCGCTCGTAGCGGCCATGGAACTGGCTGCCGGTGATGCTGGCCTGTACCCAGGTCTGGCCTTCGGCAAGCTTGCCGTCGGCGGCCAGGCAGGCCAGCTTGGCGCTGGTGCCGGTGCCGCAGGGCGAGCGGTCGTAGGCTTTGCCGGGGCACATCACGAAGTTGCGGCTGTCGGCGTTGGCGTCGTCGGCAAACAGCTCGACGTGGTCGATAGGCGCGCCGTTTTCACCGGTAATGCCCTGGGCTTCCAGGGCCTTGAGCATGGCCCAGGTGTACTCGGTCAGCGCCTCGCGGTTATCCAGCTCGATACGCTGCCCGTGTTCGGAAACCAGGAAGAACCAGTTGCCGCCCCAGGCGATGTCGCCACGCACCACGCCATGGCCGGGCACGTCCACCGCCACCTGCTGGCGGTAGCGGTACGACGGCACGTTGCCAACGGTGATGGCGCCGTCTTCATGCAGGGTGGCGCTGACCTGGCCGACCGGGGTGTCGATCTTGTGCACACCCGGTGCGATCAGGCCCAGGTGCTGCAACGAGGCAACCAGGCCGATGGTACCGTGGCCGCACATGTTCAGGTAGCCGGCGTTGTTGAAGAAGATCACCCCGCAGGTAGCGTCGGCCGACACCGGCGGGCAGTACAGCGCGCCGACCAGCACATCGTTGCCGCGTGGTTCCAGCAGGCAGGCGCGCCGCCACGGGTCGTGCAGCTCGCGCAGTTCGTCGCGCTGCTCGGCCATGCTGCGGCCGTGCAGTTGCGGGAAGCCCTTCATCACCAGGCGGGTCGGTTCGCCGCCAGTGTGGGAGTCGATGACGTGAATCTGTTTCATGGGCGTGTCCCTTGCGTAAAAGATCAGGAAGCGACGGCGGCAGGGCGGCCGGTATAGGTTTCAGCGGCGGCTTCGCTTTCGTCTTCACCTTCCAGGCGCACCAGGTGGGCAGGCACCCCAGTGGCCGCGCCCCAGTAGTAGATGCCCAGCGCGCAGGCGGCCACGGCCACGGTGTCGAGCGGATGGCCGATTACCCCCAGGCCGCCGAAGCTGCCCAGCCACGACAGCAGGATGGTTACCGCGTAGAAGCCGATCAGCCACGCCGACGAGCGCACTTGCTGGGCCAGCGACAGGTGCTGGGTGGGTACGAAACGGCTGCACAGCAGGTACAGCACGAACATCACGATTTGCAGGGCCAGCAGCCACGACACGGTGTTCCAGCCGGACCAGTAGACGATCAGCGCGGCGATGATGAACGACAGCGGGCCGAGCACGGCCATGCCCTTGACCCGGAACGGGCGCGGCATGTCAGGTGCATTGCGGCGCAGGGCGGCGACGGTGACTGGGGCTACGGCGTAGCTCAGTACCAGGGCTGCGGATACCACGTTGATCAGCGCTTCCCACGAGGGGAACGGCAGGGTCCAGAACACCGACAGGCCGAAGGTCAGCCACAGCGCCGGGCGCGGGATGCCGGATTCTTCATCGATGCGGGTGAAGTACTTGAAGAAGGTGCCAGTCTGCGCCCAGCCATAGATCACGCGCGGGGTGGCGTTCATGTAGATGTTGCCGCAGCCGCTGGGCGAGATCACGGCGTCGGCCACCACCAGGTAGGCCAGCCAGCCCACACCCAGGGCCAGGGCGATGTCACGGTAGGGCAGGGCCAGTTCCTTGGTCACGCTGGCCCAGCCGTTGGCCAGCATTTCGGTGGGTACGCTGCCGAGGAAGGCCAGTTGCAGCAGGGCGTAGATGGCGGTGGACAGCAATACCGAAAGAATCAACGCAATCGGGATGGTGCGTTGTGGGTTCTTCACCTCGCTGGCCACCGAAATGATCGGCGTCAGGCCCAGGTAGGCGAAGATGATGCCACCGGCTGACACGGCCATTTCCACGCCGGACAGGCCGAACGGGGCAAAGCCCTGGACCTCGAAGTTTTCGGGTTTGAAGAAGGTGAACAGCACGCCGATCACCAGCAGCGGTACGATGAACTTGAACACGCTGACCAGGTTGTTGGCCTTGGCGAAGGTTTTCACGCTGCGGTAGTTGAGGAAGAAGAACAGCCCCAGCAGGGCGAACTGCACCAGCCAGCCGAGCACGGTCGGGTCGCTGGAGCCAGCCTTGGTCAGCCCGGGGAACCAGGCGGCGGCGTA
Organism: Pseudomonas putida W15Oct28; assembly: GCF_000708715.2. Classification (GTDB taxonomy): domain Bacteria; phylum Pseudomonadota; class Gammaproteobacteria; order Pseudomonadales; family Pseudomonadaceae; genus Aquipseudomonas; species Aquipseudomonas putida_R. The sequence goes on along the minus strand of NZ_JENB01000073.1, from coordinate 17,270 downwards.
TTGGCGTGAGGCGACCACTTCGATGGCGATCAGGCTGGAAAAGGCGATCAGGGTGATGAAACCCATCAGGTAGCCGAGCAGCGGGCCGTGCGAGTAAACCGGGTAGCGCACCACGCCACCGGCACGGGGCAGGGCGGCGCCCAGTTCGCAGTAGACGATGCCCAGCAGCAGTACGGCGAACCCGCCGAGGAACCAGGAGAGGATGCCGGCCGGGCCGGCGATGGCCGAGACGTGGCTGGCGGCGAACAGCCAGCCGGAGCCGAAGATGGCCCCTAGGCCGATGAAGGTGAGGTCCAGCAGTGATAACTGTTTTTTGAATTTGCCTGACATGAATTCGCCTTTTTGTTGGTTATTGGATAGGCAGGTCTGATGTCACGAGATGCGGCTTTTTGGGCCGCGCTCTTGTAGGACTTGGGCGGCTTGCGTGGGGCATAGAGTGAACCGGTCGGGGCGACGGTTCTTGATGGTTTTCTGCAGGGGGGATGACGAAATCGGCACAGTTGCAAATAATGCTGGCGGCCTTGATGGGCTCGTGGATAGGCTGTAGGCCCCTCGGCACAAGGGCTGTAGGGGTGTGTTGAGAGTGCCGGCCCTTTCGCGGGCATGCCCGCTCCCACAGGTACAGCGCAAGATTCGAAATATGTGAAGGACCTGTGGGAGCGGGCGCGCCCGCGAAAGGGCCGGCACAGCCAGCAGAGAACCGACAGATGACCGATACCCCCCTGGCAACCCTGTACCAGTCCCTCGACCAGCAACGCCCCGCCACCCTCGAGGCCCTGCTCGCCGGTGTATCGCTGCTGCTGCCGATCCTCGACGCCATCCCCAACGCCGCCATCTTCATCAAGGACCCGGCCGCCCGCTATGTGCTGGCCAACAACACCCTGGTCCAGCGCTGCGGCCTCAAGCGCCTGCAACCGCTGCTGGGCAAGACCAGCGCCGAAGTGTTCCCGGCACAGCTGGGCCCCGGCTACACCGAGCAGGACCGCCGCGTGCTCAAGGAAGGCCTGGTGCTGGCAGACCAGCTGGAGCTGCACCTGTATGGCAGCCGCGAGCCCGGCTGGTGCCTGACCCACAAGCGCCCGCTGTACAACCAGGCGGGCGAGATCATCGGCCTGGTCGGCATATCGGTCGACCTGCAATCAGCCGCCGACAGCCACCCCGCCTATCAGCGCCTGGCCGCCGTGGACGAGCACATTCGCCAGCACTTTCACCAACCGATCAGCATGGGCGAGCTGACCCGCATCGCCGGTATTTCCGTGGCCCAGCTGGAGCGCTATTGCAAACGGGTGTTCCACCTCACGCCCCGGCAGATGATCCACAAGGCGCGCCTGGAGCACGCCCACCGCCTGTTGCATTCGGACCTGCCGATCACCGAAGTGGCGATGTGCTGCGGCTACACCGACCACAGCGCCTTCAGCCGCCAGTTCAAGCAACTGACCGGCTTTACCCCGCGCCAGTACCGCCAGGCAACCAGCGATCAGGGGGTTTGAAACAGTGCCCGTGCCTCGGCGAAGCACTGTTCGGCAATCGCCGAGCGCGGCTCGCTGCGGCGCAGCAGCAGGCCGACCTGGCTGTGGATGGCGGCGTCGGCCACCGGCACGATGCGCAGGTGCTCGCTGAGGTCTTCCAGGCCGCAGTCCAGCGGCATGATCGCGCAGCACATGCCGGTGTTGATGGCCTGGATCAGCTGGAAGGTCGAGTCGCTTTCCAGCACCGCATTCGGCTCCAGGCCGCGGCTGCGGAAGCTCAGGTCCAGCGATTGGCGGTAGTGCATGCCCTTGCTCAGCAGGCCCAGTGGTATGTCGCTGAGTGCATCCCAGCGCAGCGGGTCGCTGGCAAACTGGAAGTGCCGGGTGTCGTGCAACAGGCCCATGGTGGTGGTGCCCAGTTCGATCACTTCGAAGAAGCTGGTGTTGACCTGGTCCAGGTAGCAGATACCCAGGTCGAGCTGGTTGCGGCTGAGCCCGTCGATGACCTGTTCCGAGCTCAGCGAGCTGAGCTGAAAGTGCAGTTCGGGGTATTTTTCGCGCAGCGGCAACAGCAGGTGCATGGGGTTGAAGCTGGCGAGCGGCACGGTGCCCAGGCGCAGGCTGCCGACCACCTGGCCGCGGCAGCTGGCGGCCTCGGCCTGCAGGCCGTCGTGGGCGGCAAGCAGGGTGCGGGCCCAGGCCAGAATGCGCTCGCCGGCTTCGGTGAACCCTTCGAAGCGCTGGCCGCGCTTGACCAGCACCAGCTCCAGTTCGTCCTCCAGGTTGCGCAGGCGCATGGACAGCGTCGGCTGGGTGATATGGCACAGCGCCGCCGCCTGGCCGAAATGGCGGGTCTGGTCGAGGGCGATGAGGAACTTGAGCTGCTTGATGTCCATGAAAGTGCCTGGCGTCTGGTTATGCAGACCTTAACCCACGTCTGCGATAGATGTCATTGATCGCCCGGTACGCCATATTGATTGGACGCCCTCGGGCCGTGGCTCTAGCGTGGCGACAATGCCATTCAAGGAGCTTTACCGTGCGCGTCCAACCCGATGCGGTCTTCGTACCGCTGAACATCGCCGTGCTGACTGTCAGCGACACCCGTACCTACGACAACGATACCTCCGGCGAGCTGCTGGCCAGCCGTTCGGTAGAGATCGGTCACCGGCTGGTGGCGCGGGCGCTGCTCAAGGACGACTTGTACAAGATCCGCGCCCAGGTGGCGACCTGGATTGCCGACGAGCAGGTGCAGGTGGTGCTGATTACCGGCGGTACCGGCTTTACCGGGCGCGACAGCACACCGGAGGCCGTCGAGTGCCTGCTGGACAAGCGCATCGATGGTTTTGGCGAGCTGTTCCGGGCCTTGTCGATTCTGGATATCGGCACCTCGACCGTGCAGAGCCGGGCGTTGGCGGGGTTGTCCAACCGCACGTTGGTGTGCTGCCTGCCGGGCTCTACCGGGGCCTGCCGCACCGCGTGGGAGGGGATTCTGGCCGAGCAGCTGGATGCCCGGCACCGGCCGTGCAACTTCGTCAAACACCTGCTGCCGATCGAGGCCTGCGCAAGCCGGGGTTGATACTACATCCTGCACTGGCCTCTTCGCGGGCTTGCCCGCTCCCACAGGTACAGCGCAGGTTTCGAAATCTGTGAGGTCCCTGTGGGAGCGGGCAAGCCCGCGAAGAGGCCAGTGCAGGCAACCACAAACTGTCAGCTCAACACATACCCCACCGGCAACAACGCCGGCGGCAGCTGCTGTTCTCCCAACCCCGCCAGCACATCCCGCTCTACGGTGCGCACCATGGCGTCGGTCGGCAAATCGTTCTCATCGCGCCCGAAGGGGTCTTCCAGCTCGTTGCCAATCGCATCCAGCCCGAAGAACGTGTACCCCACGATGGTGGTGAACAGCGGCGCCAGCCAGCCCAGCGGCTCGGCCAGGGCAAACGGCAGCAGCAGGCAGAAGATGTAGATGGTGCGGTGCAGCAGCAGCGTGTAGGGGAACGGCAACGGGGTGAACTTGATCCGTTCGCAGGTGGCCTGTACCTCGGTCAGGCCTACCAGCCGCTGTTCCAGCAGGCTGTAGCGCCAATCGCTGATGTGCTGCTGTGCCGCCAATCGTGAACAGTGCTCGCCAATCTCGCGCAGGATGCCATCGCACACGTTGTGCGGGCTGATCGCCTCTGGCCGGGCGAGCCATGGCCGGGCAGCCGCCAGCTCGTCCTCGCCGCGCAGCCGTGCATTCAATGCATGGGCAAAACCGCACAGGTTGCGCAGCAGTTCGGTGCGCAGTGTTTCGTCGGCAATCACCACACTTTCGCGCACGAACGAGCGGGTTTCGATGATCAGCTTGCCCCAGGCCTTGCGGCCCTCCCACCAGCGGTCATAGCAGGCGTTGTTGCGAAAGCTCATGAAAATAGACAGCGACAGGCCAAGCAAGGTGAACGGCGTGGCACTCACCGGGTAGAAAAACGCCGGGTAATGGCGCTCGACCAGCACGATCAGCGCGGCTAGCAAGGTCACCATCAGGCAGCGCAGGGCAATGCGCTTGACGATCGAACCCTTGAGGGTGAACAGCACGCGCAGCACGTCGGGGTTTGGGTGGACAATCATGGAAATCCAGAGACGGCCGCTTAGCCGCCGGTCATGTTCATGAAGCGCAGGATCTGCACGTCGCCACCCACTTCGAAGTGATGGCGGTAGGGCTTGAGGTGCAGCGAATCGCGGATGGCCTTTTCCAGGCGTTCGGCGTTGCCGGGGTGGGCGCGCAGTACATGCTTCAGGTCCACCGAATGTTCATTGCCCAGGCACAGCAGCAGGCGGCCTTCGACCGTGAGGCGCACGCGGTTGCAGGTGGCGCAGAAGTTGTGGCTGTGCGGCGATATGAAACCGACCCGGGTGTTCGCGGCTTCGGCCAGGCGCCAGTAGCGGGCCGGGCCCTGTGAGGATTCGGTGGATTCGATCAGGGTGAACTGCTCGGCCAGGCGCGCACGTACTTCGTCGCTGGAGCAGAACGACTCGCCGCGCTCGTGCTCGCTGATCACCCCCAGCGGCATTTCTTCGATGAAGGTGATGTCCAGCTCGCGATCGATGGCAAAGCGCACCAGGTCGACCAGTTCATGATCGTTGCGGCCTTTGAGCACCACGCAGTTGAGCTTGGTGCGCTTGAAACCGGCCTGGCGTGCGGCGTCGATGCCGGCGATGACCTGGTGCAGGTCACCGGTGCGGGTCAGTTGTTTGAAACGGTCGGCGTCCAGGCTGTCGAGGCTGATGTTCAGGCGCGTCACGCCGGCATCGAACAGCGGCTGGGCCAGGCGCCCGAGTTGCGAGCCGTTGCTGGTCATGCACAGTTCGCGCAAGCCGGGCAGGGCGGCAATGCGCCCGCACAACTCGACGATGCCCTGGCGTACCAGTGGCTCGCCGCCGGTCAGGCGGATCTTGCGGGTGCCCAGGGCGACGAAGCGCTCGGCCACCTGGAACAGCTCTTCGAGGCTGAGAATCTGCTGGCGCGGCAAAAACTGCATGTCTTCAGCCATGCAGTACACGCAACGGAAGTCACAGCGGTCGGTGACCGACATCCGCAGGTAGTCGATTTTCCGGTTGAAGCCGTCGATCAGGGCCCGGCTGTTCTGTTCCACGTTCGCGCTCGAATGGGTTGGGACACAACTCCAAGCTATAACCTGGCCGCAGGGGCGTCAAATTGCTTTGTCTGACTGTTTGATCGACGGCCTCTATCACGGCTGCTGGCCAAGTATTTCAATGCCCGGACCGCGTCGCCTCATTCGCGGGCATGCCCGCTCCCACAGGTACACCACTGGGCTGAAGTGCAAGGTAATCCTGTGGGAGCGGGCGTGCCCGCGAATGCTGCAACCCCATTCCCGGCCCATGATCGAAACCGCTTATCAAGCCGTAAGATCTTTCGATTGGACGCCCCACCCCCACGCTCCATAGGCTGAATAAAAGCATCGAAGCGTGAGGATTCATCGCATGAGCCAGGACGAACACATCAGGGACTACAAAGGCGCAGCCGCCGGCTGGGGGGCGCTCAAGAGCGTGACCAAAAGCTGGCTGGGCAGCGAAAACGCCTTCAAGAACCTGCGGGCCATGCTCAAGACCAACCAGAACGGCGGCTTCGACTGCCCCGGCTGTGCCTGGGGCGAGTCGCCGGAAAGCGACATGGTCAAGTTCTGCGAAAACGGCGCCAAGGCCGTTAACTGGGAAGCCACCGGCCGCTCGGTCGACCCGGCTTTCTTCGCCAGGTACAGCGTCAGTGCGCTGAAAGACCAGACTGACTACTGGCTCGAATACCAGGGCCGCCTCACGCACCCGATGCGCTACGACGCAGCCACCGATCACTATGTCGAAACCACCTGGCAGGAAGCCTTCGAGCTGGTCGCCACGCACCTGCGCGCCCTTCAGTCGCCCGATGAGGCCGAGTTCTACACCTCGGGCCGGGCCAGCAACGAGGCGGCGTTCCTCTACCAGCTGTTCGTGCGTGCTTACGGCACCAACAACTTCCCCGATTGCTCGAACATGTGCCACGAAGCCAGCGGCGCAGGCATGTCGGAAACCCTCGGGGTGGGCAAGGGCACTGTGGTGTTTCACGACCTGGAGCTGGCCGACGCGATCTTCGTCATCGGCCAGAACCCGGGCACCAACCACCCGCGCATGCTCGAACCGCTGCGCGAGGCGGTCAAGCGCGGCGCCCAGGTGGTGTGCTTCAACCCGCTGAAAGAGCGTGGCCTGGAGCGCTTCCAGCACCCGCAGCACCCGTTCGAAATGCTCAGCAACGGCTCCGAGCCGACGTCCAGCGCCTACTTCCGCCCGGCCCTGGGCGGTGACATGGCGGCCATGCGTGGCATTGCCAAATTCCTCTTGCAGTGGGAGCGCGAAGCCCAGGCCAAGGGCGAGCCGGCGGTGTTCGACCATGCCTTCATCGCCGAGCACACCAGCGGCGTCGATGACTACCTGGCAGCGGTGGACGCCACCTCTTGGGAACACATCGTCAAACAGTCGGGCCTGACCCTGGCCGAGATCGAGCTGGCCGCACGCATGTACCGCAAGGCCGAGCGGGTGATCATGTGCTGGGCCATGGGCGTCACCCAGCACCGCCATTCGGTGCCGACCGTGCAGGAAATCGTCAACCTGCAGTTGCTGCGCGGCAACGTCGGCAAGCCCGGCGCCGGCCTGTCGCCGGTGCGCGGCCACAGCAACGTGCAGGGCGACCGCACCATGGGCATCGACGAGAAGCCCAAGGCGGCGCTGCTCGATGCCCTCGAAAAACGCTTCCAGTTCCGTGTGCCGCGTGGCCACGGGCACAACGCGGTGCTGGCGATCAAGGCCATGGAAGAGCGGCGGGCCAAGGTGTTCATCGCCCTGGGCGGCAACTTTGCCCAGGCCACCCCGGACACCCCGCGTACCCACGCGGCGCTGCAGAACTGCGCGTTGACCGTGCAGATTTCCACCAAGCTCAACCGCTCGCACCTGGTCACCGGCCGCGATGCGCTGATTCTGCCGTGCCTGGGCCGTACCGAAATCGACCTGCAGGCCGAGGGGCCGCAAGGCGTGACCGTGGAAGACACCTTCAGCATGGTGCACCTCTCCAACGGCCAGTTGCGCCCGCGTTCGCCGCACATGCGCTCGGAACCGTGGATCGTCGCCGGCATGGCCAAGGCCACGCTGGGCAACCAGCCGATCGACTGGGAGTATGCGGTGGCCGACTACAACCGCATTCGTGACATGATCGCCGACGTGATCCCTGGTTTCACCGGCTTCAACGAACGCCTGAATAGCCCGGGCGGTTTCCACCTGGGCAACAATGCCGCCGATCGCAACTTCCGCACGGCCACGGGCAAGGCCCGGTTCATGCCCCACGCACTGCCGGAAGAGTTGATCAACGCCAAGGTACTGGCCCGTGGCGACAAACCCGACCTGATCCTGCAGACCCTGCGCTCGCACGATCAGTACAACACCACGCTGTACGGCCTGGACGACCGCTACCGCGGGGTGTTCGGCCTGCGTGAGGTAGTGTTCGTCAACGAGGCCGACATCCGCCGCCTGGGCTTCGAACCGGGTGAGCAGGTGGACCTGGTGTCGCTGTGGGAGGATGGCGTGGAGCGGCGGGTGTCGGGGTTCCGCTTGGTGGCGTATGACGTGCCTGAAGGGCAGGCGGCGGCTTACTACCCGGAGACCAACCCGCTGGTGCCGCTGGAAAGTTATGGTGAAGGGACCTATACCCCGACGTCGAAATTTGTGGCGATCAAGGTCGAGAAAGCCAAGGCGGGGAACCGCATTGCGGCGGTGTTGGCCTCTGATTGATCGGTTGACTGTACTGGCCTCTTCGCGGGCTTGCCCGCTCCCACAGGATTACCACAGGTCTCGGGGCTGTGATAACCCTGTGGGAGCGGGCGAGCCCGCGAAGCATCCAGCACCGATCAGGAGCGGTGCACAGGGTAGGCTGTTGTGTATTTCATCTGCTCCATGGCAAAACTGGAGGTGATGTTCGACAGCCCGTCGGTCCGGGTAATCAGCTTTTTGTAGAACCGGTCATACGCCGCGATATCCCCCACCACCACCCGCAGCATGTAGTCCCAGTCCCCCGACATGCGGTAGAACTCCATCACTTCCTCGAACCCGGTCACCGTCGCGGCAAACTGCTCCAGCCAGGCGCTGTCGTGGCGCTGGGTCTTGAGCTGGACGAACACTGTAAGCCCCAACCCTAGCCGTTCGGGGTCCAGCAGGGCGACACGGCCGAGTATGTAGCCTTCTTCTTCCAGGCGCTTGACCCGCTTCCAGCACGGCGTGGTGGACAGGTTGACGGCCTCGGCCAGGTCCTTGAGCGAGATCGAGGCATCGCGCTGAAGCAGGGTAAGAATGTGCTGGTCGAAACTGTCCATATCGCGCGCGGGCCGTGTAGAAAAATTTTTCACAGATTACCCCAAGGCCAGAAGATTTGGGTTGTGCGATAGTTGCAGCCTTCACTCTGCCAATGGGCCTGACCATGTCCGACAAGCCGCGCAATTTCGCCACCCGTACCATTCACGCCGGCGAGCAGTTCAGCGTCGCCGAAAACGCCATCTTCCCGGCCATCGTCACCGCCAGCTCGTTCACCAAGCGCAGCCTGGACGACAAGCCGGAGTACTCCTACAGCCGGGTAGGCAACCCCACCCGGCATGCCTACGAAACCTGTGTTGCTGCCCTGGAGGAGGGCGTGGGTGCGGTTGCCTGTGCCTCGGGGGTGAATGCCACTGCGACGGTGCTGGAGCTGCTGCCCAAGGACGCCCACGTGGTAGTGATGAACGGCGTGTATGGCGGCACCTTCCGCATCCTGGAGGACTACCGCAGCCGCACCTCGGGCCTGACCACCACCTATGTCGACCTCAACGACCTTGAGGCCGTGGCCGCCGCCATCAAGCCCCAAACCCAGCTGATCTGGATCGAGTCACCGACCAACCCGTTGCTGCACCTGGTCGACATCAAAGCGGTGTGCGACCTGGCCAAGGCGCGGGGTATTCTCACCTGCATCGACAACACCTTCTGCTCACCGTGGAACCAGCGCCCGATCACCCTGGGCGTGGACCTGGTGATGCACTCGGCCAGCAAGTACATCGGTGGCCACTCCGACCTGACAGGTGGCGTGGTAGTGGCGGCCAATGATGCGTTGCTGGCGCGCCTGCGCCGCATCAGCATGGCGATTGGCGCGGTGCAGGGGCCGTTCGATTGCTACCTCGCCCTGCGCGGCCTGAAGACTCTGGATGTGCGCATGGAGCGCCAATGCAGCAACGCCCTGCAGGTGGCACGCTTCCTCGAAGGGCATGCGCAGATCGAGCAGGTGTATTACCCCGGGCTGGAAAGCCACCCCCAGCATGAACTGTGCAACCGCCAGATGCGCAGCGGCGGGGCGGTGGTGGCGATGAAGGTCAAGGGTGATCGGGCCGCGCTCAACCGGCTGGTGGAAGCGTTGCAGATTTTTGTGCTGGCCGACTCGCTGGGCGGCGTGGAGAGCATGATCAACCACTCGTGGACCATGTCGCACTGCTCGCTGAGCCCGGAGCAGAAAGGGGTGATGGGGATCAGCGAGAACCTGCTGCGGTTGTCGATGGGGATCGAGGATTACCGCGACCTGATCGAGGACCTGGATGGGGCCTTGAAGGCTTTGGCTGCTGTGTAAGGGCTGCTGGCCTCTTCGCGGGCTTGCCCGCTCCCACAGATATTCCACAGGTATTGAGGGCTGTGGTGACTTTGTGGGAGCGGGCGAGCCCGCGAAGAGGCCAGCAGGCTCAATGAATTCCTGTCAGGATTTCGGCGGATGGATGATCCGTTCGATCTTGTCCTTGATCAGCAACCGTTCCTTGCGCAGCCGGTTGACGGCATCGTCGTTGGTACCGTTGCCCTCGGCGGCGACCACCTCCTTGTCCTTGGCGTTGTACTCCTTGTGCAGTTTGTGCAGGTCCTGATCCTTGTCTATGAGCGCCTGGAATGCATCAGCGGTAACGTGCAGGTCAGCGAGCAGATCATGCGGAACTGGCATTTCTTCACCTCTGTCAGGGTTGTCGGTAAGGTCCTGACCACTGAGGATAGCCGCGTTTGCGCAGGCTTGTGACCGCTGCCAGGCTGAATGGCAGCTGAATGGCCTTCACGTAATTGATAAAAGACGCGGCTTCACTAAATTGTTACCGTCTTTTTCACAAAAAATTGATGACGCACTTTCTAGAGTTCGCCCAACTTTCCCGCGGTGCCATCCGGCCTGGGGGTTGATAATCACTCTTGATTGCGAACACTGATGCTCAACTTCAAATCCCTGCGGACTGAATGGGTCACGCTGCTGGCCAGCCTTTACCTGCTGATTGGCTTCAACATGTTCCTTTGGGAGCATCTGCAAGAGGTGGTGCCCGCCGGCCTGTCGGGGTTGTGGCTGAGCCTGGCGTTTGCCGTGCTGATGTTGTTCGCTTTCAATTTGATCCTCACGTTGTTTGCCTTCCGATATGTATTGAAGCCGGTCCTTATCGTGTTGTTCATGAGTGGAGCCGGGGTGGCTTACTTCATGAACCAGTACGGCGTACTTATTGATGCAGGTATGTTCCGTAATATGGCCGAGACCAATATTGCGGAAGTGCGCGACCTGATGTCGTTCAAGTTTGCCGCCTATATCCTGCTGCTGGGCGTGCTGCCTTCTGCGCTGTTGTGGAAAGCACCGATCGCCTACCGTGCCTGGCACCGCGAGCTGCTGGGCAAGCTGGTGGTCGGTGGCGCCTGCGTGGTTGCCCTCGGATCGGTGGCGCTGGTCAACTACCAAGGGCTGTCGTCGCTGTTTCGCAACCACCACGAACTGCGCCTGATGCTGACCCCGAGCAATATCGTCGGGGCCTCCATTGGTTATGTCAGCGAGCGCGTCGGTACTGCCGCGCGTCCGTTCCAGCATTATGGCGAAGATGCCAAGCGTGATGCCGCCTGGCAAAAGCATGAGCGCAAGTCGCTGACGGTGCTGGTGGTCGGTGAAAGTGCCCGGGCAGACCATTTCGGCGTGCTGGGCTATGACCGCGATACCACGCCGAACCTGGCCAAGGAACAGGGCCTGCTGGCGTTTTCCGATGTGCACTCGTGCGGTACTGAAACCGCGGTCTCGGTGCCGTGCATGTTCTCGGGCATGAAACGCAAGGATTACGACGCCCGCGTGGCGAAGAACCGCGAAGGGCTGCTGGACATCCTTCAGCGTGCCGGCCTGGCGGTGCAGTGGCGTGACAACCAGTCGGGCTGCAAGGGTACCTGCGACCGCGTGCAGTTCATCGATGTCAGCAACCTCAAGGACCCTCAACTGTGCGCCAATGGCGAATGCCATGACCAGATCCTGCTGCAAGGCCTGAGTGAGCTGATCGACAACCTCGACACGGATACCGTGCTGGTGCTGCACCAGATGGGCAGCCACGGCCCGGAATACTTCAAGCGCTACCCCAATGGCGGCGAGCGCTTCACGCCGGTGTGCCGGAGCAACGCGCTGAACCAGTGCAGCGAGCAGGAAATCATCAACGGCTACGACAACACCCTGGCCTACACCGACAAGGTGCTGGCGTCGCTGATCGACACCTTGCGCAGCAAACAGGACAAAGTCGACACGGCCATGATCTACCTGTCCGACCATGGCGAGTCGCTGGGCGAGTACAACCTGTTCCTGCACGGCACGCCTTACGCCATCGCCCCCGAGCAGCAGAAGCACGTGCCGCTGCTGACCTGGTTCTCCGACAGCTATAAAGAAGACTTCGGCATCGACACCGACTGCCTGGCCAAACTCAGCGATGCCCCGCTGTCGCAGGACAACCTGTTCCACTCCATGCTCGGCCTGTTGCAGGTGCACACCGAGCTCTACCAGCAGTCGCTGGACATGTTCGCCAGCTGCCGGCCTTGGCTGGCGGCCAAGCGTTGAATGCATGGCTGTACCTTACACCTGTAGGAGCAGCCTTGTGCTGCGAAGAGGCCGGTACAGCCAGCACCTTGCCAAAATGCCTGCACCGGCCCTTTCGCAGCACAAGGCTGCTCCTACAAAAGGCAGGTTTGCAGCGCCGTTTATCTATTCCAGGGATGGCGCAGGTTTCACCAGCAGTGCCCGCGCCGTATATACTGCGCGCCAATGTTAGTGGGAGAGCCTCGTGGCCATCGAAATTCACTGGATCCGTGACGACCAGAGCCTGGCCGAACACTGCCGCGACTGGCACCAGCTGCCCTTTGTCGCCGTCGATACCGAATTCATGCGGGTCGACACCTTTTACCCGAAAGCCGGCCTGATTCAGATCGGTGACGGCCAGCGGGCCTTCCTGATCGACCCGCTGCTGATCGGCAACTGGCAACCCTTGGCCGACCTGCTGGAAGACAGTGGCGTGGTCAAGGTGCTGCACGCCTGCAGCGAAGACCTTGAAGTGCTGCTGCGCCTGACTGGCAAGCTGCCGCAGCCGCTTTTCGACACCCAGCTGGCTGCCGGCTACCTGAACCTGGGCTTCAGCATGGGCTATTCGCGCCTGGTGCAAGAGGTGCTGGGTATCGAGTTGCCCAAGGGCGAGACCCGTTCCGACTGGCTGCAGCGCCCGCTCTCGGAAACTCAGGTCAGCTATGCCGCCGAGGATGCCGTGCACCTGGCTGAGCTGTTCACCGCGCTGCGCCCGCGCTTGTCCGACGACAAGTACGCCTGGGTGCTGGAAGACGGTGCAGAGCTGGTGGCCGCATTGCGCCGTGAAGTCGAGCCCGAAAGCCTGTACCGCGACGTCAAGCTCGCCTGGAAGCTGGCCCCCCAGCAACTGGCGGTGCTGCGCGAGCTGTGCGCCTGGCGCGAGCGCGAAGCACGCAACCGCGATGTGCCACGTAACCGCATCCTCAAGGAGCACTCGTTGTGGCCCATGGCCAAGAGCCAGCCGAACAACCTGTCGGCGTTGGCCAAGATCGACGAGATGCACCCGCGCACCATTCGTCAGGACGGTGAGTTCCTCATCCAGCTGATCAAGCGCGCCGGTAGCCTGCCTGCCGAGCAGTGGCCAGCGCCCTTGCCCGAGCCATTGCCGATCGAGGCCGCTGGCGTGCTCAAGCAGCTGCGTGCCATCGGCCAGGCCGAAGGCGAGCGCCTGGGGATCACCCCCGAGCTGATGCTGCGCAAGAAAGCCCTGGAAGCGCTGCTCAAGAGCGGCTACCCCAACGGCCCTTATCAACTGCCCGATTCGCTGCGCGGCTGGCGCCGTGAGCGCATGGGCCAGGCCCTGCTGGACAACCTGGCAGGTGCCGGAGAGACCCGATGAAACGCATTTGCTCGATCTACAAGAGCCCCCGCAAGAACGAAATGTACCTCTACGTGCTCAAGGCGGACGGCCTGGAGCGTGTGCCCGAAGGCCTGCTGCCGGCCTTCGGCACCCCCATGCACGCGTTCGACCTGGTGCTCAGCCCCGAGCGCAAGCTGGCCCGCGAGGACATCACCAAGGTGCTTGAGAACCTCGACACCCAGGGCTATCACCTGCAGATGCCGCCGCTGGAAGATGAGTACATCGAGCACCTGCCCGAAGAGCTGCTGCGCCGTAACGACCCGGTCTGACCATGCGTGTACTGATTGCTGAGCATGAGCATGCTCGATACGCCGGGCTTTTACGCGATGCAGCGCCTGAAGTGGAAATCCTGACCAGCGGTGACTCCGCCGAACTGGCGCAGCAGGCCTCGCAGTGCACGGTGTGGCTGGGCCAGCCGGACCTGCTGGCAAGCTTGCTGCGCCAGGGCCACAAACCGGCGTGGATACAATCGACGTGGGCCGGTATCACGCCGTTGCTGGCCGACGGCCTGCCGCGTGACTATCGCCTGACCCGTGCGGTGGGCATTTTCGGCCAGGTGATGGCCGAATACATGCTTACCTACATGCTCGGCCATGAGCGCGAGGTGCTGTCGCGCCTGGTCAGCCAGGTCGAGCGGCGCTGGGATGACCGCCCGGGGCGCACGCTGGAAGGGCGCAAGGTGCTGATTGTCGGCACCGGCGACATTGGCCAGCGGGTGGCCGAGTTCCTGCAACCGTTTGGTGTGGTGCTGTACGGTGTGGCCAGCACTGCCCGGGAACAGGCACCGTTCGTCGAGGTGGCGGCCCTGGCCGACTTGCCGCGCATGGTTGGCCAGGTCGACTACGTGATCAACCTGCTGCCGGACACCCCGGCTACCCATGACCTGTATGACGCGGCGCTGTTCAAGTGCTTCCTGCCCACGGCATTGTTCATCAATGCCGGGCGTGGCGTGGCGGTGGTCGATGCCGACCTGGTCGAGGCGCTGAAGGAAGGCCATCTGGCCGGTGCGGTGATCGATGTCTGCCGGCAGGAACCGTTGCCCAAACAGCATCCGTTCTGGACCGCCTGGGGGCTGTTGCTGACCGGGCACAGTTCGGCACCCACCTCGCCGGCGGCGATGGTGCGGTTGTTTGTAGAGAATGTGCGGGCTTATGAAGCGGGGCAGGGGTTGCGCGGGGAAGTGGACTTCGCCAAGGGTTATTGATTTGTAGTGCTTGTACTGGCCTCTTCGCGGGCACGCCCGCTCCCACAGGTACTGCACAGGTTCCGAAGCCTGTGGGATACCTGTGGGAGCGGGCATGCCCGCGAAGAGGCCGGTACAGGCTACACAAGGCTTACAGGCTGAAATCACCCTCGGCAGCCAGCTCGCTCAACGGCTTGCGCGGGCTTGGCACTTCACGCGACTGCAGCGCTTCATCCAGGCTGGCTTTGTCACCCAGCTTGCCGATTGCCACCATGGCATGCAGCACGTAGCCCTCGGGAACCTTCAGTTCCTGACGCGCCAGATCCTGGTCGAAACCGGCCATGCCATGGGTATGCCAGCCGCTGATGCTGGCCTGCAGGGCAAGGTGGCCCCAGGCGGAGCCGGTGTCGAAGGTGTGCCACAGCGCCGGTTTTTCTTCCGTGGCGCCCGGGGCTGCAAAGGTGGTCTTGGAAATGATCAGCACCAGTGCCGAGGCTTGTTGCGCCCAGCTGCGGTTGAACGGCACCAGCAGGTTCAGGTAGCGCTCCCAGCTCGGCGTGTCGCGGCGGGCATACAGGAAGCGCCAAGGCTGCGAGTTGTACGCCGACGGTGCCCAGCGTGCGGCTTCCAGGAAGCTCAGCAGGGTCTCTTCGCTGATCGGTTCGGCGGTAAAGGCCCGTGGCGACCAGCGGTTGATGAACTGTTCGTTGATGGCGTAATCGGCAATGCGGGGGTTGGCGCTCATGACAGCTCCTGCAAACGGACGGGAAAGCCGCACGCTACTGCGTCCCGTCGCGACTGACAAGCGGTCTGGCTTTGCCGAAGGCCAGGCTCTAGACTGGCGCCGCCGCGCGCCGTGGCCCCAAGATGAATGCAGGAAACCGTGTGATGATCGCTGAAACCGCGCCGTTCTGGCGGCGCAAGACCCTCGAACAACTCAGCCCGCAAGAGTGGGAGTCGCTGTGCGACGGCTGCGGCCTGTGCTGCCTGCAAAAGCTTGAGGACGAGGACGACAACAGCGTCTATTACACGCGTATCGCCTGCAAGCTGCTGGACATGGATACCTGCCAGTGCAGCGATTACCCCAACCGCTTCGCGCATGTCCCGGACTGCATCCAGCTCACCCCGGGCAAGGCCGACCAGTTCACGTGGCTGCCGAGCACCTGCGGTTATCGCCTGGTCAGCGAGGGCAAGGACCTGCCGGCTTGGCATCACCTTGTCTGTGGTGATCGCCAGCAGGTCCATGAACAGCGCATTTCCCAGTCGGGGCGTATGCTCAGGGAGCAGGATGTGCACGAAGACGACTGGGAAGACCACCTGATCTTCCGCGCCAGCTGACCGGCGCGGCCCGCTGCCACGGGGAAACAAGGAGTTTCTGTATGCGTTGCCAGCTGTTTTTACTGTTGGGCCTGATGGCCAGTTCGCCAGCCTGGGCGAAAAAGGTCGATCTTGACTACCAGGTGCGCCTGTTGCCAGCCACTGGCCAGGCTGAAGTCCGCCTCACCCTGGCTGAAGGCAGTGTGGTGCGCAGCCTCGACTTCGACCTGGGCAAGGCCGGGGCCTTCAGCGGCTTCCAGGCCGATGGCCATTGGCAGTTGCAGGGGCAGCGCGGCGTGTGGCAGCCGGCGGCCGGCAAGACCAGCCTCAGCTACCGCGTGCAGCTGGACCAGAAGCTCGCCAGCGGTGCCTATTCCTCGCGTATCACCCCGCACTGGGCGCTGTTCCTCGGCGACCAGCTGGTACCGCCTGCGCGGCTTGACCAGCAAGATGGCACCGAGCTGGTGGCGCGCCTGGCGTTCGACCTGCCCGATGGCTGGAAGAGTATCGAGACCTCCTGGCCGCGCATTGGCAAGGACAAGTTCCGCATCGACAACGTTTCACGCCTGTTCGACCGCCCGACTGGCTGGATGCTGGCCGGTGACCTGGGTAGCCGCCGTGCCCGCCTGGGCGATACCGAGGTCACCGTGGCCGCACCGGTGGGGCAGGGCATGCGGCGCATGGACAGCCTGACCTTGCTGACCTACGTCTGGCCGCAGTTGCAGGCGGTGTTCCCGCGCAACCCGCCAAAGCTGCTGCTGGTCGGTGCGCGTGACGGCATGTGGCGCGGGGCAATGGCCGCGCAGGGTTCGCTGTACCTGCACAGCGCCCGGCCGATGGTGAGCGAGAACGGCAGCAGCCCGTTGCTGCGCGAAGTGGTGCAGCTGTTTGCCCAGATTCGTGGGCGCGACGGCAATGACTGGCTGGTGGAAAGCCTGACCGACTACTACGCCAGCGAGTTGCTGCGCCGTTCGGGCGGGGTAAGCGATGACCGCTACCAGGCCTGGCAGGCACGCCTGAGCAAGCAGGGCGCCAAGGTCACCCAGCTCAAGGGCGAACGCGCAAGCCCGGCCCAGGTAGCCCGCGGGGTGATCCTGCTGCAGGCACTGGACAAGGAAATCCGCATCCACACCCAGGCCAAGCGTTCGCTGGACGACGTAGTGCTCGGGCTGATGCGCCTGCCCAGCGTGAGTACTGAAGAATTCGTGCAGATCAGCGAGAACGTGCTGGGGCGCAAGTCCGAGGTGTTGCAGAGCAAAGCGCTACGCTAGGCATCATTATTACCTGTACCGGCCTCTTCGCGGGCTCGCCCGCTCCCACAGGGAAACTACAGGCCCCGAGGGCAGTGTTGTCCCTGTGGGAGCGGGCGTGCCCGCGGTACAAACCGGAGACATCGTTTACATTCCAAACCGGGGACATGGTTTACAGGCTAATACGCATGATCAGGAGGTATCTGATCATGCCCTGGAATCAAGAGTCCCCCATGGATCAACGAGTCAGATTGATCGG
>NZ_JENB01000072.1 GCF_000708715.2 Pseudomonas putida W15Oct28 | reverse complement strand
GCGGCCCTTTCCGACCGGTCCGGCGCCCCGGCAAGGCCGCTCCCACAAAAATAGACCGCGCAGCACCTGAATCACTCGGTTACTGCCACCGCTCCAGGTTCTGCTTCAGCATCTGCTCGGGCAGCGCCCCGGCAACGATCTTCGCCATCTCCCGCGCCAGCGCTTCACGCAGCTCTGGCTTGTTGCAGGGCGAATCATGCGAGATCGCCAGGTACAACCCTTCGCTGGACACCGGTGGCTGCAACACCTGCACAGCGGCGGCGATGCCCAATGTGCGCGCCAGCGCCATGCCGGGGTACTGCTCGTACACCACGTAATCACTGCGCTTGTGCATCAGCTTCTCGAACGCCTGGCGTGCGCCGGGCACCGCTTCGAGGGTGAGGTTGGCCTGGGCGTATTCATCGAACTGCTGGCCATGGCTGTTGTTGACCAGGGTACCGCCTTTGCGGCCCTTCAGGTCTGCCCACTGGCGGTAGGCAAAGGCATTGTCCTGGCGCACCCAGACCACGCTCGGGGTACTCAGGAATGGCGGGGCGACAAAGTCCATCTGTTGCTGTCGGGCCTGGGTGATGAAATACCCGGCCAGCAGGTCGATCCGGCCGGTGCGCACTTCTTCCTGCGCCCGCGACCAGGGGCCGCCGTACACCACCTCGATGTCCAGCCCCAGCTGCTTGCCCAGGTACTTGAGCAGGTCGGCGTTGGCACCGATCAGTTGCTGAGGGTTTTGCGGGTTGCGCCACAGGTAAGGGGGGTATTCCGGGTTGCCGGTAGCGGTCAGCCGTCGGCATGGCTCGTCCGCTGCCACCGCCAAGGGCAGCAACAGGCAAGGCAACAGCAGCAAGGCTTGGCGCAAGCAACGCTGGATCATCTACAACCCTCGGCACATGTAACATCCGGCGACCCGGCGTGGTGGCCAAAGGCTGCCACATCCTGTGCTTGACCGCAGCATTGATCTGCGCGTGCTGTAGACAGTCTGGACCAAGAGCGATTAGTAGCGCGGCCTTTCATCGGCCAACAAAGCAACCGGCCAACAAAAAACCTTTGCCGATCACGGCGCCAGTCATCAACCGGCGCCCGGTTCGAGGTGTCGCGCCTCAGGCGCCCTGCCGACGCATTGCCAGGATCGCCGCGCCAAAGCCGATAAAGGTGGTGCCCACCACGCGGCTCACCCAGCGCGACATCGACGGACGGGTCAACACACCCTTGGCCCGCGCTGCCAGTGCGGCATACAAGCTCAGCGAAGCAAGCGACAAGCCCACGAAAATCCCGGTCAGGGTCAGAAACTGCGGCAACAACGCCGCACCCTGGTCGATGAACTGCGGGAACAGCGCGGTGAAGAACATGGTCGCCTTGGGGTTGGTCACGGCGGTGAGGAAAGCAGATTTGTACAGCTTCAGCGGTGTGGGCCGTACCTTGGCAGCACCCTCTGCGGCGCCTTGCTCCAGCATCGGGCTCTTTTTCAGCAACTGCCGCGCCCCGAGGTAGAACAGGTAACCGGCCCCCAGGATTTTCACGCCGTTGAACAATACTTCGGAACTGGCCAGCAACGCGCCCAGCCCAAGCATGGCCGCAGCCGACAGGCAGAACAGGCCCGAGCCATTGCCCAGCGACGACCAGATCGCGCTGCGCTGGCCGTGGGCCAGGGCGTTGTTGATGGCCATCAGGGTGGCAGGACCGGGGCTGGCGATCGCGATGGCAGCGACCAGGGTAAACGCAAACAGCGAGTGAGAATCCATTTTCAGGCTCGTCAGGCAAATCAGGCTAAGTTGCGTGCAGGGCACGCAGGTTCAGTCAGCATTCTGCCGTTTGGCTGCCTTCTTGGCGATAGCTTTCATGCGCGTTGCTGCGCGCTGCACGGTGGCCATCTTTTCCGGGCGTTTCATGCCCCGCCATTTGCGAATTTCGTCACGGGTGCGGCCACAGCTCACGCACAGCTCGCTGTTGAGCTGGCATAACGAGACGCAGGGGTTGTCGATATCTTTGGCCATGCCACCACTCAGCCGGGCATTTCCGCCCGTGCACGCTCGGCAGCGCTCTGGAACACCTGGCGGACTTCTTCAGACTTGGCTTTGCTGACCGACCTGGCAGCCAGCAGTTCATCGACCACACGAATGCACTGGCCCAGGGCGGTGTCCAGTTGTTCAACGTCGGAGGCGTCAGCGATATCACCCAGATAGGGAGCGATGAGGTACACGTAACGGTCCTGCAGCTTGAGCGCTGCCAGCGCGTCGAGGGCTTTCTGGAACCGATCGGCAGCGGCAGGGCTCATGCTCAATTTATCGAAATGAATCAGGCTCACACGGTCAGTGGCCATTGACGAATCTCCGTTTCCTGGTACGGCCTGGCCCACAAGCAGCAACGCTTCTACGGTGCTCGGATGTGCAGGCCAGGGTAATGCCCACAGGGTACCAGAACGCGAGACAGAAAGGGCCATCGCCCCCGGAACTAAAAGTAGTTGGCAGGTCGCGCAATGGACGCCCCAGGACGTTTACGGGACAGGAGCAGCGGTTTCGGGCACAGGATAATCGGCCGGCAAACTCCCCGCCGAGGCCGTCATCGAACTCGGTAGCCCATACAACAACAAGCCTGCGCGTGCAGGTAAACCACAAAGGGGCCTCATCATTCATGGCAAAGGAACACATCACCGAAACACTCGACCTTGGCGTGACAGACCCCTCGAAAACCGCAGAAGCCCGCCAGGACCGGCATTTCGAGGGCAAGCTCGACTGGATTGTCTTTGGTTTCACCAGCCTCCTGGCCATCGCATTCGTCCTCTGGGGCTTCCTCAACCAGGCCAGCCTCGCCAGCAGCGCCTCCAGCGCGCAATCCTGGGTCATTCTCAACTTTGGCTGGTTTTTCGTACTCACCTCGACGCTTTTCGTGGTGTTCGTGCTGTGGCTGGCCGCCAGCCGTTATGGCCGGGTGCCACTGGGCCGTGATGGCGAACAGCCAGAATTCCGCACGGTGTCCTGGGTGGCGATGATGTTCAGCGCCGGCATGGGCATCGGCCTGATGTTCTTCGGCGTTGCCGAGCCGCTGTCGCACTATGTGACGCCGCCACCCGGCTCGGCCACCGGGCAGACGAGCGAAGCGATGCAGGTGGCCATGGCCACCACCCTGTTCCACTGGACCCTGCACCCCTGGGCCATGTACGCCATCGTCGGCCTGGTGATTGCCTACGGCACCTACCGCCGGGGCCGCTCGCAGCTGATCTCCGCCGCATTCCGGCCGTTGATCGGCAAGCACGCCAACGGCCCCCTCGGCCGCCTGATCGACATGATGGCGATCTTCGCCACGCTGTTCGGCTCAGCGGCCTCGCTGGGCCTGGGTGCGCTGCAGATTGCCGGCGGGCTGGAATACAACGGCTGGATCGAAAACCCCGGCAAGCTGTTCTACATCGCCATCATCACCCTGCTGACCATTGCCTTCGTCACCTCGGCGGTGTCAGGCGTCGGCAAGGGCATCCAGTGGCTGTCCAACACCAACATGGTGCTGGCACTGGTGCTGGCGGTGTTCGTGTTCATGGTCGGCCCGACCCTGCTCATGCTCAACCTGCTGCCGACCTCGATCGGCATCTACATCAAGATGCTGCCGGAAATGATGGCCCGCACCAACGCCAGCGGCGGCGACCAGATGAACAGCTGGCTGGCCGGCTGGACCGTGTTCTACTGGGCGTGGTGGATTTCCTGGACACCGTTCGTGGGCATGTTCATCGCCCGCATCAGCCGTGGCCGCACCATCCGCCAGTTCGTCACCGGGGTGCTGCTGGTACCGAGCCTGGTCAGCCTGGTGTGGTTCACCATCTTCGGCGGTGCATCCATCGAGGCCGTGCGTGAAGGCGCCCTGCAGTTGGCCAACGGTGCAGTCAACAGCAACCAGGCGCTGTACCAGTTGCTGGACAGCTACCCGCTGGCGTCGGCCTCCTCGGTACTGGTCATGATCCTGGTGGGCATCTTCTTCGTTTCCGGTGCCGATGCGGCGTCACTGGTGATGGGCACGCTGTCGGAACACGGCACCACCGCGCCATCGCGGCGCACGGTGATTTTCTGGGGCGCGCTCACCGGGACGGTGGCGGCGATCATGCTGGCGATCGGCGACCCGCGTGACCCGGGCGAGGCGCTGACCGGGCTGCAGAACCTGACCATCGTCGTGGCCCTGCCCTTTGTGGTGGTGATGGTGCTGCTGTGCCTGGCGCTGTACCGCGACCTGCGCAAAGACCCGATGATGCTGCGCCACCTGCGTGGCAATGAGCTGATCGAGAAGGCCGTGTTGTATGGGGCGGTGAAGCATGGTGAAGAGTTCTACATCGTGGTGCAGGAAAAGAAGGCTTCGGTGAAAGCGACGCCAGTAGAGGCGGAAGTGACGGGCAACTGATCGGGTTAAGCCTTGGAACCTGGGGCTGCTGCGCAGCCCATCGCAGGCAAGCCAGCTCCCACAGGTAATGCATGAGCCTCGAAAGCAGTGCGATTCCTGTGGGAGCTGGCTTGCCTGCGATGGGCCGTGCAGCGGCCCCAATGACCCATCACTCGAACTCCAGGCTGTAACCCACGCCATACACCGAGCGGATCGGGTCGTGCCCCGGGGTCACCGCGGCCAGCTTGCGCCGCAGGTTCTTCACATGGCTGTCCACGGTGCGGTCGGCCACTACCCGGTGGTCCTGGTAGATGTGGTTCATCAACTGATCCCGGGACAACACCTGCCCCGGGCGTACCGCCAGCGCCGCCAGCATGCGGAACTCCACTGGCGTGAGCTCCAGGGCCACGCCCCGGTAGCGCGCCTGAAATGCCCTGGCATCCAGCTCAAGGCCCAGGTTGCCGGGCTGCTCGCCACTGCGGCGCAGCACCGCCTTCACCCGTGCCACCAGTTCGCGTGGCGAGAACGGCTTGCAGATGTAGTCGTCCGCGCCCAGTTCCAGGCCCAGCAGCCGGTCGATCTCATCTACACGGGCAGTCATCATGATCAGCGGCAGGCGGCTGAAACTGCGTAACTCACGGCAGATGTCCAGGCCGTCACGGCCCGGCAGCATCAGGTCGAGCAGCATCAGGTCGTACTGGCCCTGGCGAATGGCCGGGATCACCGCCAGGCCGTCAGCCAGGTGCTCGACGCTGTAACCGCCCACACGCAGATAATCGCCCACCAGTGCGGCGAGCTTGGGCTCGTCTTCAACCAACAAAATCCGGCTCATGCTTCGTCTCCTGCAACCGGCAGGGCCAGCGCCAGCAGCAGCCCGCCCATGGCGGAGGCCTTGGCAGTCAGCCGCCCGCCGTGCACTTCCGCGATACCGCGGCAGATTGCCAGGCCCAGCCCGGTGCCGCCACTGGCCCGGTTGCGCGAACGCTCCGCGCGGTAGAAGCGCTCGAACAGGCGCACCAACGACGCGCTGTCCACGCCCGGGGCGGTGTCTTCACATTGCACCAGCACCTGGTCACCCTCCTGGAATGCACGCAACACCGTATGGCCACCCGCATCGGTGTAGCGGCGGCTGTTCTCCAGCAGATTGTGCAACAACTGCCCGAGGCGCGACTCGTCGCCCATCACCCACAACGGCTGCCCGGGCAGCTCCAGGCGCAGTTCCAGGCCGCGCTCGGCAAAACTGGCCTCAAAGGCATCGGCCATCACCGGCAACAACACGCACAGGTCGATGCGCTCGCGGCGGTAAGTGGGGCCACCGACTTCCGCCAACGACAGATCGGACAGGTCGTCGACCAGCTTGCTCAACGCCCCCACCTCTCCCAACAGTGAACGCAAGGCATTGCCGTCGAGCGGGCGAATACCATCTTCCATCGCTTCCAGCTCAGCCCGCATCACCGCCAGTGGCGTGCGCAATTCATGGGAAATGTCCGCCATGAAATCGCGGCGCAGGCGCTCGTTACTGGCCAGCGTAGCGGCCATGCGGTTGAAGTCACCGGCCAGTTGCCCCGCTTCGTCTGCCGAGCGCACCGGCAGCTGGATGGCGTAGTCACCTGCAGCCAGACGATGAGTGGCGCTGGCCACTTCGCGGATGGGCCGCAGCAAGGCGCGGCTCAGCCACCAGGCGATGACTGCCGTGGCCAGCAAGCAGGCCAGGCCGATCAGCAGGCTGGAGCGCAATTGGTTGAGCTGAAAGCGCTGGTCACCAACGCTGGTCACCGACTGCAAGGGTGCCAAGGCCATCCAGCCAACCACCTGGCCCTGCTGGCGGACAGGGCGCAACAGCATGTCGGCCGGGGCGCCCTGGTAGCCAATGATCGGCTGACGTTGTGCGTCTAGCAGGGCAAAACGCACGAACGCGCCGGTCAGGTCGGAAACAGTCAGCAAGCTGGGGTCGAAACGTGCATTGGGCAGCACATCTTCCGGGCGCAGCAGCTCGAACCACTGGTCCTTGTCGCGGCGGATGAAGTCCCAACTGCCATTACGCGCATAAGCCTGCTCGACCCGCGGCACGATGCGCTCCATGCGCTCCTCGGCTTGCTGGTTGAGGTAGCCGAGAAAGCCGTACTTCAAGCTCAGGTAGGCGGCAAACACCATGCCCAGCACGGCGAACGCGCACACCGCGAGCATGGCGAAGAAGAACTTGCGCGAAAGGCTGACTCTCATGGCACCGCCGGCACGATGGAATAGCCCGTATTGAAGCGTGCAGGCCCCTGCGCCGCAAGGCACGCAGGGCAATCTCCATGCTTTCTGCACATTGCCTGCACAATTGCCGCGCACGCTGCAGCCATCGAAATCCTTTGGCTCGGAGCCTGCGATGCCTACTTTATTCCACTCCCTGATGTTCGCCCGCTCTCCCCTGACGCGCGCCCTGTTGCTGGGCGCCGGCCTGTTGCTCATCGGCGGTTGCCGCGAGGCCGAAACAACTGGCGCAGCGGCCCCCTTGCAAGAAGTTGCAGTGTACGAAGTGACCACCGCGGCCCAGGCCCTGACCACCACCCTGCCCGGCCGCGCCAGTGCCCACCTCGTCGCCGAAATCCGCCCGCAGGTCGGTGGCATCATCCAGAAGCGCCTGTTCAACGAAGGTGACACGGTCAAGGCTGGCCAGGCGCTGTACCAGATCGACCCACAGCCGTACCAGGCCGCGCTGGCCCAGGCCGAGGCCACCGTCAGTTCGGCCCGCGCCACACTCAAGGCCGCCGAGCTTAAGGCCAGACGCGATGCACAACTGGTGAAGATCGACGCCATCAGCGCCGAAGACAACGAAAGCGCCCAGGCCGCCCTGCTCGAAGCCCGCGCCAGCCTGCAATCGGCCCAGGCCACGCAGCGCAGCGCACGTATCAACCTCGACTACACCCGCATCAACGCACCCATCGATGGCCGCACCGCCACTTCCTCGGTCACCCCCGGCGCCTTGGTTACCGCCGAGCAGACAACAGCGCTGACAACCGTGCAGCAACTGGACCCGATCTACGTCGATTTCACCCAGCCCAGCAGCACCCTGCTGCGCCTGAAACGCGAACTGGCCGAAGGCAAGCTGGCCCCCAGCACACAGCAGGACGCCACCCGTATCAGCCTGGAGCTGGAAGACGGCAGCACCTACGCCCACGCTGGCACCCTCACCTTCAACGGCGTGAGCGTGGATGAAGGCACCGGCAGCGTGACCTTTCGCGCCGTGGTGCCGAACCCCGATGGCCTGCTGATGCCCGGCATGTACCTCAAGGCCACCGTGCAGGAGGGCGTACAGGCAGACGCCATCCTGGTGCCACAGCAGGCCGTGAGCCGTGACGAACGCGGCGACGCCACCGCCCTGGTGGTGGTCGACGGCAAGGTGCAGCAGCGCGAGCTGACCCTGGCCCGTGCAGTGGGCAACCGCTGGTGGGTCAGCCAGGGCCTGGTTGCTGGCGACCAGTTGATCGTCCAGGGCCTGCAAAAGGTCCGCGTCGGTCAGCAAGTCCAGGTACAGGACAACGCCCTGACCGCCCGCAACGACAGCAAGCGAGGCGAATGACATGGCACGTTTCTTCATCGACCGGCCGATCTTTGCCTGGGTCATCGCCATCCTGGTGATGCTGGGCGGCGGCCTGGCCATCTTCCAGCTGCCGCTGGCGCAATACCCCAACATTGCCCCACCGCAAATCAGCCTCAGCGCCACTTACACCGGCGCCTCGGCCAAGACCATGGAAGACTCGGTGACCCAGGTGATCGAGCAGCAGATGACCGGCCTCGACGGCCTCACCTACATGTCGTCCAGCAGCAGCTCGGCGGGCAGTGCCTCGATCACCCTCACCTTCGAGGCCGGTACCGACATCAACACCGCGCAGATGCTGGTGCAGACAAAGCTGGAGCAGGCCAAGGCGCGGCTGCCCGAAGCCGTGCAGCAACAAGGCATCGAGATTCACAACTCCGCCAGCGACTTCCTGATCATCCTCTCGCTGGTGTCGGACAACCCCGACGTCAGCGCCACAGACATCAGCGACTTCATCTCCAGCACCCTGTACGACCAGATCAGCCGGGTCAACGGCGTCGGCCAGGTGACCACGCTGGGTTCGAGCTATGCCATGCGCATCTGGCTTGACCCGGACAAGCTCAAGCAGTACGCGCTGATGCCATCGGATGTGAGCAGCGCGCTAGAGGCACAGAACGTCGACACCTCGGCCGGCCAGCTCGGCGCCCTACCCGCCCGCGCCGGCCAGCAGCTCAATGCCACCATCAATGCCCGCAGCAAGTTGCAGACCGCTGCGCAGTTCCGCGACCTGGTGCTCAAGCACAACAGCGCGGGCGCGGTGGTGACCCTGGCGGACGTGGCCCGTGTGGAGCTTGGCAGCGAAAGTTATGACGTGGTCGCCGAGCACAACGGCCGGCCCTCCGGCGGCTTGGCGGTGAGCCTGGCCACCGGCGCCAACGCGCTGGACGTGTCCGAAGCGGTGCAAGCCAAGCTCGCCGAACTGCAGCAGTTCTTCCCCAGCAAGCTGCAACTGCGCAGCGAAGTGGCCTACAACACCGCGCCGTTCGTGAAGATTTCCATCGAAGAGGTGGTCAAGACGCTGTTCGAGGCCATCGCCCTGGTGGTGCTGATCATGTACCTGTTCATGCAGAACCTGCGCGCCACGCTGATCCCGGCCATTGCCGTACCGGTGGTGTTGCTGGGTACTTTTGGTGTGCTGGCCCTGCTCGGTTACTCGATCAACACCCTGACCATGTTCGGCATGGTGCTGGCCATCGGCTTGCTGGTGGACGATGCCATCGTGGTGGTGGAAAACGTCGAACGCATCATGGCTGAAAAAGGCCTGCAACCCCGCGAGGCAACGCGCCAATCGATGGGCGAGATCAGCGGCGCGCTGGTGGGCATTGCCGTGGTGCTGTCGGCAGTCTTCGTGCCCATGGCGTTCTTTGGCGGCTCCACCGGGGTGATCTACCGGCAGTTCTCGGTCACCCTGGTGGCGGCGATGACCCTGTCGGTACTGGTGGCCATGACCCTCACCCCGGCCCTGTGCGCGACACTGCTCAAGCCCGTGTCTGCCCACGGCGAACCGCGCCACGGCTTCTTCGGCTGGTTCAACCGCCACTTCGAGCGCACTTCCCGGGGTTACCAACAGGCGGTCGGCAAGGTGCTGGCACGGCCGCTGCGTGGCCTGCTGGTGTACGCCCTGGTGCTGGGTGGCGTGGCGCTGATGTTCCAGAAACTGCCGTCGGCGTTTTTGCCCGAAGAGGATCAGGGCATGCTGATGATGCAGATGACCCTGCCGGTGGGCGGCACCGACGAACGCCTGCAGGCGGTGAGCAGCCAGGTGCAGGATTACATGCTGCAGCAACCGGAAGTGGCCTCGATCCTGACCGTGCGCGGCCTGGGCAATGGCGGCAACGCCCAGAACTCGGGGCGCGGTTTTATCAAGCTGAAGGACTGGAGCGAACGCCTGGGCGAGCAGCACAGCGCCGCGGCCGTGGCGCAACGGGCCAACATGGCACTGTCGAAGATCCTCGACGCCAACGTGTTCGTCATCGCGCCGCCAGCCATTCAGGGCCTGGGCCAGAGTTCGGGCTTTGATGTGCAGTTGCAGGACCTGGCCGGCCTGGGCCACGCCGAGCTGCTGAAGGCACGTGACCAGTTCATCGAGCTGGCTGCCAAGGACCCGCGCCTGGCCAATGTGCGTGCCCAGGGCCTGGAAGACACGCCCCAGCTGAACGTCGCCATCGACGACCGCAAGGCCGGGGCCATGGGGGTTGCCGCCAGTGACATCAACGCCACCCTCAGCACCGTGATGGGTGGCAGCTACGTCAACGACTTCGTCGATGCCGGCCGGGTGAAGAAGGTCTACCTGCAAGGCGAAGCCGACAAGCGCATGCTGGCCGAGGACATCGGCGCCTGGTACGTACGCAACGACAGTGATGCCATGGTGCCGTTGTCGGCGTTCACCAGCACCTCGTGGAGCACTGCTTCGCCGCTGCTGGAGCGCTTCAATGGCTTTGGTGCGTACGAACTGGTTGGCGAGCCGGCCAGTGGCGTCAGCTCTGGCGACGCCATGGCGGCCGTCGAGCAGATCATGGCGCAGTTGCCGGAAGGCATCGGCTATGCCTGGGCCGGCCAGTCCTACCAGGAACGCCTGGCCGGCAACCAGGCGCCGTTGCTGTATGCCATTTCCATCCTGTTCGTGTTCCTGTGCCTGGCGGCGCTGTACGAGAGCTGGTCGGTGCCGTTCGCGGTGATGCTGGTGGTGCCGGTGGGCATCCTTGGCGCGCTGGTGCTGACCGGGCTGCGCGGCCTGGCCAACGATGTGTACTTCCAGGTCGGCCTGCTGACCACCGTGGGCCTGGCGGCGAAGAACGCCATCCTGATTGTCGAGTTCGCCAAGGAAGGCTACGAACGCGGCCAGGACTTGCTGGCCGCCACCCTGGAGGCCGTGCGCATCCGCCTGCGTCCGGTGCTGATGACTTCACTGGCGTTCATCCTCGGCGTGCTGCCGCTGGCCCTGAGCAACGGTGCCGGTGCCGGAGGGCGCCAGGCCATCGGTACCGGTGTGCTTGGCGGCATGCTCGCCGCCACCTTGCTCGGCCTGTTCTTCATCCCCTTGTTCTATGTGCTGGTGCAGCGCCTGGCAGCCCGCCGCAACGCCCCACGCACCGACGTTATCGCAGGAGAAGCCTGATGCGCCTGTCCCCTCTTCCCTTGGTGCTGGTGCTGGCCCTGGCCGGTTGCGTGAACCTGGCACCGGACTACCAGCGCCCCGCCGCGCCAGTGGCCAAGCAATGGCCTGCCACCACGGCCAGCAGTAGCAACGGTGCCGACATCGCCTGGCAAGCCCTGTTCGTCGACACCCGCCTGCGTGACACCGTGGCGTTGGCCTTGGCCAACAACCGTGACCTGCGCGTGGCGGTATTGAACGTCGAGTATCAGCGCGCGCAATACCGTATCCAGCGTGCGGCGTTGTTGCCGTCGGTTTCCGCCAGTGCCGACGGCACCCGCCAACGCAGCGTAAGCGATGGCAGCAACGCGGTCAGCAGCCAGTACAGCGTCGGCGTGGGGGTGAGCAGTTACGAGCTGGACCTGTTCGGCCGCCTCGGCAACCTCAAGGACGCCGCGCTGGAAGACTATCTGGCGCTGGAGCAGACCCGGCGCAGCACGCAGATCAGCCTGGTGGCTGAAGTGGCCAGTGCCTGGATGACCCTGGCGGCCGACCAGCAGCTGCTGGCACTGGCCCAGGAAACCTACGCCAGCCAGCAGAAAACCCACGACCTTGTGCAGCAGAGCCACGCGCTGGGTGGCGAGTCTGGCCTCAGCCTGGCGCAGGCGCTGAGCACTGTGGAATCGGCACGGGCCGACGTTGCCAGCTACCAAAGCCAGGTGGCGCAGGACCGCAACGCACTGGAGTTACTGGTGGGGCGCCGCCTGGACGACAAACTGTTGCCGGGGAACGCCCGCCTCGATGCCGCGCTGCTGGTCGGCGTGCCGGCTGGCTTGCCGTCAAGCCTGTTGCAGCGGCGCCCGGATGTGCTGGCCGCCGAACACACGCTCAAGGCAGCCAATGCCGACATTGGCGCGGCGCGGGCGGCGTTCTTCCCCAGCGTCACCCTGACCGCCAGCGGTGGCAGCGCCAGCAGCGAGCTGTCCGGTTTGTTTGCCGGTGGCAGCCGCGCCTGGAGCTTTGCGCCATCGATCAACCTGCCGATCTTCAATGCCGGCAGCAACCGGGCGGCGCTGGATGCGGCCAAGGTCAGCCGCGACATCGAGGTGGCCACCTATGAGAAAACCCTGCAGACCGCCTTCAGCGAAGTGGCCGATGCGTTGGCCGTGCGGGGGCACATCAATGAGCGGCTGGACGCCCAGCGTGGCCTGACCAGTGCCACCGAGAAAAGCTATGACCTGTCGCTGGCGCTGTACAAGCAAGGGTCGGAAAGCTTCCTTGAGGTACTGGATGCGCAGCGCTCGCTGTACTCGGCGCAGCAGACGCTGATCAGCCTGGCGCTTGCAGAGCAGCAGAACCGGGTAACGCTGTACAAGGTATTGGGGGGTGGCTGGCAGGGTTAAGACCGCAGGGTATTGTTCAGAATCTAAAGGCTTGCGTGATCCCTGTGGGAGCGGGCATGCCCGCGAACACCGGCAGAGCCGGTGCCATCCACCGCGTTGGCTGCTTCGCCGGCTTGCCCGCTCCCACAGGGCCTGCGCCGCCCACTCGGCAACCCAAGCCGCACCCGAGGGATCACCCTTTCAATGCTGCCGCTATCCTGGCCACGTCAATCTTGCCCATCTGCATCATGGCCTCGAACGCCCGCTTGGCCGCCGCGCGGTCAGGGTGGCCGATGGCCTCGATCAGGATGCGAGGGGTGATCTGCCAGGAAATCCCCCATTTGTCCTTGCACCAGCCACACACGCTGGCCTCGCCGCCATTACCGATGATCGCATCCCACAAACGGTCGGTTTCGGCCTGGTCTTCGGTACTGACCTGGAACGAAAACGCCTCACAGTGCTTGAACGTCGAGCCGCCATTGAGCCCCACACAGGGGATGCCCATGACGGTGAATTCGACGGTAATGACATCGCCCTCCTTGCCCGAAGGGTAGTCAGCAGGCGCCTTGTGCAGCGCGATCACCTTGCTGTCCGGAAAGATGCTGGCGTAGAAGTTGGCGGCCTCCTCGGCATCGTTGTCGTACCAGAGGCAGATGGTGTTCTTGGCAGTCATGGCCGTGCTCCATGAAGGGTGTGGACCCTTGAGTCTAGCCCGCACCCTTGAGCATAAAAAAAGCGCCCCATACGGAGCGCCAAAACATCCACCCAAACCAAAGGAGCTGCAACGCTACCCAGGTGAATTCACAGGACCGACAACGGGTACTCAACGATCAGCCGCACTTCGTCCAGGTCCGACTCGAACGCTGTGGCCCGGGTAGTGGCCTGGCGCACGCGCAGCGACAAGTCCTTGGCCGCGCCGGTCTGCACCACGTACTTCACCTCGATGTCACGCTCCCAGCGCTTCTGGTCGGTCAGCGGGTTGCCGTCAGCATCGCGCCGCATGTACACAGCGTTGGCATTGGAATAGTCGGCGTCGGTGCCTTTGCCGTAGCGCGTCATGAACGACAGCCCGGGAATACCGTAGGCGGCCATGTTCAGGTCATAACGCAGCATCCACGAACGCTCTTTGGGCGAGTTGAAGTCGCTGTACTGGATGGAGTTGTCGAGGAAGATCGAATCGGACTGGCGCAGGTAGTCGAAGTCATCGTCGCCCTGGTTGCGCTGGTGAGTCAGCGCCAGGGTATGGGCGCCGAAGCGCACACCCAGCCTGGCGCTCCAGATATCGTTGTCGAAGGTTCCCAGGCGCTGCTGCCCTTCATCCACGGCTTTGTAATAGTTGAAGCCGCCAATCAGGGCCAGCTCATCGCTCAGCGGCCAGCTCAGGCTGGTGCCAGCGTAGTACTGGTTCCACACATCCACGAGCCGGCTGCTGAACAGGCTGACGCTGACATGTTCGCTGAGCGTGTAGTCACCGCCGCCATAGGCGATCCATGGCGAGTCGACCGGGCCGCCGTAGAAGGTCACGAAGTTCTCCCGCAGGTCGCTGGACACCGGCTGGCTCATGGCATGCAGGCGCCCGGCCTGTAGGGTGAGGTCCTTGATGCTGGTGTTTTCCAGGGTCACGCCACGAAAGCTTTCCGGCAGCAGCCGTGAGTCGCCAGCGGCCACCACCGGGTTGGCCGGGAACACATCGCCTACCTTCAGCACCGTGTCGTACAGGCGCACCTTGGCCGCACCGCCCACCTTGGTGTACGCGTCACGGGCCTGGCCGTCGTGGTCTACCGGCAATACATCGAACGAACTGCGCCCGCCGTTGCGGCCGCCGCCGGTGTCCAGCTTGAGGCCGAGCATGGCGAATGCATCCAGGCCGACACCCACGGTGCCCGGGGTAAAACCCGACTCGAATCGGGCAATCACGGCGTGGGCCCAGGCTTCGGAATAACCGTTGTCGGGTTGCTTGCCGGGGTTGTGCGTGGGGGCTGCGGAATCGCGGTTGTCGCGGTTGAAGTAGAAGTTGCGGTTGAGCACGCTGAGCGTGCTGCCCTCGATAAAACCATCCGCGGCTTCGTCCGCCGCCATCGCCAGGTTGCCGACGCCGGATAGCGCCATGCACGCAGCCAGTTTCAGGGGTGATCTGCAGGTCATCCGATGCTCCTTGTACGTCGTCTTTATTGTTGTGTCGGCTGGCCGAGATTGACGGCCGGCACATAACGCCAAGGTGATCCGCGCATTACAATTGCGTCATCGGCGCCGAAGCGCTCTGGGGCGAGTTCTGCAACATCCTGCAGACATTTCCGATATTAGGTAGTGAACCTGCCTACAAAAAAAGGGTCTTTGGCTGACGGTCAACTCACCGACCGGTTCATCGGCCCAGTCACCGGGCCTACTTTTGTCCTGTTTCAGCGAAGACCCAACATGCCCGAATCCCGCCCAACCGCTTCCGTCCTCCCTGCCCTGCGCGGCGGCCTGATTGCCGCCTTGGTGGCCCTTGCCGCGCCGGTGCACGCCGAAGAGCCCGCCAGCGACGCACGCTGGGTCAGCGACAGCCTGAGTACCTATGTGCGCAGCGGCCCCACCGACGGCCACCGCATCGTCGGTACCCTGAAGTCCGGGCAACAGCTGACCCTGCTCGGCACCCAGGGCAATTACAGCCAGGTGCGTGGGCAGAATGGCGATGTGGTGTGGATACTCAGCAACGACCTGCAAGCGGTGCCGGGCCAGAACGAGCGCCTGCCGCAGCTCGACGCCAAGGTCGCGGAGCTGACCGGGCAGTTGAAGACCATCGACGACAGCTGGAAGAGCCGCGTGCAGGGCATGCAGGAAACCCTCGATTCACGCAAGCAGCTGATCGACGAACTGGAGACGCGCAACAAGGCGCTGAATGAACAGTTCGACCAGAGCCAGTCGGAGCTGCGCGATACCCAGGCGCGCCTGGGTGACGAGAACAAGCAGGTGATGATGCGCTACATGGTGTATGGCGGCAGCATTGCCGGTGCGGGCTTGCTGGCCGGGCTGATCTTGCCGGCGCTGACCCGTGGGCGGAAGAAGAACGATCGCTGGTTCTGACAGCGGGCCACCCTGCACTGGCCCCTTCGCGGGCTTGCCCGCTCCCACAGGTACTGTACAAGCGTTGAATCTGTTGCAAATCCTGTGGGAGCGGGCAAGCCCGCGAAGAGGCCAGTGCAGGAATGCGCCTACCTGCCGCGCGCTTTGTTGTAGATGGTCTTGGCCCGGTCTGCCGAGGCCTGGCACTTGGTCATGTCGCCCGCAGCCTGCCCTTCCTTGGCTTGCTTCAGCAGTTCGTGATAATCGTGCGCCATGCCCCCATGTATGGCCTGGCCATCTGTCTTCTGGATGTCTTCAAGCTCCTTGATCTTGGCCGCACAATTGCTCGCAGGGTCTGCGTGTGCGGCAAAGCTGAGGACGGACGCAATCACCAGCAGGGGTATGCATTTCGTGGATTTCATGGAGCGTTCTCCTGGAAAACCATAGGGTTCGTCGAGGCGCGTTCGCTCGACGCAGCCAAAAGCATAGTAGGCCCACGCCTGCCCCGCCCCCCCTCAGCCCAGCGGTCGCCCGGTCTCGGCAAACAGGAAATCGATGAACACCCGCACCCGCAACGGCATGTGCCGCGCCTGTGGGTAGATCAGCAAGAACGGCCGCGAAGTCCCGCCAAACTCGGTCAGCACTTCCACCAGTTCACCACTGGCCAGTGCATCCTGCACGGTAAAGCGGTAAGCCTGCATCAGCCCACCGCCATTGCGCACCAGCGTGACAGTGGCGAGAAAATCGCCCAGGCAGGTAAACGCGCCCTGGGTTTCGAGTTCCACCTGGCGGCCATCCTGTCGAAAGGTCCACGGCGGGCGACGTCCACTGCTGGGCATTTCAAACTGGATGCACTCATGCTGTTGCAAGTCCTGTAGCGCCTGAGGCGTACCGGCGCGGGCCAGGTAACCCGGGGTGGCCACAACCACCAGCTCGGCATCCTCCAGGCGGCGTGCCACCAAACGTGAATCGGCCGGTTCGCGGCCACGAATGGCCAGGTCGAACGGTTCCTCGGCAAAGTCGACGTTGCGGTTGCTGACATGCACATCCACTTGCACCTTCGGATAGCGTTGGCGAAAACGCGGCAGCAACGGCAACAGCCGGTGGTGGGCATAAGGCGTGGGCGCACTGATGCGCAGTAGGCCACTGGGTTCGACCTGGCCGCCCGTCACCTGACGTTCGGCTTCGACCAGTTGCCCAAGCGCCTGTCGGCATTGCTGGTAATAGGCCTGGCCTGCGCTCGACAGGCGCATCTGCCGGGTGGTCCGGACGAACAGGCGTACACCCAAGCGCTCCTCCAGACGCGCCACGCTGCGGCTGACCGCCGCCGGGGTGACGCCGGCCTCCGTGGCTGCGGCAGTGAAGCTGCCGCTGTCAGCGGCCAGGCAGAACAGCTCCAGGCTGCCCAGCTGCAGGTCATCGAAGTGGCGGGTCATCGCGGCTCTATTGATTACATGATGTATCGATTGAAATGCCTTACGCCTCATTTTTCAAGCGCTGGTAGCGGCCTACAGTGACGCCACACCGAGCCGATGCTCATTTCACTGGAGATCATGCACATGAACAAGCAACGCACCGTCATCATCACCGGGGCCTCCAGCGGCCTGGGGTTCGCCCTGGCCGAGGCCTTCCTCGAACGCGGCGACAACGTGGTCGGCAATGCCCGTAGCCCGGCACGCCTGGAGCAGGCCGCCACCCGCCTCGGCAACCCCTCGCGCTTCATCGGCGTGGCGGGCGACATCGCCGAAGCGGACACGGCGCAGCGGCTGTTCGCTACCGCCCTGCAATCCTTTGGCGGCGTGGACGTCCTGATCAACAACGCCGGCATTTTCATTGCCAAACCGTTTGTCGAGTACAGCGAGGCAGATGTCGACGCGCTGGTCGGCACCAACCTCAAGGGCTTCTTCTACCCGGCCCAGGAAGCGGCGCGGATCATGACCCGGCAAGGGTCCGGGCAGATCATCGCCATCACTGCCTCCATCGCCCTGCAACCGGACACCCGCGTGCCCGCGCTGCTGCCAGTGCTGGTAAAGGGTGGCCTGAACCAGGCGGTGAAAGGCCTGGCATTGGAACTGGCGGCCAGCGGCGTGCAGGTGAATGCCGTGGCGCCGGGTATCATCGAGACACCGCTGCATGGCGACAATGTGCAGGGGATGGGCGCGTTGTCGCCCAGTGGCCGCACCGGCTCGCCTCAGGATGTGGTGGACGCGGTGCTGTATCTGGCCGACTCGCGCTTTGTCAGCGGTGTGATTCTGCCTGTGGATGGCGGTAGCACCGCTGGCACCTGGCACTGACCCGAGGAGCGCACAGCCATGCCTTATGTCCATATCCGCGTGACCGATGAAGGGGTTACTGCCGAGCACAAGCGCCAGCTCATCGAGGGGACGACCCGCCTGCTGCAAGACGTGCTGGGCAAGCCACCGGCCAGTACTTTTGTGGTGATCGAAGAGGTGCCAACCGACAACTGGGGCGTAGGTGGCGAGACGGTGACCGTAGTCCGGGGGCGAGAGCGGGCTTGATGGCCCCTCACTGCCGCAACCGCTCCAACGCCTGCAACACATACCCCGTGGCCCGCTCCACCTGGCCCTCCCGACAGGCAATACCCAACTGCCGCCACAACCCGGGTCGCAGTGGCCGGCGCGCAATGCGCCGGTCCAGTTCGGCTGCCTCGCCTTCCTGCGGCAACAACGTCGCGCCGTACCCGGCCCCGACCAGGCTCTTGATCGCATCGTTGTAATTCAGCTCGATCCGCGGCTCGGGGTACAACCCTGCTGCCGCGAACCACTCGCCGGTAACCCGTGATAGCTGGGTACTGCTGTCGTTGAGAATCAACGCCCGCTGCGCCAGCCAGGCCGGTGTCACCTTCGCCGGCGGCTGCCAGTCGGCCGGTACGTAGGCCAGGATCGGGTCGCGCCGCCAGGGGGTAACGGTCAGCCCTTTGCCGGCCACCTGCGGCAAGGCCACCAGGCCGATATCCAGCGTCCCTTCACGCAATCGCCCCAGCGATGCCTGGGAGGTCAGCACTTGTACCTGCACGTCGATCCCCGGATGGTCCACACGCAGGTGCTCCAGCGCCTGCGGCAGCAAGTGGGCAATGGCACCGGTAGACGCGCCCAGGCGTACCCGGCCGGTCAGCCCCTCGACCTGGCGGCGTACTTCGTCCAGTGCCAGGTCGGCATCGGCCAGCAGGCGCCGGGCGCGGGCCAGCAGCGTTTCCCCAATGGCCGTGGGGCGTACCTGGCCGCGGGTGCGGCTGAGCAACGGAGCGCCGATACGTGCCTCCAGTTCGGCCACGTGCAGGCTGATGGTGGGCGGCGCCAGGTTGAGCTGGCGGGCGGCCTCGGCAAAAGAGCCCAGGTCGGCGATGACCACCAGGGTGCGGAGGCGGTCGAGGCTGATTTCACGCATTGTCAGTGGCGGCCCTTTCGCGGGCAAACCCGTTCCCACAGGTTCACCACTTTTATCAAAACCACCACCAACCTTGTGGGAGCGGGTTTACCCGCGAATAGGCCGGCACTGGATACCTTGTTCAGTAAAACTGAACATATCGATCATCATATTAAAATTTTCATTACCAAAGCCACAGGCGACCATAGGCTATCTTTCCCCAACCGGACCCGACCATGCACACTCCTGTTGTCTTCATCGACGGCGATCAAGGCACCACCGGCCTGCAGATCCATGCCCGCCTGCAAGGCCGCAGCGACCTGCGCCTGCTCACCCTGCCCGAGGCCGAGCGCAAAGACCCACAGCGCCGCCGCGAGGCCATCAACAGCGCCGACATCGCCCTGCTGTGCCTGCCCGACGACGCCGCTCGTGAGGCCGTGGCGGCGATCCACAACCCACAGGTGCGGGTGATCGACGCCAGTTCGGCGCACCGCACCACCCCGGGCTGGGTCTATGGCCTGCCAGAACTGGACGACCAGCAGGCCGAACGCATCGCCCAAAGCAAGCGCGTCAGCAACCCCGGCTGCTACCCCACTGGCGCCATCGCCTTGCTACGCCCACTGGTCAAGGCCGGGTTACTGCCAGCCGACTATCCGCTGGGCATCCATGCCATCTCCGGCTATTCCGGCGGTGGCCGCGCGGCGGTCGAGCGCCACGAACAACCCGGTGCCGGTAATGCCCCGGTCTTGCAACTTTATGGGCTGGAGCTGGCGCACAAGCACGTACCCGAAATCCAGCAACACGCCGGGCTGTCGGCACGGCCGGTGTTCATGCCTGGCTACGGTGCCTACCGCCAGGGCATCGTGCTGAGCATCCCGCTGCAATTGCGCCTGCTACCGGGCAAGGTCAGCGCCGAACAGCTGCAGGCCTGCCTGGAACAGCATTACCAGGGCGCACGCCAAGTGCAGGTGATGCCGCTGCATCAGCAGGGCGCAGCCGCAAACCTCGACCCCGAGGCATTGAACGACAGCAACGAGCTGCGCCTGGCGCTGTATGCCAACCCCGAGCATGGCCAGGTCTTGCTGACCGCCGTGTTCGATAACCTGGGCAAAGGCGCTTCGGGCGCGGCCGTGCAAAACCTCGACCTGATGCTCGGTGCACTACAGCAACAAGGCTGACACGGCAAAACCGGTTAAACTGTACAGCCCGCGCCAACCTGGCCCGGGCTGTATTCCCACCCGCCGGAGCCCGCCCCCCGATGTTCATCCTGAGCCGCCTCGACAGCGTGCCGCCCGAATCTTTCCAGAAC
>NZ_JENB01000071.1 GCF_000708715.2 Pseudomonas putida W15Oct28 | reverse complement strand
CTCGGTCACTTGCTTGACCGCTTCGATCTTGAATTCTTCAGGGTAACGCTGACGACTCATGGCACCTCCTATTTGGGCCTCATTATGAGGCTTGGAGGTGTCTACGAAACCAGGGGCGATTCACAAACTCCACAACTTGCTTGCCGAATATCAGTTCAATCTATCGAGCATACTGGCCATCATCGAGAGTGAAATCGCAAACCAGGATTACGATGCCTATCAACAACCGCCCCCTGTCGTATCGACCGCACGTTACAGAGCTCGGCAAAGCAAATACTACATAAACCCTC
Source organism: Pseudomonas putida W15Oct28 (assembly GCF_000708715.2). Lineage (GTDB taxonomy): Bacteria > Pseudomonadota > Gammaproteobacteria > Pseudomonadales > Pseudomonadaceae > Aquipseudomonas > Aquipseudomonas putida_R. Next base: position 20,261 of record NZ_JENB01000071.1, on the reverse strand, counting down.
ATACCGGGGAGGAAGTAGAAGCAAAAAGTACCCTGCACAAAACCGTGCGATTGTGGATTCAGCAGTACGGCCGCGCCGAGGTCGAAAGCTGGGCAACTGCATGGTCGGTGTGTACGCACAAACCTGGCCTGTAGCCACGCACAGCCCGAGTGCTGGACCACGCGGGGCAGCCGATACCCGGGCTGTTTGCGAAGGGTAACGACATGCACAGCGTGATGGGCGGGCACTACCCGAGTGGGGGTATTACTCTTGGGCCAGGGATGACCTTTGGGTATCTGGCCGGTAGAGCGTTGAGTGGGCTGGGCTCACCGTGACCACCGCAAGGGCTGATTTTCATAGAGGCCGCTCATGCGCTTGCTCTACCTGAGCTACCTGGGACGATTGTTGCAACAACCCTCGCGGCAAGCGGAAGCTTTTGAACGGTTGCTGGGTAATGGGATTGAAAGCCTTTTCAGCATTCAGCCGATAGCGCATCACGCCATCACCGGTCCGGAAGCTCAGGTCTACGCTGGTTGGCGTCCGCCCATTGAGTGAGCCGCGGCTGAGCAAGCGGAACATCGACCATGGGCCACGGTACTCCAGGCTGCTGCTGTTACCGTTCTGCCTCAGCAAGGTAAGGTTGCTGCGCACCTGCTGCCCCAAAGTATTGGGCCAGACGATACCGGTGATCTGGCTCGGCCCATGGGTGTAGGCGATCAACTGGCCATCCAGGTCCAGCAGGCTGGTACGCTGGTTCGCACTGAGCCCCAACGGCTCGATGCTGAACTGCACACTCAGCTTGCCGCGCTGGTCGAAGAAGGTTTCGCGGATGCGGTCCGCCAGCTCGAGCTGCTCGATCACGTCGGCGCGAATCAGGGATTGCCCGTGCTGAGCGGACTGCAAGGCCTCAAGGTTTTCCTTCAGGAAGACCTCCAGATACTGATCATGAAACTGCTGCAGCCGCCCTTTCGGCCCGAAGAACGCCTCGAAGTCATCCAGTGAAGCATCGGGTGCCTTCACCATAAAGGGGTAACGGCCTGCCAGACGTTGCTGGAAGAAACTGTACACTTCAGCATCCCAACGTCGCTCCAGTTCGCGCAGTGCTTCAACGTTCAGCACCTGGGCGGTCTGGTCGGCGAGCTTTCTGACCTGGTGGTTGATGGGCTCCGGCAAGCCTGTGGCAACACGTTGAAGGGTGCCTATCGGGTCATGCCCTGTCATCGCAAAGCGCTGATGCACGGCCTGCAGTGCGGCCTTGCCGCGGTCCGGGCTGTCCTGTACGGCCTTGGCGTAGTCCAGCACGGCCGCAACAGCGCCAAGGGTTTCATCGTAGTAGCTGGGCTTTTCTGCTGTCGCCTGCAGCATCGCGCCCAAGCCTGCAAACGCCCGCTGGATAGCCAACGCTTGCTGTTGTTCGGGTTTGCCCGTTGCTGAGCGCAGCGTATTCAGTTCACCCGTTACTTCAACACCAGCAGGTGAAGCAAGTGAGGTGTTGTCCCTGACCGTATCCAGCAGCCGCTGCAAAGGTGCTGCTGGGCCGGTCAACTGCTGCAGGATCGTGACACCATGGTCCAGATCACGGAAGTCGGACACGGTAAAGGCGTTCAAGGCGCGCCGCCAACTGTCAATGTAATCGGCACTGTAGAGGTTATGTAGCCGTTCGGTCAGCGCATCACGGTCGACGTCCGAATAGTCGAGTTGGCTGCGCTCCCCCAAGGCCCACTGATCGACCATCGCCATTTCAGCGAACCGCTGGCTGCGCGGCTCGAAGTATTCCCTGAAGCCTTTGGCGGTAAGCATGGCGGCCAGCAGTACCGCCTCCTCCCCTTGGCTGGCCACGGAAGACGGCTGGTACACCACATCGAACGCAGGCCCTACCTGGTGGCGCAGGTCCAGCCCGGTGTGCAACTGCTCTTGCGCCTGTTGCTTCAGCCCTGCATATACCCGCTGTGGCAACGGCAATTTGCGCAAACCCTGCTGCACTTCGCTGACACGCTGACGGTACTGCGGCAAATCGGTATCGGCATAGGCCAAGGCGTACTTCAAATGCTGCATGAGGTCACGCTGCAGTTGCCCCTGACCAGGGAAAGCCCGTTGCCACTGACGGGCCATCCAGTCCTCGACCCATTCGGGCCGGCGACTGGCGCGGTCCTCGATCATCCGGTAAACCCTGAGCGCAGCCATTTGCTGCTCGCTGCCAGAGGGTGCTGCGTTCATGGCATCGATCACCCCACTGGCCAAGGCTGGCAAGAAACGCCGGGACAGCAAGCTCAGGTACGCATCATCAACCAACGGGCCAATGTTGCGCCCTTGATACAGGCCAAAATCGGCTACACCCGGCCATGCCGCGCGATAGTCGCCAAACACCGCCACCGCATCGCGAATCTGGTCCAGTGGCTCCAGCAGGTTGCGCCCGGTCGGATCAAGCCGCAGATCGACTTCCTGACGGCTGTACTCCTGGCTTTTGGCGAACACACTGGCAGCCTTGGAGCTATTGGTATCGAAGTAGCGCTGCCAGCTGGCGATGGCGATGCTGAACGCCAGGACGCCTACGCCAGAACCAATCCACAGCAATTGGCGCTTGCTGCGCGCTACCCGGACGTTGTCGCCCGCCAGGCCGGCTTCCTGATAGATAACCCGCCTGAATGCTTGCTGGATGAAATAGACCAACGCCTTGCCCTGCGCCTTGCCCTCACGCAGGGGAAGTTTCGTCTTGTAGGGCTGTGCCGCTTCACGGACAAATGCATTGCGCATGTCGCCGTGCTGCACCACTGACGACCAATACACGCCACGTACCAACGGTGGCGTGGTGAAACGGTCACTCGCCAAGGCTTCGCGCAGAAATGCCAGCAGTATGGGGCGCAACCCGACCAGTTGGGCTTGCAGTGAGAACAGGCGGCCGCACGGCGCTGTTTTGCCCAGCACATCCAGGTGATCGAAGACCTGCTCGTTCAATGTGGCGAGAAACCGCCCGTAGTGGTCGTCATACTCATCCAGCCAGGCGTCGAACGCCTCAACCGCATCCAGCTTGAACGTGAACCCCAACAGGCTTTCACGCTTGGCGGCCGGAAGCTTGCAGTAGAACTGGTCGAAGCCGTCCAGCAGATCGTATTTGGTCAGTACCACGTAGAGTGGCAGGCGCGACCCCAGCTGGGTGCTGACTTCGTACAGGCGTGTGCGCAACCCATGGGCCAGCGCGACGCGTTGCTCGGGCTTGCCATGCAACAGCGCCGGCAAGTCGACGACCAGCAACACACCATTAAGCGCCCGCTGGCTTCGATTACGCAGCAGCCAGCCCAACAAGTGCTCCCACAACCGGGCCTCGGTACCGAGCGCCGCGCAGGGTTCAGACTCGGAGGGGTCGTTGGCGGCCGAGCCCGCCGGGGGCTTTTGACTGATGAAGACACCGGGCGGGTCGATGATCACGGCATCGTCGCTGACCCACCAACCTACCGGGTAGGCCGGTGCTTCATCCTGTCGACCCCGTGCCTGGGCCTGGTCGATTCGCGTCAGGGTAAAGCGCTGATCGGTGCGGTCGATGAAGCTGGTTTTTCCGGATTTTTCGTCGCCCAACACCAGGTACCAGGGCAGCCGGTACAGCGCGCGACGCCCACCGGCATTGTCGAGGTATCGCTCAAGCCCTTGGCTCAACGCCTTCTCTTGCGCCTGCATGAACGGTAACGTGCCATCGAGTTCGACGGCGCGTGCCTGCCGGCGTTCTGCTTGCAGGCGGCGTAAGCGCCGGCGCACCACCCCAAGCCAGCACAAAAGCGGCACCAGCACGAGTACCAGGCTTGCTAGGCTGCGATGAGCCACACTTGCCAGCGGCTGTTGCTCACGCCACATCCATTGCGGGCCAAGCCACCAGATAGCGACCAGCATCAGCAAGGCGCCAAGCCCAAGCAGCAGCGGCAGCGCCAGGCCAATGCGCGTTACCCACGGCAAGCCCCAACGTTTGAGTTGCGTCCATATTTGATTCATCGAGGCTCCTGATCCTTGTCTTGAACTGCCAGTGCTGGGGATGTCGCGTACTGCTGAAGCCGCTGGAACACTTCTGGCTCCCACGCACTGGCGGTGGTTTGCTGCATCGTTTGGGCAACGCTGGCGCACAGGTCCTGGGCCAGCCACGACACCCCCCGGGCGGCCAGCAGGTCGGCAGCGATCACGGTGGCGTGGCAGCGCTCACGGGGAGCACGAAAGCCCGCTTGCAGCCCTTGCAGCCTCAGGAGCACCGGCTCTACACCAGCGGTTTCCAACTGGCTGACCAGTTCCTCGCGCAAGCCGCCAAACTCGTGAGAGGTTGCACTTTGCTCAGAAGGCCCTTGCGTGCCCTTGAGCCAGGCCAGGCATTGGTCGTCGACAAACACCGTGCCGTCGCTGAAGCACAACTGCTGCAGCGCCGGCATTCGCTGTACAAACCGGGCAGTCGCACAACGGATGGCTTCAGCCACCTCGCCCATCGCCAGCCGTGTGGCAACGGTCGCAGCCAGAAAGCTGCCACGAATCCAGTAGGGGCAAGCCGTTGCGCTTTTTTCAATACGCTGAAGCAGTGCAGGGTCAAATGCCGTACTGGCAATGGCCTCCTCATAGACCCGCGTGATATCCAGCGGAACCGCCATCAATTCCGTACGATTGCCCTGCCTGGCCTGGGGAGCAGCCTGAATGTGCGCCCACAACCCAAAACGCCGTAACTGGTAGCCGGTAGCGTCATAAGGGTCCTGCTGGTTGATGAGCTCGGCCATGGCGAGCACGGCCCGCCGTGTCTCACGCTCATTGCCCATCGGCAGGCGTGACGCGGGTGTGGCGATGACGTCCGCCAGCGGCGCAGGTTTCACGCTTGCCGCCGGTGCCTTGGGTATCGCACCCTCGCCGACACCGTTGGCGAGCTCTATGTGCCTGCGCAGCAGGCGCTCCAATTCGTCGACAACAGCTGGCTCCAGCTGTGCCGCGCCCTGTTGCTGCAGGTGCTTCAACGCCGCCTGCGCTGCCGCTGCATGAGTAGGGGTATAGGTGAAACGGTCAAGACGCGGTAACGCCTCGGTCAAACGATTGATTACCAGGCCAACCAGCTTGCGCTTGCCCAGGAAGCCTTTCGGCCCCGGCTTGGGATGAGCGGGTTCCCAGTAGCACTCGATCATGCCGGCCAGCAACGCCAAGGTGTATCCCCAACGCTCCCAGCAGCCGCTACGCAGCCATGCGGCACTCAGGTGCGCAACGATCCGCAAATGCTTGCATTGCTGGCCCAGGTACTGACGGGACGCTTCTTCGATGTAGACCCAGTCGATGGAGGCGTCCTGCAGCCCACCCAGCTTGACCATCTCCTGGTCAATGGCCTGGTAGGTTTCGTCCTCGACATCGAACAGCCCGGCAGGAACTGCTGGATCAATCGGTGCGAGCAGCCGAGCGACTTCGACCGCGGATACCTGCGCTACCACCGGCATGTGCTTCGCGCCTGGCTGATCAAGTGGTCCAGGCCTTGCGCATCGAAGGTCAGCCCGTCGACCTCGCCGTGCTCACTCACAACCTCGATACGCTGGGCACCGATCAGTTTCCTGATCTGCTCGATGGCTGGCAGGCCCCGCCCGGCATCAAGCACCTGCCCGTTCTCCATCACCTGCCAGGGCGTCTCACGGGTAGACCAGCCCTCCCCGGTCAGCCGTACCTTGACCCAGCTTGCATCGATCGGGCGCCTGGCAATCAGCTGTAGCCGGGAGATGGCCTGGATGCAACTGATCGCCATGTAGGTACGTTCATCACCCGATGCAATGGCGGGTGCCGAAATCACGAGCGCTGGTGCGCCTGGACCGTCCTGCGTCTGGCTGCCGATGCGAAACGTCAGGTCATCCGGTGCCCGTGCAGCTTCATTTGCCATCACGCGCAACACACTGGGGGCCTGCTGCTCCGGAGCTGACCTCTGTCGTTTTGGCGTGTACGCCGGAGTGCCCGCAGCCTGATCGAAACAGGCCAGTCGCTCGACGTTGGACACAATCCGGGGGCAGTCCCGCGTGGGGCCCGCCAGCACCGACTGCAGACAAAACAGCAACGAGAGACCGGCGCCATATGCACAGCGGTTAATCATCCTGAACTTACTCTCTGAAATAGTACAAACGGCCTATATGACGGCGCGAACTTTCCTACAAATAAATGCCAATGCACATATACGCATACAGCCGACTCGAACAAATCCAGCGGAAGCCTAATACAAAGTTCTGAGTGCACACAAACAAATATTTACTTACATCTTCACGCTCGACCGCAGGACACTTTTCCATGCATGGTTTTTATAGAGGACGGGCAGCCAGCCCGAACAATTAAACATACGCAGGAAACTTCCTACAAGACCGCGATAACAATAAACACAACTTGCATCTAAATCTCCTACAACCCAACAGGGAGTTACGTACTGATGTCTAAAAATACGGGATCCGTCGCACCTAAAGAACGCGTCAATATCAAGTATGTCCCCGCGACGAGCGACGAGCAGGCTGAGGTGGAGCTGCCCCACAAGATGCTGGTTCTGGGCGACTTCGGCCTGGATGACTGCCGTGCGCTTGAGGACCGCCAGGTCGTGCGCATCGATAAACACACATTCAACAGCGTGTTGAACGACGCCGGCGTGAGCCTGGACGTGTCTGTGCCCTCCAGGCTCAGCACCGCCCCGGATGCCGAGCTGGCGGTTCACCTGCAGTTCAGGTCCATCAACGATTTCGGACCGGACCGGATCGCGCGCCAGGTGCCTGAGCTGAACAAGCTGCTGGAGTTGCGCGAAGCGCTGGTCGCCCTGAAAGGCCCGCTGGGCAACGTCCCGGCCTTCCGCAAGCAACTGCAGCACCTCCTTAACAACGAGCAGGCCCGTAAACAGCTCGCCCAAGAACTGGACCTGGTGCTTGAAGCACCCGAAAAAGACTGAGACAACGGAGCGTCCCCATGCCTAAGCCAAGCAACACCACCATCACCCCAGACGCAACGACCGACACGTTGGGCAGTGCCACCTTGCTGGACCAGATCATGGCAGAAACCAAACTGGTACCTGCTCAAGAGGGCTACCAGGTTGCCAGGCAGGGCGTATCTGCGTTCATCGCCGAAATCCTTAAAAGCAATGACCCGGATCAACTGATCAACAAGCACCGGGCCGACCAGATGATTGCCGAAATCGACCGGGTACTCAGCAAACAGATGGATGCCATTCTGCATCAGCCTGAGTTCCAGCAGCTCGAATCATCCTGGCGCAGCCTGAAACTTCTGGTCGACCGCACGGACTTCAGGGAAAACATCAAACTCGAAGTTTTGCATGCCAGTAAAGAGGACTTGCTGGACGACTTCGAAAACGCTGCGGACATTACCTGCAGCGGTATCTACAAACATGTTTACACCGCAGGTTACGGCCAATTCGGGGGAGAGCCGGTTGCGGCCATGGTTGGCAACTACAACTTTGGCCCCTCTTCCCCTGATATCAAGCTGCTGAGTTACATGGCCTCCGTTGGCGCCATGTCCCATGCCCCATTTGTTGCTGCACCGGCCCCCGAGTTCTTCAACTTGAGCAGCTTCGAGGAGCTGCCCAACCTCAAGGAAATAAAAGACCTCTTCGCCGGCCCACGACATGCCAAGTGGCGTGCATTTCGTGAAAGCGAAGACGCGCGACACGTTGCTTTGACGGGGCCGCGCTTCATGCTCCGCTCCGCTTACCACCCGCAGGAAAAACCGATCGAGAGCTTCAACTACGACGAAGACATCGCCGGACAGCACGACAACTACCTGTGGGGCAATTCTGCGTTTCTGTTGGCCAGCTGCATCAACGACAGCTTCGCTCGCTACCGCTGGTGCCCGAACATCATCGGCCCACAATCGGGCGGCGCCGTCGAAGACTTGCCGGTCCACCTGTACGAATCCCTGGGCCAGTTGCAGGCCAAGATTCCTACCGAGGTGCTGATATCCGACCGCAAGGAGTTCGAACTGGCCGAAGAGGGCTTCATTGCCCTGACCATGCGCAAAGACAGCGACAACGCCGCGTTCTTCTCGGCCAACTCGGTGCAAAAGCCCAAGAACTTCCCGAAAACCCTTGAGGGGCTAGAGGCTCAGACCAACTACAAGCTGGGTACCCAGTTGCCCTACCTGTTCATCGTCAACCGGCTGGCTCACTACATCAAGGTGTTACAGCGCGAGCAGATCGGTAGCTGGAAGGAGCGCCGTGACCTTGAGTCCGAGTTGAACAAATGGATCAAGCAGTACGTCGCCGACCAGGAGAACCCGTCTGCCGACGTTCGCAGCCGCCGGCCACTGCGAGCCGCCAGAATCGAGGTCTCGGATGTTGCCGGTGACCCGGGCTGGTACCAGGTTTCGCTCGCCGTGCGCCCGCACTTCAAGTACATGGGCGCGAATTTCGAAATCTCACTGGTCGGGCGGCTCGATACGCAATGAGTGGGCTTTTTGATCGTTTGATGCGGGATCAGTGTACCAGCCGGGAGCCGTCCCGACGGGAGAGCGCTTCCCACAAGTTCGCCGCCATCAAGCGCCACCTCGAAACGCTGCTGAATGCCCGCCAGGGGTGCTCCCAGAGCAGCCCTGAGCTTGGCCTGCGCGACTTCAACGGGCATGACGTGAACAACGGCGACTTGCTCGTACAGGTGAGCGCGGATATCCGCCGCACCCTGCAGCGCTTCGAGCCACGCATACAGATACGCACGCTCAAAGCAGTGCCCGATGCGCATGCCCCGCTGGAGCTGCATTTCAGGCTGGATTGCCTGGTCCAGGTCAACAACCACGCAGAGCAACTGCAACTCGAGCTGCTGGTCAACGGGCACAACCGCTACACCCGAGTGAGGTGACCGATGTCACTGAAAGACAGTTTCAGCGAAGAACTGCGTTACCTGCACGAGCTCGGGAACGACTTCGCCAAGGACAACCCACAACTCGCTCGGTTGCTTGGCAAAGGTGCCAGCGACCCCGATGTCGAACGCCTGATGGAAGCCTTTGCGTTCCTGACCGCCAAGCTTCGGCTGAAGCTGGAGGACGACTTGCCAGAGCTGACCCATCCCATGCTGCAGCTGTTGTGGCCTAACTATCTGCGGCCCCTGCCCAGCGCGACAATCATCCAGTTCAGCCCGATCAGGCAATCCCTTAGCCAGTCACAGCGCATCCCAAAGGGGTCGAAGCTGTTTTCGAAACCGGTAGATGGCGTGGCCTGCGAGTTTCGCACCTGTACAGCGGTCAACATTCATCCGTTCGAGATCGACACGGTGGGCGCAACCCAGACACTCGACAGTTCTGTGGTCTACATCGGCCTTAAAACACTGGTCGAGCGGCCGTTAAGCAGCTTGGGCTGTACCAGCCTCGACTTTTACCTCAGTGGCGATACCCTCACCGCACGCACGCTTTACCTGTGGGTTTCTCAATACCTCAAGCATGTCAGCGTGACCATCAATGGCGAGGTTCGTCGGCTGCCGGCAAGCAGCATCGCGTTCCCCGGGTTCAGCCCCGACGACGCCTTGCTGCCTTACCCGCAGAACGTCTTTGATGGCTACCGGATCCTGCAGGAATACTTCGCCTTCCCCCAGCGTTTCCATTTCTTCAGCGTGACCGGGCTGGAAAAAATCTGGCCGGCTCATCACGGCCAGCAGGTAAGCCTCGAATTTCACTTCACGCGCCAGTTACCCGACACGCTGCGTGTCGGCAGAGCAGATTTCAACCTGTTCTGCGCACCTGCGGTCAACCTGTTCCAGCATAGCGCCGAGCCCATCGACCTGTCCGGTGAGGACGCCCTGGCTCCACTGAAGCCCAAGGGCAAAGAGCCTCACGGCTATGAAATATTCAGTGTCGACCAGGTCATCAGCACCCGAACGACGACAGACGGGAACATGGGTGAGCACCTGCGAACCTTCCGTCCCTTCGAGTCGTTCGCCCATGAAATCGAGCACGTTCAGGGACGCACGGCGCTGTACTACCGCTGCCAACTGGAAGAGTGCCTGCACGGCGATGGCGTCATGCATCGAATCGCCTTCGTGCGCGCCGACGCCAACAGCTACATAGGCGAACTGGAAACCGCGTCCATCGACCTGACCTGCACCAATCGGGACCTACCGCTGGCGCTGGGCATCGATGACATCAACGTCCTGACCGAACTGACGCCCCCGCTGGCCACCTACACCAATCTCTGTAAACCCACCCGCCCCTGTCGCCCGGTGCTGGACGGCCAGTTGCAGTGGGCATTGATCTCCAACATGTCGCTCAACTACCTGTCCCTGCTCTCGGTAGAGCCACTGAAAGCCGTGATCCGCGCCTACGACTTCATGGCCCTGCACGATATCCAGCAGGCGCGCACCACCGGTAAACGCCTGGACGGCATGCGCGACATTCATACACAGCCAATGGATTGGCTGATCAAGGGGCAACCCATTCGCGGCCTGCACTCCCAGCTGAAACTGGACCAGACCGCCTTTCTCTGCGAAGGCGACTTGTACCTGTTCAGCTGTGTGCTCGCCCACTTCTTCGCCCTGTACGCCAGCATCAATTCCTTCCATCAGCTGGAAGTGATCAACACCACCAACAACGAGCACTACACATGGCCAATACAGACCGGCAAGCAACCGCTGATCTAGCCGACAAGCTGCTCTCTGAGGCGCATCAGTACAACTTCTTCCAGTTGCTGGAGCGGCTGCACGGGCTGCATGGCGATGACCTCGAACCCCGTTGGCCGGACGAAGCCACCCGGCGGCGGGTGCGCCTGGCCTGCGACCCACGGCTGAGCTTCCCGGTTTCGGATGTGTACAAAGCCCAGAGGATGCCCGCTGAGCAAGAGCGCTACCGCGTCGTTGCCACGTTTCTGGGCTTGCACGGCACCGATTCGCCATTGCCCACCTATTACCTGGAACAGGTGGCCTATGAACATGCACAGGGCATCGGTGTACGGCCAGCCTTCTTCGACTTTTTCAACCACTACCTGCTCAGCCTGTTGCACCGTATCTGGCGTAAGTACCGCTATTACATCCGTTTCCAGCCGGGTGCCAGTGATGGGTTTTCGCAGTACGTGTTTGCCCTGCTGGGGCTTAACGACAAGCAGTTGCGAGGGGACACGGCGCTGCCTTGGAGCCGTCTGCTCAGTTTTGCCGGGGTGATCGCCAGCCGCAGCCGCGCGCCCGGTACTGTGGCCGGCATCATTGCGCACTGCTTCGACCTCGAGCATGTGCGCATCCGCGAGTTCGAGACGCGCTCAGTCACCACCACGTCCACGCAGCTTGTAAGCCTGGGGCGCGCCAACGGCCAGTTGGGCAGCACGTTCATGGTCGGCAGCCGCACCCGCACCCGCAGCAGCAAGTTCACCATCGTGATCAGCGAACTCGACCAGGCGCAGCTGCGGGACTTGCTGCCCAGCGGCATCAACTTCGGCCGTTTGCGCGCACTGATCGACTTTCTGCTGCGTGACGGTCTGGCCTACGACCTGGAACTGCGCTTGAAACAGAATGCGTTATCACCCTTCTGCTTGCATCGCACCCAGGGCGCTTACCTGGGCTGGACCAGCTTCGTCGATGACCGGCATGGCCAGATCAGCCCGGTTGTACGCTTCCGGGGGCGCTCATGAACACAGTGACCTTGAGCATCACCAACCTTGACCAACTGCAGCACGACGTTACTGCCCGGCACCGGTTCGATTGCAAGGGCGGCACCATCGGAAGTGAACGGGCGAGCTGGCGGATCAATGACCGTGCTCAGGCCGTTGCGCCCCTCCACTGCGAAATCCGCTGGCTCGAAGGCAGCTTCTGCGTGATCGACCACTGCCACCGCACCTACCTGAATGACAGTTCCACCAGCCTGGAAACGCTTGCACCCAGGCGTCTTGTTGAAGGTGACCAGCTTCGCATTGGCGCCTACCGGCTGCAGGTTCGGTACGCCCAGGATGAAGCCTGCACACGCTCGCTGGCGGACCTGTTCAACCCGGACCGAAGGGTGCTGGACCGCCTGATAGCCGAAGAGCCCGCCACCCCTTGGCCGACAAAGCCTTCTGCCCCTCAACCAGCGGTCGAGATCTGCTCGGTCTTCAAGGCAGCCATGGGCAATGACCCTCTGGCAGCGCTGGACGCAGCGGCTGATGCAGGGGCATTCCGAGAATGCCCACTGCAGCGCCTGATTGCAGGAGTACACCCATGACGCGTCATCCACTACTGATCGCGCCGCTGCTGCTTGCGTTGGTCGGGCTCACCGGCTGCACCTCTTTGAGCAGAGCGAGCCAGGTCGTCCTGGACCCTTCGCTGCCCATCGGGCCGCCAAAGGACCATGCGACCCAGGTCGCGTTCAGCATCAATGCCAGCCCTACCCTCAACGGCAATCCGAACAGCCTTGACGTAGCGGCCGAACAGGAGCGCGCCCTGGAGCCCAGCCCCTACGCAGTGACCCTGAGTGCCGGCGACCCCTATGCGTTGACCGAAAAAATCGGGACCCTGTTCGAATACCTGCAAGCGCAATTTCCTGCGATGTCCCCCGTCGAAATGCACGACGAAGACGAAAGCGACCCGGTGCGCTCGCCCCTGGAAGAAAGCGCCCCCGGCAGCTACGACGACCCTACCGTGGTGCTGACCTTGCCACGCACCACAGCCGTTATCTCAGAGCCTGTGGCCACGCCCATTGCCATCAAGATCCTGCAACTACGCGACGACTCACTGCTGCGCAACACCGTGTACCAGCTGCTGGACCAGGACCCGGCCAAGGCACTGCGCAGTACCTACATCCGTGGTGACGACTACCTGCTGCGCCCTGGCCAGTTCAAGTACATCCCGTTCGAGCCCATCCACGCCGAAACGCGCTTCGTCGCGGTGATTGGCGACTACCGAGGCCATGAAAACGCCAGTTGGCGGCAAGTGCTGCGCATTCCGCCGCGTGGCCACCAGATCATGCTGTCGGTGTTGGTCAACGACACGCACATCGTGCTCAAGGAAGAAGACTGATGGCGCCTAAACACCCTTTGCCCTTCCTGCTTACTCACGCTGACACGGAGCGCCCATGAGTTCACGCAACCCCGTTCTCTGGCCCGAAGGCCTGTTCGTCAAACCACAGCATTTCCAGCAGGCGGCCAGGGCCAGCGAAGCAGCCCTGCACCAGCGCCTCGCCAGCCTCAATGCAGCCTTCTACGGCTTCAGCGAACTTCAGTTGAACGACGAATACCTGAGCCTGGGCAAGATCGCCATCACCCGGGCGCGGGGCGTCATGCCGGACGGCACGGTGTTCGATATTCCCGCCGACCTGCCGCCACCGCCGCCGCTGGAAATCGACGACGACGCCTGCACAGACAGCGAGGTGTATCTGTGCCTGCCGCTGCGCACCAATGGCGGCCGCGAAGTGAGCTGGCCCGACAATGCCGCCAACTTCCGCTACATCGCCCAGGCACAGGAAATCAAGGATACCCACACCGCAGACGGTGACCTGGTCCAGGTAGACCTTGCCGTGCCCAACCTACAGCTCAGACGCACCACCGAAGACAGCAGCGCCTACACCCGCCTGGCCCTGGCACGTATCCTGGAACGACGCCCCGACGGCAGCGTGCAACTGGACGAAGCGTTCTACCCCACCAGCGTGTCGGTGCGGGCGGTGCCGGCACTGCAACGGTTCCTTGACGAAATCACCAACACGTTGCGCGAGCGGGCGCGCGGCCTTGCCACGCGTATAGGCGCTTCGGGCCAGTCCGGTATCGCCGACATCCGCGACTTCAACCTGCTGCAGGCCATGAACCGTTGGTGGCCGTGCTTCCAGCATCTGGCCAGACAAGCGCACACGCACCCCGAGCAGCTGTACCTGTGCATGAGCCAGGCCTGTGGCGAATTCGTCACCTTCACCGACCAGAACAGGCTGCCGCAAGAGTACCCCGCGTACCACCACACTGCGCTGCGCGCCTCTTTCAAGCCACTGGAAGACACCCTGCGCCGGTCCCTGAGCACCGTGTTGCAGCCACGCGCTGTTTCACTGCCGCTGGAAAGCGAACAGTTCGGTGTGATTACGACCACGCTGCAAGACCGGCGGCTGATCGACGAAGCCGACTTCATCCTCGCCGTGCGCGCCGACCTGCCACCGCAAGCGTTGCGCCAGATGTTCATCCAGAAAGCCAAAATCACCTCGCTTGAGTCACTGAGCAACCTGGTGCCGCTGCAACTGCCGGGTATCCCTCTGTTGCCATTGCCGGTGGCGCCACGCGACCTGCCGTTCCATGCGGGCTTCAGTTACTTCGAGCTGGACCGGCGCGACCCGGCCTGGGCATGCATGGCCAAGGCGAATGGCTTCGGCATCCACATTGCGGGCGATTTCCCAGGGCTTGAACTGCAGTTCTGGGCGATCAGGAGTGAGTGAAATGGGAGAAGACAACAAAACGCCCATCGATGAAAAAAACGCTGAAGTCAGCCCGCTTGATCCAACCCTTAAAAAGCCGGCAACCAATGCGCAAGCATCCACGGCAACCCCTGAACCAGAGCTCGCCTCGGAAGGCTACCCCGCCGACCCGGAATTTCAGCTGCGAGGCGGCTTCGCCAACCTGATGCTGGATGCTGCGTCACCGTTGTTCGGTTTGGTCATACGCCTACGTACCCTGGACGAACTGCCAAACATCAAGGACGTGCACCAGCAAGTACGCAACCAGATCGACAACATTCAGGAAGAAATGCGCCAGCACGGTTACGAGCCCGCTCAGTTGCTGGCGTATTCCTACGGCCTGTGCCTGTTCATAGACGAAGCCGTCATGGAGCGGCCCTGGGGCAAGAGCAGTTGCTGGAGCCAAGAGCCGCTGCTGAGCATCTTCCACGACGAAACCTGGGGCGGGGAAAAAATCTTCACCGTGATTACCCGACTGATGCAGGAGCCCAAGCGTTATCAGGACGTGCTGGAGTTCATGTACTACGCCCTGTGCCTTGGGCTGAAAGGCAAGTATGCGCTCGCGCCGAAAGGCGAAGAAACACTCAACGCACTGATTCACCAGCTGCACGGGATCATCCGCGAACTGCGCGGCCCCACGCCAGAAGAAGTCTGCGACCCCTACACCAACGTGGCCCCGCGCAATTTCCGCATGAACCGGCAGTGGCCCTGGTGGAGCCCTTTGGTGATTTCGGCCATCGCCATGGCGGTGGCCTACGGCATCTACAGCTATCGCCTGCACCTGATTACCACCGAGGTAGTGGAGTCGCTAAACCGCATCTTGCAGCAGTAGGCCGCCGCCCTACGGGCCAAAAGAATTTCACGAATTAACGGGGCTTCAAGCCTTGTTGACAAGCCCATCGTTTCCGATGGCCACGCCACTGTTGTGCGCGTGTCAATCCACATGGACGCAGGAGAAACTGCCATGCCAACACCCGCTTACATCAAGATCGAAGGCAAGACACAAGGGAACATCACCGCCGGCGCATTCACCTCCGACTCAGTCGGCAATGTGTTCGTCGAGGGCCATGAGGACGAGATTCTGGTGCAGGAGATCAAGCACCAGGTGACTGTCCCTACCGATCCGCAAAGTGGCCAACCTGCCGGCCAAAGGGTGCACAAGCCCTTCATTTTCACCAGTTCACTGAACAAAGCCACACCCCTGATGTATCAGGCGCTGGCCAGCGGCGAAATGCTGCCAGTCGTTGAAGTGAACTGGTACCGCACCTCGGTGGAGGGCAAGCAAGAGCACTTCTTCACCACCAAGCTGGAGGACGCCACCATCGTGGACATCACTACCACCCTGCCTCATGCCCAAAATCAGAAAAACGCTGACTACACCCAGTTGATCGAAGTGGCCATGTCATACCGGAAGATTTCCTGGACGCACGTAACGGCGGGTACTGAAGGTTCCGACGATTGGCGCAAACCGATCGTCTGATCTAGTTGAAATGCCCGGGCAGCCATGATCTGCCTGGGTACTTCGAAGTCTCAGACGGCGGACAAGGACTGCTTATGCCTAGCCAATCTGATTTGCGATTCAGCTTCCAGCCACTGGTTGGAAAAGCTCAATTCGAAGTGGTGTCGTTCGAGCTCAAGGAGGCGCTCAGCCAACCGTTCACGTTGACCCTGGAACTGATCAGCTTCGACCACGATGTCGACTTCGGCCACCTGCTCGACAACCCCGTGCTGTTCACCATCTGGGACGGTGAACGCCCCGTCCGCTACGTGCACGGCCTGGTCAGCAGTTTCAGCCAGGGCGAGAGCGGCTTCCACCGCACTTACTATCACGCATTGGTCGAGCCGCAACTGGCCCGCGCCAGACTGCGCTCGAACTGGCGCATTTTCCAGCACAAAACCGCGCCGCAAATTCTCGAACTGATGCTGAAGCGACAAGGCATCACCCAGTATCAATTCGGTACTGGCGCCAACTATCACCCGCGGGAATTCTGCGTACAGGCCGGCGAAACCGATCTTGAATTTTTTGCGCGCATCGCTGCTGAAGAAGGTGTGGTCTATCGGTTCGAGCACACTGAAAAGCATCACAAGCTGATCATCACCGACCGGCTGCTGACATTGGGGCACATTGAGTGCAATGCAGCAAAAGCAGAGATCATAGATGAAGGGTTTGTCGATGGCGATGAGTCAACCAAACCCTACACAGTGCTGTACCACGCCAACAGAGGCGGCGACCAGCCCCAACCCTGCCTGCGGCGCTTGCGCTACAGCGAACAGGTGCGTCCTGCACGGCAGGTTCAACGCGACTACACCTTCACCCACCCCGCCTATCGCCAGGAACACAGGGCCTCAGGCCCCTATCTGAAGCACCAGTCCACCGACTATGAGTGCTTCGACTACCCTGGCCGCTACAAACGCGATGCCGTTGGCAAGCCGTTCACCGAAAACCGCATCACCGCCTTGCGCCACGACGTGCGCATTGCCGAGGTGCAAGGCGACGATGTGCGCCTGCAACCGGGCCTGAGCTTCACCCTGACCGGCCACCCGCGCGAAGACCTGAATGTGCATTGGCGGGTAAGCACGGTCAGCCACGAAGGCAGCCAGTTCACCAGCCTGCAGGACGAAGCTGCCGGGGCCGACCAGAGCACACGTTACGAGCAAAAGGCGGTACTGGTGCCGGGCAGAACCGAGTGGCGCCCGGCACCGTTGCCCAAACCCCGCGTTGACGGCCCGCACATGGCCACTGTGGTCGGGCCACCCGGTGAAGAGATCTACTGCGACGAATGGGGCCGGGTCAAGGTCAGCTTCCCCTGGGACCGCGAAAGCCAGGACAACGAGTTCAGTTCCTGCTGGGTACGGGTAGCCCAGGGCTGGGCCGGCGGCAGCTGGGGCTCGATGGCCATCCCGCGCATCGGCCAGGACGTGATCATCCATTACGTCAACGGCGACCCCGATCAGCCGATGATCACCGGACGGACCTACTGCGGCAACCAGCTGCCGCCATACGACCTTCCCCGCCACAAGACCCGCATGACCATCAAGAGCCAGACCCACAAGGGCGATGGCTTCAACGAGCTGCGCTTTGAGGACGAACTGGGCCAGGAGGAAGTGTTCATTCATGCCCAGAAGGACCAGAACAATGTGGTCAGGCACGATGAGAGTACGCAGGTCGGCAATGACCGCAAAGAACAGGTCAACAACGACGAATCAATCCTGATCGGCCACGACCGTGATGAAACGGTTGGCAACGATGAGCGCGTCACCATTGGGCATGACGCCGCGCTCGACATCGGTCGAAACCACACAATCAAGATCGCGAAGGACCGTGTTGAGACCATCGGCAATCACCGCCACGACCAGATCACAGCCAATCACCACACCCGCATTGGCGGCAACCTCGAACAACAGGTCGAAGGGCATGCCGAGCTTGAAGCCCGAGGGGATATCCGCAGACGTACCCGCCGTTATGAACTTCGAGCATCGGAAGCAGTGGTCATCCAAGGCCCTGGGGGCTCCATTCGAATCGATGAAACGGGCATCACCCTGGACAGCCCGACGATTCGCATCACCGGCCAGATGCTCAAATCGGCAGATGGAGCAAGCAACCTCTTTTCCATCAGCGGCGCGCCGGTCAATGGCAACCCCCTGGATCGTCAGTGCGGACGCCGCCCCGATGGCACCTGCCCCTTGCCCGACTGCCGCTGCATCAGAGGGCCAGGGCAATGAAAACAGCCCCCTCAAATGCGCTGCCAAACGAGCACTTCGCAAAGAACGCTCGGTTCATGTTGCTCTTGACCAGCGAGCTCGAGTATTGGGCCTACCGACCAATACCCCAAGAGGGCGAACTGGTCCCGGCCTATGCCCCTTCGGTACTCGAGCTCATCAATGAAGTCAGCCGAAATACCCAGCACGCCTGGCTATGGAGGCGCAGCGCCCTGGACGACCGTCACGACTTTGGGCCATTGCTGGTAGACGTGTCAGAAGCGCCCGAAATGCTTGCCCATGCAATATCGACCTGGATGCCCATTGGCGGTGCCATCGCGCTGGATGCCGAGATCGGCCTTGCCCAGTTGGCAGACCACTTCACCAGCCTTGTGCAGATCGCGCTTGCGGACCAAGGGCTAGCCACTTTCCAGTTCAAACCGGACCACCTTGCGGCCTGGCTGGATGCACTGGATGAAGACCATCGAGCAACGTGGCTTGGCCCTGTGACGTCGCTGGCCTGGCGAGTCAACTGGGGGCCGGCCCACGAATGGAAAACGCTCGAGCGCAGCCCGACCAACGCCCGCTCTTATCAGGAACCTGCATTACCCCTTCGCCAGCTTGAACTTGAGCGGCTGCAAGCAGGCCTGCACGAGCACTTCGTGCTCACGTTGGCGCATGAGGTGTTAGCACTGCCACAGCACGCCACCCACACATTGGCCGACATCCGGCAATGGATCGAACGCCTGCTGCCACAACTGAAAGCCCTCAACTTTGGCGATGAGGATGTCGCTGGGCAATTCATCAGGCTGATTGCCAGGCACATGTGGCTCATGGCCGATGACCCGGCGGGGAAGATCTACACCAACCTTGAGGAGTCACCCCAGGGCCGCCTCCGCGAGTTGCACGCACTGATCGAAAGCAAGGAGCCCACCCATGAATGACGCCAGTGTCAGTAGTGCCACCTCCGGCCCTGCCTGCAGCGCAAGGGTTCCCGTCCTGCCAGTGCGCTATGCCATCGTGCCACGCATCAGCGATTCCCCTGCCTGCCGCTATGCCAATGCA
Organism: Pseudomonas putida W15Oct28; assembly: GCF_000708715.2. Lineage (GTDB taxonomy): Bacteria > Pseudomonadota > Gammaproteobacteria > Pseudomonadales > Pseudomonadaceae > Aquipseudomonas > Aquipseudomonas putida_R. The sequence continues at coordinate 1,172 of NZ_JENB01000071.1, read as the reverse complement.
GGTTTCAACCTGGAACAAGGCTTCGCCCCGCTGCAACACTCTGCCTACACCCTGCGCGCGTTGCGCCCGGGCTATGTCTACGTGTTCATGAAAGGCCCGAAGGGCGAAAAGCTGGTCATTCACGAGTACATTGGCGCGGGCCTTTACAAGGAGCTGCGCTACAAAGGGCTGGAGAACTACCACCTGCGTGAGCGTTACCTCTCCAGCCGGACCATGGGCTGGGTGTGGGCCGATACCTGCCCCGATACCGCCAAGGAAGTGTGGATCGGCTACAGCTCGCACCTGTGGACCAACGCCGTAACCGCCCGCATCACCGGCTCATCAGCCCTTCGCAAACGGCACATGCGCCAGTTGGACATGGCCGAGCTGATCGCCGGCAACCAGGCGCCATCCACCCAGCCCCATGTGTTGCCAGTCAACCAACGCCGTAACCGCCCGCATCACCGGCTCATCAGCCCTGCGCAAACGGCACATGCGCCAGTTGGACATGGCCGAACTGTCGGTCTCGGCCTACCAGCATCAAATGCGCGACCTGATGCCCGCCGAGCAACTGGCACACACAAAACCCGCGCAACCTCCCGAGCAGGAACGCGTCCCCGCGTGCTACCGCCTGGATGCCGAACAACTGAGCGTGCAAAGCCGCGATTTCCATCATCGTAACCTGGTGGGCATGCTGCTGAACAAGACGCTGGAAAGCCTGTACCCGGCCGATGCGCTGTCGGTCTCGGCCTACCAGCATCAAATGCGCGACCTGATGCCCGCCGAGCAACTGGCACACACAAAACCCGCGCAACCTCCCGAGCAGGAACGCGTGCCGGCGTGCTACCGCCTGGATGCCGAACAACTGAGCGTGCAAAGCCGCGATTTCCACCATCGCAACCTGGTGGGCATGCTGCTGAACAAGACGCTGGAAAGCCTGTACCCGGCCGATGCACCTTCACCGGAACTGGCCGCGTTCAGGCTTGGTACGGAGCGGCGGGGGCCGGTCCTGTCTGCGGCCGAGTCACATTTCCAGGCCCTCACCCATGAGAATTACTCCCCCCACGGCGCGCGCCTGGCAAAGCGTATCGATATCGCCAAATACCGGCGATTCCTCGCCGAACGCGATGAGCTGGAACGGCGTATTGCAGCCCTGCGCAACCTGGCCTTGCAAGCCAGTAGCGATCATGACG
>NZ_JENB01000070.1 GCF_000708715.2 Pseudomonas putida W15Oct28 | reverse complement strand
CCACATCAGTGGAAGACAGGGGATCGTGCTTCGAACTATGCTTTTTCATGGTCTCGCCCTCGCTGCCGTTGGCTTCTTTGAACGCCACCGTGGCACTGTGATGCCTCGGCGGGGGCGAGTCCATCGATTACAGGGACCGCGAAAATGTCATGGGGTGTGAAGCGGCCCCAAAAGCACTCAGGCGCGCACATAGCGCTGGCGCAATGCATCGCTCAACACATCCACCAGCAGCACCAGCACCAGCATCCCGATGATCACCGTGCTGGCCTGGGCCTCCTGGAACAGGCTCAGGGTGGTGTACAGCATCTGCCCCAAGCCACCCGCCCCGACAAACCCCAGCACGCTGGCCATGCGGATGTTGTTCTCCCAGCGGTACAAGCTGTAGGCCAGCAACTGCGGCCACAGGTTGGGCAAGGTACCAAAGCAGAACGCCGCCACCTGGCTGCCGCCCTGCAGGCGGATAGCCGCTGCCGGCTCTGGCGGTGCGTTCTCCAGCGCCTCGGCAAACAACCGCCCCAGCACGCCAGCGGTATGCAGCGCCAAGGCCAGGGTGCCGGCATTGGGGCCAAGGCCTGCCGCCAGCACCGTCAATGCCGCCCATACAAGCTCAGGGATGGCCCGCAGGGCATTCAGCAACAACCGCGACACAGCCTGCAACGGCCAGCCGAACCGCCCCGCCGCCGGCAGCGCCAGCAACATCCCTAGTACCATCGCCAGCAACGTGCCCAGGCCAGACATGGCCAGGGTCTCCTGCGCCCCACGCCACACCGCTTTCAGGTGCTCGGCGGACAGGTCCGGGTGCAGGAAACGCCCGGCATACTCGCCAATCTGCCCCAACCCGCCGTTGCCGACCAGTGCCTGCAAGTCCAGCTCCAGATAAGCAAACGAAGCCACTACCGCCAGCGCGATGGCGCCAAGCAGCAGCAGGTTGATCACCCGGTTCATGCCAGCCTCCCGCGCAGCAGGCGGCTGAGCAGGTCGGCCAGCATCACCAGCACCAGGAACGTCAGCAACATGCTCGCCACCTGCGCACCGGCGAACATGCGCATCGACAGGTCAATCTGCTGCCCCAGCCCGCCAGCACCGACAAACCCCATCACCACCGATGCCCGCACCGCGCACTCCCAGCGGTACACGGTGTACGACACCACTTCCGACGCAGCATTGGGCAGGATGCCGTACAGAAACGCCGCCAGCCGGCCACTGCCCGCCTGCAACAAGGCATGGGCCGGGCGCTGGTCGACCGACTCGAAAATTTCGGCGTAGACCTTGCCGAGCATGCCGCTGTAGGTAATGGCGATCGCCAGCACGCCCGCCGTTGGCCCCAGCCCCACGGCCCGCACAAACAACAGCGCCCAGACAATTTCTGGCACGCTGCGCAGAAAAATCAGCAACCCGCGCACCGGCAGGCGCAGCAAGCGCGACCACAACCCGGCACGCCCGCCACGGGAGGCGGCACGCAACGACAAGGCGCGGCTGGCCATCAGCCCGGCCGGAACGGCCAGCAGCAATGCCAACGCCATGCCAGCAGTGGCCACGGCCAGGGTTTGCAGAGTGGCTTCGTACAGCAACGCGAGAAAGTCGGCATCGTGTGCCGGTGGCCAGAAGGCGCTGGTGAAACTGGCGATCTGCTGTCGGTTCTCCGCCTGCAGCAATACCCACGGGTTCAGCTCGCTCAACTGAATGCCAGGCCACAGCACGACAATTGCCAGCAAGGCCAGCAGCAACCGCGGCAGCAGGGCCGGGTCGCGGGTTTCGGCCTTCAGCATCGCGGAATCTGCACAGTAAGGCTCGGCCCCAGGGTGGGCGGCGACACCAGCTGTTCGTTAGCGTACAGCGCTTCCAGCATGGGTTCGGTCACCGCATCGGCCGGGCAGTCAAACACCACCTGCCCCTCGCGGATACCGATCACCCGCGGGAAATGCGCCAGCGCCAACTCCACGGCATGCAAGCTCGCCACCAGCGTCACGCCGTTGGCCTGGGCATGGCGGTTGAGCAAGGCCAGGCTGTGGTCGGCCAGCACCGGGTCCATGGCCGATACCGGCTCGTCAGTCAGCAGCACCTGCGGCCGCTGGTAAAGCACCCGGGCAATGCCCACGCGCTGCAACTGGCCACCGGACAATTGCCCGCACTGCACGAACAGCTTGTCGGCCAGGCCCAGCTCGGCCAAAACCTGGCGCGCCCCCGGCACATCGCCGGGGTACAGCAGGTTGAACAAGCCGCGCAGTACACCCCACTGCCCCAGGCGGCCAGCCAGCACGGCGGTCACCACCCGCTGACGCGGTGGCAAGGGCGGCGCCTGATGCACCAGGCCCACCCGCGCCCGCAAACGCTGGCGTGCCCTGGCTGACAATGCCCAGGGCTGCTCGCCGAGCAGCTCCAGGTGCCCGCTGCTGGGCTGGATGGCCGTGGCCATCAGGTGCAGCAAGCTGGACTTGCCCGCCCCCGAGGGCCCGATGATGGCAACGCGCTCGCCCTGCTCGATGCGCAGGCTGATCGCATCAAGCGCGCGTACCGGGCCATGGCGCAGGCTGGCACCGTGCAGATCGATGGCCACATTCGAAGCGGTCACTTGAGCAGGCCGGCCTCGCGTGCGGCTTGCTCGGTACCCTTGTAGTTCTCAGGCTTGGTTTCGATGAAGCGGCTGGCGGCCTGCAGGTCGAGGATCGCCTTGTGCTCCGGGTTGGCCGGGTCGAGATCGAGGAAGGCTTTCTTGATCTTGGCTTTGAGCGCCGCGTCCATGTTGCCGCGCACGGTCCAGTTGTAGTCGAAGTAGGTCGGGGTGGTGGCGAACACCTTCACCTTGCTGGTATCGACCTTGCCGGCGTCCACCAGCTTTTGCCACACACTGGCGTTGAGCACGCCTCCATCGACCTTGCCAGCCTGCACCCAGGCCACGGTGGCGTCATGGGCGCCAGAGTAGGCCACGCGGCTGAAGTACGCTTCAGGCTTGATGTTGTCCTGCTTGAGCATGAAGTAACGCGGCATCAGGCTGCCCGACGTGGACGAGATGGACCCGAAGGCAAACGACTTGCCCTTGAGGTCGGCCAGGCTCTTCACGTCGGGGTTGGCAGTGATGAACTTGGAGGTGAATTGCGCGTCCTGCTCACGCTGCACCAGCGGCGTGGCAGTCGGGTCTTTCAGGTAGACCTGGACAAAGGTAAAGCCGCCCAGCCAGGCCAGGTCCAGGCGGTCGGCGGCCAGCGACTCGACCACGGCCGGGTAATCGGCCACCGGGACGAACTTCACCTCCATGCCCAACTGTTTGGCCAGGTACTCGCCCAATGGCTTGAACTTGCGCTGCAGTTCGGTAGGCGCTTCGTCGGGGATGGCGCTGACCCGCAGGGTTTCAGCAGCCTGAACGGCAACGGCACAGCAGGACAATACAAGGCCGGCGGCGAGCGCCAGGGGGCGTTTGAACATGAGTGTTCTCCGGTTCAATAGCGGGGAATGGCCAACATTGATGCCAGCACCGGCAAGTATAAGAGGCAAAGGCCCGATGGCCAGCTTTGCTAAACTCGCGCAACAATCTGACCTGCCGAGGTACGTATGAGCGAGCCGATTCGCCTGACCCAGTACAGCCATGGCGCCGGCTGTGGCTGCAAGATTTCGCCCAAGGTGCTGGATGTGATCCTCGCCGAAAGCGGCGCCCAGGCCCTGGACCCGAAACTGTGGGTGGGCAACGCCTCGCGTGACGACGCCGCCGTGTATGCGCTGGACGACGAGCGCGGCGTGGTCTCGACCACCGATTTTTTCATGCCGATCGTCGATGACCCGTACGACTTCGGCCGCATCGCCGCTACCAACGCCATCAGCGACATCTACGCCATGGGCGGCGACCCGCTGATGGCCATCGCCATCCTTGGCTGGCCAGTCAACGTGCTGCCCCCTGAGGTTGCTCGTGAAGTGATCCGTGGCGGCCGCGCGGTGTGCGCTGAAGCCGGTATCCCGCTGGCCGGCGGCCACTCCATCGACGCCCCCGAACCCATCTTCGGCCTTGCCGTGACCGGTGTGGTGAGCAAGCGTCACCTCAAGCGCAACGACACCGCCACTGCCGGCTGCCAGCTGTACCTGACCAAGCCACTGGGCATCGGCATCCTCACCACTGCCGAAAAAAAGGCCAAGCTGCGCACGCAGGACCAGGGCCTGGCCCGCGACTGGATGTGCACCCTCAACACCCCCGGCAGCCGCTTCGGCAAGCTCGACGGGGTCAAGGCCATGACCGACGTCACTGGCTTCGGCTTGCTCGGGCACCTGGTCGAGCTGGCTGAAGGCAGCGGCCTCACCGCGCACCTGGACTACGCCGCCGTGCCCCGCCTGCCCAGTGTCGACCACTACCTGGCCGAAGGCTGCATCCCGGGTGGAACCCTGCGCAACTACGAAAGCTACGGGCACAAGATCGGCGCCCTCAGCGACGACCAGAAACACCTGCTGTGCGACCCGCAGACCAGCGGCGGCCTGCTGGTGGCGGTTGCGCCGGAAGGTGAAACCGAGTTCCTCGCCTTGGCGGCCGAACTGGGCCTGCAACTGGCGCCGATCGGCAAGCTGGTCGAGCGACAGCGCCACGCGGTCGAGGTGATCTGATGCGCCCCGACTGCACCGACTTGCGCCAGCTGTTCCTCGACGATGTGCCGATGATGGACATGCGCGCCCCTGTCGAATTCGCCAAAGGCGCCTTCCCAGGTGTGGTCAACCTGCCGTTGATGAACGACCAGGAGCGACAGAAGGTCGGCACCTGCTTCAAACAGCAGGGCCAGGCCGCCGCCATCGCCCTTGGCCACCAACTGGTCAGTGGCACCACTAAACAAGCACGGATGGACGCCTGGGTGGCATTCACCCAGGCCCACCCGCAAGGCTACCTGTATTGTTTTCGGGGCGGCCTGCGCTCACAGATCGTGCAGGGCTGGCTGCGCGATGAGGCGGGTATTCATTACCCGCGTGTCAAAGGTGGCTACAAGGCCATGCGCACCTTCCTGCTGGACACCACCCAGCAGGCGGTGGCGCAATGCGATTTCGTGCTGCTGGGCGGCCTGACGGGTACCGGCAAGACCGATGTGCTGCACCAGCTGGACAACGTGCTCGATCTGGAAGGCCACGCCAACCATCGCGGTTCCAGCTTCGGCAAACGCGCCACGGCGCAGCCGGCGCAGATCGATTTCGAAAACCAGCTGGCCATCGATGTGCTGAAAAAGCGCGCCCGTGGGATCAGGCAGTTCGTGCTGGAAGATGAAGGCCGCATCGTCGGCAGCTGCACAGTGCCGCTGGAGCTGTACCAGGGCATGCAGCAGTACCCGCTGGTGTGGCTGGAAGACAGCTTCACCCACCGAGTGGAGCGCATCTTGCGCGACTACGTGGTCAACCTCAGTGCCGAATTCGTCGGTGTGCATGGTGAGGACGATGGCCGCCGGTTGTTTGCCGAGCGCATGCGGCAGAGCATGGCCAACATCTACAAGCGCTTGGGTGGCGAGCGCTATCAGCGGCTGTCGGCGATGCTGGGCCAGGCGCTTGAAGAACAACAACGCAGCGGCGCGGTGGACCTGCACCGGGGCTGGATCGAGGGCTTGCTGAACGAGTATTACGACCCGATGTATGCCTACCAGCGTGCGGCGAAGGCAAAGCGTATCGAGTTTGCCGGGGATGCCGTGGAAGTGCGCGAATACCTCAAAGCCCGGGCACTGCGCAAACCTCATCATTAGCACCGGCACAGCCGGTGTCCGAAACCGAGTCGCCCTCTTCGCGGGTTTACCCGCGAAGAGGCCGGTACAGGCAACCTTACTGCCCCGGGCTGAGCACCCGTTCCAGCTCCGCCGCCCGGTCGCGGGTCATGTCCATCATGCAGGTCCCACCCTCCAGCTGCGCCATGGTCCCGCCACTGGCCTGCACATGAAACTGGCAATTGCCATCACGGTAGGCAAGCCATTTTCGCTGCACATCCCGCAGGCTCTTCTGCTGCCCGGCATCCAGCTTGGCCATCAATTGCTTGTACACCCGGTTCAGGCGCTGGTCCTGCACTTGCGTCTCGGCCTTGATGCATTCGCTCATGGCCACCGTGCTGGAGGCCTTGTCCATGCACTTTCCGTAGGCCGGCGTGTAATCGTCCGCCACGGCGAACGGTAAAACGCAGGCCAGAGCCAGGCCTGTCAGGTAATGCTTGATCATGCAAACCCTCCTTGGGGTATCAAAACGACTGCGGCTGTTCTGGCGGCATCAGCACATTGCCTGGGTGGAAGCGCAGCGATGGCATCTGCGTTGCCGAATACAGCGCCACGCCCAACGCCGCAATCAACGCCACATCAAGCCAGTTCCAGCCCGGCATGTCGTCGGCGCTGCGTGCCTTCCAGCAATGCCAGGCCTGGCCCAGGCAGAACACCACAATGGCCGCCAGCCACAGATAGAAGCCAGCACCAAAACCGGTCAGGTCGTTAAACTCGTAGCTCTGGTTGTCTGGCAGGCGGGTGATGCCGAAACTGCTGGCCGCCAGGTACAACGCCGCCAACCCGGCCAGCAGTGCCAGGCGGCGGAACCGCCGATGGGCAAGAATGGCCACGGCCAGCAGCGGGTTGGCAAACCATTGGTACAAACCGAAGGGCATGCCCCATGGCCCGTACAGCAGCATCTGCAGGGCCGGCATGTGGCGCCCGCCGCTCATCAGCGCGCCATCGAAAAAAAGGGCGAGCACATACAGCAGCAGGCTGATGCTCAGGTAGAAAACGGGCAAGGGACACACCTGGAGGAAACGGGACAGCCTACGACCTTAACCCAGGCACTGCCCCGCTTCCAGACCCTGGGTAGGTGCTGCACGGCAACACCATGCGGCGTAAGGCTATACAACCGCTGGCTCAAGCAACAAGCCATAGATACCCGAGTCAGACAGCTCGCCGGCCACGCACCAGCGCGCCCGCAGGGTGCCTTCAAGCACAAAGCCCTGCCGCTCAAGGGTACGCGCCGAGCCCTGGTTACGCGGGTCGATCTCCCCTTCAAGGCGGCGCATGTGCAGGGTATGGGCGAGGTAGTCGATAAAGCAGGTGAGCGCTTCGTCCATGTAGCCCCTGCCCTGTACGGCGCTGGCCAGGCAATAGCCGATCTCGCCGCGTCGGGACACATCGTCGATGTTGAACAACTGCACCATGCCGATGAGCTCGCCGTTGTCACGGCGGTACATGCCAAGCTTGAGCTGGTCGCCATTGGCATAAGCTTCGCGGTCGGCGGCCAGGGCGCTTTCGGCCTCGGCCAGGTCTTGCCAGGGGGCATGGTGCCAATAACGCATGACCTCGGGGTCGGCCATGATCGCCAGCCACTGCGCGGCATCGGCATGGCGCATGGGGCGCAACTGCAACCGCGGGCTGTCGAGGCAGAGGTCACTGGGGAAACTGCGGGGTGGGGTCACGCCGGATCTCCTGTCCATTGCTGGGGAGATGACAGTTTAACGTCAAGTGCAGGGTTCGGGCATCCCGGGGCTGCTTTGCAGCCCATCGCGACACAAGGCCGCTCCTACAGAGGTACGCGGGCCCTGTAGGAGCGGCCTTGTGTCGCGATGGGCCGCAAAGCGGCCCCGAAAATCGTTCAGGCGCCGCGATTCATGCCCATTTCCATGTCATTGATCAGCGCCTTGGCCATGGCACTGAGAATCCGCGCCGCGCTGCCGGCAATCTTGTCGCCCTCCATCTCGGCCTCTTCGTTCAGGTGCTTGATGCAACCTATCAACACCGACAATTCATCGAATGCCAGATCAAGCGGCACACCCGGCTCTACCCGGTACAGCTCAAGGAATTTTTCCACACCGGCGGTGGTGCGGGATTTGAGGTGTTCGCTCATGCCTGGGCCTCCTGCGATTTGATGTGGGCTAGCAGGGCGTGAAGCAGCTCGGTTTGCGTCGACATCTGCTCTAGCAGGCTGGAACGAACGGCTGGGGCTCCGGCGTCGAGGTATTGAAGGATAGTGTTTGAGAGGTAGTCCATGACCTGGGTGGCCTGAGACTTGGCGGCTTGGTAGGTAAGGTCTGTAACGGGTGGATCAGGCACAAGTTTTTTCATGATTGACTCCAATAGGTTCAAAGGAGCAACCACCTGAAATCCTTCTCACAGATTTGGGCGGCAGCCGTGCGCGAGGTGAGAAGCCCGTGTTGGAGTCACCACGGTCAGACCGAGGCCTGCACGCGCACAGCTGCCATGAACTGACAGGAAGACTACCAACGACGAGTTCTCACACTCGCTCGCCTTATCGGGCGAGCAGTGAAGTTATCCCTGGAGTATTTCCCTGTATGTCAGACGGCATCCGACTGAGGTCGTAGGATAATTCCCAATCCCTGGCAACCTGAAGCATTTGGTTTCAAGTTCAGAATTTTCTTACAGCCGATGGCCTATTCGCGGGCACGCCCGCTCCCACAGGGACCCCACATTGCTTAAGTTCTATGCAGTACCTGTGGGAGCGGGCGTGCCCGCGAATAGGCCTGCGCAGGCGCCCAAGATGGCTCAGGCCACCTCTGCCCCATCATCCGGCCAATGCGGCTCGTTGGCCCCTGGCGGGGTCAGTGGTGGCAGGCCATACGCGGCACGCGCATCGTCGCAGCTGGGGTTGTGCACTCCCCCCTCCCACGATGCATCGAACTCGCGACAAGGGCTGGAACGGTTGGCATAAATGGTACAAGCCACTTCCTTACCGATCTCGCCCTCAAGGCTGACGCAGCGGCATGGCTTGGCGTCAGTGCCGATCATGGCAACACGGGTGGGGTTGATCTGCACCACCAGGTCGTCCGGCACAAGGCCCCCGGCAGACTGGCATTCGCCCCAGAAGAAGGACACACGGAAGTACCCGCAGCAGGCGCCGCAGTCAAGGCAAGGGTTATATTCAGACATGATGCCACGGAGGGAAGGTTGTTGTTATCGGGGCTGGCCCGCGGCGCCATTTTTAATCGAACCCGGGGCGGCTGGATAGAGGGCGCATGCAAATAAATCTGCCACTGATCCGGCCGCCCGCTTCATTCAGCGTAATGCCTTGTAGGTAGTGGCATCCCAACGCTGCAGCGCCAGGCCTTCGGTCGGGTCATAGTCATCACCACACACCTTGCTGAAATGCGTGCGGGCTGGGCCGCAGTGCACCAACCGGTCGTGCTTCTCACCCTCGGTCAGCACCGTGTAGGAGTTGCTGCGCATGGCCTGGTACTTGGCTTCGGCTGCTGCCATGGCCTGGTGATAGTTCTTCAACTGGCTGTCATTCAAGGCCAGTCGCTTGCCCAGCTGAACACCCCAGCGGGTCAGGCAGACTTCGGCCAGATGGCGAACGATCAGCCCAGGCTCCCTGAGCACTTTGCCGTCGCTCGCACCATCGGCCGATGCATTGCCGACCAGCGTGGCATGACGCCCCGGCATTGGATAAATGCAGATCTGCGTACCACTGGCGACTGAAGGAATCACGCAGGCAAACCCTTTGGAACGCTCATCCCGCGAGTAGAAGCCGACATATTCGCGCACGTTTGCCGCCAGGGTGGTGCGCTCGGCTTGCACATTACCAACGCCTGGCACCGGGTCGATCGCAAAAATGTTCACCGGTACGTTTCGCAATACCGGGTCTTTCGCCATGGCGTTGGCCAGCATGTGGCAGCTGATGCCGCCCCGGCTCCAGCCCACCAGGTTCACCTGGGTCGGAATGCGCGGCTTGCGGAACATGCTGATGATGCGCTCTTGCAACTCCTGCGGGGTCGGGTGGCGGTCACCGTAGTCGTAGGTACGCCAGAACCACGAGGCGGTGGAGGAAACGTCCGGAACAGGTACGCCAGCGGCCTGCAGCCGCGCGTACTCTCCCTCGCTCAGCTTGGTGCGCTGCCAGCTGCTTTCGCCTTTGATCACCTGCAGCACGTGGTTGACGTTTTCTTCCCAGCCGCGGCCGAACAACTGGCCGGTCCAGTTGAAGTAGCCACCGGGTTCGACGAACAGCTTGTCATCCTGAAGGTTGCCGCTGCCGGGGCCGTCAACGGCGATCCAGTGGGCGAACTCGCGGCCTTGGTCGTTGCTGGCCAGGGTAGAGACCAGCTCGCCGTTCCAGAAGTTGGGGTTGGCATCGTCGAAGCGGTGCGAGCCGGTGCCGCAGAAATAGGCGGTGAAAACACTCATGGGTGGGTCTCTGTGATGAGAAATGAGTGCTGAAGATAGGTAGGCTGATCGGTGAAAAGCAGGCGGAAAGCTCGCCCTGCTGCACAATCGAGGGGCTGCTTTGCAGCCCATCGCGACACAAGGCCGCTCCTACAGGGACCGCGCATCGCTTGAAAACGGCGCTGTACCTGTATGTCGCGATGGGCCGCTAAGCGGCCCCGGTGGCTTACTTGCGGGCCAACCCGTCAGCCCGGAACATCTGCCGGATCCCGCGGATGGCCTGGCGAATGCGGTCCTGGTTCTCGATCAGGGCAAAGCGCACATGGTCATCGCCATACTCGCCAAAACCGATCCCCGGCGACACGCACACCTTGGCCTCGGCCAGCAGCTTCTTGGCAAATTCCAGCGAGCCCATGTGTGCATATTGCTCTGGGATCTTCGCCCACACGTACATCGAGGCCTTGGGGTTCTCGACCATCCAGCCCAGCTCGTGCAGCCCCTTCACCAGCAGATTGCGGCGCTGGCGGTATTGCTCGGCAATGTCACGGACGCATTGCTGGTCACCTTCCAGCGCGGCAATGGCAGCGACCTGCAGCGGGGTGAAGGTGCCGTAGTCGTGGTAGCTCTTGATCCGCGCCAGGGCGTTGACCAGCTCGGGGTTGCCGACCATGAAGCCGATCCGCCAGCCCGCCATGTTGTAGCTCTTGGACAGGGTGAAGAACTCCACCGCAATGTCCTTGGCGCCAGGCACCTGCATGATCGACGGGGCTTTCCAGCCGTCGTAGACGATGTCGGCGTAGGCCAGGTCATGCACCACCAGCACGTCGTACTGCTTGGCCAGGGCCACCACGCGCTCGAAGAAGTCCAGCTCCACGCACTGGGCGGTGGGGTTGGACGGGAAGCCGAGGATCATCATCTTCGGCTTGGGGATAGACTCGCGGATGGCCCGCTCGAGTTCATTGAAGAAGTCCACACCCGGTACCAATGGCACCGAACGCACCTGGGCACCGGCGATGACCGCGCCGTAGATATGGATCGGGTAGCTGGGGTTGGGCACCAGCACCGTGTCGCCCTGGTCGAGGGTGGCCAGCATCAGGTGGGCCAGGCCTTCCTTCGAGCCGATGGTGACGATGGCTTCGCTTTCCGGGTCGATGTCGACCTCGTAGCGTTCCTTGTACCAGTTGGAAATGGCCCGGCGCAGGCGTGGGATGCCGCGAGAGGTGGAGTAGCCGTGGGTGTCTTCACGCTGGGCGACCTGCACCAGCTTCTCGACGATGTGCGGCGGGGTGGCGCCATCGGGGTTGCCCATGCTCAGGTCGATGATGTCCTCGCCACGGCGGCGGGCAGCCATCTTGAGTTCGGCAGTGATGTTGAAGACGTAAGGGGGGAGACGATCGATGCGCGCAAAGCGGCGCGGCGAACCTGGGTTGGCCATGGCTTCCTCTGAGTACGTAAGCGCCCGGAACCGTCCGAGCGACGTTGGCCGATGTGGCGGCCTGGATCAGAAGATAGTGCCGAAACAGGATGCCTGTAAAGGACAATTTCCTGTTTTGTTAGATCTTTTCAGATGTATTTTTTGAAAATGCCAGATTTATGTTTCCCTGCACTGGCCTCTTCGCGGGCTCGCCCGCTCCCACAGGTTAACTTACAGCCCCTGGGGCCTGCGCCGTACCTGTGGGAGCGGGCAAGCCCGCGAAGAGGCCGGCACAGGAAAAGAGGCATAAAAAACCCCGGCACAGGGCCGGGGTTTTCGTGAAGCAGGCAGCAGTATCAGCGTGCGTAAGTCATCAGCACGTCCGCAGCGGTCTGGCTGTCCACACCCATCATCACGCTCAGCGCAGTGACAGTGAGGATGGAGAAGCCGAACACCTTGCGGGCCCACTTGCTGTCGTCCTCGGCCTTGTAACCACCCCATGCCATGTACAGCCAGTACAGGCCCATGGCAGCTGCCACGGCCATGTAGCCGAGGCCGGCGTAACCGCCGAGGGTGAGCATCAAGGTGGCGAGCACGAAGGCCAGCACGTACAGCACGATCTGCTTCTTCGCCGCGAGGACACCGCGCGCCACCGGCAGGACCGGAATGTTGGCAGCGCTGTAATCCTTGAAGCGGAAGATAGCGATGGCAAAGCTGTGCGGCATCTGCCACAGGCTGAACATCACCAGCAGAGTAACCGCAGCCAGGTCGAAGCTGTTGCTTACGGCGCAGTAGCCGATCACCGGAGGCATGGCACCCGACAGGCTGCCGACCAAGGTGCCGTGCACCGATTTACGCTTCAGCCACAGGCTGTAGAAACCGACGTAGACGATGAAGCCAATCAGCGCACAGAACGCCGACAGTGGGTTGGCCTGGACATACAGCAGGCTGAAACCCGCCACCCCGAGCAGGGTGGCGTAGATCAGCGCGAGGGGCAGCGACATGCCGCCCTGCACCATGACGCGGTTCTTGGTGCGCTCCATCTTGTGGTCGATGTCACGGTCGATGCAGTTGTTGAACACGCATCCGGACGCAACCACCAGCGAAGTACCGATCACCACCGCCAGGAACAAGGCGAAGTCCACATGGCCCTTCGAGGCAAGGAAGAAACCGCCTGCCACGGAAAGCACGTTACCGAAAATGATCCCCGGTTTGGTGATTTGGATAAAGTGCTTAACGGACATGCAGTCTTACCTCACTTGGCCATCATTTCGACGTGGATGTTGAACATGATCCACAGCGACAGGCCGACCAGCAGTGCAATTACCAGTACGGTGAACAGGAACGTCGATACGTTGTTGCGTTGCTCTTTCGAGCGGTCCATGTGCAGGAAGTAAACCAGGTGTACAACCACCTGGATCACGGCCATGGCAACAATGATCAGAACGGTCAGGTTCTTCGGCAGGCTGGCGGTCATGGCCAGGGCGAACGGGATAGCAGTCAGGATGATCGACAGGACAAAGCCGATCATGTACGACTTGACGCTGCCGTGGTTGCCTTCGTGATGAGTGTCGTGTGCGCTAGCCATTACAGAACCCCCAGCAGGTAGACGACGGTGAATACGCAGATCCAGACCACGTCCAGGAAGTGCCAGAACAGGCTCAGGCAGCTCATGCGGGTCTTGGCGGTCGGCGTGATGCCATGCTTGTTGATCTGGTACATCATGATTGCCATCCAGATCAGGCCGGCAGTCACGTGCAGACCGTGGGTACCTACCAGGGCGAAGAACGCCGACAGGAAGCCACTGCGCTGCGGGCCGAAGCCCTCGCTGATCAGGTGATGGAATTCATAGATTTCCATCGCGATGAAGCCTGCACCGAACAGGAAGGTCACAGCCAACCAGCCCAGTACACCGGCTTTCTTGCCATCGAACATCTTCAGCATGGCGAAGCCGAAGGTGATCGAGGACAGCAGCAGGAACAGCGTTTCAACAGCTACGAAATCGAGCTGGAAGATGTCATGACCCGACGGGCCGCCGGCAAAACTGCCGGACAGCACCGCGTAGGTAGCGAAGAGCGACGCAAACAGGATGCAGTCGGTCATCAGGTACAGCCAGAAACCCAGTACGGTCATCTGGCCCGAGTCGTGGTGGTGGTCGTCATGCCCATGGTCGTGACCATGAGCAGCGCCGTGCATTACTTGACTGGACATTGATTACACCCGCTCAAACGATTCGACACGTGCGCCGGCAGGCAGAGCACCTGCTTTGGCCAGCGCTTTCAGACGCTCGCCTTCGATGCGCGCCACTTCTTCAGCCGGAACCATGAAGCCCTGGTCGTCACGTGCAGCGTGGCGAACGAAGACTGCGATGGTTGCTACCAGGCTCGCGCCTACCAGCCACCAGATGTGCCAGATGAAGGCAAAGCCGAATACGGTCAGCAGCAGGCCCATGAACAAACCGGTAGAGGTGTTGCTCGGCATGTGGATCGCTTCGTACTTGCCCGGCACCTTGTAGGCAACACCGGCTTCTTTGGCTTCGTGCCAGCAGTCCAGGCCAACTTTCTCAGGCATGTGAGCGAAGTTGTAGAACGGAGGTGGCGAAGAAGTCGACCATTCCAGGGTACGGCCGCCCCATGGGTCGCCGGTCACGTCCAGGTTCTGGTTGCGGTCGCGGACCGAAACGAAGATCTGGATCAGCTGGCAAGCGATACCGAACAGGATCAGCACGGCGCCGGCTACCGCTACCCACAGGTAGGGTTCCCACAGTGGGTTGTCGGAGTGGTTCAGACGACGGGTCATGCCCATGAAGCCCAGGGCGTACAGCGGCATGAACGCAACGTAGAAGCCCGAGATCCAGAACCAGAAGGCAGCTTTGCCCCACTTCTCGTTCAGGGTGAAACCGAAGGCTTTCGGGAACCAGAAGGCGAAACCGGCGATGTAGCCGAATACCGCGCCACCGATGATCACGTTGTGGAAGTGCGCAATTACGAACAGGCTGTTGTGCAGAACGAAGTCAGCACCTGGAACGGCCAGCAGTACGCCGGTCATGCCACCGATGGAGAAGGTGACCATGAAGCCCAGGGTCCAGAGCATCGGTGCGGTGAAGCGCACACGGCCTTGGTACATGGTGAACAGCCAGTTGAACAGCTTCACACCGGTCGGGATGGAGATCAGCATCGTCGCCAGGCCGAAGAAGGTGTTGACGCTGGCGCCGGCACCCATGGTGAAGAAGTGGTGCAGCCAAACCGCAAAGCCGAGGATGGCGATCGCGCCCGATGCATAGATCATCGAGTGGTGGCCGAACAGGCGTTTGCCAGAGAACGTCGAGGTAACTTCCGAGAACACGCCGAAGGCCGGCAGGATCAGGATGTAAACCTCAGGGTGACCCCACGCCCAGAACAGGTTGACGTACATCATCGGGTTCCCACCAAGCTCGTTGGTGAAAATGTGGAAGTCCAGATAACGGTCAACAGTCAGCAGTGCGAGTGCAGCAGTCAGGATCGGGAACGAAGCAACGATCAGCACGTTGGCCCAGGTGCAGGTCCAGGTGAAGATCGGCATGTCCATCAGCTTCATGCCAGGTGCGCGCATCTTCATCACGGTGACGAGGAAGTTCACGCCGGTAAGCGTCGTACCCAGTCCGGATAGCTGTAGCGCCCAGATGTAGTAGTCGACACCCACCCCAGGGCTGTACTGAATGCCTGCGAGCGGCGGATAGGCAACCCAGCCGGTCTTGGCGAATTCACCAACGCCCAGCGAGATGTTGACCAGCAGCACGCCTGCCAGCAGCAGGTAGAAGCTCAGGGAGTTCAGGAACGGGAAGGCAACGTCACGTGCACCGATCTGCAGAGGAACCGCGAGGTTCATCAGGCCGGTGAAGAACGGCATCGCCATGAAGATGATCATGATCACACCGTGAGCGGTGAAGATCTGGTCATAGTGTTCAGGCGGCAGGTAGCCTTCGGAGCCACCGGTAGCGGCAGCCAGCTGGGTACGCATCATGATGGCGTCGGCAAAGCCGCGCAGCAGCATGACCATCGCGACGATGATGTACATCACGCCGATCTTTTTGTGGTCGACAGTAGTCAACCACTCGCTCCACAAGTAGGTCCACTTGCGGAAATAGGTGATAAGACCGACGACAGCGATACCGCCGAGCGCGATCATGGCAAGCGTCACCATGACTATCGGCTCGTGATAGGGTATCGCCTCCAGGCTTAGTTTACCGAACATCTCTTACTCCTCTGCACCGGCAGCTGGTTGCATACTCGATTCCACACCCTTGGTTGTGGCCAGATCTTTGCTGCCTGCTTCTTCGTGGACCGGCTTGCCGCGGTTCATGCCTTCGTACTTGTCGACGATGGACTGGAACAGCTCTGCTGGCGCCTCGCTGTACAGCGCGACTGGGTTGTATTCGCTAGGTTTGGCCAGAGCTTCGTACTCGGCTTTGCCCAGTTTCAACGGCGACTGCTTGACCTCGGCGACCCACTTGTCGAAGTCTTCCTGAGAGGTGGCAGTAGCCTTGAATTTCATGCCGGTGAAACCAGCACCGCTGTAGTTGGCGCTGATACCGTCAAACACACCGTTCTCGTTGGCGATCAGGTGCAGCTTGGTGGTCATGCCGGCCATCGCGTAGATCTGGCCACCCAGGCCCGGGATGAAGAACGAGTTCATCACGGCGTCGGAGGTGACGCGGAAGTTCACCGGGGTATTGGCCGGGAAGTTGATCTTGTTGACGGTGGCAATGCCCTGTTCCGGGTAGATGAACAGCCACTTCCAGTCCAGTGCGACCACGTCGATCTGGATCGGCTTCACGTCCGAATCCAGCGGACGGTACGGGTCCAGCTTGTGGGTGGAGTGGTAGGTGACGTAACCCAGGGCGATGATGATCAGGATCGGGATGATCCACACCGCGGCCTCGATCTTGGTCGAGTGCGACCAGTCAGGGGTGTAGGTGGCAGCCTTGTTGGAAGCACGGTACTTCCAGGCGAACGCCAGGGTCATGATGATCACAGGGATGACCACCAGCAGCATGAGGCCGGTAGCGATCAGGATCAGGTTCTTTTGCTCAATGCCGACCTGGCCCTTCGGGTCGAGCAGGGTCCAGTTGCACCCACTGAGTAAAAGCATGCCTAAAAAGGGCAATATGCCAAACAGTCTGGGGTAACGCTTTTTACTCATCTCACGACCTCTAGATCAGCTTGCTTCAATGCAATTTGTGTTTTGGTAGCCAACACTTCGTCCTGCCAAGTGAGGCATTTTGCGCCCGTACTCGCTCCTGCCTGGGGTCCGACTGCATGACCTTGGCTTCAAGCGTGTTAGCGGTGCTTATGGTTTCGTAGGCAACAGGCCTGTACTTCAGACCAAGTCCATTTGGTGCGGGAAAACGCGGAGGGGGGTCCGCCCGGTATCGCCGTTGGGCGAAACTTGACGAAGTCAGCAAAAAGGAGCGCTGGGGCTTCCTTCAATCCTGCGACTCGCAAGCAGTGCCGAACGGAAATTGGGGGCGATTGTAGTGAGGTCGCCAACCCTTGACTATGACTTATTGAGCAACAGTCTTTTACAGAATGCGTAACAATGCTGCTCGATAATTCAACTTCGCGACAGTTTGTCGCACCCCGCTTGCTAGGCCTCAAAGCCGCATTCTGCAAGGCCTTGTGGTTGATCTGGATCAAGCGGTGAGCGACATTTCACTCTTCTCATGCGGTGTAAAAGACCACATGCAATTCAGGACCTTTGTCTAAGCCTGGCGTCGGTTGCGGTAGATCCCGAGCGGAACCAGGATGGCGGTCAGCACGAACGCCACGAGCGCCCATTGCGCCAGTGACAAACCGAGGAGCGGCGGGTACGGCGTGCTGCAGAAGCCGTCGACCTGGAACGCCAGCGGCCAGAGTTTGGCCAGCGGCAGGTCGTCAACGATCGGCTGGAGGGTGTCGATGCCACAGCTGACCATGGGGTTGGCGAGTATATACACATGGTTGCCGGCCGCAATGATTCCGCCAATTGCGCTAAGCACCACCAGTGCCTCGAAGAAGGTCAGGCTGCGGCGCCCGGGCATCGCTGCGGCGATGAAGGCGAATACGGCAATGAACAGCAGCGCGTAACGCTGCAGGATGCACAGCGGGCACGGTGCCTCGCCCAGCACCACTTGCATATAGAGGGCGCCGCCGATCAGCGAGAGGCAGATCAGGCCCAACAGCACCAGAAAGCGCCGTTCCCGATTCAGGCGCGATGTTTGTTCGTTCATTGCCGGTTCCTTCGATGGATAGTGGCAGCGTGGTCCGCCTGCCTGAGCGCAAGTCTACACGCTGGGCAGGGCCTTTGAGCGTGCCGAGGAAGCGGCGTGACAGCACTGCGCTGGGCTATCCGGTGTGGCTGAGACCGACCATGAGAACGTCGGTTCAACGCTGGGCGGCAAAAAAACGGCTGCCCGGGTGCCGCGCAGGGGCAAGCCCCTCGACACCCGGGAGTGAAGGATACCGTGATTAAAGGAGGATTAAAGATGAAAGCGGTGAGCCCGGTTTCATCTTTCCTTTATATATAGGCAGGAAGTAATCGTGTACGCCTGTGCCGGCCCCTTCGCGGGTAAACCCGCTCCCACAGGACTCCACAGGTTTCAAATGCTGTGGGGTATCTGTGGGAGCGGGCAAGCCCGCGAAGGGGCCGGCACAGGTGTTAGATCACTCCAGGGCAGCCGCCGGCCCGAAGAACTCGTAGCGGCTCTGCTGCTCTGGCACACCCAGGCCCTTCAACTGGCGCTTCACCGCCGCCATGAAGGCCTTCGGCCCAAGGAAGTAGGCATCCACATCACGCTCCTGCGGCAGCCACTCGCCCAGCAGGTCCTCGCTCAGCAGGCCGACGGCATCGGCCTCGGCACCACCCTCCGGCTCGGCATAGCAGTAGAAGCGCTTGAGCTGCGGATGACGCGCCGCCAGGCCATCGACCCAGTCACGGAAGGCATGCACCGCGCCGTTACGCGCGCAGTGGATGAAATGCACCTCGCGCCGGGTTTGCAGCGCCGCCTGCAACATCGCCAGGGTCGGGGTGATGCCCACGCCCCCGCTGATCAGCACCAGCGGCTTGTCGCTGGCTGCCAGGGTAAAGTCACCCGCAGGCGGGAACAGTTGCAGGGTATCGCCCACCACCAGCTCATCGTGCAGGTAATTGGAAACCTTGCCGCCCGCCTCGCGCTTGACGCTGATGCGGTACTCCTTGCCATCGCACAGCGCCGACAGGGAATAGTTGCGCCGCTGCTCGGCACCGTCGATGTCCAGCTTCAGGCCGATGTACTGGCCTGGCTCGGCCTTGAGCACCGGCTTGCCATCCACCGGGGCTAAGTAGAACGAGACGATCTCGCTGCTTTCCTGCTCGCGACGTACCAGGCGGAATTCGCGGGTACCGCGCCAGCCGCCTTCAGCCTCTTCCTTCTCTTTATAAAGATTTTCTTCAGCACCAATCAGGATGTCGGCCAGCTGGCCATAGGCCGCGCCCCAGGCTTCGATCACCGCAGGGGTGGCGATTTCCTTGCCCAGCACTTCCTCGATGGCGCGCAGCAGGCAGCTGCCGACGATCGGGTAGTGCTCCGGCAGAATCTGCAGGGCAACATGCTTGTTGATGATCTGCCCCACCAGGCCGCCCAACTGCTCCAGCTGGTCAATGTGGCGGGCATACATCAGCACGCCGTTGGCCAGGGCCCGTGGCTGGTCACCACTGGCCTGGTGGGCCTGGTTGAACAGTGGACGGACCTCTGGATACTCGTTGAGCATCATCTTGTAGAAGTGGGTGGTCAGCGCTTCGCCGCCGCTTTCCAGCAGGGGTACAGTGGCTTTGATGATTGCACGTTGTTCGGCATTGAGCATTGCGACAACTCCTGAGCCTGTGGCTTCAAATGACTGCCCTAGCCATTTCAGCAATCGTGCCAACTTTTATAGCCAGCAAAATCAGGGGTTTGAGGCAGGTCATGTCAAAAAGACCTACCTCGGCGTATAGTCATATCGACCCATAGGAGTCTTTATGACCACAAAGCCATTGCTCACCGCCTTGCTGCCCTTGGTCAGCGACCTGTCCCGCGATTTGCCCGACCAGGAACGCTACCGTCGCCTGCTGCAGGCCATGCGCGGGCTTCTGCCGTGCGATGCCGCCGCGCTGCTGCGCCTGGATGGTGAATGGCTGGTGCCGCTGGCAGTGGATGGTCTGAGCCCTGACACCTTGGGTCGGCGCTTCCGGGTCAGCGAGCACCCACGGTTCCAGATCCTGCTCAGCCGCCCGGAACCCACCCGTTTCGCCAGCGACTCCGAACTGCCCGACCCCTACGATGGCTTGGTCAATGCCCCGGATGCCAGCCTTGAAGTGCACGACTGCATGGGCTGCCCGCTGATGGTCGATGAGCGCCCTTGGGGCCTGGTCACCCTCGACGCCCTCACCCCCGGGCAATTCCAGAGCCTGGAACTGGATGCCCTGCAGGCCTTCGCCAGCCTGGCCGCCGCCACCGTTACCGTGGCCGAGCGCATCGAGCACCTGGCCCTGCGCGCCGAGGACGAACACCACCGCGCCGAGATCTACCGCCAGGCCAGCGGCCAGGATAAAGAACTGATTGGCCAGAGCCCGGCGCACAAGCGCCTGGTAGAGGAAATCCGCCTGGTCGGTGGCAGCGACCTGACCGTGCTGATCACCGGCGAAACCGGGGTCGGCAAGGAACTGGTGGCCCTTGCCCTGCACCAGGCCAGCAGCCGCGCCGACAAGCCGTTGGTCAGCCTCAACTGTGCCGCCCTGCCCGACACCCTGGTAGAAAGCGAACTGTTCGGCCATGTACGCGGTGCCTTCACCGGTGCGCACGGCGAGCGCCGCGGCAAGTTCGAGCTGGCCAATGGCGGCACGCTGTTCCTCGACGAAGTGGGCGAACTGCCACTTACCGTCCAGGCCAAACTGCTGCGTGTGCTGCAAAGCGGCCAGTTGCAACGCCTGGGCTCGGACCGCGAGCACCGCGTGGACGTGCGCCTGATTGCCGCCACCAACCGTGACCTGGCAGCAGAAGTGCGCAACGGCAACTTCCGCGCCGACTTCTATCACCGCCTCAGCGTGTACCCGCTGCACGTGCCGCCCTTGCGCGAACGTGGTCGAGATGTACTGCTATTGGCTGGCTACTTCCTCGAACAGAACCGTTCTCGCCTGGGCCTGAACAGCCTGCGACTGAGCCCCGAAGCGCAGGCCGCGCTGCTGGCCTACGACTGGCCAGGCAACGTGCGCGAACTGGAACACCTGATCGGCCGCTCGGCCCTCAAGGCACTGGGCCAACACCCCGATCGGCCCCGCATCCTCACACTCGAAGCCATCGACCTGGACCTGCGCGTGTCCTCGGACACACCGCCCCCCCTGCCCTCCCCTGCAGCCCCGCCCCAGGTGGCAGCATTGCC
>NZ_JENB01000069.1 GCF_000708715.2 Pseudomonas putida W15Oct28 | reverse complement strand
ACACCCCCGCCTGCCCCTGAGCCTGCCCCTGAGCCTGCTCAGCCTGGGCCTGGCCCTGCATTGCCCCCATGTGCTCGCCGAAGACAGCGTGGTGCTGGCCCCGCTGCAGGTGTCCGACACCTACGCCAATGACGGCTACCAGGCACGCCAGGCAGCGGTGGGCGGCTTGCAGCCCGCGCCCTTGCTCGACACCCCCGCCTCAGTCAGCGTGTTCAGCCAGCAACTGCTGGAAGACCGCCAGGTGCGCAAACTCAGCGAAGTGCTGCAAAGCGACGCCTCGGTTGGCGAAAGCTATGCCCCCATCGGCTACTACGAAAACTTCAACGTGCGGGGCTTCGAGCTGAATGCCGCCAGCAGCTACCGCATCAACGGCCAGACCATTGCCGGCGAGCAGAACGTGGCCCTGGAGAACAAGCAGCAGGTAGAGCTGCTAAAGGGATTGTCGGGGCTGCAAAGCGGTGTGTCGGAGCCGGGCGGCCTGATCAATTACGTGACCAAGCGCGCCGAAGATGTGCGCAGCGTCACGGTGTCGACCAACGAACAAGGCGAACGCTACCTGGCCACCGACCTGGGTGGCTGGTTCGGCAGCGAAAAACAGTTCGGCCTGCGCGCCAACCTGGCCCATGAAGACATCCGCTCCTATGTCGACCATGCGGATGGCAAGCGCGACTTCGCCTCGCTGGCCTTCGACTGGCAGATCAGCCCGGATGCCACCCTGCAGCTGGATGCCGAATACCAGCACCGCGAGCAGCGCTCGGTGCCGGGTTACCAACTGCTGGGCGGCACCGAGGTGCCCCACGGCATCGACCCGGATGACCGCCTGGCTTACCAGGATTGGGCAAAGCCTGTGCAAAACGACTCGCTGAACCTGGGCGGGCGCTTCGAGTACCGCTTCAACGAGGCCTGGACCGGCACCTTGAGTGCCTCGCGCAGCAAGGTGGTGATCGACGATTACAGCGCGTTTGCCTGGGGTTCGAGCGAAGGCGCGTTCTTTGGCAGCAACGGCGACTACGACATCTACGACTTCCGCAGCCCCGACGACACCCGCCGCACCGATGAGGCACAGGCCATGCTCAACGGGCATTTCGATGCCCTGGGCGTGGGGCATGAACTGACCGTGGGCACCAGTGCGCAGCGGCGCACGCTGGATCAGCGGCCCAGTTACATGGAATGGATCGGTAAAGGCAACATCTACGACGGCGCGCCGGCTTTTGAACCATCCGGCAATGCCATCAAATCTAGCGAACGCCGCCTCGACAGTCGCCAGTACGGCCTGTTTGTCAGCGATCGCATCAGCTTCAACGAGCAATGGCAGACTGTACTGGGCGCCCGTGAAGTGCGCCTCGATGAAAAGACCTGGGACGAAAATGGCATTGCCGGGCGCCATACGCGTCAATATCAGTTGCTACCCAACGCTGCTCTTATCTATAAGCCGCAGCCGGATACCACCCTATATGCCAGCTATTCCAAAGGCCTGTCAGTGGGCGGCACCGCACCTTGGTTCGCTGAAAACAAATTTGAAATCCTCGCGCCGACCACGTCCCACCAACTAGAACTGGGCCTCAAGCACGACTGGCAAGGCTTGAGCTTCAGCGCTGCGCTGTTCCAGATCCGCCAGGCCTACCAATACGCACGCCCGGACGGTGCCGGCCATTTCACCTACATGCAACAAGGCCAGCAGAAAAACACCGGCCTGGAGCTGGGCGCCAGCGGCTGGATGACGCAGAACCTGCAAGTGCAGGCCAGCGCCGCAGCCATTCGTGCGCGGGTGAACAACAGCGGTACCGATGCCTATGAAGGGCACCAGGCGATCAACGTGCCCAAATTCCGGGCAGCGCTGCAGGCGGAGTACACCCTCCCGATACCGGGCTTGGCACTGCTGGGCGGGGCGCGCTACAGCGCCAGCAAGTATGCGAGCCAGGCGGGCAATGTGGAGGTTGGCGGGTATACCGTGTTCGATGTAGGGAGCCGGTATCGGACGCGCATTGGCGGGTATGACACGGTGCTGCGCCTGAGCGTGGATAACGTGTTCGACAAACGCTATTGGCGCGATGTGGGGGACTACCTGGGGGATAACTACCTGTTCCAGGGCGCGCCACGTACCGCTCGGTTGTCGGCTTCGGTCAGCTTTTGAGATTTTGGGGCCGCTTTGCGGCCCATCGCGACACAAGGCCGCTCCTACAGGGACCGCGTTCACCCGAAATTGACGCGGTCCTCTGTAGGAGCGGCCTTGCGTCGCGATGGGCTGCGCAGCAGCCCCATAGGCCCAAAAACAAAAAACCCCCGTGCTTTTCAGCGCGGGGGCTCTTCGTAGAATGTGGCGGTGAAGAAGGGATTTGAACCCTTGATACGATTTCTCGTATACACACTTTCCAGGCGTGCTCCTTCGACCACTCGGACACTTCACCGTTTCTCTTCAAGCCTTGCGGCCCGTCGAGGTGCGCTAATTTAGTGAAAGACATTCCCTTTGGCAAGCACTTTTTTCAAATTTTTCATGTATTTGCATTTGGACCGCGGTAAACGCTGACCGACCAGTCAGCCTTGCTGCTTTACCTGGCCTCTGGCGCTGGGTAACGTCGTCGCCACGCCAACAAAAGGACTCTGCCATGAGCGAGCTGATTACCTACCACGCCGAAGACGGCATCGCCACCCTGACCCTGAACAACGGCAAGGTCAACGCCATCTCGCCGGATGTCATCACCGCCTTCAATGCCGCGCTCGACCGCGCTACCGAAGAGCGAGCCGTGGTGATCATCACCGGGCAGCCAGGCATCCTGTCGGGTGGTTACGACCTCAAGGTGATGACCAGCGGCCCGAAAGAGGCCATCAGCCTGGTCACCGCCGGCTCCACCCTCGCCCGCCGCCTGCTGTCGCACCCGTTCCCGGTGGTGGTCGCCTGCCCGGGCAACGCCGTGGCCAAAGGCGCCTTCCTGCTGCTGTCGGCCGACTACCGCATTGGCGTCGAGGGGCCGTACAAGGTGTGCCTGAACGAAGTGCAGATCGGCATGACCATGCACCATGCGGGTATCGAGCTGGCCCGCGACCGCCTGCGCCGCTCAGCCTTCCACCGCTCGGTGATCAATGCCGAGGTGTTCGACCCGCACGCGGCGGTTGATGCCGGCTTCCTCGACAAGGTGGTGCCGGCCGAGCAGCTGCAGGAAGCGGCACTGGCTGCAGCGCGCGAATTGAAGAAGCTGAACATGCTGGCGCACAAGAACACCAAGCTGAAAGTGCGCAAAGGGCTGCTGGAGGCGCTGGACAAGGCGATCGAGCTGGACCAGCACCATATGGGCTGATAATCCACTTCCCCTGCGCTCACGGTCCCTGTAGGAGCGGCCTTGTGTCGCGAAAGGGCCGCAAAGCGGCCCCAGCAATCCTTGCGGCGAAGCTGGAAATGTGGGGCCGCTTCGCGGCCCTTTCGCGACACAAGGCCGCTCCTACAGGGAAAGTGGGCGCAGCACCTGAATTTGCCCCAATCAGTGCACACCCGTACACTCCGGCGACCGTCTGGTGTGAGTCGTACCATGCTTTATTCTTTGCGCATGCTTCTGCTGGCGCTGCATTTCCTTGTGGTTGGCGTCGTGGGCCTGGTCATTGGCCTGTGCCGCCCCTTCAACCCCGACAACAGCCGGGTATTCGCCCACCTCTACAGCCGGCCGGCCACCTGGCTGATGCGCATCAAGGTCAAGGCCGAGGTTGGCCCGCTATGGGACCAGCCCCCCGGTTGCGTGATCATCGCCAACCACCAATCCAACTACGACCTGTTCGTGGTGGGCCAGGCGGTGCCACGACGCACCGTGGCCATCGGCAAGAAGAGTCTGGGCTGGGTGCCGCTGTTCGGCCAGCTGTTCTGGCTGGGCGGCAACGTGCTGATCGACCGCAAGAACAGCTACCAGGCACGCAAGGCGCTGCAGGAAACCACCCGCGTGCTGCAGGACGACACCTCGATCTGGGTATTCCCGGAAGGCACGCGTAACCCTGGCGAACACTTGCTGCCCTTCAAGAAAGGCGCGTTCCACATGGCCATCGAGGCGGGTGTGCCGATTGTGCCGGTGTGCGTCAGCCGCTACGCCACGCGCATGAACCTGAACAGCTGGCGCCAGCGCACCGTAGTCGTGCGCTCGCTGCCCCCCATTGCCACGGCCGGCATGACCCAACAGGACATTCCGGCGCTGATCGAGCAGTGCCGGGTGCAGATGCAGCAATGCATCGACCGCATGGAACACGAGCTGGCCTGAAGCGGGTTGCTCTTGGGCCGGGTACGGCCCAAGCTGTACCCCGTGTTCAACCGGAATAAGCGGGCAACCATGGGTCGAGTCGTGGCATCGGCGGTGTACAGCGCCGGCAGAAAGGTCACCAACATCAGCATCGACGAAGGCAGCGAGTGGGCGCGCAAGCCGGGGCACTTTGTGTGGATCGGCCTGGAAGAGCCCAACGCCGAAGAGCTGGCCAACCTGCAACGCCAGTTCAACCTGCACGAACTGGCCATCGAAGACGCCCTGGAAAAGCACAGCCGGCCCAAGCTGGAAACCTTCGGCGACGCGCTGTTCATCGTCACCTACTCGCCGGTGCGCCAAGAGGGCAAGCTGGAGTTCATCGAAACCCACATCTTCGCCGGCAACGGCTACATCATCACTTGCCGCAACGGCCACTCCAAGTCCTACGCCCTGGTGCGCCAGCGCTGCGAGGCGCGGCCGCTGCTGCTGGAGCACGGGGAGGACTTCGTGCTGTACGCCCTGCTCGACTTCGTCACCGAGAACTACCAGCCGGTCAGCGAGGCCATTCATGGCGAGATCGAAGAGCTGGAGCAAAGCGTGCTCGGCGGCTCGTTGCAGGACGACGACATCCGCCGCCTGCACAGCCTGCGCCGTGACATCCTGCGCCTGCGCCGCTATGTGGCGCCGATGGTGGAAGTGAGCGAGGAGTTGCAGCGCCTGAGCTTCCCGTTTATCGACAAGAACATGCGCCCGTACTTTCGTGATGTGCAGATCCACGTGACGCGGCAGATGGAAGACCTGGCCGGCATCCGCGACATCGCCAGCCAGACCATCGAGATCGGCATGCTGCTGGAGTCGTCACGGCAGAGCATCGTGCAACGCAAGTTCGCGGCCTGGGCGGCGATCCTGGCGTTTCCTACGGCGATTGCCGGGATTTACGGGATGAACTTCCAGAACATGCCGGAGCTGGGGTGGCACTACGGGTATTTCGGGGTACTGGGGGTGATCGTGCTGGGGTGTACGGGGTTGTTTGCCAGTTTCAAGAAGTCGGGCTGGCTTTGAGAATGCCGGGGCCGCTTTGCGGCCCATCGCGACACAAGGCCGCTCCTACAGGGGACCGCGTTCACCTGAAACTGACGCGGTGCCCTGTAGTGTCGCGATGGGCTGCGCAGCAGCCCCGGTCATCACGCGGCGGTATCTTTGCTCGCCGGCTGCTGGATAAAGCGCATCATCCACTCCCCCACCAGGTCGCCCTGGTGCTCGCTGGCCAGGCTGGCCACGGCCTTGTGGTACACCTCATCCCCCAAATACGCCTGACGGGCATCCAGCAGCGCGCGGGAGTAGTCGTGCACGAACTCCGGGTGGCCCTGGAAGCACAGCACCTGATCACGAATGTGGTACGCCGCATTCGGGCAGAAATCGCTTGAAGCAATCACCGTGGCGCCTTCCGGCAGTTCGGTCACCTGGTCCTGGTGGCTGATCAGCAAGGTCAGCTCCGACACCTCCGGGTCCATCCACGGCGCATGGGCCGCCAGCGAGTAGCGATGGATGCCCACGCCCCAGCCCTTGTCGGCCCGCTCGGCCTTGCCACCCAGGGTCAACGCCAGCAACTGATGGCCAAAACACACACCCAGCAGCTTTTCGCCACGCTCGTACAGCTTCAGCAAGTAGGCCTTGAGTGTCTGGATCCAGGCATCGGTACCAAACGAATCGGCCTTGCTGCCCGTCACAAGGTAGGCATCGAACACTTCATTGTCGGCGGGGTAGTCGCCGTGCATCACGTTGTAGACACTAAATTCGGCGGCGATCGGCTGACGCGAGAAGAGCTGCTCGAACATCCTGCCGTAGCCCTGGTACTGCGCCGTCAACTCCGGTCGCAGGACATCGGTTTCAAGGATGCAGATGCGTAACGACATAGGGGTAGTCCTGAACGACATGGGTGGGAATCTGCTGTAGAGACTGACGCGAAAGGCACGTACAAGCAAGTAGGCTGCACTGACGAACGGTCACATTTCGTCGGTACCCGCCTGGCACTTGCGCCACTGTCTAGCCAGAGCATGCCAGCCAGATGGCACATGGCCTCATAGCCAATGGAAATCACCGGACCAGACAATTAGAACAAAGGGTTCTCAAACATGGATGACACACACCCTACTGTTGGTTGTATATCCACTTTCAAGAGGCAGGCAGTTCAGGCACCACGCGGTGCCGCTGTGATCGACCCGAAGCGCGACAAGGAAGCCAACGGGTATTCAGGAATAACAACAAGAAGGCGGTCCGCCATGTTCAGACAATCGAAAATTCGCCAAGCTGGGCTCATTCTCTTTGCCACGACTTTGCTGTTGATCTTGCCGAACCTGACACGTTTGTTCGGCTGACAGCGGCGGTGGCGCCAACAGGCAGCGCACAGGTAACCTGCCGGCCTTGATGGTCGGAGATTGCCCATGCGCCACTGCCTTGCCCTGTTTGCGTTGTTCCTGAGCCTGCCGCTGTCGGCGGCGCAACTGCACCTTGAACTGGGCGCCAGCGCGCGCCAGTGGAGCAGCGCCGACCTGCTCGGCCACCCGCAGGCCCGGGATATCAGCGTCGAACAGGATGTTTCCTACAAGCGCCCCATGCACTATCGGGCGGTGCCGTTGGCCACGCTGCTGGAGGGCGTGAACCCCAGCGACCACCTGCAAGCTGTGGCGCTGGATGGTTTTGCCGCCGAAATGCCCGCCGCACCCTTGCTGCAAAAAGGGCCGGCACGGGCCTGGTTAGCCGTGGAAGACCCCGCCAAGCCGTGGCCGGCACTGGGCAAGGGCAAACCCGGCGCGGGGCCGTTCTACCTGGTATGGACTCAGCCGCAGGCCAGCGGCATCCGCCCAGAGCAGTGGCCATTTCAGATTTCTACCCTTCGTAAACTGGCCGCTGTCGAGACGCGGTTCCCGGCATTGCTGCCCGACCCGAAGTTGCCAGCCGACAACCCCGTGCGCCAGGGCTTTGCCTTGTTCCAGCAGAACTGCATGGCGTGCCACCGCCTGAACGGTGCGGGGGATGCGCAGATGGGGCCAGACTTGAATGTGCCGCACAACCCGACCGAGTATTTTCAACCGGGTTATTTACGCAAGTTGATTCGCGACCCGCAAAGCCTGCGGCAGTGGCCACAGGCGAAGATGCCGGGGTTTGCTGAAAGTGTCCTGAGTGAACAGGAACTGGATGCGTTGCTGGCCTATCTGGGGCACATGGCTGGGCGCAAACCGTAAGCGCAGCGTGTGCTTCTTCGCGGGCTTGCCCGCTCCCACAGGATCACCACAAGGCTGAACGTTGTGAGGTACCTGTGGGAGCGGGCAAGCCCGCGAAGAAGGCAACACAATACGGTCAGGCAGTTGGCCGCTCGTGCTTGACGCCCCACCCTTCCACCTCCCCCCCATAAGGTGTCACCAGCTGCTCAAAGGCCTCTTCGAAGTCGCCAATCCCGCCATAGGTGGCATACATGACCTTGCTCAGTTCCAGGTGCCAGGCACCGTCGCCCAGCTCCTTCACCTGGGCATTGAGCGATTCGCCACGAAACTGCCCGGCGGCACGGCGGGCCCCTGCTTCGTCGGGGAATACGGCATAGAACTCGATGGGGTGGATCTGGGTGAAGTCGAAACCGCCTGCTTTCATCTGGCGCAGGACGTTGCTGCTGATATCGTCGTTCTGGCTGCTCATGAATCGTCCTCCTGAATAAAGCAATGGATAGACTTTCCGTGCACTACGCACCTGCCGGCAATCAATGGCCGAACAGTTCGAGCTGATGCAAGACGCGAATTGACGGCGCCAACCCGCAGAATAGGCAGGCACCTTTCATCATCGTAGCGCCTGAACAGGCGCTACGCAAACGTGTGGGTCAAGGCGCTTCGTGGATGCTGGTGATGGTTACCCCACTATGCTCCTTGAGCCAGCGGGCGGTCGGGGAGATGGTGCGGTCCTGGAAGTCGTTGAGGTCCAGCTCGTCCATCACCGGGAACAGCTGCGAACGGATGGCCCGTGCGGCTTCCTCTTCGCTGGGACGATGCTCAGCCCGCAGCGTCATGGTGGACGGTTCGCCTTTTTGATCGGCAAAAGTGACTTCCCACTCTTTCATTGAACAAGTCCTCCCAATCCAGAGACACCAAGGTGTGATGCCTGATCAACTGACCTTGGGGCTGGGGGAATGTTCAGTCTGTGAGGGCCTCTTCGCGGGTAAACCCGCTCCCACAGGGATGTCACAGACCTCGAAGGCGATGATATCCCTGTGGGAGCGGCTTTAGCCGCGAATGGAACACTTACTTCGGTGTGCCGTGTACCACACCGGCAGTGTTATCCAGCAGGCTCTTGGTCGCCGTCTGGATATACGCTTCCAGCTTCTTCAGCATTTCCGGCTGGTCCGGGCTTTCGATCAGCTCGGCCTTGAACTCGCTGCCCAGCTGGTAGCGGTACATGCGCGGGGTCATGTCCTTGGACTCGATCAGGATGCGGTCGCCCTGCACCAGGCCGACGATCTGCTCGCTGCCCGACGGCTTGATCATGCCCACGCCCTGGTCACCCTCAGGCAGGTTGAGCAGGTCGCGGCCCCAGCACTGGTGGCGGGTCTGGCCACCCAGGCGGCCCATGATGGTCGGCACGATGTCGACCTGGGTGCCCACGGTGTGGTTCACCGCACCAAACTTCTCCTGAATGCCCGGGGCAATCAGCAGCAGTGGCACGTTGAAACGGCCCAGGTCCAGCTCGGTGACTTGCTGGTGGTTGCCGAAGCCATGGTCGCCGACGATGATGAACAGGGTTTCCTTGAAGTAAGGCTCTTTACGCGCCTTCTCGAAGAACTGGCCCAACGCCCAGTCCGAATAGCGCATGGCAGTGAGGTGCTCGTCCAGGCGACCTTGCCCGGTGACCTTCTCGACCGGCAGGTCTGTGGGCAGTGCATACGGCGTGTGGTTGGACAGCGTCTGCAGCAGCGCGTAGATCGGTTTCTTGCCGTCGTGCTTGGCCAGTTCCTCGTTGCCGCGGTCGAACATGTCCTGGTCGGACACGCCCCACGTCGGGTCGGAGAACACCGGGTTGACGAAGTCGTTACGGCCGATGAAGGTGGTCATACCCTGGTTGCCGAAGAACCCGGACTGGTTATCCCAGGCAAAATCGCCGTTGTAGACGTACACGTCGTCGTAATCGCGGGCGCTCAGCAGTGCCGGCAGGCCAGACAGCTTGTGGCCGCCTTCCGGGGTCTGCATCAGGTATTCGAAGCCTGGCAGGTTGGGGAAGCAGGCCATGGTGGCGAACATACCTTGGTGGGTATGGGTGCCGTTGGAGAAGAAGCGGTCGAACAGCAGGCCTTCTTTGGCCAGCTTGTCGAAGTACGGGGTGATGTTGTTGGGGCTGCCCAGCGCGCCCACCGAGTGGCCGGCGAAGCTCTCCATCAGGATCACCACCACGTTCTTGATCGGCAGGGTGCGCTCGGCCGGCGGTACGAAGTCGCGGCGGATGGCAGCCTCGTCAGCATCGACCAGGGTGTCGTGGGCGGTCAGCAGCTGTTCGCGCACGCTTTGCGTGGCCACGTTCTGCTCCAGTACCGGCTTCCAGATGTTGGCGCGGTCTTCGCCAAAGCGGCTCTTGGCGGCATCGATCAGGGTCAGGGTGCCGTTCAGGCCCAACTGGTTGACGAAGTTGGAATCGGTGGTGAAGGCATCACCCCAGCGCATTGGCGGGCCTTGACGCAGGGTGCCACGTGCAGCGACCACGGCCACCAGCAGAATCACCATGAACACCGCCACGCGCTTGTACCACGGGGCAACGCGGTGCAGGCCATCGCCACGGGTGGCGCGGTCGATACCTTTGAACAGCAGGCTCAGCAGCCAGGTGCCGAAGGCCCAGGCCAGCAGGTAGCGCACCACCGGGAAACCGTACCAGAGCATGCTCATGACGGTTTTCGGGTCTTCCTTGATGTACTGGAACACCAGGCCGTTGAGACGCTGGTGGAACTCGCGATAGAAGTCCATTTCCATCAGGCCGAGGAACATCACCACGCTCGAGGTGAGGGTCAGCCAGAAGCGGAACACGCCACGCCGGGCCATGGCCCATGGGCTGAGGATGGCCAGCAACAGCGGGATGCTGAGGTACACCACTACCCGCAGGTCGAAGCGCAAGCCGTTGAGGAAGCCTTCGGCAACGGTCGTATACGGGGTATCGCCGATCATGTCGCTGTTGTAGACCAGCAGCGCCAGGCGCACCAGGCTGAGCATCAGCATGATCACCAGGCCGCTGAGCAGCGTGTAGGCCAGGTGGGATTTCAGGGTCGGCGAAAACGACGTTCGCGCGCCCTGTTGCTTCAAGGCGTCCGTGTTAGCCATGAATGGGAAAGTCCTAGGATTGCGGTTTGCGGAGAGGCGGTGGCGCTAGACCAACGCAGCATTGTGCGGGTGCGGATTCTGTTTAAACCAATGTGAAAATTTTGTCACTGGGATGTTGCGGCTTTTGTCTGTCCCGGCCTCTTCGCGGGCTTGCCCGCTCCCACAGGAGCCCCACAACTCTTGAGAGCGGCGCAGTACCTGTGGGAGCGGGCAAGCCCGCGAAAGGCCGGCACAGGCGTTCAGATGCGCACGTTCCCCCGCGGCCCGGCGATCGCCCAGATCACCAGCCCCACCACCGGCAGCAACGCGATCAGCAGTATCCATAACACCTTGATGCCCACCTCGCTGCCACTCTTGATCACGTTGAGGATGGCCCAGATATCCAGCGCCAGAATGATCAGCCCGACCAGGCTGTTGAATGTAGACCCCATGCCTAAACTCCTGTCCAGAGGCTTTGCTGCACAGCATAGCCAGCTATCGCGCCAATAGAAGGGAATCCTTGGCCGCTGGCGCAGGTCCTTGAGTAGACTGCCTGTATTCATTGATTCGAGGTTTGCATGCCACCCGCCCACAGCCAAAGCGCCGCACCATCCTCACTGCTGCATGCCTGGCGCCAGCAGATCACCAACACGCCTTGGCTCAGCGCCGGCCTGGGGCTAAGCCTGTTGGCAGTGTGCGCGCTGCTGGCGGCCAGCTTCTGGAATGCAGTGAACGGCGACCACGCCGACAACCTGCACCTGGCCGCGCTGGGCGGGTTGGCCGGGTTCGGCGCCACCGCCCTGGGTGCGGTGCTGGCGGTGGTGCTGCGCGATGTCAGCGCCCGCACCCAGGATGTGATGCTGGGCTTTGCCGCCGGCATGATGCTGGCCGCCAGTTCGTTCTCGCTGATTCTGCCGGGCCTGGACGCCGCCCGCGAGATCACCGGCAACGGCCCCGCCGCGGCCTTTACCGTGGTGCTGGGCATGGGCCTGGGCGTGTTGCTGATGCTGGGCCTGGACCGCTTCACCCCGCATGAGCACGAAAGCACCGGCCCGTGCGGCCCGGAGGCCGAGCGTATCAGCCGGGTGTGGCTGTTTGTGCTGGCGATCACCCTGCACAACCTGCCTGAAGGCATGGCGATTGGCGTGAGCTTCGCCAATGGCGACATGAACATCGGCCTGCCGCTGACCAGCGCCATCGCCATTCAGGACATCCCAGAGGGGCTGGCCGTGGCGCTGGCCTTGCGTGCCACCGGGCTGTCGAGCCTGAAGGCTGCGCTGGTGGCGGTCGGGTCTGGGCTGATGGAGCCGCTGGGAGCGGTGATCGGGCTGGGGATCTCGACCGGCTTTGCCCTCGCCTACCCGATCAGCATGGGGCTGGCGGCGGGCGCGATGATCTTTGTGGTGAGCCACGAGGTGATACCCGAAACCCATCGCAACGGGCACCAGACGGCAGCGACCCTGGGGTTGATGGGCGGGTTTGCGGTGATGATGTTTCTGGATACCGCGCTGGGCTGAGGTTATACATCGCCTGTACTGGCCTCTTCGCGGGCTCGCCCGCTCCCACAGGAACTCCACTGCTCTCGGGCCCAGTGATGTACCTGTGGGAGCGGGCAAGCCCGCGAAGAAGGAAACGACGAAATCAGATGTGTACAGCGACTTTCAGGGCTTCCAGGGCCGGCTCGACCTTGATGCCCACCTCGGCACCCAGCTCCAGCACCCGCGCCAGGTCGTTCTGGCCCACCATCACCACCTGCAGCTCGTCATCCAGCAGCTGGCTGAAGTTCAGCAGTACATAACCACCGGCCTCCTTGTTCAACGCGCCCATCTGCACCTGGATGCGGTTGAGCGCGGTCAGCGGCTCGGTGCGGGCCAGCTGCTTGGGCTTGAGGGTGAACGGCACGCTGCTGTCGAACGAGTCGCTGATCTGCTGGAACAGGTCCTGGTAGCTGTCGGCCTGGAACACCACCGTGTCCGGCAGGCTGCCCAGCACCACCCATTCGCCCAGCGGGATGGGGAAGCTGTCGTCGTAGTTGATGTCGGGGTTGGCGGCCAGGAACGCGGCCGGGTCGGCGTAGGCCTGGGCGGCCTCGTCGGCGACGCGCTCGATGTCTGCCTCGGGCATGCAGCCGGCGCCAATGAGGCTGATGAATTCGAGCAACTGAGTTTTCATGAAAGGGGGCCTGCGACGGGTGAAAAGTCGCCAAGGATAGCCGCAAATGCCCCCTTGCGGTTAGCCCGCCAGCGTTTGCAAGCGTGCGGCGGTGTCCACCGCACCCATGGTTTGCGCCGCCATCAGCGCGGTGGCGCCGCGGGCATCCTGGCGCGCCGGGTCGGCGCCCTGGGCCAACAGGTAGTCGAGGATTTCGCTGCGGTTGAACATGGCCGCCAGCATCAACGCGGTGCGCCCGTCCTGCGCAGCGGCGTCCACCGGCACGCCGTGCTCCAGCAGCAGGCGGATCATCGCCAGGTCCCCCTTGAATGCGGCACCGGCAATGGGCAACTGGCCGTTGTCGTTGGCAATCAGCGGGTCGGCGCCCTGCGCCAGCAGCACCCGCACCGCGTCGTGGTGGCCGTGGTAGCTGGCCAGCATCAGCAGCGTGTCACCCTTGTGGTTGCGCAAGTTGGACGGCAGGCCACTGGCGAGCAAGCGCCCAAGCATTTCGGCATCGCCCTGGCGGGCACGTTCGAATACCTGCTCGGCGAATGCGGCAGTTTCGTCGTCGGTCATGGTGGCGGGCGCGGTTTGGCTGGACATCGGGAACCTCCTGGCATAAATGATTGCCCAAGTCTTTGTCAGGCACGCCATTGCGGTCAAAGGTTCAGATTCTATAGGGCCGATAGGTAAAGCCTGATCCGTGCAAAATGCACTGTGCAAAATGCACGACCATGCAACCTGCACGGTCCCGCTTCTGAAAACACCCCATAAGTGCCTGTATTTACTAGTTTTTTCTTCAAATCAAGTTCTGGCACGGTCGCTGCAACCACCAACTCATGTCTGCCACATAACAGCCAGGAGTTGATATGGACCTCATCCAGCAAAAGTTCGTCTCGGTATTTTCGGCCTATCAGGTGAACACCCAGGCGCGCCCTGATGGCGGGGTGCTGCTTACCCTGCGCGCGGCTGATGGCAAGGTTACCCGCCGGGTGCTGACCTATGGGCAACTGCACAGCGCCGAACAGCTGTCCTGGGCGATCAGCGCCATCCGCCGTGACCTGGCTGAACAGGCGAGTGAATTGCCGGTGATTGCCATGCTGCAAAGCCAGCAACGATTTGCCCTGCCGACCTACCGCTGAGATTTGCGTTGCCTGATCTGGCCTCTTCGCAGCACAAGGCTGCTCCTACAAGTGAACGCGATCGCCGACCTGAAGCGATCGACTGTAGGAGCAGCCTTGTGCTGCGAAGAGGCCGGCAAGCCCATTAGAACTCGTCAATCCCCAGAAACGCGCGCGCAGTCACATCCCCGGTAAACCGCGCCTGCATCCCCTGCTCGCTACCGTACAGCCGCAATGCCAGGAAAAACGGCGTATCGCCCAGCTCTACCCAGCGCCGCGTCCCAGCCGGCACCACTAGCTGGTCACCCTTCTCGCACAGCACCGAATACACCCAGTCGCCCAACCGCAGGCCAACCTGAGCACGCCCGCTAACCACGGCAAACACCTCTTCGGCGTCATGGACATGCTCATCGCGTACATCAGCCTGCAGCGGAACTTCACCGTCACGGTTCAACAACACGTAGGCCTTGCTGTCATGCGCCGTCATCAACTGGTCCAGATGTTCACGGCATACGTCCAGCACCTCGTCTTGCGCTGTGCCGGGCCGCACCCGAAGGCCATGCTCGCGGTGGGTAAAACGCACGCCCTGCTCGGCCAGAGTGGCGGCGATGTCGTCGTGGTGGGTCAGCACCTTGTTCGGCAGTGCCGGGCGGGCGGGGTGGAAAACGCTGAGAATGCTCATCAGGGGCGGGTCCTGGTCGATTGCGAACAAAGGGCAATGATAACGGCTGCGGCCAAGGCTGCGGCACTGGCCATACCAAAGGTGAAGGTGGGGCCCAGCAGTTTCCAGCTGTAGCCCGAATACAACGCCCCCAGCGCACCGCCGGTGCCCGACAGCGCCGCATACAGCGCCTGGCCCTGGCCCTGCTGGCGGGCGCCGAAACTGGCCTGCACGAACGCGATGCTGGCGGCGTGGAAGCAACCGAAGGTGGCCGCGTGCAGCAGCTGGGCGAAGATCAGCACGGCCGGCTCCTGGGCCAGGTTGCCCAGCAACAGCCAGCGCAACGCCGCCAGCAGGAAGCTCACCAGCAAAACACGCTGCACACTGAAGCGTGCGAACAGGCGGCTCATGACCATGAACATCAGCACTTCGGCCACCACCCCCAGCGCCCACAGCAGGCCGATGGCACTGCGGCTGTAGCCCAGGTGCTCCAGGTGCAGGGTAAGGAAGGTGTAGTACGGCCCATGACTTAGCTGCATCAGCGCCACACAGGCGTAGAACGCAATCACCCCGGGGCCACGCAACTGCTGCAGGAAGCCGCCCGCGCCGCTGCGCTCGCCCTGCTCTACCGGCTGGGCGTTGGGTACCCACAAGCTGGCGGCGACGATGCCGGCCATGATCGTGACCAGGGCCACCGGGTAAATGTCCAGGCTCAGCCATTCGAACAGACGGCCCAGGCCAACCACCGTGAGGATGAAGCCAATCGAGCCCCACAGGCGCACCTGGCTGTAGCGCGCTGTTTGCCCGTGCAGGTGGGCCAGGGTGATGACCTCGAACTGCGGCAGCACCGCATGCCAGAAGAACGCGTGCAGGGCCATCACCAGCGCCAGCCAGGCGTAGCTTTTGCCGAAGAAAATCAGGGCGAAGGTGGCCAGGGTACACAATGCGCCCAAGCGCACGATCAGCAAACGCTGGCCGGTCCGGTCGCCCAGCCAGCCCCACAGGTTGGGGGCGACACAGCGCATCAGCATGGGGATGGCCACCAGCTCGCCGATGCGCGCCGGGGAGAAACCCAGGTGGTCGAAGTACAGCGCCAGGAAGGGGGCGGTGGAGCCTAACAAGGCGAAGTAGAAGAGGTAGAAGCTGGACAGGCGCCAGTAGGGAATTGCGGGCATGGGTTCAGCCAATCATGTTGTGTCCTGCAGCGGCCTCTTCGCGGGCTTGCCCGCTCCCACAGGGATATCACAGGACCTGAGGGCCGCGAAATACCTGTGGGAGCGGGCAAGCCCGCGAAGAGGCCTGTGCAGGTGAATCAGAGCTGGCCCAGCACCGGGGTATTCACCTTCACATCAGCATTCTGCGCGCGGTGGCGCAGCAGGTGGTCCATCAGCGCGATGGCCATCATCGCCTCGGCGATTGGCGTGGCGCGGATGCCCACGCACGGGTCGTGGCGGCCTTTGGTGATGACGTCCACCGGGTTGCCGTCGACGTCGATCGAGCGGCCCGGGGTGGTGATGCTGGAGGTCGGTTTCAGCGCCAGGTGGGCAACGATCGGCTGGCCCGAAGAGATGCCGCCCAGGATGCCGCCCGCGTTGTTGCTGAGGAAACCTTCCGGGGTGAGCTCGTCACGGTGCTCGGTGCCACGCTGGGCCACGCTGGCGAAGCCGGCGCCGATTTCCACGCCCTTGACCGCGTTGATGCTCATCAGCGCGTGGGCCAGTTCTGCGTCCAGGCGGTCGAAGATCGGTTCGCCCAAGCCCGGCATCACGCCCTCGGCCACCACGGTGATCTTGGCGCCTACCGAGTCCTGATCACGGCGCAGTTGGTCCATGTACGCCTCCAGCTCCGGCACCTTGTCCGGGTCTGGGCTGAAGAAGGCGTTCTGCTCCACCGATTCCCAGGTCTTGAACGGGATTTCGATCGGGCCCAACTGGCTCATGTAGCCACGCACGGTGATGCCCTGGCTGGCCAGGTACTTCTTGGCGATGGCACCAGCAGCTACGCGCATGGCGGTTTCGCGGGCCGAGCTGCGACCACCGCCGCGGTAGTCGCGGATGCCGTACTTGTGGTGGTAGGTGTAGTCAGCGTGGGCTGGGCGGAACAGGTCCTTGATGGCCGAGTAGTCCTTGGACTTCTGGTCGGTGTTGCGGATCAGCAGGCCGATCGAGCAGCCGGTGGTGCGGCCCTCGAACACGCCGGAGAGGATTTCCACCTCGTCGGCTTCCTGGCGCTGGGTGGTGTGCCGGCTGGTGCCGGGCTTGCGCCGGTCGAGGTCGTGCTGCAGGTCGGCCAGGGAAATTTCCAGGCCCGGTGGGCATCCATCGACAATGGCGACCAACGCCGGGCCATGGCTTTCGCCAGCGGTGGTGACAGTGAACAGCTTGCCGTAGGTATTGCCGGACATGGACGCTCCGCGAGTTCTGCCTGAAATGGACGAAAGCGGCAGTATACAGATGGTTGGGCTGCCTGTGCTGGCCTCTTCGCGGGCTTGCCCGCTCCCACAGGTACCCCACAGTGTTCGAGCCTGTGGTAATCCTGTGGGAGCGGGCAAGCCCGCGAAGGGGCCAAGCCTGCCATGCACTGCAAGAGAACCTTCCCAAAAACATTGGGTCAAACCACCATCTCCCCATGTAGTACCGCATGATGTCGCGCCTCGTCGCCTTCTTCTTCCTGCTGTGCACCGGCCTGGCTCAGGCCGCCGCCCCCATTGTGCTGCAACGCCCGATCGACCTGGACACCGGCCAAGGCGTGCTGCACGGCAGCCTCCTGCTGCCGCAACAGGCCACCCCGCCACCCGTGGTGCTGATCATCGCCGGCTCCGGCCCCACCGACCGCAACGGCAACAACCCGGCGTCGGGCCGGGTCGACAACCTCAAGCGCCTGGCCTTGCTACTGGCGAACGAACATATCGCCAGCGTGCGCTACGACAAGCGCGGGGTGGCTGCCAGCCAGCCGGCCACGCCAGACGAGCGCGACCTCAGCGTGGAGCGCTACGTGGCCGATGTGGTCGCCTGGAGCCACAAGCTCAAGGCCGACCCGCGCTTCGGCCCGCTGATCCTGGTCGGCCACAGCGAAGGTGCACTGATCGCCAGCCTGGCCGCCGAGCAGGCCGGCGCCAGCGCAGTGATCACCCTGGCCGGCAGCGGCAGGCCGCTGGCCGACGTACTGCGCGAGCAACTGGCCCAACGCCTGCCTCCGGCGCAACTGGCCGGTGGCAGCGCCCTGCTCGACCGCCTGCAGGCCGGGCAAACCAGCCTGGAAGTGCCCGCGCCACTGCGCCAGGTGTTCCGCCCCAGCGTGCAGCCATACCTGATCTCGCTGTTCCAGCAGAACCCCGCGGCAGCCTTTGCCCGCCTGCCCATGCCCGCATTGATCGTGCAGGGGCGTAACGACGTGCAGGTGGACGTGACCGACGCCGAACGGCTGAAGGCGGCCAAGCCGGATGCGCAGCTTGTACTGATCGACGGCATGAACCACATGCTGCGCATCAGCCCCAGGGGCATGAGCCAGCAACGCGACAGCTACCTCAACCCCGAGCTGCCGCTGGCGCGCGAACTGGGTGAGCGAATTGTGACGTTCATCCAGCATTTGCCTTCGGCGTGAGGTAAACGGGCTCAGGTCCGTGGCAAGCCTGCCGATACAGCAGGCATAGCCGAGGACAAGCCTGATGACCACCGCCCCCGCCGCCGTAGAGCCGGCCGAAGAACCCCAGGAAAGCCCTGCCCAGCCTTGGGCCGAGCTGGCCGCCGAACACTTCCAGCTGTTGCGCCTGGCCGCTCTGCCCACCGACCGCAGCACCGGCGCACGGCCGCTGCGCTTTGTGCAGTTCGGTTATGCCGAGCGCCACGACAAGGCTCACAGCCTGCTGCGCATGGAAATCCAGCTGCCCGGGCAAAAGGTGCACAAAGAGCAGAACCGCCTGGATATCCGCGTCGACCATGCAGAGCGCCTGGTGCGCATTGGCAGTGAACATGGCCTGCAACTGGAGCCGGTGAACCGTGGCATCGGCCGCTTCATGCTGGCCCAGGCCGCGCAGTGGCTGCAGCGCAGATGGGCGCACTACCGGGTGGAAGGCATGGCGCTGCCGAACAAGGATTCCCTGAACGAGGACTCACGCCTGCGCCGTGACCACTGCTTGCGCGGGGTGGGTATCGAAGTGGCGTACGAGGACGGTCAGCACCTGAAGGGCCGTACCGTGGACATGACCGTCGGCCAGCTGAAGGCCGCCTGGAGCAACGAGCGCCTGCAACGGGTGGACATTCTGGATGCTGCCAACCTGCTGCAGCAGGCGGACCAGCAATTGCAGGAGAAAGAAGCGCAACTGCGCGAGCGCGATGAGCGGGTGGCCAAGTACCACCGTGAAGACAGCGGGCTGCGCTTTACCATTACCTGCCTGGTGGCGTTTGCGGTGTTCCAGGCGGGGTTGTTGATCTGGATTGCAACCCGGTGAGACCGCGTCGCCTGATTCGCGGGCTTGCCCGCTCCCACAGGATTATCACTGGACCTGAGGACAGTGGATTACTTGTGGGAGCGGGCAAGCCCGCGAAGAGGCCCTGAAGGTCAGACCCGGGCTTTGAACAGTTCCTGATGCTGGCGGCACTGCTCGGCAGTCAGCATGAACACCCCA
This sequence comes from Pseudomonas putida W15Oct28, assembly GCF_000708715.2. GTDB lineage: Bacteria > Pseudomonadota > Gammaproteobacteria > Pseudomonadales > Pseudomonadaceae > Aquipseudomonas > Aquipseudomonas putida_R. The sequence continues at coordinate 2,220 of NZ_JENB01000069.1, read as the reverse complement.
TGCCCACCGCGCTCGAACTCCAGCCAGGCAAAGTCCACCTCGGGGTATAGCGCCTCGACATGCACCTGGCTGTTGCCCACTTCAACAATCAGCAAGCCCTTGTCGGTCAGGTGGTCTGCAGCTTCGGCCAGCATGCGCCGCACCAGGTCCAGACCGTCGTTGCCGCAGGCCAGGCCCAGCTCAGGCTCGTGGTGGTACTCGGCCGGCATGTCGTCGAAGTCTTCGGCATCGACATACGGCGGGTTGGACAGGATCAGGTCGAAACGCTGCCCCGGCAAACCGCCAAAGCCATCGCCCTGCACGGTGTACACACGGCCGTCCAGGCCATGGCGCTCGATATTCTGGTTGGCCACTTCAAGGGCCTCGAACGACAGGTCGGCCAGCACCACCTCGGCCTCGGGGAACACGTCGGCCGCGACAATACCGATGCAGCCCGAACCCGTGCACAGGTCAAGAATGCGCGCCGGCTCGCTCGCCAGCCACGGTTCGAAGCGTTTTTCGATCAGCTGGCCAATGGGCGAGCGCGGCACCAGTACACGTTCGTCAACGATGAACGCCATGCCGCAGAACCACGCTTCGCCCAACAGGTAGGCGGCCGGCACCCGCTCTTCGATACGGCGCTTGAGCAAATGCTGCAGGCGTACCCGCTCGTCGTCCTCGAGCATGCAGTCCAGGTAGCTGTCGGCCACCTCCCATGGCAGGTGCACTGCGCCCAGCACCAGCAGGCGGGCCTCGTCCCAGGCGTTGTCGGCACCGTGGCCGAAGAACAGGTCGTGCTCGTGGAAGCGGCTGACCGCCCAGCGGATGTAGTCGCGCAACGTGCGCAGACGGGATGTGATCACGGGGTACTCCTATTTCAGACCGGACAAAAGTCTAACAGCCCCACCCACACATTTGTTCGTTTGCAGTGCCCAAAGGCTAGCCACAGGCCAGTAACCATGCCGCTTGCGTTGTCAACCATTCCCATTGGCGTCAAGGCAGGGGACAATAGGTATACAAAAGCCCTTCCAAGGAGCCCTTGATGTCCGTTCCAACCACGATGTTCCGCCTCACTGGCCGCGACTATCCGCCGGCCAAGCTGAGCCACGCCAGCCTGATCATCATCGATGCGCAAAAGGAGTACCTCAGTGGGCCCCTGCAGTTGTCGGGCATGGACGAGGCCGTGGCCAACATCGCCAGGTTGCTCGACGCCGCCCGTAAAAGCGGCCGTCCGATCATCCATGTTCGCCACCTGGGCACTGTCGGTGGCCGCTTCGATCCACAGGGGCCTGCCGGCCAGTTCATTCCGGGGCTGGAGCCGCTGGAAGGTGAAATCGTCATCGAAAAGCGCATGCCCAATGCATTCAAGAACACCCAGCTGCACGAAACGCTGCAGGCGCTGGGCCATCTCGACCTGATTGTCTGCGGCTTCATGAGCCATTCCAGCGTCAGCACCACCGTTCGCCGCGCCAAGGACTATGGTTACCGGTGCACCCTGGTAGAAGACGCCTCGGCAACCCGCGATCTCGCCTTCAAGGATGGCGTCATCCCGGCCGCGCAGATTCACCAGTGCGAAATGGCCGTGATGGCCGACAACTTCGCTTGCGTGGCACCCACCGCCAGCCTGATCTAAGCAACAGGCACGACCGCCCGGCAGCCGGGCGGAACCCGATGGGCGGCAGCAGGTCGAATTCCGGATATCCACAGAGGAGAGCGGAATGAAGCTTAAAGGCAGTTTCGACGCCAAGCGCCTGCGCACGCGCCAGCCGCGCAACTGGGGCGCCCGCCTGGCGGCCGGCCTGTCGGCGCTGCTGGCGACCCTGGGCGTGCTGCTGGCCATGGCCGGCGTCGCCGGCCTGCTGGGCAACTACCCTGCCCTGCAAGAACTCAATACCAACAAGCCGTTGTCCAGCATCCTCACCGGGGCTGGCTTGCTGCTGTTGTGGCTGGGCGTGCGCTTCTGGCGGCGCAGCCGTATTCGCTTGCGTCGCGGGCGGGAATTGAACCTGTCGCCGCACCTGATGAAAAAGCATGATTGATGATTCTGTAGCGCCTGTACGGGCCTCTTCGCGGTGTACGACCGGAGACATTGTTTACATCGTAAACCGGGGACATGGTTTACACATTTGAGGCTTGGACGCGGTTTGCACCCCGTTCAAGCCTCCCCAGGAGATGGTCACACAGGAACACATCCCAAACATCATCTTCTACTTCTTTCAGGCCGATTTGTTCGCCAGACAA
>NZ_JENB01000068.1 GCF_000708715.2 Pseudomonas putida W15Oct28 | reverse complement strand
GCTGAACAGCCCAGTCTCTGAATTCAGAGTCATAACGCTTTTTCATTACCTTGCACCTTCGCCCCCTTGGAAGATTGAGTCAATCAATAGAGGCGACAGGTAGGCTGACACGGGGGGCGTTTGACAAAAAGTGACTCGCTGTAAGAGCGAAAAGGTGAGTAAGCGTCGCCATCGCAAACGGACTTTTCGCAACATCAAAACCGCCGCACACGCTTTTGCTTTTGACTGGCATGGGCCTTGAACACAGTGTAGACATTCGTTCGCGCAGGTGGCGCTTAGTCACCTTTCCGCCCTTCCGGCGGGTTACTTTGGTCTTGGCCAAAGTAACCAAAGCCGTCCGCTCCCATCATCCGGCCCCTGCGCTGCGCTCCGGGGTTCCCTCGCTCCGGGCTTGCTCCCGGGAGGACCGCGCTGCAGGCCCCATCCTGGGGCCCAGCGCTTGACGGGCATCCATGCCCGTCACCTCCCTTCGCAAGCCCTGCGCTCGGCCTCCTGAAGTCGCAATCTGTGTTGCCTGGACTACCGCGCGCTTAGAAGCAGAAGCCAAAGCCAAAGCCAAAGCCAAAGCAAGATCACAAACACTGGGTACCAGCATCGCGGCAGGCTCTGGAACGAACCACCCGCGCATGTCGCGGTCTGCATGTGCTAAGCCTATGCTTCATACCTTCGCAGGTGGGTTTTGCCCCCGCGCTTGTGTCATCATGCTCCGACCGCCGGTGAGTCCTCCTATAAGCCTTTCTATGAACAAACCATACGCATTGCTGCTTGCCTTCGCCCTGCTCCAGGGCTGCCAGAGCCTGGCCCCGCAAAAGGCCGAGCCTCCCGTCGCCGAAGCCGGCAAGGGCGAGGCGGATAAGCCCGTGGTGTATGGCTCGTTCAAGCAGGACACGCTGTATAGCCTGCTGGTCGCGGAGCTGGCCGGCCAACGCAACCGCTTCGACATCGCCCTGGCCAATTACACCGACCAGGCAGCAAAAACCCAGGACCCTGCGGTTTCCGAGCGCGCCTACCGCATTGCCGAATACCTCGGCGCCGACGAGCCGTCACTGGACAATGCCCTGGTCTGGGCCCGCAACGACCCGCAGAACCTCGACGCCCAGCGCGCCGCCGCCATCCAGCTGGCCCGCGCCGGCCGCTATGACGACTCCATGGCCTACATGGAAAAGGTGCTGCAGGGCCAGGGCGACACCCACTTCGACTTCCTCGCCCTGTCCGCCGCCGAAACCGACCAGAGCACCCGCGACGGCCTGCTGCAAAGCTTTGAGCGCCTGCTGGTGAAATACCCGGACAACGGCCAGCTGGTGTTCGGCAAGGCCCTGTTGCTGAACCAGGACGGCAAGGCCGAAGAGGCGCTGGAGCTGCTCGAATCGCACCCGGCGCACAACGGCGAAATTGCCCCGATCCTGCTGCGCGCCCGCCTGCTCCAGGCCCTGGACCGCGGCCCCGAGGCACTGCCCCTGCTGCGCGGCGCAATCCGCGACAACCCGGATGACAAGCGCCTGCGCCTGACCTACGCCCGCACCCTGGTCGAGCAGGACCGCATCGCCGACGCCAAGGGCGAGTTCCTCAGCCTGGTCCAGCAATACCCGGACGATGACGAACTGCGTTACTCCCTGGCCCTGGTGTGCCTGGAGAACAAAGACTGGGATGAAGCCGAAGGCTACCTGCAGGAACTGGTCGAGCGTGACAGCAACGTCGACGCCGCACACCTGAACCTGGGCCGCATTCGCGAGGAACGCCACGACCCCGCTGGCGCCCTGCGTGAGTACGCCCTGGTCGGCACCGGCCCCGACTACCTGCCGGCGCAGCTGCGCCAGGCCGACATCCTGATTGCCAACGGCCGCGGCACCGAGGCCTCGCGCCTGCTCGCCGAGGCCCGCGAAGCCCAGCCGGACTACGCCATCCAGCTGTTCCTGATCGAATCGGAAAGCTACAGCAACAACAACAAGGACGCCCAGGCAAGCCAGGTATTGCAGCAAGCCATCCAGCGCTACCCGGATGACCTCAACCTGCTGTACACCCGCGCCATGCTGGCCGAAAAGCGTGACGACCTGGTACAGCTGGAAAAGGATCTGCGCGCCATCATCGCCCGCGAACCGGAAAATGCCATGGCGCTGAACGCCCTGGGCTACACCCTGGCCGACCGTACCACTCGCTACAGCGAAGCCAAGACGCTGATCGACAAGGCCCACCAGCTGACGCCGGACGACCCGGCCGTACTCGACAGCCTGGGCTGGGTCAACTACCGCCTGGGCAACCTCGACGAGGCTGAAACCTACCTGCGCCAAGCCTTTGCCAACTTCCCCGACCACGAAGTGGCCGCCCACCTGGGCGAAGTGCTGTGGGCCAACGGCAAGCGCCGCGAAGCCCGCCAGGTATGGGCCAAGGGCTACGAAGCCCAGGCCGACAGCCCCATCCTGCGCAAGACCATCCTGCGCCTGACCGGATCCGAGACCCTTTAACGCCATGTTCCTGCGCCATTGCATCACCTTCACCCTGATCGCCCTGCTGGCCGGCTGTGCCGGCTTCGGTAGCCGCGAGGCCCTGCAAGGCCACGGCGACCCACAACAGTGGCGGGCCCATAAAGAGCAGCTGAGCAGCCTTGATGGCTGGCAGATCAACGGCAAGGTCGGGATCCGCGCCCCGCGCGACTCAGGCAGCGGCACGCTGTTCTGGCTGCAGCGCCAGGACTACTACGACATTCGCCTGGCTGGCCCGCTCGGCCGTGGTGCCGCACGCCTGACCGGCCGCCCCGGCGGCGTGGTGCTGGAAGTGGCCAACCAGGGTCGCTTCGAGGCCTCCAGCCCGGAAGCCCTGCTGGAAGAGCAGCTTGGCTGGCGGCTGCCGGTGTCGCACCTGGTCTGGTGGGTCCGCGGCCTGCCCGCCCCCGACAGCAAGAGCAAGCTGACCCTGGACGGCGACAGCCGCCTGGCCAGCCTTGACCAGGATGGCTGGCAGGTGCAGTACCTGAGCTACACCGAACAGAATGGCTACTGGTTGCCCGAGCGCCTGAAACTGCATGGCAAGGACCTGGACGTGACCCTGGTGGTCAAGGACTGGCAGCCACGCCAGCTGGGGCACTGATCACATGCAGAAAATCACCCTGCCCGCCCCGGCCAAGCTCAACCTGTGGCTGCATATCATCGGCCGCCGCGCGGATGGTTATCACGAGCTGGAAACCGTGTTCCAGTTTCTCGACCATGGCGACGAACTGAGTTTCGCCGTTCGTGACGATGGCGTGATCCGCCTGCACACCGAGATCGAGGCCGTACCGCACGACAGCAACCTGATCGTGCGTGCCGCGCGCAAGTTGCAGGAACAGTCCGGCAGCCCGTTGGGCGCCGACATCTGGCTGACCAAGGTGCTGCCCATGGGTGGCGGCATCGGCGGCGGCAGTTCGGACGCCGCTACCACCCTGCTGGCCCTCGCCCACCTGTGGCAACTGGACTGGGATGAAGACCGCCTGGCCGCACTGGGCCTGAGCCTGGGCGCCGATGTACCGGTCTTCGTGCGCGGCCATGCGGCGTTCGCCCAGGGCGTGGGCGAGCAACTGACCCCGGTCGACCCGGATGAGCCCTGGTATGTCGTGCTGGTGCCGCAAGTGTCTGTCAGCACAGTAGAAATTTTTTCACATCCACAGTTGACACGTGATTCCCTCCCCCTTAATATGCGCCCCGTTCCCGAGGGAAACAGTCGAAATGACTGCCAACCGGTGGTAGAGCAGAGTTATCCAGAAGTTCGCAATGCGTTGAATTCACTGGGTAAGTTCACTGAGGCTCGACTAACCGGCACTGGAAGTTGTGTGTTTGGGGCCTTCCCAAGCAAAGCCGAAGCTGATAAAGTTCTGGCCCTTCTTTCAGCGACCCAAACAGGGTTTGTGGCGAAAGGAAGCAATATTTCGATGTTGCATCGCAAGCTGCAAAGTCTGGTCAAGAAGTCGAGCGCATAAGCGTTCGCAGCAACAGATACAGGGGCGTCGCCAAGCGGTAAGGCAGCAGGTTTTGATCCTGCCATGCGTTGGTTCGAATCCAGCCGCCCCTGCCATTTTCCTATACTCATCCAGGTATACCCTCAGCCTTCAGGTACTGCGCGTGTCCAAGATGATGGTCTTTACGGGGAACGCTAACCCCGATCTGGCTCGGCGTGTCGTACGTCAGCTGCATATCCCTCTCGGTGACGTCTCTGTCGGTAAATTCTCCGACGGCGAGATCAGCACTGAGATCAATGAAAATGTTCGCGGTAAAGACGTTTTCATTATTCAGCCGACTTGTGCCCCGACCAACGATAACCTGATGGAACTGGTAGTGATGGCCGACGCCTTCCGCCGCTCCTCAGCATCCCGAATCACCGCCGTGATTCCTTACTTCGGATATGCCCGCCAGGACCGCCGTCCGCGTTCGGCACGTGTAGCCATCAGCGCCAAAGTTGTCGCTGACATGCTCACTGTCGTAGGTATCGACCGTGTTCTCACCGTCGACCTGCACGCTGACCAGATCCAAGGCTTCTTCGATATCCCCGTCGACAACATCTACGGCTCGCCCGTTCTTGTCGATGACATCGAAGACCAGCGTTTCGAGAACCTGATGATCGTCTCCCCGGACATTGGTGGTGTCGTGCGCGCACGCGCCGTTGCCAAGTCCCTGGGCGTCGACCTGGGTATCATCGACAAACGCCGCGAAAAGGCTAACCACTCCGAGGTTATGCACATCATCGGCGACGTCGAAGGGCGCACCTGCATCCTGGTAGACGACATGGTCGACACCGCCGGCACCCTGTGCCACGCGGCCAAAGCCCTGAAAGAGCACGGCGCTGCCAAGGTTTACGCCTACTGCACGCACCCTGTCCTGTCGGGCCGCGCGATCGAGAACATCGAGAAGTCGGTACTGGACGAGCTGGTGGTGACCAACACCGTTCCGCTGTCCGCCGCTGCTCAAGCCTGTGACCGTATCCGCCAGCTGGATATCGCACCGGTTGTCGCTGAGGCGGTCCGCCGCATCAGCAATGAAGAATCGATCAGTGCGATGTTCCGCTAAGCGGAACGCGTGTTGATGTGAAGCGCCCCGCCCCAGCATGTGTTGGGGCGGGGCTTTTTTGCCATCCCCGTTGGCGCTGGTCGCAAACGCTCTCGGGGGGCTATTTTGGAGAAACAAAATGACTGATTTTATTCTGAACGCCCAAGCGCGTACTGACCTGGGGAAAGGTGCGAGCCGCCGCCTGCGTCATGCGCTGAACATCCCGGCCGTTGTCTACGGTGGCGATAAAGAAGCTCAATCCCTGACCATCCTGGCCAAGGAAATCACCAAGCTGTTCGAAAACGAAGCTGCTTTCAGCCACGTTATCGAGCTGAATGTTGACGGTGTTAAGCAGAACGTCATCATCAAGGCCATGCAGCGTCACCCAGCCAAGCAGTTCATCATGCACGCCGACTTCGTTCGCGTTGTTGCTGGCCAGAAACTGACCGCTGTTGTTCCAGTGCACTTCATCAACGAAGAAGCACCGGTCAAGAAAGGCGGCGAGATCTCCCACGTTGTTGCCGAGATCGAAGTTTCCTGCGAAGCCAAAGACCTGCCTGAGTTCATCGAAGTTGACCTGGCCAACGCCGAAGTCGGCACCATCATCCACCTGTCGGACCTGAAAGCTCCGAAAGGCGTAGAGTTCGTAGCTCTGGCCCACGGTGATGACAAAGCTGTTGCCAACGTTCACGCTCCACGCGTTGCTCCAGAAGCAGAAGGCGCTGCCGAGTAATCCACTCGCACGCCGGCGTTGATCGGGTTACAGTGCCGCGCGCACTGTGACCCACCAACTCCAAGGAAGAGCCCCTGACGTGACCGCCATCCAGTTGATCGTTGGCCTGGGTAACCCCGGCCCCGAATACGAACAGACCCGGCATAACGCAGGGGCTCTTTTCGTTGAACGCATTGCCAGCGCCCAGCGTATTTCGCTCACCGCTGACAAAAAGTATTTCGGCCTGACGGCTAAATTCAGCCATCAGGGCAACGACGTTCGTTTGTTGATCCCCACCACCTACATGAACCGCAGCGGCCAGTCCGTGGCGGCCTTGGCGAATTTCTTCCGCATCAAGCCGGAAGCAATCCTGGTGGCACACGACGAACTCGACCTGCCTCCGGGCGTTGCCAAGCTCAAGCGCGGCGGCGGCCATGGTGGGCACAACGGCCTGCGCGACATCATCGCGCAGCTCGGCAACCAGAACGACTTCCACCGCCTGCGGCTTGGCATTGGCCACCCGGGCGACGCCAAACTGGTCTCCAACTTCGTCCTGGGCCGCGCGCCGCGCGCCGAGCAGGAGAAGCTCGACGCCAGCATCGATTTTGCCCTCGGCGTGCTGCCGGACGTGCTTGCCGGCGACTTTGCCAAGGCGATGCGCGAGCTGCACAGCCAGAAGGCCTGATTTCCTTTAGAGAGGGGAATACCCATGGGTTTCAATTGCGGCATCGTCGGCCTGCCCAACGTCGGCAAGTCCACCCTGTTCAACGCACTGACCAAGTCTGGCATCGCGGCGGAGAACTTCCCTTTCTGCACCATCGAGCCAAACAGCGGCATCGTGCCGATGCCCGACGCTCGTCTGGCTGCGCTGGCTGAAATCGTCAAGCCAAACCGCATCCTGCCGACCACCATGGAATTCGTCGACATCGCCGGCCTGGTTGCCGGTGCATCGAAAGGCGAAGGCCTGGGCAACAAGTTCCTCGCCAACATCCGCGAGACCGACGCCATTGCCCACGTGGTGCGCTGCTTCGAAGACGAGAACGTGATTCACGTTTCCAACAGCGTCGACCCCAAGCGTGACATCGAGATCATCGACCTCGAACTGATCTTCGCCGACCTCGACAGCTGCGAGAAGCAACTGCAGAAGGTTACCCGCAACGCCAAAGGCGGCGACAAGGAAGCCTTGGCGCAAAAGGCCATTCTGGAAAAGCTGATCCCGCACTTCACCGAAGGCAAGCCTGCGCGCAGCCTGATGAAGAACATGGCTGACGACGAAAAAGCCGTCATCCGTGGCTTCCACCTGCTGACCAGCAAGCCGGTGATGTACATCGCCAACGTCGCCGAAGACGGCTTCGACAACAACCCGCACCTGGACGTGGTCAAGGCCATTGCCGAGGAAGAAGGCGCGGTGGTTGTGCCGGTGTGCAACAAGATCGAAGCAGAAATCGCCGAGCTGGACGACGGCGAAGAGAAGGACATGTTCCTTGAGGCCCTGGGCCTGGAAGAGCCTGGCCTGAACCGCGTGATCCGCGCCGGTTACGAGCTGCTGAACCTGCAGACCTACTTCACTGCCGGTGTGCAGGAAGTGCGTGCCTGGACCGTTCGCATTGGTGCCACCGCACCGCAAGCGGCCGGGGTTATCCACACCGACTTCGAAAAAGGCTTCATCCGCGCTGAAGTGGTGGCCTATGACGACTTCATCCAGTTCAAGGGTGAAAGCGGTGCCAAGGAAGCCGGTAAATGGCGCCTGGAAGGCAAGGACTACATCGTCAAAGACGGCGACGTGATGCACTTCCGCTTCAACGTCTGATGTAGCCGACTCAACACGAAAAAGCCGCGCAATAGCGCGGCTTTTTCGTTTCTGTTACATCACGCTGGATTCTTCGCGGGCATGCCCGCTCCCACAGGGACAGCGCAGGTTTCAGGCTTGATGCAGTACCTGTGGGAGCGGGCGTGCCCGCGAACACCGGCGAAGCCGGTGCCATCCCCTGCGTTTGGCTCTTCGCGAGCATGCGCGCTCCCACCGGGACCGCGCAGGCTTCAGGCTAATGCAGTACCTGTGGGAGCGGCCTTGTGTCGCGATGGGCCGCAAAGCGGCCCCCGATGTCAGCATCTAAGCTGTGATGGAGCACCCTCCTCCCCCAGAGCCCGCACCATGCCCGAACCACCTCGCGTCGACTGGCAACGCTGGCTGCCCGGCCTGGTCACCCTGCTCCACTACCAACGCGCCTGGCTAGCCAAGGACATCGCCGCCGGCCTGGTGCTGACAACCATGCTGGTACCGGTGGGCATTGCCTACGCCGAAGCGTCCGGGGTACCGGGTATCTACGGTCTGTACGCCACCATCATCCCGTTGCTGGCCTATGCCCTGTTCGGCCCTAGCCGCATCCTCGTGCTGGGCCCGGACTCGGCACTGGCCGCGCCGATCCTGGCGGTGGTGGTGCAGTACGCCGCCAGCGACCCACAGCGGGCAATCGCCATCGCCAGCCTGATGGCGCTGGTGGCCGGGGCGTTCTGTGTGATTGCCGGGCTGCTGCGCCTGGGCTTCATCACCGAGTTGCTGTCCAAGCCGATCCGCTATGGCTACATGAACGGCATCGCCCTCACGGTGTTGATCAGCCAGCTGCCCAAACTGTTCGGCCTGTCCGTGGACAGCCAAGGCCCGCTGCGGGATATCTGGAACCTGATCCAGGCCTTGCTCGCCGGCCAGGGTCATTGGCCAAGCTTCATGGTCGGTGGCGCCAGTTTGGCGCTGATCCTGCTGTTCAAGCCATTCAAGCGCGTGCCAGGCATCCTCATTGCCGTGGTGCTGGCCACGCTGGCGGTGAGCCTGCTGGGGCTCGATCAGCAAGGCGTGAAAGTGCTCGGAAGGTTGCCGCAAGGGCTGCCCAGCTTCGCCTTGCCCTGGGTCAGCGATATCGACCTGGTGGAGGTGCTGCTTGGCGGCATCGCGGTGGCGCTGGTGTCGTTCGCCGATACCAGTGTGCTGTCACGTTCCTACGCTGCACGCCTGAAAATGCCGGTTAACCCGAACCAGGAAATGTTTGGCCTGGGCGTAGCCAACCTCGCCTCGGGGCTGTTTCAGGGCATCCCCATCAGCAGCAGCTCGTCGCGCACACCGGTGGCCGAAGCTGCCGGTTCGCAAACCCAGCTCACCGGCATTATCGGTGCGCTGGCGGTGACCCTGTTGCTGCTGGTGGCGCCCAACCTGATGCAGCACCTGCCCAACAGCGCCCTGGCGGCTGTGGTGATTGCCGCGGCACTGGGGCTGTTCGAGTTCGCCGACCTCAAACGTATATTCCGCATGCAGCAGTGGGAGTTCTGGCTGTCGTTCACCTGCTTCGTCGGCGTGGCGGTGTTTGGCGCCATTCCCGGTATCTGCATTGCGGTGGCAATAGCGGTGATCGAGTTTCTGTGGGACGGCTGGCGGCCACACCATGCAGTGCTGGGCCGGGTGGATGGCACCCGGGGGTACCACGATGTGCAGCGTTATCCACAGGCACGACGCATTCCGGGGCTGGTGTTGCTGCGTTGGGACGCGCCGCTGTTCTTTGCCAATGCCGAGCAGTTCCAGAGCACAGTGATGGCGGCCGTGGACGAGTCGCCGACGCCGGTGCAGCGGCTGCTGATAGCGGCGGAACCGGTGACCAGTATCGACATCACCTCGGCTGACATGCTGGCCGAGCTGGACCGGGCACTGGAGGCACGCGGGGTGGAATTGCAGTTTGCCGAGATGAAGGACCCGGTGAAGGACAAGATGCGGCGGTTCGGGTTGTTTCAGCATATGGGGGAGAAGGCCTTTCACCCCACGGTGGGTGCTGCTGTGGATGCCTATCTGGAAGAGAGTGGGGTTGATTGGCAGCCCTGAATTTCCTGTGCCGGCCTCTTCGCGGGTAAACCCGCTCCCACAAGGTACCGCACAGTCCTGTAGAAGCGGGCTTGCCCGCGAAGAGGCCGGTACAGGAATCTAAGCAGATCGAACCCGGCGCCCATCAATCCAGATCAACATGGCACTGGCATACACCGAAACCGCCAGAAACAAGGCCATGCGCACCGCAAAGGCCTTGTACACATCCTGCCCACCCGCACTGTCCTGCACCGACTGCCCCAGCAAAATCAGCAGGGTCGTCAGGCAACTGACCCAGTACGCCGGGCTGTGCCGGTTCGGCACGGCCTGATACAGCCGCCGCGCCTGCCACAGGACAAACAGCACCACCCAGAGGAAGAACATCCACAGGTGCACGAACAGGCCCAACGCGCCCCACATCAGTATCGCCAGCAAGCCGGCGAGCAAGGTCGAGCCGATCAACTCCCGGCTGGCATGCCGCGCGCGAGTTTCGCCGGCCTGCTGCCCCAGGCTTACCGCCTTCATGATCAGCGGCATGTACTGGTCCGGGGCAATCAACGCCAGCAGAAACGCCGGCATCACGATCAGCGTGGCGCGCAATGCCACCCAGCTGACATGCTCGCGGCCCAGCAGCGGTGGTACCGGTTGCGCCGGTGCTCCAGCAGGCTCGGGAAACAGCACATGCGCCAGCGCCGTGCCCAGCACTGCCAGCAGCATGCCTTTGGCCAGCGCTTCGACCACCGACAGCGCCAAGGTGAAGTCGCTGGTGCCGGCGGCGGCGATCATGGTCAGGCCGACCACCAGCAAGTTGGCCAGCAGGCCGTTGCCGCCCTTGAGGGCGTAGCGCAGGGTGAGGAAAACGCCTACGCCCACCAGCAACACCCCGCTCACCGGGGCGTAGCGCAACAGCGGAATCAGCAACAGCCCGCTGCCACAGGCGAGCAGTACCAGCACCGCCAGGGCCGGCGCCGCTCGCAGGGGCAGTGGCTGGCTGCGCATGGCCAGCAACAGCACGGCGAACACCGGCGCCAGGATCGGCACCGGCAAGCCGATTCCAAAACTCACCGCCAGGCACAGCGCCACACCCCAGGCCAGGCGCAGGGCGCGCAGGCGGCGCAACTCAATAGGCATAGGACAACCAGCTCATCAACCACATGAACAGCCGGCCCAGCAGGTTCAGCGGGTTGCCTTCGCTGGGCAGCGCCATGACCTCGGCCTGCCCGCCTACCCGCAGCCCGCGCTTGTCCTGCAACTGATCACGCTCCAATTCGACAATCACCGGAAAGCGCTGGGCCGAACGCAGCCACTCGCGGCTGTTCTGCACGGTGGGCAATGTGCCCGGCGGGGTGCTCTGGCCCACGCTAACGCCGTAGCCGATGCTGCGAATACGCCCCTTCAACACGGTGCCGGGCAGCGCATCAAGCACCACCAGCACCGGAGTATCCGGGCGCAGGCGGCCGAGGTTGTTCTCGGTCATGTCGGCACTTATCCACACGTCATGGATAGTGATCAGGGTCATCATCGGGCTGCCAGCCCCGACATAGTGGCCAACGTCGGTACGCAAATCGGTGATCAGCCCATTGGCGTCGGCGCGCACCAGGGTACGGGCAAGGTCCAGGCGGGCCTTCTCGACATTGGCTGCGGCACTGCGCAACTGGGCGTTGTCATCTTGCGCCCCGCCCTGCTGCTCACGGGCGCGCTCCACTTCGGCACGGGCCGCCGCCACCTGGCTGATGGCCTGGTCGCGGGTAGCCTGGGCGCCTTCCAGGCGGCGCACCGATACCGTGCCCGGGTCCTCATCGATCAGGCGCTTGAGCCGCTCGGCGTCCTGCCGCGCCTTGCGCTCGTTGGCCTGGGCCGCCACCAGTGCCGCCTGGGCCGAATCGATGCCGGCGGTGTGGGCGCCGATCTGCCGGCGTACCGTGTCCAGGTCGGCTTCGGCACGGGCCAGGGCAATGCGGTACTGCTCCTGGTCCAGCTCGAACAGCACATCGCCCTGGCGCACTTCCTGGTTGTTGCCCACCGCCACGCGCCTGACCTGCCCGGCGACCTCGGCGCTCACCGGTACCACGTAGGCCTGCAGGCGCGCCTGCTGGGTGTAAGGCGTGAAGCGGTCGGCCAGCAGGTACCAGAGCAGGCTCACGGCGATCAGCAGCAGTACCCAGCGCATGCCACGATCAGGGGCTGTCGGGGGCGTGGCGTCGCTCATTGGCTTTCACCTTTTGCATGTGCGGTGGGGGCTGGCGGGTCGAGCAAGTCGCCCCAGTCGGTGCGTTGTTGCATCTGCTGGCGGGTGGCCGGGTCGATCGGTGCGCGGCTGGCGTCCCAGCCACCGCCCAAGGCCTTGTACAAGGTCACCAGGCTGCTTACGGCGTTGCCGCGGCTGACCAGGTAGCCGTCCTGTTGTTGCAACAACAATTGCTGGGCATCGAGTACGCGCTGGAAGTCGGCGAAGCCTTCACGGTACTGCGAGCTGGCCAGGTTCAGCGAGCGTTGCGCAGCCAGGGAGGCCTGGTCGCGGATGGCTGCACTCTGCAGCGAACGCACCAGCCCACTGGCCGCATCGTCGGCCTCGCGGGCGGCTTCGCGCACGCCCTGGTGGTACAGCTCGATCAGTTGCTGCAAGCGGGCATCCTCTATGCGCACGGCGTTCTTGCGACGGCCATAGTCGAACGGGTTCCAGATCAGGCTGGGCCCGGCAGCGATATCGAAGGTATTGGGCAGGTGACTGGCCGATAAAAAGGTCCAGCCGATGCTGCCCAGCAGGCTCAGCTGTGGATAAAGATCAGCTTCGGCCACGCCGACCAACGCCGACTGCGCCGCCACCGCCTGCTCGGCAGCGCGGATATCCGGGCGGCGCTGCAGCAGGCTGGCAGGTACGCCCTGCAGCACTGCGCGGTCTGGCAACGGCAGCTGGCCATGGCCGGCCTCCAGCTGCGGTAGCGGCCCGGGCGGGCGGCCCAGCAATGAGCACAACACATTGCGCAGGGCGTTGAGCTGGTTCTCGAATTCGGGGATGGTGGCCAGGGTCGCCAGGTATTGAGTGCGCGCTTGCTGCCAGTCGAGCTCGTCATTTTCGCCATGGCGGAACAACCGCTCGGTGATCTCCAGGCTGCGCGCCTGGCGCTTGCCGTTCTCTTGCGCGATAGCCAGCCGCGCCTCGGCAGTTCGCAGGGCAAAGTAGGTGTCGGCCACTTGTGCACGCAGCAGCAGCATGGCGTCGGCATAGTTGGCCTGAGAGGCGAAGTACACGGCATCGGCGCTTTCGATGGCGCGACTGAAGCGGCCCCAGAAGTCGATTTCCCAGCCGATGTCGAACCCGACACTGGACTGCCAGAACACCGAGTCGCGCGCAGTGGCCGTGCCGGATTGGTTCTGCTTCAAGTACAGGCTCTGCGCACTCAGCTGCTGCAACTGTGGATAACGCCCGGTCTGCACGATCGCCAACTGGGCGCGGGCTTCAGCAATGCGCAGGCCAGCCACGCGCAGGTTGGTGTTGTTGGCGTCGGCCTCGGCAATCAGCGCATCCAGCATCGGGTCGGCAAACACCGCCCACCACTGGCGCAGGTCGGGTGTTGCGGCGCTACGCCCTGCCTGCTCCAGCAATGGCGTGCTCCAACCGTCCAGCCACGGGTCCCGGGGCTTTTCGAAGTCCGGGCCGACCTGGGTGCAGCCGGCCAGCACCATCAGCAGGCCGAGGCCACAGCAGCGGTTGGGCATGGCTCAGGCAGCAGGTGGTGCCGGTTGCTCCGGCACCTGCAGCGCAACCCATTGCCAGAACAACACGTAGGTTACGCCAAGGATCACCGGGCCGATGAACAAGCCGATGATGCCTTTGACCACCATGCCGCCCAGTGCCCCGATCAGCACCACCGGCATCGGTACGTCCACCCCACGCCCCAGCAGCAGCGGCTTGAGCACGTTGTCGGCCAGCCCGGCGACAAAGGTGTAGATGGCGAAGATGATGGTCGCCACAGTGAAGCCTTCGACGTTGAACACGTAGATGATCACCGGCACCGTGACCAGGGTGGCGGGTGCCTGGGCAATCCCCAGCATGAGGATGACGATGGCCAGCATGCCGGCCCCGGGCACCCCTTTGACCACAAAACCGACGCCGATCAGCAGCATCTGGATGAAGGCGATGCCGATCACGCCCTGCGCCACCGCGCGAATGGTGGCGGTGCACAACTTGGCCATGGGTTTGCCGCGCTCTTCGCCCGATACCCGCATGGCGATCCGCTGCGCGGCGACTTCGCCACGGTCACCGAAGGCCATGATGACTCCGGAAATGATGATCGCACCGATGAACAGAAAAAAGGCCGCACCGGCACTGGCCGCAGCGCCTAACACCGTAAGCCCGGCGCCCTTGATTTGCGGCATCCACTGATTCAGTACGCTGGCCATGTTTTCGGAGGCCGCCAACCATAGCGCATGCACCTTCGGCCCGATCAGTGGCCAGGCGGCCACAGACTCAGGCGGCGTCGGCACGCTCCAGGCCCCGCTCTTGAGCAACGTCACCAGGCTGTCCACCGACTCGCCGATGGACATTACCACCAGGTAGATCGGCACCAGCAGCACCACCAGTACCAGTAGCACCACCAGCGTCGCCGCATAGCCATGCTTGAGCCCGGTACGGCGCTGAAGGCGGCAATGCAGCGGGTACAAGGTAACCGCCAGGATCACCGCCCACAGCATCAGCTCAAGGAACGGCTGGAACACCTGGAAGGCGAAGATCACCAGGCCGGCCACCAGACCCGCCTTGATCAACACATCGAGCAGGCCCCGCGACAGCGCACTGTCCAGCTTGATACCCGGTTGCATGCTGCACCTCCGAACGTTCTGTTCGCCGTGTGTCTCGATTCAGTGCTCCGTTTCCGGGGTTACCTGCGCGGGCGGTACGTCACGCAGCCGTCGCGCCAGGGCCATCATCACCAACGGCACCACGGCCATCGACAGGGTGATGGCCAGTACCAGCAGGTCATGCACCTGTGCTGACAACACCTGATGGTCCCGCGCCAGCTTGAACACCACGAAGGCAAACTCGCCCCCAGAGGCCAGCACCACGCCCAGGCACAGCGCCTGGGACGTATTCAGGCCACCGGCCATGCGCCCCAGGCCATACAGCAACGGCAGCTTGATACCCACCAGCAGCAGCGTCAGCCCCAACACCGCCAGCGGCATGCTCAACAGCAGGTGCAGGTCGGCGCTCATCCCCACGCCCACGAAGAACAGCCCCAGCAGCAAGCCTTTGATCGGTTCGATCTGGGTTTCCAGCTCGTGGCGAAACGGCGACTCGGCCATCAGCACGCCGGCCAGGAATGCGCCCAGTGCCATCGACACACCCACATGCTCCATGACCCAGGCGGTGCCCAGCACCACCAGCAAGGCAGTGGCGGTGGACAGCTCGGGCAGGCCCGAACCCACCGTCCACTTGAACACCGGCGTCAGCAGGTAGCGGCCGAAGATGATCAGCACCCCAATGCCAGCCGCCACGGCCAGCAATGGCCAGGCCCCTTCATCGGCCGTACTGACATTGCCGCCCAGCAACGGCACCACGGCAATCAGCGGGATCGCGGCAATGTCCTGGAACAACAGGATGGCCACAGCCAGGCGGCCGTGGGGCTTGCCCAGGTCCTTGCGCTCGGCCAGCACCTGCAGGCCAAACGCGGTGGAAGACAGCGCCAGGCCCACGCCCAGCACGATGGCGGCCGGCCGCGACTGGTCGAACAGCCAATAGGCCAGCAGCCCGAGCACCACGGCGCTCAGCCCCACTTGCAGCGTACCCACGCCGAACAGCGCCCGACGCATGGTCCACAAGCGCCGGGGCGAGAGCTCCAGGCCAATGACGAACAGCAGCATCACCACGCCCATCTCTGACAGACGCGCCACGTTATCGGGGTTGTTCAGCAGGCCGAGCACCGAGGGGCCGATGAGCATGCCGGCCAGCAGATACCCAGGCACAGCGCCCATCCGCAAACGCTGCGCCAGTGGCACCAGAAGCACCACGGCCAGCAGGAACACCACCGTCGCCTGCAACAGGCTGCCGTCATGTGGCATGAGCTCTTACCCTCGCAGCTCCCCGCAGGGAGGGGTTCAGAAGCGTTCTTCTACGACCTTGAACGGGTAGGCCACAGCCTTGTACTTGCCGATCTTGCCGCGTTTAGGCAGCTTCACCACCTGGTCGCGGGTAATGTCTTTGTAGGGAATACGGCTGAGCATATGGCTGATGATATTCAGCCGGGCGCGGCGCTTATCGTTGGAATGGGCCATGAACCACGGCGCCCAGGAGGTATCCGACGCGGCGAACATGTCGTCACGCGCCTGGGTGTAGTCATCCCAGCGGGTATACGACTTGAGGTCCATGGGCGAAAGCTTCCACAGCTTGCGGCCATCGTTGATGCGATCCTGCAGGCGACGGGTCTGCTCGTCGGCGCTGACCTCGAGCCAGTACTTGATGAGGATGATCCCCGACTCGACCATGACCTTTTCGAACACGGGCACACCGGTGAGGAACTTGTCGACGAGTTCGCTGGAGCAAAAGCCCATTACCCGCTCGACGCCCGCACGGTTGTACCAGCTGCGATCGAAGATCACCACTTCGCCCGCTGCGGGCAAATGCCCCAGGTAGCGCTGCAGGTACATCTGGGTTTTTTCACGCTCGGTCGGTGCCGGCAGCGCCACCACGCGAAACACCCGCGGGCTGACGCGCTCGGTAATGGCCTTGATGGTGCCGCCCTTGCCGGCGCCATCGCGGCCCTCGAAGACGATGCATACCTTCAGGCCCTTGGCCACCACCCACTCCTGCAATTTCACCAACTCCACATGCAGGTGCTTGAGCGCTTTTTCGTAAGCCTTGCCGCCCAGTTTTTCTGGCTGGTCCTGGGTTGGCTTCTTCCTGGACGGCTTCGACATGACACTCTCCCGAGGCGAATGAAGAGTCAGTATGGTCGATTCATGACGGATTGCCGCGTCGCTTGCCAATTCCGCGCGGCCCCCTGAAAAACGCTACTTGGCCAGCTTGTTGTAGCTGGTCATCAGGTTGCGGTAATCCGGGATATGGTTGGAGAACAGCGTTCCCAAACCTTCGATGTCATTACGCCAGTCGCGGTGCAGCTCACACGCCACCCCGAACCAGGTCATCAGTTGCGCCCCGGCAGCCTCCATGCGCCGCCAGGCCGAATCACGGGTCAGTTCGTTGAAGGTGCCGGAGGCGTCGGTGACGACGAACACCTCAAAGCCCTCCTCCAGCGCCGACAACGCCGGGAAGGCCACGCACACCTCAGTCACCACACCAGCGATCAGCAGCTGCTTCTTGCCAGTGGCTTTTACCGCTTTGACGAAGTCTTCGTTGTCCCAGGCGTTGATGTTGCCGGGGCGTGCAATGTAGGGGGCGTCAGGGAACTGCTCTTTCAGTTCCGGCACCAGCGGGCCGTTGGGGCCGGTCTCGAAGCTGGTGGTGAGGATGGTCGGCAGCTTGAAGTACTTGGCCAGGTCGGACAGGGCCAGCACATTGTTCTTGAAGCGGTCGGGGTCGATGTCCCTTACCAGCGAGAGCAGGCCGGTCTGGTGGTCGACCAGCAGCACGGCGACGTTGTTCTTGTCCAGACGCTTGTATTGGAAGGTCACGGTGGATCTCCTTGCTTCAGCGGGTTGGGTGTATCAGCGTAGGCAAGGATAGTGGCGTGGGAGGGCCGTCGGTCGGGTCAGGTTTCGCACAATGCCTGAGCGTGCGCGGTCCTTTGCGGGGGCAACTTTCTTGGTCAAACTCTGAAAGTTTGCGCGATCACTGTGGGAGCGGGCTTGCCCGCGAACACGGGCGAAGCCCGTGCCATCCACCGCGTCGCCTGCTTCGCGGGCATGCCCGCTCCCACAAAAAATCAGGCCCGCGCTCAAGAGTCAGTACTCCCGGCGTTTGCGAAATGCCCAGCGCCCCACCAGCACGGTGAAGGTCGCCACCAACGCCACCAGTACCCAGAAACCATGGGGGTTTTCCGCCAGGGGCACGCCGCCGACGTTCATGCCGAAGAAGCCGGCGATGATGTTGATGGGCAGCGCCAGCACCGTTACCACGGTCAGGGTGAACAGGGTGCGGTTGGTCTGCTCGTTGACCTTGGCGGCGATTTCTTCCTGCAGCAGCTTGATCCGTTCGCCCAGGGCGGTGAGGTCGCTGATGACCAGGGTGAACTCTTCGGTGGCCGCGCGCAGCTGGCGTATGTCCTGTTCCTGCAACCACTCGGGCGGCCGGTTGAGCAGCCGCAGCAATGCCCCCGGCTCCAACGCCAGCAGGCGCTGCAAGCGCACCAGCACCCGGCGCATGCTGCCCAGTTCGGCACGGTTGTCGCTCAGGCGCTGGGACAACAACTGGTCTTCGATACGGTCGACGCTGGTGGTGGTTTCGCGCACGATCTGGGTCAGCACATCGCCCTGGTCGCGCAGCAGGTGCACCAGCAGCTCGATTGACGAGTGGAAGCGCTCGCCATGCTTGACCGACGAGCGCAGCTTGTCCACCGAATGCAACGGCTGCAAACGTGCGCTCACCAGCAACTGGCTGCTGGCACAAGCCCACAGCGTGGAGATATCCGACGACACCAGGCCAAAGTTGAACACCACGTCGTTGACCACTGCCAGCAGCGCCGAGTCGGCGTGCTCGATGCGGGTCGAGCGCGAGCCTTCGCGCAGGGTTTCAAAATAGGCCTCGGGCAACTGCAGGTGGGTACGCAACCAGCGTTCGCAGGCCGCGTGGGCCAGGTTCAGGTGCACCCAAAGAAACTCGCCAGGCTCCAGCGGCTGGCCGAGCTTGTGCAACAACTGCGCAGAATCGATTTCACGCCCTGGCTGGCCGGGGCGAAAAGCAAAGGCGTAGAGCAAGCCGAACAGGTCGTGGTCCTGTGGCAGGTGCAGCGCGGGATGGCCCATTCGAACTCGCAATGAGGCACGGGGAGATGGCAGAAATGTTGCTGAAAAAACGTTGCAGCCAGATGACAGCAGCCTTCGCCATCACGGCTGACGCGATTCCTGTAGGAGCGGCCTTGTGTCGCGATCGGGCCGCACAGCGGCCCCGGGATTTCAGCTTCACTGCAGAAATTGCTGGGGCCGCCCTGCGGCCCGATCGCGACACAAGGCCGCTCCTACAGAATCCGTACAAACCCGGGAGCTTGCTGATAACCACGGATACCGGGTCACTGTCATCACTTCACAAATTCCTGAACTGATTATTTGCCTTCAGCGATTTGTCGCCTCGCCAACCCCCACCAGAATCGCTTCACCATAATCACAAAAACCGTGAGGCCACTCCCGTGGACCAGACACTTCAGGTGCGCCAAGCCGCCGCCGACCTCGTTGCCGCGTTCGCCAGCAACGACACCGCCCGCTATTTCGCCTGCTTCAGCGAAGACGCCACGTTCCTTTTCCACACCTTGCCGCAACCGCTGCTGTCGCGCCGTGCCTACGAAGACCTCTGGGCCCAGTGGCAGGCCGAAGGTTTTGCCGTGCTTGCCTGCGAGTCGGGCAATGCCCACGTCAGCCTGCAAGGTGATGTGGCGATCTTCACGCACGATGTGGCCACGCATATCCGCATCGCCGGCGAAGAACACCCGTTGAGCGAGCGCGAGACCATCGTATTCCGCCGCCAGGGTGACCAGTGGCTGGCCTGCCACGAGCACCTGTCGGTCGTCTCCCCGGCCTGATCACTTTTTTACGCGGCCCTGCCGCCCTGCCATCGCACCCACAAGAAGGCCCGCGCACTGCGCAGGCCCACAACAACCGCGCTGGAGCATCACCATGAGCCACTCGACCGGTATCGAGACCAACGGCGTCGAACAGATCCCCGACGATCAACGCGACGCCTCCCCGCTGGACCTGTTTCGCCTGATTTTCGGCGGTGCCAATACCTTCGCCACCGCCGTGCTGGGCAGCTTCCCCGTGCTGTTCGGGCTGTCGTTCCAGGCGGGCGTATGGGCAATTCTGCTTGGCGTTGGCGTGGGCGCGCTGATTCTTGCGCCGATGGGGCTGTTCGGTGCACTCAATGGCACCAACAACGCCGTGTCGTCAGGTGCGCACTTTGGCGTGCACGGGCGTATCGTCGGCTCGTTCCTGTCGCTGCTCACAGCGGTGGCGTTCTTCTCGCTGTCGGTGTGGAGCTCGGGCGATGCCCTGGTCGGCGGCGCCAAGCGCCTGGCCGGCCTGCCGGAAACCGACCTCACCCTGGGCCTGGCCTACGGCCTGTTCGCGGTGCTGGTACTGGTGGTGTGCATCTTCGGCTTCCGCTTCATGCTGTGGGTCAACAAGATTGCCGTGTGGGCTTCGAGCCTGCTGTTCCTGCTGGGCATCGTCGCCTTTGCCGGGCCGTTCGACGCCGGCTACGCGGGTAGCGTCAACCACGGCCAGGCGGGCTTCTGGGCGGCGTTCGTCGGCGCTGCGATCCTGGCCATGAGCAACCCGGTGTCGTTCGGCGCTTTCCTGGGCGACTGGTCGCGCTACATCCCGCGTGCGACACCCAAGGCGCGCATCATGCTGGCGGTGATTGCCGCCCAGGGTGCAACGCTGATTCCATTCCTGTTCGGCCTGTGCACCGCCACCTTGGTAGCGACCCAGGCACCGGACTACATCGCCGCCAACAACTATGTGGGTGGCCTGCTGGCGGTGGCGCCAAGCTGGTTCTTCCTGCCGGTGTGCCTGATTGCGGTGATCGGTGGCATGTCCACCGGCACCACTGCGCTGTATGGCACGGGGCTGGACATGTCCAGCGTGTTTCCGCGCCTGCTCAGCCGCGCCGGCGCCACGCTGCTGATCGGTGTGCTGGCGATCGGCTTCATCTTCGTCGGCCGTTTCACCTTCAACCTGGTGCAGAGCGTGTCGACCTTTGCGGTGCTCATCATCACCTGCACCAGCCCGTGGATGGTGATCATGATCCTCGGCCTTATCACCCGCCGCGGTTTCTACCACGCCGATGACCTGCAGGTATTCACCCGCGGCCAGCGTGGCGGCCATTACTGGTTCCTGCATGGCTGGAACTGGCGCGGCATGGGGGCGTGGCTCCCCAGCGCGGCGGTCGGCCTGTGCTTCGTCAACCTGCCGGGGCAGTTCGTCGGCCCGCTGGGCGACCTGGCTGGCGGCATCGACCTGAGCCTGCCGGTCACCCTGGGGCTGGCCGGCGTGTTGTACCTGGTACTGCTCAACCTGTTCCCTGAACCTGCTGGCGTGTATGGCCCCCGGGGCCCGCGTTGGGTGCGTTGCAAAAGCACCGCGCACACGCCTGTGACAACTGCCGAAATGGCCTGACTGGAAACCGACCATGACCAATTCCCACTACATCGCCGGCCGCTGGGTCGAAGGCCAAGGCAGCGACTGCATCAGCGTCAACGACCCTGCGCTAGGGCAACCGTTTGCCGAACTGATGGCTGCCAGCGTGGCCCAGGTCGACCAGGCCGTGGTCGCAGCGCGCAGCGCCCTGCCCACCTGGAAAACCACCAGCGCCAGCGAACGCGCTGCCTACCTGCGCGGCTTTGCCGAACAGCTCGGGCAACGCCGCGAAGCGTTGATCACGCTGCAGATGCGCAACAACGGCAAGCCGCGCCACGAAGCCGAGATCGACCTGGACGACGCCATCGCCACCTTCGGCTACTACGCCGAGCTGGCCGAGCAACTGCCTGCGAAGAATCGCGACGTACCGCTGGCCGCCCCAGGCTTCACTGCGCGTACTCGCCTGGAGCCGGTGGGCGTGGTCGGCCTGATCGTGCCGTGGAACTTCCCGCTGGTGACCAGCGCCTGGAAGCTTGCCCCGGCCCTGGCTGCCGGCTGCACCGTGGTGCTCAAGCCGTCGGAGGTCACCCCGCTGATCGAGCAGGCCTACGGCCAGATCGCCGACGCCCTGGGCCTCCCGGCCGGGGTGCTGAACATCGTCAACGGCAAGGCCGAGACCGGCGCCGCGCTGAGCAACCACAACGGCCTGGACAAACTGTCGTTCACCGGCAGCAACAGCGTCGGCAGCCAGGTAATGCGCAGCGCGTCGGCACAGTGCCGGCCGGTGACGCTGGAGCTGGGCGGCAAGTCGGCCATCGTGGTGTTCGATGATTGCGATGTCGACCAGGCCGTGGAGTGGATTGTCGCCGGCATCAGCTGGAACGCCGGACAGATGTGCTCAGCCACTTCGCGGCTGCTGGTGCAGGACGGTATTGCCGATGCGCTGCTGCCACGCTTGCAGGCGGCACTGGAAAACCTGCGGGTTGGCAATCCGTTGACCGAAGAGGTCGACATGGGCCCACTAACCAGCCAGGCCCAATGGCTGAAGGTGGCCAGCTACTTCGCCACCGCGCGGGAAGAAGGCTTGCAGTGCCTGGCCGGTGGCAAGGCGTTGGACCGCGACGGCTGGTTCGTCATCCCGACGCTGTATACCGATGTGCCGAAACACAGCCGCCTGTGGACCGAGGAAATCTTTGGCCCGGTGCTGTGCGCACGCCGGTTTGCCAGTGAGGAACAGGCGATTGCCGAGGCCAACGACAGCCGCTTCGGGCTGGTCGCGACAGTGTGCTCTGCCGACCTCGACCGCGCCGAGCGCGTTGCCGACGCGCTGGAGGTTGGCCATGTGTGGATCAACTCGGTGCAGGCGGTGTTCGTCGAAACCTCGTGGGGCGGCACCAAAGGCAGCGGCATCGGCCGCGAGCTGGGGCCTTGGGGGTTGTCGGCCTACCAATCGGTCAAGCATGTGACGCGGTGCCTCGGCTGATACCGCAAGGGGCCGCGCAGGCTTCGGGCTTAATGCAGTACCTGTGGGAGCGGGCGTGTCGAGGCGTCGAACCGCCGCGAACACCGGCGAAGCCGGTGCCATCCACCGCGCTGGGTTCTTCGCGGGCATGCCCGCTCC
>NZ_JENB01000067.1 GCF_000708715.2 Pseudomonas putida W15Oct28 | reverse complement strand
TGTAGGAGCGGCCTTGCCGGGGCGCCGGACCGGTCGGAATGGGCCGCAAAAGCGGCCCCAGATTCTTAGCTCCGCCGCTGATATTGCTGGGGCCGCCTTGCGGCCCATTCCGACCGGTCCGGCGCCCCGGCAAGGCCGCTCCTACAGGGGCCGCGCATGGCTTGGGTCAGTCGCGCAGGTCGGACTCGTGAATCGGGTTGGCGCGGCTGGTCGCGCGCTGGTACTGCGCAGGCCAGGTCGCCTTGTTGCCGCCCAGGTCGTCGTCGGCGTGCAGTGGCCAGTATGGGTCGCGAAGCAGTTCGCGGGCGAGGAAGATGACGTCGGCCTGACCGGTGCGCAGGATGTGCTCGGCCTGGGCCGGTTCGGTGATCATGCCCACGGTGCCGGTGGCGATTTCCGATTCCTTGCGCACGCGCTCGGCGAAGCGGGTCTGGTAGCCGGGGCCGGTGGGGATCTCGGCGTTTACCGAGGTGCCCCCAGAGGATACATCGATCAGGTCCACACCCAACCCTCGCAGGCGACGGGCCAGTTCGACGGTTTCATCCGGGTTCCAGCCGTCCTCCACCCAATCGGTTGCCGATACCCGCACCAACAGTGGCAATTCGTTCGGCCATACCTTGCGCACGGCCTCGACCACCTGCAGGGTCAGGCGGATGCGGTTTTCAAAGCAACTGCCGTACTCGTCGCGGCGCTGGTTGCTTAACGGTGACAGAAACTGGTGCAACAGGTAGCCATGGGCAGCATGGATTTCCACCACCTTGAAACCGGCCTTCAAGGCGCGCTCGGTCGAGGCGACGAAGGCTGTGATCACATCCTGGATCTCGTCCGGGGTCAGCTCGTGTGGCGGTGTGTGTTGCGGGTCGAACGCGATCTTCGACGGGCCTACGGGCTGCCAGCCTCCGTCTTCGAATTTCACACTGCCCTGTTTGCCCAGCCAGGGTCGGTAGGTGCTGGCCTTGCGCCCGGCGTGTGCCAGCTGGATGCCCGGCACGGCCCCCTGGGCAGTGATGAAGCGGGTGATGCGTTGCAGCGGCGCGATCTGGGCGTCATCCCACAGGCCAAGGTCTTCGGCGGTAATGCGGCCATCGGCGGTCACCGCCACAGCTTCAGTGATCACCAGGCCGGCGCCCCCCACAGCGCGGCTGCCTAAATGGACAAGGTGCCAGTCGTTGGCCAGGCCATCGATGGCGGAATACTGGCACATCGGCGAAACCGCGATGCGGTTGGGCAGGGTCAACTGACGCAGGGTGTAAGGCTCGAGCAGCAGGCTCATGAGGGCACCTCCCAAGGACTCCAATGGTGATCCGGCCCGGACACTCAATTGCACGTCCCTGGCCCAGGTCCGGTCATAACTTCAGACTAGACCAGAATGGGTGGGGGGGAGGTTCCATGGGATTTTGGGGTGGCTGGCGGTCGGTCAAAGGCAGATTTTAGCGGGCCCATGTCTGATAGGAATTTCAGATGTTCCCTACGACTCAGATCTGGTGAAACCTAGGCTGAGGAAATAACCTACAAGTCCTGTCGACAGGCGTCTGATTGTTCCTGGTAACACCTCCCCTTAGGCTTTCCGGGTCGCTGGAATCGAGCGATGCGGGCGTGGAAACCCGGTCAATCTTCAAGTGCCTGCCGTAATGGCAGCTGTGTGCGGGAGGCCTTATAGCCTACCGGGTTCCTTGAAGACCGGTTTTCCACCCCGCATACAGTTGCCGCCCTTCGTGTGGAAACGGCGGTGGCAACTCCTCTGACCTTCAAGGAATTGCAAAAAGTGACTACAGATGACACCCAATTCACCGTCGGCAAGACCACTTTCTTTCAAAGTGAAAACCAGACCCATCCACTGTTTCGTATCGAAGCAGGCATTCCGTGCCGAGACGCCCGAGAACAGGCTTCGGAACTGATGGGCTACGTAAGGGAACTCACCATCGTCGGCCTGATGGATGAAAAGCCCATGATGATCTGGGCTGCGCACTATCTGAGCGCAATGGCCAAAGCGCTCATGGATGATGCTGAATTAGGCATGGCGCATTGACGACTACGCTAATAATTTTCTGTTAAGGATCAGCGATCCCTCCAAACATGGAAGGTTTGCCACCTCCGTATATACCTGTTTGCCCCGGCATGCCGGGGCATACTGGAAATTTCGCACGCACAATTGCCTGAAGAGCCACATCCGCTTCCGAAAATCTTCTCAACCAGCAACTCTCTCACCCTATCGATTAGTCAGCTGCAATTATTTAACGTTTCCTTGCACCCGAAACTACCGCCTGCAAGGCAATGAAGATGAGCACGATAGAGAGATAGCTAATGAAACGACAATTTACATCTAGCGATGTAGGCATCATAGACAACATCATCACACCCGAAGAGCAAGCCCTGCTTAACAATGCGTTCTCAAACGCTCATTGGCGATATGACTGGCCAGTAAACTCCACACCATTCGCCCGCCCCTGCTGGCACTTTTTCATCGCTGGAAGCAAGCGAGAATCATTGGGATGCTGTGAAGAAGAGCTGAGCAAAAACCCAAGTTGGGGATTTCTAGCCAGCATTTGGCAACGTTTATCCGCCCTGCACATGCAAAAATGCCAGATTGGTTGGCGTCTATGCAAACGGCCAAACCTCCGGGCAAGACAGTCCGATCCACCGGGACAACCTACCCAGTGAGCCAGGGCATACAGCAGTCCTTTTCTGTAACGACTACTGGGCTACGACATGGGGAGGTGAGCTTCTTTTCTGCAATGATGCCAAGACTGACGTCATTGCCGCAGCACTGCCAAAGCCAGGGCGTATTGCCATCTTTAATGGCGAAATGCCGCACCGTGCCAAATCGCCAACCATAGATTGCGACCGCCTGCGCACGACCATTGCATTTAAGACTGTGAACAAGGATTCAAAACCATGACTAAAAGAGTCGAGATATTCGTCGCCATGGTAGACAGGATCGGGAAGCCTGGGTTCCAGGCAGGCGCGGCCGCCGCGATTCAAGATCAGTTCAACACTGACAAGCAGGGCTTTGCACTTGTAGTACAGGGAGCACAAACGAGTAGCGCGATTGCTTCTGTGTTGTCGGTTACGCAAATGACTGCAGGGGCGGTGCCGTTTATAAGTATCGTCACCAACACTTTGGCGGGCACGGTAACTTTTCTGAAGATCGTTGCCGAGTACCAGTCCGACGATATTCTAAAGATCGACGACTACGTAACCCTTGTAGGTAATGTAGCAGGCGTCGTCGCGGGTTTCGCAATACTGGCGGGCGCGCCTTGGATCGCAGGCACTTTTACTGTCGTATCCTTGGGAGCGAGCTTATTTGGGACTTACAATTCAGGCCTTGCAAAAAACATCCAAAACACAATCAACCCAGTAATCGACTCACTCATCAAGCACGACATATCAAAAGAGAGCACGATACCAGTAATAGCACCAAACCTGGTTGTTACTGACCCACAATCCATTAACCACCATTTCGGAGGGCTAATACAAGTCATCACCTGGCACCCCGACACCTTGGAAATAAAACTAGATACTAGAACGTTAGAGTCATTCACTAGCACCCAGCCGATAATACAACCTGGCGGAATCAACCCACCTGTTGCACCACCCACACCTTCCGGCCATGAAGGGGGAGCTACGATAACATTAGGAATTGAAAGCATTAACGGACAACCACCGCCCGGGCCAGCCCTCTCGATTACCACAGTAGTGGGCGGAGGCCAGGACAAATACGCCTGCTGCTCTGCACCACAGCAAGATAAGTATCGCTGAATATATTCCAGACGAGGAGCGCTATCCGATGCTGACTTGGCAGTCGTGGATCCAGATGATGCACGCATTGGAGCCGGGCAAACGAGTCTCCTGCTTATTGCTTGCAGGCTCAATTTTTTCTTGTTTAGCACTCGCCCCCCTTGCCGTGTGGCGGGAAAAGCCAGCGCCTGTGACTGCTCCATGGGTAAGCGTTAGAGCAACGCTTGCAGACGAACCTGAAGCCTGGGATTACGACAAGTCAATTTACACTTTTCGAATCGCATACAAGGAGCCAAGCGGACAAGTTACCAAGCGCCGAATATACGCACACAAGGCGCGTTATGACGCTGCCAACATCAATAAAAAAACACCATTCTTCGCCGAGATCGAAGATGCTTTATCCGGACCAATCGTCAGGCGATTATCAACCGGCAACGAAGTCCTGTACGAGACAGCACTGGAACAGTATGTGATCGAAATATACAATCGCGCACTTCTGGACGGCATTGTGTTCTTCTCACTGCTTGGCTTGGCC
The DNA here is from genome assembly GCF_000708715.2 of Pseudomonas putida W15Oct28. Classification (GTDB taxonomy): domain Bacteria; phylum Pseudomonadota; class Gammaproteobacteria; order Pseudomonadales; family Pseudomonadaceae; genus Aquipseudomonas; species Aquipseudomonas putida_R. The sequence goes on along the minus strand of NZ_JENB01000067.1, from coordinate 18,928 downwards.
TCGTTTGTCGCAGCAGGGGTAATGCACTGGCAAAACCGGCAGCGAAAAAAACAATCTGAGATCAGTCAATAGCAGTTGCACCTGACACCGGCCATGTGGGAGCGGGCATGCCCGCTCCCACAGGTTTCGCGTTGGGCTCAGCGCGGCTCCATGTGGGCAATCATCAACTGCACACTTTCATTGCCACGAAACTCGTTCACATCCAGCTTGTACGCCAACTCGACCCAGCGCACGGTCGGGTTCGGCCACACTTCGCGGTCGACGCCAAAGGCTATGCCATCCAGTCGCACCGAACCACACTCGCTCTTGAGCACTACCTTCAGGTGCCGCTCGCCCACCACGCGCTGCTCCACCAGCTGGAACACGCCGTGGAACAGCGGCTCCGGGAAGTGCTGGCCCCAAGGCCCGGCATGGCGCAAGGCCTTGGCCAGGTCGAGGTGGAATTCCTCCACGGCCAGGCTGCCATCGGACAAAAGCCGGCCTGTCAGGTCTTCCTCGCGCAGCTGTCGCCGCACTTCTTCGTCGAACGCCTCGGCAAAGGCCGGGAAATTACCCTCAGGCAACGACAAGCCCGCAGCCATAGCGTGGCCGCCGAACTTGCTGATCAGCTGCGGGTGGCGCGCCGCCACGGCATCCAGTGCATCGCGGATATGGAAGCCTGGTACCGAGCGCGCCGAACCTTTGAGCATGCCCTCGCCGGCATCAGCGAACGCGATGGTTGGCCGGTGGTAACGCTCTTTAAGGCGCGAAGCCAGAATACCGATCACACCCTGGTGCCAGTCGGCATCGAACAGGCAAAGGCCATAGGGCATGGACTCGACCGGCAGGTCCTTGAGCTGGGCCAGGGCCTCGCGCTGCATGCCCTGCTCGATGGACTTGCGGTCCTGGTTCAAGTCGTCCAGCTGCTGGGCCATGTCCTGGGCCAATGCCGCGTCTTCGCACAGCAGGCACTCAATGCCCAGGCTCATGTCGTCCAGGCGACCGGCGGCGTTCAGCCGTGGGCCGAGGATGAAACCCAGGTCAGTCGAGGTGATGCGCCGGTGATCGCGGCGGGCCACTTCGAGAATCGCCTTCAGGCCTGGCCGGGCGCGACCGGCGCGGATGCGCTCGAGGCCCTGGTGCACCAGGATGCGGTTGTTGGCATCCAGCGGCACCACGTCGGCGACGCTGCCTAGCGCGACCAGGTCGAGCAGTTCGCCGATGTTCGGCTGCGGCTGCGTCTCGTAGCGCCCCAGGGTGCGCAGGCGTGCGCGCAGGGCCATCAGCACGTAGAAGATCACCCCTACCCCGGCCAGCGACTTGCTCGGGAACGTACAGCCCGGCTGGTTGGGGTTGATGATGGCGTCGGCATCGGGCAATTGCTGGCCCGGCAGGTGGTGGTCGGTGACCAGTACCTTGAGCCCGGCGGCCTTGGCTGCCGCCACACCCTCGACGCTGGAAATGCCGTTGTCCACGGTGATCAGCAGTTGCGGCTGACGCTGCAGCGCCACCTCGACGATTTCCGGGGTCAGGCCATAGCCGTATTCGAAGCGGTTGGGCACCAGGTAATCGACGTGGGCTGCCCCCATCAGGCGCAGGCCCAGCACCCCGACCGTGCTGGCGGTGGCGCCATCGGCATCGAAGTCGCCAACAATAAGGATGCGCTGGCGCTGGTCCAGCGCCTCGACCAGCAGGTCGACACCGGCCTCGATGCCCTTGAGCTGCTGGTAGGGCAGCAGGCGCGCCAGGCTTTTGTCCAGTTCGGCCTCGGACTGCACGCCGCGCGCGGCGTACAAACGGGTCAGCAAGGGTGGCAAGTTACCCAGAAATGGCAGGGTCGGCGGCAGGGGGCGAGGTTCGATGCGCATGGGTCGCTTCAGCCACGCTCACCGAGCAGCCACTGCAGTTGCACTTCGTGCTGGCCACGGTCATCCGTCACGAACACCGTGCCTTCACTGATCATCACGTCCCACTTGATGCTGCGCGGCATGTCGGTAGCCAGCGTCTCCAGCACCTCCTGAGGCACCGCAGCGATGTTCAGATTTTTCAGGTTCTTCACGGCACCCACCACCTTGCCTTCCCACACACGCAGGCTGCCATAGGCCAGCAGGCTGGTGCGTTCGGTACGGCGCGAGCACCAGGTCAGGCGGTCGGCGTCCGGCTGGCCCACTTCGATCCAGTGCAGTACACGATCGTCCAGGCTCTTTTCCCACAATGCCGGCTCATCGACATCCGACAGACCGCGGCCAAACGACAAGTTCTCGTTGTACCAGAGCGCATACGCCAACAGACGAACCGCCATACGCTCTTCGGTTTCCGAAGGGTGGCGAGCAATGGTCTGCTTCACGCTTTCATAGACATTGCGATCAAGGTCAGTCAGATTCAATTCGAACTTGTAGGTGGTGGACGGCTGGGCCATGGTCGACGGGCTTCGTGCAAAAGAAAAGTGGCACAGTCTAACCCATCCGCACCTTCCATGCGCCGCAGCAGTACCCGGCGAAACCGACGTGTGATAAAACCACGGCTCTGCCCAGCTGCCACGGATGCCCCATGTCGACGCCCAGCAAACCCCTCGCCGGCCTCAAAGTTGTCGAACTTGGCACCTTGATTGCCGGGCCGTTCGCCTCGCGCATCTGTGCCGAATTCGGCGCCGAGGTGATCAAGGTCGAATCCCCCGATGGCGGCGACCCGTTGCGCAAGTGGCGCAAGCTGTACGAGGGCACTTCGCTGTGGTGGTTCGTGCAGGCGCGCAACAAGCAATCGCTCACCCTCAACCTCAAGCACCCCGAAGGCCTCGAGATTCTGAAGCGCCTGTTGGCCGACGCCGACATTCTGATCGAGAACTTCCGCCCGGGCGTGCTGGAAAAACTCGGCCTGGGCTGGGATGTGCTGCATGCGCTGAACCCGCGCCTGGTGATGGTGCGCCTCTCGGGCTTTGGCCAGACCGGGCCAATGAAAGACCAACCGGGCTTCGGCGCGGTGGGCGAGTCGATGGGCGGCTTGCGCTACATCACCGGCTTCGACGACCGCCCGCCGGTGCGCACGGGCATTTCCATCGGTGACTCGATTGCCGCCCTGTGGGGAGTGATCGGCGCGTTGATGGCGCTGCGCCACCGCGAGGTCAATGGCGGCCAGGGGCAGGTGGTGGACGTGGCGCTGTACGAGGCGATCTTCGCCATGATGGAAAGCATGGTCCCGGAGTTCGATGTGTTCGGCTTTATCCGCGAGCGCACCGGCAACATCATGCCGGGTATCACGCCCTCCTCCATCCACACCAGCGCCGACGGCAAGCACGTGCAGATCGGCGCCAACGGCGATGCGATCTTCAAGCGCTTCATGCAGGCCATCGGCCGTGCCGACCTGGCAGACGACCCGACCCTGGCCAGCAACGATGGCCGCGACCTGCGCCGTGACGAGCTGTACGGGGTGATCGACCGCTGGGCCAACAGCCTGCCCCTGGAGCAACTGATGCAGGTACTGACCACGGCCGAGGTACCGGCCAGCCGTATCTACTCGGCCGAGGACATGTTCAATGACCCGCAGTACCTGGCCCGGGAAATGTTCCTGCAGGCCAAGCTGCCGGACGGCAAGCCGTTCCGCATGCCGGGCATCGTGCCGAAGCTGTCGGAAACACCTGGCTCCACCGAATGGGTCGGCCCGGCGCTGGGCGAACACACCGAGGCATTGCTCACCCGCCTGGGCTACGACGCAGCGGCCATTGCCAGCCTGCGCGAAGCCGGCGCGGTCTGACGCCTGGCGCCGCCCTCGCCCATGCGCGCTGCCCGCTGGTTACGCCACCTGATCCTGCTGTGCGGGCTACTGCCCGCATTGTTCCTGCAGCCTGTCAGTGCCAAGGAACGCATCTTCTGGCTGGTGCGTGACCTGCCGCCGTTCACCATTTTTGAAGGCCCGGAAAAAGGCCAAGGGGTGGTCGACCAGTTGTTGCCGCTGCTGATCGGGCAGATGCCCGAATACGACCACAGCATCGTGCGGGTCAACCGCGCCCGCGGCATTCAGATGCTGCAAGATCGCAACAGCTTCACCTGCGACCCTACCCTGTTATGGACCCCGGAACGTGCCGAGTATGTGCGTTTTTCCATGCCATCGCTGGGCGTGCTCAGCGGCGGCCTGGTGCTGCGCAAGGAAAACCAGGCGCTGGTGGCGCCGTACCTCGACGGCCAGCAGGTAGACCTGCATGGCCTGCTGAGCAACGACTCATTGAAGCTGGGGATTGTCGCCGAACGCAGCTACGGCACCCAGATCGACGCCATCCTGCGCCAGTTGCCCGACAGCGTGCTCAGCCGCCACTACGGCAACGATGCCACCGCCAACCTGCTGCAGATGCAGCAGCTGGGGCGCCTGCGCATGGTGCTCGGCTACTGGCCGGAAGTGCGTTACCTGATTCAGCAGCAAGGGGGCTCACTGGTGGATTACCAGTTCCATCCCGTGCAGGGGGTGAACCACTACCAGTTCCTGCATGTGGGTTGTTCGGACAGCCCGTTGGGGCGGGAAGCGATAGCGCATATCGATCAACTGTTGCCGGCGCTGCGCCGGGATGTGTTGCCGCCGATGTATGCGCGCTGGCTGGACCCGACGTTGCAGGAAGACTATCTGGAAGACAGCAAGCGCTTCTTCGAAGGCCAATAAGCCAACCGACATACACGGTCGCTGTAGGAGCAGCCTTGTGCTGCGAAGAGGCCCGCATGACAAACGCCATTCTCTAGCTGCACTGGCCCTTTCGCAGCACAAGGCTGCTCCTACAGGGATTTGTACAGGCCCAGAAAAAAGAAACCCCGGACGCTGGGGAAGACGCCCGGGGCCAAGCGAAAGTCCTTGGGGACTTCCCGAGGCAGCCTTGCCAGCACCGGAGCAAAGCACTGGCTGGCTACCCTTACACTGTCTGATACACCACTCAGGCAAAGGTTCCCCTGGGTTGCTGACGCTGCTGCAGCGCCGCAATCACACAGGGCTGCAACCGCCCATCGGCGATCTGCAAGTCACGGTGCAGGCCATCTACCAAATCGATCAACAGGCGTTGCTCCCGCAACTGACGCTCGCTGACCATGCGTCGCAGGGTAATGCCGGCAACGCGGTCGTGAACGGTCAACTGTCGATTACCGCTGGCATCGGCTATGCCAAGCTGGGCCTGATAGGGCGTCAGGGCTTCGTTGAGCAGTTTGCAGATTCTTTCCATCCGGTTCACTCGCTGCGTGGTGGGATATAAAGGAACTGACCAACAGGCGCAGCGCAAAGTTCGGCATGCCGCGGCTGTTTCATTGAGCATGCGGGGCAGACGTGACAGTTTGAATACGCCGCCACGGGCGCACCTGCAGCGCTTGCAGGGCACGCTGCAGGCGTGTGGTGGAAAGCGGCCAAGGGAGTTCGGCGAGTACCCAAAGGCCCCGTTTTCTTGCCTCCTGGGCAAGGTTCTGGTGCCTGGGGGTGGCCTGGCCGACAAATAGCAACGCGCGCACCCGGTGCTGCTGGGCGAGCAAGGCAAGGCCGGCCCGCGTGGGCATGGCGTGGTCGAGGATCAGCAAGTCGGGGCGACGCTCAGCGCCCAGGCAGGCGTCGAGGTCAGTGGCGTTTGCGCTGATGCGCACGTTGAAGATGCCCTGGCCATTGAGGGCCTGGTGCAGGAGGATCTGGTGGGATGGGCGAGCCTGGTAGATCAACACATAGGGCTGGTGCATATGCCGCTCCTGGTGGGAGGACCGGCTAATCTAGGCTTGCGGCTCGGCGGGCCGAATAGGATATTTCTGAAGCATCTAAGGGAAAATGCTGAAATTTTGGGGCCGCTCTGCGGCCCATCGCGACGCAAGGCCGCTCCTACAGAGAAACGCATTCTCCTGTAGGAGCGGCCTTGTGTCGCGATGGGCTGCAAAGCAGCCCCAACTACAGCATTACTTAAAGAGGCTTGCCGCGGTTACCGTGCTGGCTGACGAAGCCCTGAACAGCTTTCAGGTCATTGGCCAGCACCGTGCAACGCTCTTCACGGCTGAACAGGTCGGTGAGGTGCGGCGGCAGTTCCAGCGCCTTGCCTACACCCGCCTTTTCCACCGCTTCCGGGAACTTGACCGGGTGCGCGGTACCCAGCACCACCATCGGCGTATCCAGGCTACGGCGGCACTCGCGGGCAGCCTTGACGCCGATCGCGGTGTGCGGGTCGAGCACTTCACCGGTGGCGGCGAAGACTTCGGCAATGGTCTCGCAGGTCTGCTCGTCGCTGACGGCCAGCGAATCGAACAGCTTGCGCGCTTCGGTCCAGCGGCCTTGCTCGACGCTGAAACCGCCACCTTGCTTGAAGTTGGCCATCAGCTCGGCAATGGCGGCGCCGTTGCGGCCGTGCAGGTCGAACAGCAGGCGCTCGAAGTTGGACGAGACCATGATGTCCATCGACGGCGACAGGGTCGCGTGCAGGGTATCCTTGACGTACTGGTTGCCGCTCATGAAGCGGTGCAGGATGTCGTTGCGGTTGGTGGCGACGACCAGCTGGCTGATCGGCAGGCCCATGTTGCGCGCCAGGTAGCCGGCGAAGATGTCGCCGAAGTTGCCGGTGGGTACCGAGAACGCCACCGACCGCGCCGGGCCGCCCAGCTGCAGGGCTGCGTGGAAGTAGTAGACGATCTGGGCCATGATGCGCGCCCAGTTGATCGAGTTGACTGCCACCAGGCGGGTGCCCTTGAGGAACGACTGGTCGGCGAAGCTGGCCTTGACCATTTCCTGGCAGTCGTCGAAGTTGCCTTCGATGGCGATGTTGTGGATGTTGTCGCCGAAGATGGTGGTCATCTGGCGGCGCTGCACTTCCGACACGCGCTGGTGCGGGTGCAAGATGAAGATGTCGACGTTGTCGCAACGGCGGCAGCCTTCGATGGCGGCAGAACCGGTGTCACCGCTGGTGGCACCGATGATCACCACGCGCTCGTTGCGCTTGGCCAGTACGTGGTCGAGCAGGCGGCCGAGCAACTGCAGGGCGAAGTCCTTGAACGCCAGGGTCGGGCCGTGGAACAGCTCCAGCACCCACTCGTTGCTGTTCAGTTGACGCAGCGGGGCGACCGCAGCGTGGGCGAACTCGCCGTAGGTTTCTTCGAGGATCTTCTTGAAGTCGGCATCGGCGATGCTGCCTTCAACGAACGGGCGCATCACACGGAAGGCCAGCTCGTGGTATGGCAGGCCAGCCCAGGAGGCAATTTCTTCCTGGGTGAAGCGTGGCAGGTTTTCGGGCACGTACAGGCCGCCGTCACTGGCCAGGCCAGCCAGCAGCACGTCTTCGAAATTCAGGGCCGGTGCCTGGCCGCGGGTACTGATATAGCGCATGGGTGCAAACCTTCGATGCTGGGGCCGGGGCCGCGCTGGCGGCCCGACGGCACTAATTTTGTTAGTTGAGCTGTTCCACGCGGATGCGCACGACCTTGCCGATCACGTCCTGCAGGGCTTCCAGGGCGACGATGGCGTCGTTGATGCTCTGTTCGACCACGCCATGGGTCAGGAGGATCATCGGCACCAGGCCATCCTGCTCCTCGGCTTCCTTCTGCATGATCGACTCGATGTTGATGCCACGCTCCGACAGGATGCTGGCCACCTGGGCCAGTACGCCCGGGTGATCCTTGGCCTGGATGCGCAGGTAGTAGGCGCTTTCGCAGGCTTCGATCGGCAGAATCGGGTGGGCCGACAGCGAGTCTGGCTGGAAGGCCAGGTGCGGTACGCGGTTTTCCGGGTCGGAGGTCATGGCACGGACCACGTCGACCACGTCGCCGACCACCGACGAAGCGGTAGGCTCCATGCCGGCGCCCGCACCGTAGTACAGGGTGGAACCGGCGGCGTCACCGTTGACCATCACGGCGTTCATCACACCGTTGACGTTGGCGATCAGGCGGTCGGCCGGGATCAGCGTCGGGTGCACGCGCAGCTCGATGCCTTCGGCGGTGCGACGCGCCACGCCCAGGTGCTTGATGCGGTAGCCCAGGGCCTCGGCATAGTTCACGTCAGCGGTGGTCAGCTGGGTGATGCCTTCGGTGTAGGCCTTGTCGAACTGCAGCGGAATGCCGAATGCGATCGACGCCAGGATGGTCAGCTTGTGCGCGGCGTCGATGCCCTCGACGTCGAAGGTCGGGTCGGCTTCGGCGTAACCCAGCGCCTGGGCTTCGGCCAGCACGTCCGGGAAGGCACGGCCCTTCTCACGCATTTCGGTGAGGATGAAGTTGCCGGTGCCGTTGATGATGCCGGCCAGCCAGTTGATGCGGTTGGCCGACAGGCCTTCGCGGATGGCCTTGATCACCGGGATGCCGCCCGCCACGGCCGCTTCGAAGGCGACGATCACGCCCTTCTCGCGGGCCTTGGCAAAGATTTCGTTACCGTGCACGGCAATCAGCGCCTTGTTGGCGGTGACCACGTGCTTGCCGTTTTCGATGGCCTTGAGCACCAGGTCGCGGGCGATGGTGTAGCCACCGATCAGCTCGATGACAATATCGATCTCCGGGTTGCTCGCAACTTCGAACACGTCAGCGGTAATGGGGGTACCGGTAATCTGGCAGTTCGGGTTCTGCGAGCGCATGGCGATCTGTGCCACTTCAATACCGCGCCCGGCACGGCGGGCAATCTCCTCGGCGTTGCGCTGAAGTACATTGAAGGTTCCGCCACCGACGGTCCCCAACCCACAGATGCCTACTTTGACCGGTTTCACTGTGAACTCCCCATTGAACGGCCGACACCTTCGCCGACCGTGAAACATGCCGTCACCCCATGACGACGGCGTACTGAATTGGATTACTTGGCAAGTGCCAGCTTGGCGACCTGCGGTGCCGGCTGGTAGCCCGGAATCACCTGGCCGCTTTCAAGGACGATGGCCGGCGTGCCGTTGACGCCGATCGACTGGCCCAGCTGGAACTGCTTGCCGACCGGGTTGGCGCACTTGGCGGCCTTGATCTCTTCACCTTCGACCATCTTGTCCATCGCCCCACGGCGATCGCTGGAGCACCACACAGCCTGCAGCTGCTGGTCACCCGGCGAGCCCAGCCCCTGGCGCGGGAAGGCGACATAGCGCACTTCGATACCGCGACGGTTCAGCTCGGGCACTTCGGCGTGCAGCTTGTGGCAATACGGGCAGGTGGTGTCGGTGAACACGGTGATGTGCGACTTGGTCTCGCCCTTGGCAGGATAAACCACCATCTCGGCCGCTGGAATGCCGTTGATGAGCTTGGCGACGCCCATACGCTCGGTTTTTTCGGTGAGGTTGACCGGCTTGCCGTCCTGGATCTGGAACAGGTAGCCCTGCATCACAAACTGGCCGTCGGCGCTGGCGTACAGCACGCGGCCGCCCTGCAGCTTCACTTCATACAAGCCGTTCAGCGGGCTGCTGGCCACGCTTTCGACGGGCACTTCCAGCGCGAGGTTCTGCAGCGATTTGCGGATGGCCTGCTCGGCTACGGCATTGCTATCGGTTGCCGCGGCGACGGCAAAGGTACTGGCCAGCGCCAACGCGGCGGCGGCGAAAAACTGGGTCACGCGCATGGGAACTCCTGAAGGCGGACAGGGACCGGAGGGCGCCACCTGCGGAAAAGACGCGGTGGCCGTGCGGCCCTTGGTGCAAACCGCCCAAGCCTACCACATCACACCACCGGTGAAGGGCCTTGCAAGGACCAGTCGGCGGAACATGAAAAACATTCATCCACGCGGGTGGTGCTGCGCGTGCAACTGCTGCAGGCGGGCCTTGGCAACGTGGGTGTAGATCTGGGTGGTCGACAGGTCACTGTGGCCAAGCAGCATCTGCACCACCCGCAGGTCGGCGCCATGGTTGAGCAGGTGGGTGGCGAACGCGTGGCGCAGCGTGTGCGGCGACAGCGATTTGTCGATACCTGCCACCCGGGCATGGTGCTTGATGCGGTGCCAGAAGGTCTGGCGGGTCATCTGTTCGCCGCGCTGGCTGGGAAACAGCACATCGCTGGGGCGGCCATTGAGCAACTCGGCGCGGCCATCGCGCTGGTAGCGCTCCAGCCACACCACCGCCTCTTCGCCCATGGGCACCAGGCGTTCCTTGCTGCCCTTGCCCATCACCCGCAGCACACCCTGGCGCAGGTTGACCTGATCGAGGGTCAGGCTGACCAGCTCGGTGACGCGCAGGCCGCAGGCATAGAGCACTTCGAGCATGGCGCGGTCGCGCTGGCCGATGGCTTCGCCCAGGTCCGGGGCCTGCAGCAAGGCTTCAACGTCGGCTTCGGACAACGACTTGGGCAGCGGCTTGCCCAGTTGCGGCATGTCGACCTGCAGGGTCGGGTCTACCGCCACCCGTTTTTCCCGCAGCAGGTAACGGAAGAAACCGCGCAGGCCGGACAGGAAACGCGCCGTGGAACGTGGCTTGTAGCCCTGATCGAGGCGCCAGGCCAGGTGGTCGAGGATCAGGTCACGGCCAGCGTCGGGCAGCGAAACCGAATGTTCCTGCAGCCAGCCGTTGAACAGTGCCAGATCGCTGCGGTAGGACACGCGGGTATTGTCGGACAGGCCTTTTTCAAGCCACAGGGCATCGAGAAACTGGTCGATCAGGGGGTGGTCGAGGGCGGGCATGAAGACTCAGTGGCAAACGGCAAATTGGCGCTTAGTCTTTCATAACACTGCAGGCATAGGGAGCCCGTATGAACGAACAGCAGATTCTTCTCAGCGTCGGTGGTATCGGTGCCGCTGCGCTTGCCTGCCAATGGCTGGCCTGGCGCCTGAAACTACCGGCGATCCTGTTTCTGCTGCTGGCCGGGATCATCGCGGGCCCGGCACTGGGCTGGCTCGACCCCGAGGCGCTGTTCGGCCCGCTGCTGATGCCGCTGGTGTCGCTGGCCGTGGCGCTGATCCTGTTCGAAGGCAGCCTGACCCTGCACCTGTCGCAGTGGCGCGAGATCGGCAGCGTGGTGCATCGCCTGGTCACCGTGGGCGCATTGGTCACCTGGTTGGTGATCGCCCTGGCGACCCACTGGTTGCTCGGGTTCGACTGGCCGCTGTCGATCCTGTTCGGCACCTTGACCCTGGTGACCGGCCCCACGGTGATCGTGCCCATGCTGCGCGTGGTGCGGCCAAAGTCGACCATCGCCAACATCCTGCGCTGGGAAGGGATCATGATCGACCCGATCGGCGCGCTACTCGCCGTGGTGGTGTACAGCTTCATCATCGCCAGCGCCGACGGCAATGGCCTGAGCCAGAGCCTGACCACCTTTGCCGGGGTGATTTTTTGCGGCACTGCCCTGGGTGCAGCCGGAGGGTGGCTGCTGGGCCAGATCATGCGCGAGCAGTGGCTACCGGAGTATCTGCACAACCTGGCCTCACTGGCGGCTGTGCTGGGTATTTTCATCGCCGCCAACCAGATCATGCACGAGTCCGGGTTACTGGCGGTGACCGTGATGGGGATGTGGCTGGCCAACATGCGCGGGGTCGATGTGCGGCAAATCCTGCACTTCAAGGAAAACCTCAGCGTGCTGCTGATTTCCGGCCTGTTCATCCTGCTGGCTGCGCGTCTTGACCTGCATGCCCTGCTGGGGCTCGGCCCGGCAGTTCTGGCACTGCTGCTGGTAATCCAGTTGCTGGCACGCCCGCTCAACGTATGGCTGGCCACACTGGGCTCGACGCTGAGCTGGCGGGAGCGCGCGCTGCTGGCCTGGATCGCGCCACGCGGTATCGTTGCCGCGGCCGTTTCGGCGATTTTCGCCATCCGCCTGCACCAGGCCGGCCACCAGGACGCCTTGCTGCTGGTACCGCTGACCTTTGCCGTGATCATCGGTACGGTGGTACTGCAGAGCGCCACGGCCAGGCCGCTGGCGCGCCTGCTGAAGGTCGCCGAACCGGCACCCAGCGGGTTTCTCATCGTCGGTGCCAACGGGCCGGCCCGGGCCATCGCCAAAGCCCTGCAACAATTGGGCTGCCGGGTTTTACTGACGGACTCCAGCTGGGAAAACATTCGCGCCGCGCGCATGGACGGGCTACCGACTTATTTTGGCAACCCCGCTTCGCAGCATGCCGACGCCCACCTGGACCTGGTCGGGCTCGGGCACTTGCTTGGCCTGTCGCCCGCCGGCGAAATCAATGCCCTGGCCTGCGCCAGGTTCCGCCATGATTTCGGCCACGGCAGGCTGTTCGTGCTGGCCAGCGGCCTGGAAAAACAACGCAGCGACAAACATCGGGCGGCCGAGGAGCACCGCGGGCACGTGCTGGGGGCCAGCTCGATGACGTATCTGCAACTGGCCAACCGCTTGCATCAGGGCGCCGAGCTGTACAGCACCAACCTGACCGAAGGCTTTGACTGGGACGCCTACCAGGCCCTGCATGGCGAGCGTGCCCACCTGCTGTTCGCTCGCGATGGGCATGGCTGGGTGCATGTAGCCAGCCCCGACAACCCGTTGCAGCCGCAACAGGGGTGGACCCTGGTGGCACTGATCGAACCAGCGCCGCAAGCGTGATGTTCAGGCGCCTGGCAGCACCGGCACCGGGCGCTTGTCTTCATCAATGGCGACGAAGCTGAAGACACCGTGAATCGCCCGCTCGCGGCCGTCCAGGTACATGTTCTCGACAAACACGTCCACCTGTACCTGCAGGCTGGTATTGCCGACCTTGATCACCGAGCCCACCAACTCGACGATCGAGCCCGCCGGGATCGGGTGCTTGAAGTCGATGCGGTCGGTGGACACGGTCACCAGCGGCAGGCGGCAGAAGCGCGTGGCGGCAATGAACGACACTTCGTCCATCCAGGCCAGGGCGGTGCCGCCGAACAGGGTGTTGTGGTGGTTGGTGGTGTTGGGGAACACCGCCTTGGTCACGCGGGTCACCGACAACTCGGTGCGGCGCTGGATTTCCTGGTCTCGGGTAGTCATGGCAATCACATCTTCGGGGGTTCAAAACGCAAAAAAGCAGCCCGAAGGCTGCTTTTTTCTCGCTAGGCGGCCTTGGCCACCGGGCAAACTGTCCTCAGGACAGTTTTTCCTTGATGCGAGCGGCTTTGCCGGACAGGTCGCGCAGGTAGTACAGCTTGGCTTTACGCACGTCACCACGACGTTTCACGGCCAGGCTGTCGATTTGCGGGCTGTAGGTCTGGAAGGTACGCTCAACACCAACGCCGCTCGAGATCTTGCGCACGGTGAAGGCGCTGTTCAGACCACGGTTACGCTTGGCGATAACAACGCCTTCGAACGCCTGCAGACGGGAACGCTCACCTTCCTTCACTTTAACCTGAACGACAACGGTGTCGCCTGGTGCGAAGGTCGGGATTTCCTTGCTCATCTGCTCTGCTTCGAGCTGCTGGATGATTTTGTTAGTCATGCTGTGCTCCTAAGGTGGACAAACGTGATCCACCATCGATACGTTAACTATCGTTCCGCTCGCGGAGGTATTCCTCGAGCAGCTTTTTCTCTTCTCCAGAAAGTGAGCGACTTTCCAGAAGATCGGCGCGTCGTTCGAAGGTCCTACCAAGGGACTGCTTCATCCGCCATCGCCGGATATGTGCATGGTTGCCACTTAGCAACACGTCGGGAACACGCTGATCCGCATACACCTCAGGTCGGGTGTAGTGCGGGCAATCCAGCAAGCCATCGGTGAAGGAATCTTCCTCCGCCGAGCCTACATGCCCTAAAGCTCCGGGCAGCAGCCGCGTAACCGCATCGATCAGTACCATGGCCGGTAGCTCACCACCGGAAAGCACATAGTCACCAATCGACCACTCTTCATCGACATGAGCATCAATAAAACGCTCGTCAATGCCTTCATAACGGCCGGCGATCAGGATCAAAGATTCCTGTTCGGCCAAGCCTTTGACCGCTTGCTGATCCAGCTTGCGGCCTTGCGGCGAAAGGTAGATTACCTTTGCCGTTGCTCCGGTCGCTTGCCTGGCACTGGCCAGCGCATCTTCCAGAGGCTTGATCTTCATCACCATCCCCGGACCACCGCCAAAAGGCCGATCATCCACCGTGTGGTGGCGATCACTGGTGTAGTCCCGCGGATTCCAGCAAGTGACTTGCAACAAGCCCTGCTTCACCGCGCGGCTGGTAATGCCGTACTCCGTAATGGCCGAGAACATCTCGGGGAACAACGTGATGACTTCTACGCGAAGGTTACCCATCAGTTAGAAATCCGCGTCCCATTCGACCCGCATCACACCGGCTTCAAGGTCGACTGCCAGCACACATTGCGCCGTATAGGGCAACAAGCGCTCACGGTCATCCAGGCTGCCTGCGCAAGGCTTGACCACCATTACATCGTTCGCGCCGGTCTCCAACAGGTGATCAATCGTGCCGAACAGCTGTTCGTCCTGGTTGATGACTTTCAGACCGACCAACTGGTACCAGTAGTACTCGTCGTCCGTCAGGTTGGGCAAAAGGCTGCGCGAGATGCAAATCTCGTAACCGCTCAGAAGACGTGCTTCGTCACGATCGTCGAGCCCTTTGAGCTTGGCGACCAGCTCCTTTTTATTGGAACGGCCACTGACCAGCTCGACCTGCTTGACCGACCCTTCGCGCCGAAGCGTCCAGGTACGGTAATCCAACAGGTTTTCAATCGGATCGGTAAAGGAATACACCTTCACCTCGCCGCGAACGCCGTGAACCGAAAAAATCTTGCCAACGACGATGAGGTCGTCAGCCTTTTCTGGCGTCGCGTTCATACAGTTCAGGCAGCAGCCTTGGCCGCTTCCTTCAGCAGCTGAGCAACACGCTCAGACGGCTGTGCGCCGATGCTCAGCCAGTGAGCAACGCGGTCTTGTTTAACGGACAGACGAACTTCCTGACCACGGGCGATCGGGTTGAAGAAGCCAACCTGTTCGATGTGGGAGCCGTCACGCGGGTTACGCGAGTCGGTTACGGTCAGTTGGTAAAACGGGCGCTTTTTGGAGCCGCCACGGGCAAGACGAATGGTAAGCATTGAACATCGTTCCTGTAGTCGGTGCTGCAAATCATGATGCACAGCGGGCACACGGGTGCCCGAAAGGCCGCACATTCTCAAGGAATATCCGGACATTTGCAAATGCCTTTTTACTTCAAATAAAAAGGCCAGCCTGCTGATCTGCTATTAAGCCGCCTCTTCATAGAGGCGGCGGTGTTCCCGCCGAAGCGGGTTCCGGTCAGCGGCGAGGTTGCCGCCGCTGGCCTGAGTCTGTTTACAGCTTGGGCATGCCGCCGCCGGGCATCATGCCGCCCAGGCCGCGCATCATCTTGGCCATGCCGCCTTTGGCAGAAAATTTCTTCATCATCTTCTGCATTTGCTTGTGCTGCTTGATCAGCTTGCCGATGTCCTGCACCTGGGTGCCGGAACCCAGGGCGATACGGCGTTTGCGCGAACCACTGATCAGGTCAGGGTCGCGGCGCTCGGCCGGGGTCATGGAGTTGATGATCGCTTCCATCTGCTTGAACTGCTTCTCGGCCGCGCCCTGGGCATTGCCCATCTGCGACAGGTTGACCCCGCCGATGCTCGGCAGCTTGTCCATCAGGCCGCCAAGGCCGCCCATGTTCTTCATCTGTTGCAACTGGTCGCGGAAGTCTTCGAGGTCGAAGCCCTTGCCCTTCTTCAGCTTCTTGGCCAGCTTGTCGGCCTTGGCCTTGTCGATGGTCTGCTCGGCCTGTTCGATCAGGCTGAGCACGTCACCCATGCCGAGGATGCGCGAGGCGACGCGGTCGGGGTGGAACGGCTCGAGGGCCTCGGTCTTCTCACCCATACCGATGAACTTGATCGGCTTGCCGGTGATGGCACGCACCGACAGCGCAGCACCGCCACGGGCGTCACCGTCAACCTTGGTCAGCACCACGCCAGTCAGCGGCAGGGCCTCGCCAAAGGCCTTGGCAGTGTTGGCGGCGTCCTGGCCGGTCATGGCGTCGACCACGAACAGGGTCTCGACCGGCTTGACTGCAGCGTGCAGCGCCTTGATCTCGTCCATCATGTCGGTGTCGATGTGCAGACGGCCGGCGGTGTCGACGATGACCACATCGATGAACTTCAGCTTGGCTTCGCGGATGGCCGCTTCGGCAATGGCCACCGGCTTCTGGCTGATGTCGGACGGGAAGAAGGTGACGCCGATGTCGTTGGCCAGGGTTTCCAGCTGCTTGATCGCCGCCGGACGATAGACGTCGGCGGACACCACCATCACGGTCTTTTTCTTGCGCTCTTTAAGGAAGCGCGCCAGCTTGCCGGCGGTGGTGGTCTTACCGGCGCCCTGCAGGCCGGCCATCAGTACCACGGCGGGCGGAGCAGCATTGAGCGCCAGGTCTTCGTTGGCCGCGCCCATCAGGCTTTCCAGCTCGGCCTGGACGATCTTCACGAACGCCTGGCCCGGGGTCAGGCTGCGCGACACTTCGGTGCCGACCGCACGCTCCTTGACGCTATTGACGAAATCCTTGACCACCGGCAGGGCAACGTCGGCCTCGAGCAGGGCCATGCGCACTTCGCGCAGCGTGTCCTTGATGTTGTCTTCGGTCAGCTTGGCCTTGCCGGTGACATGGCGCAGCGTCTGTGACAGGCGGTCGGTCAGGTTTTCGAACATGGTGATCCTTTCAGGCCCAGTAAAAGCCGAGGTTTGTCAGGCACCCTGGGGGAAATACACACCCACCGGGCACAGCAAGGCGGCGATTATAGCGAAGTGCGGCGGCGGCGCACACCTTGGGAGATATTCGGTGGCTGTGCCGGCCTCTTCGCGGGCACGCCCGCCCCCACAGGATCTTCAACCTCTTGCAGACCTGTGATGCACCTGTGGGAGCGGGCGAGCCCGCGAATGCCCTGACACAAGCCTCCAGTCTTCCTTGATCAGCGGAATCTATGCCAAACTCCGTCTCTTTAAGGCTCGTCAACCAGGACTTATGGTCTCCTCTCCCAGCCTCATCCCCAACCTGATCGCTGCCGGCCTCTATATAGCTGCAGCCATCTACCAGGGCTCGCACCTGGCCCAGGGCCGCAAGTCCGACAAGCGCCTGCTTGCCCTGCTGGGTGCCATTGCGGTGCTCGCCCAGGCCGGTGCGCTGTACTTCCAGCTGATCACCCCGCTGGGCCTGAGCCTGGACTTCTTCAGTGCCGCCAGCCTGATCGCCGTGGCCGTCATCACCCTGACCCTTGTAGCCTGCCTGCGCATACCGGTAGAAAACCTGCTGGTGCTGCTGTTCCCGCTGGGTGCGGTGACCGCGCTGCTGGCGCAGTTCGCGCCACCTGGCACCGTACCGCTGATCAACGAAGAGCCGGGCATCCTCGCGCATATCCTGCTGTCGATCCTGGCGTACGGGCTGTTCACCATCGCGGTGTTCCAGTCGCTGCTGTTGCTGCTGCAGGACCGCCAGCTGAAGAACAAGCACCCGTCCGGGCTGATCCGCAACTTCCCGCCCCTGCAAACCATGGAAAGCCTGCTGTTCGGCTTCCTCTGGGCCGGCTGGTGCCTGCTGTCGCTGTCGCTGATCTCCGGCTGGCTGTTCCTCGACAACCTGTTCGCCCAGCACCTGGTACACAAGACCTTGCTGGCCTGTGTCGCCTGGGTGGTGTTCAGCGTACTGCTGTGGGGCCGCACCCGCCTGGGCTGGCGTGGCCACAAGGCCATCCGCTGGACGCTGGCTGGTTTCTGCCTGCTGATGCTGGCCTATTTCGGCAGCAAGCTGGTTCGCGAATTCATCCTGCATATCTGACGGCCGCTCATGGACACACTGCCGTACGCACCGCTACTCGGCACCCTGGCACTGGCGCTGCTGTGGTCGGCGCTATTCACCACGGTGGATGCCGCCCGCCTGCAGCTCAATGGCACGCTGCGCACCTTTGATGACGGCCAGCCCGTGCTGCCGGCCCAGGCCCTGGTGCTGTGCGCCAGCCTGGGCAAGTTGCTGGTGCTTGGCCTGGCCTGCCTGGTAGGCCAGCGCCATAGTGGCGAGCACGGCTTCTGGTTGGCAGGGCTGGCCGCCACCCTCACCTTGCTTGTGTTTGCCGAATACCTGCCGCGGCGCCTGGCCCGGCGTAACCCGCAGGCCTGCGTCAGCCTCGGTACCAGCCTGCTGAAAGTGCCCCTGGCCCTGCTGCAGCCGCTGGCCTGCCTGCTGGACGGCCTCGCCAAGCTGCTCCTGCGCCCGTTCCGCGCGCAACCCACGGCCGTGGCCCTGCACCCGCAGGAAGCCGACGACTTTGACGAAGACGAGGAGCACGAAACACCCCGCCACGGCCTGCTCGACGGCCTGCAGTCGCTGGACAAGGTCACCGTCAACGACATCCTGGTACCGCGCAACGAAGTGGACGGCATCAACCTCGACGAGCCGATCGGGCGCATCATCGAGCAGTTGATCATCAGCCGCCACACCCGCCTGCCGGTCTACCACAACGACATCAACCAGGTTGAAGCAATCCTCAACACCAAGCTGATCAGCCACCTGCTGCCCAAGGGCGACCTGACCCTGGAGGCGCTGCACAGCGCCTGCTACGAACCCTATTTCGTGCCAGAAAGCACGCCCCTGCAAATGCAGCTGCTGAACTTCCACAAGCAACAGCGCCGGCTGGGCGTGGTGGTGGACGAGTACGGCGAGGTGCAGGGCATCGTCACCCTGGAAGACATCCTCGAAGAAATCGTTGGCGAGTTCGAGGACGAACAGAGCCTGGAAAACCCCCACGTACACCCGCAGCCCGATGGCACCTTCGTCATCGACGGCAACGCCTCGCTGCGCGAAATCAACCGCACCCTGGGCTGGCACCTGCCCTGCGACGGCGGGCCGAAAACCCTCAACGGGCTGGTGACCGAGGCGCTGGAAAGCATCCCGGAAAGTGCCGTTTGCCTGAAGATCGGCCGCTATCGCCTGGAAATCCTCGAAACAGAGGACAATTGTGCCAGCAAGGTACTGGTGTGGACCGTGACCCGATAGCTATACTCGGGTCACGCTTACCCAGCCCCGCCGTCACGCCTGCTACCCGCACCCGGCGTTACACGGCCAGTCCGCTCCACTGACACGCCCCGCGGTCCTGCTTCAACACCCCGAAC
>NZ_JENB01000066.1 GCF_000708715.2 Pseudomonas putida W15Oct28 | reverse complement strand
CTCATCCAACTGTTCGGGCTCTCGCCAAAGTGGAACGGTGAATGGCAGCTTTTGCTCCCACACGTGCTCTGGGCACCTCGGGTTATCAGCTTGCCATTCACCGCTCTCACTTCAGATTCTATTCCCTCTCCAAGACACAAGCGGGTTCACCCGCGAAGAGGCCTGGCCTGCCTTAGACAGGCTCGGCCAGCTTCTCCAGTTCTGCAGTCCGGTCAAACAGCCTTGCCAGCCCCTCCTGGTGGGTCACTCCAACCACTGTGCATTCCGGCAACTCGCGCCTGAGCATTTCCAGCAAACCCCGGGCACTGTCCAGGTCCAGCTGGCTGGTCGCCTCGTCCAGGTACAAGGTATCCGGCCGGTACAGCAACGCCCGCGCCAGGCTCAACCGCTGCTGCTCGCCGCCGGAAAGCACGCGTTCCCACTCAGCCTGTTTGTCTAGTTGCCCAATCAGGCCTCCCAGCCCCACCTTGCCCAGCACATCGATCAACTGCCCGTCGTCGATCGACCGCACCTGTGGATAAGCCAGTAACGCGCGCAAACTCATGTGCGGCATGTAGGGTTTCTGCGGCAGCAGCAAGCTGCGACCCGGTGGCAGCTGCCAGTCGCCCTGGCAGTAAGGCCAAAGCCCCTGCAAGGTGCGCAGCAAGGTCGACTTGCCCAGCCCGCTGCGCCCGCCCAGGCGCAACCATTGGCCCTGCCCTGCTTGCAGGTCCAGGTTGTGCAGCATGGCACTGCCATCCGGTCGGCAAAGCGTCAGCCCCCGCGTACACAGGCAGTCACCCTGTACAGCCGTAACGGCCTGCCCGCGGCTGGCAGCAATTGCCTGCTCGAACTGTTCCAGCCGCTGCAACGCCGCGCTCCAGCGCACCAGCTTGTGGTAGAGCTTGATGAACCAGCTGAGCGAACCGTGCACCGCGTTGAAGGCACTGCGAATCTGCATCAGCCCACCCAGGGTGATGGCCTTGGCCATGAATGCCGGCAAGGCGGCGAACACCGGGATGATCAGGCTCAAGCGTTCATAAGAGACGGTGAACAGGCTGAGGTTACGCTCACGCCCCATCAGTTGCCGCCAGTTGTCGGCAATGGCGCGAAAGCGCTCGGCCAGGTGCTCGCGTTCGACCGCCTCGCCGCGGTACAGCGCAATCTGCTCGGCATGGTCACGCTTGCGCAACAGGCTGGCGCGAAAGTCCGCTTCGCGGTGTTCGCGCTCGTAGTTCAACGCGTGCAGCGGCTTGCCGATCAGGTGCGTCACCAGGCTGCCGACCAAGGTGTAGGCCAGCACGATCCACACCAGGTAGCCATGAACCGTGAATGTCTCGCCGAACAGGCTGAAGGTTTGCACCCCCGACAGGTTCCACAGGATCACCATGAACGCGCCGACCTGCGCCAGGTTGATCACCAGCGAGGCCACCAGCTCGATGCTCAGCCCGACCATCAGGTCGATGTCCTGGGCGATGCGCTGGTCGGGGTTGTCCGGCTCGCCGGTCAGCCCCAGGCGGTAGAAGGCCTGATCGGCCAGCCAGGCATCGGTCAGGCGCCCGGTCATCGCCTGGCGCCAGCGCAGCTCCAGCCCTTTGCGGATGTAGTCCATGGCCACGACGATCAGCACATAGCTGCCCAGGTACAGCGCGTACTCGCCCACCAGGCCGTACAGCCCCGTGGTGTCGAACGCGGCCAGGGTGTCGTAGAAGACCTTGCTCCAGCTGTTGATCAGCACATTGATCTGCACCACCAGCAACCCCAGGCCGATCACCGCCGCCAACATGAGCCAGGCAGGCCATTGCCCACGGTCGTGCCAGAACGGGCGGCTGAGGCGGTAGAAAGTGCGCAGGGTTTTCACAGTGCCTGCTCCAGCGCCGCAGCAGAGGGCAGCAGGCGCAGCTGTACCTGATTAGCCTGCGGGAACAGCTGCCGTGCCTGTTGTTGCAGCTCCGGCAGGGTCAGTGCCTCAGGCAACTGCGCCTGGGTCTGCAGGTAGCGTGGGTCGTGCCAGCGGCGGTCGCTGAGGACCAGGCGCTTGAACTGGGTTTGCGGGTCTTCGCGGCGTTTGCTCTCCTGGCGCAGCAGTTCGCGACGCTCGGCCACCACCCATTCGGCATCAGGTTGCAAGCTGGCGAGGGTGTTCTGTGCCATGGCCCACAGCTCATCGGCCCGGGCCGGGTCGCAGGTGAAGCTGAGGCTGCTCTCGACGCGCTGGGTATCGGCATTCAGCTCGCTGTCGAAACGCAGGCGGTATACACCTGAGGCCTCGCCACGCAGCTGCGCCTTCAGGCGCTGGTTGGCCAGGTCGCGCAACACCGACACCCGCACCGCCGCCTCCGGGCTCCAGGCTTGCGGCTGGAAGCTGCTGGCCTGCAATACCACACGGGGTTCCAGCGCGATGGCCAAGTCTTCACGGCGCTGGCCGGGCTGCTGCAAGGCTTGCTGGCTGGCCAGCGAAGCACTGCGCGGTATGGTCGCGAGCATTTCACGGACCATTTTTTCCAGCGGTTCAGGCGCCGTATCCGCCATCAGGTAATAGGTCACCGGCGCACCGGCCAACAGCTTCCAGTCGGCAGTCAGCTGTTCGGCGGTCAGTTGTTCGAGGGCGCGGGTGTCCGGCGACTGCCAGTGGTCGGCGCCGTACTTGAGCACACGCTGTCGGCTTTCCTGCAGCCCGCGTACATCCTCCGGGCGGCTGCGCAGGCGTTGCAGCAGCTCGTCACGGGACTCGGCGAACAGGGCCGGGTCGACGCTGGCCAACTGACTCGTGCGGTAGCTTTGCAGCAGCGCCAGCAACTGCTCAGGTTCGGCGCCAAGGTTGAACGTCAAACGCTGGGGCTGATGGTCGAGGCTGAGCGTGGCCCGCTGGGCCTGGCGCCAGGTGGCCAGCGCCTCTGGGGCCATACCCGGCAAGCCGCTGCGGGCACCCAGCTGCGCAGCCATTTGCAGGCGCCAGACCGGTACATCCTCAAGGGAGTAGCCTGCTGACGAGTCGGCTTGCAGCAGCGATTTGCCGTCCGGGCCGTTGCGTTTGAGCCAGACCAGACGATCACCGTTGCTCAGGCGCCAGTGTTCGACATGCTGCTCAGCGAAGACCTTGCGCTCGACGACATCTGCCGCCGACACCGCAGCGGGCATTCGAAGGATGGGTGCTGCAACCGTTGCGGGCGCCGTCTGCACAGGGGCCGAAAGCGATTTGACGGCCAGTTCGGCCTGCTGCGCCTCAACCTTTGCGACCGTCGGCAAGGCAACCTCGGAGGTGCCTGGCGCACTCACTTGCAGCACCCGATCAGGGCTGGCGAGCCAGCGACGCAGGCGGTCGTTCAGGTCATCGCGGGTAATGCTGCCCAGCACTTCAAGGTAGCGCGCGGCCGTGGCGTGCCGGTCGGTTACCGCAGCATCCTGCACGGCGGCGTTGTTCAGCTGTTCCACCCACTGTTCGAAGGTGCGCGGGGCTTGCTTGGCCAAGGTCTTTTCGCCCAGCACGCGGATATGCTCACGCTCGCGCTGCATGTCCGCTTCGCTGAAGCCGTGCTGGCGCAGGCGCTCGGTCTCGGCCAGTAGTTGCTGAAGCGCCTGGTCATGGGCCTGGCCCTCCACGCCGGCGGCGATACCAAGCACGCTGGAATGCGCACCGATCAGGGTCTTCTGTGCGATCAGGCTGCGCACCCCCGCCTCTCGCGGTTGCCGACGCAGGCTGTCGAGCATCGCGGCGAGGGTCATGCGGTCGATCAGCCGCTCGCGCAATGCGGCGCGGGTGGTGCCTCGGCTATCCGGTTCATGGGAACGGAACAGCATCGCCACCTGGTTGCTGCCCGATTGCGGGTCTTGCAGGCGGAACACTTTCAGCTTGTCGTCCAACAGCAGCTCCCGTTGCTCGCGGGCCGGTACTTCGCCCGCCTTGGCCGCGCCGAAAGCCTGTTCGATCTGGGCGCGCATGGCCTCGGGGTCGAAATCGCCAACCGCCGACAACACCATGTTGTTGGGCAGGTACCAGCGGTTCTGGAAGGCTTGCAGGTTCTGCAGGCTGGCCGAGCGGATCGCCGCTTCGTTGCCGATGGTGCGGTGCCCGGGGTAGCGCGAGCCCACTCGCTGGGAGGCGGTGCGCTGCTCGTTCATGCGCTGGGCCACGCCCAGGCCGCCACGCCATTCCTCGATCACGATCGGCCGTTCACGCTCCAGGTCCTGGGCGTTGTAGTCGCGGGCGAAAGCCAGGTCGGCCAAGGCCTGTAATGCCTGTGGCGCCTGGCGCACGCCAGCGGGTGGGCCAATCAGGTACTGGGTGCGTTCGTAGTTGGTCACGGCATTGAAGTGCCGCCCCTGTACCCAGCCCAGGTCGGTCATGCGCTGGCGCACGTTGTGCTCGCCACCGGCACGGCTGTGGAAGGCCAGGTGTTCGACCATGTGGGCCACGCCGACCTGGTCGTCGGCTTCGTCCACCGAGCCGGCCTTGACCGTCAGGCGCAGGTCCAGCCGGCCTGGCTGCGCTGTTTCACGCACCAGCCGGTACGCCAGCCCGTTGGCCAGCTTGCCCTGGATCACCTGGTGGTCCCAGGGCAAAGACGCGTCGGGTTCGGGTATCGACGCGCAGGCGCCGAGCAACAGCGGGCCGAGCAGGCCCGCGATGAGCTTTTTCATCAGGGTATCCACGGTTTTTTATAGGGTTAGAAGCGGTAGCCGACTTCCAGCCAGTACTGGCGGCCGACTTCGTAGCGGGTCACGGCCTGGCTGCCGGCGCTGACGGTGGGGTTGATCTTGTCGGCGACGTTGGTGATGTCGACCGAGGCGAACACGGCCTGGTCCTTGGCCGTAGGCAATTCCCAGTACACCTGCATGTCCCAGGTCATGGCGCTGCCAACCGGTGCCGCCTCGTACACGCTAAGGGTTTCGTCGTCGAGGTCGACCGTGCGCCCGGTATCGATGATCTGCTTGTACTTGCCCCGGAAACGCAGGAAGTTGCTGATGCTCATATGCCAGGCGGGAATCTCGGTAATGGTGGTCAGCCGTGCTGTCCATGGGCGGTTGAAGTTGTTCGGCGGCAGCTCGACAAAGTCCATGCGCTTGCCGTCGTAGAGCACGGCATTACCGTCATATTCTTCACTGTCCAGGATCGAGTCGTAGTCGGTGTACGAGTCTTCGCTGCGCTGCCAGCCCGCCGCGAACTGGGCGCTGGTGCTGGTGCCAAACAGCTTGAGTTCCTGCTGGGGGGTAACGGTCAGCGTCACCGTGTCGCTCTCGCTGCGACCTTGGTTGGTGTAGATGTAGTAGTTGTTGCGGTAACCGGGCAGCTCTGGCAGGTCTTCGACACTGGAATAGGAACGCACGATCTTGTCGCGACCCTTGCGGTTGACGTACTTGAGGTCGAACAAAGTGTTCAGCCACAGTTGCTCAAGGCCGAGGGTGAGCTCATCGTCATACGGGATGTTCAGGGTCGAGAAGCGCGTGTCGTTGGCCACTCGGGTTGCCTCGATCCAGGGCGAGTCCTGATCGGCGCGCAGGTAGCGCACATTCAGCTGGCCGCGGCCATCGTTGAGGCGGGTCTTGAACAGGTTGCGGCCATAGTAGCGGTTGGCACCAAAGGTCAGCACCGTGGAGCGGTCACCGAAGAAGTCGTAGTCGCCGGCAAAGCGCGGGGCGATGGTCTTTTTCTCCATGTAGTCATCGCCTTCCACCCGCACACCCGGGAGCAGGCCCAATTTGCCTAGCTGAATGCTGTCCTGGAGGTAGAACGCGTATTTCTTCTCGTCCTGGCTGATCTTGCCCGCCTCATACTCCATGCGGGAGTTGGCCCACTGCCGTGTGTTGCCATTGAGCAACTGGCCAACAGAGCAGTAAGGGTCGTCAGCACAGCTGCTACCATCGTCACGCTTGTTCATGGTGACACTGCTGGCTGCGGTGGATCGCTCCCAGGTAGCGCGCTTGTAAGAAAGGTCCATACCCGTGACGAAGGAATGCGCCACACCGCCGAACCACACCGGCAACCACTCGGCCTTCACCGCGTAGTCCAGGCCGTCCTGGGTCTGTTCGAGGTCGCCATAGGCACCCTCGGCACTGCGGGATGTGTTGCTCAGCGACTTGCCCCAGTTCTTGACGTCGGAGTAGTACCAGTTGATGTAGTCGTCCTGCTCGGAATCGCGCGAGCTGGTCAGCCGAGTCACCGCCAAGGTATGGGTCCAGGTGGCGTTTTCAGCCAGCCAGGTTGCCTTTACCGAGCCTTGATAGCCGCCCTCTTCGGTAACGAACCCGGAGTTGCGCTGGTTGGCGCGGAAGTAGGTGTTTTCGCCAGGGCCGTAGATGAACGAGCTGTCCAGGGTGAGCTGGTCATTCACGCTCCAGTACGTCTTGAGCATGTAGTTGGTCAGTTCGCGGGTCTGGTCCTTGCGCGAAGGCCCGTTGCCACCTTCGTAGCCATCGCTGTAGGCATTGAGCGGCAGCACCGAGCGTTTTTGCGAGAACGCCAGGATGGCGCCGAAGTCATCGGTGAGGTGGCCTTCGAGCATACCGCGCACGGTGGTTTTCTCGAACTCGGGCTGGTATTGCTCATCCGAGGCCAGGTCGAAATTTTCCTGGTCGGCTTCAGTAATGTGATAGCTGGTCCAGGCCGACCGGCTCAGGGCATACGAGAGTTTGCCGTGAAAATCCTTGCTCGGCCGGCGGGTGATCGCATCGACAACACCGCCGTTGAAGCCGCCATACTCTGCCGGCACGTTACTGTCGTAGACCTTCACTTCCTGCAGCAGGTCGGCATCCAGGGCAATGCCGTGGGAGCGGCTGGGGGTGGAATCGAACTGGCGCACATCGTTGAAGTTGTGGGCGCCAGGGTCGAGGTCGTTGTTGATCGAGATGCCGTCGATCATGAAATTGTTCTGGTAGTACTTGGCGCCATTGATGCTGATATCCGCCGGGGCAATTTCGCCCGGCGTGTTGGAGTTTTGCTGGCTGGTGCTGAATTGCACGCTGGGGTGCATCTGCAGCAGCGTGGTGATGTCGCCATTGGCGCCCGGGAAGGCTTTGATCGCCTTGCTGCCGATGACCGTTGCGCCCATGTAGCTGTTCTCTTCGGTCTGCCCCAGCACCACGGTGTTGTGCAACTCCAGCGGGCCTTGGCCGTCGCTGTGCAGCAGGCGGAAAATGAACGTGCCCGCCTCGAACTCCCAAGTGATGCCACTGCTTTGCAAAAGCCGCGACAGTGCAGCCTCGCTGCTGAAGTTGCCGCTGACCGCGGTGGACTCCAGGCCCTCGAGCAAATCGGGGTCGACGCTGACCTGCAGGCCGCTTTGCTGGCCGAAGGTGATCAGGGCGATGGCCAGGTTCTGGCTGGGGATGCTGAAGGCATGTACCTGGGTGAGTTCGGCATGCTCAGCCTCTGTCTGGGCATGGGCTGACGGCTGATTCATCAGGGCACACAGCCCCAACATGCCCGCGCTGCCAGCACTTTTCAGGCGCAACGACCAACCCCGCGCGCTGCGCGGCTTCCGGCTTGATGTTTCAGTCATCCCACATCCCCACCCCCGGCAATCGCCGGGCTGCAAAATAGAATACGAATCGGTATCAGTTGTTGCGCGCGGGGGAGAAGACGGGGCAGTGCGGGGATTTTTCAGAAATTTCGGAAATTATTTTTCAAACAATGAATTGGGGTTGCTGTACCGGCCTCATCGCCGGCAAGCCAGCTCCCACAGATACTGCACTGGCCGCTCTTTGTGGGAGCTGGCTTGCCGGCGATGGGCCGCAAAGCGGCCCCGGCAATTTCAAGGTTTGCTCAACACCAGCAGCCAAGGCCCATAACTGCGTACCTCGCCACCATGCGGCCGGATCACTGCTCGCAAGGCCGCCTCGGGCTTGCGCAGGTCATACACACCCGTCACCCGCTTGGCACCCAGTGCATCGTCACGCAGCATCACCTTGCCTGGCATATACGGCGCCAGCGCCTGCACCAGCTCGGCCACTGTCTGGTCGTCGGCAATCAGCTGCCCTTGTCGCCAGGCGGCAGCTTGCGTGGGCACGAAGGCATGCAGTTGCACCTGACCATCGACATACCGCAGCCGCTGCCCGGCCGTCAGTGCAGCCGCCAACACTTGTGCGTCGGCAGTGTCCTCGACCCGTACCGAGCCATGCTGCACATCCACCCCTACCCGCCCAGGCCGCAGTTCGACATTGAAGGCCGTGCCGGTCACCGTCACCCGCACATCGTCGGCTCGCACATGGAACGGCTTGGCCTTGTCGGGCTTCACCTCGAAAAACGCCTGGCCGGCGAGCAGCTTCACATCCCGGTGGTCGCCGCTGTAGTCCACGGCGATGGCGGTGTCGCTGTCCATCTGCACCACGCTGCCATCGGCCAGGGTGATGTCACGGGTTTCGCCCTGCGCGGTGCGATAGTCCGCCTGCAAGCGCAGACTCAGGGAAGGCGCGACGGCTACCAACAGGCAAGCCGCCACCGCCACGCCCAGCCACCCGCGCCGCCGGGGCTTACGCTTGGGCGGTAGCGGCAGTACTTCGGCCTTGGGCCAGTGTGCAGTGGTAGTCGGCGCCAGCTGGCCAGTGAGTTGCCAGACCTTTTCAGCCTTGTAGTAGGCCTGGGCATTGGCCGTGTCACTGGCGCACCATTGCTCGAACTCGCCCCTTAGCTGAGGATCGTCAGGCGACTGCTGCAGGCGCAGGAGCCAGTCCAGGGCCTGCTCGCGGCGGCTGGATTGGGGGGCTGCGGACGTCATGTCGGGCAAGTCTCCTGAGGGCTGAAGGGCGCGCAGGGTCGCACAGAGATACCCCGCTCGGCAAAGGACGCACCAGCCTGGCGTTTTTTCACAGGTCATCCTCCAGGCGCGCCATGCAATGGCTCAGGGCATCGCGCACCAGTTGGTGCACCAGGCTGACGGAAACGTTCAGGTGGTTGGCCACCTCTTGCAGGGTATGGCCGCCCAGGCGGTGCATCTCGAACGCCACGCGGGTGCGCTGGGGCAATTCTTCGAGGGCGCGGCTGATGGCGCTGAGTTCATTCTGCTGGGTGACCGCCTGCTCGGGCGAGGCGCTGGTCGAGGGCAGCTCGGCAAGTATCTCATCACCGTTGGGTTGGGCTTTTTCGGTGGCGGTACGGCGGGTCTGATCGAGTGCCAGGTTGCGCACGATGCGGTACAGGTAGCTGGCCGGGTGACGAATGTCGGCATCGTCCTGTTGGCGGCTGAAGCGCAGCCATGCTTCCTGCACGACATCCTCCGCGCGGGCGCGGCAGCCGACGATCGGCGCGGCGTAGTCAAGCAATGCCGCCCGGTGGGCCAGGTAGAGCTGGAGTTTGTCGTCCGCCACGGAGGGGTATGCCAGAGGTTTTCGGGGGCGGCGATGTTACCTGTAGTCGAGAATCATTATCAACCGATGGATTTGTGTTGCCGGTGCTGGCCTCTTCGCGGGCATGCCCGCTCCCACAGAGTACTGCACCGGTTTCGAGGGCTGTGCTGTACCTGTGGGAGCCCACAAAGTACTGCACAGGTTTCGACGGCTGTGCAGTACCTGTGGGAGCGGGCGTGCCCGCGAAGCAGTCGGCGCGGTGTCAGAGCCTTACGCTGGCAAAGGTCGACTCGTTGCGCGCCTGGCTCAGGGCCGCCATCGGCCCACTGTGCGGCGACAGGGTCATGGCCTGCGGAATCGGCATCATCGCTACCTGCTGCGCAGTGTTGGAACCCACGCGCTCGTCACGGGGCGGAATGCCGAAGTACTCGCGGTAGCACTTGGAGAAGTGTGGCGTGGACACAAACCCACACACTGACGCCACCTCGATGATCGACATCGGCGTCTGCTTCAGCAGCTGCCGCGCACGGATCAGGCGCAGTTTCAGGTAGTAGCGCGATGGCGAGCAGTGCAGGTACTTCTGGAACAACCGCTCAAGCTGGCGTCGCGACACGGCTACGTACACCGCCAGTTCGTCCAGGTCGATCGGCTCTTCGAGGTTGGCCTCCATCAGCGCGACGATTTCCTGCAGCTTCGGCTGGTTGGTACCCAGCATGTGCTTGAGCGGCACGCGCTGGTGGTCCTGCTCGTTGCGGATGCGCTCGTAGACGAACATTTCGGAGATGGCCGCCGACAGTTCGCGGCCATGGTCGCGGCTGATCAGGTGCAACATCATGTCCAGCGGCGCAGTGCCGCCGGAGCTGGTGAAGCGGTTACGGTCGAGGGTGAACAGGCGGGTGCTCATGTTCACCCGCGGGTAGGCCTCCTGCATGGCCGCCAGGCACTCCCAGTGCACGCTGCAATCGAAACCGTCGAGCAGGCCGGCGCAGGCCAGGGCCCAGCTGCCGGTGCACACCGCACCCAGGCGGCGCGACTGACGGGCCTGGGCCTGCAGCCAGGTGACATGCTCACGGGTAACAGTGCGCTGGATGCCCACGCCACCGCAGACGATCACGGTATCGATGGGCGGCGCGCTGTGCATGGCGGCATCGGGGGTGATCTGCAGGCCGTCGCTGGCCCAGACCTGGCCGCCGTCGACTGTCAGGGTATGCCAGCGGTACAGCTCACGGCCGGACAGCTGGTTGGCCATGCGCAGCGGCTCGACGGCCGATGCCAGGGAAATCAGGGTGAAATTGTCCAGTAGAAGAAACCCGATGGACTGGGGTGCTGTGCGGTTCTGGGTTGGATTCCCGGAGGTGTACGACGTCATCGCGATTTCTCCTCACACAAATGCAGGGTGTGCCTCAGGCGGGCACTGATTTTTGTTATGGCCCCCGGTTTAGGGCTTATAGCCAATCACAACGCAAACGCCGTGCCGGAAATTGAACAGCTATCCGAAAAAACCTGAAAGCGACGCCTTCATTCGGCAAATCAGGGGCTTCAATCAAGCTGGCAGAGCTTCCAGAACCGCCGTGCTAGGCGTGCTACGTGTAACTGCTGAGCAGTTTGGTGACACCTG
Organism: Pseudomonas putida W15Oct28; assembly: GCF_000708715.2. Taxonomy (GTDB): domain Bacteria; phylum Pseudomonadota; class Gammaproteobacteria; order Pseudomonadales; family Pseudomonadaceae; genus Aquipseudomonas; species Aquipseudomonas putida_R. The sequence continues at coordinate 14,495 of NZ_JENB01000066.1, read as the reverse complement.
CCTTGGTGGTTGCCCAGAAACGACACTTTTAAGTGTCACCGACAATGCCCACACTCATCGCGACATCTGACGGCCGGTCATGCACAAACGCCCCAAAATGGGGCGTCGTGATGACTGCAGAGCGAGATTAGCGCGTCAGCACTCGATGGCGCTGACCGCCAGGCCACCGCGTGAGGTCTCTTTGTACTTGTCGTGCATGTCGGCCCCGGTGTCACGCATGGTGCGGATCACCTGGTCGAGGGAGATGAAGTGCTCGCCGTCGCCGCGCAGCGCCATCTGCACCGCGTTGATGGCTTTTACCGCCGCAATCGCGTTGCGCTCGATGCACGGCACCTGCACCAATCCGCCGACCGGGTCGCAGGTCAGGCCCAGGTTGTGTTCCAGGGCAATTTCGGCCGCGTTCTCCACCTGTGGCGGGGTACCGCCCAGCACTTCGGCAAGGCCGGCAGCCGCCATGGCGCAAGCCGAGCCGACTTCACCCTGGCAACCCACTTCGGCACCGGAAATCGACGCGTTCTTCTTGCACAGGATGCCCACGGCGGCGGCAGCCAGGAAGTAGTCGACCACGCTGGACTCGGTCACCTCATCGCTGAAGCGCATGTAGTAGTGCAGCACCGCCGGGATGATGCCGGCCGCGCCATTGGTGGGCGCGGTAACCATGCGTCCACCGGCGGCGTTCTCTTCGTTGACCGCCAGGGCGAACAGGTTGACCCACTCCATGGCGCTCATGGTCGAGCCGATCACGTTGGGCTTGCCGATCTCCTGCAGGCTGCGGTGCAGCTTGGCAGCGCGGCGGCGCACGTTCAGCCCGCCGGGCAGCGTGCCTTCGTATTTAAGGCCGTTGTTGACGCATTCCTGCATGGCTTCCCAGAGCTTGTACAGGCCGGCGCGAATCTCTTCTTCGCTGCGCCAGACCTTCTCGTTGGCCATCATCAATTGCGACACGCTGAGGTCGTTTTGCTTGCACAGGCGCAGCAGTTCGGCGGCGCTGTTGAAGTCGTACGGCAGCACCGTCTGGTCGGCATCCAGCACACCGCTGGCGGCCTGGGCGGCATCGACCACAAAGCCGCCACCCACCGAGTAGTAGGTGTCGCGGTGCAACTCGCCCTGCTCGCCTTCGGCAATCAGGGTCATGGCGTTGGGGTGGTAGGGCAGGTTCTCGTCCAGCAGCAGCATGTCGCGGGCCCAGACGAACTCGATGGGCAGACGGCTATCGAGCTGCAGCGTGTTGGTTTCACGCAGGTCGGCGATGCGCGGCACGATCTGGGTCGGGTCAATGGCGTCAGGCCATTCACCCATCAGGCCCATGACCGTGGCGTTGTCGGTGCCGTGACCGATACCGGTGGCCGACAGCGAGCCATACAGGCGCACTTCGATCCGTTTTACACGTTCCAGCTCGCCGCGTTCGCGCAGGCCCTGAACGAACAGAGCGCCAGCACGCATGGGGCCGACGGTGTGGGAGCTGGAGGGCCCGACACCGATCTTGAACAGGTCGAACACGCTGATGGCCATTGTCGAATCACCTCTTGCTGGGCTTGTCTCTGCGCGCCATGCGCAGGGCGGGGCAACTGCTAGGCTCAAACAGCGGGCCGCCTTGAATGCCAGCATCATCGGGCTTTTACCGCACCCCTCGCCGTCTGCAACCGACGTACTTTTGTCCAGCAGCGCCGCACTGTTTGTAGCCGGGATGTGGCCCTCGCCACGCCGCTTTCCGGTGGCCTGGTGACGCAAAAATGCGGCCGAGGGGGTGGATAAACCCATAAGCGACATCGCCCTTACTGGATACGACCCGTTCCGTACTGGATACGACCCTACCAGTAGGCGATTGCCCGGCGCTGGAGGATTATCGAAAGCGACTCGTAAAGCACGGCCACGCATCCTGCCCTCTGCAGGCCTGGTCGACCGGACCTTCAGAAAGCCCGGCGACCCACGCGAACCCGAAGACAAAATCTCAGGAGTCCATCCATGAAAGGTTCACCCTCGCTGTTGCTGGTTGCGTTGCTGTCCACGCCCTTGCTGGCCCAGGCCGCCGAACCCGAGCAGTGTCAGACGGTACGTTTCTCCGATGTCGGCTGGACCGACATCACAGTCACGACCGCGACCACCAGCGTTGTGCTCGAAGCCCTGGGTTACAAGACCCACACCACCATGATCTCGGTACCGGTGACCTACAAGTCGCTGGCCACCGGCAAGGACCTGGACGTGTTTCTCGGCAACTGGATGCCGACCATGGAGAACGACATCAAGCAGTACCGCGACGCCGGCACCGTAGAAACGGTGCGCGCCAACCTGGAAGACGCCAAGTACACCCTGGCCGTGCCCCAGGCGCTGTACGACAAGGGCCTGAAAGATTTCGCCGACATTCCCAAGTTCAAGAAGGAACTGGACAGCAAGATCTACGGCATCGAGCCCGGCAACGATGGCAACCGCACCATCCAGAGCATGATCGACAAGAACGCCTTCGGCCTGAAAGACGCCGGTTTCAAGATTGTGCAATCGAGCGAGGCCGGCATGCTGTCACAGGTCGACCGCGCGCAGAAACGCGGCGAGGCCCTGGTGTTTTTGGGCTGGGAACCGCACCCGATGAACACCCGTTTCAAGATGCAGTACCTGACCGGCGGGGACGATTTCTTCGGCCCCGACTTCGGCAAGGCGACCGTGTTGACCAACACCCGCAAGGGCTATGCGCAGGAATGCAGCAACGTTGGCCAGCTGTTGAAGAACCTGTCGTTCGAGCTCAAGGATGAAAGCACCATGATGGGCTATGTCCTGGACGACAAGATGAAACCCGAGGCCGCCGCCAAGAAATGGCTCAAGGACAACCCAGGCAAACTGGATGCCTGGCTGGCAGGTGTTACTACCGTGGATGGCAAACCTGGCCTGGAGGCGGCCAAGGCCCAGCTCGCGCAATAACGAAATACGCAATAGCGCTACCTCGGGGCAGGACCGTGCCTGCCCCGGGTTGATTTCAATCTATGCAGGTGGAAGCTCGCTATCATGCTTATCGATCAGAAAATACCCCTGGGCCAGTACATCGCGTCGTTCGTCGAGTGGCTGACCCAGAACGGCGCGAATTACTTCGACGCCATCGCGCAAGGCCTGGAATTCATGATCCATGGCGTCACCAGTGCCCTGACCTGGTTCAACCCTTTCGTCCTCATCGCCCTGTTCGCCGGCCTGGCGCACCTGATCCAGCGCAAGTGGGGGCTGACCGCGTTCGTTGCCCTGTCGTTCCTGCTGATCTTCAACCTGGGTTACTGGCAAGAAACCATGGAAACCCTGGCGCAGGTCACCTTCGCCACGGTGGTATGCGTGCTACTCGGTGTGCCGCTGGGCATCCTCGCTGCGCACAAACCAATGTTCTATACCGCCATGCGCCCGGTACTCGACCTGATGCAGACGGTGCCCACCTTCGTCTACCTGATCCCTACCCTGACCCTGTTTGGCCTGGGCGTGGTACCGGGGCTGATCTCTACCGTGGTGTTCGCCATCGCCGCGCCAATCCGCCTGACTTACCTGGGCATCTGCGACGTCCCGCAGGAGCTGATGGACGCCGGCAAGGCCTTTGGCTGCTCGCGTCGCCAACTGCTTACCCGTATCGAACTGCCGCATGCGATGCCAAGCATCGCCGCCGGCGTCACCCAGTGCATCATGCTGTCGCTGTCGATGGTGGTAATCGCCGCCCTGGTAGGCGCTGACGGCCTGGGCAAACCTGTGGTCAACGCACTGAACACCGCCGATATCTCCCTGGGCTTCGAAGCGGGCCTGGCGATCGTGCTGCTGGCAATCATGCTCGACCGTATCTGCAAGCAACCGGAACTGCCGGTAAGGGGTGAGGCATGAGCATCATTCGTTTCGAAGACGTCGACGTCATTTTCTCCAACAAGCCGCGCGAGGCGCTGTCGCTGCTGGACAAAGGCCAGACCCGCGAGCAGATCCTCAAGCAGACCGGCCTGGTGGTCGGTGTCGAAAAGGCCAACCTGGACATCCAGAAAGGCGAAATCTGCGTGCTGATGGGCCTGTCCGGTTCGGGCAAGTCGAGCCTGCTGCGCTGCATCAACGGCCTCAACACCGTCAGCCGCGGCAAACTGTTTGTCGAGCACGAAGGCAAGCACATCGACATTGCCCACTGCACCCCGGCCGAGCTGAAGATGATGCGCACCAAGCGCATTGCCATGGTGTTCCAGAAGTTCGCCCTGATGCCCTGGCTGACGGTACGCGAGAACATCAGCTTTGGCCTGGAAATGCAGGGCCGCCCGGAAAAGGAACGGCGCAAGCTGGTGGACGAGAAGCTTGAGCTGGTGGGCCTGACCCAGTGGCGCAACAAGAAGCCGGACGAGCTGTCTGGCGGCATGCAGCAACGCGTGGGCCTGGCCCGGGCGTTGGCCATGGATGCCGACATCCTGCTGATGGACGAACCGTTCTCGGCACTCGACCCGCTGATCCGCCAGGGCCTGCAAGACGAACTGCTGGGCCTGCAGGCCAAGCTGAGCAAGACCATCGTGTTCGTCAGCCACGACCTGGACGAGGCGCTGAAACTGGGTAGCCGCATTGCGATCATGAAGGACGGGCGGATCATCCAGTACAGCAAGCCGGAGGAGATCGTGCTGAACCCGGCCGACGAGTACGTGCGTACCTTCGTCGCCCATACCAACCCGCTGAACGTGCTGTGCGGCCGCAGCCTGATGCGCAGCCTGGACAACTGCAAACGGGTGAATGGCTCGGTGTGCCTGGACCCGGGTATCGATTCGTGGCTGGACCTGGGCGAAGGTGGCGCGCTCAAGCGTGCACGCCAGGGCCAGAACGGGCTGGACATGCAGAACTGGGCACCGGGGCAGGATGTGGAGCTGCTGGAGCGCAGGCCGACCGTGGTGCACGCCGACATCGGCATGCGCGAGGCCCTGCAGATTCGTTATCAGACCGGCAACAAGCTGGTGTTGCAGGATAACGACAGAGTGGTGGGGATTCTTGGGGATACCGAGCTTTACCACGCGCTGCTCGGCAAGAACCACGGTTGATGCAATTGGGGCCGCGTTGCGGCCCTTCGCGGCCACGCCCGCTCCCACAGAGATCACACCAGACCTGTGGGAGCGGGCGTGCCCGCGAAGGGCTGCAAAGCAGCCCCAATCAATGGATCAGCGAACGACGATGCCCCGGGAAGCCATGTAGGCCTTGGCCTCAGGCACCGTGTACTCGCCAAAGTGGAAGATACTGGCCGCCAGCACCGCGCTGGCATGCCCTTCCAGAATGCCATCAGCCAGGTGCTGCAGGTTACCCACACCCCCCGAGGCAATCACCGGAATGCCCAGCGCATCGCTGATGGCGCGGGTAACACCCAGGTCGAAGCCGTTCTTCATGCCGTCCTGGTCCATGCTGGTCAGCAGGATCTCGCCAGCGCCCAGGCCTTCCATCTTCTTCGCCCACTCGACTGCATCCAGCCCGGTCGGCTTGCGCCCGCCGTGGGTGAAGATTTCCCAGCGCGGCGTCTCGCCTGGCCCGGACACTTTCTTGGCATCGATGGCGACAACGATGCACTGCGAACCGAAACGGTCCGCCGCCTCGCCCACAAACTCCGGGTTGAACACCGCAGCCGTGTTGATCGAGACCTTGTCGGCACCGGCATTGAGCAGGTTGCGGATGTCTTGCACGGTGCGCACGCCACCGCCCACGGTCAGCGGGATAAACACCTGGCTGGCCATGCGCTCGACGGTATGCAGGGTGGTGTCGCGGCCATCGACGCTGGCGGTGATGTCGAGGAAGGTGATTTCGTCGGCACCCTGCTCGTTGTAGCGACGGGCGATTTCCACCGGGTCGCCGGCATCACGGATGTTCTCGAACTTGACGCCCTTGACCACCCGGCCGTTGTCCACGTCCAGGCAAGGGATGATGCGCTTGGCCAGTGCCATGGTTCAGTCCTCAGCCTTTGTAGTTGTCGCAGAAGGCCTGGGCCTCGGCGACATCGAGGGTGCCTTCGTAGATGGCACGGCCGGTGATGGCGCCGATGATGCCGGGGGCCTTGGCGTCCAGCAGGGCCTTGATGTCGCCCAGGTTGTGGATGCCGCCCGAGGCGATCACCGGAATGCGAGTGGCTTCAGCCAGGGCCTTGGTGAACGGCACGTTGCAGCCCTGCATCATGCCGTCCTTGGCGATGTCGGTGTAGACGATCGCCGAGACGCCATCGGCCTCGAAACGCTTGGCCAGGTCGATGACCTGCACGGTGCTCACTTCGGCCCAGCCGTCGGTGGCGACGAAGCCGTCCTTGGCGTCCAGGCCAACGATGACCTTGCCCGGGAAGGCCTTGCACGCTTCGGCGACGAACTCAGGCTGCTTGACCGCCTTGGTGCCGATGATCACGTAGCTGACGCCAGCCTTGACGTAATGCTCGATGGTTTCCAGCGAACGGATGCCACCGCCGATCTGGATCGGCAGGGTCGGGTAGCGCTTGGCGATGGCGGTAACCACTTCACCGTTGACCGGCTGGCCTTCGAAGGCGCCGTTGAGGTCGACCAGGTGCAGGCGGCGGCAGCCACCCTCTACCCACTTGGCGGCCATGCTCACCGGGTCGTCGGAAAACACCGTGGAGTCTTCCATGCGGCCCTGGCGCAGGCGCACGCAAGCACCGTCCTTCAGATCGATAGCGGGGATAATCAGCATCTTGGGAACCTGTCTGTTCTTAGGGTTTCAGGGCTTTTCAAGTGCCCACAGATCGCTTTCGATGCTCTCGAACCGCTCCTTGAGGTGCAGCTGAACATCGGCAATCGCCCTGTTGTAATAAAGGGGTGCAATTTCTTTGCTGAACAGCTCAAGCACCTCGGCCACCTCGAACGACCCCAGCTCCAGCTCGAAACGGTCTTCGAGGAAGCGCTTGAGCGTGTCGAGCGCATCGCGCTCCTGCTCGGGGGCCAGCGTGATGACCGGGGCCTTGGCTTTCGACCTGCTCATTTACCAGCGCCCGTCCCAGGCGACGAAGTTCTGCAGCAACTGCAGGCCATGGGTATGGCTCTTCTCCGGGTGGAACTGCACGGCAAAGCGCGAGCCATCCGCCAGCGCAGCGGCAAAATCGACGCCGTAGTGGCCGCGGCCGACTACCTGGCCCGGCTTGCCGGCATTGATGTAGTAGCTGTGCACGAAGTAGAAACGCGCACGGTCGGGGATGTCGTGCCACAGCGGGTGGTCGATGGTCTGGGCAACTTCGTTCCAGCCCATGTGCGGCACCTTCAGGTGCTCGCCGTCTTCTTGCAGGTCTTTGCCGAAGAAGCGCACCTGGCCGGGGAACAGGCCGATGCAGTCGACACCGGTGTTTTCCTCGCTGTGCTCAAGCAACGCCTGCATGCCGACGCAGATGCCGAGGAACGGGCGGTCCTGGCTGACTTCGCGCACCAGGCTGTCGAAGCCCAGGCGGCGGATTTCAGCCATGCAATCGCGGATCGCGCCTACGCCCGGGAATACCACGCGGTCGGCTTCGCGAATCACTGCGGCATCGCTGGTGACCAGCACTTTACCGGCACCGACGTGCTCAAGCGCCTTGGCCACCGAGTGCAGGTTGCCCATGCCATAGTCGATTACGGCTACCGTCTGCATTTACAGGCACCCTTTGGTGGAAGGCATCTGCCCGGCCATGCGCTCGTCGAGGGTGATGGCCATGCGCAGGGCGCGGCCGAAAGCCTTGAACACGGTTTCGATCTGGTGGTGGGTGTTGTGGCCACGCAGGTTGTCGATGTGCAGGCTTACCAGGGCGTGGTTGACGAAGCCCTGGAAGAACTCCTGGAACAGGTCGACATCAAAGCCGCCAACGCTGGCACGGGTATACGGCACGTGCATCTGCAGGCCTGGGCGGCCGGAGAAGTCGATGACCACACGCGACAGCGCTTCGTCCAGCGGCACGTAGGCGTGGCCGTAGCGGAAGATACCTTTCTTGTCACCGATGGCCTGGGCGAATGCCATGCCCAGGGTGATGCCGACGTCTTCGACGGTATGGTGATCGTCGATATGCGTGTCACCCTTGCACTCGATATCCAGATCGATCAGCCCATGACGGGCAATCTGGTCCAGCATGTGTTCAAGAAAAGGCACGCCGATATCGAATCGGGCCTTGCCACTGCCATCGAGGTTGATCGAGCACTTGACCTGGGTTTCCAGGGTATTGCGCTCGACGGAAGCCTTACGTTCGACCATCACCAGCTCCGCAAAATCATTGGGCGAAAAGGGCTCCATTATAGGCCCAGAACGCGCCAGCTTGAAACGCGGATGACATATGGCAAAGCAAGCAATTACGGGGGCTGGATGCCGATACAGGTCTATACAACCGTGCATTAGGTGCTCTTTGTAGGAGCGGCCTTGTGTCGCGATGGGCTGCACAGCAGCCCCGGCGATCCATGCATAAGCGCTGAAACCCTGGGGCTGCTGCGCAGCCCATCGCGACACAAGGCCGCTCCTACAACTGATCGAGTGCACTTCAGGAACCGGCCATATCACCCATCAATGGAACAGCACCGCCGTCTTCTGCAGGGTAATCCACACCCCCCAGGCCAACGGCACAACCACCACCGCCCAGGCCAGCAGCACCAGCGGCAGGCTCCCCGGCGCTGCCTTCCACTCCAGCGACCGCGCGCTGTCGGCGCCCTTGTCATGGCTCAGCGCCCGCTCGGCAGCCAGTTCGGCATCGCTCATGAAGTGCTTGTCGGCCACCGGGCGCACCAGCATGTTGCAGAAAAAGCCCAGCACCAGCAGGCCGGCGAGGATGTACAAGGTCATGTCGTAAGCCGCTGCGCGCTCCACCCCCGCGGCCAGCTGAGACTCGCGCAGGTAAGTGATCAGCACCGGCCCCAGCACCCCCGCCGCTGCCCAGGCAGTCAGCAGGCGACCATGAATGGCGCCGACCATCTGCGTGCCGAACAGGTCAGCCAGGTACGCCGGCACGGTCGCGAAACCGCCGCCATACATCGACAGGATGATGCAGAACGCAGCCACGAACAGCGCCACGTTACCCAGGTGCCCCATGTTCGGCACCAGGCTGTAAAGGCCTACGCCCAAGGCGAAGAAGGCGAAGTAGGTGTTCTTGCGGCCGATGTAGTCGGAGAACGACGCCCAGAAGAACCGCCCGCCGATGTTGAACAGGCTCAGCAGGCCGGTGAAGCCGGCAGCGATCGCGGCGATCTGCGCCAGCTGGGCAGCATTCAGCTGGCTGAAGGTCAGTTCGTTACCCAGCAATTTGCCGGCGAACACTTCCTGCAGCAGGGGCGAAGCCATGCCAAGAATACCGATGCCCGCCGACACGTTCAGGCACAGCACCAGCCAGATCAGGGCAAATTGAGGGGTCTTCCAGGCCACACTGACGTGCACATGGCGGTCGGTCACCATGGTGTTGCCGGCTTTTTTCGCCGGGGCGGTCCAGCCTTCGGGCTTCCAGCCGGTCGGCGGTACGCGGTAAGCCAGGGCGCCGGCCGTCATGAACACGAAGTAAATCGCCGCCATCGCGACGAAGCTCTGCCAAACGCCCACTTCGTGCTCGTTGCCAAAGTGCCCCATCAGGGCAGTGGCCAGCGGTGCACCCACCATCGCCCCGCCGCCGAAGCCCATGATTGCCATGCCGGTGGCCATGCCGCGTTTGTCCGGGAACCATTTGATCAGGGTCGACACGGGCGAAATGTAGCCCAGGCCCAGGCCGATACCGCCGATCACGCCGGAGCCCAGCCACATCAGCCACAGCTGGTGGGTTTTTACGCCAATGGCCGAGATCAGCATGCCGCCGCACCAGCACAGTGCCGACACCAGGCCCGCCTTGCGCGGCCCGGCGTGCTCCAGCCAACCGCCCAATACCGCCGCCGAGCAGCCGAGGAAGACGAAGAACAGGGTGTAGATCCAGCTCAGCATCGAGATCGGCCAGTCGCACTCAGCGCTGAACATCCGGGCCATGAAGCCCATGTCTGCGGCACAGGCGACTGGGGCGGTGATGCCAAGTGCTTGCGACAACGGCAGCCAGAACACCGAGAAGCCATAGGCCATGCCAATACACAGGTGAATGGCCAGGGCAGCTGGCGGGACCAGCCAGCGGTTGAAGCCCGGGCGGGCGATGATGCGCTCCTTTGACAGGAAGCCTGGCGCACTGGCCGGGGTCCCCGCCGCGACGGTACTGGTCATGGATCTGATCCTTCTTATAGGGTGGGTGCTCGCAAAGCGGCGCAAGGTTAGCAGAGCCAAGTGGCGTGAAAGCAATCTGATATCGTTAATTTTTGCTTTGCTGAAACGGTCCTCTCTCCTGTGCCGGCCTCTTCGCGGGCTCGCCCGCTTCCACAGGATCTTCAACACCCTTCAGGCCTGTGCAGTACCTGTGGGAGCGGGCATGCCCGCGAAGAGGCCGGCACAGGCAAACATCTGCCCGCCGAAAGCCGTACCATCTGCTGAAAACGTAGGAAATGCCCTGTATCTCTAGTCGAATAAGCAGGGACAACCACCGCGGCGTTATACTCTGCCGCCTGAATTCACTAACGGACTACAAGGACTCGCCCATGAAAGCGTTCGGCAAAATCCTGGGACTGGGGCTTCTCGGGTTGCTGCTGATCATCGTGGCGCTGGGCTTCGCCCTGACCCACCTCTTTGATCCCAACGACTACAAAGACGAGATTCGCCAGTTGGCACGGGACAAGGCTCACGTCGAGCTGACCCTCAACGGTGACATCGGCTGGAGCCTGTTCCCGTGGCTGGGCCTGGAGCTGCACGAAGCAAGCATCGCCACCTTGGCCAAACCCAAGGAGCCGTTCGCCGACCTGCAAATGCTCGGCCTGTCCGTGCGTGTGCTGCCGTTGTTGCGCCGCGAAGTGCAGATGAGCGACGTGCGCGTCGAAGGCCTGAACCTGACCCTGGCCCGCGACGAACAAGGCCATGGCAACTGGGAAGACATCGGCAAGCCGCTGCCCGCGCAGAACGGCACCCCTGCCGATGCGCAGGCCCCTGCCCCCGCCCAGGCACCCGCCGAACAGAAGCCGGCGCCTGCCGACGGCAACGAGCGAACCATCAAGCTGGACATCGACAGCCTGACCGTTAACAACGCCCGCGTGCAGTACACCGATGCCAAGACCGGCCAGAACTTCAGCGCCGAGAGCATCCAGCTGAGCACCGGCCCGGTGCACGAAGGCGCGAACATTCCGCTCAAGGCCAGTGCCTTCATCAGCGCCAGCGAGCCGAACATCAAGGCCCGCACCGAGCTGGCCGGCGAGCTGCGCTTCGACCGCAAGCTCAAGCGCTACAACTTCGAAGACATGCGCCTGTCGGGCGAGACCTCGGGTGAGCCAACCGGCGGCAAGACCGTGACCTTCGCCGCACAGGGCCAGCTGCTGGTCGACCTGGCAGCCAATGTGGCTTCGTGGAGCGGCCTGAAAGTCTCGGCCAACCAGCTGCGCGCCCTGGGCGAGCTGAATGTGCGTGACCTGGACAAGGCGCCACAGCTGAGCGGTGGCCTGTCCATCGCCCAGTTCAACCTGCGCACCTTCCTCGACAGCATTGGCCGCCCGCTGCCGGCCACCAACGACCCGGCAGCCTTCGCCAAGCTGGAACTGGTGACCCGTTTGCAAGGCACAGCAAACAGCCTGGCCCTGGAAGACCTGGCGGTGAAACTGGATGACAGCACCTTCAGTGGCCGCGTGGCAGTGGAAGACTTCGCCAAGCAGGCCCTGCGCCTGCAACTGAAGGGCGATACCTTCGACGCTGACCGCTACCTGCCCGCCAAGAGCGAAGAGGCCAAGGGCGCCACTGCCGCGCGCCAGGCCGAGGTCAAGCAGCAAGAGGCCAGCGCCGTAGCCGGTCCCGGCACCACACCGCTGCCCAACGCCCCGACCCAGGTAGCCTGGAGCGACGACAAGCTGCTGCCGGTCGACCGCCTGCGCGCCCTCGACCTGCAAGCCGACCTGGCCTTTGGCTCGCTGACCCTGGACAAGCTGCCGATCGAAGACGCCCAGCTCAAGGCCATCGGCCAGGGCGGTCTGCTGACCCTGCAAACCCTGCGCGGCGAGCTGTACAACGGCACCTTCGAAGCCAAAGGCACAGTCGACGTGCGCCCTGCCGTACCGCAACTGGGTGTGAACACCAACATCCAGCGGGTGCCGGTAGAGCACTTCATCAAGACCGAAGGCAAGGACCAGGCACCACCGCTCAAGGGCCTGCTGACCCTGACCAGCGACCTGACCGCCACCGGCAACAGCCAAAAAGCCCTGGTCGACACCCTCAACGGTAGCGCCAACTTCACCATCAATGATGGCGTGCTGGTCAACGCCAACCTGGAACAGCAGCTGTGCCAGGCCATCGCCACCCTTAACCGCAAGACCCTGAGCGGCGAGCCACGCGGCAAGGACACCCCGTTCCAGGAACTGCGCGGCAGCCTGGTGGTGCGCAATGGCGTTGCCAGCAACCCGGACCTCAAGGCGCGCATCCCGGGCCTGACCGTCAACGGCCATGGCGACCTCGACCTGCGCGTGCTGGGCATGGACTACAACGTTGGCGTGATCGTCGAAGGCGACCAGCGCGCCATGCCGGACCCGGCTTGCCAGGTCAACGAACGCTATGTGGGCGTTGAAGTGCCGCTGCGCTGCCGTGGCCCGCTGGAGCTGGGCGCCAAGGCCTGCCGCCTGGACCAGGGCGGCATGGGCAAGGTTGCCGCCAAGCTGGCCGGCAACCGCCTGAAAGACAAGATTGATGAAAAGCTCGAAGAGAAACTCGGAGACAAAGTGAGCCCGGAAGTAAAAGACGCACTCAAGGGGCTGTTCAAGCGATGAGCCCCGAGCAGTTCTCCAGCGCTGTGCTGGACTGGTACGACGAGCACGGCCGGCACGACCTGCCCTGGCAACAGGGCATCACCCCGTACCGGGTGTGGGTGTCGGAAATCATGTTGCAGCAGACCCAGGTCAGCACCGTGCTCAACTACTTCGACCGGTTCATGCAGGCCCTGCCAACCGTGCAGGCCCTGGCCGAGGCGCCGGAGGACGAAGTGCTGCACCTGTGGACGGGGCTGGGCTACTACACCCGCGCACGTAACCTGCAAAAGGCTGCAAAGATCGTCGTCGCGCAACATGGCGGCGAATTCCCGCGCAGTGTCGAGCAGCTCACCGAGCTGCCCGGCATCGGCCGCTCCACCGCCGGTGCCATCGCCAGCATCAGCATGGGCATTCGCGCGCCGATCCTCGACGGTAACGTCAAGCGTGTGCTGGCCCGCTACACCGCCCAGGCTGGCTACCCGGGCGAGCCCAAGGTGGCCAACCAGCTGTGGGCCACCGCCGAGCGTTTTACCCCGCTGCAACGCGCCAACCACTACACCCAGGCCATGATGGACATGGGTGCCACGCTGTGCACCCGCAGCAAGCCCAGTTGCCTGATCTGTCCATTGCAGCGCGGCTGCGAGGCGCACCTGCACGGTGAAGAAACCCGCTACCCCGAGCCCAAGCCGCGCAAAGCGTTGCCACAACGGCGCACGCTGATGCCACTGCTGGCCAACCACGAAGGCGCCATCCTGCTTTACCGCCGTCCCTCCAGCGGCCTGTGGGGTGGTTTGTGGAGCCTGCCAGAGCTGGACGACCTCGCACAGCTCGACGACCTGGCCTATCAGCACGGCCTGCGCCTGGCAGGCAGCCGGGCCATGGAAGGCCTGACTCATACCTTCAGCCACTTCCAGCTGGCAATCGAGCCCTGGCTGGTGCGCGTCGACTTGGTCGGCGAGCACGTGGCCGAGGCCGACTGGCTCTGGTATAACCTCGCCACCCCGCCGCGCCTGGGCCTCGCCGCCCCGGTCAAAAAGCTGCTTGAACGTGCAGCCGACGAACTGATTGCAGGAGATGCCCGATGACCCGCACCGTGATGTGCCGCAAGTACAACGAAGAACTGCCAGGCCTGGAGCGCCCGCCCTACCCCGGCGCCAAGGGCCAGGACATCTTCGAACACATCTCGCAGAAAGCCTGGGCCGACTGGCAGAAGCACCAGACCATGCTGATCAACGAAAAGCGCCTGAACATGATGAATGCCGAGGACCGCAAATTCCTCCAGGCAGAGATGGACAAGTTTTTCGCCGGCGAAGAATACGCCCAGGCGGATGGCTACGTTCCACCGGCCGAATGACCCCAAAAATCGTAAGCGACGGAATTAATTTAAAATTTTTTCAAAAAGTCGTTGACGAGCGGTCCGGAAATCTATTTAATTCACCTCGTCGCCCAGATAGCTCAGTCGGTAGAGCAGAGGATTGAAAATCCTCGTGTCGGCGGTTCGACTCCGTCTCTGGGCACCACCTTCAAGCTTCTGGTGGTTGCAAAGTTACCCGAAGCGACACAAGAAACCCGCCTAGTGCGGGTTTTTTGTTGTCTGTGATTTTTGCTCATTGACCAGCATCAAATGGCCATCGCTCGCTCACCTTCATAATCGAAGACGGACATCCGTATCGACTAGCAAGGACCTCCATGAGCGAAGAATCCCCCCTCCTGCTCCCCGCCCCCAGCGAGCCTGCCATTACCCCGGTC
>NZ_JENB01000065.1 GCF_000708715.2 Pseudomonas putida W15Oct28 | reverse complement strand
GAACCAGCCCACCCACAGCAACCCCGCACCCACCAGGGTAAAGCCGAGGTTGTGCGGCGGCATGGCCACCTGCGGGTAGCCCTTGCGTTTGCCCAGCATCAACGCCGCAGCCAGGGCAGCCACGCCGGAGTTGATATGCACAGCGGTACCACCGGCAAAGTCCAGCACGCCCCAGTTGACCATCAACGCCCCCGGCCCGCCCCACACCATATGGGCAATTGGCGCGTACACCAGCACGAACCACGCCGCCATGAACAGCAGCGAAGCGCTGAACTTCATGCGCTCGGCAAAGCCGCCGGCAATCAGCGCCGGGGTGATGATGGCGAACGTCAGCTGGAACACCGCAAACACGCCTTCAGGAATGGTGCCGACCAGGCTGTCATGGCCGATGTCCAGCATCAGTGCCTTGTCCAGCCCGCCGACGAAACTGTTGAAGGTGAGCTGGCCCTCGACCATGCCGGTGGTATCGACCACCAGGCTGTAACCGAACAGTACCCAAAGAATGCCGATAACCCCGGCCACGGCGAACAGCTGGGTGAACACGGAGAGGAAGTTCTTGGCACGCACCATGCCGCCGTAGAACAGCGCCAGGCCCGGGATGCACATCATCAGCACGAACATCGCGGCGCAGATCATCCAGGCGGTGTTGCCGGTGTCCAGGGTGGTTTCGGCGGCAGTGGCCTGGGTGGCCAGGGCTAACAACATTACAGCGAGGGTGAGGTGCTTCATGGAGTCACTCCTGTGTGAATGAAGGTGATGCCCTTGGGGCTGCCTTGCAGCCCATTCCGACCGGTCCGGCGCCCCGGCAAGGCCGCTCCCACAGGGGGCCGCGCAGGTTCAGGCACTGCGGTCACTTGTGGGAGCGGCCTTGCCGGGGCGCCGGACCGGTCGGAATGGGCCGCAAAGCGGCCCCAGCAGGTTGAGTCAGTACTGCGCCTGCCCCGGCACCCAGGCAGTCCCCGCCAACGGCACCCGCGCCATCGCCGCCGCTTCCACGGTCAAGGCCACCAGGTCCTCCGGGTCAAGGTTGTGCAGGTGCGACTTGCCACACGCCCGCGCCATGGTCTGCGCCTCCAGCACCAGCACCCGCAGGTAGTTCGCCAGCCGCCGCCCCGCCTCTTCCGGGTTCAGGCGCTTGGCCAGCTCCGGGTCCTGGGTAGTGATGCCGGCCGGGTCACGGCCGTTTTGCCAGTCGTCATAGAAGCCAGCAGCCGAGCCAATCTTCTTCAGCTCGCTGTCCAGCCGCGGGTGGTTGTCACCCAGGGCGATCAGCGCCGCCGTACCAATGGCCACCGCGTCAGCCCCCAGGGCCATGGCCTTGGCCACGTCGGCACCGTTGCGGATACCGCCAGAGACAATCAGCTGCACCTTGCGGTGCATGCCCATTTCCTGAAGCGCCTGCACCGCCTGCGGGATGGCCGGCAGAATCGGGATACCAACGTGCTCGATGAACACTTCCTGAGTCGCGGCGGTACCGCCCTGCATGCCGTCGAGCACGATCACATCCGCACCGGCCTTCACCGCCAGCTTGACGTCGTAGTACGGGCGGCTGGCGCCGATCTTCACGTAGATGGGTTTTTCCCAGTCGGTGATCTCGCGGATCTCGGCAATCTTGATCGCCAGGTCATCAGGGCCGGTCCAGTCCGGGTGGCGGCAGGCACTGCGCTGGTCGACGCCGATCGGCAAGGTGCGCATGCCGGCCACCCGCTCGGTCACCTTCATGCCCAGCAGCATGCCGCCACCGCCCGGTTTGGCGCCCTGGCCGAGGACGATCTCGATGGCATCGGCCTTGCGCAGGTCGTCGGGGTTCATGCCGTAGCGCGATGGCAGGTACTGATACACCAGGTGCTGCGACTGGCCGCGCTCCTCCGGGGTCATGCCGCCGTCGCCGGTGGTGGTGCTGGTGCCGGCGATAGTCGCGCCACGGCCCAGGGCTTCCTTGGCATTGGCCGACAGCGCGCCGAAGCTCATGCCGGCGATGGTCACCGGGATTTTCAGGTGGATCGGCTTTTTCGCAAAACGGTTGCCCAGCACTACGTCGGTGCCGCACTTCTCGCGGTAGCCTTCCAGGGGGTAGCGCGACACGCTGGCGCCCAGCAGCAGCAGGTCGTCGAAGTGCGGCACACGGCGCTTGGTGCCACCACCGCGAATGTCGTAGATGCCGGTTTCGGCGGCTCGCTGGATTTCCTGGATGGTCAGGCGATCGAAGGTGGCCGACTCACGCAGTACCGGGGGGAATTGCTCGCTCATGGGAATGCTCCTGGATCAGTACGCGCTGGCGTTGTCGACTTTGAAGTTGTACAGCTGGCGGGCCGAGCCGTAGCGTTTGAAATCGGCGGCCTTGTGGTCCAGGCCAGCCTTGTTCAGCAGTTCCTGCAGCTCTTGCAGGTGTTCGGCGCGCATGTCCTTCTCGATGCAGTCCGAGCCCAGCGACTGCACCGAGCCCTTGACGTAGATGCGCACCTCATACAGCGAATCGCCCAGCGCATCGCCGGCATCGCCACACACCACCAGGCGCCCGGCCTGGCCCATGAAGCAGCTCATGTGGCCGATGCTGCCGCCGACCACGATGTCCACGCCTTTCATGGAAATGCCGCAACGGGCACCGGCGTCACCCTCGATCACCAGCAGCCCGCCATGGGCAGTGGCGCCAGCGGCCTGGGAGGCACTGCCCTTGACCCGCACCGAGCCAGACATCATGTTCTCGGCCACACCCACACCGACGTTGCCGTGCACAGTGACACTGGCCTGCTGGTTCATGCCGGCGCAGTAGTAGCCGGCATGGCCTTCGATATCCACCGCCACGGCGGCGTTGATGCCCACGGCCAGGTTGTGCTTGCCGCCAGGGTGGGTCACTTGCCATTCAAGGTCCTGCACATCGCCGTGCAGGGACTGGTTGAGCACACGCACCGAAGTGTTGGAAAGGTCGATGGTCTTCATAAGGTTCTCCAGGGGTTCGGTGGCAGGTCAGGCGCTTTCGCGCTCCCAGACGTACAGCGTGGCCGGGGCCGGTTCCCAGACCTTGGCGTGCTCGATGCCTGGCAGGCCGGCCAGTGCCTGGTATTCCGAGGCCATGGCCACGTAGTCTTCGGTCTCGGCCAGCACCGCCGGCTTGCAGGCAATCGGGTCGCGGATCACGGCAAAGCCGTTGCGGGTGCCGATGGCAAAGGTGAAGAAGCCGTCCAGGTCTTCCAGTGCGCCATCCAGGGCCTGGGCCAGGCTGTCACCCTGCTGCAGGCGCCAGGTCAGGTAGCCGGCGGCCACTTCGGTGTCGTTTTCGGTTTCGAAACTGATGCCTTCGCGCTTCAGTTCCTGGCGCAGGCGAAAGTGATTGGACAGCGAGCCGTTGTGCACCAGGCACAGGTCGGCGCCAGTGGAGAACGGGTGGCTGCCTTCCATGGTCACGGCGCTCTCGGTGGCCATGCGGGTGTGGCCGATGATGTGGCTGCCCTTCATGCCGGCCAGCCCGAAGCGGCTGGAGATTTCTGCCGGCAAGCCCATGCCCTTGAGGATTTCGATGCTCTGCCCGGCGCTCATGATGCGCACGTCCGGTGCCAGCTCGCGCAGGGCCTGGCGGGCCGCCACCTCGCTGGTATGCACCTTGAGCACCGCGGCGCTGGCGTTCTGGAACCAGTCCAGCGAGCAGCCCAGGTGCCCTTCCAGCTGGCCCATCAGGGAGGTCCAGGGGTAATTTGTGTCAGCCGCTTGCAGGGTCAGCTTGACCCAGCCATCGGCCACTTCGTCGCCGTAGATGGCAAAACCGGCGCTGTCCGGACCACGGTCGGTCATGGCTTCGAGCATGGGTTCGAAGAGCTTGCCAAGCTGGGCTTCCAGCTCGGGCTTTTTCAGGTACAGACCTACGATTCCACACATGGTGATGCTCCTTACTAGGCAGTGGGCGAGCGCTTTCGTGTTGGCCGCCCAAGGGATTGGGGGCGGTCAGAAGAACTCGGTGTAACGCTGGATTTCCCAGTCGGAGACGTGGCGGCAGTACTCCACCCACTCCATGCGCTTGAGCTTGATGAACTCGTCGACGATCTCGGCGCCCAGCACCTCGCGGAACAACGGGTCGGCTTCGAGCGCGTCGGCGGCTTCCTTCAGCGACTGCGGCAGGGTCTTGATGCCGCGTGCGGCAATTTCTTCAAGGCTGAGGGTGTAGAGGTTTTCATTGCACATCTCGCCCGGGTCCAGCTGGCGGTCGATGCCATCCAGGCCGGCGGCAATGATCGCGGCGGTGACCAGGTACGGGTTGCAGCCGGCGTCCGGCAGGCGAAACTCCAGGCGACCATAAGGAATGCGCACCATCGCCGAACGGTTGTTGGCCCCCCAGGCGACGAAGGCCGGCGCCCAGGTGGAGCCCGACAACGACCGGCCCACCACCAGACGCTTGTAGGAGTTGACCGTCGGCGCCGCAAAGGCACACAGCGCCGGGCCGTGGGCCATCAGCCCTGCGGCAAAGTGGTAGGCCAGCTTCGACAGGCCCATGCCGCTGCTGTCGGCCGGGTCGTGGAACAGGTTCTTGTTGGTGCTGCTGGCCAGCGACAGGTGAAAGTGCATGCCATTGCCGGCGCGCTTGGGGTCGGGCTTGGGCATGAACGAGCAGATCATGCCCAGGTCGTTGGCGATCTCGCCGGCGGCCATGCGGAAGAAGGTGAAACGGTCGGCCGACTCCATGGCGTCGCTGTAGGTGTAGTTGATCTCGAACTGGCCGTTGGCGTCTTCGTGGTCGATCTGGTAGATGTCGAAGCCCACCGGCTGCAGCGCCTCGGTCAGGCGCTCGAGGAACAGCCGCGAGCGCGACAGGCCCTTGTAGTCGTAGCATGGCTTGTCGAGGTTGTCGGAGGCGTCCACCAGTTGCAGCTTGCCGCCTTCGTCGCGGCGAAACAGGCTGAACTCGGGCTCAAGGCCGGTGTTCAGGGTCCAGCCCTTGTCGGCCAGGCGCTGCACCTGCTGCTGCAACACGAAGCGGGTGTCGTAGGGCCAAGGCTGGCCGTTGACATGGCCCACGCACACCACCCGGCCATAGCCTGGCTGCCACGGCACGGGGACCAGTGTGGACAGGTCGCCACGGGCCATGAAGTCCGGGCCGTGCGGTTCCATGCCCATGCCGCAGATGGCGAACCCGGCAAAGCCGGCGCCCTCCTCGGCTACCATCTTCAGGCCCGATACCGGCACCGATTTGGTCTTCGCCGAACCATGGATATCGACGAACTGCGCCAGCACGTACTTGATGCCGTGTTGGTCGAGGGTGCGCTGGGTTTCTGCTGGCAACATGGGTTGAACACTCCTGGGCAAGGGGCAATGATTCCGCAAAGGAAACTTACTTTCCTCTCAGGAATGCAATGCGCTTGCCAAGTTTGTTCAGGGTAATGGTGCTGTGCTGCCTGATATGGCCTCTTCGCGGGCAGGCCCGCTGCCACAGGATTCGACGCAAAGCCTTGTGGGACCGGGCTTGCCCGCGAAGAGGCCCGTACAAACAACACAAAACCCAGGCAGGTTTTTCTATTCTATTTATGGGAAACTTGTTTTCACCTGAGGAAAGAAGCGGCCAGCGCAGCTGCCTTTCGCACTTTCCCAGTGCGAAAACTTTATTCTTGAACTGAAACTGTGCAGGACATTCGATGTCGACCGAAACCGAACCGCGCCTTCGCCTGGAGCAGTACCTTGGCCTGCAGATCAAGCGCCAGCGCCAGGCCCAGTCCCTCAAGCTCGCCGATGTGGCACGCATCGCCGGCATCAGCCAGGGCATGCTGAGCAAGATCGAGAACGCCCAGGTGTCTACCAGTCTCGACACCCTCAGCCGCCTGTGCGACGTACTGGGCATGCCGATGGCCAAGCTGTTCAGCCAATACGACCAGCCCGACGGCAATGCCCTGCTGGTGAAGGCCGGCGAAGGGCTGGAAGTGGTACGCCGCGGCACCGAGAAGGGCCACACCTACCACTTGCTCAATCACGCCAGGGGGCCGAAGAAGAACTTCGAGGCCTATATGGTGAGCATGGACGACGCCAGCGAAGAGTTCCCCACCTTCGCCCACCCTGGCACCGAGTTCCTCCACTTGCTGGAGGGTGAGCTGGTGTACCGCCATGGCAACCGGCTCTACCACATGCACGCCGGCGACAGCCTGACCTTCGACGGCGAAACCCCACATGGCCCGGAGCAACTGGTGCAAGTGCCCATACGCCTGCTGTCGATCATGAACTACGGCGACGAGTGAAGCGGCGCCGCAAGGCAACAACCGATGTCGCGATCAGACAAGCACACGTCGCCCGCAATCGGCTGCAAAACCCTGTATACAAAAATAATACACACATCGACCAGCCCCGCGCCGTGGGCTGGCCGACGTGGTAGCCGCGAGTAAAACAGCCTCGCTTCACAATTCCAACGCTGTGGCGCCTTTTTGCACCGGGCAATTCGTCCGGGCTCATAACGATAAAACTCCCAGTATTAAAGACCCGCGCCGCGCCAGCCGGGAGTGTTTGCGCGCGCCACATTGTGAAGACTTGACTGCCATGATCGCGACTTCAATCCCCGTAGCCGGTGCTGCCACCGGCCACCGTAACGCCCTGTGCGTTGCCCATATCGCCGCTGTGCTGTTCGGCCTGACCGGCATCCTCGGTCACTTGATCGACGCCGACGCCAGCATCATCACCTTCGGCCGCGCCACCTTCGCCTTCATTGCCCTGGGCTTCGTCGCCGGGCTCAAGGGCACCCGCCTGCTCGATGCGCTCACCCTGCGCAACCTGCCGGTGCTGGGCCTGACCGGCGCCCTGCTGGCAACCCACTGGGTGACCTTCTTCATTGCCGTCAAAGTCGGCGGCGTGGCGGTGGCCACCCTGGGCTTCGCCAGCTTCCCGGCGTTCATTGCCATGATCGAGCGCGGTGTGTTCGGCCAGCGTATCGGTGCCGTACAAGGGTTGCTGCTGCTGATGGTCACAGCAGGCCTGGTACTGGTGGTGCCGACCTTCGACCTGCTCGACAAAGGCACCATCGGCCTGCTGTGGGGCCTGGGCTCAGGCCTGGCATTCGCCCTGCTGACCGTGGCCAACCGCCGCAATGCATCGAGCATGAACGCCATGCAGGTGGCGTTCTGGCAGAACGTGGTAGTGGCTGCGCTGGTGGCGCCATTTGCCTTCACCCACCTGGGCAGCACCAGCCTGGCGGGCAGTGACTGGGTCAACCTGGCGCTGCTGGGCGTGTTCTGCACCGGGCTGTCGCAGTTTTTGTTCGTCAAGAGCCTGGAAGGGCTGGAAGCGCGCACGGCCGGCATGATCATCGCGCTGGAGCCGGTGTACGCGATCATTGGCGCGTGGTGGCTGTTTGGTGACCAGCCGAGCCTGCGCATGGCCGCGGGTGCAGCGCTTATCGTGCTGGCGACCCTGCTGGCGGCGGCGCGCAAGGCACCTGCGGAGCAAGGCGATATCAGCCGCTGTGCGCATTGATCAACGCACTAGCAGCGCGATACTTGTGGGAGCGGGCACGCCCGCGAAGCAGACAACGCGATGGATGGCACCGGCTTCGCCGGTGTTCGCGGCTGTTCGACATGCCCGCCCCACAGGTTTCGTACAATTCAGGTAATGACGCCAGTCAATCAGGCGCCTTCCGGCAACAGGCTTCGATCAAACATGAACGCTTGCTGCCCCCGCGGCGTGTACTGATACAACTGCTGCGGCCTGCCCAGCTTTGGCTGGTGCTTCTCGCCGGTATCCCTTACCCAACCCAGCTCGCGTAAACGCTCCAGGCGTTTGCGCACAGAGGTACCGTTCACCCCCTGTCCCAGGCAGGCCTGCACCGCCCCGAGCGCATCCTGCACAGTAAACTTCTGCGCCAGTAGGTAAAGCGGCAGGCTGCTGTAAACCGTCTTTGCCGCCAGCCGTTCGCGGGCCCGCTCCACCAGCAGGTTGTGGTCGAAGGGCAACAGCACCTTGCGCCCCAACACACTGTCCAGATCGAAAAATGCCAGTTGCTCGCCTTCGACAGCCTGCGCGGGGTCGAGCAACGCCAGGTAATAGGTGCTCAACGACCACCCTCGTGGGTCGCGGAATGCATTGCCCTCGGTACCCACCTGCTCCATGTAGCACGGTTGCACCCGGGCCTTCTCGTGCAGGGCCCGGCTGGCGGCATCTTCCAGGCTGGTGTCGGGGGTACGCCCATTTACGATGACCCCGGGCAAGGCCCATTGGCCGGCATGCGGCTCGCGCTCACGACGGTGCAACAACACTTGCAGATGCTGGGCATCAGGGGCCAGGCGCAGGGCGACAATGTCGACACTGGCCAGGACTTCGACTGTACTCACCGTGCAGCTCCTTGTTCAGTAGCACAATAATCCACCAGAGCATCTAAGTAAGGCAACCACCAACCCCATATCGTTTGCCACTTGACACACTTAATACACCAGGTGAATTATATAGCCATTCCAGCAAGGAGAACTGCCATGAAGATCGCCAGTTTCGATGTCGACGCGCAAAACGGCTTCACTGCCAACGCCCCGCTGGAGCTGCCCGTGCCCGAAGGCGACGAAATTGCGGCTGACCTGAACGCCATGGCCTTGCGCGCCGACCTGCGCCTGGGCAGCAAGGACGCGCACCCGGCCAACGCCGCCTGGGTGGTCGCCGACCCTGCGCACATGCTGCAACCCCTGCAACTGGCCAACGCCGACCTGACCTGGGTCAGCCACTGCGTCCCCGGCACACCGGGCTTCGCGCTGCTGCCCGGTCTGCCCGCTCCCATCGACTACGACTACTTCGTGTGGAAAGGCGTCGAACCTGACCTGCACCCCTACGGCGCCTGCTACCACGACCTGGCCGAGCGCCGCTCCACCGGAGTGATCGAATACCTCAAGGTGCAGCAGGTAAGCGCGGTGATCGTCGGCGGCCTGGCCCTGGACTACTGCGTCAAGACCACCGCCCGCCAATTGCGCCAGGCCGGCTTTCAGGTGCTGCTGTACCTGCCGGCCTGCCGCGCGCTTACCCAGGCCGGGGCCATCGAGGCATGTGGTGCGTTGGCCGCCGAGGGCGTGATCCTCTGCGGCGACGAGGCCGCGCTTGACCACCAGCTTGCCCTGATCAAGGAAGACCGCCCATGAGCGACAGTGTTTTTGGCCCACGCATCATCCAGAACCTGCTGGACACCGACTTCTACAAGATCACCATGATGCAGGCGGTGCTGCACAACTACCCCAACGCCGAGGTGGAATGGGAGTTTCGCTGCCGCAATGGCGAAGACCTTTCCCCCTACCTGGCCGAGATCCGCTATCAGGTGGAGCAACTGGCCGAGGTTACCGTCACCCACGACCAACTGGCCTATCTGGAAAAAATCCCCTTCCTCAAGCCGGACTTCATTCGCTTCCTCAGCCTGTTTCGCTTCAACCTGCGCTATGTCCAGGTGGGCCTGGATGGCGCCGGGCAACTGGCAATCCGCGTGCGTGGGCCGTGGTTGCACGTGATCCTCTATGAGATCCCGCTACTGGCGATCATCAGCGAAGTACGTAACCGCTACCGCTATCGCGAAGTGGTGATCGAGCAAGTTGGCGAACGCCTGTACCAGAAACTGGACTGGCTCAAGGCCGAGGCCAGCGCCGATGAGCTGGCCGGCTTCCAGCTGGCGGACTTCGGCACCCGGCGGCGCTTCTCCTACCGGGTGCAGGAAGAGGTGGTGCATATCCTCAAGCACGATTTTCCCGGGCGCTTCGTCGGCACCAGCAATGTGCACCTGGCCCGCGAGTTCGAGCTCAAGCCACTCGGCACCATGGCCCACGAATGGTTCATGGCTCACCAGCAACTCGGCCCACGCCTGGTCGACAGCCAGGCCGCCGCGCTGGAATGCTGGGTGCGGGAGTACCGCGGGCTGTTGGGTATTGCGTTGACCGACTGCATCACCATGGATGCCTTCATTGGCGATTTCGACCTGTACTTCGCCAAGCTGTTCGATGGCTTGCGGCACGACTCGGGCGATCCGCTGGTGTGGGCGGAAAAAGCCATTGCACACTATGAGCAGCTGGGGATCGACCCGAAGAGCAAGACCCTGATCTTTTCCGACGGCCTGGATTTTGCCAAGGCGCTGGGGCTGTACCGGGCGTTGCATGAACGGATCAATGTGAGCTTTGGCATTGGTACCAAGCTGACGTGCGATATCCCGGGGGTCGAGCCGATGAACATGGTTATCAAGATGACCGGCTGCAATGGGGCGCCAGTGGCGAAGATTTCTGACAGCCCGGGCAAGACGCAGTGCAGGGACGAGAATTTTGTTGCCTATCTGAAGCATGTCTTTCAGTTGAATTGAGGGTGCCTGCACCGGCCTTTTTGCGGGTAACCCCGCAGGTACAGCGCAGGTCTTGAAGACAGCGCGGTCTCTGTGGGAGCGGGTTTACCCGCGAATAGGCCCGAATAATCAACCGACCTGCTGCATGCCAACACACAACTCAAGAAACCGCGCCGCCGCCCGTGATGGCGTGGCCGCATGTGGCATCAGTATGGAAAACCGCCTGACCAAAGGCTGCGGCGCAACCTGCAACCTGTGCAGCGCCCCATCCTCATGGCGGATGGACATTGCCGACACAAAGCCAACCCCCATCCCCGCACGCACCGCCTCCTTCACCCCTTCCACCCCGGCAATCTCCAGTGCCACGCGCATCGCCACACCATCACGGGCAAACGCCCGCTCGACGATCTGCCGCACCCCCGAGCCACTCTCGCGCAGCACCAACGGGTAGCCACCCAGCGACGCCAAGGCCTGCTGGTCGCTGCCAGCCAGCGGATGAGCACTGGGCACGATGGCAACGATCTCGTCCTCCCGCCAGGCCGTCACTTCCGTGCCCAAGGGCAGCTCCTGCCCAGGCGGCCCTTCGATCAGGGCGATGTCGACACTGTCCAGCGCAGCGACGATTTCCGCCGTGTTGCCGTGCGATGTCGTCACCAGCACGTCCGGGTGGCGGGCATGGAAGTCGGCGATCAGGTAAGGCAGCAGGTAGCTGGCGGGTGTGGTGCTTGCACCGATACGCAAGGTACCGCGCTCCAGGCCACGCATGGCCTCGCGCAATGCCTGGGCCTGGCGGAAGGTTTCGCGCAGGCGCTCGGCATGGGCCAGCAACTGCTCGCCGGCCGCCGTCAACCGCACACCACGGCCGGCTCGCTGATACAGCGGCTCACCAAAAGCCTCTTGCAGCAGCTTGAGCTGGCCGGACACCGCCGGCTGCGACAGGTGCAGCGCCTGGGCCGCATGGCTGATGTTGCCGTGCTCGGCGACAGTGGCAAACGTTATCAGTTGTTCTGGGGTCATGACTTAAAAGTATCAGCTAAACGGATATTTGCCATTCCAAATTACGATTTTTTATAAGCTTATAACCAGATTAACGTAGGCCTTGTCGAAACACCTTTTCCGGAGGACTCACATGGCCACGGTTCCGTCCCACCCCGCTTATACGCCTACCCTCTCTACCAAAGGGCGGCTCAACGGCATCCTGTTCGTCGCGCTTTTTGCGCTTGCGGTCACTCAGCTGGCTGCCTTGCCCGCCATCGCCAACCTGGGCATCAGCCCGCTGATTGTCGGCATCGTCGCCGGCGCGTTATACGGCAATGCCTTGCGTGATGGTGTACCGGCCAGCTGGGCTGCCGGCATCAACTTTTCGGCCCGCGGCCTGCTGCGCATTGCCGTGGCCTTCTTTGGCCTGCGCGTCAGCCTGCAGGAAATCGCCGAAGTCGGCTGGTCGGGGCTGCTCGTGTCGCTGCTGGTGGTGTCCAGCACCCTGCTGATCGGCCTGTGGTGCGGCATGAAGTTGTTCAAGCTGGACCGCGATACCGCCTTGTTGACCGCCGCTGGCAGCGCCATCTGTGGCGCCGCCGCCGTACTGGCCTTCGAGTCGGCACTGCGCAGTGCCCCGCACAAGAGCGCCATGGCCGTCGGCAGTGTGGTGCTGTTCGGCACCTTGTCGATGTTCCTCTACCCGCTGGCCATCAACGCCGGCTGGCTGCACCTGGACACCCTGGGCGCCGGGCTGTTCCTGGGCGGCACCCTCCACGAAGTCGCCCAGGTGGTGGGCGCGGCAAGTAACGTCAGCCCTGAAGCCACTCATATCGCCACCATCGTCAAGATGACCCGGGTGATGCTGCTGGTGCCGGTACTGCTGGTGGTAGGCCTGTGGATCAGCCGCTCGCGCAAGGCCGGCCAGGCGCAGGGCAATGGGCGCATTGCGATGCCTTGGTTCGCCTTCGGCTTCCTTGCCCTGGTGCTGGTGAATTCGCTGCAGGTACTGCCTGCTGGCGTGACTCAGGCAGTGAATAGCCTGGACACCTTCGCCCTGACCATGGCCATGACTGCGCTGGGGATGGAAACCCGCTTCAGCCAGATTCGCCAAGCCGGGCCAAAGGCGCTGGCGACCGGGGCGATTCTGAACCTGTGGCTGGTAGGCGGTGGTTTGGCAATTACCCTCGGCGTGCAGAAGCTGTTGGGATAAATCGGGACCGGGTTGGCTGCTTCGCGGGCTTGCCCGCTCCCCCAGGGGCCTGCGCTGTACCTGTGGGGGCGGGCAAGCCCGCGAAGAAGCCAACCCGGTCTCAAGGTTTTTCTCCACCCCCCTCGTTGCCGTCCACATTTCTCGGTATGGTGTTGTCAAAGAAGGATGTTTTACCCGCACAGGAAAGACTTAGATGCCTCAACGCAATGTCATCAATGCATCCGTCAGCCCCAAAGGCAGCCTGGAAACGCTGTCACAACGTGAAGTGCAGCAACTGAGTGAAGTCGGTACCGGTAGCCTTTACACCCTGTTCCGCCAGTGCGCCCTGGCCATCCTCAACACCGGCGCCCATGTCGACAATGCCAAGACCATCCTCGAGGCCTACAAGGACTTCGAGGTTAAAATTCACCAACAGGACCGCGGCGTGCGCCTGGAGCTGCTGAATGCCCCGGCCGACGCCTTCGTCGATGGCGAAATGATCGCCAGCACCCGTGAAATGCTGTTCAGCGCCCTGCGCGACATCGTCTACACCGAGAGCGAGCTGGCCAGCCAGCGTATCGACCTGGAAAGCTCCCAGGGCATCACCGATTACGTGTTCCACCTGCTGCGCAACGCGCGCACCCTGCGCCCGGGTGTGGAGCCGAAGATGGTGGTGTGCTGGGGCGGCCACTCGATCAGCACCGAGGAATACCAGTACACCAAGAAGGTCGGCCACGAACTGGGCCTGCGCAAGCTGGACGTGTGCACCGGTTGCGGCCCTGGCGTGATGAAAGGCCCGATGAAGGGCGCCACCATCGCCCACGCCAAGCAGCGCATGCATGGCAGCCGCTACCTGGGCCTGACCGAACCGGGCATCATCGCCGCCGAGGCGCCCAACCCGATCGTCAACGAGCTGGTGATCCTGCCGGACATCGAGAAGCGCCTGGAAGCCTTCGTGCGTGTCGGTCACGGCATCATCATCTTCCCGGGCGGTGCCGGCACGGCCGAGGAGTTCCTGTACCTGCTGGGCATCCTCATGCACCCGGACAACCACGACGTGCCGTTCCCGGTGGTGCTCACCGGCCCGCGCAGCGCCGAGCCTTACCTGCAACAGTTGCATGCCTTCGTCGGCGCCACCCTGGGCGAGGCGGCGCACCGCTTGTACGAAATCATCATTGATGACCCGGCCGAAGTTGCCCGGCACATGGTCGAAGGGCTCAAGGAGGTCAAGCAGTTCCGCCGCGAGCGCAACGACGCCTTCCACTTCAACTGGCTGCTGAAGATCGAAGAGAGCTTCCAGCGCCCGTTCGACCCGACCCACCAGGCCATGGCCGAGCTGGACCTGCGTCGCGAGCTGCCGCCCCATGAACTGGCTGCCAACCTGCGCCGGGCGTTTTCCGGCATCGTAGCCGGCAACGTCAAGGACAAAGGTATCCGCCTGATCGAGGAGCACGGGCCGTATCAGATCCACGGCGACAGCGCTGTGCTGGACCCACTGGGCCGGCTGCTACAGGCCTTCGTCGACCAGCACCGCATGAAACTGCCCGGCGGCGCAGCGTATGTGCCGTGCTACCAGGTGGTGACCTGACACCGGCTGTCCAAACAGTAATCTCAGGCTATTAGGGCCGCTTCGCGGCCCATCGCCGGCAAGCCAGCTCCCACAAGTACTGCGCAGACCTCCAGTATTGCGCGGTCCCTGTGGGAGCTGGCTTGCCGGCGATGGGCTGCGCAGCAGCCCCATTAGTCTATTGGTTGAGGTCAGCCATCGGCCGCTCAACAAACCGAATGCTATCGCGCCCACTGCGTTTGGACTGGTACAACGCCACATCCCCCTGCTCGATCAACGCCGCCAGGCTCGCCGGCGGCTGCTCGAACAGGTTGACGCCGATGCTCAAGGTAACCGCGTGCGGCGTAGGCACGGTCTTGCTGGCATACTGCTGAAATTGCTCACGCAACAACCCACCCAGCTCCATGACCCGCTCGCTACTCGCCCCGCTCAGCAAGATGATGAACTCATCGCCGCCCAACCGCGCGGCCAGCGCGCGCTCGGGCAGCACTGTACGAATCATCTCGCTCAGGGCAATCAGCAACCGGTCCCCGGCAATATGCCCATGCAGGTCGTTGACCAGCTTGAAGTTGTCGATGTCGATCAGCAGCAACGCCCCGGGCTGCGCCGGGCTGACATCCTTGAAAAAATGCCCGGCTCGAACTTCCAGCGCACGCCGGTTGTACAGCGCGGTCAACGGATCGCGGGCTGCCAGCCGGGCAATCCGCTCCTCGCGCCGATAGCGCACGGTGCCGGTCATCGACAAGGCAATCAGCATGATCGCCATCGCCCCCTCGACCAGGGAAATCTGAATGATCATCCCACCAAAGGTGGCCAGGTCAATCAACGTACCCGGCGTGATCGCAATCACCGCCTTGGCCACATAGAACAGCCCGTGAATCAGCAGTACATAACGCAGCTGCACGGCCCCGACACTCAACGATTTGCCGTGGGGCCGCAACAGGAAGCTGGCCTTCAGCGTCAACGCCGCCACCAGCAACGAGTTGACCATCAGCATCACCTTCGACCACTGCGGCCCTACGGGCAACAGCAGCAAGGCGAACCAGACAACTACAATCATCAGCCAGGCCCGCGACAAGCGGTCCTGGGTAAAGCGCAGTACGCCCATCAGGAAAAACCAGTGGGCTACCACCAGCAAACCGTTGGCGAACCAGATGCCGATGAACAACAACCCGCTCCCGCGCAACAAGGCCAGGACACAACCGACAGTAATAGTGGCAAAACCGGCACTCCAGAACAGCAGTGAGGTTTCGCGGACACTGCGCCACTCAATCGCCAGGTACAGGGCAGCCGCCGCTGCCAGGGCGACCGAGATGGTCAGCATCGTGGGTGGATCTAGCGCCATATACGCATTGGCCTATCTGGTTAACGAGGAAAAGGCCCGATTGTATGCGCTCGTGATGACTTTTCAGAGGGGCCTTGCACGGTTGACTGCAAATGATAGCCCAGCCCCTGTCTATGGACGCAGGCAGGCAATATCATTTTGATATCAAGGCGCCGTATTCACTACCGAAATCACGGTGTCTCGCTCGTCTCAAGCCCGGAGAGAAAACTCACCAGCTGCCGCCCGTGCGAGCTCAGTTGCTCCCAGTCACGGAAGCACAGGCGAAGCTCCAGGGTGGCCCAGCTTTCGGCCAAGGCCACTCTGCGCACCGGCAGTTCCTGCTCGGCACGCAGGGCCGCTGTTTCCGGCAACATCGCTACCCCGGCGCGCTGTGCCACCAACTGGGCGATCGCCTCGAAACTCGGTGCACGCACCCGTACCTTGAGGGGCATGGCCAGCTTCATCGCCATTTCCTCGACAAAGCGCTGCATCGGCCGCTCACCCGGCAGGCAGATGAACGCAAAGCCCAGGGCGTCGACCAGCCGTAGCTGCTCGCGCCCGGCCAGCGGATGACCGGCGGGCACCAGCATCACCAGGCGCTCGGTGCGAAACGGTAGCGATACCACGCCCTCACTGTTGAGGATGCCGTCATACACACCAATCTCGCACTCGTTGGCCACCACTACCCGCAGCACATCCACGCTCTTGTGCTCGACCAGTTGCAGGTCGACTTCCGGGTAGTCCGCCAGGAACGGCCCCAGCACGGCGGGCAGCAATGTGCTGTTGGTCACGGTGGAAGCCGCCAGGCGCAAGGTGATGCGGTGCTCACCAGACAGCTCTTTCAAAGTGCCCTGCAGCTTTTGCGCCTCAGCGAGGACGGTTCGCGCGCCCTCGAGCACCAAACGCCCGGATGGCGTTAGCTGCATGCCACCGGCATTGCGGATGAACAGCGCCAGCCCGCAGCGCTCTTCCAGCAGGCGCAGGCGATTACTGGCGGCCGATACGGCCACCGGAAAAGTCGCAGCCGCCTTGCTCAGGCTGCCTGTGGCAGCGATGGCCAGCAGCAGGCGCAGGTCAGTCAGGTCGAATGGCATGCCTTCTCCAAAAGCGAACACCCTGTTCGATTAAAAGCGATTCTAGCTTAGCCGCCTTCTGTTCAGAATAAGCCCTGTCATTCTTCTGCCTCGGGTAACCCATGAACGCATTACGCAGCCTGATCCAACGCCAGATGCAGAGCGGCGCCTTGTACGCCGTGCTGGCCGCGCTGGGCTTCAGCTTCAAGGCCATTTTCGTCAAGCTCGCCTACGCGGCCGGGCCGGTGGACGCCATCAGCCTGCTGGCGATGCGCATGGGGCTGGCGCTGCCGTTGTTCGCCTGGCTGGTATGGGCCAGCCGTAGCCAAGGCAGCGCCCCTCTCAAACTGGGCGACGGTTTGCGCGTGGCATTGCTTGGGCTGCTGGGTTATTACCTGGCCAGCCTGTTCGACTTTTATGGTTTGCAGTACATCAGCGCCGGGCTCGAGCGGCTGATCCTGTTCACCTACCCGACGCTGGTGCTGGTGTTCCAGGCCATCGCCCTGCGTGAACGGCCAAGCCTGCGCACCTTGTCGGCCATGGGCCTGTGCTACCTGGGGCTGGGCATCGCCTTTGTCCACGACGTCAGTGTCGCCGGGGTTGGCCAGCAGGTGGTGCTGGGTTCGCTGTGGGTGTTCGCCAGTGCGGTGACCTACGCGCTGTATTACTCCGGCACCGGGATGATGCTCAAGCGCATGGGTTCGATGCGCCTGGCCGGGCTGTGCGGCACCGCGTCCTCGCTGATGGTGTTGGCGCATTACCTGCTGGTGGCACCGGTCGGCCAGCTGTGGCAGTTGCCGGGC
Organism: Pseudomonas putida W15Oct28; assembly: GCF_000708715.2. GTDB lineage: Bacteria > Pseudomonadota > Gammaproteobacteria > Pseudomonadales > Pseudomonadaceae > Aquipseudomonas > Aquipseudomonas putida_R. The sequence goes on along the minus strand of NZ_JENB01000065.1, from coordinate 8,703 downwards.
GCGGTGTGGGCCAATGCCGGGTTGATGGCGGTGTTTTCCACGGTGTTGCCGATCTACTGGGTGGCGCTGGCGATCCAGCGGCTGGGGCCTACCCACACGGCAGCGGTGGGCAACCTGGGGCCGGTGCTGACGGTGTTGGCGTCATGGGCACTTTTGAGTGAAGAGATTTCGCTGTACCAGGTCGTCGGGCTGGCAGTGGTGCTGTTTGCCGTGTCGCGGCTAAAGCCGCAAAGCAAGAAGAAAGCCGAGGTAGCCACCGCGACCGGACCGGCGCGGTCCCTGTAGGAGCGGCCTTGTGTCGCGATGGGCTGCGCAGCAGCCCCAACAATTTGGGTGGTGACGCAAATCTCTGGGGCTGCTGCGCAGCCCATCGCGACACAAGGCCGCTCCTACAAAAAGCGCACCCGGCACATCATCAGAGCACCCGCTTGATCAACGGCTCCAACCGGCTAAAACGCAACCGCCGCAGCAGCTTGCGTACTTCCTTGGGGTGTTCGGCCTTCACCCCCAGCGCCTCGGCCGAGCCAATCTTCGGCGCATGCCGGCGCAGCTCGTTCAGCTCCGCTTCCCGTGGCACCACCCATTGCCCTTGCGGGTCATCGATCAGCAGGCCGTTTTCCAGGTCAAGGTTGAACCCGCGCGGGTTCAGGTTGTTGCCGGTCAGCAGCGAATAGCGCTGGTCCACCCACACGCCCTTGGCATGGAAGGTATGCCCGGGATCGTTCCAGATCCGCACCTGCAACTGGCCGCTGGCAATCGCGGCATGGCGGCGTCGGGCGAAGGCACGCAGGTTGTCTTCGTACAGATAAGGCAAGGCGCCACTGGCACTGAACGGCTCACCCGGGGCGATATAAAAGTCGTTGGCCGTGCGGTCACCGACGATCAGCTCAACGTGCACACCCCGCTCCAGTGCATGGTCAAGTTCGCGCATCACCACCCGCGGTGGGTTGAAATACGGCGTACTGATGATGAGTTGCGTGCGCGCCGCCGCCAACAGCGCGCACATTGCCCGGTTCAACGGGTTGCCACGGCCCACGCCCAACAGCGGAATCACCCGCAGCCCCTGCCCTGCCACGCTGGCCGGTGCTTCGTAGGCCATGCGCCGCAACCGTGCGCGCAAGCGCCGTATGTCGCCGCGCAGGCTGCGGGTGGCAGGTGGTGCAGGCAAGTCGAGGCGTGGTGTGGCGGTGTGGTGCAGCAAGCGCTTCACCAGGTCGACCATGGCGTCGGCCAGCCCCGGCGACTGGAACAAGTGGTAGCGGTCCAGGCGATAGCGGTCGAAGCGGTGCAGGTAGACGTTGTTCAGGCTGGCGCCGGTGTAAATTACGCAATCGTCGATGATGCTGCCCTTCAGGTGCAGCACGCCGAACAGCTCGCGGGTCTGCACCGGCACCCCGTGAATGACGATATCCAGCCCACGCAGTTGGCGCTGGGCCTGGTACCAGGCGGCGTTACCCGGCTGGCGCCCGCCCCCCAACAGGCCACGGCGGGCACGGAACCAGTCGACCACGATGGTGATTTCCAGGCCTGGCCGCTCGGCCTTGGCCTGGTACAAGGCATCCAGCACTTCCTGGCCGGCCTCGTCTTCCTGCAGGTACAGCGCGACGATGACGATGCGCCGGGTTGCGGCACGGATGCGTTCGAGCAGGCAGGCGCAGTAGGCCTTGGCATCGGGCAGCACCTGGATCGACTCGGGCGATATGGCGTAGCCTGGCAATGCCGCCAGCATGGATTCGGGGTTCACGAACGATCACCTTCTCTGTGCAATCACTGTCGGCCCTGCCAGCCGGCGGGGCCATTCCTGGCCGCTGCGCCGGGGGTGTAAGATCGACCCGGCAACGACCTATAACAACAAGAACCACGCGAGGCTGTTTTTTCTCACTGCCCCTGACGAACTATGCCTCAGCTTGCACAGGAACAGCGCAATGGTCCACCCCGCTTCTACAAACCTGTCGCCGTCTATTGTAAAGAGTTGTTCCGTAAAGACCTTCGGCTTTCTGATTTTGCCCAATTTCACCACCATCGGCCTGGCGTCGGCGGTGGAAACCCTGCGCATGGCCAACCTGGCCGCGCGCAAGCCACTGTATCGCAGCGTGCTGATTGCTGCGGACGATGCGCCAGTGGTCGCCAGCAACGGCATGCGCGTGCTGCCCGACTACAGCATCGCCAACGCCCCCGAGCTGGACACGCTGCTGGTGGTCGGCGCCAACCCGATCGACCGTGGCCGCAGCAGCCGCCCGCTGATCGACTGGTTGCGCAAGCTGGCCCGCCAGCACCTGCCATTGGGCGGTATCTGCACCGGTAGCTACCTGCTGGCCAAGGCCGAACTGCTCAAAGGCTACCGCTGCACCATCCACTGGGAAGACCTGCCAACCTTGCAGGCGCACTTCCCCGGCATTGTCATTTCCAGCCAGCTGTTCGAGCTGGACCGCGACCGCTATACCTGCTCGGGCGGTGTGGCAGCCATGGACATGATGCTGCAACTGGTGGCCCGCGAACCCGGTGGCCAGGACATCGCGGCCAAGGCGGCCGAGCTGTTGCTGTGCGACCGGGTACGGGGCGAGCGCGATCGCCAGCGGGTACCGCTGCGCACCCTGCTTGGCAGCGCCCAGCCCAAGCTGAGCCAGGTGGTAGCGATCATGGAAGCCAACCTGGAAGAGCCACTGGGGCTGGAAGAACTGGCCAGCCTCAACGAGGTGACCGTGCGCCAACTGGAGCGGCTGTTCCACAAGTACCTGCAGCGCACGCCCAGCCAGTACTACCTGGAGCTGCGGCTGTCGCGGGCGCGGGAGTTGCTGCTGCGCAGCGATGTGCAGGTGCGCGAGGTGGCGTTGGCTTGCGGGTTCAGTTCGCCGGCGCATTTTTCCAAGAGTTACAGCCGGTTCTTCGGTTTATCGCCGTTGGGGGAACGGCGTCAGGCCTCGCTGCATTGATTCAAGGTTTGTACAGGCTTTACGGGCCTCTTCGCGGGCATGCCCGCTCCCACAGGTACTCCACAGTATTCGAATCTGAGGTATTCCTGTGGGAGCGGGCGTGCCCGCGAAGAGGCCGGTACAGTTAAGTTAATCCTCCAGGGCGGAGTGTGCGGTCTCCCGGCACATCAGCATGGCCACCAGTGCCACCAGTGCTGCCGCCAGCAAATACCCCGCCGGCGCCAGCTTGCTGCCAGTCACCTGGATCAGCCAGGTGGCAATGAACGGCGCAGTGCCGCCAAATAGCGCGTTGGCCACATTGAAGCTCAGGGCAAACCCACTGAAGCGCACCCGGGTCGGGAAAATCTCGGCCAGCAGGCACGGCAAGGTCCCGTCGTTCATTGCCAGTATCGCCCCGAAGCAAATCTGGATCGCCAGGATGACCAGCAGCGGTTGCCCGTCAAGCAGGCGGAACAACGGCACGGTCAGCCCCAGGAACAACAGCGAAGCCACCACCAGCATGGTCTTGCGGCCAAACCGGTCGGACAGCCGCCCCATCAGGAAGATCAAGCCGATGTAGGTGGCCAGCGATACTGTCGAAGCAATGAATGAATCCCGCTCACTCATGCCCATCTCACTGGACAGGTAGGTCGGCATATAGCTGAGCAGCAGGTAGAACGCCACCGCGTTCAGGCAGGTAACGCCAATGCCGATGGCCAGGCTGCGGCGGTGCTTACCCAGCAGCTCGCGCAGCGGCGTCGGGGCCATGCCGGCCTTGTGTTCCAGGCGCTGCTCCATCTCCAGAAACTTGGGCGTGTCCTGCAGGCTCATGCGGATATAACGCCCCACCAGACCGAACGGCGCCGCCAGCAGGAACGGCAGGCGCCAGCCCCATTCATGCAGGGCTTCGCTGCTGAGCAGTTCGTGCAGCACCGCCACGAACGCCGCACCGAACAGCAACCCCGCCGCCGTGCTGGCAGGCACGATGCTGGTGTACAGGCCGCGCCGGCCGGGCGGCGCGTATTCGGCCAGAAACGCCGCAGCACCGGCGTACTCGCCCGAGGCAGAAAAACCCTGCACCAGGCGGATCAGCAACAGCAGCGCCGGCGCCCATAAACCAATTTGCGCATAACCGGGCAACAGGCCGATGCAGAAGGTAGATACCGACATGATCAGGATCGACCACGACAATGCGTTGCGCCGGCCATGGCGGTCGCCAAAGTGACCCCAGACGATCCCGCCTAGCGGGCGCACCAGGAACGACAGGGCAAACACGGCGAAGGTTGCCAGCAGGCCGGTGGTCTTGTCGGTCTGCGGGAAAAAGGTGGCGGCGATGATGGTGGCCAGGTAGCCGTAGGCGGCGTAGTCGAACCACTCGACAAAGTTGCCCATGAAACTGGCCCGGGCGGCCTTGCGCAGGGCTTGGCGTTCAGCGTTGTGTATGGGACCGGCGACGGCGGACGGGTCAAGTGTGGTGCTGGACATGACAGGTACCCTCTGGTTCTTTTAATTGGAGGCAGGGTCTGGTGGTCATACAGTGATTTTATTGTTGTCTGGGCCGCCCTCTTCGCGGGCAAGCCCGCTGCCACAGGTACGGCACAGCCCTGGAGGGTGGTGATATCCCTGTGGGAGCGGGCTTGCCCGCGAAGCAGGCGGCGCCGATGCTTATTTGCGAATGATGTTGTGCTCTGGTCCGTACGGGAACCTGGTGATGTTTTCGGCGCCGTTGTCATTGACGATCAGGATGTCATGCTCGCGGTACCCGCCCGCCCCCGGTCGCCCTTCGGGCAGCATGATCATCGGTTCGATCGACACCACCATGCCAGGCTCCAGCACCGTGTCGATGTCTTCGCGCAGCTCCAGCCCCGCTTCGCGGCCGTAGTAATGGCTCAAGGTGCCGAATGAATGGCCATAACCGAAGGTGCGGTACTGCAGCAGGTCGTGGCGCAGGAAGATTTCGTTCAGTTCACGGGCGATGTCGCTGCAACGCATGCCCGGGCGTACCAGTTTCAACCCAGCCTCGTGCACCTCGACGTTGGCCTGCCACAGGCGCAGGTAGTCATCCGGGCAGTGGTCGAGGAACAGTGTGCGCTCCAGCGCGGTGTAGTAGCCAGCGATCATCGGGAAGCAGTTGAGGCTAAGGATTTCACCCTTGCCGACGCGGCGGCTGGTGACCGGGTTGTGCGCGCCATCGGTGTTGAGCCCGGACTGGAACCAGGTCCAGGTGTCCATCAGTTCCGCATCGGGGAAGCGCCTGGCAATTTCACGGACCATCGCCTGGGTGGCATGCAGCGCCACCTCATACTCCGGCACCTGCTCGCGCAACGCCTCCACCACCGCCGCACCGCCAATGTCGGCCACCTGCGCACCGTGGCGGATCAGCGCCTGTTCCTCGGCCGACTTGATCATGCGCATGCGCATGCACGGCGCGCCAATGTCCAGCAGCTCGGCTTTGGGGTAGCAGGCGGCCAGTTTGGCGTGGTTCTGCAGGTTGAGGTGGTCGTGTTCGACGCCGATGCGCGAGGCCAGCGGCAGCGCCTGCTGGATGGCAACGAAGTAGTTGTCGCGTTGCCAGTCGGTGTAGACGATGTTGTCAGTGCCCACCGTACGCCGCCAGGGCTGCCCGCCATCGATATTGGCGCTGATCGAGACGACCTTGTCCTGGGTGATCACCAGGGCATAGGGGCGGCCGAACGAGCAGTAGAGGAAGTCGCTGTAGTAGTTGACATTGTGGTACGACGTGAAGATCGCCGCTTCGATGTCCTGCTCGGCCATGTAGGCCCGTAGCCGGGCGTGGCGGGCCGCATATTCCTGCGCCGAAAAGGTCGGCTGCACCTTGTCGCCATTGCGGATTTTCAGGGTCTTGGGCATTTGCATGGTCGGGGTTCCTTGTCGTTGTGAGCACGCTGTTCAGGCAGGCCGCCTGAGAAGCATTGCAACAGAACCGACGAGGACGCTTTTGTATCTATCCGACCTGGAATTGGCGGGATTGCCAGTATTGATGGGGCTGCTTTGCAGCCCATTCGCGACACAAGGCCGCTCCCACAAGTACACCACCGCTTCCAAATGCGCCGTGAACCTGTGGGAGCGGCCTTGTGTCGCGAAAGGGGCGCGAAGCGCCCCCAGCCAGGCAATGCTATTTCAAATCAAAACGATCCAGCTCCATGACTTTCTCCCAGGCAGCGACAAAGTCCCGCACAAACTTGTCACCCCCATCACTGCTGCCATACACCTCGCTCAGCGCCCGCAACTGGGCATGCGAACCAAACACCAGGTCGACCCGGCTACCGCTCCACTTCACCTGACCGGTCTTGCGGTCGCGGCCTTCGAAGGCTTCGTTGTCCGCCGAGGTCGGCTTCCATTCCACCCCCATGTCCAGCAGGTTGCGGAAGAAGTCGTTGCTCAAGGTGCCGGGTTTGTCGGTGAACACGCCCTGCTTGCTGCCACCATGGTTGGCGCCCAGCACGCGCAGGCCGCCAATCAGCACGGTCAGTTCCGGCGCCGTCAGGGTCAGCAACTGGGCCTTGTCCAGCAGCAGTTTCTCGGCCTTGACGCTGTAGCGGGCCTTGGTGAAGTTGCGGAAGCCATCGGCCAGCGGCTCCAGCACGGCGAACGACTCGACATCGGTTTGCGCCTGGGACGCATCGACGCGGCCCGGGCGGAACCCTACGCTGCCCGTGTAACCGGCATCCTTGGCGGCTTTTTCAACGGCTGCGGTACCGGCCAGCACGATCAGGTCGGCCAGGGACAGCTTCTTGCCGCCGTTGTTGAACTCGCCCTGGATCTTTTCCAGCGCCGCCAGCACTTTGTCCACACCCTGGTTTGCAGCCCAGTCTTTCTGCGGCGCCAGGCGCACGCGGGCGCCATTGGCCCCACCGCGCTTGTCGGAGCCTCTGAAGGTCGACGCCGATGCCCAGGCGGTGGAGACCAGTTCGCCTACGCTCAGGCCCGAAGCCAGCACCTTGGCTTTGAGGGCAGCAACATCTTGCTCAGTGACCGTGGAGGGCTCGGCTTTGGGCAATGGGTCTTGCCACAGCAACTCTTCATTGGGCATTTCCGGGCCCAGGTAGCGCGCCAGCGGGCCCATGTCGCGGTGGATCAGCTTGTACCAGGCACGGGCGAAGGCATCTGCCAGCTGGTCAGGGTTGTCCTTGAAGCGACGGGCGATCGGCTCGTAGATCGGGTCGAAGCGCAGCGCCAGGTCGGAGGTGAGCATCGACGGTGCGTGTTTCTTGCCCGGATCGTGGGCATCCGGCACGGTGCCTGCGCCTTTGCCCTCTTTCGGCCGCCACTGGTGCGCACCCGCCGGGCTCTTGGTCAGTTCCCACTCAAAGTTGAACAGGTTGTTGAGGTACTCGTTGCTCCACTGCGTGGGGGTAGAAGTCCAGATCACTTCCAGGCCGCTGGTGATGGCATCACCGCCTTTGCCAGTGCCGAACTTGTTGGGCCAGCCCAGGCCCTGCAGCTCAAGGCCAGCCGCTTCCGGCTCGGGGCCGACGTTGTCGGCGGGGCCGGCGCCGTGGGTCTTGCCGAAGGCGTGGCCGCCAGCGATCAGCGCCACGGTTTCTTCATCGTTCATGGCCATGCGGCCAAAGGTTTCACGGATGTCCTTGCCCGAAGCCACCGGGTCGGGGTTACCTTCCGGGCCTTCCGGGTTCACGTAGATCAGGCCCATCTGTACGGCGGCCAGCGGGTTTTCCAGGTTCCGCTCGGCCGCCAGGTCACGACTCTGTTCTTCGCCATGCTTGGCCGGCTCGGCCACCAGGTCACCCTGGCCTGGCGGCTGGGCCTTGACCTGTTCCTTGCCGTAGCGGGTATCGCCGCCCAGCCAGACCTTTTCCGAGCCCCAGTACACATCTTCGTCCGGCTCCCACACATCGGCACGCCCGCCAGAGAAACCGAAGGTCTTGAAGCCCATGGACTCAAGGGCGACGTTACCGGTGAGCACGATCAGGTCGGCCCAGGAAATCCTGTTGCCGTACTTTTGCTTGATCGGCCACAGCAGGCGCCGGGCCTTGTCCAGGCTGACGTTGTCCGGCCAGCTGTTCAGAGGGGCGAAGCGTTGCTGGCCAGAGCCTGCGCCACCGCGGCCATCGCCGATGCGGTAAGTGCCCGCGCTATGCCAGGCCATGCGGATGAACAGCGGACCGTAGTGGCCGAAGTCGGCGGGCCACCAGTCCTGGGAGTCGGTCATCAGGGCGGTCAGGTCTTGCTTCAGGGCCTGAAAGTCGAGGCTCTTGAACGCCTTGGCATAATCGAAGTCCGGGTCGGGGCTGGACTTCGAAGAATGCTGGTGAAGAATTCGAAGGTTGAGCTGGTCAGGCCACCAGTCACGGTTGGTGGTGCCGCCACCTGCGGTTTGATGGAACGGGCATTTCGATTCGTTCGACATCTGCGGGTACCTTTGGGTCGGTTATCCAGATTTCCGGTCTATGCCAGGTGTTCTTTCAGCCGAGCGTGTGGGCTCGTGCTACCCCTCATCAGGTGTACACGGGGCTTGCGAAGCTGTCACGGCGGCTTGGCGCGGTCTTGCACCCAGGTGCTGACACGCCGCCCGCTCGCGGAATTCGCGGGGCCACGGGAAAGACTAGCCGAGCTTGGGCAGAGTTCTAATAGAGTGGCTGTTGGGGGGTGATAGGCTGGCTCTGTCAGGTTTTCCTGTACCGGCCTCTTCGCGGCGGTTCGACGCCTCGATGAACCCGCTCCCACAAGTACTGCACAGTCTTCAGGGCCTGTGGTGACCCTGTGGGAGCGGGTTCATCGAGGCGTCGAACCGCCGCGAAGAGGCCGG
>NZ_JENB01000064.1 GCF_000708715.2 Pseudomonas putida W15Oct28 | reverse complement strand
GCGGTGAGCAGCAGGGTGGGGGTGAGGCGCATGGGGCGGGCTCCGGGAATCTTTGGCAAAGAGCCGGCCACGTTACTCAGGCCGGCGGTGGATCTCAAGTTAATGGTTACCCGTGCCGGCCTCTTCGCGGGCTTGCCCGCTCCCACAGGTACTGCACAGTTTCTAATGGTTGTGGGTTTTCTGTGGGAGTGGGCAAGCCCGCGAAGAGGCCGGCACTGGCGATACATTTCTGGCAGGCAGAAAAAAGGGCCCGAAGGCCCTTTCCCGTTTAACCGCCGAGGTACGCGTCGCGCACCTTCGGGTCGGTCAACAGCGCTTCCCCCGTCCCCTGCATCACCACCCGGCCGTTCTCCAGCACATAGGCGCGGTCAGCGACCTTCAGCGCCTGGTTGGCATTCTGCTCCACCAGGAACACGGTCACGCCGTCGCGGCGCAGCTGTTCGATGATGTCGAAGATCTGCTGGATGATGATCGGCGCCAGGCCCAGCGAAGGCTCGTCGAGCAGCAGCAGCTTGGGCTTGCTCATCAGTGCCCGGCCAATGGCGAGCATCTGCTGCTCGCCACCAGACATGGTGCCGCCACGCTGGATGTAACGTTCCTTCAGGCGGGGGAACAGCTGCAACACCTTGTCCAGCTGCTCCTGATAGTCGCCCTTGTCGGTGAAGAAGCCGCCCATGGCCAGGTTTTCCTCGACGGTCAGGCGGGCGAACACGCGGCGGCCTTCCGGCACCACGGCGATGCTCTTGCGCATGATGTGCGAGGACGGCTGGCCGACCAGTTCTTCACCCAGGTACTTGATGCTGCCACTGTGCGCCTGCGGCGAGCCGCACAGGGTCATCAGCAAGGTCGACTTGCCGGCGCCGTTGGCACCGATCAGGGTGACGATCTCGCCCTGGTTGATCTCTACGTTGACGCTGTGCAGCGCCTGGATCTTGCCGTAGAAGGTGGAAACGTTTTCGAACTTCAGCATTTACGCTTCCCCCAGGTAGGCTTTGATCACATCAGGGTTGTCGCGGATCTCTTCCGGCGTGCCGTGGGCCAGGGGGGTGCCCTGGTTGATCACCACGATATGGTCGGAGATGCTCATCACCAGCTTCATGTCGTGCTCGATCAGCAGCACGGTGACGTTGTGCGACTCACGCAGGTAGGCGATCAGTGCCTTGAGGTCTTCGGTTTCCTTCGGGTTCAGGCCCGCCGCCGGTTCGTCGAGCATGATGATGCGCGGCTGGGTCATCATGCAGCGGGCGATTTCCAGGCGGCGTTGCTGGCCGTAGGCGAGGGTGCCGGCGGTACGGTTGGCAAATTCGGTCAGGTTGACCTTCTCCAGCCAGTACTGCGCGCGTTCCATGGCCTCCTTCTCGCTGCGGCGGAAGCTCGGGGTCTTGAACAGGCCGGCGAAGAAGTTGGTGTTCAGGTGACGGTGCTGAGCAATCAGCAGGTTTTCCAGCGCGGTCATTTCCTTGAACAGGCGCACGTTCTGGAAGGTCCGCACCACGCCCTTGCGGGCGATCTGATGGCCGGCCAGGCCCTGGATCGGCTGGCCGTCGAGCAGGATGGTGCCGCCGCTGGGCTTGTAGAAACCGGTCAGGCAGTTGAACACGGTGGTCTTGCCGGCGCCGTTCGGGCCGATCAGCGCCACCACCTGTTTTTCTTTCACGGTCAGGGCCACGCCGTTGACCGCCAACAAGCCGCCGAAGCGCATGCTCAGGCCGCTGACTTGCAGAATTTCGCGGCTCATCGACGCAGCTCCATGTGTGGACGTTGCATAGGCAGCAAGCCTTGCGGACGCCAGATCATCATCAACACCATCAGCGCACCGAACATCAGCATCCGGTATTCGCTGAATTCACGCATCAGCTCGGGCAGCAGGATCATCACGATGGCCGCGAGGATCACGCCCAGTTGTGAGCCCATGCCGCCGAGCACCACGATGGCGAGGATGATCGCCGACTCGATGAAGGTGAACGACTCCGGTGTGACCAGGCCCTGGCGCGCAGCGAAGAAGCTGCCGGCGAAACCGGCGAAGCAGGCACCGAGGGTGAAGGCCGAGAGCTTGATGATGGTCGGGTTCAGACCCAGCGCACGGCAGGCAATCTCGTCTTCACGCAGGGCTTCCCAGGCGCGGCCGATCGGCATGCGCAGCAGGCGGTTGATGACGAACAGCGCCAGCAGGGCCAGCAGCAGGGCCACCAGGTAGAGGAAGATGACCTTGTTGATCGAGTTGTATTCCAGCCCGAAGAACTCGTGGAAGGTCTGCATGCCCTCGGCGGCACGGCGTTCGAAGGTCAGGCCGAAGAACTCCGGCTTGGGGATGTTGCTGATGCCGTTGGGGCCGCCGGTCCAGTCGGTGAGGTTGCGCAGGAACAGGCGGATGATCTCGCCGAAGCCGAGGGTCACGATCGCCAGGTAGTCACCGCGCAGGCGCAGCACCGGGAAGCCAAGCAGGAAGCCGAAGGTGGCGGCCATCAGGCCGGCAATCGGCAGACACACCCAGAAGCTCCAGCCCAGGTAGTGCGAGAGCATGGCGTAGCTGTAGGCGCCGACGGCGTAGAAACCGACGTAACCGAGGTCGAGCAGGCCCGCCAGGCCGACCACGATGTTCAGGCCCAGGCCCAGCAACACGTAGATCAGGATCAGCGTGGCGATGTCGACCGCACCGCGCGAGCCGAAGAACGGCCACACCAGTGCCGCAACGATCAGACCAATGATCACATAGCGCTGGGTCTTGGGCAGGGTCAGGTAGTTGCTGACGGCCGGCGGGATCAGCTTGCGATCCGAACGGCGGCCCATCACCGAACTCCACTGCTTGTCGAACAGCACGCGCAGGAACATCAGTACCGAGCACACGGCGATGATGCTGATGGTGAACGACCCCTGGCTGTGCACGACCAGGCTGATGCCGTCGATGCTCAGTTTCAGGCCCAGTACCGGGAAGGCCACGGCCCATACCAGCAAGGCGCTGAAGAACGCCTGTTTGAGATTTTTGTTCATACTTTTTCAACCTCCGGGCGGCCCAGGATGCCGGTCGGCCGGAACAGCAAGACAAGAACCAACAAGCCGAATGCCACCACGTCCTTGTACTGGTCGCCGAAGATGTCGGCACCAAAGGCTTCGGACACGCCCAGCACCAGCCCGCCGAGCATGGCGCCCGGAATGCTGCCGATGCCACCCAGCACCGCCGCGGTAAAGGCTTTGAGGCCCACCAGAAAACCGGCGTTGGGGTTGATCACCCCGTACTGCATGCTCAGCAGCACGGCCGCCACGGCTGCCAGTGCGGCACCGATGACGAAGGTGAGGGCGATGATGTTGTTGGTGTTGATGCCCAGCAGGTTGGCCATCTTGATGTCTTCGGCGCAGGCGCGGCAGGCGCGGCCCAGGCGGGAACGGGAGATGAACAGGGTGAGTAGGGTCATGGCCACCAGGGTCACGACGAACACCAGGACCTGCATGTAGCTGATCAGTACTTCTTCTGCACCGCCTGGCCCGAACGAGAAGCTGCCGGGGATCAGGTTGGGGATGGACTTGTCCTTGGAGTCTTGCGAGAGCAAGACGGTGTTCTGCAGGAAGATCGACATGCCGATGGCAGAAATCAGCGGGATCAGACGGTTGCTGTTGCGCAAAGGGCGGTAGGCAACCCGTTCGATACTGTAGCCATAGGCACTGGTAACGAAGATCGTCGCGACGAAGGCAACGGTCATCAGGATCGGCAGCGAATGGATACCCATCATGGCCAGGCCCGCCAGGGCGATGAAGGCCACGTAGGAACCGATCATGTACACCTCGCCGTGGGCGAAGTTGATCATGCCAATGATGCCGTACACCATCGTGTAGCCGATGGCGATCAAGGCATAGGTGCTGCCGATGGTCAATCCATTAACCAGTTGTTGGAAGAAATGGTAGATCTCAGGCATTACAGCGCTCCTAAAAACCTGATTTGCATTTCGCTGGCGGGGGTATGCCAGGAAACCGCGGGTGACGGTTTTAAGATTTTCAGGTGGGCCTGCCCCCGGATCGCGGGGATCGGGCCCATGAACCTCGTAAAACAAAGCCCACTGCTCGCACAGTGGGCTTCTACGGTCAGCTATTTAGTCACGCAGTTACTGAGGGGATACTTCGGTCTTCGGCTTGCCGAAGTGCCATTCGTAGACCACGAACTTGAAGTCTTTCAGGTCGCCTTTGGCGTCGTAGGACAGATCGCCGGTCGGGGTCTTGAAGGAGCCGGCGTGGATGGCGGCTGCCACCTTGTCGGTGTCTTCGGACTTGGCAGCCTTGATGCCTTGGGCGATCAGCTCGACAGCCGAGTAGGCCGGGAACACGAACGGGCCGCTTGGGTCCTTGCCGTCAGCCTTGATGGCGTCGACGATGGCCTTGTTTTCAGGCTCGGCGTCGAACGACTTCGGCAGGGTGACCAGCAGGCCTTCGGAAGCGCCTTGGGCGATCTGCGAGATCGAGTCGTTACCCACGCCTTCCGGGCCCATGAACTTGGCTTTCAGGCCTTTTTCCTGAGCCTGGCGCAGGATCAGGCCCAGCTCTGGGTGGTAGCCGCCGTAGTAGACGAAGTCGACGTTGTTCTGCTTGAGCTTCTGGATGATCGAGGAGAAGTCCTTGTCACCCGCGTTCAGGCCTTCGAAGACGGCAACCTTGGTGCCTTTGCCTTCCAGGGTCTGCTTGACGGCGGTGGCGATGCCTTCACCGTATTGCTGCTTGTCGTGCAGGACGGCCACGACCTTCGGCTTGACGTGGTCGGCGATGTAGTTGCCGGCCGCTGGGCCCTGGGCGCTGTCCAGGCCGATGGTGCGGAAGATCAGCTTGTAGCCACGTGCGGTGATTTCCGGCGAGGTGGCGGCCGGGGTGATCATGATCACGCCTTCGTCTTCGTAGATGTCGGACGCAGGCTGGGTGGAGCTGGAGCACAGGTGACCGATGACGAACTTGACGCCGTCGTTGACCACTTTGTTGGCGACTGCCACGGCCTGTTTAGGGTCGCACGCGTCGTCATATTCCTTGGCTTCAAGCATTTTGCCATCGACGCCGCCTTTGGCGTTGATGTCCTTGATGGCCTGTTTGGCGCCGATGAACTGCATGTCGCCGTACTGGGTCACAGGACCCGTCTTAGGACCGGCGATGCCGATCTTGATGGTATCGGCGGCAAACGAATGGCTGGCTACCCCGGCCAGTACCATTGCGGCGAACAGCTTGGAAATCTTGATCATAGTGCTCCACTCATTCTGTTGTAATTCTTATAGACCTGGCGGCCAGGGCTACAGACCGGGCGGGATTTGCGGCGTGGCCATGCCAACGCGCAAGCCCACCTTCCCCCGGAACATGTCCCGGAACTGTACCGGTACAGTGTAGAGCGCTGTTCGAGCGCTTGAAAAGCGGTCAAAAAGTGCCTGTTTCCTGGGTTGTCGCTTGCTCGACCGAAAGATACAAAAAGGCGCCATCAAACTGCCTGTATCTGCGACCCCGCCCCACAAGTTCGGGGTCAATCGACCAAATTACATATTTGAAACCAGGTTTTTCTGCAAAAATGCCGACCTTTTTTATTGGCCGATTTTTGCGGATACCACCCATGACTGATCAAACAAGCACCCTCTATGCCAAATTGCTTGGCGAGACGGCAATCATCGAGTGGAAAGCGCTGGAGCGTTTCTGGGCCAAGGGTGACCTGATTTGGGTCGACCCAAGCCTGGACCTGATCACCGTTGCCGAGGCGATGGCCGAGAATCGCGGCGAGATCTTCGCCAAGTGGCGTAGTGATGGCACTGTTGGGCCCGTGTCGGCCGAGCAGGCGCTGGACCTGCAAAGCCGCGATCCAGAGATCTGGGCAGTGGTGGTTTCGCCGTTCATCGTGATTCAGGCGAAGCGTCCGGCTAAGGCATGATCTTTTTTGGTGCGCAAAAATGCGCAGCAGCCCCGTTTTGGTGCTTGAAGGCGTTCAAGACGGGTAGAGGTAAGTAACAATTCGGCGTGGCGGTAACAGTTTACGGGATGCGTAATGTGTCCACCGTTCCGGCCAGCCTGGAAAACAATTCGAATAGCCAGGAGTCATTGATGAGCACTGCACTACCTTCGCTTGGATTCGCCGGCATTGGCCTGATGGGCCTGCCCATGTGCCGACGCCTGCTGGCGGCGGGGTACCCGCTGACCGTGTGGAACCGCAGCCCGGACAAGTGTGCTGCGCTGGTCGCTGCCGGCGCGCGCCTGGCCAACAGCCCCGCCGAACTGTGCCAGGACAGCGACATGGTACTGCTGTGCCTGGCCGATACGGCCGTGGTGCGCGAGGTGGTGTTCGGCGAGCAAGGCATTGCACAGGGGGGGCGCAGTGGCCAGTTGCTGATCGATTTCTCCAGCCTGGAACCCACCGCTACCCGTGAAATGGCCGCCGAACTGGCGGTGCTGAGTGGCATGGCCTGGCTGGACGCCCCGGTGTCCGGCGGCACGCCAGGTGCCGAGGCCGGTACCCTGGCGATCATGGTTGGCGGTGAAGTGGCCGACCTGGAGCGCGCACGTCCAGTGCTGCAGGTGCTTGGTCAGCGCGTGACGCACATGGGGGCGGTGGGCGCCGGGCAGGTAACCAAGGCCTGCAACCAGATGATCGTGGCGTGCAATGCCCTGGTGATCGCCGAAGTGGTGGCACTGGCCGAGCAGTCGGGGGTGGACGCGACGCTGATCGCCGAGGCGCTGGCCGGTGGCTTTGCCGATTCCAAACCGCTGCAGATCCTCGCGCCGCAAATGGCCGAGAGCCGTTTCGAGCCAATCAAGTGGCACGTACGCACGCTGCTCAAAGACCTCGATGGCGCAGTCAAGTTTTCCCGTGAGCAGGGTTCGGCGACGCCGCTCAGTGGCCTCGCCGCGCAATTGATGCGCCTGCACGGTAGCCAGGGTTACCTGCAAAAAGATCCGGCGACCCTTGTAGAACTGTATCGCAACAAGGGCTGAGTACCTCGTTTTGGCGCTGCAGCCGCTCCAGTAGCGGCCGCAGCTCGCCCAGCGGAACCGGGCGGCCCAGCAGGTAGCCCTGCAGGTAGTCGCAGCCGTGGGCTTCAAGGAATGCTTGCTGCTCGGCGGTTTCCACGCCTTCGCTGACGACCTGCAGGTGCAGGGTATGCGCCATGACGATGATCGCCTGGACGATCTCGCGGTCCTTCTGGCTGCCCGGCACATCCTGCAGGAAGGTGCGGTCGATCTTCAGCACGTCCAGCGGCAGGCGCTTGAGGTAGGCCAGTGACGAGTAGCCAGTACCGAAGTCGTCGATCGACAGCGCCACGCCCAGGGCGCGCACGCGCTTGAGCAGGTTGACGGTACGCTGGATATCACCCATCAGGGCGTTTTCGGTCACTTCCAGCTCCAGGTGCCGGGAAGCGAGGCCTGCGTGGAATAGCGCCTTTTCCACTTCGTTGGGCAGTTCGTCGTGACTGAGGGTCACTGCCGAGCAATTGACTGTCACCTTGATGTCGCCATAACCGTGCCGCTGCAGGTGCGCCAGATCGGCGCAGGCGTGGCGCATTACCCACAGGTCAAGGTCGATGATCAGGCCGTTGGCTTCGGCAATGCCGATGAAGCGGCCAGGCGCCAGCAGGCCGTGCTGCGGGTGATGCCAGCGTACCAGGGCTTCGAGCTTGGCCACCTGCCCGCTGCGCATGTCGAAGATGGGTTGGTAATGCACGCACAGGCCCCGCTCTTCGAGCAGGGCGATGCGCAGCTCTTCTTCCAGTTGCAAAGCGAGTGTGGCCTGGGTTTTCAGGTTGTCGTTGAAAAAGTGCAGGCTATTGCGCCCACTGTCCTTGGACTGGTAAAGGGCCAGATCGGCATGCTTGAGCAGTTCTTCGGCGCTGGTGCCGTCGTCGGGGAAGATGCTGATGCCAATGCTGGTGGTCATGACCATACGCCGGCCACCCAGGTCGATGGGCTCTTTCATCCGTTGCATGATGCGTTGTGCCAGGTGGCGGGCTTCGTCGCAGCTGTTGAGGCTGGTGACCACACAGAACTCGTCGCCGCCCAGGCGTGCGACCAGGTCCTGATTGCGGGTGGCGGCCTTGATGTGGTTGGCGATCACCTTGAGCAGTTCGTCACCAGCGTCGTGGCCAAGGCTGTCGTTGATGCGCTTGAAATGGTCGATGTCGAGGAACATCACTGCCAGGCGGTTTTCAGTGGCCTGGTGATCGGCCAGGCGCTCGGCAAACACCTGGTTGAAGCCACGGCGGTTGACCAGGTTGGTCAGGGCATCGTAGTGCGCGGCTTGCTGCAGCGAGGCACGGGCCTGGTCCAGCTGGCTGAGCAGCATGCTGACCCGGCGCAGGTCGTGCTCCTTGCTCTGCAGCTTCTTGTCGGCCAGTGCGGCACTGATGCTGGCGCCACTGATCAGCAGGGTGATGAAGCCGATGCCCAGCGCCAGTTGCAGGCTGTTGTCGCCAGAGGGCAGGCGCAGTGCGGTGTCGGCGGGGATCACCAGGGTCATGGCTGACATGGCGGTGAAATGGGTGGCGACGATACCACCGGCCATCAGCAGGCTGGCGCCGTACTTCATGGCCTGGTGCAGGGTGCCGCTGCCATTGCGCAAGTATCGGGCCAGGCACAGCGCTGCCAGGCTGGTGAGCAGGGCAAGGGCAACGGAGGCCAGCAGCAGGCCAGTCTGGTAGTACTGGCGGGCGCCGGTTTCCATCGCAGCCATACCCACAAAGTGCATGAAGATGATGCCCAGGCCGATCAGTAGGGCGCTCAGCAGGAAGTGATGCGTTTTCATCTGGCTGCGGTCGAGGCTGTGCAGGGTCACCCAGGCCACGCCCAGGGCGATGAGCAGCGAAAGAATGGTCAGGGAAACGTCGTAGTGCACCTCCACTGGCGCCTGGAAGGCCAGCATGCTGATGAAGTGCATGGCCCAGATGCCACCGGCCAGGCAGCAGGCGCCAAGCATGTGCCATTGTCGGTGGGCAGTGGGGTCTTCGCTGTGGGAGTGGCGCTCGGCCATGTCCAGGGTCGCGAAGCAAGCCGCGCTGGCAACGAAGTAGGCGAGCAGCACCAGGAACGGTTCATGGCGGCAATCGATAACGATGCGCCCGGTTGCCGGAAGGTCGGCGAACAGTTGCAGCCCCAGCCATTCCATTGAGTGCCCCATGATCGAGTTTTCACTCGTCTGCGCTACAACCCTGTGCAGACTGTCCAGAGGCAGTATAGGAAGAGGTGTTTAAGCCTTCCTGAATAATGGCACATTGATTTCTACGATTTGGTTATCAGCCTGATCGCCAGCAGGCATAAAGAGAGGGATATCTAGGTGTGGGAGCAGCCTTGTGCTGCGAAGAGGCCGTATGCCCCACAAGATTATTGTGAGGTATACGGCCTCTTCGCAGCACAAGGCTGCTCCTACAGGAGGGTGGTCAGGCCACCAGGGGCGTGTCTGATCAGCCAGCTACCAGCACGCGAATGGCCTCCAGGCGCAAGGCGGCCTTGTCCAGCATCGCCAGGCCATCTTCACGCTGCTTGCGCAGGGCGTCGATCTCGCTGTCGCGCACGCTCGGGTTGACTGCTTGCAGTGCCACCAGGCGCGCCAGCTCTTCGTCGGCTTCGGCCGCCAGGCGGCGCTGGGCTTCGGCTACACGCTCGACGTGCGTCGGCATGATCTTCTCTTCACCGCCACTGATGCGCTTGGCCAGCACGTCACGCTGGGCCTGGACGAACTTGTTGGCGCTGGCACGCGGCACGCTTTCAAGCTGCTCGTTGAGGGTTTCGAAGGCCACGCGAGAGGCCAGGTCGTTGCCGTTGGCGTCGAGCAGGCAGCGCAGTGCCGCCGGCGGCAGGTAGCGGCCCAGTTGCAGGCTGCGTGGTGCCACCACCTCGCTGACGAACAGCAATTCGAGCAGTACGGTGCCCGGCTTGAGCGCCTTGTTCTTGATCAGCGCCACGGCGGTGTTGCCCATGGAACCGGACAGCACCAGGTCCATGCCGCCCTGTACCATCGGGTGCTCCCAGGTGAGGAACTGCATGTCTTCACGCGACAGCGCCTGGGCACGGTCGTAGGTGATGGTCACGCCTTCGTCGTCGCCCAGCGGGAAGCTGGCATCGAGCATCTTTTCGCTCGGCTTGAGGATCAGGGCGTTCTCGGAATGGTCTTCGCTGTCGATGCCGAAGGCGTCGAACAGGGTTTCCATGTAGATCGGCAGGGCAAACTGGTCGTCCTGTTCGAGAATGTCCTCGACCAGCGCCTGGCCTTCGCCGGCACCGCCGGAGTTGAGCTCCAGCAGGCGGTCGCGGCCAGAGTGCAGTTCGGCTTCCAGGCGCTCGCGCTCGCTGCGCGCGTCGGCCACCAAGGTATCCCAGGCTTTGCTCTCGCTACCTTCAAGCAACGACAGCAGGCGTGGGCCGAACTGATGCTGAAGGGCGTTGCCGGTGGGGCAGGTGTTCAGGAAGGCGTTAAGGCCCTCGTGGTACCACTGGAACAGGCGCTCTTGCGGGCTTTCCTGCAGGTACGGGATGTGCAACTGGATGGTGTGCTTCTGGCCGATCCGGTCGAGGCGGCCGATACGCTGTTCGAGCAGGTCCGGGTGCGCGGGCAGGTCGAACATCACCAGGTGATGGGCGAACTGGAAGTTGCGGCCTTCGCTGCCGATCTCGGAGCAGATCAGCACTTGAGCACCGAACTCTTCGTCGGCGAAGTAGGCAGCGGCGCGGTCGCGCTCGAGGATGTTCATGCCTTCATGGAACACCGAGGCCGGAATGCCGGAGCGCACGCGCAGGGCGTCTTCCAGGTCCATGGCGGTTTCGGCGTGCGCGCAAATCACCAGCACCTTGGTGCGCTTGAGCATCTTCAGGGTGTCGATCAGCCAGTCGACGCGCGGGTCGAAACGCCACCAGCGCTCGTCGTCAGCCACATCTCCCTGGGCCTGGAAGGCGACTTCCGGGTACAGCTCGGCGTGCTCGCCGGCTGGCAGGTCGCGGTACTGCTCGGGTGTGGCCAGCGGGTAAGGGTGCAGCTGGCGCTCAGGGAAGCCCTGGATTGCCGCACGGGTGTTACGGAACAGGACGCGGCCGGTGCCGTGGCGGTCCAGCAGCTCGCGGATCAGGCGTGCGCTGGCCTGGCTGTCGCCGTCGTTGACCGCAGCCAGCAGGGCTTCGCCTTCGGCACCCAGGAAACCCTGGATGGTGGCGTGGGCCTTGGGCGACAGGCGGCCTTCGTCAAGCAGTTCCTGTACGGCTTCGGCCACCGGGCGATAGTGCTCGCTCTCGGCGCGGAAAGCCGCCAGGTCGTGGAAGCGGTTGGGGTCGAGCAGGCGCAGGCGGGCGAAGTGGCTGTCCTGGCCAAGCTGCTCGGGGGTGGCGGTGAGCAGCAGCACGCCCGGGATCACCTGGGACAATTGCTCGACCAGGCCGTATTCGGCGCTGACCTGGTCTTCGTGCCAGACCAGGTGGTGGGCCTCGTCGACTACCATCATGTCCCAGCCCGCGGCAAACAGTGCGTCCTGGGCCTTTTCGTCGTCGACCAGCCATTCCAGTGCAACCAGCGCCAGCTGGGCATCCTCGAACGGGTTGCTGGCGTCGCTTTCGATAAAGCGCTCGGCATCGAACAGGGCCACCTGCAGGTTGAAGCGGCGGCGCATTTCCACCAGCCACTGGTGCTGGAGGTTTTCCGGCACCAGGATCAGCACGCGGCTGGCGCGGCCCGACAGCAGCTGGCGATGAATCACCAGGCCGGCCTCGATGGTTTTACCCAGGCCCACTTCGTCGGCCAGCAATACCCGTGGGGCGCTGCGGTCGGCGACTTCGCGAGCGATGTGCAATTGGTGGGCGATCGGTTGCGCGCGGCAGCCGCCCAGGCCCCACAGCGCCGACTGCATCTGCTTGCTGGTGTGCTGCAGGGTGTTGTAGCGCAGGCTGAACCACGACAGTGGGTCGATCTGCCCTGCAAACAGCCGATCACTTGCCAGGCGGAACTGGATGAAGTTCGACAGCTGGGTTTCTGGCAGGGTACGCGGCTGGTTCTGCCCGTCCAGGCCGTGGTAGACCATCAGCCCGTCGATGTCATCGACCTCGCGTACCGTCAGCTTCCAGCCCTCGAAGTGGGTGATCTGGTCACCTGGCGAGAAGCGCACGCGGGTCAGCGGCGCATTACGCAGGGAATACTGGCGGGTGTCGCCAGTGGCCGGGTAGAGCACGGTCAACAGGCGGCCATCCTGCGCCAGGACGGTACCCAGGCCGAGCTCTGCTTCGCTGTCGCTGATCCAGCGTTGCCCCGGTTGATACTGCTGCGCCATACTGCCTGAACTCCCGCGATGAAAAAGCCGATTATGTTAACGGATCGGCCGGTCAGACCAAAGTGCGAACGTACCGAAAGGTGCCGATCGACAACAGGAAGTAAGTCAGTCTAGCCGTTTCATCGCCTCGCACCGTGCAGCTGACGAGGGCCCCGGATCAACATGTCTGCCAAGCATCGCTGGATCAGCGCCTCCATGGCCGTGGGCAGCCTGTTGCTGCTGGCCGCCTGCGAGCAGAAAAACTTCGAGACTTTGCCCGCCATCCCGATGGAGCAGCTTGAGGTGCTGGGCGTGCAGACGCCGATCAAGAGCGTGCACTTTCGTGACCGCGACGGTGAAGGGCTGTTGGTGTTGAGCCGCAGCGATGGCCAGGCCAGCGACCCGGAAAGCGAGCAGGAAGTGGACAAGGTAGTACTCAAGGCCACCTTGTACGGGCGCACTGCCGAAAACGACGCATTCAAGGCACGCTGGCAGATCGAGCAGGAAACCACCTGCCCTGGGCTGGACCTGGACGTGGACTTCTATACCGACGTCAGTGATGTCAGCGACCTGAACAAGGACGGTGTCGCCGAGGTTACCGTGGCCAGCCACGCCTTCTGTGGCGGCGGCATCGACCCGCATGACATCGCCATCGAAATGCGCGAAGGGCAGGCCAGCTACACCATCACCGGCCAGTCGCTGATCAGCCCGGCGGGTGAGGAGCCAATCGGCGGCGATCGGGATGACAGTGCTTCGCTCAAAACCGCGCCGCAGTTGCTGCGCGATCACATGGACGCGGTCTGGCAACAGGTTTACAAGCGGCCCTGGAGCGAAGCCAGCCCACCCAGCGACGACGACCCTGATGACGAAGCCGAGTAAATGTTGTCCATGACATCAAGGTAAACCCGCGCCTGCCGATACAGGGGGCATAGGAGAACGTCCATGCTGCCGCCAATCATTCCGCTCAGTGCCGCCCCGGTGACCTCGCAACAGGACCCGGTCAAGCCGACCCCCGACATCAAGCCGGTGGTGCCGACGCAGCCTGCGTCCAGCGAAAGTGGCATCGACCTCAAGCACCAGCGCGACCCGCAGGAGCAGGTGCTGTTGCTGCGCGAGGAGCAGCGTCGCCAGCAGCAACGTCGCAAGCAGGGCGACCAGGACCGCTACAGTGCCGTGCCAGGTGACGAGGTAAACGCCGACAACACCGTGCCGGTCGCCCCGTTGATGGGCGAGCACGTACGCCAGGGGCTGCTGGTGGATATCGAAGTCTGACGCGGGGCTGGTCAGCGCCTGCGCCTGGCTTCATCATGCAAGCCTCAGTTGATCGTCGAGCCCACCCATGAGCCAAGACAACCTCATCGATTTTGATGCCGAACGCGCCAAGCGCGTCCACGACCTCAAGGAAAAGCGCCTGAACGAAATGCGCAACGCGTTCGAGCAGGCCCTGCCGTTGAGCACCAGCAAGAAAAAGAAGCCCAAGGGCAAACCGAAGAAGCGCTGAAATTTGACGCAGGTCAACCCTGCACCCGCCTCGCGTGCCCGGCCCCGGGCACCATTGACCCTGATCAATTTTCTCCTCCCTCACATTGGTTAACGTTCACCCATCGGACAACGGCAGACGAATGGGAGGCCAGCATGTTCTTCGACAACGTGGTTATCGCTGGTGTGGTAACGGTCGGGTTGATGGTCGCTTTCTTTGCCGGTCTGGGCATTTTCATCTGGAAGGACTCGAACAAGCGCAAGCCGCGCTGACCTTTCGGGTACACGAGCACGCAAGGCATTTAGGGCGACTTCGGTCGCCCATTTTTTTGCCTGCAATTTATGTGTTGCCTGTGCCGGCCCTTTCGCAGCACAAGGCTGCTCCTACAGGTTGAGCGCGATGCCAGATTCCATGGGATCTCTGTAGGAGCAGCCTTGTGCTGCGAAAGGGCCGGCACAGGCTTAGCGATGTCCCAATAAAGATGATTAGCTAGCTAATTAATCGTTTCCGCATTATCCTTCTCTCCATTGTCTATCTTTTCAGTACGACCATCCCCCCGCAAGGTCCGCCTAGTGCCCATCACCCTTCAGGCCCTGTTCGCCCCCAGCAGCCTCGCCCTCAAGTTCGCCATCAAGACCTTGCTCGGTGGCGGCCTGGCGTTGTGGCTGGCGATGCGCTGGGGCCTGGAGCAGCCGTCCTGGGCACTGATGACCGCCTTCATCGTCGCCCAGCCACTGTCAGGGATGGTGGTGCAGAAAGGCCTGGCACGGCTGGCCGGTACCTTGGTCGGCACGGTCATGTCAGTGGTGTTTATCGGCCTGTTTGCCCAGACCCCTGGCTTGTTCCTTATTGCCCTGGCGCTATGGCTGGCGCTGTGCACCGCTGCCTCGACCCAACTGCGCAGCGCCTGGGCCTACGCTTTTGTGCTGGCGGGCTACACCGCGGCGATCATTGCCTTGCCGGCCATCGACCACCCGCTGCAGGTGTTCGACCAGGCCGTGGCGCGCTGTACCGAGATCTGCCTGGGCATTTTCTGCGCCACCGCCACCAGTGCCTTGCTCTGGCCAATGCGGGTGGAGCAGCAATTGGGCGGGCAGGCTCGACAGGCCTGGCAAAACGGCCTGCAGGCTGCCAGTGCCATGCTGGGCGGCGAGGATGAGGCGCGCAAAGGCTTGTTGGACAGCTTGGGGCGTATCGTTGCCATCGACAGCCAACGTGAACATGCCTGGTTCGAAGGCAACCGCGGGCGGCAGCGAGCCCGCGCCATTCGTGGCCTCAGCCAGAAGCTGATGGTGCTGTTGCGCATCTCGCGCTCAGTGCGCCGGCAGTGGCGGCAACTCGATGAGCGTGAGGCAGCACACCTGGCACACTGGCTGGAAGAGGTTCGCGCGCTTCTGGCCAAACCCGACCAGCCCAGCCTGTTGCTGCTGCGCCAGCGCATCTGGGATGCCGCCCATGACGAGCAGATCAGTTCCACGGAGCACTACTGCCTGGCGCGCATGGCTTTGCTGCTGGACTACGCCATGGCCGCCAGCCTGGCGCTGGAGGATGTGGAGGCGGGCAGGGCGCCCAAGGATGTGTCCCAGGGCCTTGCCGTGCACCGCGACTGGTCCCTGGCTTTGTTGTTCGGTTCACGCAGCGCACTGGCCTTTCTGGTGATGAGCGGCTTCTGGCTGGCGACAGCGTGGCCTTCGGCACCGGGGGGGCTGGTGTTGACTTGCGTGGTCTGCAGCCTGTTCGCCAGCCGCGAGAACGGCGCGCAGATTGGCCTGAGCTTCCTGCGCGGGATCTTTCTGGCGATACCTGCGGCGTTTCTGGTCGGGCAGATCCTGCTGCCGCAATGGAGCAGCTTCGCCATGCTTTGCCTGGGCATGGGCGTGCCGCTGTTCCTCGGCGCATTGGGCATGGCCCACCCACGTACCGGGGCCACTGCCACTTCCTATTGCCTGCACTTCATTGTGCTGGTGTCCCCACTCAACGCCATGCAGTTTGGTGTGGCGACCATGCTAAACAGTGCGCTGGCGATGCTGGTGGGGGTGTCAGCAGCGGTAATGGCCTTTCGTTTACTGGTGTTCCGCCACCCGGCCTGGCTGGGCCGGCGCCTGCGGGCAGCCACCCAGAACGACCTGGTGCGCCTGACCCGGCGCGACCTGCGCGGGGCCGACAGCTGGTTTGGCGGGCGCATGGCCGACCGCCTGATGCAACTGGCGCGGCATGCTGGCGAGCTGCCCGAAAGCGAGCGCAAGCGCTGGGATGACGGCCTGCATGGGCTGGATATCGGCGATGAACTGGTGCACCTGCGTATGTGCCTGGCGGTTGCCCAGGCGCCCTTGGGGCGGGCCGAGCGCGAGTACTTGCAGCAAGTAGAGGCGGTACTGGCCAAAGGGCCTGCCGCCGGGCGTGGGCAACGCCTGGACGCCCCCAGTGAACAATTCATTGCTGCCTTGCGCGGGCTGCCTGCGAGTGACCCGCTGCGGCTGGCCGAAGGGGCGGTGCTGCAATTGCAGAAAAGCTGGGGCAAGTGGTGCCGCTGGCAGGAGGAAGCCCATGGGGTTGCGTGAATGGGAAGTGGGCGGCGTGCTGCTCAGCCCGTTTCTGCTTTATGTGTTGCTGGCGCTGGTGCTCACTGGCTTGCTGCGGCTGGTGGTGCAGGCGACGCCGTTGGGGCGCTGGATCTGGCATGAAGCGTTGTTCGATGCAGCGCTGTTCGTTTGTGTGTTGTTCCTGGTGGTGAGGCTGCTGGGAGCTTTATAAAGGAGTGTTTCGATGCGTGCGGCCGTACGTACCCTGGTGACGTTGTGTGTGGTGGCTTTGGCCGTTTGGGCCGGCTACCAGCTGTGGCAGTACTACATGCTTACGCCCTGGACCCGCGACGCCCGTGTGCGCGCCGATGTGGTGGTGATCGCCCCTGACGTGTCCGGCTGGGTACGTGAACTCAAGGCCCGTGATAACCAGCAGGTCAAGGCTGGCGACCTGTTGATGAGCATCGACCGCGAGCGCTTCCAGGCGGCCTTCGACCAGGCAAGCGCGGTGACCGAGACCCGCACGCAGCAACTGCGCTTGCGCGAGCGCGAGGCAGCCCGGCGTACCGCCTTGGGGCCAGAGGCGATCAGTGCCGAGCTGCGTGAAAACGCCCAGATCAATGCCGCCATCGCCCGTGGTGAACTGCATGAGGCCGAAGCGCAGTTGCAGGTTGCCAAGATCAACCTGGCGCGCAGTGAAGTGCGCGCACCGCGCAGTGGGCACATCACCAACCTGCGGCTGGCCGAGGGCAACTATGTGAACACCGGGCAATCGGTGATGGCCCTGGTGGATGATTCAACCTTCTATATCCAGGCTTATTTCGAGGAAACCAAGCTGCCGCGTATTCGCGTGGGGGACACGGTGAACGTCTGGCTGATGGGCGCGGGCGAACCGATGCAAGGGCATGTGCAGAGCATCAGCCGCGGCATCACCGACCGCAACAGCAACCCGGACAGCCAGTTGCTGCCGGAGGTGGAGCCAACCTTCAACTGGGTACGCCTGGCCCAGCGCATACCGGTAAGGATTCGCCTGGACCAGGTGCCGGAAGGGGTGACCCTGAGTGCAGGCATGACCGCGAGCGTGCAGGTGCATGAGGGCCGGGGCGAGCAGTGATGGTGCTGCCTCGTTAACCTGTAGGAGCAGCCTTGTGCTGCGAAGAGGCCAGTGCAGGTACTGTAGTTGTGTTGGCCACGCCGGCCTCTTCGCAGCGCAAGGCTGCTCCTACAGGTTCGGCGCATCGCCTGGCGTGCCGTGAGGCTCAGAGGAACATGCCGCCCGACACTTCCAGCCGCTGCCCGGTAATCCAGTTATTGCCGTCTTCCAGCAACAGCGCAATTGCCGCCCCGATATCATCCGGCAAGCCCACCCGGCCCAGCGCCGTGTTGCCGGCAATGTACTCATTCACCTGCTGGTTATCCCGCACCACGCCGCCGCCAAAATCAGTCTCGATCGCCCCCGGCGCCAGAATGTTCACGCGAATGCCACGCGCGCCCAGTTCCTTTGCCTGGTAGCGGGTCAGCACCTCCATGGCGCCCTTCATCGCGGCATAGGCGGCATACCCCGGCAGTGCAAAGCGTGCCAGGCCGGTGGAAATGTTGACGATGCGGCCATTGTCGACCAACAGCGGCAGTAGACGCTGGGTGAGGAAAAACGGCCCTTTCAGCTGAATGTTCAGCAACTGGTCGAACTGCGCCTCGCTGGTTTCGGTATACGGCACGTTCAGCCCAATCCCGGCATTGTTCACCAGAAAATCAAAACGCTCGCGGCCAAAGTGCTGCTGCAGGGTGGTGCTCAGGCGCTCGGCGAAGCTGGCAAAACTGCTGCTGTCGCCAACATCCAGTTGCAACATGGCCGCCTTGACCCCGGCCTGCTCCAGTCGGGCGACTACGGCTTGGGCTTCGTCGGCCTTGCTGTGGTAGGTGCCGATGACATCGATACCGCGTGCGGCCAGGTGTTCGGCAGCATTACGGCCGAGGCCGCGGCTGGCGCCAGTGATCAAGGCAATTTTGCGGGTCATGGTGAAAACCTCATGTGGGTTGATGAGGACAGGTTATTGGTCGAATGGAGGCTGTTAAATCCTGTAAATATGGAAATACTGTTCGCCAAAACCGGATAGTCGAGGCCCGAATGAACAAGTTGGAGTTGTTGCGCACCTTCGTGCGGGTCAGCGAGGTCAGCAGTTTCACCCTGGCTGCCGAGCGCCTGGGGCTGCCGCGGTCGACCGTGTCGGAGCAGGTAAAGGCGCTGGAACGCTTGCTGGGCACGCAGTTGTTCCACCGTACTACCCGCCGGGTACAGGCGACCCAGGATGGCGCCTTGCTGTACGAGCGTAGCAAGGACCTGCTGTCAGGCATGGATGAAATCGAGAGCCTGTTCAGTGCCGACGATGCCGAGCTGGCCGGGCGCCTGCGCATCGACCTGCCGACCATGATGGCCCGGCGGGTCATCATTCCGGCGTTGCCGCAGTTTCTGCAGCGTTTTCCGCGGCTGGAAGTAGAGCTCAGTTGCACCGATCGCCAAGTCGATCTGCTGCGCGAAGGGTTTGACTGCGTGATGCGCATTGGTGCCCTGCATGACCTGGATGTGGTGGCACGGCCGGTCGGGCAACTGAGCATGCGCAACTGTGCCAGCCCCGCCTACCTGGCCCGCTTCGGGGTGCCGCAGGCGCCGCAGGAACTGGCCGGGCACCAGCTGGTGCACTACGTGCGCACCTTGGGTGCACGCAGCGCGGGTTTCGAATACCTGCAAGGGGGTGAGCTGCACTACCAGGCCATGGCGGGTGTGGTCACGGTCAACAACGCCGAAGCTTACTCGGCGGCCTGCCTGGCCGGGCTGGGGTTGATTCAGGTACCGGCGGTGGGTGTGGCCGAGTACCTGCAGCGGGGCGAGCTGGTTTCACTGCTGCAAGACTGGCAGGCACCGGCCATGCCGGTGTCGCTGCTGTATGCCCGACAACGGCACGTGCCGCGCCGGGTTCAGGCGTTCATGCAGTGGCTGACGGCAGTGCTGGCGTCGCAGGTTGACCCAGCGCCAAGTGAACGCTGAACAGGGTGCCGGGTGCAGCTGTAAAGGTGCTCGGCAAGCACGAAAAACCTTGGCGAACGGCCTGGCACTTGGGTTAGGCTGCCGCTTGCGAGTTGCCCGGTAGAGGCGGCCGATCCCCGCCAGGCGTGCGTATCTTCCGATTTCATTGCGAGGTTACGTCATGGCCATCACTTCCCAGGACATCTGCAACGCCGCCGACCAGCTCAAGGGCTTTGTCGGTTTTCATGGCAAGCGCGGCGTTCATATCGTGCGTTTTTCCGAGGACTCGTTCGGCATGGACGTGGCCGACGACAGCATTACCCCCTGCAGCGAGTTTGTCTGGCGTCCCGAGCAGGGGCAGAGAATGGCGCTGTGCCGTGAGCGGCTGGCGCTGCTGCTGGAGCAGCATGTGGATGATCGGCTGAATATTGCTGAGCCACTGCGTGCCTACCTGCGCCGCCAGGACCTGCCAGAGATTGTGGCCGAACGCAGCGTGCAGCAGTAAACCCGGCCCTTGTAGGAGCAGCCTTGTGCTGCGAAGAGGCCGGTGAGGCCACCATCAACTGTGCAGCTTGTACCGGCCTCTTCGCAGCACAAGGCTGCTCCTACAAGGGCTGTGCAGTGCTTTGGGATGTCTGGTGCAACAACGCCGCCAGCCCCGCACTGTCCAGCGGCCGGCTCATGTAAAAGCCCTGCACCTCATGGCAGCGGTCCTTCTCCAGCGCCTTGAGCTGCTGTTCGCTCTCCACACCTTCGGCCGTCACCGTCAGCCCCATCGCCTCACCCAGGTTGATGATGGCCTGAACCACGGCGCGGTCGCTGCCGCCGTTGCTGTTCAGGCCACTGATGAAGCGCTTGTCGATCTTGATGCTGTCGAACGGGTAGGTGCGCAGGTAGCCCAGCGACGAGTAGCCGGTGCCGAAATCGTCCATGTTCAGGCGCACGCCCAGCTCCTTGAGCGACAGCATGGTGCCTAGCGCGCCCTCGATGTCGTTGAGCATCACGTTTTCGGTAATTTCCAGTTCCAGGCGCTGCGCCGGGAAGCCCGTGTCCAGCAGGATCTCGCGCACATCGGCGACCACGTCGCTGCGCAGGAACTGCGCAGGCGACAGGTTCACCGAAACCACAATGTCGGCGGGCCAGTCATGGGCAGTGCGGCAGGCTTCGCGCAGCACCCAGCGGCCCAGCGCGACAATGATGTCGCTCTGCTCGGCCAGCGGGATGAAGGTGTCCGGCCCCAGCAACCCTTCCTGTGGGTGCTGCCAGCGCAGCAAGGCTTCGACCGCGACGATGCGCAGGTCGCTGAGGCGGTAGCGTGGCTGGTAATGCAGCTCGAACTCCTGGTTGCGCAGGGCTCGGCGCAAGTCGTTTTCCAACTGGCGACGGTACTGGATCTGCTGGTTCATTTCGGCGGCAAAGTAACGCCAG
Source organism: Pseudomonas putida W15Oct28 (assembly GCF_000708715.2). GTDB lineage: Bacteria > Pseudomonadota > Gammaproteobacteria > Pseudomonadales > Pseudomonadaceae > Aquipseudomonas > Aquipseudomonas putida_R. Next base: position 5,410 of record NZ_JENB01000064.1, on the reverse strand, counting down.
GTATTCTTGCCATCGGCCTTGGCCTGGTACAGGGCAATGTCGGCGCAACGGATCAGTTCGCCGGCATCGAAGCCCTGGGTGCGGGTCTGGGCGACGCCGATACTGACGCCGACGTGCAGCGGTTGGCTATCGAAGGTGATGGGTTGCTGCAGCAGGCTGATCAGCCGGGCGCAGAAGCGGTCGACTTCGCTGAGGTTGTCCATGCCGCTGAGTACCAGAATGAACTCGTCGCCGCCCAGGCGTGCGACCAGGTCGCCATCGCGGGTGGTGTCGCGCAGGCGCGTCGCCACTTCCTGCAGCACGGCATCCCCGGCGCCATGGCCGAGGGAGTCGTTGATCGGCTTGAAGTTGTCGAGATCCAGCAGCAGCAGGGTCAGTGGCGGCGAGTCACTGCCGCGCAGCAGGGCCTGCTCCAGGTGCCTGGCGAGCTTGTTGCGGTTGGCCAGCCCGGTCAGTGGGTCGTGCAGCGACAGGTGCTGGATGCGCGCGTGGGCGTCGACTTCGTCGGTGATATCGCTGGCGGTGCCACGAAAACCGATGGGTGTGTCGTCATGCCAGATGGCGCGGGCCGAAATCCTGCAGTAGCGGTTCTGGCCATTCTGGTCGCGGTAAGTACAGCGCAGGTTGGCCAACTGTTGCGGGTCTGCGTTGGCGAGGGCGTCCAGCCAGGGCGAGAGCGGCGTGGTATCGCAGGCCAGCAACTGGTTCAGCGGGTGGCCCAGCCAGTCGTCCACCGGGTAGCCGGTGACATTGGCAAAGCGCTGTGACAGGTAGGTCAGGCGTTGTTGCCGGTCGGTTTCCCAGATCCAGTCGGATGCCGACTCGGCCACCGCGCGAAACCGCTGCTCGCTGGCCTTCAGGGCCTGGTTGCTGTGCTGCAAGTGCGAAAGCGTGAGGCCGATTGCCCGCGAGCTGCGCAAGGTGAGGCGGAACAGGTACAGCATGATCAGGCCAAGTATCAGCAGCGCGCCCAGCAGGGCTGGCATTACCGCCCACAGCAATTGGTGCCCGGGCAGCGGGCTGCTCCAGGACAGGTGATAGCCGGTGTCACCCAGGTCGATACGCAGGTGGTCATGCTGCTGCATGTCTTCCTTTTCCACATGCATGCCGGTCAGCCCGGCACCCTTGCCCAGCTGCGCCAGTTTTTCTTCGGTAAGCTGGTCGACGAACAGCATCACTGGCGCCTGGCTTACCTCGCTGTCGGTGACGTCGCGGTCCGGGCGTACGGCTGCGGCACTGAGTACGGCCGGCCAGCCATTGAACAGCACGAAACGGGTGATCTGCTCGCGGGATATTGCTGCCGCACGGGCCTGGTCGATGATCGGCTGCAGCGGTGCTTCTATATAAGTGTTGGCGCCTGCCTGGCTGGGCTGGCCTTTGAACAAGGCATAGGTGGTGCGGTCGTTTTCCACCACGAACACCCCTTCGTAGCCACTGGCGGTATACAGCGACTCGCCTATGTTCTTTTCCTCGTAGGCCCACTGCCAGTCGGTGTGGCCCGCCAGGTGCTCGAAGGCCGCATCCCATACGGCATAGCTGGACAGAAACTGGCGCGAGGCCAGCAGCCGTTGTTCCAGCGCCTGGTTTGCATGAAAGGCGCTACGCTGGCGCTCCTGCTGGTCGAGCGTGGTCGCGATATTGAATAGCGCTCCGAGGGTGACCAGGCAGGCCAGCCCGAACACAGCGCTGAAACCGGCAATCAGGTGGCGCACCTGAAAACGCGGCGTGGGGCTTGGGGGTGGAAGGTTGGCGGTCCTGGCCATGCGCGAGCGGCTCCTTCAAGCAGCCCCCCGCCGGGCAGTCAGGCAGGGGGTTCAATCAGGATAGGCCAGCCTGAGCGTCGCAGCCTCGCCGCGGGCAAAATTGACCTGGTCGCGGCCTGCGTGCTTGGCGGTGTACAGCGCCTTGTCCGCTTGTTCCAGCCAGTGTTCCGGGGATTCCAGGCCAGCCTCGAACGCTGACAGGCCAATGCTGAGGCTGATGCGCAGGTGCGGCAACTGCGGGTTACGGTAGTTGGCGACCCGTTCGCGCAGGCGCTCCATGGCGTGGCAGGCCTGGGCTGCGCTGGTGTCCGGCAGGATGACGCAGAACTCGTCGCCGCCGTAGCGCCCGGCCTGATCACCTTCGCGCAGGTTGCGCCTTAGCTCGGCAGTGAGCTGGCGCAGTACACAATCGCCGACCACGTGGCCGAAAGTGTCATTGATGGTCTTGAAGTGGTCGATGTCGATCAGTGCAATGACCGCGCCCCCCTGTTGCTGTTTACAGCCCTGGAACTTCAACAGCAGCAGGTCTTTCCAGGCGCCATGGTTGAGCAGCCCGGTCAGGCTGTCGGTGAGGCTCAGGGCGCTCAGTCGGCGCTTGTGGTCGGCCAGCTTGATCGCCAGCTGGTAGCACACCCAGCCCAGGGCCAGCGGGTACAGCGTCAGCATCGGCAGGCAGGCATAAACCTGCAGGGGCGTGGCGTTCAGCTGCAGGCCGGGGCCGAGCACCAGGACGGCGACAAGCATGCCGGCCAGTTGGGCCAGCGCCCCGCGCACGACCAGCCGCTTGCCGCCGGCAGAAACATTGTTCATGGTCATCATCGACAGCACGGTCACACTGGGCAACGGGTTGAAGTGCATGGCGGCAGTCCAGAACCCACCCATCAGTGAATCGAGCAGCAAATTGCGCTGTTCCGCCTGGTAAGGGGTTGCCGAGCGGCTAGCCCACATATAAGCCACGTGCGGCCACAGCAGCCCGTTGAACAGCAGCAGCCCCCATAGCCAGGCAGGCGGCGCCAGCGGAGCCATGCCAGCCATTACGCTGAGCAGGCCGATGCCCAGGCCGATAACGCGCGGCAGGTAGATGCGCTTGACGAATGAAAGGCCTTTGCCGCTGCGGTTGTCCATCATGGTCATTGTTCTTCTGCCGGGGTACCGTTTATCGCATAACTCACGTGAATATTGTTGAACACAGTTTCATCGGCGAAAAATGACCTTGCAAGCCAATTCACGGTTGATGCGATCACTGTGGGGTAACATGAAGGCTTTCCTGTTGCTTGGAGTGTTGCTGATGGTCCCTTTGGCCAACCACGCCGGCGAGACGGCACCCCAGCAAGATGGACGTTTCCACAACCAGGCGATGCGGCCGCAGGATGGCGTGTTGAAAAAACTGCGCATCGGGCTCAAGTACCTGTTCCTGCGCAAGCCGCCACAAACCCGGCCAGCCACGCCGATCAGCCTCCAGCCGATGACCCGCCAGCAGGTGCTCGATGCCCCGGACCACAGCTTGTGGCGCCTGGGCCATTCCACGGTATTGCTGAAATTGCGCGGGCGCTTCTTTATTACCGACCCTGTGTTCGCCGAGCGCGCCTCGCCCGTGCAGTGGGCCGGCCCGTTGCGCTTCCATGCGCCGCCGCTGGCGCTGGACCAGCTGCCGCCGCTGGCTGCGGTTGTGCTGTCGCACGATCACTTCGACCACCTCGACGAACAGGCGATTCGCCAGTTGGCGCCGCGCACCGGCGTGTTCCTGGCACCACTGGGCGTGGGTGACCTGCTGATGCGCTGGGGTGTGGCCCCGGCAAAAGTGCGGCAGCTCGACTGGTGGCAGGAGAGCATCGTCGAAGGTGTGCGTTTTATCGCCACCCCGGCGCAGCACTTTTCCGGGCGCGGGCTGCTGGACAGCAATCGGACGCTATGGGCGTCCTGGGTGATCGTCGATGAGGATGTGCGGGTATTCTTCAGTGGCGATACCGGGTACTTCGACGGTTTCAAGCAGATAGGCGAGCGTTTCGGGCCGTTCGACCTGACCATGATCGAAACGGGCGCCTACAACGTCGCCTGGCCCGATGTGCACATGCAGCCGGAGCAGAGCCTGCAGGCCCACCTGGATTTGCGCGGGCGCTGGATGCTGCCGATACACAACGGCACCTTCGACCTGTCCACCCACGGCTGGCAGGAACCCTTCGAGCGCATACTCACGCTGGCCAACCAGGCTCAGGTGCGCTTGAGCACGCCGCAGATGGGCGGGCGGGTCAGCCTTGACTCGCCGCATGCCGGGCAGAACTGGTGGCAGCCGCGGCCTTTGCGTCAGCGGGGCCAGGCGAATGAGCGCACAATGGCGGCACGCTGATCTTCAATGTTTATCGTCCCTGCTGCGCGAGGGCCGGTCCTGGTCGTCTTTCAATAGTTGCGAAGGCGGTTTGCCGCTGTCACTGCGTACCTGGGCATGGCTGATCAGGGCGAAGATAAAGCTGCCGCCAACAATGTTGCCCGCCAGGGTCGGCAAGGCGAACTCCAGCCAGAAGCTGCGCCAGGTCTCATCGCCGGCCCAGACCAGATAAGACACTTCGACCGAGCCCACTACTATATGGGTGAAGTCGCCAAGGGCCATCAGGTAGGTGATCATCAGGATGATCCAGATCTTGGCGTGCTCCATGGACGGAATCATCCAGACCATGGTGGCGATCATCCAGCCCGAGACGATCCCCTTGGCGAACATCTGGCTGACGTCGTTCTTCATGACCTTGCGGCCGATCTCCAGGAAGGCCACATCGGTCTTGCTGTCGAAGATCGGCAGCTCCAGCATGACCCAGGCCACCAGCAGGGTGCCGGCCAGGTTGCCGAGCAGTACAACGCCCCACAGGCGCAGCAGGCGACCGAAATTGGCCAGGGTAGGGGAGGTCATCACGGGCAGGACGGCGGTGAGGGTGTTTTCGGTAAACAGTTGCTGGCGTGCCAGGATAACGGCGAGGAAGCCGGCGCTGTAGCCGATGCTGGCAACCACCTGTGCACTGTCACCGTCCGGCAGGCGGGCGTAGAACAGCCCCATGGCCATCAGCGACAGCCCCATTGACAAGCCGGCGGCCAGTGCCGACCACCACAGCGCGGCGAGCGTACGCTCAAGCTCCTGGTCGCCCTGGGAGCGAATGATCTCGTGCAGCACTGCCGCCCGCGGCGGCTGGTTGTGGCTGACCTCCTGCTCTTCATCTGCAGACAGGCCCGGGGTTTTCTCGCTTTGCCCATCGCTCATGGCCGCTACGCTCCGTGGGGGTGTTTCTTTACAGATCCGCGGCGCTTTCATTAGTTGCCAGGTGGCAGCCAAACACATTCGGAAAGTTTTTTAGATCAAGGTGTTGACTCTAATTTCAAAGCGCGTATTATTCGCCTCCTCGCAGCGACAAACGCTTCGGGGCAAGCGGTAAGTGTTTGAAGTTGTTAGCTTTCGAAAGAAAGCGGTTGTAAAAAACTTCAAATAAACGCTTGACAGCAAATGAGGAAAGCGTAGAATGCGCGCCTCGGTTGAGACGAAAAGCTCTTAACCAAACGCTCTTTAACAAATTGAATCAAGCAATTCGTGTGGGTGCTTGTGAGTATGGACTGATAGTCAAAAAGATTATCAGCATCACAAGTGACCATGCGAGAAATCACAT
>NZ_JENB01000063.1 GCF_000708715.2 Pseudomonas putida W15Oct28 | reverse complement strand
TCGGAGCGAAGCCCACTGAGGCAACAAGCTTAGTTGTGTTCGGAGGGGGTGCAAGGAGGGGGTAGAGCGGGGAGAGGGGCTGCTTTGCAGCCCTTCGCGGGCTTGCCCGCTCCCACAGGTTCAGCACAATGCTTGAAATCTGCGATTAACCTGTGGGAGCGGGCGAGCCCGCGAATGGGTTTTACTTGGCGGTCAGATCTCGTGAGGCTTGATCCTGCGACAGGCTATACACATAAGCCGCCAGCAAGTGCACCTTGTCGTTGCCCTGGATATCGGCCTGCGCCGGCATCTGCCCCTGGCGACCATAACGAATGGTCTGCTGCAGCTGGGCAAAGCTCGAGCCGTAGATGAACGCCTGCGGGTGGGTCAGGTCGGGTGCGCCCATGGCCGGGGTACCCTTGCCTTCAGGCCCGTGGCAAGCCACGCAGCTGGCAGCGAAGATCTCCTGGCCCTTGACCACGTCGGCCTTGGTCCCTTCAGGCAGGCTGCGGCCGTCAAGGTTGGTCAGCACGAATGCGGCCACATCGGCCACGCCCTGGTCACCGATCACCTCGGCCCAGGCCGGCATCACGCCGTGACGGCCATCCATGATCGAAGCCTTGATGGTTTCTGCTTCGCCGCCCCAGCGCCAATCCTTGTCGGTGAGGTTGGGGAAGCCGAAGGCACCCTTGGCGTCCGAGCCGTGGCACACCGAGCAGTTGGAGGCAAACAGGCGGCCGCCCATTTTCAGCGCCTGCGGGTCTTTGGCCACTTCTTCCACGGGCATGGCGGCGTACTTGGCGAAGATCGGGCCGAACCTGGCGTCAGCCTTGTCCATTTCCTTTTGCCATTCGTTGACGCCGGTCCAGCCATTTTCATAGCCCGGCAGGATGCCTTTCCAGTTGCCCAGGCCCGGGTAGAGGATCAGGTAGCCGACCGAGAACACCAAGGTGCCGACGAACAGCCAGAACCACCACTTGGGCAGCGGGTTGTCGTACTCCTCGATGCCGTCGAAGCTGTGGCCCATGGTCTGGTCGGTGGTGTTCTTGCTCTCGCCCTTGCGGGTGGCGAGCAGCAGCCAGGTCAGGCCGATCAGGCTACCGATGGTCAGTACGCTGATGTACGTACTCCAGAAGGTGGTCATTGCCCGTTACTCCTTGCAGCAGTCGTGGCAGCAGTTTCCTGCCCGGCAGGGGGCAGGCGGTCGTCGACGAAGGGCAGCAGGCGCGCTTCGGCGAAATCACGGTCACGGCGGCGGTTGAATACCCACAGGGAGAGGCCGATGAAGGCGATCATCACCACCAGGGTGCCCAGGCCGCGGATCATGCCGATGTCCATTTCCATCGCACTCACCTCTTGTTCTTGATCGCGGTGCCGAGCACCTGCAGGTAGGCGACCAGCGCATCCATCTCGGTCTTGCCCTTGACCGCGTCGCGGGCGCCGGCAATGTCGTCGTCGGAGTACGGCACGCCCAGGGTGCGCAAGGTGCGCATCTTGACGTCGGTGTGGCTGTTGTCGACCTGCTGGGCGACCAGCCACGGGTACGACGGCATCTTCGACTCCGGCACCACGTTGCGCGGGTTGTACAGGTGCGCGCGGTGCCAGTCGTCCGAGTAGCGGCCGCCAACGCGGGCCAGGTCCGGCCCGGTACGCTTGGAGCCCCACAGGAACGGGTGGTCCCACACGCTTTCACCGGCCACCGAGTAGTGGCCGTAGCGCTCGGTTTCGGCGCGGAACGGGCGGATCATCTGCGAGTGGCAGCCCACGCAGCCTTCACGGATGTAGATATCGCGGCCTTCCAGTTGCAGCGCGGTGTAGGGTTTCATGCCTTCCACCGGCTTGTTGGTGACGTCCTGGAAGAACAGCGGGACGATCTGGGTCAGGCCGCCGATACTGACGGCGAACACCATCAGCAGGGCCATCAGGCCGACGTTTTTCTCGATGACTTCATGTTTCATCAGGCGTTTCTCCTCAAGCCAACTGGGCGTTCGCAGGGGCGACGTCAAGCGCTGGCGAACGCACGGTGCGCCAGGTGTTCCAGGCCATCAGGAACATGCCGCTGAGGAAGATCGCGCCGCCGACGAAGCGCACGACAAAGCCTGGGTGGCTGGCCACCAGGGTTTCCACGAACGAATAGGTGAGCGTGCCGTCGCTGTTGACTGCGCGCCACATCAGGCCCTGGGCGATGCCGTTGACCCACATCGAGGCGATGTACAGCACGGTGCCGATGGTGGCCAGCCAGAAGTGCGCGTTGATCAGGCCAAGGCTGTACATGCGCTCCTTGCCGAACACTTTCGGGATGGTGTGGTACAGCGCACCGATCGAGATCATTGCCACCCAGCCGAGGGCACCGGCATGCACGTGGCCAATGGTCCAGTCGGTGTAGTGGGACAGGGCGTTGACCGTCTTGATGGCCATCATCGGGCCTTCGAAGGTGGACATGCCGTAGAACGCCAGCGATACCACCAAAAAGCGCAGGATCGGGTCGCTGCGCAGTTTGTGCCAGGCGCCCGACAGGGTCATCATGCCGTTGATCATGCCGCCCCAGCTCGGTGCCAGCAGGATCAGCGACATCACCATGCCCAGTGACTGCGCCCAGTCGGGCAGGGCGGTGTAGTGCAGGTGGTGCGGGCCGGCCCAGATGTACAGGGTGATCAGCGCCCAGAAGTGCACGATCGACAGGCGATAGGAATACACCGGGCGTTCGGCCTGCTTGGGCACGTAGTAATACATCATCCCCAGGAAGCCCGCAGTCAGGAAGAAGCCTACCGCGTTGTGACCGTACCACCACTGCACCATGGCATCGGTGGCGCCGGCGTACACCGAGTACGACTTGGTCAGGCTGACTGGCAGTTCCAGGTTGTTGACGATGTGCAACAACGCCACGGTGAGGATGAAGGCACCGAAGAACCAGTTACCCACGTAGATGTGCTTGGTGTTGCGCTTCATCAGCGTGCCGAAGAACACGATGGCGTAGCCCACCCAGACGATGGTGATCAGGATGTCGATCGGCCATTCCAGTTCGGCGTATTCCTTGGAGCTGGTGTAGCCCAGCGGCAGGCTGATGGCCGCCAGCAGGATCACCAGTTGCCAGCCCCAGAAGGTGAACGCGGCCAGGCGCGGTGCAAACAGGGTGGTCTGGCAGGTGCGTTGCACCGAATAATAGGAGGTGGCAAACAGCGCGCAGCCGCCGAAAGCGAAGATCACCGCATTGGTATGCAGGGGGCGCAGGCGGCCGAAGCTGGTCCAGGGGAGGTCGAAGTTGAGGGAAGGCCAGGCGAGCTGGGCGGCGATGAAGACGCCGAGCCCCATCCCGACGATTCCCCACACCACCGTCATGATGGCGAATTGGCGGACCACCTTGTAGTTATAGGCGGTACTGCTGGTTGTGTTCATGTATGGGTTCCCATCCACGGTTATTTGGCAGGCTTTACAGCGAGGCAAGCATGATTAATGGGCAAAGTGCCGGTATTGACGGGGATCAATGGGCGAAGGTCGGAAATGTCCCAGGCTTGCGCTGCGATCCTCCACAGGTTCAGGGCAAGGACGGCTACAAGGGCTGCCTGATCCTGGCCCACGGCGCAGGTGCGCCAATGGACAGCGGGTTCATGGACGAAATGGCGCAAAGGCTTGCGGCGCTTGGGGTAGCGGTAGTGCGCTTCGAGTTCCCGTACATGGCCGAGCGCAGGGTTACCGGTGGCAAACGGCCGCCGAACCCGCAGAAGGTGTTGCTGGAATGCTGGCGCGAGGTGTACCGGCAGGTGCGACCTTTGGTCGCGGGCAAGCTGGCCGTGGGTGGCAAGTCCATGGGCGGGCGCATGGCGAGCCTGCTGGCCGACGAATTGGGCGCGGATGCGCTGGTGTGCCTGGGCTATCCGTTCTACGCGGTGGGCAAGCCTGAGAAGCCGCGGGTGGAGCACCTGGCGGCGTTGAAAACACCGACGTTGATCGTGCAGGGCGAACGGGATGCGCTGGGTAACCGCGAGGCGGTGGCGGGGTATGCGTTGTCACCGGCAATCGAGGTGAGCTGGCTAGTGGCCGGGGACCATGACCTGAAGCCGTTGAAGGCCTCGGGGTTCAGCCATGCGCAGCATATGCAGGCGGCGGCTGTAAGGGTTGCGGATTTCCTGAAAGCTTAGCGCTGGATTCTTCGCGGGCTTGCCCGCTCCCACAAGAACTGCACCGAATTCAAGATTGGCGCAGAACCCTGTGGGAGCGGGCATGCCCGCGAAGAGGCCGGCACAGGCTGACAGTTAGTCGCGGTACTCGCACAGGTAAGCGGTATCAACCGCTACCTTCAGCTGGAACTTGCTGTCAGCGGCAACATTGAACTTGTCGCCCGCCTTGAAGGTTTCCCAGTTGTCGCTACCCGGTAGTTTCACGGTCAGCGCGCCTGATACCACGTGCATGATCTCGCGCTTGGCAGTGCCGAACTCGTATTCGCCCGGGGCCATGACGCCGACAGTGGCCGGGCCTTCTTCGCCCGCAAATGCGATCGACTTGACGGTGCCGTTGAAGTACTCGTTGACCTGGAACATGGGCGACTCCTGAAAAGGGGGGATGAAAAAGGGCTGGCCAGTATGCCCAAGCCCACAGGCCTCGTCATCTGCTTTCAGGGGCTGCTGGCGGGCAGGGTCAACGGTAATAGCCGCGCCGTGTTGCGCGCATCTTCAAGGGCCCGGTGCTGCTGCCCGCAAAAGTGCATGCCGGCCAGGTGCAGGGCACCGTTCAGGCCGGTAGGGCGCTGCAGGTGGCGGGCCTTGGCAAAGCGTTGCTTGAGGTTGATGTGCGGCAAGGTCCGCAGCAGGCTGTCGAGCCCATGCAGTTGCCATTCCTGGTGCAGTTGCTGGCGGTCGTAGTCGCCCCAGCTGACCCAGGCCTGAAGCTGCCCACGGTGGTGCCCGAGCCAGCGCTCGAAGCTTGCCCACACCTCGCGAAACGGCTCGGCGCCGTCCACGTTGGCCTGGCTGATGTGCGTCAGCTCGCGGCAAAACGGGGTCAGCTGTGGCCGCCGCCGTGGCCGCACGAAACGCTGAAAGTGGTCGACCTCGCGGCCTTCGCGGGTAACCAGGCTAGCGCCGATTTCAATGACTTCCATCTCTGTGACCGGCCACCCACCATCGTCGGTGGTGGCTTCCAGGTCGATCACCAACCAATGGCCCATAGCAGGCTCCCTTGCAGATCCTGCTAGAGCGTAGCCAAACTCCGCGCATACGGCACCCCCTGGCATTTTGCTGCTTGCTTTGGCACAAAGAGCACGCACCAGCAGTTGTGCCGCTTCCGGAAAACGCCTAGCTTAAGCGGACCCAGGCATGAACCGTGATGAGCGTCCGTCTTGACTCCAGCGCCCGGCCTCAAGGCCGTGTCCACCCTGATGTTGCTGGCCGTGTACTGGCTGGCGGCGCCGGCATGGGCTGCCGACGCCGTCGAAGTGAAGATTGGCGCGGCGCATTTCCCGCCCTACACGGTGCGCCCTGAACAGGGGGCCGACACCGGCCTGCTGCCGCAACTGGTCGACGCGCTCAACCGCTTGCAGCAGGGGTATCACTTTGTCCTGGTGCCCACTTCCATCCAGCGGCGTTTTGGTGACTTCCAGCAGGGACGCACCGACATGGCGATTTTCGAAAACCCGCAATGGGGCTGGGAGCAGATTGCCCACCAGACCGTGGACATGGGCCTGGAGGATGCCGAAGTGTTCGTTGCCCGCCAGGCCAATGGCAGCGACCCGCATTACTTCGACGACCTGAGTGACAAACGCCTGGCATTGTTCAACGGCTACCATTACGCGTTCGCCCGCTTCAACTCCGACCCGGACTACCTGCGCGAAGCCTACAACGCGACCCTGACCTACTCCCACGACAGCAACCTGCTGATGGTGCAGGCCGGCCGCGCCGATATCGCCCTGGTCACGCGCTCCTACCTCAGCGATTTCCTGGCGCGCAACCCGGCCAGCCGGGCGCAGCTGGTGCCTTCGCAACGCATCGACCAGGTTTATCATCACTATGCCTTGTTGCGCCCGGGTGCCCCTATCGGCGAGCAGTCGTTCGCCGGCCTGCTGCGTAACCTGCGTGACAGCGGTGAACTGGCACGCATCTTCGAGCCCTACCGCATCACTGTCTCGGTCCCCCAAGACTAAATTCCCGCACTGCGGCAACGTCCTCAACAGTGAGCCTTTTCTTCATTTTCGTGAGCCCAGCCCATGCCGTTCGATGCCGCTTCGCAGCCCCAGTCACCGCCACGCTGGCGCAGCCTCAATGCCGAGGAGGATGACAGCTGGCTAAGCCTCACCCTCGAAGGCCGCCCACTGATCCAGGTGCGGCTGGAGGCGGGCGCTACCTTGCACGTTCACCTTGAACGCCTCTGCCCCGAGCGCCCCTATCAGGCCTTGTGGGCTGCCTGCTACTGGCTGCTGTCCCGCGATACGGCCTGCCAGCGCCTGGCCTGGCACTTGCCCGATGTACAGCCCCAGGCGCTGGCCAGTGGCCTGCTGCTGCTAGCCGAGCAGCCCGGTCAGTACCTGTGCGAGCGGGCGCTGTTCTGGCAGCTGCCACAGCCTTGGCTGGGCGATGCGCTGGCCGCGGTGTACCCGCAGCAGATGCAGATCAGCAACGGCAAGCGCCACCCGCGCCGCGCGCCCAAGCCCCGTGGTGAGGTGTACCGGCGCTTCGATGCGCGCCTGGGTAGCTGGGTGTCGCTGCGTACGCTGGAGATCGAACACGACCTGGAACGTTTCAACCGCTGGCAGAACAACCCGCGGGTGGATGCGTTCTGGCAGGAGGGCGGCACGCTTGCGCAGCACCGCGCGTACCTGGACAAGCTGGAGGCCGACCCACATACCTTGACGCTGATCGGCTGCTTTGATGATGAGCCGTTTGCCTACTTCGAGGCGTACTGGGCCAAGGAAGATCGCATTGCGCCGTTCTACCCGGCCGATGACTACGACCGCGGCATTCACATGCTGGTGGGGGAGGAGAGCCATCGAGGGCCGCACAAGGTGGCCAGCTGGCTATCGGCGCTGGTGCACTACCTGTTCCTGGATGACCCGCGTACCCAGCGGGTGGTGGCTGAGCCGCGTGCCGACAACGGCAAGATGATCGGCTACATGCACGACCAGTGCTTCCACTGCGACAAAGAGTTCGACTTCCCGCACAAGCGTGCGGCGCTGATGATCCTGGGGCGGGAGCGGTTCTTCGATCGCTGTAAGCTGGCTTGATACCGAGCTGGCTTCTTCGCGGGCACGCCCGCTCCCACAGGATCACCACAGGCTTCAAGGGCAGTGGGTTACCTGTGGGAGCGGGCGTGCCCGCGAATGAAGAAAACCTTGTCTGATCAGGCCTGCCGATTGGCGGTCTTGCGGCAGTGCACCAGTGCATCGCGGATCATGAAGTTGACCAGTGTCGGCGACACGCCCAGCTCCTTGGCAATGTCTTTCTGTGGCACACCATGCAGGCGGTACATCTCGAACGCATAGCGGGTACGCTGCGGCAGTTCGTTCAGCGCCTCGGCAATGTCGTCCAGCGCGGCAAGGTTGATGTGGGTCGCTTCGGGCGAGGCATTCTGGAGGACCACGTTCAGGCCTTCCTCTTCTGTGCCCGAGTACTTCAGCTCCATTGCCTGCTTGCGGTAGTGGTCGATGGCCAGGTTGCGCACGATCTGGAACAGGTAGCTGAGCTGCGCCTTGAACGACGAGGTGATCTGCGGGGCGGCGCTGAGCCGGAAGAAGGCATCCTGCACCACATCTTCGGCGCGCGAGCGGCAGCCGGTGATGCGGGCAGCGATCTTGACCAGAATGCTGCGGTTGTCGACGAAGGCCTGGAGTAATGGTGAATCGCACTTACTTGTGGATAGTTGTTCCGCCATGGAAATCACCTTGTCACAGAGGGGAAAGGAGGCACCCCAAGCTGGGAAGCTTCCTACGACGTGCGACAAACTATTCAGAATGATAATGATTGTCAAATACGAAACGTAATTAGTATCCATATTTTTCGGTTCTAAGGTATGTCTTGAGAGGTGTGCCGCCTGGGAGATCGAGCGCCGCCCGTGCGGCGCATCGCCGGCAAGCCAGCTCCCACATCTGTTTCGGGCCAGTAACACCTGTGCCTGCGCGTGCGACCGCTTTGTTTGCATGACACGATATCGAGGTGGACGCCAAGGGGCCGAGCGCCTCTGCCTCAGGAAGAATTCGCCCGAAACAAATGTGGGAGCTGGCTTGCCGGCGATGCGCCGCGCGGGCGGCGCTCGATCTCCCAGGCGCCACACCCCTGAAGGCACGCACCAACCTTCACGCAATCCAAAACCCTCAACCCCGTTAATTTCTGCCCCCGCCCATCCGTTCCCCTGTGTACATCCCCGGCCGCCAATCGCTGCCCGCCCACGTTCGCGGAGCAGCCGGCACGCCCCAACAGACACTGGCAGGAACACCCCATGACGGACGCCTTCGAACTCCCGCTCTCGCTGGTCCAGGCACTGGCGCAACGCGCCGCGCAGACCCCGGACAAGATCGCCTTGCGCTTTCTGGCCGACGCCCCCGGCGAGCAGGCCGTGCTCAGCTACCGGGACCTCGACCAGCGCGCACGCACCATCGCCGCCGCCTTGCAGGCCCGTGCCGGCTTCGGCGACCGTGCGGTGCTGTTGTTCCCCAGTGGTCCGGACTACGTGGCGGCGTTCTTCGGTTGCCTGTATGCCGGGGTGATCGCGGTGCCGGCTTACCCGCCGGAGTCTGCGCGCCAGCACCACCAGGAGCGTTTGCTGTCGATCATCGACGATGCCGAGCCGCGCCTGCTGCTGACGGTCGCGGCGTTGCACGCCAGCCTGCAAGGCCTGGAAGCGCTGGCGGCGGACAACGGCCCTGAACTGCTGGCGGTGGACAGCCTGGACCCGGCGCTGGCCGCGAACTGGCGCGAGCCTGTGCTTGAAGGTGATGACATCGCCTTCCTGCAGTACACCTCTGGCTCCACGGCGCTGCCCAAGGGCGTGCAGGTCAGCCATGGCAACCTGGTGGCCAACGAGCAGTTGATCCGCCAAGGCTTCGGCATCGACCTCAACCCCGACGACGTGATCGTCAGCTGGTTGCCGCTGTACCACGACATGGGCCTGATCGGCGGCCTGCTGCAGCCGATCTTCAGCGGCGTGCAGTGCGTGCTGATGTCGCCGGGTTACTTCCTGGCCCGGCCGCAGCGCTGGTTACAGGCCATCAGCGAGTATGGCGGCACCATCAGCGGCGGCCCCGACTTTGCCTACCGCCTGTGCAGCGAGCGGGTCAGCGAGGCCTCATTGGCCGGGCTCGACCTGAGCCGCTGGCGCGTGGCTTATTCCGGCTCCGAGCCGATCCGCCAGGACAGCCTGGCGACGTTCGCCGACAAGTTCCAGGCCTGCGGCTTCGACCCGCAGAGCTACTTCGCCAGCTATGGCCTGGCCGAAGCCACCCTGTTCGTCAGCGGCAGCCGCCGTGGCCAGGGCATCGCCGCGCTGGAACTGGACGCCGAAGCCTTCGCCGCCAACCGCGCCGAGCCGGGCAAAGGCAGCGTGCTGATGAGCTGCGGCTACCCGCAGCCCGGTCACGCAGTCCGTGTCGTCGAGCCGCAGCGCTTGCAGGTGCTGGGCGACAACCAGGTCGGTGAAATCTGGGCTGGTGGCCCGAGCATCGCCCTGGGTTACTGGCGCAACCCAGAAGCCAGCGCCCGCACCTTCGTTGAAATGGACGGCCAGACCTGGCTGCGCACCGGCGACCTGGGCTTCATGCGCGAGGGTGAGGTGTTCGTCACCGGGCGCCTGAAAGACATGCTGATCGTGCGCGGCCAGAACCTGTACCCGCAGGACCTGGAAAAAACCCTCGAACGCGAAGTCGAGCTGCTGCGCAAAGGCCGGGTGGCAGTGTTTGCCGTCGAGCAGCAGGGCGAGGAGGGCATCGGCGTGGCGGTGGAGATCAGCCGCAACGTGCAAAAGGCAATCAAGCCCCAGGAGCTGATCAAGACCCTGCGCCAGGTGATCGCCGACGCCTGCCGCCAGGCCCCGGCCGTGGTCCTGCTGCTGAACCCTGGCGGGCTGCCCAAGACCTCCAGTGGCAAGCTGCAGCGTTCGGCCTGTCGCCTGCGCATGGACGATGGCAGCCTGGACTGCTACGCCCGCTTCCCTGACGTGAGCGAAGCCGCTGCAAGCGCGGCTGCTGGCGATGAACTGCAAACACGTATCGCCGCTGTGTGGCGCGACATCCTCAAGGTAGAGGCGGTTGCAGCAGACGACCACTTCCTGCTGCTGGGCGGCAACTCCATCGCCGCGACACAGGCCACTGCACGCCTGGCCGATGAGCTGGGTATCAACCTGGGCCTGCGCACTCTGTTCGAAGCGCCGGTGCTGGCCGATTACAGTAACGCTGTGGCGTCGATCATCGCCGAAGGCGCTGCCGGCGCCGCTACCATCGCAACGCTGGAGCGCGCCCAGGCCTTGCCCCAGTCGCTGGCGCAAAACCGCTTGTGGCTGCTGTGGCAGTTGGCGCCACAATCGGCGGCCTACAACATCCCGGCCGGCCTGCAACTGCGCGGTGAACTGGACGAAAGTGCCCTGGAAGCCGCCTTCCAGGTGCTGGTGGCTCGCCACGAATCCCTGCGCACCGTATTCAGCGAAGAAAACGGCCAGGCCTTGCAACGCATCCTGCCGCAACAGCCATTCAGCCTGCGCCGCCTGGGCCTCGAAGGCCAAACCCCCGAGCAGGTCAGCGCCCAGCGTGAAGCCGAGGCCCGTCAGCCGTTCGACCTGACCCAGGGCCCGTTGCTGCGCGTGACCCTGGCACGCCTGGACGACGAAGACCATCAGCTGTGGGTGACCCTGCACCATATCGTCGCTGACGGCTGGTCGCTGAATATCCTGCTGGATGAATTCGCCAAGCTTTACGCCGCCCTCTGCCAGGGCCTGGAGGCCAACCTGGCGCCGCTGACCCTGGGTTACGCCGACTACGGCACCTGGCAGCGCCAATGGCTGGCAGCCGGTGAAGCCGAACGCCAACTGCAGCATTGGAAGGCGCAGTTGGGCGATGAGCAGCCGGTGCTCGACCTGTGCACTGACCACCCCCGCGCCAGCCAGCGCGAACACAGTGCTGCGCGGTTCAACCTCAAGGTGCCGGCCAAACTCGCCGAAACCCTCAAGGGCCTGGCCCGCGAACAGCAGGCCAGCCTGTTCATGGTCCTGCTGGCCGGCTGGCAGGCGCTGCTGCACCGCTACAGCGGCCAGGCAGACATCCGTGTCGGTGTGCCCAACGCCAACCGCCTGCGCCTGGAAACCCAAGGCATGGTCGGCTTCTTCATCAATACCCAGGTACTGCGCGCGCAGCTCGATGGCCGCCTGCCATTCACGCAGTTGCTGGCCCAGGTGCGCCAGGCCACCCTTGAGGCGCAGGCTAACCAGGACCTGCCGTTCGAACAGCTGGTCGAAGCCCTGCCCGAAGCCCGTGAGCAAGGCCTGTTCCAGGTCATGTTCAACCACCAGCAACGCGACCTGTCGGCCCTGCGCCGGCTGCCGGGGCTGTTGGCCGAGGAGCTGCCGTGGCACAGCCGCGAAGCCAAGTTCGACTTGCAACTGCACAGTGAAGAAGACCATCAGGGCCGCCTGAGCCTGGCCTTCGACTATGCCGCGGAGCTGTTCGAAGCCAGCACCGTCAAACGCCTGGCCCATCACCTGCTGGCGCTGCTCGAACAGGTGTGCGCCGCGCCGCAGCGGGCGCTGGGCGAGGTGCAATTGCTGGACGCGCCTGGCCGCGAGCAACTGCTGGGCTGGGGCCAGGCACCGGCCGCTGCACCGCAGCACCTGCTGGTCGAGCAACTCAATGAACAGGCACGCCTGACTCCGCAGCGCACCGCCCTGGCCTGGGACGGCGGCAGCCTCGACTACGCCGAACTGCACCAGCAGGCCAACCGCCTGGCGCACTACCTGCGCGACAAAGGCGTCGGCCCCGACACCTGCGTAGCCATTGCCATCGAGCGCTCGCCACAGTTGCTGGTCGGCCTGCTGGCCATCCTCAAGGCCGGCGGTGCCTACGTGCCGCTGGACGTCGACTACCCGGCCGAGCGCCTGGCCTACATGCTCGCCGACTGTAACGCCGGCCTGTTGCTGAGCCACAGCAGCCTGCTGGGCAAGCTGCCGCAGGTCGACGGGGTCAGCGCCATCGCCCTCGACCAGTTGCACCTGGACAGCTGGCCCAGCCACGCGCCTGGCCTGCACCTACACGGCGACAACCTGGCGTACGTGATCTACACCTCCGGCTCCACCGGCCAGCCCAAGGGCGTGGGCAATACCCATGCGGCGCTGGCCGAGCGCTTGCAGTGGATGCAGGCCACCTACGCGCTGAATGACAGCGACGTGCTGATGCAGAAGGCGCCGATCAGCTTCGATGTGTCGGTGTGGGAATGCTTCTGGCCGCTGGTAACCGGCTGCAAGCTGGTGCTCGCCGGCCCGGGTGAGCACCGTGACCCGCAGCGCATTGCCGCGCTGGTGCAGGCCCATGGCGTGACCACGCTGCACTTCGTGCCGCCGCTGTTGCAGGTGTTCGTTCACGAGCCCCAGGCGGGCGCCTGCAGCAGCCTGCGCCGGGTGTTCTCCGGTGGCGAAGCGCTGCCCGCCGCGCTGCGTGACCGCGTGCTGCAAGTGCTGCCGCAGGTGCAGTTGCACAACCGCTACGGCCCGACCGAAACCGCCATCAACGTCACCCACTGGCACTGCCAGGTGGCGGACGGCGAGCGCTCACCCATCGGCCGCCCGCTGGGCAATGTGCTGTGCCGCGTGCTGGACGACGAGCTGGAACTGACCGCACCCGGCGTGCCGGGCGAGCTGTACCTCGGTGGCGCAGGCCTGGCCCGTGGCTACCTGGGCCGCCCCGGCCTCACTGCCGAACGCTTCGTGCCCCAGGCAGACGGCCAGGGCGAGCGCTTGTACCGCAGCGGCGACCGCGCCCGCTGGCAGGTGCAGCTTGAGGCCCTGGAATACCTCGGTCGCCTCGACCAGCAGGTAAAGGTGCGAGGTTTTCGCGTCGAGCCTGAGGAAGTGCAGGCCTGCCTGCTGGCACAGGCAGGTGTGGAACAGGCGCTGGTGCTGGTCCACAAGGACGCCGTTGGTGCGCAGCTGGTGGGCTATTACAGTGGCAGTGCGCAGCCAGCCGAAGTACTGGCCGTGCTGGCTGAGCAACTGCCCGCGTACATGGTGCCGGCGCAGCTCATCCCGTTGGCACAGCTGCCACTGGGCCCCAGCGGCAAGGTCGACCGCAAGGCGCTGCCGGCCCCGGTGTGGCAGCAACGCGAACATGTCGAGCCACACACCGAGTTGCAGCAACAGGTCGCCGCCATCTGGCGCGAGGTGCTCAACCTGCCGCGCGTCGGCCTGCAGGACGATTTCTTCGCCCTGGGCGGGCACTCGCTGCTGGCCACCCAGATCGTCTCGCGCAGCCGCCAGGCCTGCGATGTCGAGCTGCCGCTCAAGGCCCTGTTCGAAGCCAGCGAACTGGGCGCCTTCTGTACAGAAATCGCACGTATCCGTGCGGCCGGTGAGCGCAACCTGCAAGGCGCAATCGCCCGCGTCGACCGCCGTCAGGCGGTGCCGCTGTCGTATTCGCAGCAGCGCATGTGGTTCCTCTGGCAAATGGAGCCGGAAAGCCCGGCGTACAACGTCGGCGGCATGGCACGCCTGCGCGGCACCTTGCACGTGGACGCCTTCGAGCGTGCGTTGCAGGCGCTGATCGTGCGCCATGAAACCTTGCGCACCACCTTCCCCAGCATCGACGGCGTGCCGTATCAGTGCGTGGCCGAAGACAGTGGCCTGCACCTCGACTGGCAAGACTTCAGTGCCTTGCGCACCGATGCGCGCCAGCAACACCTGCAACAACTGGCCGACGACCAGGCGCACCAGCCGTTCGACCTGGAGCGCGGCCCGCTGCTGCGCGCCTGCCTGGTCAAGGCCGACGAGCGCGAGCACTACTTCGTGCTGACCCTGCACCACATTGTCACCGAAGGCTGGGCCATGGACATCTTCGCTCGCGAGCTGGGCGAACTGTACGAAGCCTTCGTCGATGACCGCGAGTCGCCGCTGGCGCCGCTGCCGGTGCAATACCTGGACTACAGCGTGTGGCAACGGCAGTGGCTGGAAAGCGGCGAGGGCGCGCGTCAATTGGCCTACTGGAAGGGGCGCCTGGGCGACGAGCACCCGGTGCTGGCGTTGCCTGCCGACCGCCCGCGCCCGGCAGTACAGAGCCACCGTGGCGAGCTGTACCGCTTTGAACTCGACCCGGCGCTGGTCGCCCGCGTGCATGCCTTCAACAGCCAGCGCGGCCTGACCTTGTTCATGACCATGACCGCCACCCTGGCCGCCTTGCTGCACCGCTACAGCGGCCAGCGTGACCTGCGCATCGGCGCGCCGGTGGCTAACCGCATCCGCCCGGAAAGCGAAGGGTTGATCGGCGCCTTCCTCAATACCCAGGTGTTGCGCTGCGAGCTGGACGGGCAGATGACCGCCAACGTGCTGCTGGAGCAGATGCGCCAGGCCGCCATCGAAGGCCAGTCGCACCAGGACCTGCCGTTCGACCAGTTGGTGGAAGCGTTGCAACCGCCGCGCAGCAGCGCCTACAACCCGCTGTTTCAGGTGATGTGCAACGTGCAGCGCTGGGCCTTCCAGCAAAGCCGCACACTGGCCGGCATGCAGGTGGATTACCTGGTCAATGACGCCAGTGCCACCAAGTTCGACCTGTACCTGGAGGTCACCGACCTCGACGGCCGCCTGGGTTGCTGCCTGACTTACAGCCGCGACCTGTTCGACGAGCCACGCATTGCGCGCATGGCCGAGCATTGGCAGCACCTGCTGGTCGGCTTGCTGGACAACCCGCAACAGCGCCTGTGCGAGCTGCCGATGCTCAGCGTCGCCGAGCAGCAGGTGCTGGTGGGGCAGTTGCAGGGCGAGCACAGTTTCGACCTCGACCAGACCCTGCACGGCCTGTTCGCCGCCCAGGCGACGCGCACACCACAGGCTGGCGCGCTGACCTTCGCCGGCCAGCACATGAGCTATGCCGAGCTCGACCAGCAGGCCAACCGCCTGGCCCGTGCCCTGCGCGAGCGTGGCGTCGGCCCGCAGGTGCGCGTGGGCCTGGCACTGGAGCGCTCGCTGGAAATGGTCGTCGGCCTGCTGGCCATCCTCAAGGCCGGTGGCGCCTACGTGCCGCTCGACCCCGAGTACCCGCTCGACCGCCTGCGCTACATGATCGAAGACAGCCGCATCGGTTTGCTGCTCAGTCAGCGAGAGCTGCTGCAAACCCTGGGCGAGCTGCCCGAGGGCGTGGCCCGCTGGAGCCTGGAAGACGACGCCGCCAGCCTGTCGGCCTACAGCGATGCGCCGCTGGACAACCTCAACCTGCCGCAGCATCAGGCGTACCTGATCTACACCTCCGGCTCCACCGGCAAGCCCAAGGGCGTGGTGGTCAGCCATGGCGAGTTCGCCATGCACTGCCAGGCGGTCATCGCCGCGTTTGGCATGCGCAGCGATGACTGCGAGCTGCATTTCTATTCGATCAACTTCGACGCTGCCAGCGAGCGCCTGTGGGTGCCGTTGCTGTGCGGTGCCCGCGTGGTGCTGCGCGCCCAGGGGCAGTGGGGCGCCGAGGACATCTGCCAGCTGGTGCGCGAGCAGCAGGTGAGCATCCTGGGCTTCACCCCAAGCTACGGCAGCCAGCTGGCGCAATACCTGGGCGGGCAGGGCGAACAACTGCCGGTGCGCCTGGTGATCACCGGTGGCGAAGCGCTGACCGGCGAGCACCTGCAGCGTATTCGCCAGGCCTTTGCGCCGCAGCAGTTCTTCAACGCCTACGGCCCGACCGAAACCGTGGTCATGCCGCTGGCCTGCCTGGCGCCAGAGGTGTTGCCTGCGGACCTTGGCAGTGTGCCGATTGGCCGTGTCATCGGTAGCCGCACGGCCTACATCCTCGACGAAGACCTGGCCCTGTTGCCGCAAGGTGGCATTGGTGAGCTGTATGTCGGCGGCGCCGGCCTGGCCCAGGGGTATCACGACCGCCCGGGCCTCAGCGCCGAGCGCTTCGTCGCCGACCCGTTCAGCACCGAAGGGGGGCGCTTGTATCGCACGGGCGACCTGGTGCGCCTGGGTACTGACGGCCTGGTCGAGTACGTCGGCCGTGCCGACCAGCAGGTGAAAATTCGCGGTTTCCGCATCGAACTGGGCGAAATCGAGAGCCGCTTGCAGGCGCATGCCGATGTCGACGAGGCCGTGGTGCTGGCGTTGGATCTACCGGGGGGCAAGCAACTGGTGGGTTACCTGGTGTGCAAGCAGGCCACGGCTGGCAGCGAGGCGCAAAGCCTGCTGCGTGAAGCAGTGAAGGCCGATGCCCGCCAGCACCTGCCGGATTACATGGTGCCCGCGCACCTGGTGTTGCTCGACAGCCTGCCGCTGATGGGTAACGGCAAGCTCGACCGCCGTGCGCTGCCGCTGCCGGACCTGGAACAGGCGCGTCAACAGTACCAGGCCCCTGGCAACGAGGTGGAAGCGCAACTGGCACAGATCTGGCGCGATGTGCTCAACGTTGCCCGGGTGGGCGTGCAGGACAACTTCTTTGAACTGGGCGGCGACTCGATCCTGTCGATCCAGGTGGTCAGCCGGGCCCGTCAGGCCGGCTTGCAATTCACCCCGCGTGACCTGTTCCAGCACCAGACCATCCAGACCCTGGCGGCCGTGGTTGAGCACAGCGAAGCCGCGAGCAGCATCGAGCAGGGCTTGCGCCAGGGCCAAGCCGGGCTGACGCCGATCCAGCACTGGTTCTTCGACAGCGAAGTGCCACAACCGCAGCACTGGAACCAGGCGGTGCTGCTGGAGGCTCGCCAACCGTTGGAGGAGGCCGCGCTTGAACAGGCGTTGGCTGCGCTGGTGCAGCACCACGACAGCCTGCGCCTGCGCTTCAGCGAGGCCCGTGGCCGCTGGCAGGCCGAGTACGCCCAGCCTGCCGCCGAGCAACTGCTGTGGACTGCCACCGTTGCTGATTTCGCCGATTGCCAGGCGCTGTACACCGACCTGCAGCGCAGCCTCGACCTGCAACAGGGGCCGCTGCTGCGTGCCTTGCTGGTGCGTGACGGGCAGGGCAGCCAGCGCCTGTTGCTGGCGATCCATCACCTGGTGGTCGATGGCGTGTCGTGGCGGGTGCTGCTGGAAGACCTGCAGGCGCTTTACCGTGGCCAACCGCTGCCGGCCAAGACCCATGCCATGGGCGACTGGGCCGCGCGCCTGGCCAGCTACGCCGGCAGCGATTCGCTGCGCGACGAACTGGGCTGGTGGCAAGGCCAGCTGGGCGGCGTGCGCCGCGAACTGCCGTGCGATCACCCGCAAGGTGGCAACCTGCACCGCCACGCCCAGACCCTGGCCATCGGCCTGGACGTGGAGCAGACCCGGCAACTGCTGCAACAGGCCCCGGCCGCCTACCACACCCAGGTCAACGACCTGCTGCTGACCGCTCTGGCACGTGCCTTGAGCCGCTGGAGCGGCGATGAGGAAGTGCTGGTGCAGCTCGAAGGCCACGGCCGCGACGGGCTGTTCGAAGACATGGACCTGACCCGCAGCGTCGGCTGGTTCACCAACGCCTATCCGCTGAGCCTGCGCCCGCTGCCAGGCGAGGACGAGGCGGCGCGGGCCGGTTCGATCAAGCGCATCAAGGAACAACTGCGCCAGGTGCCGCACAAGGGGCTGGGCTACGGCGTACTGCGCTACCTGGCCGATGCGGCCGGGCGCGAGCAGATGGCGGCCTTGCCGCAGGCGCGCATCACCTTCAACTACCTGGGCCAGTTCGACCAGCAGTTCGACAGCGCGGCGCTGTTCCAGCCGCTGGAGGGCCCGGCCGGTCTGGCTCATGACCTCGATGCACCACTGCCCAACTGGCTGAGTGTCGATGGCCAGGTGTATGGCGGCGCTCTGCAACTGCGCTGGACCTACAGCGCCGAGCGCTATGACCCGCAGACCATCGCCCGCCTGGCCGAGGCCTATCGCCAGGAGTTGCTGGCGCTGGTCGCGCATTGCCTGGCCGATGGCAACGGCAGCTTCACCCCGTCGGACTTCCCGCTGGCGCACCTGTCCCAGGAGCAGATCGACGCATTGCCGGTACCGGCTGCGCAGATCGAGGACGTCTACCCGCTGACGCCGATGCAGGAAGGCATGCTGCTGCACACCCTGCTGGAGCCGGGCACCGGCCTTTACTACATGCAGGACCGCTACCGCATCAACAGCGCCCTGGATCCTGAGCGCTTCGCCCTGGCCTGGCAGGCTGTGGTGGCGCGCCACGAAGCGTTGCGCGCCTCGTTCAGCTGGAACAGCGGCGAGGCGATGCTGCAAATCATCCACAAGCCGGGCAACCTGGCGGTGGACTACCAGGACTGGCGCGGCGTTGCCGACGACGCCCAGGAGCAGCGCCTGCAAGCCCTGCACAAGCAGGAGCGCGAGGCCGGGTTTGCCCTGCTCAGCGAAGCACCGTTCCACCTGCGCCTGGTGCGCGTGGCCGACGAGCGCTACTGGTTCATGATGAGCAACCACCACATCCTGATCGATGCCTGGTGCCGCTCGCTGTTGATGAACGACTTCTTCGAGGTCTACCAGGCCCTCGGCGAAGGCCGTCGGGCCCAGCTGCCGGTGCCGCCGCGTTACCGCGATTACATCGGCTGGTTGCAGCGTCAGGGACTGGATGATGCCCGTGCCTGGTGGCAGGCCAACCTGGCTGGCTTCGACCGCGCCACGGCCATCCCCAGCGACCGCCCGCTGCGTCATGATCACGCCGGTAGTGGCATGGTCGTCGGCGATTGCTACACCCGCCTGGAGGTGAGTGAAGGCGTGCGCCTGCGCGAACTGGCCCAGGCCCATCAGCTTACCGTCAACACCTTCGCCCAGGCGGCCTGGGCCCTGGTGCTGGCGCGCTACAGCGGCGACCGCGACGTGGCCTTTGGCGTGACCGTGGCCGGGCGCCCGGTCAGCATGCCGCAGATGCAGCGCACCGTCGGCCTGTTCATCAACAGCGTTGCCCTGCGTGTGCAGTTGCCCGTATCGGGTGAGCGTTGCAGTGTGCGTCAGTGGTTGCAGGGCCTGCTGCAAAGCAATATGGAACTGCGCGAGTACGAGTACCTGCCGCTGGTGGCGATCCAGGAGTGCAGCGACCTGCCCAAGGGCCAGCCGCTGTTCGACAGCCTGTTCGTGTTCGAGAACGCGCCGGTGGAAACCGCCGTGCTCGACCATGCCCAGCACCTCAACGCCAGCTCCGACTCGGGCCGTACCCACACCAACTTCCCGCTGACGGCGGTGTGCTACCCGGGTGATGACCTGGGCCTGCACCTGTCGTTTGACCAGCGCTACTTCGACTTCCCGACCGTCGAGCGCCTGCTGGCCGAGTTCAAGCGCCTGCTGCTGGCGCTGGTGCAGGGCTTCGACGGGGAGGTGAGCGCGCTGCCGTTGCTGGGGGCAGAAGAACAGCGCTTCCTGCTGGAAGACTGCAACCGCACCGAGCGGGCTTTTCCGCTGGAACAGAGCTACATCGCGCAGTTCGAAGCGCAGGTGGCTGCGCACCCTGAACGTACCGTGGCCCGCTGCCTGGAGGCCGCCTACGACTATGCCGGGCTGAACCTGGCGGCCAACCGCCTGGGCCATGCCTTGATCTCGGCCGGCGTAAAGGTGGACCAGCCAGTGGCACTGCTGGCCGAGCGTGGGCTGCCGCTGCTGGGCATGATCGTCGGCAGCTTCAAGGCGGGCGCCGGCTACCTGCCGCTGGACCCGGGCCTGCCGGCTGCGCGCCTGCAAAGCATCATCCAGCTCAGCCGTACCCCGGTGCTGGTGTGCAGCGCGGCCTGTGCCGAGCAAGGCCGGCAGTTGCTGGGTGAGTTGGGCGTTGCAGTACGGCCACAACTGTTGGTATGGGAGGACATCCAGGCCAGCCAGGTTGCCAGCCACAACCCTGGCATCCACAGTGGCCCGGACAACCTTGCCTATGTGATCTACACCTCAGGCTCGACCGGCCTGCCAAAAGGGGTAATGGTCGAGCAGCGCGGCATGCTCAACAACCAGCTGAGCAAGGTGCCGTACCTGGCGTTGAGCAATCAGGACGTGATTGCCCAGACTGCATCGCAGAGCTTCGATATTTCGGTGTGGCAGTTCCTTGCCGCGCCGCTGTTCGGGGCCAAGGTGGAGATCGTGCCGAATGCCATCGCCCATGATCCGCAGGGCCTGCTGGCGCATGTGCAAACCACCGGCATCACCGTGCTGGAAAGCGTGCCGTCGCTGATCCAGGGCATGCTGGCCAACGACCACCAAGCCCTCGACGGCCTGCGCTGGATGCTGCCGACCGGCGAGGCCATGCCACCGGAGCTGGCGGCGCAATGGCTGCAGCGTTACCCGCAGATCGGCCTGGTCAACGCCTACGGCCCTGCAGAATGCTCCGATGATGTGGCGTTCTTCCGCGTCGATGCCGCGTCGACCCAAGGCAGCTACCTGCCGATCGGCACGCCGACCGACAACAACCGCCTGTACCTGTACGGCGAAGAGCAGGCGCTGGTACCGCTGGGCGCGGTGGGCGAGCTGTGCGTGGCCGGTACCGGTGTGGGCCGTGGTTATGTCGGCGACCCGGTGCGCACTGCACTGGCGTTCATCCCGCACCCCCATGGTGTTGCGGGCGAGCGCCTGTACCGCACCGGTGACCTGGCACGGCAGCGCCCGGACGGTGTGCTGGAGTACGTCGGGCGCATCGACCACCAGGTGAAGATTCGGGGCTACCGCATCGAACTGGGCGAGATCGAAGCCCGCCTGCACGAACAGGTGCAAATCCGTGACGCAGCGGTGGGCGTGCAGGAAGGCGTCAATGGCAAGCACCTGGTCGGTTACCTGGTGGCCCACCAGGGTATCGCCGCCGATGCCGCATTGCTGGAGCAGATCAAGCAACGCCTGCGTGCCGAGTTGCCGGAGTACATGGTGCCGCTGCACTGGGGCTGGTTCGACAGCCTGCCGCACAACGCCAACGGCAAGCTCGACCGCAAGGCGCTGCCGGCCATCGACATCGGCGGCCAGCACAGCCAGGCCTATCAGGCACCGCGCAACGAGCTGGAGGACGTGTTGGCGGGCATCTGGGCCGATGTGCTGAAGGCCGAGCGGGTGGGGGTGCACGACAACTTCTTCGAGCTGGGCGGGCATTCGCTGCTGGCCACGCAGATCGCCTCGCGGGTGCAGAAGCAGCTGCAACTGAACGTGCCGCTGCGGGCGATGTTCGAGTGCAGCACGGTGGATGAGCTGGCCGAGTATGTGCAGGGGCTGCAGGGCAGTGCGCTGGATGACGACAAGGTCGACCGGCTCAGCGACCTGATGGCCGAGCTCGAGGGGCTTTAAAGTGATTGGCTAGCCTGCGCCGGCCTCTTCGCGGGCATGCCCGCTCCCACAGGTTATCGCGCCGCTCTCAAGGCTGTTGCAATACCTGTGGGAGCGGGCGTGCCCGCGAAGAGGCCAGTGCAGGCAGCCAAAAACTCAGTGCTTGCCAAGAATCTTCCCAAGCAGTTCCTGTTGCGATGCAGTGTTGGCCCTCCTTGTCAGGACGCCCGTGACCACACCCCCGAGTTGATGGGGTACGTATGGGATATACCATTAATGGGCTGATGGACAAAAAGCCATCGCGGTATACCTCCTATTTCTACCAGTTCCTCAATCTCTGCAAGGGGTTCACAGTGGGTAGCAGCGTTCTCTATCCACTCCGGACATCAGGGGGTTTCAATCATGATCAGTTCATCGAACTGGACGTTTGTCTTCTACCAAGGGGATACGCTCATAACGGTGAAGCAGGGTGACCAGCATCGCACCCTTTTTCGCACGCCTGATCTGCCCTTGGCCGAGCAACGAGTCGCTGGCGGTGAGGCATACGGTTTGTTCGCGACAGACGAAAAGGCCTCGGTACTGTCGGTGCAGGAAACTGACAAAGGGGAACATCACGCATACTCTGCTTACGGCCACGACCCGAAACTACCGTCATCACTCACATTACTTGGTTTCAATGGCGAAGCATTCGCTCTGGTTCCGGGTGGCTATGCGCTAGGCAACGGCTATCGATCATTCAACCCCGCCATGATGCGATTCATCTCGCCTGACAGGTTGAGCCCGTTTGGAAAGGGGGGGAGAAATGCATACTGCTATTGCAGTTGCGATCCCGTCAACAACGTCGACCCAGCGGCCGGATGAAGCGCCCGCTACGTCCTTCCGCTCAGATGCCGCAATCGGCCATTTCCATCACTTCCATACATGAACCCGACGTATTCTCCACAATCATCAGACATCTAGACCTGGAAAGCGCTCGCGCATTATCAATAGCCAATAAACACCTTTACCGTATGACCAGGCCAGCCTTCCAAAAGATCGAGCGTTCGCTGAGTCATCCTGAGCAACTACTCGATGCCGCGCTTAAGGGTACCGTCGGCCCGGCCCTTGGCCACTCCTATGAGCTTTTGGTGAAACGACCCGATATAAAGCTCCTTCCCCAATCACGTCCTGATGGCGCGAGGGACCAACTTACCCGTGATATCGAGGCCAGCAGAAAATTCCGGGCGGCTCAGCGAACCAGATCAGCTTCGTTCGACACATCATCGGAGTCGGACTCCGATGATGAACTTCGTCGTATTACAGACGGAGTACGCAAAGCGCTGAATGGCCCACAGTTGTAGGAATAATCGCGAATTTCTTCGGTAGACCTGCATCGATGAGCCTGTGGTCGAGGGTTTACCCGCGAAGCGGCCCGAACAAGATCGGACAATTGCCCCGGCGATCTAACATTCAGCGCTTGCCGAGTATCTTGCCAAGCAGCTCCGGCCGCGGCGCGCCTTGTTGGCTCTGCAGGTTGCCCTGTTCGTCCTGATAGAAAATCGCCGGGGTCGCCTGCAACCCCATCTCTTCCATCAACGCCATGTTGGCGGCCAGCTTCTGCTGCACCGCCTCCGGCACCTGTTCCAGTGCCTTCAACGTGCTGGCCTTGCCGGCTTTTTCATGTTGTTGCAGGGCCTTGGCCGGGTCTTTCGCAGCCAGCAGCGCCGCCGATTTACCCGGGCTGTCCTCGCGGATGATGCCGACCATGATATGGCGCAACTGCACCTTGCCCGACTCTACCCAAGGCCGCGCCTGTTCCCAGAACATGTTGCAGTACGGGCAGTTCGGGTCGCTGAACAGGTACACCTTGCGTGGTGCATCGGCCTTGCCGTCGGCGATCCAGGCGGTTTTTTCCAGCTTCGCCCACATGGCCTTGCTCATCGGCCCATACACCAGCTTTTCCAGCGGCTCGGCGCTAAGGTCCTTGCCTTGTTCGTCGAACAGGCTGCCGACCAGCACGTGCTTGCCGTCGGGGGTGAGGTACAGGGCCAGGGCGTTGTTCTGGTACTCGGCGGCATAACCGCGCAGGCCGTTTGGCGCGTCGAAGCTGCCTTTGATCACGGCGCCCTTGGCTTGCAGTTGCTGAACCGCCTTGGGCAGCTCTTCGGCCTGCAGGGCCGGGGCGGCCAGCAGGGCCAGGGACAGGGGCAGCAGTGCAGTCAGTCGCATGTCAGTTTCCTTGTGCGGCAGGGGCGGGCGCGGTGGCCCGGTCGAAAGGCTCCAGGGCGTGGCGCAGGCTGGCCCGGGACAACTCGCCCAGGTGGCTGCCGACCAGCCGCCCGCTGGCGTCATAAAACAGGGTGGTAGGCAGGGCCATGGAACCGACGCGCTGGGCCAGCAGGCCGGTGCCGTCAAACAGCACGTGGGTCAGGCTCAGGCCGGTGGTGGCGAGGAAGGTGCTGACGTTTTCCGGGGTCTCGCCCTGGTTGACGAACAGGAACGTCACATGCGGGTAGTCGCTTTGCGCCTGTTGCAGCACCGGCATCTCGCGCCGGCAGGGCGGGCACCAGGTGGCCCAGATGTTGATCACCAATGGCTTGCCGCGGTAGCTGTGCAGCGCCACTTGTTGGCCGCCAGCGTTGCGCAGGCTCAGGTCGGGCAGCTCGGTGCCCTTGCTGTACAGGTGCCCGCCAAAACTGCTCAGGCCCCAGAACAGCGCGCCGCTGAACAGCGCCCAGCCCAGCGGGCGGCGCAGGCCTGGTTGTCGCCAGCCCTGCCACAGCGCGCCGAGGACGATGCCGACAAGGCCCGACCACAGCAGGAAGCCGCCGTCGCGGATGTCGATCATCTGCAACGGCTCATCGCGGTACATCGGCCAGTAGGCCAGCACGAAGCCGGCGCGGGCGCACAGCAGGCCGATCAGGAACAGGTTGAACAGTGCCGATTCCGGGCTTTCGCCGCCACGCCGGGCGACCCACCAGCCGACCACGCTGGCGATCACCAGGGCGGTGAGCATCAGCAGGTGGTTGAGGGCCATGGTCAGCGGCCCGAGGGTTACGGTCAGCATCAGCCTTGGCTCCTGGTCTGGGCCCAGTGTTGCTGGAACGCGGCGGCATCCACTTCACCGGTAATGCGCCGCGCCCGGCGTTCGTCGCCTTCCGGGCCGATCCAGATGATGCTGGGCGGGCCGGGTACCTGGTAGCGCTGCAGCAGGGCTTTGCTGGCCGGGCTGTCGGCGGTCACGTCCAGGCGCAGCAGGTGCACGCCGGCCAGGCCGGCCTGCACATCGCTGCGGGCGAACACCTGTTTTTCCATGACCTTGCACGACACGCACCAGTCGGCATAGTAGTCGAGCATCACCCACTGGCCGCGGGCCTTGGCCGCATCCAGTTCACGTTGCAGGTCTTCGGGGCGGCTGACCGTGACGAAGCTGTCTTCGGCATGCTGGGCAGCAACGGGCGCGGCACCACCACCGGTGAACGGGCGCAGCGGCTGCCACAGGTCGTTGCCACCGGCGGCGGCGCCGACCAGCAACAGGCTGCCCCACAAGGCACCCAGCAGCGGTACTGCACGCAACGTCGGCAAGCGCTGCAGGGCCGGCCAGGTGGCCCAGGCCAGGGCGATCAGCCAGGCGCCACTCAGTGCCAGCAGCAGGGTGGCGGGCAGCAGGCTGCGCACGGTGTACAGGGCCATGGCCAGGAACACGAAGCCGAACACGCCCTTGACCCGGTCCATCCAGGCGCCCGGCCGCGGCAAGTAACGGTTGCCCAAAGTCACCAGCAACAGCAGCGGCACGCCCATGCCCAAGCCGAGGCTGAACAGCACCAACGCCCCTTGCAGCACGTCGCCGCTCTGGGCGATGTACAGCAACGCCCCGGCCAGTGGCGCGGTCATGCACGGGCCCAGCAGCAGGCCGGACAGCGCCCCGAGCAGCGCCGCGCCATACAGGTTGCCGCCACGGGTGCCTTGCCCGGCGCGGTCAAGGCGGTCACGCAGGGCGGCGGGCAGTTGCAGTTCGAAGGCACCGAACATCGGCAGCGCCAGCAGCACGAACAGCCCCGCCAGGCTGCCCAGCAGCCAGGGTTGTTGCAGCCAGGCCTGCAGGCTGGCGCCCAGCAGTGCGGCGACCACGCCCAGGGCGGCGTAGACCAGCGCCATGCTCAACACATAGACCCCGGCCAGCAGCCAGCCGCGTCGGGCGCTGGCGCCATTGCCCAGTACCAGCCCGGCAAGGATTGGCAGCATCGGCAGCGAACAGGGGGTAAAGGCCAGCAACAGGCCAAGGCCGAAGAACGCCAGCAGGCTCCAGGCCAGGTGGCCCTGTTGCAGGCCACTGGCCAGGGCTTGGTCGCTGGCTTGCTCGGCGACCGGTGCCACGCTGCCGCCCAGGTCGATCAAGGTAGTTTGCGGTGGGTAGCACAGGCCGGCGTCGGCGCAGCCTTGCCAGCCCAGGCGCAACTGGCCTTGGGCATTGGCCGGCAGCAGCAGTTCGAGCTGGTCGCGGTACACCGCGCTGTCACCGAAGAACTCATCATGGTGGTTGAGCGCCGGCGGTAACTGCGGGTGCTGCTCGGCGGGCAGGCCGTCGAACTTCAGGCGCTTCTGGTACAGGTAGTAGCCCGGCTTGATCTGGAAGTACAGGCGCATCTGGCCGTCGGCCTGGCGGTCGTGGGTGAGTACGAATGCCTGGTTGACCGGCAGGAAGTCCGGCTTCACATCGAACGGGTTGGCCTGCAACGGGCCAGCCAGAAGCAGTGTCAGAAAGAGCAGGAAAGCGCGCATGTCTTCGCCTTGGCAGATCTAGGAATGGGGCCATGCTGGCTGGGATCGATTAAATGAAGGTTAACTCAGGTGTTTGGTCAGAGAGCGCATCAGGGCTTACAGGCGCTTGTCGTGGAATTGTCCGCGCCTGTGAGATCGAGCGCCGCCCGCGCGGCGCTTCGCGGGGCAAGCCCGCTCCCACATTTGTTTCGGGCCA
>NZ_JENB01000062.1 GCF_000708715.2 Pseudomonas putida W15Oct28 | reverse complement strand
GGCCAGCCCGGCCCCGGCGCCCCTTGGTACGCACGCCCCGCCACTACACAGGGGCCACGCGAGGCGCTGGTGATCGGTGCCGGGCTGGCCGGCAGCACAAGCGCTGCCAGCCTGGCCCGGCGTGGCTTGCAGGTCACCGTGCTGGAGCGCCACGAAGCCCCGGCCCAGGAAGCTTCGGGCAACCCGCAGGGGGTGCTGTACCTCAAGCTGTCCGCCCATGGCACCGCACTTTCACAGATGATCCTGTCCGGTTTCGGCTACACACGGCGCCAGCTTGAACGCCTGCAGCGTGGCCGCGACTGGGATGCCTGCGGCGTGCTGCAACTGGCCTTCGACAACAAGGAAGCCGAGCGCCAAGGCAAGCTGGCTGCCGCCTTCGACCACGATTTGCTGCATGCACTGGCGCGCGCCGAGGCCGAAGCCATCGCCGGGGTGGCCTTGCCGGCCGGCGGGTTGTTCTACCCCGAAGGTGGCTGGGTGCACCCGCCAGCGCTGTGCCAGCAGCAGTTGCAGCACCCGGGTATTCGCCTGCTGACACACCAGGAGGTCATCGAGCTGCGCAAGGTCGATGGCCAGTGGCAAGCCTGGGCTGGCGAGCGCCTGCTGGCCAGCGCGCCCGTGGTTGTTCTGGCCGGTGCCGCCGAGGTGCGGCGCTTCGAGCCTTGCGCACAGTTGCCGCTCAAGCGCATCCGGGGGCAGATTACCCGCTTACCGGCCACCGCCAGCAGCCGGGCGCTGCGCACCGTGGTGTGCGCAGAGGGCTATGTGGCGCCGCCGCGCGGGGATGAACATACCCTGGGCGCAAGCTTTGATTTCCACAGCGAAGACTTGGCGCCGACGGTTGCCGAGCACCAGGGCAACCTGGCGTTGCTGGACGAGATCTCCGTCGATCTGGCCCAGCGATTGGGCACGGCCGAGTTGGCCCCTGAGCAGTTGCAGGGGCGTGCGGCGTTCCGTTGCACCAGCCCGGATTACCTGCCAATCGTAGGGCCGGTAGCTGATGTACAGGCGTTTGCCGAGGCCTATGCGGTGTTGGGCCGGGATGCGCGGCAGGTGCCGGATGTAGCCTGCCCTTGGCTGGAGGGGTTGTATGTGAACAGCGGGCATGGGTCGCGCGGGTTGATCACGGCGCCGCTGAGTGGCGAGCTGGTGGCGGCCTGGATATGTGGGGAACCGCTGCCGTTGCCCCGGGCAGTGGCAGAGGCGTGTCATCCGAACCGGTTTGCCTTGCGGAAGCTGATTCGGGGGAAGTAAGAAATCGGGGCCGCTGTGCGGCCCTTCGCGGGCTCGCCCGCTCCCACAGGGAGAGCATCAGTCAGGCTTGCCCGGACATTGCCCAGTGGCCACATATAACAAATCGTTCTAAAACTCTCAAAAAGCACACCGGTCAGTTCCTTAAGGTGCCCTAATCCTGGGCATCACCTCCCCAACGGAAAAACCGGTAAGGACTTATGTGCGGATTAGCAGGAGAGTTGCGTTTCACCCCCATCGACCAAGCCCCTCGCCCAGCCGACCTGGCTGCGGTAGAGCGCATCACCCATCACCTGGCGCCTCGCGGCCCGGATGCGTGGGGCTTCCATAGCCAGGGGCCGATCGCCCTCGGCCACCGGCGCCTGAAAATCATGGACTTGTCCGACGGCTCGGCGCAGCCGATGGTCGACAACACGCTGGGCCTGTCACTGGCGTTCAACGGCGCCATCTACAACTTCCCCGAACTGCGCCAAGAGCTGCAAGACCTGGGCTACAGCTTCTGGTCCGACGGCGACACCGAGGTGCTGCTCAAGGGCTACCACGCCTGGGGCGCGGCCTTGCTGCCCAAGCTCAACGGCATGTTCGCCCTGGCCATCTGGGAGCGCGACAATCAGCGCCTGTTCCTGGCCCGCGACCGCCTGGGCGTCAAGCCCCTGTACCTGTCGCGCAACGGCGAGCGCCTGCGTTTTGCTTCTACCCTGCCGGCCCTGCTCAAGGGCGGCGACATCGACCCGATGCTCGACCCGGTGGCGCTTAACCATTACCTGAACTTCCACGCCGTGGTACCCGCACCGCGCACCCTGCTGGCCAACGTGCAGAAGCTGGAACCCGGCACCTGGATGCGCGTCGACCGCCATGGCGAAGTCGAACGCCAGACCTGGTGGCAGCTGAAATACGGTGCCAACCCGGACGAGCGTGAGCTGGACCTGGAAGGCTGGACCACCCGCGTGCTCGACGCCACCCGCGACGCCGTGGCCATCCGCCAACGCGCCGCCGTCGACGTCGGCGTGCTGCTGTCCGGTGGTGTCGACTCCAGCCTGCTGGTCGGCCTGCTGCGCGAAGCGGGCGTGGACGACCTGTCGACGTTCTCCATCGGTTTCGAGGATGCCGGTGGCGAACGAGGCGACGAATTCCAGTATTCCGACCTGATCGCCAAGCACTACGGCACCCGCCACCACCAGTTGCGCATCGCCGAACACGAGATCATCGACCAGCTGCCAGCGGCATTCCGTGCCATGAGCGAGCCGATGGTCAGCCACGACTGCATCGCCTTCTACCTGCTGTCGCGGGAAGTGGCCAAGCACTGCAAGGGCGTGCAAAGCGGCCAGGGCGCCGACGAGCTGTTCGCCGGTTATCACTGGTACCCGCAGGTGGACGGCGCCGAAGATGCCTTTGCGGCTTACCGCGACGCGTTCTTCGACCGCAGCCACGCCGAGTACCGCGACACCGTGCAGGCGCCCTGGCTGCTGGAAACCGACGCCGCCGGCGATTTCGTGCGCGAGCACTTCGCCCGCCCCGGCGCCCGTGACCCTGTGGACAAGGCCCTGCGCCTGGACAGCACGGTGATGCTGGTGGACGACCCGGTCAAACGCGTGGACAACATGACCATGGCGTGGGGCCTGGAGGCGCGCACACCGTTCCTCGACTACCGGCTGGTGGAGCTGTCGGCGCGTATTCCGGCGCGCTTCAAGCTGCCCGACGGTGGCAAGCAGGTGCTCAAGCAGGCAGCACGGCGGGTGATCCCGCATGAGGTAATCGACCGCAAGAAGGGCTACTTCCCGGTACCGGGCCTCAAGCACCTGGAAGGCGCCACCCTGGGCTGGGTGCGTGACCTGCTGACCGACCCCAGCCAGGACCGTGGGCTGTTCAACCCGGCCATGCTCGACCGCCTGCTAAGCAACCCGCACGGCCAGCTCACCCCGCTGCGCGGCTCCAAGCTGTGGCAGCTGGCGGCGCTGAACCTGTGGTTGAGCGAACAAGGAATCTGACCGATGAAAGCCCATGAAATCGCATACGGTCAGCGCCTGCTGCGCGGCCAGGCGCCGTCCTACGAGCGCCTGCAGGCGCGCCTGGCCGGCGACGGCAGCCAGCCCCACGACCAGCCGCGTGCCGTGCACTGCGGCTGGGGCCGGCTGCTGATCGGCCAGACCTACCCCGACCCGGCCAGCCTGGCCGAGGCGCTGCTGGACGAAAGCCCCGGCGAACGCGACATCGCCCTGTACGTGGCCGCACCGCAGCAGGTGCTGGCCCAGGCCCCGCAGCAGTTGTTCCTCGACCCGTCCGACACCTTGCGCCTGTGGTTTACCGACTACCGGCCAGCGCAGCGGGTGTTCCGCGGCTTTCGCGTGCGCCGGGCACAAAACCCGGCCGACTGGCAGGCCATCAACACCCTGTATCAGGCGCGCAGCATGCTGCCGGTCGACCCCGACCTGCTCACCCCCAGGCACCTGGGCGGCCCGGTGTACTGGCTGGCTGAAGACGAAGACAGCGGCGCGGTGATCGGCAGCGTCATGGGCCTGAACCACGCCAAGGCCTTCGACGACCCGGAACACGGCAGCAGCCTGTGGTGCCTGGCGGTGGACCCGCATTGCACCCGCCCCGGCGTGGGTGAGGTGCTGGTGCGCCACCTGATCGAACACTTCATGAGCCGTGGCCTGGCCTACCTGGACCTGTCGGTGCTGCACGACAATCGCCAGGCCAAGCGCCTGTACCAGAAGCTGGGTTTTCGCAACCTGCCCACCTTTGCGGTCAAGCGCAAGAACGGCATCAACCAGCAGCTGTTCCTGGGGCCGGGCCCTGAAGCCGAGCTTAACCCCTACGCACGCATCATCGTCGATGAGGCCCTGCGCCGGGGCATCGACGTGCAGGTAGATGACGCCGTTGGCGGCCTGTTCACCCTGAGCCTGGGCGGGCGGCGCATTCGCTGCCGTGAATCGCTCAGCGACCTGACCAGTGCCGTGACCATGACCCTGTGCCAGGACAAACGCCTCACCCAACATGCCCTGCACAACGCCGGGCTGCAGGTGCCGGCGCAGCAGCTGGCAGGCAATGCAGACGACAACCTGGCGTTTCTCGACGAGCATGGCGCGGTGGTGGTCAAGCCGGTCGATGGCGAGCAAGGCCAGGGCGTAGCGGTGAACCTGACTTGCATTGACGACATCACCCGCGCCGTGGAGCACGCCCGCCAGTTCGACAGCCGTGTGCTGCTGGAGAGTTTCCATGCCGGGTTCGACCTGCGCATCGTAGTGATCGGCTATGAGGTGGTGGCCGCCGCCGTGCGCCACCCGGCCCAGGTGCTGGGCGACGGCAAGCACAGCATCCGCCAGCTGATCGAAGCCCAGAGCCGTCGACGCCAGGCCGCCACCGGTGGCGAAAGCCGCATTCCGCTGGACGACGAAACCGAGCGCACAGTGCGTGTGGCGGGCTTTGGCTATGACGACGTGCTACCTGCTGGCCAGCGCCTGACCGTACGGCGCACCGCCAACCTGCACACCGGTGGCACCCTGGAAGACGTCACCGAACGCCTGCACCCGGTGCTGGCCGACGCGGCCGTGCGCGCTGCACGGGCGCTGGAGATACCGGTGGTCGGGCTGGACTTCATGGTGCGCGATGCCGGGCAACCGGAGTACGTGATCATCGAAGCCAACGAACGTGCCGGCCTGGCCAACCATGAACCGCAGCCAACGGCCGAGCGCTTTATCGACCTGCTGTTTCCGCACACCCGGCCTTTGGCGTAATCGCTGATGGCCTCTTCGCGGGCACGCCCGCTCCCACAGGTCCGCCACAGGTCCTGAGACTTGTGTGGTCCCTGTGGGAGCGGGCGCGCCCGCGAAGAAGTCAACGCAACTTCCAAGGAGTACTCATGTCCGAACGACTCCCCGAACCCGATCTCGACTACCTCAAACGCGTGCTGCTGGAGATGCTTGCCATCCCCAGCCCCACGGGTTTCACCGACACCATCGTGCGCTACGTTGCCGAACGCCTGGACGAACTGGGCATTCCCTTCGAGCTGACACGCCGCGGCACCATTCGCGCCACCCTCAAGGGCCGGCAGACTTCCCCCGACCGCGCCGTGTCGGCCCACCTGGACACCATCGGCGCCAGCGTGCGCCAACTGCAGGACAACGGCCGCCTAGCCCTGGCGCCGGTGGGCTGCTGGTCCAGCCGCTTTGCCGAGGGCAGCCGGGTCAGCGTATTCACCGACACCGGTGTTGTGCGTGGCAGCGTGCTGCCGTTGATGGCCAGCGGGCACGCCTTCAACACCGCCATCGACCAGATGCCGGTCAGCTGGGACCACGTGGAGCTGCGCCTGGACGCCTACTGCGCCACCCGTGCCGACTGCGAGGCGCTGGGCGTGAGCATTGGTGACTTCGTCGCCTTCGACCCGCTGCCCGAGTTCACCGAAAGCGGCCATATCAGCGCACGTCACCTGGATGACAAGGCCGGCGTGGCAGCATTGCTGGCGGCACTGAAGGCCGTGGTGGAAAGTGGCCGCCAACCGCTGATCGACTGCCACCCGCTGTTCACCATCACCGAAGAGACCGGCTCGGGTGCGGCCGGTGCCCTGCCCTGGGACGTCAGCGAATTCGTCGGCATCGACATCGCCCCGGTGGCGCCCGGGCAAGCCTCCAGCGAGCATGCAGTGAGCGTGGCCATGCAGGACTCGTCAGGGCCTTATGACTACCACCTGTCGCGGCATTTGCTGAAACTGGCCGGCGACAACGACCTGCCGGTGCGGCGCGACCTGTTCCGCTATTACTTCAGCGATGCCCATTCGGCGGTGACGGCGGGGCATGACATCCGTACCGCCCTGGTGGCGTTTGGTTGCGACGCCACCCATGGCTACGAACGCACGCACATCGACAGCCTTGCGGCGTTGAGCCGGTTGCTGTCGGCGTACCTGCTGAGCCCGCCGGTGTTCGCCAGCGACTCGCAGCCGGCCAATGCTTCACTTGAAAGGTTCAGCCACCAGCTGGAGCACGATGCGCAGATGGAGAGCGACACGCGGGTGCCGGCGGTGGACAGCCTGGTGGGCAATAAAGGCTGATGGCCTTTGGGGCTGCTTAGCAGCCCATCGCCGGCAATCCAGCTCCCACAGGGACCGCACAATGTTCAGGCCTGTGGTGATCCTGTGGGAGCCGGCTTGCCGGCGATGGGCCGCAAAGCGGCCCCATAATCCCGAATGTTTCGCGTAGCATTGCCCACACTTACTTCAGACCATACCCACCATGCTGATCCCCTACGACCAACTGCAAGCCGAAACCCTGACCCTGCTGATCGAGGACTTCGTCACCCGCGATGGCACCGACAACGGCGACGATACCCCGCTGGAGACGCGCGTACTGCGGGTGCGCCAGGCGCTGGCCAAGGGCCAGGCGTTCATCCTGTTCGACCCGGAAAGCCAGCAGTGCCAGTTGCTGGCCAAGCATGATGTGCCCCGCGAACTGCTCGATTAGCAGGTCTGGCCTCTTCGCGGCTAAAGCCGCTCCCACAGGTATCGTACAAACCCTGTGGCCAGCGCTGTACCTGTGGGAGCGGCTTTAGCCGCGAAGAGGCCGGCACAGGCAACATCAAGCGCTTCGCGCCTTGCGCTGCTCTGCTTCCTTGATGCGCTTGTAGACCTCGGCCCGATGCACGGTCACTTCCCTCGGGGCTTCGACCCCGAAGCGCACCACCCCGTCACGGGTCTGTACCACCATGATCCGGATGTCATCGCCAATCACGATGATCTCCCCCACTTCGCGTCCTATTACCAGCATGTTCCGCTCCTTTGGCGAAAGGGAAAACCGGAGCGTGCATCGTAGATATTTACCTACTCAATAGTTCCGCAGCAAATCAGAAGCGCCCTACATTTCTAGGTAACTTCTCCTACAGACCATTCATCTCGACTGGGCTTTGGCACGCATTTTTACCGCCATTTCGGCCATTTCGTCATACAGCCGCTCGGGTGCCTGTTGCTTCAATGCCCACGCCTGGCGCCCGGCTTCGTGGGGCAGGATCAGGAACTCGCCAGCAGCCACTTGCTTGTGCATGTAGTCGGCAATATCCGCCGCACTGATCGGCGAGCCTTCCAGCAGTTTGCCCACCTGGGCCTTCATCGCCGGGTTGGGCCCGCGGAACGAGTCCAGCAGGTTGGTCTGGAAGAACGACGGGCACACCACATGCACTGCTACCTCCAGCTGGCGCAGCTCCACCAGCAGGCTTTCCGACAGGGCCAGTACACCGGCCTTGGCCACGTTGTAGTTGCTCATGCCCGGCCCCTGCATCAGCGCAGCCATCGAAGCAATGTTGATGATGCGCCCCTTACTGCGCTCCAGCAGCGGCAGGAAGGCCTTGCAGCCCTTGACCACGCCCATCAGGTTGACCGCCAGCTGCCAGTCCCAGTCCTCCAGCGACAGCTCGGCGAAGAACCCGCCCGAGGCGACGCCGGCATTGTTGACGATCACGTCGATACCGCCGAACTTCTCTTCGCAGGCCTGGGCCAGGGCGGTGAGCTGGCTGTAGTCGCGCACGTCGCAACGCTGGATGAAGCCCTCGCCACCGGCCTCGCGGGCCATGTCCAGGGTTTCGCGCAGGCCGGCTTCGTTGACATCGGCCAGCGCCAGGCGCCATCCCTCGCGCGCCCAGCGCAGGGCGATCTCGCGACCGAGGCCGGACCCGGCGCCGGTTATCATGATGCGGTTTTGCATGGTGGCTGGCCTTGTTCCTGGTGGTAGTGCAGCGAGTCTAATCAAGGCCAAGTGGGCAGGCAGGGTTCATCAGGGTAGTGAATGGGCGGGCATGACTGTGTAGTCAGTACCGGCCTCTTCGCAGCACAAGGCTGCTCCTACAGGCATAGACGATCCCTGTAGGAGCAGCCTTGTGCTGCGAAGAGGCCGGTACTGGCAACACCCAATGGAATCTTTCACAAGCGGCGACAGTCCGAACATACAAGAGGCCAGCAGTACGAGGCCCTTGACCCTCAACCACGCAAGGACTCCGTCATGACCACGATCCTCATCATCATCCTGATCCTCCTGCTGATTGGTGGCTTACCGGTCTTCCCGCACTCGCGCAGCTGGGGCTATGGCCCGTCCGGCATTATCGGCGTGGTGCTGGTGATTTTGTTGGTGCTGTTACTGCTTGGCATGATATGACCCACCCCGGCCTGGCGTTCCAGTTGGCGTTCCAGGCGACGCATGCCGTCGCCCAGGGCGCGGACCGCCAGGCCGAGCGCCGGGCGTTGCAACGGCTCGGCGTGGCAACAACGCTCAACCTCCTCGCACAGGGCAACCAGGGCGTCGGCGCGGGCAATGCGTGCCGCGCCCTTTACCCGGTGCGCCAACCTAGCGATGGCCTCAGGCGCATCGCCCAGGCTTTCCAGGCGTTGCAGGTCTTCACGGTTGCTGGCTCGCAGGTCGCCCAGCAGCGCCTTTAGCGCCGCTTCATCGTTGCCCACCAAGTGCCTCAAGTGCTGCAAGTCAAGCAGGCTGCCGTGGTCATTGGATGCCTGCGCAGGGCGCGCGCTTATCAGTGCCTGCGTGAGGCTGCCCAGGTCCAGCGGCTTGAACAGGCAGGCATCCATGCCCGCTTCGCAACTGCGCCTGCGCTCGGCCTCCTGGGCGCTGGCGGTCAGCCCGATCACCCTGCTGCGCGGGCGAGCGCTGCGCCGCTCGTGTTCGCGTATGGCACGGGCCAGCCCGTGACCGTCCATGCGTGGCATGTTGCAGTCGGTAATCACCACATCGAAATGCTCCTTCAGCCACAGGCGCAAGGCTTGTGCGCCGTCTTCCGCAACCCGCGCCTGATGCCCGAGAAAATCCAGCTGCTGTGCCAGCAGCAGCCGGTTTGCCGGGTAGTCGTCCACCACCAGCACTCGCAGCCGTGCGCCAGGCTCTGCCGCCAGCAAGGGTGAAACCTCAGGCGCTGGCGCCGCACCCGACAACAGCGGCAACTTGAGCTGCACCTGCACTTCGGTGCCCTCCCCCAAGGTGCTGCGCAGCTGCAACTGCCCCCCCATCAACTGGCACAGGTTACGGCTGATGCTCAAGCCCAGGCCGGTGCTGGCACGTGGCGACTGGCGGTGGTTGCTGGCCTGTCGGAATGGCTGCCCTAATGCAGCCAGCTCGCTGGCGGCGATGCCCACGCCGCTGTCCTTTACCAGCAGCACGATATCGAGCAGCCCGTCAGCCGGCGCTGCCTGCAGGCTGACCACGATGCGCCCGCGCCGGGTGAACTTGATCGCGTTGCTCAGCAGGTTGGCCAGCACCTGCTTGAAGCGCAGCGGGTCGAGCATGACCTCGGCACCCACTGCCCCGCACAGCTGCATCTGTAATTCCAGACCTTTGCCACGGGCCAGCTGCTCGAACAGTTGCACCACCCGGCCAACCAGCTCGCTCACCCGCACCCGCTGCGGCGAAAGCTGCAGGTGGCCGGTTTCGATGCGGGTAATGTCGAGTATGTCGCCAATCAGCTCTTTCAGCCCACGTGCCGCTTCGGTGGCCACCTCGATGGCCAGGCGGTCCAGCACACCTTGGGCGGCCTTGCGCTGGGCCAGTTCGAGCATACCCAGTACCGCATGCAGCGGGGTGCGGATTTCATGGCTGATGGTGGCAAGGAACTCGGTCTTGGCCTGGTTGGCCGCATCCGCCGCACGTTTGGCCCGCTGCAATTGCACCTGCAGCCGACGCAGGTAACGGATCCACAACAAAGCGATGAACAGCAAGCAGAACGCGACGCCAAAACCGAACAGCACCTTGCCGCGATGGCGCGGCCAGACACCATCGGGGACGATCATCGGGTTGCGCCAGCGGCGTACCAGTGCGGTGGTCTCGTGCGGCGTCAGGCTGAGCAACGCGCTGTCGATGATGCCCAGCAGCTCGCTGCCGCCCCGGGTACTGGCCAAGGCGAAGTGCGCCGGCGGCAGGGCCAGGCTGGCGCTGACCTGCAACTGCCCGGGATACCAGCGGGCGACCAGTGGCCAGGCGTCATCAAGGGTCAGCAAGGCGGCGTCTGCCCGGCCATCGGCGACCGCGTGCAGTGCATCCAGCGGGCCGCGCAGCAAGCGTTGGCGTACCTGCGGATAACGCTGGTGCAACAGCTCGACCATGGCACTGCCCCACACCAACGCCACGTGCCGGCCGGCCAGTTGCTCAAGGCTGACCGGCGCCTGATCGCCCATGCGGCTGACCAGCACCCGCGAAGCACTGAGGTAGGCACGGCTGAAGCCCAACCGCTGCGCCAGGCTGTCGCTGTAGGGCAGCCCGGCAATCAGTTGCGCCTTGCCCTGGGTGACCTGTTCGATCATCTGCTCGGCGCCTGCCCCGGCCTGCACGTCAAATTCAAGGCCCGTGCGCCGGGTGATCAGTTGCAGTACATCCAGGGTCAGGCCGCGCAGCTGGCCCTTGCTGTCGCGGTAGCTCAGTGGCAGCACCTGGTCGTCCACCAATACCCGTACCTTGGGGTTGTCAGCCAGCCAGCGCTGCTGAGCCTCGCTCAAGTGCACCGACTGCGCCGAGCGCGTACCGCTCGCCAGCGAGTTCCAGCGCGCCTGGATGCGCGCACGCTGGGCGGTGCTGATGCCCTCCAGCACCGCGTCCACCAGGCGCGGCAGGGGCGTACCGTTGTCGAGCATGGCGAAGCCGATGCCTTGGCGCGCAAGGGCCGCGTGGCCAATCTCCTCTACCCCGCTGAGCGGGCTACGGCCTTTCACGTAGCGCGCAACCAAGGCATTGCCCAGGTACAGGTCGGCCTGGCCGAGGGCCAGCGCGGCCAAGGCACTGAACGCGGTGGGGTGCACCTGCAGGGTGGCCTGTGGGTAGCTCTGGCTGACCTGCTGCGGTGAGCGGTAGCCGTCCACCATCACCAGGCGCAGCGGTTCGGCGCCCTGGATAACGGCTTTGTCCTCCTGGGCCAGCAACAAGGGGTAGTCCTCGGCGTAGGGCGGCGACAGGCGCAAGCCGGCGTGCAGCGCCTGCTGCGCCGTGACCGAGCCCAGCAGGTCGACGGTGCCTTCGCGCAGCGCTGCGACCGCCGCCTGGAACGAGTCGAACACCTGCACCTGCATGTCCAGGTGCAGGTGCTCGGCCACCAACCCCGCATAATCGGCGGTGATGCCTTCGTAGACACGCCCGGTGCCGAGGATATCCAGCGGCGGCTGGTCGTTGCCAAGCACCCCCAGGCGCAGCACGCGACGGTGCCATAGCCAGCGCAGGTCGCTGCTGATCGGTTCGGCACGCGGCCCTTCGAAGGCCGCACGCCCATGGAACACCGGCGCAGCCACGCCCGACAGGGAAAACACACAACACAAAAACAGCAGCCAGATTGCACGCACCATTCAAATAAGCTGGTTGCGACGAGCGAGATCCGCCAGGTCAATGACCGAATTGAGCCTGAGCTTTTCCAGCAGGCGCGTTTTGTAGGTGCTGATGGTCTTGTTGCTCAACAGCATGGCTTCACCAATGGCTTTGTTGCCATGGCCACGGGCCAGGTACTGCAACACCATCAGTTCACGGTCGGTCAGGCTGGCAATGCACTGGGCTTCACTGGCGTA
Organism: Pseudomonas putida W15Oct28; assembly: GCF_000708715.2. Taxonomy (GTDB): domain Bacteria; phylum Pseudomonadota; class Gammaproteobacteria; order Pseudomonadales; family Pseudomonadaceae; genus Aquipseudomonas; species Aquipseudomonas putida_R. Next base: position 16,209 of record NZ_JENB01000062.1, on the reverse strand, counting down.
AATGTCCCGCCTGCGCACCGAGCTGGTGGCAATGTCGGGGTAGTAAGTGAAGCCCGACAGCACGGCAGCGACTGCCTTGCCCAGTTCGTCCAGGTCATCGGTCTTGGCAACATAGCCTGCGGCACCGGCCTGCAGGCAACGCAGCGAGTAGGCTTCGGCCAGCTGCGAGGTCAACACCACGACCTTGCTCGAAAGGCTGCATGCCTTGATCCGGCTGATTACCTCCAATCCGTCCAGGCCCGGCATCGCAATGTCGAGAATCACCAGGTCCGGTGCCAGCTCGCGTAACAGGCGCACGGCGTCTATGCCATTGTCCGCCTGGCCGACCACCTGTACACGCTGTTGGCGCAGCAGCAGGCAGACCGTGGCCCGTATGAAAGGGTGGTCGTCGACCACCAGAGCTGTGTGCATGCGCCCTCCTCGCTTGTTGTGGTTGCTGGCTACAACTCGGCATCGAACACCACCGTGACCAGGCCGGTATAGGTGCTGCCGGGGTATCGGAGCATGCTCTGCACGTCATTCCGGGCCACCTGGAAATGCAACTGGCCTGGGCGGTTCAAGGTGGCCATGGCCGCGTCGAACTGCAGCGCCGCCAGCCGCCCACTGGGCAACGCCAGCCGCTGTACGGGCGCCCCCTGGTGCTCGATACCCGACGGCAGGCTCATGGCAACCTCGACGGGTACCTGATCGCTCTGCTGGTTGCGTATCGCGCAGCGGGTGTCGACATAGTGCTCACAGAGCTTGTAGACCTTGAACGGCCCCGTCGACCAGACCCTGAACGGCAGGTCGCGGGCGAGCCGCTGCGGAGGCTTGCCGCCGGCCAGCCAGGCCTGCCAGCCCCCGGGGGGCTCAAGTACCGCCCGGTCTGAACCTGGGGGGAATTCGAAGATGAAGGCGTGCTGCACATCGAGGACGAAGTTCACCGTAAGGCTGTTGCCACTGAGCGCAGTGACATCGTTGCCGAAGTCGAAATCACCGCCAGGGCCGATGCTGTAGGTGACGCTGCCTCGCCACGTGCCACTGGGCATGCGAAACGGCGGGGTGATGTCGATGGCGTAGGCGACGCTGGTATCGATCACCGATACGACCACTACCCGCCCGTTCGCCGCATTCGACCTGTTGGCCCAGCATGGCGATGGCGCAGCGGGCTGGGTAACATCCCACAGATAAGTAACTATTGCCGGCCTGTATTGCAACACAGCGCCTATGCGGCTGCAGCCGCCATAAAGGTCCATCTGATAGATCGGGTGGTAGTCGCCGCCGCCGGGGGCCTGCACCCTTTGGCTGATGGCCGTCCACTCGAAGGTAAGCCGTCGCGACTCGCCGGTGGCATCGTGGTAGACATCGACCTCGCGCCTGGCCGGCAGGCTGAGGTAGAACTCATCGCGCGGATCGGCAGCGCCCTTGGTGGTTTTCTTGTCGTAGGTAATCGGCAAGGTCACGGTAGTGCGGTTTCTGCAGGTTACAACCCAGCCGTTGCACAGCCCGCCTGGGGGCGTGGTGTTGTCGAAACGCCCGCTACCGCCCCCCCGGTACTCGGCCGAAATTGTTACATCGAGCGCGCTGACCATGGGCGCAGCCAGCAACAGCGCAGCGCCCAGAAAGCCGCGCAACTGCCGGGCCAGCCCCCCCCTCATCGCATCACCTTGGCGCTACGTTGCTCGCCCTCATGCAGTTCGAACTGGTGCACGCGGCTGGCGTCCCCGGCAAACTGCCGGCTGCGACCTGGCAGCAGGTGGTGCTTGGTGGCCGGCTCACATTCTTCGCCGGGCGCACGACACTGGCGGAAGTGGTCGAGCACCACGGTGGTGTTGCCCTGGTTGGCCACCGTCAGCTGCCCGCCCTCGCGCTGTATGGGCGTCTGGTATTGCGCCTGCGCCGGCCTTACGAACAGCAGCGAGCCATAGCCTGCCAGCAGGTTTACCCCCGCCGTAAGGCTGTCGCGGTACTGCGCCGCCTCCTGCTCGTCCACGGCAAAACCATCGCCCAGTTCAGGCAGCACCGGCATGAAGCGCAGGCGGAAGTAGCGCTCCTTGTCCCGGTCGCCGCGGTACAACAGGCGCACAGCCTGCATGCCTTGGGCCGGCACGATCAAACGCGCCGGGCTGGCGACCAGGCCACGCTGCTCCAGCGCCAGGCCGTCGGTATCGACTTCATGGGCCACACCGGCCTCGTCATAGATCAGTTCAGCGACGCTGACCTTGACGAAGGCCGTAGTGTCGCCGCTGTTGCGCACGCGCTTGAGCAGCGTGCTCTTGTCGCCGTCGAGGTAATCATACAAGCCGCCAACGTTGAGCTCGGGGGCGGCGACTGCGGCCAGTGGCAGGGCCAACAAGGCGAGGGCCAGAAGAGAGGGCATGTTCATGCGGCAAAGCTCCCTGAATGACGGGGTTAAGGGTATTGCTGTGCGCAACCATTCGGCCACGTTTTAAGCAGTAGGAAATTTCTGAAAATCACTACAAGCGCGCGGCAATTTCGGGCAGGCATTGTTGATCGCCGGCCAGCAGTACATCGCCTTCACGCGTAAGGCCGTCCAGGTCCAGGCGCAACAGGCACAGCGGCTGGCCACGCTGGCGAATTTCCAGGGTCGGTGTCGCTTCGCTCATTTCCACCGCGAAGAAGCCATCGGCTTCGCTGACGCTGCGGCTGGCATGGTTGATGACCTGGGCACCGCGCAGCGGCTGGCCCTGGCCATCGAGCAGGCGGCCCAGCACGGTGACTGTGCGCAGTACGCTGACCTGGCGGTAATCGATACCGCCGCGGTTCAGGTGGTAGTCCAGGCTCGACGGCTGGATCACGGCGGCGGTGGCCGCGTGCCCCTCGAAATCGAACTGCACGTGGCCGGCCTTGTAGGCCGTGACCGGAATGATGTTGCGCCCGGGGTGCAGGTCGACACCCAGCGCATCGTCGGCGCGCAGCTTGAGGTCTTCGATGTCGGTATCCACATCGACGATCAGCGCCGCCTGGTGCGCCATGTACTGGCCGCTTACGGCCGCCTTGCCGGCGCCCACCGCCACCAGGCTCTCCAGGTTCAGCCCGCCCGTGAACTCACCGTTGTAGGAAGAACGCAGCAGGTAGGCGTCACCGTGCATGACCTGGTTCTCGAACTGGGTGTCGGCGCCCAGCCCCGCACCATAACGGTCGGCACTGAGGGTGGCGCCGACACTGCGCAACGGCCCAAGCTCGACGTCCTGCTGATAGCCCAGCGACGTATTGAGGTCACGCCCGCCGTCACGCGAGGTACGGCTGCCGATACTCGCGGACAAACGCCGGCCGCCCCCCCCCAGGCTCATGCTCAGGCTCAGGTTGACCCCGCGGCTGCGCGCATCGCCGGTACCACTGTTGCCCGGCCGGTCGAACAGCGACAACCGCCAGTTGGCATCGGAACCGAGCAGGCGCCCGTAGTAGGCCCAGCCCAGGTCCACCCCGGTGCCTGCGTCGCTGCCGCTGCTGTGGGACAGGCGCACGCTGGCGGTGTTGCGGGGGTCGAGGCGATGGCTGAGCGACAACGCAGATTGCGTCTGGCGCGCCTGGAAAGGCCGTGTCGACGCGTCGTCACGACGGTCTGGGTAGGTGCGGGTCAGCCAGCTGCGGCTATGGCTGGCGACCAGCGACCCACGCTCATAGGCATGAATCAGCTGAAGGTCATAGCCGTTGCCATGGTCCTGGGCGTGGAACAGGTTGCCGTACAGCTTGACGCGGTCGCGCATATCCCAATCCAGCGAGGTACCGTATTGCATGGCATCGTCGATGCGCTGGGCAGACACGCCGGCGATTGCCCTGGGGTGCAGCAGGTAATTGGCCAGCACGCCCGCCGCCAGGCTGTCGTCCTGGTCGTCCTGCCAGTTGCTCAGTTGGCTGCTCTGGCGCCCGACATACAGGTTGTAACGCCAGGGCGCGTCGGTGCTGCGCCAGTTGCCGGGCTTGTAGACAAATGCCTGGCTGCGCGAACTCACCTGGCCGTCCTCGACCAGGCGCACCTCAACCTCGTAGATGCCGCCGGGCAGCACCGTGGTGTCGAGGGTCTGCAGCCCGGGTTGTACCGGCTGGCTGTTGATCAGCACGCCATTGCGGTAGATCTCTGCCACGGCCGGGCGGTTGGGGGTGACGTGAATGGGCGTGGCACTGGGCGCGGCGCTGTCGATGCGCAGGCTATCGCTGCTGCCAAACATCACGCCCAGGGTGGTGTCGGGGCTCGCGCCCATCAGCCGGGGCTGGCGGGCAAGGCCCTGAGCGCTGGGGGTGAAGTAACCCAGGCGATAGAAATGCTCATCGACCAGACGCTCACCATACAGTTGGTCGACCCGGTAGCGGGTGCTCGCCTGGCTGTCGCTGCCACGGTCGAGCTGGCCGTCGGCCAGTGCTGTCCACTGGCCGACACTGCCCTGCCCCTGCAAGGCATAGCGGCCACTGGTGGCCACGCCATCGTTCACCAGGTTGAGCTGGTTGCGCAGCAACAGGCCATGGCTACCCTGCTCCGGCAGGCGATGAAAGCGCTCGGCAGTGGCGACGGCTTCGGCGCGGTCGGTGAGCAGCGACAGCTGGGAGTTGGCCAGGCTGTAGTGAATGGCCCGCAAGCCTTCCGGGCAGTCTGCCTGGCAGTCGCCCAGGGCGCGGCCATTGGCCAGCCGTTCGCGCCAGCGTCGGCGCAGGCTTTCGGGCTCGCGGCTGTCGAAAGTTTCGGTGAAGTCCAGCAGCTGTACCTGCTGGTCGCGGCTGAGCACCACCATGGCGTCACCCAGGTAGCGGCCGTCCAGGTCTACCCGCACGGCCAGCGGCACGTCGTAAAAATGCGCCTCAAACTCTCGCGGCAGGCCTTTGACCGGCCCCAGGGCGCTGGTCGCGCCGTGGCTCGTGCCGGCCCACAGGGCCATGCAGGCCGCCAGCGGCAACCAGCGGCGCAACACGGCGGTGGAGGAATGTCGGGACATGGGTATCGCTTGCAGGCATGACCCGCCCGCCCCTCGCGGTCGGCGAGGGCCAGGGCAGGCACTGTGGTGAACGAAGGTTTAAGGCGCGGCGGTTTCGAAAATCATGCTGACCAGGCCCTGGTAGTTGCCTGGCTCGTAACCGGTGGTTGGCGCCGGCTGGGCCGCGACGTGGAAACCGATGACCGCGCCTGCTGCGGCCTGGGCTTCGCTGACCACTTCGGCAGGGGTGGTTTGCAGCACGGTGTCGCCGACTTTGACGTCCAGGGCAATGTTGTTGGAGCCACTGGCGATCACTGCAGGAGAAACCAGGTAGGCACTGATCGGGCCGATGGTGCTTTTGACTTGCAGTTCCTTGCGGATCGGGTCGAGTCTTTGCTGAAAGGAATTCCAGGCCATTTCTTGCGGGTCATTCATCCAGTTGCCGCCTACTGGCTCAACGTAGAAGGCATCGGTCGGCACCTGCGCGACGATTTGCACCTGCTTCTCGATCGGGTCGACCGCAAAGGCGGAACCGGTGAACAACAGGGCCAGGGGCAAGGCAAGTAACGAGCGTTTCAAAGGCAATATCTCCTTGGTAGTGATGGCTACCGGTTTTTTCCGGCGAGCAAGGAGATTATTCAGACTTACGCTTCTTCATTGACTAGGACCGTTCCGAACGGGCCTCGGAAATTTCCCAGCGGTTTGAAAGGCGATTATCCAGAAACGACAACGCCCCGGCTGGCGGGGCGTTGTGTATCAGCGTTCAAGCGTTAGTGGGAAACCGCCCCGCTGGCACCCAGGCCAGTCTGCGAACGCACGAACTGCGGGTAGAACAACGCACGTTCGTCGTCGGCAGCCTTGGACTTGTCGGTGACCGAGAAGAACCAGATGCTGACGAAGGCAATGGCCATCGAGAACAGCGCCGGGTACTCGTACGGGTAGATCGGCTTCTCGTGGCCGAGGATCTGCACCCAGATGGTCGGGCCAAGGATCATCAGGCCCACTGCACTCACCAGGCCCAGCCAGCCGCCGATCATGGCGCCGCGGGTGGTCAGTTTCTTCCAGTACATCGAAAGCAGCAGTACCGGGAAGTTGCAGCTGGCGGCGATGGAGAACGCCAGGCCGACCATGAAGGCGATGTTCTGCTTCTCGAACAGGATACCCAGGCCGATCGCCAGCACGCCCAGGGCGATGGTGGTGATCTTCGACACGCGGATCTCGTCCTTGTCGTTAGCCTTGCCCTTGCGCCATACGCTGGCGTACAGGTCGTGGGACACCGCCGAGGCACCGGCCAGGGTCAGGCCGGCAACCACTGCCAGGATGGTGGCGAAGGCCACTGCCGAGATAAAGCCGAGGAAGATGCTGCCACCCACGGCATCGGCCAGGTGCACCGCCGCCATGTTGTTACCACCCAGCAGGGCGCCGGCGGCGTCCTTGAAGTCCGGGTTGGTGCTGACCAGCAGGATCGCGCCGAAGCCGATGATGAAGGTGAGGATGTAGAAGTAGCCGATGAAGCCGGTGGCGTACAGCACGCTCTTGCGCGCTTCCTTGGCGTCACTGACGGTGAAGAAGCGCATCAGGATGTGCGGCAGGCCGGCGGTACCGAACATCAGCGCCAGGCCCAGCGAGAAGGCCGAGATCGGGTCCTTGACCAGGCCGCCCGGGCTCATGATCGCCTCACCCTTGCTGTGCACCTTGATCGCTTCCGAGAACAGGGTGTTGAAGTCGAAGCCTACGTGCTTCATCACCATCAGCGCCATGAAGCTGGCACCGGACAGCAGCAGCACGGCCTTGATGATCTGTACCCAGGTGGTGGCCAGCATGCCGCCGAACAGCACGTACAGGCACATCAGGATACCCACCAGGATCACCGCGACGTGGTAGTCCAGGCCGAACAGCAGCTCGATCAGTTTACCGGCACCGACCATCTGCGCGATCAGGTAGAAGGCCACCACTACCAGCGAACCGGAGGCGGACAAGGTACGGATTTCCTTCTGCCCGAGGCGGTACGAGGCCACGTCGGCGAAGGTGTACTTGCCCAGGTTGCGCAGGCGTTCGGCAATCAGGAAGAGGATGATCGGCCAGCCGACCAAAAAGCCGATCGAGTAGATCAGGCCGTCGTAGCCAGAGGTGAACACCAGTGCGGAAATACCCAGGAACGAGGCAGCCGACATATAGTCGCCGGCAATCGCCAGGCCGTTCTGGAAGCCGGTGATCTTGCCGCCGGCCGCGTAGTAGTCCGCCGCCGACTTGTTGCGTTTGGAGGCCCAGTAGGTGATGCCGAGGGTGAAGGCGACAAAGGCCACGAACATGGCGATCGCGGCAACGTTCAGCGGCTGTTTCTGCACCTCGCCGGTCAGGGCATCGGCTGCCCACACGGCGGGTGCGAAGGCTCCGCAGGCCAATACAGCCAGGGTTTTGGCGTGGCGAATCATTGTTGCGCCTCCTTGAGGATGGCCTTGTTCAGCTCATCGAATTCGCCGTTGGCGCGGCGTACGTAGATGGCGGTCAGGACGAATGCCGAAATGATCAGGCCGACGCCCAAGGGAATGCCCCAGGTAATCGACGACTCAGGGCTGAGCTTGGCACCCAGCAGATGAGGACCGTAGGCGATCAGGAGGATGAAGGCGCAGTACAGGCCGAGCATGATCGCCGAGAGAATCCAGGCGAACCGTTCGCGTTTGGTGACCAGCTCCTTGAAACGGGGGCTGTTTTGTATCGAGAGGTAAATGCTGTCGTTCATTGTTTTTGTCCTAGCAGCACAGGTAGGGGATGAAACCCACACCCTTACTTTATGCGGCTGTTGGACGGCAACCAGACGACCTTAGTCTTAGATGCAACGGTGTTTTACCGATTGCGTAACAAAGTGATGGCCCTTTCGCGGGTAAACCCGCTCCCACAGGGGCATCACAAGGCCTGAAGGCAGTGATATACCTGTGGGAGCGGGCATGCCCGCGAAGAACCAAAACCGGCCCTTGAAAGTGGTTACTTACCAGTCCACTCCGCCACGCGATCAGGGTGCTTGGCTACCCAATCCTTGGCCGCAGCTTCCGGCTTGGCCCCTTCCTGGATCGCCAGCATCACCTCGCCAATCTCGTCCTTGGACTGCCAGCTGAACTTCTTCAGGAACTCCGCGACTTCCGGTGCCTTGGTGGCCAGTTCCTTGCTGCCGATACTGTTCACGGTTTCCGCCGCGCCATACACGCCTTTCGGGTCTTCGAGGAACCTCAGCTTCCACTTGGCGAACATCCAGTGCGGTACCCAGCCGGTCACTGCAATCGACTGTTGCTTGGCATAGGCACGGCCCAGTTCCGCCGTCATCGCCGCGCCCGAGCTGGCCTGCAGCTTGTAACCGGTCAGGTCGTAGTCCTTGATCGCCTGGTCGGTCTTGAGCATCACGCCGGAGCCCGCGTCGATGCCGACAATCTTCTGCTTGAAGCTACTATCGGTCTTGAGGTCGGCGATGCTCGCCGCCTTCACGTACTCGGGCACGATCAGGCCGATCTTGGCGTCCTTGAAGTTGGCGCCGTAGTCGACCACGTTGTCCTTGTTCTTGGCCCAGTACTCACCATGCGTCACCGGCAACCAGGCCGACAACATGGCATCGAGCTTGCCGGTTGCCACACCCTGCCACATGATCCCCGTGGCCACGGCCTGCAACTTCACGTCGTAGCCGAGCTTTTGCTTGATCACTTCGGCGGCCACGTTGGTGGTCGCCACACTGTCGGCCCAACCATCCACGTAACCTATGCTCACTTCTTTGGCCATTGCCTGTGCAGCGCTCATGGCCATTACCAGGGCGGTGCCCACACCCAGTAAACGTCGCATTTTTTTCAAAGTTGCCATCAAAGCATCCCCTCGTCAGGTCTTGGAGATTGCATCATCTTCCTGCAACACAGGTCGACCTGATCCAGCTGCGACCTGCACCTGCCCCATATGCGACAGCACTGTGCCATTAGCGTCATCGGCCTACACCGGCCTGCGCGATCCTTGCATGCCAAACCTTTGGCGCCGGGCTACTATCTACCCTTTTGCGCCTGACGATGGACCGCCCGATGCCCAGTTCCGCCCGCCTGTTGCTGCCGCTGTACCTGCTTGCCTGCCTGTTGGCCCTGCTGGGGCTCGCCGGGCTCTGGTACGGGCTTGGCAAGCCGGTGCACCTGCCCGATGCGGCCAGCCCGACGCACAAGCTGCAATGCGCGTCCTACACGCCGTTCGACAAGGACCAGTCGCCCTACGACCAGCCGTTTCGTCTGCGCCCGGCGCGCATGGACGCCGACCTTGCCTTGCTGGCTGAGCGTTTCCAGTGCATCCGCACCTATTCCGTGACCGGCCTTGAGGCAATCCCGGCGCTGGCGCGCAAGCATGGGCTGAAAGTGATGCTGGGCGCCTGGGTCAACGCTCACGCGGCCGACACCGACAAGGAAATCGACCTGCTGATCGCCACCGCCAACGCCAACCCCGATGTGGTCAGCGCGGTGATCGTGGGCAACGAGACGTTGCTGCGCAAGGAAGTCACCGGCGCGCACCTGGCCAAGCTGATCGCGCGGGTGAAAAGCCAGGTGAAGGTGCCGGTGACCTACGCGGATGTGTGGGAGTTCTGGCTGCAGCACCCGCAGGTAGCACCCGAGGTGGACTTCTTGACCATCCACCTGCTGCCTTACTGGGAAGATGACCCGCGCGGTATCGACGATGCACTGGCCCACGTGGCCGATGTGCGCCGGGTATTCGGCACGCGCTTTGCGCCCAAGGACATCCTGATTGGCGAAACCGGCTGGCCCAGCGAAGGCCGCCAGCGCGAGACTGCAATACCCAGCCGGGTCAACGAGGCACGCTTCATTCGCGGCTTCGTGGCCATGGCCGAAAGCAACGGCTGGCACTACAACCTGATCGAAGCATTCGACCAGCCTTGGAAGCGCGCCAATGAAGGGGCGGTAGGCGGTTACTGGGGGCTTTACGATGCCGACCGGCAGGACAAGGGCGTGCTGGAAGGGCCGGTGAGCAACCTGCATGACTGGCCGCAATGGCTGCTGGCCAGTGCACTGCTGATGGCGGCCATGCTGTTGCTGGCCGGGCGCCCTGCTACACCCATGGCGGCCTTGCTGTTGCCATTGCTGGCCGCGTTTGGCGCAGGCTGCCTGGGGTTGTGGGGCGAGTTGATGCGCACCCATGCACGCTTTGCCGGCGAGTGGCTGTGGGCAGTTGCGCTGGCCGGGCTGAACCTGCTGGTGCTGGCCCATGCGCTGCTGGCTTTGGCGCAGCGGGCGGGCTGGCGCGAGCGTTTGTTTGCCTGGTTGCAGGCGCGGGCCGGCTGGCTGTTGCTGGCAGCCGGCTTTGCCGCGGCGGTGAGCATGCTGGCGATGGTGTTCGACCCACGCTACCGCAGCTTCCCCAGCGCCGCGCTGGCCTTGCCGGCGCTGGTGTATGTGCTGTGGCCGGTGCGGGCGCGACGGGCGGAGGTGGCGCTGCTGGCGTTCATTGTCGGGGCCGGGGTGGGGCCGCAGTTGTTCGTGGAAGGGCTGGAGAACCAGCAGGCCTGGGGTTGGGCTTTGGTGAGTGTGCTAATGACGGCGGCTTTGTGGCGCAGCTTGCGGCTGCGTCCGGCCTGATATCCTTGGGACCGCTTCGCGCTCCATCGCAGGCAAGCCAGCTCCCACAGGGACCGCGCCGGATTCATGGGCTGCATATCTCCTGTGGGAGCTGGCTTGCCTGCGATGGGCCGCAAAGCGGCCCCTGTCAGCCTTACTCCGGTTACCTGACCAGTCGCAGCCCCGCCAGCACCAGTGCAAACACTGCAATGCTGGCGGTATACAGCACCAGCGCCGGCACCGCGAACACCAACGCCAGCACTGCCAGCCACCAGCCCGCACGGCCGGCAACCACCTGCGCCAGCAGCGCCAGGCCCAGCCCGGACCAGGCCATCACCTGGTGGTGAATGCCCAACCCCAGCAGTGAGCGCACCTCACACTGCCAGTACGCCGCAGGCGCCGTGCACAGCCCAACCCACTGGCCATCCTCCATCAGCCCATAGCGCACGCCATAACTGGCAGCGAGCCACAGCCCCAGAAACAGCACAAGCAGCGCAGCCGGCAGCGAACGAGACATCCTGTTCTCCAATAGCGGTAATCGAAAGCATCCATGATCGCTTATGCCCGGTTGTAAGGCAAAATCACAGCCCTGCAGCTATGTTGCAGATAACAAGCACACCAAAGGCCACCGCAACTGGCAACTTTGCCCGGTTGGATGTGGTCCTAGCCTGCACACTGCTCGACCTTGCGTTCTTTTGGGGGATTACATGCTTCGATCTTTGCGCCTCGCTGCCCTGCTCGGTAGCCTGCTCATGGCGGTGGCCGCTTCAGCGCGGGATATCGACGCTGCCAGCTACGGCTACCCCTTGACCAACCCGTTCGAGGCGACCATCGCCACCACGCCGCCGGACCAGCGCCCGACGCTGCCCAGCGACGATGAGATCGACCAGTCGGACTACAGCCTGAACCTGCGCCCGGAGCGTGAGTTCACCCTGCCCGACAATTTCTGGGCGGTAAAAAAGCTCAAGTACCGCCTGGCCCGCCAGGACCGCGAAGCGCCGCTGATCTTCATCATTGCCGGCACTGGCGCACCGTACACCAGCAGCATCAACGAATACCTGAAGAAGCTGTTCTACCAAGCCGGCTTCCACGTGGTGCAACTGTCGTCGCCCACCAGCTACGACTTCATGAGCGCCGCCTCGCGCTTCGCCACCCCCGGCGTCAGCCAGGAAGACGCCGAGGACATGTACAGGGTGATGCAGGCCGTGCGTGCGCAACACCCGCGCCTGCCGATCAGCGAGTTCTACCTCACCGGCTACAGCCTGGGCGCGCTGGATGCCGCTTTCGTCAGCCACCTGGACGAAACCCGCCGCAGCTTCAACTTCAAGCGCGTGCTGCTGCTGAACCCGCCGGTCAACCTGTACACCTCGATCAACAACCTGGACAAACTGGTGCAAACCCAGGTCAAGGGCATCGACCGCAGCACTACGTTCTACGAGCTGATGCTGACCAAGCTGACCCGCTACTTCCAGGACAAGGGCTACATCGACCTCAACGACGCCCTGCTGTACGACTTCCAGCAGTCGCGCCAGCACCTGTCCAACGAACAGATGGCCATGCTGATCGGCACCTCGTTCCGCTTCTCGGCGGCCGACATTGCCTTCACTTCCGACCTGATCAACCGCCGCGGCCTGATCATTCCGCCGAAGTTTCCGATCACCGAGAGCAGCAGCCTCACGCCGTTCTTCAAGCGTGCCCTGCAGTGTGATTTCGACTGCTACATGACCGAGCAGGTGATCCCGATGTGGCGCGCCCGCACCGACGGCAACAGCATCCTGCAACTGGTGAACCAGGTCAGCCTGTACGCCCTGGAAGACTACCTGCGCAGCAGCGACAAGATTGCCGTGATGCACAACGCCGACGACCTCATCCTCGGCCCCGGCGACATCGGCTTCTTGCGCAAGGTGTTTGGTGACCGGTTGACCCTTTACCCCCATGGCGGCCATTGCGGCAACCTCAACTACCGCGTCAACAGTGACGCCATGCTGGAGTTCTTCCGTGGTTAACAAACTCCTCTTCGCCACTGCCCTGCTTGCCGCCGGCCACACCTTCGCTGCCGAAACCGCCCCCCGGGCCAGCGTGGTCGAGGCCGACCCACAAGTGGTCGGCACCGCACCGCTGGTGCCTGAGGCCGATGGCTTCATCGACCCGTTGCGCGAGCTGAAATTCAACCCCGGGCTGGACCAGCGCGAGTTCGAGCGTTCTACCCTGGAAGCGCTGAACGTGTACGACCCGCTGGAGTCGATCAACCGGCGCGTCTATCACTTCAACTATCGGCTGGACCAATGGGTGCTGCTGCCGCTGGTGAGTGGTTACCAGTACGTCACCCCGCGCTTCGTGCGCACCGGGGTGAGCAACTTCTTCAACAACATCGGTGATGTGCCGAACCTGTTCAACAGCGTGTTGCAGCTCAAGGCCAAGCGCTCGGCAGAGATCACCGCGCGGTTGATGTTCAACACCATCATCGGCGTGGGTGGGCTATGGGACCCGGCGACCAGCATGGGCCTGCCGCGCCAGAGCGAGGACTTTGGCCAGACCCTGGGCTTCTATGGCGTGCCGGAAGGGCCGTACCTGATGCTGCCGGTGCTGGGGCCATCGAACCTGCGCGACACCACCGGGCTGGTGGTGGACTATGCGGGCGAGCAGGCGGTCAATTACCTGAACGTGGCCGAAGCCAGCACCGACCACCCGGAAATCTTCGCCCTGCGCGTGGTGGACAAGCGCTATACCACCAACTTCCGCTATGGCCAGCTCAACTCGCCGTTCGAGTACGAGAAGGTGCGGTATGTGTATACCCAGGCGCGCAAGTTGCAGATAGCCGAGTAAACCTGTACCGGCCCTATCGCCGGCAAGCCAGCTCCCACAGGTCCGCACGATACCCGGGCCTGTGGTGATCCTGTGGGAGCTGGCTTGCCGGCGATGAGGCCGGTATAGGCAACCTCATATCCCGAGGAACTGACACAGCTCCCGCTTCTTGGCCAGGGCATCCCGCCGCCCCAGTTCGATCAGCTCGCTGCAGTAGCTCGCCTCGAACAGCAGATAGCTCAACACCCCCGCCCCGCTGGTGCGCGTCGCCCCCGGCCCACGCAGGAACAAGCGCAACGCCGCCGGCAGCTCGCGCCGGTGCCGGGCGGCGATCTCGTCCAACGGCTGGCTGGGCGCTACCACCAGCACCTCGATTGGCGCCAACCCCAGGCGCCGTGCATCCAGATGCGCCGGCAGCAGCCGGCTCAGGTGGTTGAGCCGCTGCAGCAGTTCGATGTCGTCTTCCAGGCTGTCGATGAATGTGCTGTTGAGCATGTGCCCACCTATCTGCGCCAGGCTCGGCTGCTGCCCGCTGAACACGCGTTGAGTGGGCAAGGGTGGCGCAGGCCGCTGCGGGTTGCCGCTGACCCCGACCACCAGCACCCGGCTGGCACCCAGGTGCAAGGCCGGGCTGATCGGCGCCGACTGGCGCACCGCACCGTCGCCGTAAAATTCGTCGCCCAGCTGCACCGGGGCAAACAGCAGCGGGATGGCCGCGCTGGCCAGCAGGTGGTCGATAGTCAGTGGCGTGGGTACGCCGATGCGGCGGTGGCGCAGCCAGGCTTCGATAGTGCCGCGCCCCTGGTAGAAGGTGACCGCCTGGCCAGACTCGTAGCCAAAGGCGGTGACTGCCACCGCGCGCAACTGCTCGGTAGCCAGCGAATGGCCGATGCCATCCAGGTTCAGGTGCGCCTCCAGCAGGCTGCGCAACGGGCTGCTGTCCAGCAACGCCACCGGCGCCTGGCCACCCAGCCCAAGCAGGCTGTGGCCGACGAAACGGCTGGCCTGGCGGACGACGCCGGGCCAGTCACTGCGGATGACCAGGTGGCTGCGAAAGTTCTGCCAGAAGGCGGTAAGCCGCTGCACGGCTTCGTTGAAGTGGGTGGCACCGCTGGCCAGGGTGACGGCATTGATGGCGCCGGCAGAGGTGCCGACAATCACCGGGAACGGATTATGCGCGCCGGCGGGCAGCAGCTCGGCGATGCCGGCCAATACGCCGACCTGATAGGCGGCGCGGGCGCCGCCGCCAGAAAGGATAAGACCGGTTACCGGGGGTGGTGCCATCGCTTCCTTCCTGGATCATCTGTTTTCAGGCCCGGCCCCTTCGCGGGCTTGCCCGCTCCCACAGGTCCGCACAATGCCTGGGCCTGTAGGTAACCTGTGGGAGCGGGCAGGCCCGCGAAGAGGCCGGCACAGGTAAAATCAGTTCAGCGCTTTTTCTTGTCATACAGCCGCGGCGCCCCTTCGGGCCGCGACTTGAACCGGCGGTGTGCCCAAAGGTACTGCTCGGGGCACTCGCGCAACACACCCTCGATCCACCGGTTGATGCGCAGGCAATCGGCCTCTTCGCTTTCGCCGGGGAAGTCCGCCAGCGGCGGGTGGATGACCAGACGATAGCCGCTGCCATCCTCCAGGCGCTTCTGGGTGAACGGAATAACCTGCGCCTTGCCCAGCCGGGCGAATTTGGTAGTGGCGGTTACCGTCGCTGCCGGGATACCGAACAACGGCACGAAAATGCTCTGCTTGGCGCCGTAGTCCTGGTCCGGTGCGTACCAGATCGCCCGGCCCGAACGCAGCAGCTTGAGCATGCCACGCACGTCCTCGCGCTCCACCGCCAGCGAATCGAGGTTATGCCGCTCGCGGCCGCTGCGCTGGATGAAGTCGAACAGCGCATTGCCGTGCTCGCGGTACATGCCGTCAATGGTGTGCTGCTGGCCCAGCAGGGCGGCGCCGATTTCCAGGGTGGTAAAGTGCACGGCCATCAGGATGGCGCCCTGCCCCGCCTGCTGGGCGGCCTGCAAGTGCTCCAGCCCCTCGATATGGGCAAGCCGCGCCAGCCTGGCCTTGGGCCACCACCAGCTCATGGCCATTTCGAAGAAGGCGATACCGGTGGAGGCAAAGTTGGCCTTGAGCAAACGCCGCCGTTCGTCGACCGACAGCTCCGGGAAGCACAGTTCAAGGTTGCGTGCGGCAATGCGCCGACGTTCGCCGGCAAAGCAATACATCACGGCCCCCAGCGCGGCACCGGCTTTCAACAGGGCCCGGTACGGCAACTGGACCACCAGCCACAGCAGGCCCAGGCCCAGCCACAGGCCCCAGAACTTTGGGTGAAGGAAATAGGGACGAAAACGCGGGCGTTCCATTGAAGCTTCCGGAAAGACAAAGGCTGCGCATTCTACAACGGATCAGCGTATGTTGCGGGCAACCGGTGTTCTCGTTATAAATCAGGGCACTTTTCTCGCAACAAGCCGTCTATGCAGACCATGAGCCCAAACCACACCCCCGACACCGCCTCCGTGTTCCAGCTCAAGGGCAGCATGCTCGCCATCACAGTGCTGGAACTGGCGCGCAATGACCTTGAAGCCCTCGACCGCCAGCTGGCGGCCAAAGTTGCCCAGGCACCGAACTTCTTCAGCAATACGCCACTGGTGCTGGCGCTGGACAAGCTGCCGGCCGGCGAAGGGGCAATCGACCTGCCTGGCTTGATGCGCATCTGCCGCCACCATGGCCTGCGTACCCTGGCCATCCGCGCCAACCGCATCGAGGACATCGCCGCCGCCATCGCCATCGACCTGCCGGTGCTGCCACCGTCCGGCGCCCGCGAGCGGCCGCTTGAGCCCGAACCCGAGGTTGTCAAGCAGCCCGAGCCGGCCCCCGCGCCAGCACCCGCCCCCGAGCCCGAGGTG
>NZ_JENB01000061.1 GCF_000708715.2 Pseudomonas putida W15Oct28 | reverse complement strand
GCATTCCTGTGGCGGCCTCTTCGCGGGCTTGCCCCCTCCCACAGGGTTATCGCTACCCTTCAGGCGTGTATTACACCCTGTGGGAGCGGGCAAGCCCGCGAAGAGGCCGGCACAGGTATATAGCCGCTGTTCGCCCCTTGGCAAACTCACTACACTCAAAGCTGTAATTCTTCTTCAATGAGGCATTAACGGTGACACCACTTCTGATCACCCTGCTCATCGTGGCGGGCATCGCGTTGCTGATCGTGATCGGCTACCTCAACAATGTGGTCGAGAACGGCAAGATCGAACGCGTCCGGACCAGGATCGAGCTGGCCGACCGCCTGCGCCGCTGTGGCGAAATCACCGAGACCTTCCCCGGCCAGTTCATGACCCCGGCCCTCAAACTGCTGCTGACCCGCCTGGAGCTGAACCTTAATCAGCGCCAGTTGGCGGTGGACAAGCACAACACCGAACTCAAGGCGCGTATCGCCGAGCTGGAAAGACTGATCGCCCTGGGCGACAAGATCCCGGTGAACAACCCGCCCAACCCGATCCACACCGAGGTCAAGGCCAAGGATGTGCGCTTCTTGCTGGAGGCCATGCACAACCAGGTAACCCGCGCCGCCCAGGAAGGCTTTTTACCTGCTGCCGAAGCCAAGCACTGGGTGAAGGAAATCCGCCACATCCTGGTATTGCTGCATATCGAGTTCTTCAACAACCTCGGCCAGCAGGCCCTGCAAAAGAACCAGCCGGGCCAGGCACGACTGGCGTTCGAGCGCGGCGTGCAGTACCTGCGCAAGCAGCCGGAGCCGAAGGTATATGAAGAGCAGCTGACGTATCTGGAGAAGTTGCTGGCCCGGGCCAATGCCCAGGTACTGGACCGCATGGCACCGGCGGAAGACGAACACAACGAATTGACCGACGGGCTCAAGACCGATGAGGAAGAGACCTGGAAGAAGAAGGTGATCTACGACTGATTTCGGAGCCTACGCCGGCCCTGTGGGAGCGGCCTTGCGTCGCGATAGGGCTGCGCAGCAGCCCCAGCTTTTTGCACAATAGCCAAAATTGCCGGGGCCGCTTTGCGGCCCTATCGCGACACAAGGCCGCTCCCACAGAGGGCCGGTGCAGGCCATATCAATCAGCAGTCAGTCAGCTCCAGGAAGACTGCCGCCAACCGCTCCAGCCCCACCTGGTCCGCCTCGCTGAACCGTCCAACCTTCGGGCTATCCAGGTCCAGCACACCAATCAGCCTGCCCTCCTTCACCAACGGGATCACCAGCTCGCTGTTGGACGCACTGTCGCAGGCGATATGCCCCGGGAACGCATGCACGTCCTCTACCCGCTGGGTCTGCCGCGTTGCCGCCGCGGCCCCGCACACGCCCCTGCCGAACGGAATGCGCACGCACGCCACCTGGCCCTGGAACGGGCCCAGCACCAGTTCTTCGTTGCGATTGAGGTAGAACCCCGCCCAGTTCAGGTCGTCCACCTGGTTATACAGAAACGCCGAAAACTGCGCGGCGTTGGCGATGAAATCACGCTCGTCGGCAAACAGCGCCTGCACTTGCGCCGCCAGCAGGTTGTAGCCATCGAGGCCGGCGCCACTGGCATTGAGGTCGATCATTTACTTTTGCTCCAGCAATTGCAGCCCGACCCAGTAGCGGGCGAACTGATAGGCACAACGGCCATTACGGTTACCGCGGCCAGTGGCCCAGCGCACGGCGAGGATGTCGAGTTGTTCGTCACGTTGCCAGGCCAGGCCCGCAGGGCCCGCCAGCTGGCCGATCCAGTGCTCGACAACGTTCAGGAAGTGGTCCTGGGTAAACGGGTAGAACGACAGCCACAGGCCGAAACGGTCAGACAGGGCAATCTTGTCTTCCACCGCTTCGCTGGGGTGCAGCTCGCCGTCCACGCGCTTCCAGTTCTCGTTGTCGCTCTCTTTCTCCGGCACCAGGTGGCGGCGGTTGGAGGTGGCGTACAGCAGCACGTTGTCGGGCGCCTGCTCCAGCGAGCCATCAAGCACGCTCTTGAGCACCCGGTAGTCGCCCTCCCCGGCTTCGAACGACAGGTCGTCACAGAACAGGATGAAGCGTTGCGGCAGCTTCTGCAGCTGCTCGACCACCCGTGGCAGGTCGGCCAGGTGGTCACGTTCGATTTCGATCAGGCGCAGGCCGGCACCGGCATGTTCGGCCAGCAAGGCGCGCACCAGCGACGACTTGCCGGTACCGCGCGAGCCCCACAGCAGCGCGTGGTTGGCCGGCAGGCCGCTGATGAACTGATGGGTATTGCGGCCCAACTGGTCACGCTGCTGGTCGACGCCGATCAGGTCGGTCAGGCGGATGTCCAGGCTGACTTCCAACGGCAGCAGGTAGCCGCTGCGGCCATCGCGCTGCCAGCGGGCAGCCAGGGTGGTGCCCCAGTCGATGTTCGGGCGTTGTGCCGGCAACAAGGGTTCGAGGCGCGCCAGTACCGATTCTGCGCGGTCGAGGAAAGCTATCAAGCGAGCGTCCATGACGACTCCTAACAATTTCAGTTTTTTGGGGCCGCTGCGCGCCCCTTCGCGGGCCTGCCCGCTCCCACAGGGATTGCGCTCAGCCTGGGGCTACGCTGTACCTGTGGGAGCGGGCAAGCCCGCGAAGGGGCGCAAAGCGGCCCCTGCTTGGCGATCAACTGAAATGAACAGACAGACCCGCCAGCAGCCGGGGCTATTCGGCTATGCTTGCGCAGCGCAAGGGACGTGAAACCGGCTCGGGACTCATGGATATCAAGTTCACCAATCGCCTGTCATACAAGCAAGCCCGGCTGACAGTCCTGGTCGGCTTCATCCTGGGAACATTGCTCAGTCTCATCCAGATCGGCATCGATTATGCCAGCGAAGACGCGTCCATCAACCGTGAAGTGCGCGCCTTGCTGCAAATCAGCCACAACCCGGCCTCGCGCATCGCCTACAACATCGACTCGGAACTGGCGCTGGAGCTGACTCGCGGCCTGTTGCAGTCACCGGCCGTCATCCGTGCACGGCTGATCGACAACAACGACACCGTGCTGGCCGATGTCGAGCGCCCCAGGCTGCAAGACCGCTACCGTCCGCTGAGCGACTTCCTGTTCGGCGAGCAGCGCCAGTTCAAGGAACGCCTGTACCTGACTCACATGCCCGAGGAATACCTCGGCACCCTGTACCTGGACGTCGACACCTACGCCTTCGGCAGCCGCTTTCTCGAACGCGCCGGCATCACCCTGCTCAACGGCTTTGCCCGCAGCCTGGTGCTGACCGGCATCCTGCTGGCGCTGTTCTACATGATGCTGACCAAGCCGCTGGTCACGGTGATCGGCGCGCTCAGCGGCAGCGACCCGCGCAAACCCCGGCAAACCCGCCTGGACTGCCCACACGGCCACGAACACGACGAAATCGGCGTGCTGGTGAAGGTCGCCAACCAGCAGTTCGTCAGCATGGCCACCGAGATCGAGCAGCGGCGCACTGCAGAAAACCGCCTTACCCAATACCTGAACGAACTGGAAGACATCGTTTCGGCACGCACCAACGAACTGAAGGCCAGCAACAGCAGCCTGAGCCTGTCCAACCAGGAACTGGAAACAGCGCGCCGCCGCGCGCTGGACATGGCCCAGGCGCGTGCTGCCTTTTTGGCCAACATGAGCCACGAAATCCGCACCCCGCTCAACGGCATGCTCGGCATGATCGCCTTGGCCCTGGACAGCCCGCTGCCCAGCGAGCAGCGCCAGCAACTGGCGATTGCCCACGACTCGGGCAAGGTGCTGGTGGAGCTGCTGAACGATATCCTCGACCTGTCCAAGTTCGATGCCGGCCAGTTGGAGCTGGAACGCATCCCGTTCGACATGGGCTCGATGGTGGAAGACACCGCCAACCTGCTGTCGCAGAACACGGCACAAAGCGTGGAGCTGACCTGCCTGATTGCCCGCGACTTCCCCAGCAGCGTGCTCGGTGACCCCACGCGGGTGCGGCAGATTGTCAGCAACCTGCTGTCCAACGCGCTGAAGTTCACCCGCTTTGGCCGCGTCGATGTGCGCCTGGTGAGCATCGTCGGCGGCGTGCGCCTGGAGGTGCGCGACACCGGCATCGGCATCCCCGAAGAGGCCCAGGCGCGTATCTTCCAGCCGTTCACCCAGGCCGGCGCCGGCATTACACGCCAGTACGGCGGCACGGGCCTGGGCCTGGCGCTGACGCGCAACCTGTGCAAGGCCATGCAAGGCCATTTGCACATTCGCTCCGAAGCGGGCTTTGGTAGCTGCTTCAGCGCCGAGCTGCCGCTGGCCGTGCACACCGAAGCCATTCCACCGTTGCCGCTGCACGGCCGCGTGGCAGCCCTGAGCGCCGCTGGCAGCGGGCTCAACGAACTGCTACAGGGCTTGCTGCCCGCCTGGGGCCTGGCCTACCAGCGGCACGACAGCAGCGCGACGCTGGACGCCGCAGCGATGGACCTGCTGATTACCGACGACGTAGACCGCCTGTTCGACCTGCGCCAAACCTTGAAAACACCCATCTTGCTGGTGACCGCCTACGGCAACTTCCTGCCCAGCGAGCAGTCGGCCGCCCTCGCCCCGCTCCATCAATTGGCCCGGCCACTGGCGCGCAACGCCCTGTACCAGACCCTGCGCCGTACCCTGCAAGGCTTTGATCCCGAGCACCCGCTGGCCAGCCCGGCCATCACCCTGGAGGCAGGCCGTGCGCGGATTCTGCTGGTGGAAGACAACCCGGTGAACCAGCTGGTGGCCAAGGGCATGCTGGCCAAACTCGGTTGCCAGGTGCAACTGGCCACCCAGGGCGCCGAGGCCTTGGAGCAGTTGGAACTGGATGATTTCGACCTGGTGCTGATGGACTGCAACATGCCGGTGATGGACGGCTACGAAGCCAGCCGGCGCATCCGCCAGAGCGGCCGCTGGCCCGACCTGCCCATCGTCGCGCTTACCGCCAACGCCATGCCCGAGGAGCGCGAACGCTGCCGGGCAGCGGGCATGAACGACTACCTGGCCAAGCCGTTCCGCCGCGAAGAGCTACTGGCGCTGGTCGACCACTGGGTGCCGCTCAACGGCTGAGCAGGCGCTCGATGTCTGCTTCCAGGGCCTGTGGCTTGGTGGTGGGGGCATAACGCGTCACCTGGCCGCTGGCCGGGTCGACCAGGAACTTGGTGAAGTTCCACTTGATCTTCTGGCTGCCCAGAATGCCCGGTGCGCGCTGCTTGAGCTCGACGAACAGCGGGTGGGCGCCCGGGCCGTTGACTTCGACCTTGCGAAACAGCGGGAAGCTTACGCCGAAGTTGCGCTCGCAGAACTGCGCAATGTCCCGCGCATCGCCTGGCTCCTGCTTGCCGAACTGGTTGCACGGGAAGCCCAGCACCACCAGGCCACGCTCATGGTAGGCCTGCCACAGCTGCTCCAGGCCCTTGTACTGCGGGGTAAAGCCGCACTGGCTGGCGGTATTGACCACCAGCAACGCCTTGCCAGGGAAATCGCCGAGCTTCTTGTGCTCGCCGCCCAGGGTCACGCAGGGGATGTCCAGCATCGATCCAGCCATGTTCGGGCTCCGGTCAGTCGCGCGGGCGCAAGTCGATGCACACCGAGTTGATACAGTAGCGCAGGCCAGTCGGTGGCGGCCCATCAGGGAACACGTGGCCCAGGTGCGCGTCGCAGCGGGCGCAGGTAACTTCGGTGCGAATCATGCCGTGGGTGGTATCACGGATCTCGATCATCGCGCTGTCTTCTATCGGCGCGTAGAAGCTCGGCCAGCCGCAGCCAGAGTCGAACTTGGTCTGCGCATCGAACAGTTTAGAGCTGCAGCAGATGCAGTGGTAGATACCATCGCGGCGCTCGCTGTTGTACTTGCCGCTGAACGGCCGCTCAGTGCCTTTGAGGCGGCATACCTGGTACTGCTCGGGGTCGAGCATCGACCGCCATTCATCCAGGGTTTTTTCAATCTTTTTCATGTGGAAACCTCGGCAGGCTGAATTTCACCCCGCACCGTCTTTTCCGGGGCGCGGGTGGCACGTATATTAGTTGGCTTCGTGTGCCAGGCGTTCAGTCTGGCACCCGCTTCCTGCCGTTTCAAACCTTTCGGCGGGGCGTAGCGCGTTTTCTCATATCGGGATCCCATCATGCAGTTCAGCAAATCGAACAAGCTCGCCAATGTCTGCTACGACATTCGCGGCCCAGTGCTCAAGCACGCCAAGCGCCTGGAAGAGGAAGGCCACCGCATCCTCAAGCTGAACATCGGCAACCCGGCGCCGTTTGGCTTCGAGGCGCCCGATGAAATCCTCCAGGATGTGATCCGCAACCTGCCTACCGCCCAGGGCTACAGCGACTCCAAAGGCCTGTTCAGCGCCCGCAAGGCGGTGATGCAGTACTGCCAGCAGAAGGAAATCGAAGGCGTCACCATCGAGGACATCTACCTCGGTAACGGCGTGTCCGAGCTGATCGTCATGTCGATGCAGGCGCTGCTGAACAACGGCGACGAAGTGCTGATCCCGGCCCCCGACTACCCGCTGTGGACTGCCGCCGTGAGCCTGGCTGGCGGCAAGCCGGTGCACTACCTGTGCGACGAGCAGGCCGACTGGTTCCCCGACCTTGAAGACATCAAGGCCAAGATCACCCCGAACACCAAGGCCCTGGTGATCATCAACCCGAACAACCCCACCGGCGCGGTGTACTCCAAGGAGCTGCTGCTGGGCATGCTGGAGCTGGCCCGCCAGCACAACCTGGTGGTGTTCTCCGACGAGATCTACGACAAGATCCTGTACGACGAAGCCGTGCACATCAGCACCGCCTCGCTGGCCCCCGACCTGCTGTGCCTGACCTTCAACGGCCTGTCCAAGTCGTACCGGGTGGCGGGTTTCCGTTCCGGCTGGCTGATCATCTCCGGGCCCAAGCACCACGCGCTCAGCTACATCGAAGGCATCGACATGCTGGCCAACATGCGCCTGTGCGCCAACGTGCCGGCCCAGCATGCCATCCAGACCGCACTGGGCGGCTACCAGAGCATCAACGACCTGGTGCTGCCGCCAGGCCGCCTGCTGGAGCAGCGCAACCGCACCTACGAGCTGCTCAACGACATCCCGGGCGTAAGCTGCGTGAAGCCCATGGGTGCGCTGTATGCGTTCCCGCGCATCGACCCGAAGGTGTGCCCGATCCTCAACGACGAGAAGTTCGCCCTTGACCTGCTGCTGTCGGAAAAGCTGCTGATCGTGCAGGGTACGGCGTTCAACTGGCCGTGGCCGGACCACTTCCGCGTGGTGACCTTGCCGCGGGTGGACGACCTGGAAGCGGCGATTGGCCGGATTGGCAACTTCCTGCGGACGTATTCGCAGTAAGTGATGGCCTCTTCGCAGCACAAGGCTGCTCCTACAGGTGTACGCATTCTCCTGTAGGAGCAGCCTTGCGCTGCGAATGGGCTGCGCAGCAGCCCTTTACATTCTCACAGGATGTTTCTTACATCCTGCAACGCTCTATCCCAAAGCCCCCGCGCCATCATCTGCCATACTCCGCCGTACACAGTTTGAAATAGTCGCACGATTGAATCGACGCGACAGGCCCCTTATATACCCCGCAGTAAGCGACAATTCATCCGTCAGGAGAACGTAACAACCATGATGCGCATTCTGTTGTTTGTGGCCACCAACCTTGCGGTGGTGCTGGTTGCAAGCATTACCTTGAGCCTGTTCGGTTTCAACGGGTTCATGGCCGCCAACGGGGTCGACCTGAACCTCAGCAGCCTGCTGGTGTTCTGCGCCGTGTTCGGCTTTGCCGGCTCCCTTGTCTCGCTGTTCATCTCCAAGTGGATGGCGAAGATGAGCACCGGTACCCAGATCATCAGCCAGCCGCGCACCCGCCACGAGCAGTGGCTGCTGCAAACGGTCGAAGAGCTGTCCCGTGAAGCGGGCATCAAAATGCCCGAGGTGGGTATCTTCCCGGCGTACGAGGCCAACGCCTTCGCCACCGGCTGGAACCGCAACGACGCACTGGTGGCCGTGTCCCAGGGCCTGCTGGAGCGTTTCTCGCCCGATGAAGTGCGGGCGGTACTGGCCCACGAGATCGGCCACGTGGCCAACGGCGACATGGTCACCCTGGCGCTGGTACAGGGCGTGGTGAACACCTTCGTGATGTTCTTCGCACGCATCATCGGTAACTTCGTCGACAAGGTCATCTTCAAGAACGAAGAGGGCCAGGGCATTGCCTACTACGTGGCGACCATCGTTGCCGAGCTGATCCTGGGCATCCTGGCCAGCATGATCGTGATGTGGTTCTCGCGCCGCCGCGAGTACCGCGCCGACGAAGCCGGTGCACAACTGGCCGGCACCTCGGCCATGATCGGCGCCCTGCAGCGCCTGCGTGTGGAGCAAGGCCTGCCGGTGCACATGCCCGACACCATGAAAGCCTTTGGCATCAACGGCGGCCTCAAGCACGGCCTGGCCGGGCTGCTGATGAGCCACCCGCCACTGGAAGACCGTATCGAGGCCCTGCGCCGTCGCGGTTGATCCATCGGGTAATACAGAAAGGGCGACTTCGGTCGCCCTTTTTGTGTTTGCCTGCCCCGGCCCTATCGCCGGCAAGCCAGCTCCCACAAGTCCTCCGCAGTATTTGAGCCTGTGGTATTCCTGTGGGAGCTGGCTTGCCGGCGATAGGGCCAGTACACACAACCCATCAATCACCGGCTAACCCGGTACACCCGCTCCAACAGGCTGGAGGCCCCGGCCTGCACAAACTTGGGGCTATCCAGAATCATCTCCACCGCCTCCAGTTCATCCACCTGCCACCCGGCCAAGCCCTGTCGCACCTCTTCATCCCCTACCGAAAACGGCGGCCCGGCCAGCAGTGACTGGTCATAATCCAGAGTCACCAGCAACCCCCGGCACCTCGCAGGCAGTAGCGCCGACAACAGCTGCATGTAAGCCGCACGCATCGCCGGCGGCAGCGCAATCAGCGCCGCCCGGTCATAAAGCCCCCTGCAATCGCCGATATCTGCTGCCCGCAATGCAAAGAAATCGCCGCACCACAGCTCGACCTCGGCACTGCGCCAAACCTCGAAGGCACCCCGCTGCGAAACCTCGGCTTCAAGCCCATGCTCATGGAAGAAGCGCTCCACTGCGTGGCGCGACAGCTCCACACCCAACACGCGGTACCCCTGCCCGGCCAGCCAGGCCAAGTCCAGGCTTTTGCCGCACAGCGGCACCAGCACGCGGCTGCCAGGCGCCAGGCCCAGTGCCGGCCAGTGCACCTGCAAGTACGGATTGACCTGCCCCTGATGAAAGCCGATCTGGTTGTCGGCCCACCGCTTGTGCCAGAACGCTGGCTCCATGGTTGCTCCTTGTTTATCGAGTAAACCGATAGAAAACGCGTAAAACTTGCGATGGATATCGATCAGTTTCTGATCGAAGATGAGTGCATCTTAACCCTCAGGACCTTGCCATGCTGCCCAGCCTGTTCATTTCCCATGGTTCCCCCATGCTCGCCCTGCACCCGGGCGCCAGCGGGTCGGCCTTGGCCGGGCTGGCCAACAGCCTGCCACACCCCAAGGCAATCGTGGTGGTGTCGGCGCACTGGGAGAGCCGTGAACTGCTGGTGACCAGCAGCGCACAGCCAGAAACCTGGCACGACTTCTACGGTTTTCCACCGGCCTTGTATGCGGTGCAGTACCCGGCACCAGGCGAGCCCACTTTGGCAGGCCAAGTCAGCGAGTTGTTGAACGCTGCCGGGCTGCCAGCCCGGCTGGACGCTCAGCGACCGTTCGACCACGGCGCCTGGGTGCCGCTGTCGCTGATGTATCCGGACGCAGGTATTCCGGTGGTGCAGGTTTCCCTGCCCAGCCACATGGGGCCGGCGCTGCAGGTGAAGGTGGGCCAGGCGCTGGCAGGGCTGCGCGCCGAGGGTGTTCTGTTGATAGGTTCGGGCAGCATCACCCATAACCTGGGGGAACTGGACTGGCATGCAGGGCCGGATGTGATCGAGCCGTGGGCGCTGGCGTTCAGGGATTGGGTGGTGGAGCGGCTGAAGGAAGATGACCAGGCGGCATTGCTGGATTACCGGAAGCAGGCGCCGTTTGCGGTGCGCAACCATCCCAGTGATGAGCATTTGCTGCCGCTGTTCTTTGCCCTGGGGGCCGGGGGCAAGTTTGGGGTAGTGCACCAGGGGTTTACCCTAGGCGCGCTGGGGATGGACATATATCGGTTCGACTGAAGGGCTTCTTCGCGGGCTTGCCCGCTCCCACAGGTCCTACACAGGTATTGAAATCTGTGGGGTTCCTGTGGGAGCGGGCTCATCGAGGCGTCGAACCGCCGCGAAAGGGCCGGTACAGGCAAAAAAAATCCCCGACCTAGGCCGGGGATTTTTTTATTGCGCCAGGATCAATCCTCGCGGTAGCGACGCAGCTTCAGCTGCTTGCCAGCTACGCGGGTGTCCTTGAGCTTGGACAGCAGCTTCTCGAGGCCATCTTCCGGCAGCTCGACCAGGCTGAAGCTGTCGCGTACCTGGATACGGCCGATGGCGTCACGTGCCAGGCCACCTTCGTTGAGGATCGCACCCAGCAGGTTCTTGGCAGCGATACCGTCACGGGCACCCAGGGCGGTACGGCAACGTACACGGCCTTCGGCCAGTGGCAGCGGCGCACGGCGCTCGCGGTCACCACGGTCAGGACGCTCGCCACGGTCAGGACGCTCGGTACGCTCACCACGCGGGGCACCAACGCCCGGCACCAGCGGCTGCTCACGCTCTACCGCAGCCAGGTCCAGCGCCTGGCCATTGGTGGCTTTGCGCAGCAGGGCCGAAGCCAGGGCACGCGCGCTGCAACCCAGGTCAGCGGTGAGGCGATCGAACAGCTCACCGTGGGTGGCTTCTGCTTCGGCTACCAGCGGCGCCAGGCTCGAAGTCAGCTTCTTGATGCGGGCATCCAGCACGGCCTGGGCATTCGGCAGGCGGGCTTCGGCAACTTTCTGCCCGGTCACACGCTCGATCACCTGCAGCATGCGGCGCTCACGCGGGGTGACCAGCAGCAGCGCACGGCCTTCGCGACCGGCACGGCCAGTACGGCCGATACGGTGCACGTAGGATTCCGGGTCGTACGGCATGTCAACGTTGAACACGTGAGTGATGCGCGGTACGTCCAGACCACGGGCAGCGACGTCGGTGGCGACGACGATGTCCAGGCGGCCATCCTTCAGCGAGTCGATCACGCGCTCACGCTGGTTCTGGGCGATGTCACCGTTCAGCGCAGCAGCCTTGTAGCCTTTGGCTTCCAGCGCGGCGGCCAGGTCCAGGGTGGCTTGCTTGGTACGCACGAAGGCGATCAGCGCGTCGAACTCTTCCACTTCCAGCAGACGCAGCACAGCCGGGATCTTCTGGTCGGCGTGGACCATCAGGTGGGCCTGATCGATCGCGGTAACGGTCTGGGTCTTGGTCTGGATCTTGACGTGCTTGGGCTCGCGCAGGTGACGTTCGGCGATCGAGCGGATCGACGACGGCAGGGTAGCGGAGAACAGTACGGTCTGACGGGTAGCCGGGATTGCGTCGAAGATCACTTCGAGGTCATCCATGAAGCCCAGCTTCAGCATCTCGTCGGCTTCGTCCAGTACCAGGTACTGCACGGTGGACAAGACTTTTTCGTCACGACGCAGGTGGTCGCACAGGCGGCCCGGGGTGGCGACGACGATTTGCGCGCCGTTGCGGATTGCACGCAGCTGTGGGCCCATCGGGGCACCACCGTATACGGCAACCACGTTTACGCCTGGCATCTGCTTGGCGTAGGTTTCGAAAGCGGTAGCAACTTGCAGCGCCAACTCACGGGTTGGCGCAAGGATCAGGGCTTGCGGTTCGCGCTTGCTCACATCGATCTTGTTGAGGATCGGCAGGGCGAAGGCAGCGGTTTTACCGGTGCCCGTCTGCGCCTGGCCGATCATGTCGTGACCGGCGAGGATGATCGGGATCGATTGTTGCTGAATGGCGGACGGCTCTTCGTAGCCGGTAGCCACAACAGCAGCAACAATGTTCGGATTAAGATCGAGAGCGGCGAAGCCGCCGGTTTCCTGGGTCATGGGTCTGCCTCTAGGTGCATCCGCAAAGACCCATGCTCCAAAGCTGCACATGCCTTGAAAGACCGTCAGGTCACCCAGGCAGCTTTGGCGGCGGGGATTTGCGAAAACGATTGAAAAAGAAAACGTGGGAAGGTCCGCCTAGCGGACGTGCAGCCGAAGCTGGACTCGGAGGATTTGCACCACCTGATTTTGCGGCCCGCTAAAAGACCGGCGCGTACTATACCCGAAATAGTGGGGGACGTGAGGAATATTTTCAGGGTGCAAGGCCATTATCGGGCCATCAATTAATCCACGCTGAATCGATAATTCCCAGCACCCTCACACGATCAGTGTGGGAGCGGCCTTGCGTCGCGAAAGGGGGGCGAAGCGCCCCCAGGATTTCAGCTTCGCCGCATATATCGCCGGGGCCGCTCTGCGGCCCTATCGCGACGCAAGGCCGCTCCCACAAATGGCCGCGTCAGGCATTCAAGTAGCTGGTCGAATCTCCTTGATCAACCCTTCCAGGCTATACCCCAACCGCGGCGCCAGCGCCTCGGCCCGGGCCCGCAGCCCGTCCAGGTCCAGCGTCTGCTCCAGGTCAGCCGGCACCAGCAAGATCACATTGCCCTCCTTCACCGGCAACTCCCAGTAATGCCGGTGGTACAAGCCGCGCAGCAACGCCGCGCCCAGCGGCTTGCCGTCGTCGGTGGCCCACTGGTTGATCACCAACCAGCCGCCCGGGTTCAACTGCTGCTGGCAGTTCTCCAGGAAGTTCCACGCAAGGTGCCCCACGCCCGGCCCGTGGTCGGTGTACAGGTCGACAAACAACAGGTCGGCCTTTTCCGCCGTAGGCAGCAACTCGATGGCGTCCCCGATGCGCACGTACAACCGAGGGTCGTCATCCAGCCCCAGGTGTTCCATGGCCAGGCGCGGTACGTCCGGGCGCAGTTCGATGGCCTCGATGTCTTCAAGCGGCAAGAACTTCATGCACGCCTGGGTCAGCGTGCCGGCCCCCAGGCCGAGAAACAGCGCGCTCTCCGGCTGTTCATGGCACAGCGCCCCCACCAGCATGGCGCGGGTGTAGTCGTACTCCAGCCAGCTGGGGTCGGCCGTGAACACGCAGCTCTGCTCGATGGCATCGCCGAATTCCAGAAAGCGGTAGTCGTCTACTTCATACACGCTGATGACGCCAAAAGCGTCCTCTACCCGTGCCAGCAGCCGCTCCTCCCGTTCCGCCGTCATGCTCACCACCTACCCGCGCAAAAACGCGCATTGTCCGTCAACGCCCTTGATGCAACAAGCGCAGCGCCAACTGTTACCATGGCTATAGCCTATAACCTACAAGACCGAGCCCGAGATGAACCAACCGTGGAGCCCTGACAGCTGGCGCGCACTGCCGATCCAGCAGCAACCGACTTACCCCGATGCCGCGCACCTGCTGAAGGTTGAACAGACCCTGGCCAGCTACCCGCCGCTGGTGTTCGCGGGCGAGGCGCGCGAACTGCGCAGGCAGTTTGCCGAGGTCACCGAAGGCCGCGCCTTTCTGCTGCAGGGCGGCGACTGTGCCGAGAGCTTCGCCGAGTTCTCGGCAGCCAAAATCCGCGACACCTTCAAGGTGCTATTGCAGATGGCCATCGTCATGACCTTTGCTGCCGGCTGCCCGGTGGTCAAGGTCGGCCGCATGGCCGGGCAGTTCGCCAAGCCACGCTCTTCCGGCGATGAAACCATTGGCGACATCACCCTGCCCGCCTACCGCGGCGACATCGTCAACGGTATCGGCTTCGACCCCAAAAGCCGCATCCCCGACCCGGAGCGCCTGCTGCAGGCCTACCACCAGTCCACTGCCAGCCTCAACCTGCTGCGCGCCTTCGCCCAGGGCGGGTTTGCCGACCTGCACCAGGTGCACAAGTGGAACCTGGACTTCATCGCCAACTCGGCGCTGGCCGACAAGTACCACCAACTGGCCAACCGCATCGACGAAACCCTGGCATTCATGCGTGCCTGCGGCCTGGACAGCGCGCCGCAACTGCGCGAAACCAGTTTCTTCACCGCCCACGAAGCGCTGCTGCTGAACTATGAAGAAGCCTTCGTGCGCCAGGACAGCCTGACCGGCGACTACTACGACTGCTCGGCGCACATGCTGTGGATCGGCGACCGCACCCGCCAGCTCGACGGCGCCCATGTGGAGTTTTTGCGCGGCGTGCACAACCCGATCGGGGTCAAGGTTGGCCCCAGCATGAACCCCGAAGAGCTGATCCGCCTGATCGACACGCTGAACCCGGCCAACGACCCCGGGCGCCTGAACCTGATCGTGCGCATGGGCGCGAGCAAGGTTGGCGACCACCTGCCGGGGCTGATCCGCACCGTCGAGCGCGAGGGGCGCAAGGTGCTGTGGAGCTCCGACCCGATGCACGGCAACACCATCAAGGCCAGCAGCGGCTACAAGACCCGCGACTTTGCGCAAATCCTCGACGAGGTGAAGCAGTTCTTCCAGGTGCACCAGGCCGAGGGCAGCCATGCCGGCGGCATTCATATCGAGATGACCGGGCAGAACGTCACCGAATGCATCGGCGGCGCCCGGCCGATCACCGAGGATGCGTTGTCTGACCGGTATCACACGCATTGTGATCCGCGGATGAATGCCGATCAGTCGCTGGAGCTGGCGTTTTTGATTGCCGAAACCCTCAAGCAGGTGCGGCGCTGAGCAACGCCCGGCGCAACTGGCTGCCCTCCATGCGCGGGCAGTTCAGTTGCACCCTCTCCAGCCCCAGCCAGCTGGCCAGGCGCAACAGGTTGCCAGCCAGGGCGTGGTAGCCCTCCTCATCCAGGCCTGGCGCTTCTGCATGCACGGCGTGCACCGCCAACTGCCCTTGGGCGCGTTCGGCACGCAGGTCTACCCGCGCAGCGATGCGCTCCCGGTACAGGAACGGCAGCACGTAGTAGCCATACACCCGCTTGTGCGCCGGGGTGTAGATTTCCAGGCGGTAGCGGAAGTCGAACAGGCGCTCGGTGCGGTTGCGCTCCCACACCAATGAATCGAACGGCGACAGCAGCGCGCTGGCCTCTATGCGCCTAGGGATGCGCGGTGTGCCGACACAATAGGCCAGCTGCTTCCAACCCTGCACCTCGACCGCTTGCAGTTGGCCGTCGGCCAGCAGTTCGGCCAGCGCAGCCCTGGCCTGAGCGGGCTCCAGGCGGAAGTAGTCACGCAGGTCGCGCTCGGTGGCTACACCCAAGGCGGTGGCGGCATGCAGCATCAAGCCCTGATGCGCCTCGGCCTCGCCGGGCAGTGCCTGGTCGAGGATCGACTTCGGCAAAACCTTGTCCGGCACATCATAAAGCCGCTCGAAACCGCGCCGGCCCGCCACCGTCACTTCGCCTGCGGCGAACAACCATTCCAGTGCGTGCTTTTCCTCGCTCCAGTCCCACCAGGGTCCAGCGCGCTCCTCGCGGGTGGACAGGCTGCCGGCGCCCAGTGCGCCCTGCTCACGAACGGCGGCCAGTACCCGGGCGATCACGTCCTGGCGCTCGCGGCCGAACTGCGCGAGCTGGCGGTAGATACCACGGCCATCGGCAGCATGGGCCATGCGCCAGCGCAGCAGCGGGTAGAGGCTCAACGGCAGTAGTGAGGCTTCGTGCCCCCAGTATTCGAACAACTGGCGCTGGCGGCCGCGGCCCCAGGCAAGCTGGTCGAGGGTAGCGGGCGAATAGTCGCCCAGCCGGGAGAACAGCGGCAGGTAGTGGGAACGAACCAGCGCGTTGACCGAGTCGATCTGCAGCACGCCCAGGCGTTGCAGCATGCGCTTCATGGCGGGCAGGGTTGGCGGGGCTTCCGGCTGTTTGCCGAAGCCTTGGGCAGACAGTGCCAGGCGGCGGGCCTGGTGGGTGGACAGCTTGAGGGGCAAGCCTGGTCTCCTTGTGATGCCTGCTCTGGCCTCTTCGCGGGTAAACCCGCTCCCACAGGTACTGCACAGCGCTTGAGGGTTGTGCAGTACCTGTGGGAGCGGGCTTGCCCGCGAAGCGACCGGTAAGTCCACCGACAAACTTAGCCTATTTACGCAGGGGATCATCCCAGAAATGCCGCTCGGCCTCTTGCTGGATATCCGCCCGGCTCAACCCAAGGTCATGCAAGGTTGCATCACTGAGGCGGGCCAGTTCCTGCCGCTGGCGGTACAGCTGCAGCCAGCGCGCCGGGCGCTGCAGGGCCGCATGCCACAGGTGGTTCAGGGAAAAGGCAGGTTGCTGGATGGTGCTGACATGACCTTTCATCGTGAAGCCCTCCGTGTTGGATGGCCTCAGTCTCTCGCCAGGCTTAAGATCAATCCAACGAATGTTTCTGATGCCATGCATCTCGGAGATTGATGCAATGTCCCAGTACCAGAGCCTCGATGCGGACGTCTTGCGCACCTTCGTTGCCATTGCCGAGCAAGGCGGTTTCACCCGCGCCGGCGAAGTGGTCAACCGGACCCAGTCGGCGGTGAGCATGCAGATGAAACGCCTGGAGGAGGACATCCTGCAGCGCCAGCTGTTCGAGCGCGATGGCCGCCAGGTACGCCTGACCGCCGAGGGCCAGGTGCTGCTGGGCTATGCGCGGCGCATCCTCAAGCTGCATGGTGAGGTGTTCAACACCCTGCGCATGCCGCACATGGTGGGGCTGGTGCGCATTGGCACGCCCGACGATTACGCCATGCGTTTCCTGCCGACCATCTTGTCGAGCTTCGCCCAGGCTTACCCGCTGGTGCAGGTAGAGGTGCATTGCGACTCATCCAAGCAGTTGATGCTGCGTCAGGACCTGGACCTGACCATCGTCACCCGCGAGCCGGGTAACGAGGTTGGCCAACTGCTGCGCCAGGAGCGCCTGGTATGGGCCGCCGCCGAAGGCTTTTGCCCGCAGGAACAGCGGCCCATGCCGGTGGCGCTGTTCAATACCGACTGCTTCTGCCGGGCCTGGACCTGCAATGCCCTGGAGGCACAGGGCATCGACTACCGCATTGCCTATACCAGCCCCAGCCTGGCGGCGATCTTTGCCATTGTCACAGCGGGGTTGGCAGTGACGGCGCAGCTGCAAAGCCTGATTGGCGGGAACATCCGCATACTGGGGGAACAGGACGGGCTGCCGCAGTTGCCGGTGGCCAATGTGATGCTGGTACGCAGCACGCAGAACCCTTCACCGATAACCGACTGCATGGCCGGGTACATCGTTGAAGGGTTCAAGTAATCCGGGGCTGCTGCGCAGCCCATCGCGACACAAGGCCGCTCCTACAGGGATAGTGCGGGCCTGCAGGTTGCACTATCCCTGTAGGAGCGGCCTTGTGTCGCGATGGGCCGCAAAGCGGCCCCAAAATCTCACAGTTCAAACCCCAACATCACCGCACACACCACCAAAAACACACAGAACATCGCCCGCAACACCTTCTCCGGCAACGCATGGGCCAACTTCACCCCCCAGCTGATGCTGAGCAAGCCCCCCACCGCCAACGGAATCCCTACCCCCCAGTCAACGCTGTGGTGCACGCCATAGGTCACCAACGTCACCAAGGTACTCGGCGCGGCCAGCGCCAGCGACAGCCCCTGGGCCACCACCTGGGTGGTGCCGAACACACTGGTCAGGATCGGCGTGGCCACCACCGCCCCGCCCACGCCGAACAAGCCGCCCATGGTGCCGGCAAAGCTGCCCAGCACGCCCAGCCATGGCCAGGCATAACGCAGTTCGGCACTGGGCGGCGACACCTTCATGAACATCCGCGCCACGTTCCACACCGCCAGGGCCACCAGAAAGCCGACGAAGCCCAGGCGCATGGAGTGCGCATCCAGCCCCACGGCCCAGATCGACCCCAGCCAGGCGAACAGGAAGCTGCACGCCGACAGCGGTAAAGCGTGGCGCAACTCGATGCGGTTGCGCTGGTGATAGCGCCATAACGCCAGCAGCACGTTCGGTACCACCATCACCAGCGCCGTACCCTGCGCCAACTGCTGGTCCAGGCCAAACAGCACGCCCAGCGCGGGAATTGCGATCAGCCCGCCACCAATGCCGAACAAGCCCCCCATGGTGCCCAGGGCAGCGCCCAGCACGATATACAACAACCACTCGATCATCAGGGCCTCGTTAGCCTGTACAGATAATGCGAGCATGCTAACGGCTGTGTGCTGGCGGGGAAACGCACAGCAGCGCACAATGGCTGTGCGTTTCTCGCAAAACCAAGGCAGACATGAGCCCCGATACCCTCACCGACCAGTTGAGCCTGTTCCTCGATGTGCTGGAGACCGGCAGTTTTTCCGCCGCCGCCCGGCGCCATCCGCTGACCCCGTCCGCGGTGGCCCGGCGCATCGATAACCTGGAAAACGCCGTCGGCAGCCGCCTGTTCACCCGCAGCACCCACGCCGTGCGCGCCACCCCCGCCGGCAATGCCTTTGCCGAACGGGCCAGGCGCATCATCGAGGAGCTGCGCCTGGCCCGGGCCGAGGCGGTATCGCTAAGTAATGCCCCCGAAGGCCTGATCCGCATCGATGCCCCCGCCGCGTTCGGCCGCCGCCACCTGGCCCCGGCCATCGCCGATTTTCTGGTGGCCTACCCAGGCCTGGACGTGCAACTGCGCCTGATCGACAGCTTCGTCGACCTGCATGGCAGCCACCTGGGCGAGGTCGACCTGGTGCTGCGCGCCGGCCCCTTGGCCGATACCCGGCTGGTCGCCACGCCACTGGCCTACATGGTGCGCATCGCCTGCGCCAGCCCCGCGTACCTGGCCAGCCGCGGTGTGCCCACCTGCCCCAGCGAGCTGCCCGGCCACGACGGCCTGGACTGGGACGGCCTGGCACCGCCGTTCGCCTGGCGTTTCAACGTGGCCGGGCAAACCCGCCTGTACCGCCCCACGCGCATGCGCATGGCCGCCAACAATGCCGAAACCCTGCTGTTCGGCGCCCTCGCCGGCTTAGGTGTTGCCCACCTGCCCACGTGGCTGATCAGCGAATACCTACTGCGGGGCGAGCTGGTGCCGCTGTTTTGCGACGGCGGCCTGCCCGAGGCCGAGACCAGCGGTATTTACGCACTACGCCTGGAACATGAAACGAACTCTCGCAGCCGTTTGCTGCTCGAATTCCTCAAGAGCCGCTTCAGCCCGATTCCACCCTGGGACCTGGCCCTGCGCAGTGAACTGCGCGAGTAATGTGCGCACTGATGATCAGCGTGCCAGAATTTCCCATTGATTACTTTCAAGGACCTGCATGAACGCCGACACCCAAGCCTCCTGTGACGAGCTGCTGCTGGACAACCAGGTCTGCTTCGCCCTGCACTCCACCTCGTTGCTGATGACCAAAGTCTACAAACCGCTGCTGCAGGCCTTGGGCCTGACCTACCCGCAGTATCTGGCCATGCTCGTGCTGTGGGAGCGTGACGATCTGACCGTGGGCGAAATCAGCCAGCACCTGCTGACCGACCCCGGCTCGCTGACCCCGCTGCTCAAGCGCCTTGAAAGCGAAGGCCTGCTGCAGCGCAACCGCAGCCGGGAAGACGAACGGGTGGTAATGGTGCAACTGACAGACAAGGGCCGCGCCCTGCAACAGCAGGCCAAAGAGGTGCCGCAGTGCATCCTCAAGGCCAGCGGGCGCAGCCTGGAGCAGTTGCAGAAACTGCAGGCCGACCTGCTGAACCTGCGTGAGAGCCTGCAGAAAAACCTCTGAGCGCTATGCTGTGCAATGGCCGTTCGGACGAGCGGTGACGATTTATCTTGCGCGCTAACTAATTGCGCGCTAACTTAAATCCCACACCAACCCGCGCCCTCCTTCAACCGGGAGCGCACAGCACATTAGCGAGGCTCAAGATGCAAAAGGTCACTCCGCTGTACATCGCAGAAGCTACCTCCACCGGTGGGCGCGACGGCAAATCCAAGTCCAGCGACGGCAAGCTGGAAGTCAGCCTGAGCACCCCCAAGGAACTGGGCGGCGCTGGCGGTAACGGCACCAACCCCGAGCAGATGTTCGCAGCCGGTTACTCGGCGTGCTTCATCGGCGCCCTGAAGTTTGTGGCCGGGCAAGAGAAGAAAGCCCTGCCGGCAGATGCCTCGATCACCGCCAAGGTGGGCATTGGCCAGATCCCGGGTGGTTTCGGCCTGGACATCGACCTGCACATCAACCTGCCGGGCCTGGCCCAGGCGGATGCCGAAGGGCTGGTGGAGAAAGCGCACCAGGTGTGCCCTTACTCCAATGCCACCCGTGGCAATGTGGATGTGCGGTTGCACGTGACTGTCTAAAGGCTTGCACGCCCTTTGTAGGAGCGGCCTTGTGTCGCGATGGGGCGCGAAGCGGCCCCAGTATTGACCTGCAAAAGCAACTATCCCTGCAATACTGCCGGGGCCGCTTCGCAC
The DNA here is from genome assembly GCF_000708715.2 of Pseudomonas putida W15Oct28. Lineage (GTDB taxonomy): Bacteria > Pseudomonadota > Gammaproteobacteria > Pseudomonadales > Pseudomonadaceae > Aquipseudomonas > Aquipseudomonas putida_R. Next base: position 7,898 of record NZ_JENB01000061.1, on the reverse strand, counting down.
CCCATCGCGACACAAGGCCGCTCCTACAGGGGTCGGGCAAGACAGGGATATCGGTGCATGGCTGCTGATTGCAGGCATAAAAAAACCCGGCCGAGGCCGGGTTTTTTGTGCTCATTGCAAGAAGGATTACTTCTTGGAACGGCCCTTGTACACGCCACCTTCACGAGTGTCGATGTCGATCCACTCGTCGATGTTGATGAAGTCGGCAACCTGCAGTTCGGTACCGTTCTTCAGCTTGGCAGGCTTCATGACCTTGCCCGAGGTGTCGCCGCGAGCAGCGTTCTCGGTGTAGACAACCTGACGGCTGATGGTGGTCGGCAGTTCAACCGACACCAGACGGCCTTCGAAGAACACGGCTTCGCAGACGTCTTCCATGCCTTCTTCGATGAACGGCAGAACGGCTTCGATGTCCTCGGCGTTCAGCTCGTACATGGTGTAGTCGGAGGTGTCCATGAAGGTGTACGAATCACCGCTGATGAACGACAGGGTCGCTTCTTTGCGATCCAGGATCACGTCGTCCAGCTTGTCGTCCGCACCGTATACGGTTTCGGTCTTGTAGCCGGTCAGCAGGTTTTTCAGCTTGGTCTTCATGATCGCGCTGTTACGGCCCGACTTGGTGAACTCAGCTTTTTGAACCAGCCACGGGTCGTTGTCGATCCGCAGGACGGTACCGGGTTTCAGCTCTTTACCAGTTTTCATTACGAAGTATCCGAATCTGGATGGATTTATAAAAATCGAGGCCGCATATCATAGCGAATTTCGGTAAAAGTGTACTAGCGCTGTGGCAAGGTCCGGCTGAGCGGCCTGTCGAACCGCCCACAGCCGGGCATGCTCTTGCAGTTCTGGCCAGTGCTGGCGGGCTGCCTGCCACGCCTGGCCCATGTCGCGGTCCATGTTCCAGGCTCGCCACAGGCCCAGCAAGGCGGCATCGGCTTCATCTGACAGGCCGCGTCGATAATGCGCCAGAAACGCTTCGAGCTTTTCCCAGTGGGCGTTCTCGTCCTGCACATAGATGTGCCACAGCATCGGCTGCCCGGCCCACTGCGCACGCAAGAACGAGTCCTCGCCGCGCACCGCGTTAAAGTCGCAACTCCACAACAGCCGGTCGAAGTCGCCCTGGCTGACGAAAGGCAGCACCTGCACGGTCAGCGCCCCGCGCTTGCGCACGCTGCCCACTGGCAGCGGCGCCTCACCAAACCACTGGCTCAGCCCCGCGACGATGCGCCCTTGCGGGACCAGCAGGTGGCACGGTTGCGCGCCTGTGGCCAGGGCATCGAGCCAACTGGCCAATTGCGGGTTTTCGTAGGCAAACAGCGAGAGCAGCAATGCCCCCTGTTCGGGCTCTACATCAAGCCCCTGCAGAAACGCCTGGCGTGCCTCGGCCGACTGCTGGAACGCGTCACGCCGCGCCAGCAGCGAGCCCTCGCGCAGCAGCCCGCCGGTTTTCTCGGTAAAGCCGGGGAAGAAAAACACCTTGCGCAGGCCGTTGGGCTGCGGCGAAGGCAAGCCATGGCAGCCCTCAACCCAGTCCTCGGCGCTGAGGTATTCAAGGTTCAGCCAGAGCGGCGGTGTGGCGCGGGCACGCATTGCCTCTACATAGGCCACCGGCAACTGGCACGCGAAGGCACCGATCACCACATCGGCCGGCGCCACCGGCAGCCAGGCCGCCGGCCACTGACGCACATCCACACCGTGCTGCCACTGCTGCGCGGCGCTGGCATCAGCCCCCGGGCACATGGGCGTGAACGCGTTCAGGTCGTCCACCCACAGGCGCACCGCCAGGCCATGCTCGGCCACCAGTTGCCGGGCCAGGCGCCAGGTCACGCCTATATCGCCGTAGTTGTCGACGACACTGCAGAAAATGTCCCAGGTGGCTTTCATGCGCCCCTCCCGTTCTGGTGCAAAAACCGCGAATTCTGCGGATAAATTGTCGCCGACAAAAGCACCCGCGCGGAAAAATGCCCAAGCGCATGCGACAATGCACCCGACCTACCCTGCCAGGAGGCTGCCATGGCCCGCCACCGTGAACTGAAAATCACCCTCAAGCCGCTGCCGTTGATTGTATGCGTTGCCTTTGGCCTGTGGCTGGGCGCCGTGGCCATTGCCGCGAGCCTGTGGCTGGCGCTGCAACTGTGGCCACAGCAGGTGCAGCCGCTGGCCCAGGCCGTGGCCCCCAGCGTGTACCGACCTGCCGCACCCTCGGTGCCAGCCCCGGCGCAAGATGCCCAGGCCGAGATGTTCGAACACTACAAGGACATTCTGCACAAACAGGAGCTGCAACAGGCCGCCGAGGCCGCCCAGGGCAACCCGCGCAACCTCAACAGCCCCAAATGCCAGTTCTGGATGCAGCAGAACCGCACCGCCCCCACCGACAAAAGCCAGGCCAACGTGCTGGAGTTCTGCTACTGACCATGGACAAGACCCGCCTGCTGGCGCAGATCGTCGCCACCCTCGAGCATGACCTCGACGTGCTGACCCGTGCGGCGCAAAGCGCCTACGAAACCGCCACCGCCGAAGAGAACATTGCCGAAAACAAGTACGACACCCTGGGTTTGGAAGCCTCGTACCTGGCCACCGGCCAGGCCCGCCGCAGCGCCGAAATCCGCCAGGCGCTGCTGATCTACCAGCAATTGCTGCTGCGCGACCATGACCCGGCACGCGGGGTACAGATCACCAACCTGGTGACCCTGGAAGATGAAACTGGCGGGCAGCGCCGGTTGTTCCTCGGGCCTGAGGCCGCTGGGCTGAAAATTGGCGAAGGGGATGAATTGGTGACCGTGATCACCCCGCGCTCGCCGCTGGGGCAGCAGTTGCTGGGCAAGAGGATTGATGACGAGGTGAGCCTGGGAGCGCAGGCATTGTTCATAGTTGATGTTGTCTGAACCAACCCTTTCTAGCCTGATAGCGCGGTAGCTGTAGGAGCGGCCTTGCGTCGCGAAAGGGCTGCGAAGCAGCCCCAACAATTTGTGCATCTACATTGAAATCCTGGGGCTGCTTCGCAGCCCTTTCGCGACGCAAGGCCGCTCCTACATCGACCGCATCAGGCCTGCATCCCGTGCAGTAACTTCAAAGGGCTTGCAAGGCATCGAACCGCCCCGCCAACCCCTGTTCGGTAAACTGCTCCACCACAAAATCGATAAACGCCCGGGTCTTGCCCGGCATCAGCTTGTGCTCGGCGAAATACAAGCTGATATGCCCGTCATCCACGTACCAGTCCGGCAACACCCGCCGCAGCCGACCACCCTGCAAGTAAGGCACGGCAAACGGCAGGCTCACCAGGGCAATCCCCAGCCCCTGCTCGGCCACCGCGCAAGCCGCGTCCGAATCGCTCATCGTCATCGCCTGGCGCAGTTGTAGCGGCTGCTGCGCCTGCCAGCGGCTGGTCAACGGCCACGAGCGCACCCGCCCGGTCTGCGGCGAGCGGATCAGGATGCCGTCGTGCCGCTGCAGCACCTGCGGGTCGTCAATCGGCGCGTGCCGCTGCAGGTAGGCCGGTGCTGCCACCAGCACCCGGTGCGCGGGGGTCAGCTTGCGCGCCACCACCCCCGGCGGCAGATCGAAACCACCGCCAATCGCTGCATCGAAGCCTTGGCCGATCAGGTCAACCTGACGGTTGTCGAAATGCCAATCCGGGGTAATGGCCGGGTAGCGGCGCAAGAACTCGCCCAGCAAGGGCAACACATACAAGCGCCCGAACACCGTACCCATGCTCACCCGCAACAACCCGGCCGGCTGGCCTTCGGCGCTGGCCAGGTTGGCCACGGCGTACTGGATAGTGCGGAAGCTGTCGCCGACCTCGCCAAGAAAACGCTGCCCCGCCTCCGTCAGGGTCAGCTTGCGGGTACTACGCTGGAACAACCGCACGCCCAGGCGCGCCTCCAGCTGGGCCACATGCTTGCCCACGGCGGCGGGCGTAATGCTCAGGCGCCTGGCAGCCTCGGCAAAGCTGCCGACCTCGGCACTGCGGATGAAGCATTCCAATGCGTTGAACGATTCCACGGCCATGATTAGCAACCCAAGGTTTACTCTGCAGATAGTGATTGCCATCTTATCAGCAGGTAATCAAGCGCCGATACTTTGCCCATCCAAGGCATTTCGGCTTGGCTTCCAGCAGGAGATCAGCATGTCCAAGCAACTTTCACTCGAAGGCAAAGTGGCCCTGGTTCAGGGCGGTTCCCGCGGCATAGGCGCAGCCATCGTGCGGCGCCTGGCCCGCGAAGGTGCGCAGGTGGCCTTCACCTATGTCAGCTCCGCAGGCCCGGCAGAAGAGCTGGCCCGCGAAATAACCGAAAACGGTGGCAAAGCCCTGGCCCTGCAGGCCGACAGCGCCGATGCAGCCGCCCTGCAACTGGCAGTGGATGACGCCGTGAAGGCCTTCGGCAGGCTGGATATCCTGGTCAACAATGCCGGTGTGCTGACGGTGGCACCGGTGACCGAATTCGACCTGGCCGATTTCGACCGCATGCTGGCGGTGAACGTGCGCAGCGTGTTCGTCGCAAGCCAAGCCGCAGCGCGCTACATGGGCCAGGGCGGGCGCATCATCAATATTGGCAGCACCAACGCCGAGCGCATGCCCTTTGCAGGCGGTGCGCCTTACGCCATGAGCAAGTCGGCGCTGGTCGGCCTGACCCGTGGCATGGCGCGTGACCTGGGGCCACAGGGCATTACCGTGAACAACGTGCAGCCAGGGCCGGTGGACACTGACATGAACCCCGCCAGTGGCGAGTTTGCCGAGAGCCTGATCCCGTTGATGGCGATTGGGCGGTATGGCGAGCCGGAGGAGATTGCCAGCTTTGTGGCTTACCTGGCGGGCCCAGAAGCCGGGTATATCACCGGGGCAAGCCTCACGATCGATGGTGGGTTTGCAGCTTGATTTGATGGGTTGAACCTGTGCCGGCCCTATCGCCGGCAAGCCAGCTCCCACAGGAACCCCACAGGCTCGAAGACTGAGGTGATCCTGTGGGAGCTGGCTTGCCGGCGATAGGGCCGGTACAGGCTTATCCAGTCCCAGACCCCAGCCGCTGTTCCATCACCTCCAGAAAAGCCCGGGCAGCAGGCGTCGGGCTGGAAGACCACACGGCATACAGGTGCCGCACCGGCGCATCCACCAACCGCGCCAGCGCCACACCTTCGAAGCCCTGGGCCACCCGCTCCGGCACCAGGCCCACCGCCATGCCCCGCCGCACGAACTTTTCCACCAGGCGCACATGCCCGATCTCGAACTGCACCCGATGCTGCAACCCTGCGGCGTGAAACGCCTCGTCCGTCTGCCGCCGCGCCCCGGTGCCTTCAGGGAAGTCCACCAGCACTTCATCCGCCAGGTCGGCCAGCGCCAGCTGCCTGCGGCCGGCCAGCCGATGATCAACCGGCAACAACGCCACCAGTTCCTCCCTGGCCAGCAAGCGATGCTGCACGCCCTGCACCACCTCGCCCTGCCACAGGCCGATGAAGCCCACGTCCAGGCGCCGCTCTACCACATCGGCAATCAGCAATTCGCTCTTGGCGGTGATCCAGCGCACATCCACATCGGGGAATCGACCGTGGAACACCGCCAACAGGTCGACCAGGTCCAGCGCCGTGAGCGAGCTGATTTCACCAATCGCCAGCCGCCCGCGCACCTGCCCGCAGGCCGCCGCCACGTCATCGGCAATGCGCCGGGCCGCCTCCACCGCTGGCCGGGCGCTGAGCACAAAGGCCTCGCCGGCAGGCGTCAGGCGCACCCGCCGCGAACTACGCTCGAACAGGCTTACGCCCAGTTGCGCCTCCAGCCGCGCCACCTGGTGGCTGAGCGCCGACTGCACAACATGGCAACGCTCGGCCGCTCGGGTAAAACTGCCGGTGTCGGCCACGGCAAGGGCGTATTCGAGGTGCTTGAGGTTCATCGATCTATCTGCTTTCAAGATGGATAAGTTGAAAACTATACATTGGTGTCATGCCTGACACTTCTTGATAATCCCCCCACTTACTACTGCCCGTCACGAGAACCGAATGAACACCCCCACTCTCAGCCGCGCCATGATCCTGCTGATGGCCACCGCCACCGGCCTGGCCGTGGCCAGCAACTACTACGCCCAACCGCTGCTGCACAGCATCGCCCAGCAGTTCGGGCTGAGCACTGCCAGCGCCGGCAGCATCGTCATCGCAGCGCAACTCAGCTATGGCGCGGGCCTGTTGCTGCTGGCGCCGCTGGGGGACCTGTTCGAGCAGCGCCGGCTGATCACCGTGATGACCGCCATTGCCACCCTGGGGCTGGTGATCAGTGCCTGTGCGCCGAGCCTGCCCTGGCTGATCCTCGGCACGGCGCTGACCGGGCTGTTCTCGGTGGTAGCGCAGATCCTCGTGCCCATGGCCGCCACCCTCAGCGAGCCGCATCTGCGTGGGCGCGCGGTCGGCACGCTGATGAGCGGCCTGCTGCTGGGCATCCTGCTGGCACGTACCGCTGCCGGTTTCATGGCCGAACTGGGCGGCTGGCGCAGCATCTATGTGCTGGCTGCAGTGTTGATGGCGATTACCGCCGTGGCGCTGTACCGCAGCCTGCCGCAGCACCACAGCCATGCCGGGCTGAAGTACCCGGCACTGATCGGCTCGGTGTTCCGCCTGTTCATTGAAGAACCGGTGCTGCGCCTGCGCTCGTTGCTCGGCTTGCTGTCGTTCAGCCTGTTTGCCCTGTTCTGGACGCCCTTGGCGTTCCTGCTGACCAAGGGCCCGTACCACTATTCGGATGCGGTGATCGGCCTGTTCGGCCTGGCCGGTGCAGCCGGTGCGCTGTCGGCCAACTGGGCCGGGCGCCTGGCCGACCGCGGCAAGGGCGCGCTGGGTACCACCGTGGGCCTGGTGGTGCTGCTGCTGTCGTGGGTGCCGCTGGGCTTTGCCGAGCAGTCGTTGCTGGCCCTGCTGCTGGGTGTGCTGATGCTCGACCTGGCGGTGCAACTGGTGCACGTGAGCAACCAGAACGCGGTGATCGCCCTGCGCCCCGAGGCACGCACGCGGCTGAACGCCGGGTACATCACCTGCTACTTCATTGGCGGGGCGCTGGGGTCGTTGCTGGGCACGCAACTGTTCCAGTACCAGGGCTGGATGGGCATTGTGGTGGCGGGCCTGGTGATTGGCGGGCTGGCGTTGCTGGTGTGGCTTGTATCTGCCCGCAAAACCACCGTGTAACCCCTGTGGGCGGCAATGTACCGCACTACCCTCCGTCGCATGGTCGTTGACTTGCCTGCCCGGGCAGCGCTCAGTAGGCGCTGGAAAATGCCCTTTCCCTGACAGGACGACTTTATGACAAGACTCACGGTGCAATCCGGCGATTTCTTGCAAGGTGAAGGCGAGTATCGCAATGGATCGCTCACACTCAAGACCCCGCGCAGCCCCTCCCCGGGCGAGCGTATTTCGCTTACACGCATCAGCGAACTCAGGCTGGCCAGCCTGGAAACCAATCGCAGCCTGGGCACCGCCCTGGGTTGGGGCGTGGCCGGCGCCCTGGTGGCCGGGCCGGTAGGGTTGCTTGCCGGGTTGTGGCTAGGCGGCAAGGAGGAAGAAGCCACCTTCCTGGTCACCTTCAAGGATGGGCGCAAGCTCATGGCCATTACCGACGGCAAGACCTGGTCGAAGATCGATGACAGCTGGCGGCAGCACAAGCGGCCCGCCAACCAGGGCTGAATATCGCGGGGCCTGGATCGTTTTATGCTGAAGGCGGCTGCTAAGATGCCGCCTTTTTCATGGCCTGTACTGGCCCTATCGCCGGCAAGCCAGCTCCCACAGGATGACAACAGGCCAGAATGCTGTGCGGTCCCTGTGGGAGCTGGCTTGCCGGCGATGGGGCCAATACAGGTATGTGCATCCAGGAGCCCCAACGCATGCCCCCGCGACACCCCCGCCTGCCCCTGAGCCTGCCCCTGAGC
>NZ_JENB01000060.1 GCF_000708715.2 Pseudomonas putida W15Oct28 | reverse complement strand
GCGGAGGGTTTCGATGGGGTGATCCGCATGGTTGCAGGCGGGGCCGGGGTCGGGGTGGTACCGCTGGCAGCCGTGAAGCGCTGGCAAGGCGTGCTGCCGTTGCACTGGGTGGCGCTGGAGGAGGCGTGGGCCAATCGCAAGTTGCTGGTGTGTGCGCGGGATTTTGCGGCGTTGCCGGGCTATGCCGCAGCATTGGTTGAACGGTTGATGGAAGCCTGAGGTTACGTCGCCGCTTGTGATGGCGCATTCGCGGGTAAACCCGCTCCCACAGAGGAACCGGTATTTCCAGGGTTGACGCTAAACCTGTGGGAGCGGGTTTACCCGCGAAGCATGCTGACACACAATGATGCCCCATCGCACCACTAAAAAGGATTTTCCAGTGGCATCGATCTACCAGCTCAAACCGCGCTTCCAGGCCCTGCTGCGCCCAGCCGTCCAGCGCCTTTACGACCGCGGTGTCACCGCCAACCAGGTCACCGTCGCCGCTGCCGTGGTGTCGATCCTGCTGGGCCTGCTGCTGGCCGCCCTGGCCCACGTCACCTGGCTGTTCATCCTGATACCGGTGTGGATGCTGCTGCGCATGGCGCTGAATGCCGTCGACGGCATGCTGGCCCGGGAGTTCGGTCAGCAATCCACCCTCGGCGCCTACCTCAACGAACTCTGCGACGTGATCGCCGACGCCGCCCTGTACCTGCCCTTCGCCCTGCTGGCCGGAGTGTCACCGGCGCTGGTGGTGCTGGTGGTGCTGTGTGCCACCTTCAGCGAATACGCCGGCGTCATGGGCCCGCTGGCCGGCGCCTCGCGGCGGTATGACGGCCCCATGGGCAAAAGCGACCGGGCCTTTGCCTTCGGCGTGCTGGGCACCGGGGTCGCCTTTGGCCTGCTGAACGGCAGCTGGATCAATGGCCTGCTGCTGGTCATCCTCGTGCTCTCGCTCTATACCCTCTACAACCGGGTTCGCCAGGGGCTGGCCGAAACCCGCTGAGCCCAAAGCCGCCGCAAAAAGGACGTTGACCATGCGCCAAGCGCAAGCGCTGCACTTCTCCACCCATGACGGTGTCGAGTTGCACTACCGTCATTGGCCTGCCACCCGCAACGAGTACCAGCCGCGCCGGGCCGTGGTGATGTTCCACCGCGGCCACGAACACGGCGGGCGCATGGCCCACCTGGCCGATGAACTGGACATGCCGGGCTATGACTTTTTCGCCTGGGATGCCCGCGGCCATGGCCAGTCACCAGGCGCACGCGGCGACAGCCCGGGGTTCGCCACCAGCGTGCGCGACGTGCAAACCTTCATCGAGCATATCCAGGCCCATCACGGCGTCGCCGAACACGACCTGGTGGTGCTGGCGCAAAGCGTCGGCGCGGTGCTGATTGCCACCTGGGCCCACGACTACGCGCCCAAGGTGCGCTGCCTGGTACTGGCTTCGCCGGCGTTCAAGGTCAAGCTGTACGTGCCATTCGCCCGCCCCGGCCTGAAGCTGCTCAAGGCCATGCGCGGCAACTTCTTCGTCAACAGCTACGTGAAGCCGCGCCTGCTCACGCACGACCCCGAGCGGGTCATGTCGTACGTGGCCGACCCGCTGATCAGCCGGCCGATTTCGGTGACCATGCTGCTGGGCCTGTATGAAGCCGCCGACCGGGTGGTAGCGGATGCCCAGGCCATTCAGGTACCCACCCAGTTGCTGGTATCCGGGGCCGACTTCGTGGTCGAGCGCCAGCCGCAAGAACGCTTTTTCGAACGCCTTGGCAGCACGCGCAAGGAAATGCACATCCTGCCGGGCTTTTTCCACGACACCCTCGGCGAGCGTGACCGGGGCCATGCCCTGAGGCGCATCGAGCGGTTTGTGGAGCACTGCTTCGCCAGCCCCGCCGCCCTGCCGTCACTGCTCGACGCCGACAAGACGGGCGCCAGCTGCGCCGAAGCCGAAAGCCTGGCCGCACCGTTGCCGCGCCACTCGCCGCGTGACCTTTACTGGCGCGCCACCCGCGCCGGGCTCAGCCTGGGCAAGGGGCTGTCTGCGGGGGTGAAACTGGGCTTCGACACCGGCTTCGATTCGGGTAGCACCCTTGATTACGTGTACCGCAACCAACCGACCGGCAAGGGCACGCTGGGCCGCCTGGTCGACCGTAACTACCTCGACGCCATCGGCTGGCGTGGCATTCGCCAGCGCAAGCTGCACGTCGAAGAGCTGCTGCGCCTGGCCATCGCCCGGCTGCGTGAACAACAACGGCCGGTGCACATTGTCGATATCGCCGCCGGCCATGGCCGCTACATCCTCGAAGCCCTGCAAGACCTTGAGCAATTGCCAGATTCGATCCTGCTGCGCGACTACAGCGAGCTGAACGTGCAGCAAGGCAGCGCGCTGATCACTGAGAAGGGCCTGGCCGACATCGCCCGCTTCGTCCAGGGCGATGCCTTCGACCGGAATAGCCTGACGACACTGGAACAGCCGCCAACCCTGGCCGTGGTCTCGGGCCTTTACGAACTGTTCCCCAGCAACCAGCTGGTGGGCAACTCGCTGGCCGGCCTGGCCGATGCCGTGGAGGATGGCGGTTATCTGGTGTACACCGGCCAGCCGTGGCACCCGCAACTGGAGATGATCGCCCGTGCCCTCACCAGCCATCGCGGCGGCGAGGCCTGGGTGATGCGACGCCGCAGCCAGGCGGAAATGGATCAGCTGGTTGAGGCAGCAGGTTTTCGCAAGCTGGCCCAGCGCATCGATGAATGGGGCATTTTCAGCGTCAGCCTTGCGCAGCGGGTGCGCTGAATGGGCCCACCACGCGAGCCAGGGCTGATCCGCCGGGGCGTGTTCTGGCTTCTGCTGCTGGGGCCGTTGTTCTTCCTCAGCTACGGGCTGGCGAACAACCATACTGCCGGGCGCAGCGATGTCGGCAGCCTGGTGTTCGGCTGGGAGCGCGGCATGCCGCTGTGGCCCTGGACGATCATCCCGTACTGGTCGATCGACTTGCTCTACGGGCTGTCCTTTCTGTTGCCGCGCACGCGCCAGGAAATGGACCGGCACGCGCTGGCACTGCTCAGCGCACAGGTGATCAGCGTGACCTGCTTCCTGCTGTGGCCGCTGCGGTTCACCTTCGAACGGCCGGAGCTGGGTGGGCTGTTCGGCTGGCTGTTCGATGTGCTGATGGGCTTCGACAAACCGTTCAACCAGGCGCCTTCGCTGCACATTGCGCTGCTGGTGATCATCTGGACGATGTTTGCCCGGCATGTGCAGCGCCAGCCCTGGCGATGGCTGATGCATGGCTGGATGGCGTTGATCGGGGTGTCGGTGCTGACCACCTGGCAGCATCATTTCATCGATGTACCCACCGGGGCATTGGCGGGGTTTGCCTGCGTGTGGCTGTGGCCGCATCAGGGGCGGCTGCCCTGGCAACAGGTTCGCTTTGCACGCGATGCCAAGCGTTGGAAGGTCGCCGGTTGTTATGGCGTGGGCGTGCTGCTGTGTGTGTTCCCCGCCGCTACGCTTAGCGGTGCCTGGCTGTGGCTGGGGTGGCCGGCGCTGTCATTGGGACTGGTGGCACTGAACTATGCCGTGTGCGGGGCGGGTGGTTTTCAGAAGGGTGCCGACGGGCGCTTGTCGAATGCAACCTGGTGGCTACTGGCGCCCTATCTGGCTGGCGCTTGGCTCAACTCGCGGCTGTGGACGAGGCGCCATCCACAAGCAGATGAAGTATGCGACGGCGTGTACCTTGGTCGGGTTCCAGGGCGCGGCGAGGGGGAGCAATTTGCTGCGATTGTCGACTTGTGTGCGGAGCTGCCAAACGCTGGCGTACCCATTGTGGGAGCGGGCGTGCCCGCGAACACGGGCGAAGCCCGTGCCATCCACCGCGCCGCCTGCTTCGCGGGCACGCCCGCTCCCACAGAGGTCGTGTCAGCTCTCGACTATCAGTGTTTGCCTACCCTGGACCTGATAGCGCCGGACGTTGCCCTGTTACAACAGGCCGCCAACGCCATCGAACGCCTGCGCGCCCAAGGCCCCTTACTGGTCTGCTGTGCTCTGGGCTATTCACGCAGCGCCAGCGCAGTGGCCGCCTGGCTGCTGCTCTCCGGCCGCTGCAGCGACGCCCGGCAGGCCGAAGCACTGATCCGCAAAGCCCGCCCCGGCATCGTCCTGCACGCGGCACACCGCCAAGCCCTGCAACAGCTTGGAGCACAGCCATGAACCTGCGCGTGGTAGCCAGCCTGCTGGGTCGCGGCAAACAGCTGGAACGCTTGTCCGACGGCCTCACCCTGCTGGCTCTGGCCTACGGCCTTGCACCGTTGCTGGGTTTTCCACTTCAACCGCTGGCCAGCTTGCTGTGCGGCGTGCTGCTGGTGCTTGGCGTGATGCACAAGTACTGGGCCATCCGCGTGGCCATGGATGCCGAACTGTTCACCCACCTCGCCAACAGCAACGACCTGGCAACAGACACCCAGGCCCTGGACCGCGCCCTGTTCGAGCTGAAACTGAAACCGCAGGCCACGGACGCCCGCGCCTGGCCTGATCGCAGCCAGGCCGCACTGAACCTGTTGCGCCGCCAGGCAGTGTGCCTGGGCCTGCAATTGTCGCTGGCCCTGGCTACCCTGCTGACACTGCCTTTGAAGGGATGACCACCAATCCATGCTCGCCAACCTCACCGCCTACCTCATCACCTCTGCCGCCCGCCTGATCACCGGTGCCCGCGCCCTGTGGCTGGGTTGCACGCCGCTGCCGGTGCAGCGCCTGTACTTCGCCAACCACAGCAGCCACGGTGACTTCGTGCTGCTGTGGGCTTCACTGCCGCAGCCCCTGCGCAAACGCACCCGCCCGGTGGCCGGCGCGGACTACTGGGCCAAACCGGGCCTCCGCGATTTTCTCATCCGCAAGGTGTTCAACGGCGTGTTGATCGACCGCCAACGCAGCGAAGGCCAGGGCAGCCCGCTACAGCCGATCCTTGAAGCCGTGGCCCAGGGCGACTCGCTGATCTTCTTCCCGGAAGGCACGCGTAACCTGGGCGACGAGCCACTGATGCCGTTCAGGAGCGGGTTGTACCACCTGGCCGCGGCCCACCCCGACGTCGAGCTGGTACCGGTATGGATCGCCAACCTCAACCGGGTGATGCCCAAGGGCCGTGCCCTGCCCCTGCCATTGCTGTGCACACTGAGCTTTGGCGAACCGCTGCACCTGCACGCTGATGAAAGCAAGCAAGCCTTTCTCGAGCGGGCCAGCCAGGCCCTGCTGACCCTGGCCCCTAAGGATGCCTGACATGGACGACAACACCCTTTCCCTGTTCGCCGGCATCGGCGCCCTGCTGCTGCTCGCCAGCGTGACCGGCCGCCTGCTGAAGTGGCGCGCCGGCCCGGCGCCACACGCGGTGATCGACAACCTCAACGCCCGCATCAACGCCTGGTGGGTGATGGTGCTGGTGATCGGCATCGCCTTCCTGTTCGGCAAGTACGGCGTGATCGTGCTGTTCTATGGCGTGTCGTTCTACGCCCTGCGCGAGTTCATGACCCTCACCCCCACCCGGCGCAGCGATTACCCGGCGCTGGTGGCGGCGTTCTATGTAGCGCTGCCGGTGCAATACGTGCTGATTGCCATGGACTGGTACGGCCTGTTCAGCATCTTCATCCCGGTGTACCTGTTCCTGCTGCTGCCGATTCTGGCCAGCTTCGGCGGCGACACCACGCGTTTTCTCGAACGTGCGTCAAAGGTGCAGTGGGGGTTGATGATCGCGGTGTACTGCGTGTCGTCGGTGCCGGCCTTGATGACCCTGGACATCCCCGGCTACGAGGGGCGCAACCTGCTGCTGATCGCCTGGCTGATCCTGGTGGTGCAGATCAGCGACGTGCTGCAATACGTGTGCGGCAAGCTGTTTGGCAAGCACAAGGTGGCCCCCAACCTGTCACCGTCCAAGACCGTCGAAGGGCTGGCCGGCGGCGTGGCACTGGCCACCCTGATCGGCGCCCTGCTGTGCTGGATCACCCCATTCACCTTCTGGCAAGCCGCGTTGATGGCCCTGGCGGTCAACGCCATGGGCTTCTTCGGCGGGCTGGTGATGTCGGCGATCAAGCGCGACCGCGGGGTGAAGGACTGGGGCCACATGATCGAAGGCCACGGCGGCATGCTCGATCGCATGGACTCGGTGTGCTTTGCCGCGCCAGTGTTCTTCCACTTTGTGCGGTACTGGTGGGCGTAGCGAATGCGCACATCACCGTCGAGGTAAACCGCCTGGCATAGCGCGGCCAGACAGCTGGACGTCGAGCCCAGGCAACTGCGGCTCGACCGTTGGGCCTATGGTGACCAGTCATTCAACCAGTCACCAGGAGTTGCCCCATGTCCGATTTCATCACCGTCCTGCGCGAAACCTGCCCGACGCCGGTCGTGGACGCCACCAAGTGGAAGCGCATCGGCGGCGATCCGCACACCGTCAACCTCAATGCCTACCTGTCGGCCGACGGCAGCAAGATCATGGGCACCTGGATCTGCACCCCGGGCAAGTTCGAGGTCAACTACGATAAGTGGGAGTTCTGCCACTTCCTCGATGGCTACTGCATCATCACCCCGGAAGGCGAAGAGCCGAAGCACCTGAAAGCCGGCGACGTGTTCGTGATCGAACCGGGGATGAAAGGCACTTGGGAAGTGGTCGAGACCGTGCGCAAGTATTTCGTCTTCGCCTGATCCCCTGAAGCTAAACATCGCCCTGTGTAGGAGCAGCCTTGTGCTGCGAAGAGGCCAGTTCAGACACAGCAGTTGTGTTGTCTTGACTGGCCTCTTCGCAGCACAAGGCTGCTCCTACAAACATCTCTAGCCTGAAATACGGGAAAAAAAATCGCGGGGCAGGTGCCCTTCCCTCTGGTGCGCAGTTACAGAGGGAAGGCCACCTGGCCCGCGATGAAGCCCACCTGTTGCATCAATCTTTCTTGCGATAACCCTCGACGATGGCCGAGAAGTCCTTGCCCCCCTCGCCGCGCAGGCTCATGGCCTGATACAGCTGCTGGGCCACGGCGCCGAGGATCACCGGTTGGTGAGCCTGGCGTGCCGCTTCAGTGGCCAGCCCCAAGTCCTTGAGCATCAGTTCGGCGCCAAAGCCGCCGGTATAGCCACGCGACGCCGGTGCCGTTTCGATAATGCCCGGCCACGGGTTGTAGGTGTCCGAACTCCAACAACGCCCGGTCGAGCTGTTGATGATGCCGGCCAGCACCTTGGTGTCGATGCCCAGCGCGTTGCCCAGGGCCATGGCCTCGGACACGCCGATCATCGAGATACCCAGCAGCAGGTTGTTGCAGATTTTGGCGATCTGCCCGGTGCCGACCTCACCGCAATGCACGATGTTGCGGCCCATCTGCTCCAGTACCGGCTTGAGCGTGGCGAACAGCTCGGCGCTGGCGCCGACCATGAAGGTCAGGGTGCCCGCCGCCGCGCCGCCGGTGCCACCAGATACCGGCGCATCGCCCAGGTCCACACCCTTGGCCGCTGCGGCCTTGGACACATCACGGGCGGTCTGCGGGTCGATGGTGCTGCAGTCCACGGTAGGCGTACCGGCACGGATACCGGCCAGCACGCCATCTTCGTTCAGGTACACGCTGCGCACATGGGCCGCAGCCGGCAGCATGGTGATCACCAGCTCGCTGTTGGCCGCTGCGTCCTTGGGGGACGGGCTGATCTGCCCACCCAGTTCTGCCAGCTCGGCCAGCACGGCCTTGTTGAGGTCAAACAGGTTCAGTTGGTGCCCGGCCTTGATCAGGTTGCGGGCCATGGGCGCGCCCATGTTGCCGAGGCCGATGAATGCGATACGCATGACTTCTCCTTAGCGCAGGCTGATGGTGGTGTTCACACCGTCATTGACGCTGTCGTCATCGAACCAGCGGGCGGTAACGGTCTTGGTCTGAGTGTAGAACTGCACCACTTGCTTGCCGTACGGGCCGAGGTCACCGAGCTTGGAGCCACGGGAGCCGGTGAAGCTGAAGAACGGTACCGGTACCGGGATCGGGATGTTGATGCCAACCTGGCCGATATCGATTTCGCTCTGGAACTTGCGCGCGGCCGCGCCACTTTGGGTGAACAGGCCGGTGCCGTTGCCGAACGGGTTGGCGTTGACCAGGGCGATAGCCTCGTCGAGGGTATCGACCTCCAGGGTGACCAGCACCGGGCCGAAGATTTCCTGGGTATACACCTGCATGTCGGTCTTCACGCCCGAGAACAGGGTTGGGCCAACGAAGTTGCCTTGCTCGTAACCCGGCACCGTGACCTCACGGCCGTCGAGTTCCAGCTTGGCGCCTTCCTTGATGCCGCTTTCGATCAGGCCCAGCACACGTTCCTTGGCGCGTTTGGACACCACCGGGCCAACGTCGGTGCCTGGCTCGCAGCCGGCATTGACCTTGAGCTTGCTCGCCGCTTCCTTGATGTCTGGCAGCCATTCACGGGCCTTGCCCACCAGCACCGCCACCGAGGTGGCCATGCAGCGCTGGCCCGCCGCGCCGAAGGCGGCACCGACCAGGGCGTTGATGGTTTGAGTGCGGTTGGCATCGGGCAGCACCACCGCGTGGTTCTTGGCGCCCATCATCGACTGCACGCGTTTGCCGTGCTGGCTGCCGAGGTTGTACACGTGGGTACCGACTTCAGTGGAGCCGACGAAGGAAATCGCCTTGATGTCCTGGTGCGTGCAGATGGCATCCACCACTTGCTTGCCACCGTGCACCACGTTGAGCACGCCCGCCGGTACACCGGCTTCCAGCGCCAGCTCGACCAGCAGCATGGTCGACAGCGGATCCTGCTCGGACGGTTTGAGCACGAAGGTGTTGCCGCAGACGATGGCCATGGGGAACATCCACAGCGGGATCATGGCCGGGAAGTTGAACGGGGTGATACCGGCGCATACGCCGATTGGCTGGCGCAGGGTGTAGGTATCGACACCGCCGGCGACGTTCTCGGCGAACTCGCCCATCTGCAGGGTGCCGATGGACGCTGCGTGTTCGACCACTTCCAGGCCGCGGAAGATATCGCCTTCAGCGTCGGCCAGGGTTTTGCCCTGCTCGGCGCTGAGCACCTGGGCAATGCGTTTGGTGTGTTCGCGGATCAGCGCCTGCAGCTTGAGCATGATGCGCATGCGCGCGCCAATCGGAGTGTTGCGCCAGGTCTGGAAAGCGCTGTGGGCAGCGGCCACGGCAGCGTCGACTTCCTCGACGGTGGCGAACGGCACGCGCGCCAGCACCTCTTGGGTGGCCGGGTTGACGATGTCGCGCCACTCGGTAGTTTTCGACTCGACCCATTGGCCGTCGATCAGCAGCTTCACCTGCTCGACCTTGGTGCTGTTAGGGGACTGCGGTGCGTTCATCTGCGTTCTCCTTGGAATTATTGTCGGGACGAGATCGCCAGCGCCAAGCAAACGCGAGGTGGCGTCCTGAGGCTTGTTTCGAGTATAGATGTGCAAACATCCAACAAGAACGCACAAAAAAACCGGATCATCATGCAAAAAGACCTCACATCCCTGAGCGCGCTCAACTGGGACGACCTGAAGTTTTTCCTCGAAGTGGCCCGCACCCGCAAGGCCAGCAGTGCCGCCAAGCGCCTGAGCGTGGACTACACCACGGTGTCGCGGCGCATCAGCTCGCTGGAGGGGGCGCTGGGCACGTTGCTGTTCGAAAAGTCGCGGACCAACGGCTTTGTCCTCACCGCCGAGGGCCAGCGCTTGCTCGGTTATGCCGAGTCGATCGAAAGCACGCTGCACATGGCGTGCGAGCAGGTGTCCGGGTCGGGCGTGGCATTGTCGGGGCATGTCCGCATGGGCTGCACCGAGGGCTTTGGCAGCTTTTTCATCACCCCGCAGCTAAGCCACTTCGTCGATGCCTACCCGGCGATCTCGGTGGATATCCTGCCGCTGCCGCACTTCATCAGCCTGTCCAAGCGCGAGGCGGACATCGTCATTGCCCTGGAGCGGCCGGAGCACGGGCCTTATGTGTGCTGCAAGCTGTGCGACTACCGCTTGCGGCTGTATGCGACCCAGGACTATCTGGAAAGCCATGCGCCGATCCGCCAGGTGGCGGACCTGGCCAAACATCCGTTCATCAGCTACGTGGATGACCTGGCGTTCAGTTCGGAGCTTTTGTACCTGGCCAACCTGATTCCCGGTGCCAGCGCGCACCTGCGCAGTACCAGCGTGATTGCGCAGTACACCGCCGCGTTGCAGGGGCGTGGGCTGGCGATACTGCCGTGCTTCCTCGCTGCGCAGGACCCGCGATTGGTGACAGTGCTGCCCGAGGAGATCGAGGTGACGCGGCAGTTCTGGATGTACTGCCGGGAGGATTTGCGCAAGTTGAAGCGCATTACCCTGTTGTGGGATTACATCCGTGGGGTGACCGAGGCGAATGCGCCGTTGTTGATGGGCGAAACCCGCGAGATGCGGTTTGCTCAGGAATGATGGGGCTGCGCATTACCGAGGGCAACACAGATCCTGTGGGAGCGGGCGTGCCCGCGAACACCGGCGAAGCCGGTGCCAGACACCGCGTCGCCTGCTTCGCGGGCACGCCCGCTCCCACAGGGGATGTGTGAAAGCCCGTGAGGCGACTATCAGTAAGACGCCACCACGATAGACACGCGGCGGTTTTCGGTACGCCCCGCACTGGTGCGGTTGTCCGCCACCGGTTGTGTGCTGCCCAGCCCACGGGACTGGATGTTCTGCGCCTGCATGCCAACCCCGACCAACGCCTTGGTCACGCTCTGCGCACGGCGTTCGGACAGTTGCTGGTTGTACGTGGCCTTGCCCGACGAATCGGCATGGCCATCTACCCGCACGCCGTGGATGCCAACACCGAGCAGCGCCTTGCCAATGCGCTCGACAATCGCCTGGCTCTGGCCGTTGAGGCCATCCAGGTCGCTGCCGAACAGCACTTTGCCGGACAAGTCGTAGGCCCAGCCTTCATCGGTGGGGGTAAAGCCTTCGCGCTTGAGCACGGCAATCTGTTCGGGGGTCAGGCCCTTGGGGGGTGTGCTCTGGCAACCGGTCAGCGCCAGCACGGCGAGCAACAAGGCCCAAAGGGGGAAACGTAAAGCTTGTATCACGGGTTCAACTCCTGTTCTTGATTTCACTGGCGGACCGTTCCGTCTGCGCCACTTGCCAATGGCCACGGCGTTTGCGCTTGGCCTGGTACATCGCCGCATCGGCGGCATTGAGAAGACTGGCGGGGTCAGCGCCGTCATCCGGGTAATAGGCAATACCGACACTCAGTGAGGTGGCGATACTGCGGCCACCGTCCAACTGCACGGGCAGCTTCATGCTGGCTACGATTTTTTCGGCAATATGCTCGGCGTCCTGGCGCGACTGCAAAGGTGTCAGCAGCACCGCGAACTCATCACCGCCCAGGCGTGCCACCAGGTCGTGCTCGCGCAGTTGGGCACGCACGCGGTCGGCCACACTGATCAGTACTTCGTCGCCCACGGCATGGCCGAGGGTGTCGTTGATCTGCTTGAAGTGGTCGCTGTCGAGGAACAGCAGCGCCAGGTGGTCCTGCTGCCGTGCAGCGTTACGCACGCTGCGGTTCAGGCGCCCCTCGAAGAAGGCGCGGTTGGGCAGGCCGGTCAGGCTGTCGTGGCTGGCCTGGTGGGCCAGGGTCTGGTTTTCGTTCTGCAGGTGGCTGTGCCATACCTCCAGTTCGTCGAGCAGGGCATTGAAGTCGTTGCCCAGTTCGTTGAGTTCGGCAATCGGCGCTTCCGGCACGCGCCGGTCGAAACTGCGCTCGCGGCGGGCGGCGTGGGCGACGCTGGCCAGGCCACGCAGCGGGCGGACGATATCGCTAAGCAGGCGCCGCGACAGGTATTGCGCAGCCAAGGCACTGAGCAGCGTGCAGAACAGGATGCCGGCCAGGCCACTGAGCAGGAACAGCAACAGGCTACGGCCCTGGCCGACCAGCTCGATGTGCCCGACCTGCTGCTGCTGGTGCAGGATCGGCAGGTTGACCGGTTCATCCAGCAAGGCGGTGGCAACCTGCACTTCAAGCTTGGCGAGCATGCCGGTATCGCCCCGTTGCCAGTGCGCCAGCAGCTCGCCTTCGTCGTTGAAGACCTTGGCCTCGGCCACCTCCTCGTTACTGGCGATCAGCGCCAGCGATTCATTGGCCGCGGCACTGTCGTCGAATACCACCGCCGCTTCCACGGTGTAGTTGATGGAGCGGGCGATGAGGTGCAGGTTGTGATTGGCGTACACGCGCAGGGCGAGCACGCCCAGCAGGGTAAGGGAAATACCGGCCAGGCCCACGGCGAGCAAAGCAACGCTGAGGTGGCCACGGCCCAGCACCGAGCGCAGGGTCGGGCGCACGCCATGCTTGCGGGTCGTCTTCATGGCTGCACCGCCCGGCGCCGCGACAATTGCAGCACACTGGGGTGGATATGCACGCCGGAGCGCGCCACCGAGTCGAGGTTGACCTCAAAGGCCACCTGCTGGTCGCTGACCCTCAGGCAGAACAGGCTGCCAACCGTGCACGGGTCGTTCGCTTCGCTGATGCTCACTACCGGGTGGCCGCTGATGCGCTCGAACAGCCGATCGCGCTGCCCTTGGTCGAGTTTGCCGATGTAGATGGCATCGCAGGCCTGGGCGACCTGGGTATCCTCCGCCAGCAGGCGCCGCACTTGTAGCGGGCGGCCAGACTCCTGCACATGGCCTTTGATAAGGTCATCGGCGTATTCGGTCGGGCCGACAAGGCACAAGCGCAAGGGTGAAGGTTCGGCGGGCCAGCGGGCGTAACTGAAGATGCCGAGTACCACTTGGGTGACGGCCTTGGCGCGTTGCTGCGCCTGGGCGGCGGTTGTGGCGGTTTCTGCCTGGGCGGGGCCTGCAGAAAGGAACAGGACGGCCAGCAATAGCGAAAGCGCACAGCTTGTCACTCGCCTTGCGGCCACGTGCATGTGGGGAATCTCTTAAAGTCCTTTCTTGTATCGGCGCAACGATAGCACATGGCCGCATCGTTGTAGGAATGACCTGCTTTCTGTGTTGGAATTGATGGCCCTATCGCCGGCAAGCCAGCTCCCACAGGGACTCCACAGCCTTTGAGAGCTCTGCTGTACCTGTGGGAGCTGGCTTGCCGGCGATAGGCCTCGCGGTCCTACACCTGTTCGAGCATCAACCCGGAAATACGCCGGACCTTGCGCGCCACTGCTTCTTCGAAAATGCCTTGCCGTGGCTCGACCAGGCTGAAGCAGTGCTTGGCCCGGGTGATGCCGGTGTATACCAGCTCCTTGGTCAGCACCGGGTTGAGCGCATCGGGCAGTACCAGCGCGGTGTGGCTGAACTCCGAGCCCTGGGATTTGTGCACGGTCATGGCAAATACCGTTTCCACTTCGTTGAGCCGGCTGGGCAAGACGAAACGCACACCGCCACTGCCGTCGTTACGCGGGAAGGCCACCCGCAGCAGCGGCTCACCGCGCTCATCCGGCAGGCGCAGGGCGATGCCGATATCACCGTTCATCAGGCCCAGGCCATAGTCGTTGCGGGTTACCAGCACCGGTCGGCCTTCATACCAGGGCTGCTGGCTGTCGATCAGCCCGGCATTGTGCAGCACCCGTGCCACCCGTTCGTTGAGGCCTTCGACACCCCAGGCGCCACGGCGCACCGCGCACAGCAACTGGAAGTCCTCAAAGCTGTGCAGCACCTTGCCCGCCCATTGCTCCCACGCGGGGTCATCAAAGGCGGTTTCCAGTGCAGGCCGGTAGCGGCCCAGGGTGCGCAGATAGCTGCGGTAGCCCTGCGGGCCTTCGGCACCGCGGTTCAGGCCGTCGAGCAGCAGGCGGTCGAAAGCACGGTCCTGCTCGTGCTTGAGGGCAAGGCTGTGCACGTCGGCCGGCGGCTTGGCCAGCAGGTTGCGCGCTGCGTGAGAGT
This sequence comes from Pseudomonas putida W15Oct28, assembly GCF_000708715.2. Lineage (GTDB taxonomy): Bacteria > Pseudomonadota > Gammaproteobacteria > Pseudomonadales > Pseudomonadaceae > Aquipseudomonas > Aquipseudomonas putida_R. Next base: position 14,455 of record NZ_JENB01000060.1, on the reverse strand, counting down.
CCTGACGGTTGACCAGCCGCGCCAGCTGACCAATGCCGCTGCCTTCACCGAAGCGCCGCGAGAAGCGCAGCATCACCAATTGCTGGGCCAGCGGGTTGCGCTGCTCATCGCCGGTCTTGAGGCCGCTGGCGGCCAGCGACTCGCCACTGATCTGTTCCAGCCACGCTGCGGTCGCTGGCGAGTAATAGCCCTCCTCGGCATCCCGGCACAGGTCGCCCAGTACCGCACCGGCTTCGACCGATGCCAGCTGGTCCTTGTCGCCCAGCAGCACCAGGCGCGCCCGGGGCGGCAAGGCATCGAGCAGGTTGGCCATCATTTCAAGGTCGATCATCGACGCTTCATCGATTACCAGTACGTCCAGCGGCAACGGGTTACCGGCATGGTGGCGGAAGTGCCGCGAACCCGGGCGGCTGCCGAGCAGGCGGTGCACGGTGCTGACTTCGGTGGGGATTTGCCCGCGCACTTCGGCGCTGACTTGCAGCCGCTCGACTTGCTGGCCAATGGATTCGGTCAGGCGCGCAGCGGCCTTGCCGGTCGGCGCGGCCAAGCGAATGCGCAGCGGCCTGCCCTGCTCCACTGCCGGCCCTTGCAGCAAGGCCAGCAGGCGCACCACGGTGGTGGTTTTACCCGTGCCGGGGCCACCCGTGATGATGCTGAAACCGGCACGGGTGGCCAGCGCACAGGCGAGCTTCTGCCAGTCCACCTGGCCATCTGGCGCACCGCCCTCGAACAGCTGTGCCAGGCGACCTGGCAAGTCGGTCAGCGGCGCTTCGGCCTGGGTCAGGCGCTGACGCAGGGTATGGTCGATACGCCGCTCGTAGCTCCAGTAACGGCGCAGGTACAAGCGCTCGCCGCTGAGTACCAGTGGCCGCGCTTGTTGCCCCGGGGTATCGCCAGCGGCCACCAGCGGGCTGGCTGAAATGCGTTGGCGCCAGGCATTCAAGTCGAGGTTGGCCAGCAGTTGCGACGGCAGCAGCAAGGGCCCGATCAGGGCGTCGCCTTCGGGCGGCAACGACAGGGCGAAGTCGGGCTCGGCCAGGGTTTGCTGCAGGTCGAGGCAGACATGCCCGTGGCCCAGTTGGTGGCTGGCCAATGCTGCCGCCAGTAACAACAAGGGATCGCTGCCGGGGGCGCGCTCTTCGAGGAACGAGACGAACGCACGGTCAAGGGCCCGCAGCCAGCCCCGCTCAACCCAGCGGTCGAGCAGTTGCAGCAGGTCTGCGCTGTCGTGCTGTGGCGCCAGCGCCAGCAGGTGCTCGGCGTGCAACGGGGTGGGCAACAGGTCAACCAGGTTTCGGCTCATATCTCGGCTCCGGCAAACAGGTCCTGCTGTGCCGGTGGGTGCTCGCCACGGAACAGCGCATCAAGGCTTTCGATCAGCTCGCGCGGTGGCTTGGTGTGGTACACGCCGTGGCCGCTGCTGCTGGCGCCGCGCAGGAAGATGAACAGGGCGCCGCCGACATGGCGGTCATAATCGTAGTCCGGCAGGCGAGCGCGCAACTGGCGGTGCAGGGCCAGCAGGTACAGCACGTACTGCAGGTCGTAGCGGTGCTCGATAATGGCCTTTTCCATGGCCATGGCGTCGTAGGCCTGGATGTCCGGGCCCAGCCAGTTGGACTTGTAGTCGGTCACGTAGTAACGCCCGTCCAGCTCGAACGCCAGGTCGATGAAACCTTTGAACATGCCGTTGAGCACAGTCGGCTGCGCTGCCGGGCGCGCCAGGCCAGGGTGGGTGTGGCGTGCCACCAGGCGGTCGAGTTGTTCGGCGTCGACCCGGTGGCTGGCGAACCAGAATTCCATTTCGATCTGGTAATGACGCAACTGCCCCAGCGTCACGCCCTGGTCGCTGCCCGGCAACGGCAACGCCTCGCCCAGCAAGCGCTGCATCCACTGGCTGAGAGTAGGGATCCAGCCGGTCCAGTCGCGGCGGTTGCAGCGCTGACCAACGGTGCGCTCGATAAGTTGCGGGTTGCCGCTGACCTGGCTGAAGCCCTCACGGCCCGCCCACTCCAGCAAGCCATGCAGGAAGGTGCCGGGGTTCGGCCCCCGCGGAAAGCGGTGGATATCGCCACTGTCGGCCGGGACTTCGCGCAGTACCTGGGCATCGACCACTTCGTCATCCAGCAGCTGCTGGGCCTGCGAACTGTCGGCAACCAGCGCCTGATCGCCGATACGCAGGGCGCTGTAAGAAGCGATCCACCAATGCTCGGCTGCGGCGCGGCGCGGCTTGCGTGCGGGCAGCAGCTCACGGTCGGCATGCGGCATGCGATACACCTGCTCATCCGCCTGCGGCAGGCCCGGGCAAGTGATGTGCGGGCATGTCGCAGCCAACGCCTGCAACCAGTGCGTAAGCTGCTCCGAGCCGGCCAAGGCAAGGCCGCCACCCAGCAGGTAGCCAAATGCCGAGCGGTGCAGTTGTGAACTCTTCTGGTTACCGCGTTTGAGGTCGGCAACACCCAGCCAGCAAGCATGCTGGGCACGGGTCAGGGCCACGTAGAGCAGGCGCAGGTCTTCGGCCAGGCGCTCGTCGTCGGCGCGCTCGATCTGCGCCTGGTCCGGGGTCAGGGTGAGGTGGGCGTTGCCGTGGCTGTCATGCCAGGCCAATGGCAGGCGGCTGCCGTCCACCGGTTTGCTGGTGCAGATGAACGGCAGGTAGACCAGGGGATACTCCAGGCCCTTGGACTTGTGGATCGTCACCACCTTGACCAGCTGTTCGTCGCTCTCCAGGCGCAGGATCTGCTCTTCACCGGCCTGCCCGGAACTGGCCAGGTGCTCGGCCAGGTGGCGGATCAGCGCCTGTTCACCGTCCAGCTCACCCGCCGCCTGCTGCAGCAGTTCGGCCAGGTGCAGCAGGTTGGTCAGCACACGTTCGCCATCACTGCGGCGGATCAGCGTGCGCGGCAGCTGGAAGTCATGCAGCAGGTGCCGCAGCATGGGCAGCACACCCTGGCGTTGCCAGGTATCGCGATAATGGCGAAAACGCATGACCCAACCTTCCCAGACCCGTTCGTCCTGGTTCAGCCGGTCCAGCGCGGCCAGCGACAGGCCCAATGTGAGGCTGGCCAGTGCGGCCTTGAGCAGGCGCTCCGAGTCTGGCTCGGCGCAGGCCTTGAGCCAGGCCAGCAGGTCGTGGGCTTCATGGGCGGAAAACACCGAGTCCTTGTCGGACAGGTAAACACTGCGCACATCGCGTGCGGCCAGCTCGGCGCGGACCATCTGCGCTTCATGGCCGTCACGCACCAGGATGGCGATGTCCGAAGGCAGGCACGGGCGCAGTTCGCCTTCGCCATTCTGGAAGCCCGCCGTACCCTGCTGACCGCCATTGAGCAAGGCGACGATATGGCTGGCGCAACTGGCTGCCAACTGCTGGCGGTAGACACTGCTGGAGACTGGCTCTTCGCTTGCCAGCTGCCAGCATTGCAGGGCTGCACTGGCTTCCCCGTCAATCATCAGCTGTTCGCCACGGCCCTTGGCGCGGACTTCGATGAACGGCAGCGGGTTGTCGTCGGCCTCGCGGAACAGGAATGCGCCCCGCCCCGCTTCACGCGCTTCGGCCTGCAGGAACACCTGGTTGACCGCCGCGACCATGGCCTTGCTGGAGCGGTAGTTGGTGTCCAGGCTGTGCAGGCGGCCGCTGGTGGCGCGCCGTGCAGCGAGGTAGGTGTAGATGTCGGCACCGCGGAAGGCGTAGATCGCCTGCTTGGGGTCACCGATCATGAACAGGCCGGTTTCTGCGCGGTTTTCGCCAATCTGGTAGATGCGCTCGAAAATGCCGTACTGCACCGGGTCGGTATCCTGGAATTCGTCGATCAGGGCTACCGGGAACTGCTCGCGGATCAGGCCGGCCAGGCGTTCGCCGGCCTCGCTGGCCAAGGCGTGCTGCAGGCGCACGAGCATGTCGTCGAAGCCCATTTCCGCACGCCGGCGCTTCTCCACTTCGAAGCGTGCCGATACCCAGTTGGCGGCATGTTCGAGCAAGGGCGCATCCGGGCTGTCGAGCGCCTGCAATTGTTGTTGCAAGGTCTGCATGGCATGCAGTGCCGGGTGCTCCGGGGGGGCGCCGGTCTTCCAGGCCTCGGCTAGACCTGCCGGGGTGAGACGGGTGAAGCCTGAACCGAGGTCGAGCTCGACGACTTGCTCATCGGCCGCCCAGCCGCACAGCTTGTCGCACCACGGTTCAAAGTACTGTGCCCGTACCTTACGGCCATCGACTTGTTTGGCTTCCACCGCCTGCCGGAGGATCCCTCGCAGCTCTTCGGCCCACTGCGCCCAGGGCGCCTTCAGCCGGGCCAACTGTTCGCCACGTTGCTGCAGCGATGCCTGGATCAGTGCTGCGGGCTCTGGCCCATCCTGCGAGGCGCGCACGCGGCCAAACAGTGGGCGAATGCGCGGCAGCAAAGCATCGGGACTAACCCAGTTGCCACGCACCCAGGCCAGTGCGTCACCTTGCATGCCGTAGCAGAAGCGCCGCCAGTAATCGCGCATGACCTGGCCCAGCAGTTCGCTGTGGTCGGTTTCCAGCGTCTGTGTGAACAGGCTGCCGCTGTCGAAGGCATGCTCGCGCAGCATGCGCTGGCACCAGCCGTGGATAGTCGATACCGCCGCTTCGTCCATCCACTGCACGGCGATTTCCAGGCGGCCTGCACAACGCGGCCAGGCCTCTTGCGCGTAGTCATCACGCAACTGGTGCAGCAGCGGGTCGGCGCCTTCCAGTTCGCCACGGAAGAACCGTGCAGCCTCTGCCAGACGGGCGCGGATACGTTCGCGCAGTTCTTTGGTGGCTGCGTCGGTGAAGGTCACCACGAGGATCTGCGGTGGCAGCAGCTCGCGATCAAAACCTTGCTCCCCCCCGTGGCCGAGGATCAGGCGCAGGTACAGCGCCGAAATGGTAAAGGTCTTGCCCGTGCCGGCGCTGGCCTCAATCAGCTGGCTGCCGTGCAGGGGGAAACTCAGTGCCAGGGGACGGTCCTGGGTCATGCGCCTTTCTCCGGGTTGCCCAGGGTTTGCCAAGGGGCGGTGAACAAGGGGCGGTACAAGGTTTCGCACCAGCCTTCAAAGGTTTCATCGGCGGTCAGCGCGGCGAAGTCGCGGAACTGGCGGGCCAGGGCGATGCTTTCACTGCGCTCGCCGAAGCTGGTGCGCTCGTCGCCTTCATAGGCACGGGCAGCCGCTGCCAGGGCTTTGTCGGCATCGTCCTGGGCCAACCAGGCGAACGCGGTCTTGGCTGCAACCGGCAGCGGCACATTCATCGCCGCTTGGCGGGCCACCAACAGGTCGCCCAACAGTTGTGCGGCCTGCTCTTGCGGCAGCGGTGCAAGCAGCAAGGTCAGGTCGCTGGCCACCAGCGCACTGTTGTAGCGGTAGCCCGCCGCACAGGCCGCCAAGTGCGTGACCCAAGGCGCAATCAGGCGGTGCCACTTGAGGTTGTTGCGCCCGGCGCTGATGGTGTTGGGTACGGTAGTGATGCTGAGCAGGCTCTGGTCATCCGCCTGGAACACCCGGCCCAGCCAACCTTCAAGACGATGCTCGCCGTGCTCGAAATGCACCGGTAACGCGCCCTCGACCAGTTGGGGCCAGCGTTGCAACAACTGGCGGTGGCGTTGCAGCAGGTCTGGCAATGGTTCGATCAACTCGCTTTGCAGCAGCTCGCCAAAGCCGGCCAGCGGCAGCAAGCCACAGGCCTGCAGGCGTCGGGCCTGTGCCTGCAAGGCTTGCTCGGCATTGTCCGGCTCGGACAGTGCCGCACCGAGCAGGCTTTCACTGGCGCCGTAGCGTTGCAGGGTATCGAGAACGAACGGTTCTTCGTCCGGGGTTGGTGCCTCCAGCGCTTCGAAATACACCTTAAGCCGCTGACTGAAGAAATGCCGCACCGGGTGGCGCAGGAAGTCATTCAGCTGGGTCAGGCTCAAGGCTTCATCGTCCTGGTAAGGCGGCAGGGCGGAGTCACCCTGCTCGTCCTCCTGGCTCTGCCGGTGCAGCACCTGCCATTCATGGGCAAAGCTGAACAGCGGGCTGCCCTTCTCGAAGTAACGCGAGCTGAACGGTTGCAGCGGGTGCTCCTGGGTCAGGGCGTGCAGCAGTTGCTCGCCTAGCTGTACTGGCTGCCCCTGCTCTGCGCCGGCCAGATGCCAGCCGGTTGCAAGGTGATCACGCAACTGGCCGATCAATACCGAGGCCGGGCGTTCGCTGTTGTCGCGGATACTGCGCCCGACCCAGCTGATATACAGCTGGTCACGTGCCGACAGCAACGCTTCGAGCAGCAGGTAGCGGTCATCTTCGCGGCGCGAGCGGTCACCGGGGCGGTAGTCGCTGGCCATCAGGTCGAAGTCCAACGGTTGCTGGGCACGGGGGTAGTCGCCATCGTTCATGCCAAGCAGGCAGACCACGCGGAACGGAATGGCGCGCATGGGCATGAGGGTGCAGAAGTTCACCGAACCGGCGAGGAAGCGTTGCGACAACTTGCCCTGGTCGAGGCCCGACAGCCAGGCTTCACGTACTACGGTCAGCGGCAGTGGGTCTTGCAGGCCAACGGTCTCGCACACTTCAAGCCAGCTATCGCGCAGATCCTGCAACTGCATAAGCAGGAATTCGTCGCGCTCGCCCTCGGCCAGGAAGAACACTTGCAACAAAGCATTCAGGCGCTCCCCCCACTGGCTGACCGTGGCAGGCTCGGACAATTCCTGGCACGCCACTTCGAGCGCGTCGAGCAGCGCGGCCAGCGGGCCGATCAGTGCCGCGTCCAGGCCACCGATTTCATCGTAGGGCTCGATGCCATCACACGCTTCACCTACACCTACCGCGTAGCCCAGCAGCATGCGCCGCAAGCCGAACCGCCAGCTGTTCTGTTCAAGCCCTGCGGGCAACCCCAAGCTGGCGCGCTGCTCGGCATTGAGCCCCCAGCGAATGCCGGCGCCCTCGATCCAGCGGTGCAGCGTGGGCAAGTCATTTTCGCGGATGCCAAAGCGTGCACGCACGGCCGGTACGTCCAGCAGGTCGAGCACTTCGCTGACCGCGAAGCGGCTGTCCGGCAACTTGAGCAGGTGTTCGAGGGCGATCAGCAACGGCTCGCGTCCGCGTTGGCCCTGGTCGGTGAGGGTGAACGGAATGTAGCGCGGGTCATTGCGTTGCAACTGGCCGAACACCGCGCGGATATGCGGCGCATAGGTGTCGACGGCCGGCAGCATGACGATCACGTCACGCGGGCGCAAAGTCGGGTCGGCGCTGAAGCGGGCCAGCAGCTGGTCGTGGAGGATCTCCACTTCGCGTTGCGGGCTGTGGGCAATGTGGAAACGCACCGAACGGTCTTTTGTCGTGTCGACTGCCGGCCACAGCTCGCGGGTTTCGGCGAGCGGGCGCAGTTCGAGAATGTCGTCCTGCAACTGGTTGAGCAGCGTTGTGGGCGAACCGTCACTGAACAAGTCAATGCGGCCATCGCTGAACACACCCTGGTAGCTGCCCGGGTCGTCATAACTGTCGAGCAGGTTGATGTAGTCGCGGCCTTGTTTGCCCCAGGCTGCCAGCAACGGGTGGGCATGTTGATGCAGCGACTGGTCGTCCAGTTGCAGGGGCATGCCCTGCTTGCGCTGCTGGCGCTTGTACTGATGGCGCAGCAGGTCCTTATCGGCAACGATATCGGCCCAGTGGTGGCGGCAGGGGTTGTGCACGCACAGCAGCACCTGGCTGAAGCGCGCCAAGCCCGCCAACGCTTCCAGCGCCTGGGCTGGCAGCGAGGAGATGCCGAACACGATCACCCGTGGAGGGAGCCCAGCAGGTGCCTGCTGCAGGCTGTTGATACGCTCGATGAAGCGCTGATGCACCCCGGCGCGGCTCTGTGCCATGCCCTCTTCGCCAACATCCTCCAGCAGCGCGCGCCACAGTTCGGCCTGCCAGCGGTTGCCCGGGGGCAGCACTTTGCGCTCGCCGCGGGCGGTGTTGAGGATGTGATCGCCCGCAGCCCAGTCCTTGAGCCAATCGGCGCGGTAGACCTGGTACTGGTCAAACAGGTCGGCCAGGCGTTCGGCGAGCTGGTAACGCTTGCGCAGGTCGCTGTCGTCGGTAAGGAAGCGCCGCAGCGGTTCGAAATGCGCTCGCTCGATCAGAGCCGGCAGCAGGCGCATCAGGCGCCAGGTAAGCGGGGCCTTGTCGAGCAGGGAAACTTCAGGAATTTCGCCGCGGCCCAGCACGCTTCGGTACAGCTGCCACATGAAGCTGCCAGGCAGTTGAACATCGATTGCGGCGGCGATGCCACAACCACCCTGGTCGTCTTCAAGCGGGTCTTCGGCCAGGGCCAGCTTGAGCCATTGGGCGATGCCATTGCTTTGCACCAGAGCGATTTCGTTTTCCAGCGGCGCCAAAGGGTAGCGACGCATCCAGCTCACCACCAGGCTGCGCAGGTCGTCCAGGCGGTTGCCGTGGACGATCATGAAGCCGGGGTGGAGGTGGGTGGTGTTGGGCATCGGAGGGTCTCTGGCAGGCGCTGATGGCTGAGGGGGAACGATATCACGCGAACATGAAAGGGCCGAATGCCATCATTTTGAGCGCCCTTGGCTGGCGTTGCAGCATTCACTGTAGGAGCAGCCTTGTGCTGCGAAGTGGCCATTGCAGCCAAAGATAATCTTTAGCCTTACTGGCCTCTTCGCAGCGCAAGGCTGCTCCTACACGGGTTCGGGCAGGGCTTGGGATTTTTGAGCCACAAAGACAAAACCCCTACCTGCATGCGCAGATAGGGGTTTTGCGAAATGAATCTTGACGATGACCTACTCTCACATGGGGAAACCCCACACTACCATCGGCGATGCATCGTTTCACTACTGAGTTCGGGATGGGATCAGGTGGTTCCAATGCTCTATGGTCGTCAAGAAATTCTGTAGCCAGAATGTCCAGATGGACAGCCCAGCGAATTCGGATATGCGATATTTGTGGTTTGTTGATTGCTTGGGTGTTATATGGTCAAGCCTCACGGGCAATTAGTATTGGTTAGCTCAACGCCTCACAGCGCTTACACACCCAACCTATCAACGTCGTAGTCTTCGACGGCCCTTTAGGGGATTCAAGATCCCAGTGAGATCTCATCTTGAGGCAAGTTTCCCGCTTAGATGCTTTCAGCGGTTATCTCTTCCGAACATAGCTACCCGGCAATGCCACTGGCGTGACAACCGGAACACCAGAGGTTCGTCCACTCCGGTCCTCTCGTACTAGGAGCAGCCCCTCTCAAATCTCAAACGTCCACGGCAGATAGGGACCGAACTGTCTCACGACGTTCTAAACCCAGCTCGCGTACCACTTTAAATGGCGAACAGCCATACCCTTGGGACCGGCTTCAGCCCCAGGATGTGATGAGCCGACATCGAGGTGCCAAACACCGCCGTCGATATGAACTCTTGGGCGGTATCAGCCTGTTATCCCCGGAGTACCTTTTATCCGTTGAGCGATGGCCCTTCCATACAGAACCACCGGATCACTAAGACCTACTTTCGTACCTGCTCGACGTGTGTGTCTCGCAGTCAAGCGCGCTTTTGCCTTTATACTCTACGACCGATTTCCGACCGGTCTGAGCGCACCTTCGTACTCCTCCGTTACTCTTTGGGAGGAGACCGCCCCAGTCAAACTACCCACCATACACTGTCCTCGATCCGGATAACGGACCTGAGTTAGAACCTCAAAGTTGCCAGGGTGGTATTTCAAGGATGGCTCCATGAGAACTGGCGTCCCCACTTCAAAGCCTCCCACCTATCCTACACAAGCAAATTCAAAGTCCAGTGCAAAGCTATAGTAAAGGTTCACGGGGTCTTTCCGTCTAGCCGCGGATACACTGCATCTTCACAGCGATTTCAATTTCACTGAGTCTCGGGTGGAGACAGCGCCGCCATCGTTACGCCATTCGTGCAGGTCGGAACTTACCCGACAAGGAATTTCGCTACCTTAGGACCGTTATAGTTACGGCCGCCGTTTACCGGGGCTTCGATCAAGAGCTTCGCTTGCGCTAACCCCATCAATTAACCTTCCGGCACCGGGCAGGCGTCACACCCTATACGTCCACTTTCGTGTTTGCAGAGTGCTGTGTTTTTAATAAACAGTCGCAGCGGCCTGGTATCTTCGACCGGCATGGGCTTACGGAGCAAGTCCTTGCAAATTGCTTGGGTGTTATATGGTCAAGCCTCACGGGCAATTAGTATTGGTTAGCTCAACGCCTCACAGCGCTTACACACCCAACCTATCAACGTCGTAGTCTTCGACGGCCCTTTAGGGGATTCAAGATCCCAGTGAGATCTCATCTTGAGGCAAGTTTCCCGCTTAGATGCTTTCAGCGGTTATCTCTTCCGAACATAGCTACCCGGCAATGCCACTGGCGTGACAACCGGAACACCAGAGGTTCGTCCACTCCGGTCCTCTCGTACTAGGAGCAGCCCCTCTCAAATCTCAAACGTCCACGGCAGATAGGGACCGAACTGTCTCACGACGTTCTAAACCCAGCTCGCGTACCACTTTAAATGGCGAACAGCCATACCCTTGGGACCGGCTTCAGCCCCAGGATGTGATGAGCCGACATCGAGGTGCCAAACACCGCCGTCGATATGAACTCTTGGGCGGTATCAGCCTGTTATCCCCGGAGTACCTTTTATCCGTTGAGCGATGGCCCTTCCATACAGAACCACCGGATCACTAAGACCTACTTTCGTACCTGCTCGACGTGTGTGTCTCGCAGTCAAGCGCGCTTTTGCCTTTATACTCTACGACCGATTTCCGACCGGTCTGAGCGCACCTTCGTACTCCTCCGTTACTCTTTGGGAGGAGACCGCCCCAGTCAAACTACCCACCATACACTGTCCTCGATCCGGATAACGGACCTGAGTTAGAACCTCAAAGTTGCCAGGGTGGTATTTCAAGGATGGCTCCATGAGAACTGGCGTCCCCACTTCAAAGCCTCCCACCTATCCTACACAAGCAAATTCAAAGTCCAGTGCAAAGCTATAGTAAAGGTTCACGGGGTCTTTCCGTCTAGCCGCGGATACACTGCATCTTCACAGCGATTTCAATTTCACTGAGTCTCGGGTGGAGACAGCGCCGCCATCGTTACGCCATTCGTGCAGGTCGGAACTTACCCGACAAGGAATTTCGCTACCTTAGGACCGTTATAGTTACGGCCGCCGTTTACCGGGGCTTCGATCAAGAGCTTCGCTTGCGCTAACCCCATCAATTAACCTTCCGGCACCGGGCAGGCGTCACACCCTATACGTCCACTTTCGTGTTTGCAGAGTGCTGTGTTTTTAATAAACAGTCGCAGCGGCCTGGTATCTTCGACCGGCATGGGCTTACGGAGCAAGTCCTTGACCCTCGCCGGCGCACCTTCTCCCGAAGTTACGGTGCCATTTTGCCTAGTTCCTTCACCCGAGTTCTCTCAAGCGCCTTGGTATTCTCTACCTAACCACCTGTGTCGGTTTGGGGTACGGTTCCCAGTTATCTGAAGCTTAGGAGCTTTTCTTGGAAGCATGGTATCAACCACTTCGTCGCCTAATGGCAACTCGTCATCAGCTCTCGGCCTTAGAATCCCGGATTTGCCTAAGATTCCAGCCTACCACCTTAAACCTGGACAACCAACGCCAGGCTGGCCTAACCTTCTCCGTCCCTCCATCGCAATAACTGGAAGTACAGGAATATTAACCTGTTTTCCATCGACTACGCTTTTCAGCCTCGCCTTAGGGACCGACTAACCCTGCGTCGATTAACGTTGCGCAGGAAACCTTGGTCTTTCGGCGTGCGAGTTTTTCACTCGTGATACCCGTAGCTTCGGTGCATGGTTTGAGCCCCGTTACATCTTCCGCGCAGGCCGACTCGACTAGTGAGCTATTACGCTTTCTTTAAAGGGTGGCTGCTTCTAAGCCAACCTCCTAGCTGTCTAAGCCTTCCCACATCGTTTCCCACTTAACCATGACTTTGGGACCTTAGCTGACGGTCTGGGTTGTTTCCCTTTTCACGACGGACGTTAGCACCCGCCGTGTGTCTCCCATGCTCGGCACTTGTAGGTATTCGGAGTTTGCATCGGTTTGGTAAGTCGGGATGACCCCCTAGCCGAAACAGTGCTCTACCCCCTACAGTGATACATGAGGCGCTACCTAAATAGCTTTCGAGGAGAACCAGCTATCTCCGAGCTTGATTAGCCTTTCACTCCGATCCACAGGTCATCCGCTAACTTTTCAACGGTAGTCGGTTCGGTCCTCCAGTCAGTGTTACCTAACCTTCAACCTGCCCATGGATAGATCGCCCGGTTTCGGGTCTATACCCAGCGACTAAACGCCCTATTAAGACTCGCTTTCGCTACGCCTCCCCTATTCGGTTAAGCTCGCCACTGAATATAAGTCGCTGACCCATTATACAAAAGGTACGCAGTCACCTAACAAAGTAGGCTCCCACTGCTTGTACGCATACGGTTTCAGGATCTATTTCACTCCCCTCTCCGGGGTTCTTTTCGCCTTTCCCTCACGGTACTAGTTCACTATCGGTCAGTCAGTAGTATTTAGCCTTGGAGGATGGTCCCCCCATATTCAGACAAAGTTTCTCGTGCTCCGTCCTACTCGATTTCATTGATAAGAGATTTTCGTGTACGGGGCTATCACCCACTATGGCCGCACTTTCCAGAGCGTTCCACTAATCTCAAACCAACTTAAGGGCTGGTCCCCGTTCGCTCGCCACTACTAAGGGAATCTCGGTTGATTTCTTTTCCTCAGGGTACTTAGATGTTTCAGTTCCCCTGGTTCGCCTCTTGCACCTATGTATTCAGTACAAGATAACCAGCTTATGCTGGCTGGGTTCCCCCATTCAGAGATCTCTGGATCACAGTCTGTTTGCCGACTCCCCAAAGCTTATCGCAGGCTACCACGTCTTTCATCGCCTCTGACTGCCAAGGCATCCACCGTATGCGCTTCTTCACTTGACCATATTTACAGCATCGTCTTTATACAAGTGAATCAAGCAATTCGTGTGGGAGCTCATCAGCAGGCTGATGTCGTCGATTAAGGAGGTGATCCAGCCGCAGGTTCCCCTACGGCTACCTTGTTACGACTTCACCCCAGTCATGAATCACACCGTGGTAACCGTCCTCCCGAAGGTTAGACTAGCTACTTCTGGTGCAACCCACTCCCATGGTGTGACGGGCGGTGTGTACAAGGCCCGGGAACGTATTCACCGCGACATTCTGATTCGCGATTACTAGCGATTCCGACTTCACGCAGTCGAGTTGCAGACTGCGATCCGGACTACGATCGGTTTTGTGAGATTAGCTCCACCTCGCGGCTTGGCAACCCTCTGTACCGACCATTGTATCAACATTCGCAGGGAATGCTCATTTCTGAGTTCTGATCAGCAAATGAATCAAGCAATTCGTGTGGGAGCTCATCAGCAGGCTGATGTCGTCGATTAAGGAGGTGATCCAGCCGCAGGTTCCCCTACGGCTACCTTGTTACGACTTCACCCCAGTCATGAATCACACCGTGGTAACCGTCCTCCCGAAGGTTAGACTAGCTACTTCTGGTGCAACCCACTCCCATGGTGTGACGGGCGGTGTGTACAAGGCCCGGGAACGTATTCACCGCGACATTCTGATTCGCGATTACTAGCGATTCCGACTTCACGCAGTCGAGTTGCAGACTGCGATCCGGACTACGATCGGTTTTGTGAGATTAGCTCCACCTCGCGGCTTGGCAACCCTCTGTACCGACCATTGTAGCACGTGTGTAGCCCAGGCCGTAAGGGCCATGATGACTTGACGTCATCCCCACCTTCCTCCGGTTTGTCACCGGCAGTCTCCTTAGAGTGCCCACCATTACGTGCTGGTAACTAAGGACAAGGGTTGCGCTCGTTACGGGACTTAACCCAACATCTCACGACACGAGCTGACGACAGCCATGCAGCACCTGTGTCAGAGTTCCCGAAGGCACCAATCTATCTCTAGAAAGTTCTCTGCATGTCAAGGCCTGGTAAGGTTCTTCGCGTTGCTTCGAATTAAACCACATGCTCCACCGCTTGTGCGGGCCCCCGTCAATTCATTTGAGTTTTAACCTTGCGGCCGTACTCCCCAGGCGGTCAACTTAATGCGTTAGCTGCGCCACTAAAATCTCAAGGATTCCAACGGCTAGTTGACATCGTTTACGGCGTGGACTACCAGGGTATCTAATCCTGTTTGCTCCCCACGCTTTCGCACCTCAGTGTCAGTATCAGTCCAGGTGGTCGCCTTCGCCACTGGTGTTCCTTCCTATATCTACGCATTTCACCGCTACACAGGAAATTCCACCACCCTCTACCGTACTCTAGCTTGCCAGTTTTGGATGCAGTTCCCAGGTTGAGCCCGGGGCTTTCACATTCAACTTAACAAACCACCTACGCGCGCTTTACGCCCAGTAATTCCGATTAACGCTTGCACCCTCTGTATTACCGCGGCTGCTGGCACAGAGTTAGCCGG
>NZ_JENB01000059.1 GCF_000708715.2 Pseudomonas putida W15Oct28 | reverse complement strand
GGCTAGGGGAGGAGGATAAGCCGGGGCTCTGGGGTGGGCAACCGCTTGGCCTGGTCAACGCGGTCACCTGTAGGAGCGGCCTTGCGTCGCGAAAGGGCCGCAGCGCGGCCCCGGCTATATCTGCGGCGAAGCTGAAATTTTGGGGGCGCTACGCACCCCTTTCGCGACACAAGGCCGCTCCTACAAAGAGCCGGTAGGCCTATAATCCAGCAAGTTATCAACATTGAACTCAGCCATGTCCTGCAACCGCCACAAGATCCACTTCCTGCGCGAACTCATTCCCTCGTTCGAGTGCGAGCCCGGCTGCCACGACTGCTGTGGCCCGGTCACCACGTCGACGGAAGAAATGGCCCGCCTGCCGCGCAAGTCCCAGGCCGAGCAGGAAGCCGCCCTGGAGCGCCTCGACTGCGTGCACCTGGGCCCCAACGGTTGCACGGTGTATGAAGAGCGCCCGATGATCTGCCGCCTGTTTGGCACCACACCACGCATGGCCTGCCCGCGTGGCCGTGGCCCTGAGCCGATGATCGAGCCTGCTGCCGAGCAGATCGTGCACCAGTTCATTGCCACCACCCGCCAGGTGCTGGTCTAGCCTCAGTCCGGGATCGGCAGGCAGAGGCTTTCTTTCACCTCCTCCATCACGATGTAGCTCTTCGACTCGCGCACGTGCGGCAGCTTCAGCAGGATGTCGCCAAGCAGCTTGCGGTACGACGCCATCTCCGAAATACGCGCCTTCACCAGGTAGTCGAAGTCACCCGACACCAGGTGGCATTCCAGTACGTGGGGCAGCTTCAACACTGCGCGGCGGAACTCCTCGAAGGTGTCGCCCGACTTGTAGTCCAGGCTGATTTCCACGAACACCAGCAGGCTGCCCTTGAGGTGCTGCGGGTTCAGGCGGGCGTTGTAGCCCATGATGATGCCCTCGCGCTCCAGGCGGCGAACCCGCTCGGTGCAAGGGGTGGTGGACAGCCCAACTTTCTCGCCCAGTTCGGTGAAGGAAATACGCCCGTCATTCTGCAGGATCCGCAGGATGTTACGGTCGATCTTGTCCAGTTCACGCTTGCTCTGGTGCTGGGTTCTCATAGGGGATGCCCCTCCGTGAAAGGCGATTTTGCCGAGAATTCTCGCCAATAATAGGCTTTTATATAGTGAATTGCACTGGTCTCAAATTCCTATACTGCGCCCATTCATGCCATATCAATAAAAGTCTGCGGCGTGCCGCGTGTGAGGGATAAAACGATGCGAGTTCTGGTACTTGGTAGCGGTGTAATCGGAACCGCCAGTGCCTATTACCTGGCCCGGCAAGGTTTCGAAGTCACGGTGGTCGACCGCCAGCCGGCGGTGGCCATGGAAACCAGCTTTGCCAACGCCGGCCAGATCTCGCCCGGCTATGCCTCGCCCTGGGCCGCCCCAGGCGTACCGCTGAAAGCCATCAAGTGGCTGCTTGAGCGCCACGCCCCCCTGGCCATCAAGCTCACCGGCGATGTCGACCAGTACCTGTGGATGGCGCAGATGCTGCGCAACTGCACCGCCAGCCGTTACGCGGTGAACAAGGAGCGCATGGTGCGCCTGTCCGAGTACAGCCGCGACTGCCTTGACGAACTGCGCGCCGAAACCGGTATTGCCTACGAAAGCCGCTCCCTGGGTACCACCCAGCTGTTCCGCACCCAGGCCCAGATGGATGCTGCGGCCAAGGACATTGCCGTGCTCGAGCAGTCCGGCGTGCCTTACGAACTGCTGGACCGCGAGGGTATTGCCCGCGTCGAACCAGCCCTGGCTGGCGTGAAGGACATTCTGGCTGGCGCCCTGCGCCTGCCTAACGACCAGACCGGCGACTGCCAGCTGTTCACCACCAAGCTGGCCGAAATGGCCATCAACCTGGGTGTGGAGTTCCGTTTTGGCCAGGACATTCAACGCCTGGACTTCGCGGGCGACCGCATCAATGGCGTGTGGATCGACGGCAAGCTGGAAACCGCCGACCGCTACGTGCTGGCGTTGGGCAGTTACTCGCCGCAGATGCTCAAGCCGCTGGGCATCAAGGCCCCGGTGTACCCGCTGAAGGGTTACTCGCTGACTGTGCCGATCACCAACGGCGACATGGCCCCGACGTCGACCATTCTCGACGAGACCTACAAGGTTGCGATCACCCGTTTCGACAACCGTATCCGTGTTGGCGGCATGGCTGAAATTGCCGGTTTTGACCTGTCGCTGAACCCGCGTCGGCGCGAAACGCTGGAGATGATCGTCAACGACCTTTATCCTCGTGGCGGTGACCTGAGCCAGGCCAGCTTCTGGACCGGCCTGCGCCCGGCGACCCCGGACGGCACGCCGATCGTTGGTGCCACGGCGTTCCGCAACCTGTTCCTGAACACCGGTCACGGTACCCTGGGCTGGACCATGGCGTGCGGCTCCGGCCGCCTGCTGGCCGACCTGATTGCGCGCAAGAAGCCGCAGATCAGTGCCGAAGGCCTGGATATTTCCCGTTATGGCAACAGCCGGGAAGTGGCCAAGCACGGGCAGACCGCGCCGGTTCACCAGCAGTAATAGCCTGCACCGGCCTCTTCGCGGGCTCGCCTGCTCCCACAGGTACAGCACAGTTTCAAGACCTGTGATGTCCCTGTGGGAGCGGGCGAGCCCGCGAAGAACCCAACACCGTTTTCAACCTGTGAACCACCATAAGGCAGCCGCCATGCGTCCCGCCCGCGCCCTGATCGACCTCCAGGCCCTGCGCCACAACTACCGTCTGGCCCGTGAACTGACCGGTGCCAAAGCCCTCGCCGTGATCAAGGCCGACGCCTATGGCCATGGCGCCGTGCGCTGCGCCCTGGCGTTGGAGGCCGAAGCCAACGGCTTTGCCGTGGCCTGCATCGAAGAGGCGCTGGAGTTGCGCGCCGCGGGTATCAAGGCCCCGGTGCTGTTGCTGGAAGGCTTCTTCGAAGCCAGCGAGCTGGCGCTGATGGCCGAGCACGACCTGTGGTGCGTGGTGCACTCGCTGTGGCAGCTGGAAGCCATCGAGAAAACCCAGCTGCACAAACCGCTCACCGTCTGGCTGAAGCTGGACAGCGGCATGCACCGCGTCGGCCTGCACCCCAAGGACTACCACGACGCCTACCAGCGCCTGCTGGCCAGCGGCAAGGTTTCGCGCATCGTGCTGATGAGCCACTTCGCCCGTGCCGACGAACTGGATGCCGACGCCACCGCCCAGCAGATCGCCGTGTTCGAAGCCGCCCGCCAGGGCCTGGCCGCCGAATGCAGCCTGCGCAACTCGCCCGGCGTGCTGGGCTGGCCGCAAGCGCCCAGCGACTGGGTACGCCCAGGCCTGATGCTGTACGGTGCCACGCCGTTTGAAGTGCCCCAGGCCCAGGCCGCCCGCCTGCAACCGGTGATGACCCTGCAATCGCGGGTAATCAGCGTACGCGAGCTGCCTGCCGGCGAGCCGGTGGGCTATGGCGCCAAGTTCGTCAGCCCACGGCCAACCCGTGTTGGCGTAGTCGCCATGGGCTATGCCGATGGCTACCCGCGCCAGGCGCCCAACGGCACCCCGGTGCTGGTCGCCGGCCAGCGCACCCAGCTGATCGGCCGGGTCTCGATGGACATGCTCAACATCGACCTGACCGACGTGCCGCAAGCCACCGTCGGCAGCCCGGTCGAATTGTGGGGCAAGCAGGTGCTGGCCAGCGAAGTGGCCGCGCACGCGGGCACCATTCCCTACCAGATCTTCTGCAATCTGAAACGGGTACCTCGGGACTACATCGGCGAATGAAACGCTGAAGCGGACAGGTTGCAGGGCGGTGTGTTGTAAATACTGAACGGCATTGCCATGATATCGTTCACATCCACCCCCCTTACCACCGTTTCAGGAGGCTCCAGCTTTGGACGTCGGCGAACGACTGCAAGTCATCCGCAAGCTCAAGGGCCTGTCCCAGCGTGAACTCGCCAAGCGTGCCGGCGTGACCAACAGCACCATCTCGATGATCGAGAAGAACAGCGTGAGCCCTTCCATCAGCTCGCTGCGCAAGGTGCTGAGCGGCATTCCCATGTCCATGGTCGAGTTCTTTTCGGTAGAGCTGGAACCTGAAAGCCCCGCGCAAATCGTCTACAAGGCCCACGAGCTTATCGATATCTCGGATGGTGCGGTGACCATGAAGCTGGTCGGCAAGTCGCACCCCAACCGTGCCATCGCGTTCCTCACCGAGGTGTATCCGCCAGGTGCCGACACCGGTGCCGAGATGCTCACCCACGACGGCGAAGAAACCGGCATCCTGCTCGAAGGCCGGCTGGAGCTGGTGGTCGGCAACGAGATCTTCATCCTTGAAGAAGGCGACAGCTACTACTTCGAAAGCACGCGTCCGCACCGCTTTCGCAACCCTTTCAACCAGCCTGCCCGCCTGATCAGTGCGGCGACGCCTTCAAACTTTTGATCCAGCGCAGTGCATTGATTCGGCAATACCCCTTTCCTGTGTAGGGTCGTTTCACGGCCTCTGGGTTCCCGCTATACTTTTCAACGCTCGCCGTTCCGTGGCCGCGAGCGTGATTAGCCACCATGAGGGTGTTCGCGTGAACCAAATCAAGAAGATGCTGGCCGTACCAGCAGCCGTATTCGCCCTCTGGGCAATGAGCGCAACCGCTGCGACCAACGACGATATTGCCAAACGCCTGGAGCCGGTTGGCCAGGTGTGCGTCCAGGGCCAGGAATGCAAAGGCATGGAAGTGGCTGTTGCAGCGGGGGGCGGGGGTGCCAAGACGCCCGATGAGATCATCGCCAAGCACTGCAATGCCTGCCATGGCACCGGGCTGCTTGGTGCGCCTAAAGTGGGCGACACCGCGGCGTGGAAAGAACGCGCCGACCACCAGGGCGGCCTGGATGGCATCCTGGCCAAGGCCATTACCGGCATCAACGCCATGCCGCCCAAAGGCACCTGCGCGGACTGCTCGGATGACGACCTGAAAGGGGCGATCAAGAAAATGTCCGGGCTGTAAGACACAGCTGAATCGCACGAGGCCCGCCGTTGATGGCGGGTTTTGTTTTTGGGGTGCCTGTACCGGCCTTTTCGCGGGCGCGCCCGCTCCCACAAGTCCCCCGCAGAACCTGAGGATTGTGGTTATCCTGTGGGAGCGGGCGTGCCCGCGAAAGGGCCGGTACAGGCAACCAACCCGCCAGTGCCATGTCCAACCCCTGAACCCATGGATGTCTCAGGAGGCCCCGATGCACCTCTGCGCCATCGACCATGCTGTCGAGCAGGTCTTGTCCCGGCTGCCCGCCCATATCCATATGGGCCTGCCATTAGGCCTGGGCAAGCCCAATGCCTTCGTCAACGCGCTCTACGCCCGGGTGCGGGAACTGCCCGAGCGGCAGCTGACGATCTACACCGCGCTGTCCCTCGGCCGGCCGCCACTGGGCGACGGCCTGCAACGACGCTTTCTCGAACCCTTCGTCGAGCGTGTCTTTTCCGACTACGAAGAGCTCACCTACCTCGGCGACCTGCGCAACGACAGCCTGCCGCCGAACATCCGTGTCGAGCAGTTCTTCATGCAGCCTGGCAGCCTGCTGCACAGCGAGGCGGCGCAGCAGGACTACATCAGCAGCAACTACAGCCACGCCGCACGCGACATCAACGCCAAAGGGCTGAACCTGGTCGCGCAACTGGTCGCCGCCACCCCCGAGAAGCCCGTCCACCTGAGCCTGGCCTGCAACCCCGACATCACCCTCGACCTGCTGCCGATGATCGCCAAGCGCCGCGCGGCCGGCGAGACCATCCTCATGCTCGGCCAGGTGCACGCCGAACTGCCTTACATGCCGGGCGATGCGGAACTGCCCATCGATGCGTTCGACCTGCTGATCGACGAGGCCGAGCAACGCCGCCTGTTCTCCACACCGAACATGCCGGTCGGCACCCAGGACCACTGCATCGGCCTGCACGCCAGCACGCTGGTACGCGACGGCGGTACCCTGCAGATCGGCATTGGTGCCATGGGCGATGCAGTCGCTGCCGCGTTGTTGGCGCGCCAGGGTGACAACGCGGGCTTTCGTGCCTTGCTCGATGAGCTGGATGTCGGCCCTTGGCAGGCCCTGATCGAGCGGGAAGGGGGGCTGGGTACGTTTGCCCAAGGGCTGTACGGCTGCAGCGAGATGTTCGTCAATGGCCTGCTGGTGCTGGCCGAAGCAGGCCTGCTGCGGCGCCCGGCCGATGACCATGGGCCGGTCGTGCATGGCGGCTTTTTCCTCGGCCCGCAGGCGTTCTACCAGCGGTTGAGGGAGATGCCGCTCGAACAGCGCGCACGGTTTGCCATGACCCGCATCAGCTTCATCAACGAGCTATACGGGCAGGAGGAACTGAAGCGTCGCCAGCGCCGCGATGCGCGCTTCATCAACACGGCTTTCGGCATGACGTTGCTCGGCGCCGGGGTAGCCGACCAGCTTGAAGACGGCCGCGTGCTCAGCGGCGTAGGCGGGCAATACAACTTCGTCGCCCAGGGCCATGCGCTGGAAGGCGGCCGCTCTATCCTGCTGTTGCGCAGCTGGCGCGAGGCAGGCGGGGACGTGACCTCAAACCTGTTCTGGACCTACGGCCACTGCACCATTCCCCGGCACCTGCGCGATATCGTGGTGACTGAGTACGGCATTGCCGACTTGCGTGGGCAGACCGACAGCGAGGTGATTGCGCGGTTGTTGGCGGTGTGTGATTCGCGGTTCCAGCAGGGGCTGATCGAGCAGGCCAAAGAGGCTGGCAAGCTGCCCAAGGGCTTTCAGCTGGACGCTCGCTTTATTGACAATACGCCACAGCGGCTGGAGGCGATCAGGGCGCGGCATGCGCGGCTGTTCCCGGAGTATCCGATGGGGACGGACTTTACGGCTGAAGAGCGGGACTTGTTGCGGGCGCTGAACTGGTTGAAGAGCAAGTTCAAGCTGAGCGAGGTGCTGGAGCTGGGCAAGGCAGCGCTGGATGCGCCGGGGCCGGAGGGGTATGAGGGGCATCTGGCACGGATGCAGCTGGATCAGCCGCACGGGCTGAAGGAAGAGCTTTACCAGCGGTTGTTGCTGGCGGGGTTGGCGACAAACAGGTAGAGAGGTTTGAGGCCATTCGCGGGCATGCCCGCTCCCACAGGACCACCACAGATCTTGAGAACTGTGCAATACCTGTGGGAGCGGGCGAGCCCGCGAAGCAGACGGCGCCGTTACTCGATGAAGCTGACCACACCGCCTTCCAGCGACTTCACCCGGGCCAGCGATTCAACGCGATAGCCCTGGCTGTCCAGCTCGGCACGGCCGCCCTGGAACGACTTCTCGATCACGATACCCAGGCCGGCCACGGTGGCACCGGCTTGCTTGATGATCGAGATCAGGGCCTGCGACGCCTTGCCGTTGGCCAGGAAGTCGTCGATCACCAGCACGCGGTCGCTGCTGTTGAGGTGGCGTGGCGAGATGGCCACGGTGTTCTCGGTCTGCTTGGTGAAGGAGTACACCGAGGCAGTCAGCAGGTTCTCGGTCAGGGTCAGCGACTGGTGCTTGCGCGCAAAAATCACCGGTACGCCCAGCTTCAGGCCGGTCATCACTGCCGGGGCAATGCCCGAGGCTTCGATGGTGACGATCTTGGTCACGCCGGCATCGGCGAACAGGCGGGCGAACTCGTCACCGATCAGCTGCATCAGCGCAGGGTCGATCTGGTGGTTGAGAAACGCGTCGACTTTGAGAACCTGGTCGGAAAGCACGATGCCTTCTTCGCGAATCTTCTGATGCAGTGCTTCCACTGTGGTTTCCTCGATGTAACAAAGGTTGCCGCTAGCTAGCGGCAAAGTTTAAGAGTAATGGTTGATCAGCGTTTGAGCATTGCCCGGATATCGGCCAGGGCGTTGTTGCCGCGTGCGGCCTTCACCTCGACCGGCGCATCGTCCAGGCCCTCCCAGGCCAGGTCGTCCGGAGGCAGTTCGTCGAGGAACCGGCTGGGCGTGCAGTCGATGATTTCACCGTACTGCTTGCGCTTGGCGGCGAAGGTGAAGGCCAGGGTCTGGCGCGCGCGGGTAATGCCCACGTAGGCCAGGCGGCGTTCCTCTTCGATGGTGTCGGCCTCGATGCTGGAGCGGTGCGGGAGGATTTCCTCTTCCATGCCCATGATGAACACGTAGGGGAATTCCAGGCCCTTGGAGGCATGCAGGGTCATCATCTGCACACCTTCGGCGTTTTCTTCCTCTTCTTGCTGACGCTCGAGCATGTCACGCAACACCAGCTTGCCGATGGCGTCCTCGATGGTCATCTCACCCTCTTCGTCCTTCTCGAGGGTGTTTTTCAGCGCTTCGACCAGGAACCAGACGTTACTGATACGGAACTCCGCCGCCTTGTCGCTGGCGGTCTGCTGGCGGATCCAGTTCTCGTAGTCGATGTCGCGGATCATCTCGTGCAGCGCAGCAATCGGGTCTTCCAGGGCCACCTTGTGGCGTACCCCGTCCAGCCAGTGCTTGAAGCGCTGCAAACGCTCGGTGTAGCGGGCGTCCAGGTGCTCGCCCAGGCCCAGCTCCTCGCTGGCGGCGTACATCGAAATGCCGCGCTCGGTGGAATAGTTGCCGAGCTTTTCCAGGGTGGTGGAGCCGATTTCCCGGCGCGGTACGTTGATTACCCGCAGGTAGGCGTTGTCGTCGTCCGGGTTCACCAGCAGGCGCAGGTAGGCCATCAGGTCCTTGACCTCCTGGCGGCCGAAGAAGCTGTTGCCGCCCGACAGGCGATACGGCACCTGGTGGTGCTGCAGCTTCAGTTCGATCAGCTTGGCCTGGTAGTTACCGCGGTAAAGGATGGCGAAGTCGCTGTACGGGCGGTTGGTGCGCAGGTGCAAGGTGAGGATTTCCATGGCCACGCGTTCGGCCTCGGCTTCCTCGTTCTTGCAGCGGATGACGCGGATCTCGTCGCCCACGCCCATCTCGCTCCACAGTTGTTTCTCGAACGCATGCGGGTTGTTGGCGATCAGCACGTTGGCGCAGCGCAGGATGCGGCTGGTGGAGCGGTAGTTCTGCTCGAGCATGACGATTTTCAGGGAGGGGTAGTCCTCCTTGAGCAGCATCAGGTTCTCGGGGCGGGCACCCCGCCAGGCGTAAATCGACTGGTCGTCGTCGCCCACCACGGTGAACTGGTTGCGCATGCCGATCAGCATTTTCACCAGCAGGTACTGGCTGGCGTTGGTGTCCTGGTATTCGTCCACCAGCAGGTAGCGCACGCGGTTCTGCCAGCGTTCGAGCACCTCGGGGTGCTCCTGGAACAGTTTGACCGGCTGCAGGATCAGGTCGTCGAAGTCCACCGCGTTGAACGCCTTGAGCGTGCGCTGGTAGTGGGTGTAGACGATGGCGGCGGTCTGCTCGCGCGGGTTGCGCGCCTTTTCCAGGGCCTCGGGTGGCAGGATCAGGTCGTTCTTCCAGGCACCGATCATGTTCTTGATCTCGTCGATGCCGTCGTCGCCGGAGTATTCCTTCTGCATGATGTCCGACAGCAACGCCTTGATGTCGGACTCATCGAAGATCGAGAAGCCTGGCTTGTAGCCCAGCTTGTCGTGCTCCTTGCGGATGATGTTCAGGCCCAGGTTGTGGAAGGTACACACCGTCAGGCCACGGCCTTCCCCCGGGCGCAGCAGGGTGGCGACCCGCTCCTTCATCTCGCGTGCGGCCTTGTTGGTGAAGGTCATCGCCACGATGTACTGGGCACGGATGCCGCAGTTCTGGATGAGGTGGGCAATCTTGCGCGTGATCACGCTGGTCTTGCCCGAACCTGCACCGGCGAGCACCAAAAGAGGGCCGCCGACGTAGTCACGGGCTTCTTGCTGCCGGGGATTGAGTCGGGACATGCTAGAAACCGGGGGTCGCCAGAAAATAGCCGCGCATTCTAACAGGCATGGGGCGGTTGTGGCGCGACCGTCTGACGTCTGAGTCAGACTTTTGTCTGTCCCATTATTAGTGCGACTAATGCTACTAGAGGAAAAAATCATATTTGCCGGTTCCTCTCGTTTCGAGGAGGATGCACGACAAAATACGTCGGGATGCTACGCCCGGAAATACATGTATAAAAGTGAAAATCATTTTCATTAATGCAGTAGCATACCGGCAGATCTCGTTGCACCGTAAAGCCCTAAGGAGCCCGCTTGTCCACGCCTGTCGAACCTTTGCGTTTGCTGCTGTTGGCTGATGAGCCGCAATGGGCCGCCTTGTTGCACGCATGCATGCCTGCCCTTAACGGCAGTGCCGTGCTGCTGACCGCGCCTGACTGGGACTCGGTCGATAGCCTGTTCAGCCATGATCGCCAGGCCGTGGTGCTGGCAACCCCGGCCTTGCAGCCGGTGCCTGGGCGCTGCGATCTGCCGACCATCCTGCTGCTTGACCACGAGCCCGAGGTGGCGCCCAGCGCCGTCAGCGACTGGCTGGTACGCGACCAGCTCAATGCCGACACCCTGCGCCGCTCGCTGCGCCATGTGCGCGAACGTGGGGTGCTGGTAGCCACCTTGCAGCGGCTGGCCGAACAGGACCCATTGACCGGCATCGCCAACCGCCAAGGCTTCCAGGCCTTGCTGACCACGCGCCTGGCCGAGAACGAGGGCCGTGGCATTGCCTTGGGCCACCTGGACCTGGACAACTTCCGCCACGTCAACGATGCGCTCGGCCACCAGAGCGGCGACCGCCTGATCCTGCAGGTGGTGGCGCGGCTGCAAAACCAGCTGGAGGCTGGCGACCAGCTGGCCCGCCTGGGCAGCGACGAGTTCGCCTTGCTCATCGACACCCGCCGCGACGGCAACCGTGCCGAATGGATTGCCGAGCGCATCGTCGAGGCCCTGGCCGAACCCTACTGGATCGACGGCGAAAGCCTGCTGCTGGGCTGCAGCCTGGGCTTGGCCCATGCCCGCGCGCAGAGCGGTGCCGACCCGCTGATGTGGCATGCGCACATCGCCATGCGCCAGGCCAAGGGCAGCCAGGGCTGCACCTTCCATGTGTTCAACGAACGCATCAATCGCAACGCCCGCAGCCTTGCCGACCTGGAAAGCGAACTGCGCCGTGCGCTGCGCCGTGACGAACTGGAGCTGCACTATCAGCCGCGGCTCGACCTGGCCGACGGGCGCATTGTCGGCCTGGAGGCGCTGGTGCGCTGGCGCCATGCCGAACGCGGGCTGTTACCGCCCAGCGAGTTCGTGCCCCTGGCCGAGCAAAGCGGCCTGATCGTGCCCTTGGGCTACTGGGTAATTTCCCGCGCGCTGCGCGATATGCAGGCGCTGTGCGAGCGCGGCCTGGAGCCGCTGCACATGGCGGTCAACCTGAGTTTCCGCCAGTTCCAGGACAGCCAGCTGCTGGCCACCCTCAGTCGCCTGATCCTTGAGCATGGTGTGGACGCCCGCTGGCTGGAGTTCGAACTGACCGAAACGGCGGTGATGCGCCGCAACGAGCTGGTGCGCCAGACCATGGACGCCCTCGGCCGCCTGGGCGTGCGCTTCTCGCTCGACGATTTCGGCACCGGGTTTTCTTCGTTCGTGCACCTCAACAGCTTGCCGATCACCTTGCTCAAGGTGGACCGCAGCTTTGTTGCGGGAATGGAAATGCGCGAGGAGAACCGCAAGCTGGTGCACGCCATGATCAACCTGGCGCACAACCTCAACCTCGAAGTGGTGGCCGAGGGGGTGGAGAGCGAAGAGCAGCTGGCGTTGTTGCGCGGGTTTGGTTGCGACCAGGTGCAGGGCTTTTTGGTCAGCAAGCCGCTGCCGGTGGGGGAGTTGATCGATTTTTTGCTGAAGGTGCCTGGCCGTCAGTTGGATGCTGTCCTTTAGGGCCCTTTCGCGGGCACGCCCGCTCCCACAGGGACCGCGTAATCCTGTGGGAGCGGGCGTGCCCGCGAAGAGGCCCTGAAGTCAGGCCGAAGCAGCAGCCCCTGCGCGCGCCACCGCCTTCCTCAAAAGCCGCTTCATCCGCCACTCAAAGCCAAAGGTCAGCGCCACGGCCGCACACGCCAGCCCCAGCGCGAGTCCCCACCAGATGCCCACCGCACCACCGCCCAGGGTAAAGGTGAACAACCAGGCGCTCGGCGCGCCCACCAGCCAGTAGCACACCAGCCCGATCAGGAAGGTGGTCTTGGCATCCTTCAGCCCCCGGATCGAGCCCATGGCAATCGTCTGCATGCCATCGAACAGCTCGAACCACGCCGCCACCATCAACAACTGCACGGCCACCTGGAAGATCGCGGCAAAGGCCGGGTCATTGCGGTCGATAAACAGCCCCACCAGTGCTTCGGGCAGCAGCAGGAACAGCGCGGCGAAGGCGAACATGATCATTGCCCCGAACCCGATACCCACGCGCCCGGCACTGCGCGCCGCCAGCAGGTTGCCGGCGCCGTAGTACAAGCCCACGCGCATGGTCACCGCATAGGACAAGCCCGTCGGCACCATGAACGCCGTGGACACGATCTGCAGGGCGATCTGGTGCGCGGCCAGTTCGGTGCTGCCCAGTACCCCCATGCACAGCGCAGCGAAGGCGAACAGGCCCACTTCTACCATGTAGGTGCCGCCAATCGGCAGGCCCAGCCGCCACAGCTCGCGCAGGGCCGGCAGCGACGGGCGTGACAGGCCCTTGCGCAGCGGGTAGGCGGCATAGGCCGAATGCCAGCGGATGTACAACGCAAGGGCGATGGCCATGCCCAGCGATACCAGTGCGGTGACCAGGCCGATGCCCATCAGGCCCAGCTTTGGCAGGCCGAACATGCCTTCGATCAACGCCACGTTGAACAGGTAGTTGAGCACCGTGCCGACCACACTGATCACCATCACCGGGGTCGAGCGGCCCAGCGCGCTGGTAAAGCCACGCAAGGCCATGAAGGTCAGGTAGCTGGGAAGCGCCAGTGGCAGCAGGGTAAGGAATTCGCTGGCAGAGGCCACGTTTTCCGGTTGCTGGCCAAACATCAGTAGAACAGGCTCCAGGTTCCACAGTGCCAGCGCGGCAACCAGTGACAGCCCCCAGGCCAGCCACAGGCCGTTCTGTGCCAGGCGGGTGGCACCTTCGATGTCGTTGGCGCCCTTGCGGATCGCCACCAAGGTGCCGACCGCAGCGATCACGCCCAGGCAGAAGATTGACACGAACGAGTAGCTTGCCGCGCCCAGGCCGCCACCGGCCAGCGCCTGTGGGCTGATACGGGCCATCATCAGGGTGTCGGTCAGTACCATCAGCATGTGCGCCAACTGCGAGGCGATCAGCGGCCCGGCCAGGCGCAGCAAAGCCTTGAGTTCTGTGGTGGGCGCGACATGCATGGGGGCGGTCCTTTTTCCTGGGGAAAACAACGAAGGGCGATTCTGAGGCTTTGGTCAACTTTGCACAAAAGGATAAAAGCGATCCTTGGCATGAGTCTGACTCATGTATATATGCTTGCTGGTGATTCGCTCCACAGTCCCGTATGGCAGGTGCCTCATGTCCCGTCAGCTCCCCCCGTTGTATGCCCTGCGTGCATTCGAAGCTGCTGCACGGCATTGCTCGTTCACCCGTGCCGGCGAAGAGTTGTCGATTACCCAAAGTGCTGTCAGCCGGCATATCCGTACGCTGGAGGAGCACTTTGCCTGCCGCCTGTTCGTGCGCAGTGGCCGCAGCCTGCAATTGACCGAAGCGGCGCGGGTGCTGTTGCCGGGGGTGCGCGAAGGCTTCGCGGCGCTGGAGCGGGCCTGCGATAACTTGCGCGGCGAAGACGACATCCTGCGCATGAAAGCCCCATCAACCTTGACCATGCGCTGGTTGCTGGCGTGCCTGAGCCGGTTCCGGCACCTGCAACCGGGCAACGAAGTGCAGCTGACCAGCGCCTGGATGGACGTTGACCATGTGGACTTCAACCAGGAGCCGTTCGATTGTGCGGTACTGCTTAGTGATGGCGTGTTCCCGGCGGAGTGGGAGGTGCGCAAGCTGTTTCCGGAGTTGCTGATCCCGGTCGGTGCGCCGGACCTGCTCGACGAAGAACCCTGGGATGTATGCCGGCTGGCCTCTATCGAACTGCTGCACCCCACGGTGGACAAGCGTGACTGGCGGGAATGGCTGGAGCGCATGGGGCTTGGCGACAAGGTATCGCTCAAGGGCGGGCAGGTGTTCGACACCCTGGAGCTGGGCATGATTGCCGCTGCGCGGGGCTACGGGATTTCCATGGGCGATTTGCTGATGGTGGCCGAAGATGTGGCGCAGGGGCGGTTGAGCCTGCCTTGGCCGACAGCAGTGCCCAGTGGGATGGACTACTACCTGGTATGGCCGCGCACCCGGCCGGGTGGCGAGCGGTTGCGGCGCTTGAGTGATTTTCTGGCAGACGAAGTGGCGGCGATGGATTTGCCGGATGTGGAAATCCTGCCGCCTCTCTGATCGCCTGTGCCGGCCCTTTCGCGGGCTCGCCCGCTCCCACAGGTTTAGCGTATGCCTTGAATCGACACGGTACCTGTGGGAGCGGGCAAGCCCGCGAAGAGGCCGGAAAGCCTTACATCGAACCCAGGTTCAACGCCTGAGCACAGGCCTGCAGCGAGCGGCGCTCGCTTTGCGCATACAGTGCCAGCTCATCCTGCACCTGCAACCCCAGCGCCGCTTCGAACGCATCGCGGTTGGCATTGCTGCCGTATTCGGCCTGCGCATCGTCGCCCAGGTTGGACTGGAAGATCCCCGCCGCGCTCACAGGCAGGAAGTCCTCGTACACCAGCGCCTCGAAATGCACATGGCCCGCGTCGATCAGCCCTTGCAGGGTAGTCGGGCGGCCTTCCTGGCCACGCGCAGCCAGGCCTTTCTCAGTGGCAAAGTAGCGGAAGTACGCCAGGCCCTGTTCACGCATCTGCGCCAGGTCATCCGGGAACTCGGCAAAGGTATCTTTGAGCAAGGCCATGTAGCGCTCGGCATTGGCTTCGGCCGGTGCGCCACCCAGGGCGGCGCGGGTGGCGTCGAGCAGCTTGTCGTACAGTTGGCGGCCTTTCGGTGTCAGGGCCGCGCCACGTTGCTCGATCTCGCCAAAGCGCGCGGTGTGGCTGCCTTCGCTACCTTGCTGGTTGCTGAACGCGACCTTTTCCTGCAAGGCCTTGAAGCTGGTCTGGCGCAGCAGGATCGGGTGGCGGCGGGTAGGCGGGCCTTCGACCACGGCTTTCGGCGGGATGCCCTTGGCCGGCATGCCGAGCTGGATCGCATCGATGTCCAGGGTACGCGGGGTCAAGTGGTTGATGTGCGGGCCTTTGAAGGCCACCACATCGGCAATCAGGCGGTGCTGGTCGTGCAGTTGTTGGTACTGCTCGGCGGTGACGGTGGCGTCATGGTGCCAGCGGAAGGTGTGCAGCGCTTGCTGCACGAACGCGTCGGCATCTGCAGCGTTCAGGCCGCCATCACGCTCGCACTGGGCGATCAGTTCCAAGGCGCGGGTGGTGAAGATCTGGCGCTTGGCCAGGATGCTCTGGGCCAGCTCACGCAGCTGCGGGTTGTCGATCAGCTCCAGGCGCAGCAGCGAGGTGAACACACGGAACGGGCTGACGTGCAGCGACTGCTCGTGCACCGCGCGGAATGCGGTGGAGTGCACCGGCACGCCGGCAGAGCTGAGGTCGTAGTAGCCGACCGGCTGCATGCCCATGACGGCGAACAGGCGGGCGATGGTGGCCAGTTCTTCGGCAGTGCCTACGCGGATGGCGCCGTGGCGCTCGTGGTCCAGGCGCTCGATTTCGCCGGTCCAGCGCAGGGCCTCGGCAACCTGGGGCTGCTGGGCCATGACCTGCTGGTTGATTTCGCTCACCAGCTCCAGCAACGTGCCGTACAACGGCACTTCCTGTTTGTACATGAGCGACATGGCGGCAGAGAACTGCGCGCGGATGCTGTCTGGGCTGACGAAATCGTGGGCGGGCATCGCTAGCTTCCTGGTTGGGTTCGGACGCTTACATGAAAGCTGGGA
Organism: Pseudomonas putida W15Oct28; assembly: GCF_000708715.2. GTDB lineage: Bacteria > Pseudomonadota > Gammaproteobacteria > Pseudomonadales > Pseudomonadaceae > Aquipseudomonas > Aquipseudomonas putida_R. The sequence goes on along the minus strand of NZ_JENB01000059.1, from coordinate 13,112 downwards.
ATGCACTTGGCTCACAAGCGAAAAAAAGTGAGTGTGTCATTCCTTTTTTGATCGACCTTCAGGGCCCTTTCGCGGGCAAACCCGCTCCCACAGTGGCCGCGCAACGCCCTTGTGGGAGCGGGTTTACCCGCGAAGAGGCCCTCAACCCTGAAGCTGCTCGTGAATCCATTCCACCAACGCCCGCACCTTGGGCACCTCTGCCGCATGCTCTGCATACGCCAGGTAATGCGCCCCCGCGCTGCGCATCGCATGGTTCCAAGGCACCACCAAACTCCCCTCGGCCAGCTCCTTCGCCGCCAGGTAACGCGGCACCAGCGCCACCCCACACCCGGCCTGCGCTGCGCTCAACGCCATATAGAAGGTATCGAAGCGCGGCCCGTGGTAGGCGCTGACGCTCTGCAAGCCCAGCTCCAGGAACCACTCATGCCAGGCCTCCGGCCGCGACGTGCTTTGCAGCAGCACCAGCTCGGCCAGCTCTGCCGCATCGCCCAGCGTGCGCCCGGCCAGCAGCTCCGGCGCACACACCGGCACCACCTCTTCGCGGAACAGCTCCACGCAGGTGGCCCCCGGCCAGGTGCCCTGGCCATAGAAGAACACCACGTCCGCCGAGCCCTGCAGCAGGGCGAACGGCTCCATCTCGTTGCGGATGTCCAGGTGGATGTTGGTGTGGCGCTTGCCAAAACCCTTGAGGTGCGGGATCAACCAGCGCACGCCAAAACTCGGTTGAGTGGCTACCTTCAATATCTCGGTCTGCTCGCCGTAGGTGAGCACGTAGCGGCTGGACATATCCACCTGGGTGAGGATTTTGTTGACCTCGGCCAGGTACAGGCTGCCGGCTGGCGTCAGTTGCAGGCGGCGGCGGATGCGCAAAAACAGGTGGTGGCGCAGCATGTCTTCAAGCTGCGCCACCTGCTTGCTGACGGCGCTCTGGGTCAGGTGCAGTTCTTCTGCGGCACGGGTAAAGCTCAAATGGCGGGCTGCAGCTTCAAAGCACTGCAGGGCGGTCATGGAAGGCACCAGGCGTTTGGACATAGCGATCTCTGCGGCTCAAATCATTACCTGACGGAATGATATGCGGAATAAAGGTCGTTTGTTGTACCTATGTGATCGGATTAATACTGATCCACATCATTTTTCCACCCCATCACCGATGTAGGAGATGCACAAATGGTTGCTGGATTGCTCGAGCGCCTTGGCGTTGCCGCCGAGGACTACACCCAGGGCGACTACCCTGTTCACACGCCGATCGACGGCAGCCAGATCGCCTCGGTGAAACTGCTCGGCAAAGCCGAGACCATCGCCCGCATCGATCAGGCCCAGAGCGCCTTCGACGCCTGGCGCACTGTGCCGGCCCCGCGCCGTGGCGAACTGGTGCGCCTGTTCGGCGAAGTGCTGCGTGAGCACAAGGCCGACCTGGGCGAGCTGGTCTCGATCGAAGCCGGCAAGATCACCCAGGAAGGCCTGGGCGAAGTGCAGGAAATGATCGACATCTGCGACTTCGCCGTTGGCCTGTCGCGCCAGCTGTACGGCCTGACCATCGCCTCCGAGCGCCCGGGCCACCACATGCGTGAAACCTGGCACCCGCTGGGCGTGGTTGGCGTGATCAGCGCCTTCAACTTCCCGGTTGCTGTGTGGGCCTGGAACACCGCCCTGGCGCTGGTGGCCGGTAACTCGGTGGTGTGGAAACCGTCTGAAAAGACCCCGCTGACCGCCCTGGCCTGCCAGGCGCTGTTCGAAAAAGCCCTGAAAGCCTTCGGCGACGCCCCGGCTGGCCTGGCACAACTGGTGATCGGCGGCCGTGAAGCGGGCGAAGCCATGGTCGATGACCCGCGTGTACCGCTGGTCAGCGCTACCGGCAGCACCCGCATGGGCCGTGAAGTGGGCCCACGTGTGGCTGCCCGCTTCGGCCGCAGCATCCTCGAACTGGGCGGCAACAACGCCATGATCCTGGCCCCGAGCGCCGACCTGGACCTGGCCGTGCGCGGCATCCTGTTCTCGGCTGTCGGCACCGCCGGCCAGCGTTGCACCACCCTGCGCCGCCTGATCGTGCACCGCTCGATCAAGGACGAAGTGGTTGCCCGCGTCAAAGCCGCCTACGGCAAAGTGCGCATCGGCGACCCGCGCAAGGACAACCTGGTGGGCCCGCTGATCGACAAGCTGTCGTTCGACGCCATGCAGGGCGCGCTGGCCAAGGCCCGCGACGAAGGTGGCCAGGTGTTTGGTGGCGAGCGTCAGCTGGCCGACCAGTACCCGAACGCCTACTACGTGTCGCCTGCCATTGCCGAAATGCCGGCGCAGAGCGACGTGGTGCGCCACGAAACCTTCGCCCCGATCCTGTACGTGCTGGCCTACGATGACTTCGAAGAGGCCCTGCGCCTGAACAACGAAGTGCCACAAGGCCTTTCGTCGTGCATCTTCACCCTCGACATCCGTGAAGCCGAGCGCTTCCAGAGTGCTTCGGGCAGCGACTGCGGTATCGCCAACGTCAACATCGGCACCAGCGGCGCCGAGATCGGCGGTGCGTTTGGTGGCGAGAAGGAAACCGGCGGTGGTCGTGAGTCGGGTTCGGATGCCTGGAAAGGCTACATGCGCCGCCAGACCAACACCGTGAACTACTCGCGCGAGCTGCCGCTGGCGCAGGGTATTGTGTTCGACTGATTCGATGCTGCATGGCCGGGGGCATAGCCCCCGGTTCGCGGCACAAGGCCGCTCCTACACAGGCATCGCGATCTCCTGTAGGAGCGGCCTTGTGCCGCGAATGGGCTGCGAAGCAGCCCCAACAAGAACAAATTGCTGGAGCCGGCCATGTCCGAACTGCGTCAAGAATGCTTGTGGGAATTCGTCAGCAAACCGACCGTTGCCGCCCAGGCCCTGGCCGGTGAGCACAAGGCCGATGTCTGCGTGATCGGCGGCGGCATTACCGGCCTGTCGGCGGCCATCCACCTGCTCGAACAGGGCAAGTCGGTGATCCTGCTGGAGGCCTGGAAGATCGGCCACGGCGGCTCCGGGCGCAACGTCGGCCTGGTCAACGCCGGCACATGGATCCGCCCCGACGACGTCGAGGCCACCCTCGGCCAGAAGCAGGGCAGCCGCCTGAACAAGGTGCTTGGCGAAGCCCCCGGCGAAGTGTTCGCCATGATCGAGCGCCTGGGCATCGACTGCCAGGCCCAGCACAAAGGCACGCTGCACATGGCGCACAACGCCACCGGCATCGCCGACCTCGAGGCCCGCCACGAACAATGGCGCCGCCGCGGTGCCGACGTGGAACTGCTGACCGGCGCCGAGTGCCAGGAATACTGCGGCACCAACAAGATTTCCGCCGCGTTGCTTGACCGCCGCGCCGGCACCATCAACCCCATGGGCTACACCCAGGGCCTGGCGTCTGCCGTGGCACGCCTGGGCGGCAAGCTGTTCCAGCAGTCTTCGGTCGAAGGCCTGGAGCGTGAGGGCGATGCCTGGCGGGTGAAGACTGCGCGTGGCTCGGTGCGCGCCGACAAGGTGGTGATTTCCACGGGCGCCTACACCGAAGGCGACTGGAGCAACCTGCAGAAGCAGTTCTTCCGTGGTTACTACTACCAGGTGGCGTCCAAGCCGCTGCAGGGCGCCGCGGCCGACAAGGTGCTGCCACATGGCCAAGGCTCGTGGGACACCCGCACCGTGCTCAGCAGCATCCGCCGCGACGACCAGGGCCGCCTGTTGCTTGGCAGCCTGGGCCGGGTCGACAACAAGCCGGCGTGGTTTGTGCGCAGCTGGGCCGACCGTATCCAGAGCCACTACTACCCGGATCTGGGCAAGGTCGAGTGGGAGATGCACTGGACCGGTTGCATCGACTTCACCCCCGACCACCTGATGCGCCTGTTCGAGCCGGCGCCGGGGCTGGTGGCGGTGACCGGGTACAACGGGCGGGGTAATACCACCGGCACCGTGATCGGTCGGGCGTTTGCCGAGTTCCTGCTGAAAGGGGAGGCGGACAGCCTGCCGATTCCGTTCTCGCCGATGAACGGCGTGAGCGCGCCTTCGCTGCGCACGGCGTTCTACGAGTCCGGCTTCTCGCTGTATCACGCGGGGCAGTGCTTGAGGGTTGTGTTGTAAGTACTGGCCTCTTCGCGGGCGCGCCCGCTCCCACAGGTACTGCGCAGCATCTGAAACCTGTGATTTTCCTGTGGGAGCGGGCATGCCCGCGAAGAGGCCGGCACAGGTTTATTTGTGCAACCAGCTGAGGAAGCCGCCTTTCTTGATCAGGGCCGGCTTCTGCAGCAACAACGACTCCCGGCTCTGACGCCGGAACCGCTGCAACTTGCTCAGCGCCGTCTGCACTTCGCCACGCTGCTGCAAACAGCTCTTCACCTGTTCCTTGTCGATCCGGTACAGCACGCAACTGGTCAGCGTGCGGAACTCGGCCAGCGAATCTTCTTCGTCGATGATCCCCTCGATCCCCAGGACCTCACCCGGCCCCATGCGCCCGGCTTCGATCCGCTTGTCGCCATCGCGCACCGACGCCGACACCACCCCGCTGCCAATCACCAGCAGGTGATCGGAATGCTCGCCCACGCCCAGGATCACCTGGTCCGCCAGGTACTCCACCGCCGTCATGCGCTGGCTCAGTGCATCGCGTTCTTCATCGCTTAGCGAGCGGAACACCCGCACTTCGTCCAGCACCTCACGCTGGCGGCTGCGCGGCGGCAGGGCCAGGTCCACGTTCCACATCACCCCGCTGGCCTCCAGGTGCCGGTGGGCAAGGTCGAACAGTTGGTTGCGCGCGTCACCCTTGGCGCCCGCATCGGCCACAAAGCCGCTGGCCTCGTACTCCACCGACTCCAGCGTCGAGGCCTTCACCGTCACTTTCGGTTTTGGCGTGTCAAGAATGGCACTGACGCCTTGCAAGGCCTTTTCCAGCGCGTCGAACACCCGCTTGGGCCGCACCTTGGCCGGCACCACCACGCTGATCGACACCCCATGCACATCGGCCGGGCGGCTGTGGTTGAGCAGCCGGGCCTTGGCCGCCACCGAGTTGGGGATCACCGCCAGGCTGCCGGTGCCGGTCAGCAGCCGCGTGGCGCGCCAGTCGATGTCCAGCACCTTGCCTTCGGTGCCGTCGATGGAGATTGAATCGCCAATCTGGTAGGGCCGCGTGGTGTTCAGCACGATGCCGCTGAACACGTCGGCCAACGTGCTCTGCAACGCAAGGCCGATGACGATGGCCATTACCCCGGACGTGGCCAGCAGGCCCTTCACCGGCAGTTGCATCACATAGCCTGCGGCAGCCACTACTGCGACCAGGAAGATCAGCGCCCCCAGCACATCCTGCAGCAACCGCCCGCCATGGCTGCCACGGGCCACCAGCAGCAGGCCGAACACCACCGTGACCGTGCGCGCGCCAAACAGCCACCAGCCGATGGCCAATACCGTGGCCATCAGGTTGCGCGAGACATCGTCAGGCCAGGGTGGCGGTTGCAGCGGGCTCATGCCGGCGGCCACCAGCACCGAGCTGAACAGCAGAAATATCACCAGGCGCGTGCCGATGCGCCAGGCGCGGCGCTGCATGGGGATGACTTGCCAGAGGATGAGGTCGAGCAGGATCAGGGTAGTACCGAGCAACAACGGGGACGACTGGATGAACGCCAGCATGGTGGTCTCGGGGGTGAGGGGAGGGCTGTGGGTAGTAATAGAGCAGGTTTGCCGGGCAAGCAATGGAAGCCTGTGCCGGCCTCTTCGCGGGCTTGCCCGCTCCCACAGGTACTGCGCTGGTTTTGAATTTGGTGCGGTCCCTGTGGGAGCGGGCGAGCCCGCGAAGAGGCCAGCAAAACCAACGCCAATCTATCGTTCCTAAAACAGAACGCTAAAGCCAAAAACCGCTATCTACCGCTCCAAAGGTGATGGTTTTAATCTTCTCCCATCAACGCGAAACACCCAACTTACTGAACATCAAAACCCTTAGGAGCTACCCCCATGACCAACTTCAAATACAACCGCCTGAACAAAGATGACGCCGCCGTACTGCTGGTCGACCACCAGGCTGGCCTGCTGTCCCTGGTCCGCGACATCGAGCCGGACGCGTTCAAGAACAACGTGCTGGCCCTGGCCGACCTGGCCAAGTTCTTCAACCTGCCGACCATTCTCACCACCAGCTTCGAGCAAGGCCCCAACGGCCCGCTGGTACCCGAGCTGAAAGCCCTGTTCCCGGATGCCCCGTACATCGCCCGCCCTGGCCAGATCAACGCGTGGGACAACGAAGATTTCGTCAAGGCCGTGAAAGCCACCGGCAAGAAGCAACTGATCATCGCCGGCGTGGTGACTGAAGTGTGCGTTGCCTTCCCGGCCCTGGCGGCCCTGGAAGAAGAGTTCGATGTGTTCGTGGTGACCGATGCCTCCGGCACCTTCAACGCCATGACCCGCGACGCCGCCCACGACCGCATGAGCCAGGCCGGCGCGCAGCTGATGACCTGGTTCGGCGTGGCCTGTGAGCTGCACCGCGACTGGCGCAACGACGTCGAAGGCCTGGCTGCGCTGTGCTCCAACCACATCCCGGACTACCGCAACCTGATGACCAGCTACAACGCCTTCAACGCCGGCAAGTAAGCCGACCGCCCCGGGCACCGCCAGTCGGTGCCCGCCAAGGGCAGCACACCCGTCCAATCCTCCGCCCGTTCACCGTTGCACAGTGGATGCGGGCAAGCTCATCCCAAGGAACGCCGATGAACACCGCACTCCAAGACAACCGCGAAGTGGTGACCGTATGCCTGCAACACCAGGTTCTCGCTAGCCCGGCGGGCTCCACGTTGGCGCAACCGCCGCGCTGGAAGCAGGCGCTGCTGACCTACCTGGTGATCTGCCCGATGACCATGATCATTCCGCAACTGCTGGCGCCGTTGTTTGCGCGCTTCCCGCAACTGGGCGGCCCGATTACCGGCAACCTGATCGTCAACCTGTTCGTCATCCTGCCCGTGGTGTTCTACATCATGCCTTGGGTAACCCGCCGCTGCGCCAACTGGCTGCGCGGCTGAGCCACCCCTCTACCTCGACACTTTCAAGGAGATACCGACATGAGCACGTTCGTTACCCGCGATGGCACTTCGATCTATTTCAAGGACTGGGGCAGCGGCAAGCCCGTGCTGTTCAGCCACGGCTGGCCGCTGGATGCCGACATGTGGGATTCGCAGATGGAGTTCCTGGCCAGCCGCGGCTACCGCGCCATCGCCTTCGACCGCCGCGGGTTCGGCCGTTCGAGCCAGCCGTGGAGCGGTTACGACTACGATACTTTTGCCGATGACATCGCCCAGCTGATCGAACACCTCGACCTGCGCGACGTGACGCTGGTGGGCTTCTCGATGGGCGGCGGCGATGTCAGCCGCTACATCGCCCGCCACGGCAGCGAGCGGGTGGCCGGGTTGGTGTTGTTGGGCGCTGTGACGCCGGTGTTCGGCAAGCGTGACGACAACCCTGAAGGGGTCGACCTGTCGGTATTCGGGGGTATTCGTGCCGGCCTGCGTGCCGACCGTGCGCAGTTCATCGCCGATTTCGCGACGCCGTTCTATGGCCTGAACCATGGGCAGCAGGTGTCCCAGGGCGTGCAGACGCAGACGCTGAACATCGCGCTGATGGCATCGATCAAAGGCACCCTGGATTGCGTGACGGCGTTCTCCGAGACCGACTTCCGGCCGGACATGGCCAAGGTCGATGTGCCGACTTTGGTAATTCACGGTGACGACGACCAGATCGTGCCGTTCGAGACCACCGGCAAGCAGGCGGCGGAGCTGATTCGTGGGGCTGAGCTGAAGGTGTATGCCGGGGCGCCGCACGGCTTTGCGGTGACCCATGCGCAGCAGTTGAACGAGGACTTGCTGGCGTTTCTCCAGCGGTAAGTGTGGGAGGCATTCGCGGGCTCGCCCGCTCCCACAGGGAAATCACAGGTTTCAGATGCTGTGCAGTACCTGTGGGAGCGGGCGAGCCCGCGAAGAGGCCAGCCCTGGCAGCACAAATGTTGATCAGGGCTAACCTTCTACAGCCCACCGCACATCCATCCAAGCCCTGACCCAGCATCAACCGGCATGCTCCGCAGTTGCGCCTGCCGCTGCCGCACCCAGAGACGGAGAACACCATGTCCCAGGACCGCAACGACAAGACCCGTCGCCAGTTCCTCGCCACCAGCACCGTGCTCGGTGCCGCCGGCGCGCTCTGGTCTGCATTGCCCTTCACCGGCCAAGCCGGTTCCGCTCACGCATCCACCCAAGGAGGTTCCATGACCGCCGACCTGATTCTGTTCAACGGCAAACTGCACACCGTTGACCGCGAAAAGCCCACCGCGACCGCCGCCGCCATCAAGGACGGCCGTTTCATCGCCGTGGGCAACGACGCCGAGGCCATGGCCCACAAGGGCGCTACCACGCAAATCATCGACCTCAAGCAGCGCACGGTCATCCCCGGCCTGAACGACTCGCACCTGCACCTGATCCGCGGTGGCCTGAACTACAACCTGGAACTGCGCTGGGAAGGCGTGCCGTCGGTGGCCGATGCCCTGCGCATGCTCAAGGACCAGGCTGCGCGCACGCCGACCCCGCAGTGGGTACGGGTGGTGGGTGGCTGGAACGAATTCCAGTTTGCCGAAAAACGCATGCCCACCCTGGAAGAAATCAACCAGGCCGCGCCTGACACCCCGGTGTTCCTGTTGCACCTGTATGACCGCGCGCTGCTCAACCGCGCCGCGCTCAAGGCTGTCGGCTATGACAAGGCCACCCCGAACCCGCCGGGTGGCGAGATTCAGCGCGACAAGTTCGGCAACCCGACCGGCATGCTGATCGCCCGCCCGAACGCGATGATCCTCTACGCCACCCTGGCCAAGGGGCCGAAGCTGCCGCTGGAGTATCAGGTCAACTCCACCCGCCAGTTCATGCGTGAGCTGAACCGTCTGGGCCTGACCAGTGCCATCGACGCCGGCGGCGGTTACCAGAACTTCCCCGACGACTACTCGGTGATCCAGGAGCTGGCCGACAACAACCAGCTGACCGTGCGCATCGCCTACAACCTGTTCACCCAGAAGCCCAAGGAAGAGCTGGACGACTTCAAGAAGTGGACCTCGAGCGTCAAGCTGCACAGCGGCACCGATTTCCTGCGCCATAACGGCGCCGGCGAAATGCTGGTGTTCTCTGCCGCCGACTTCGAGGACTTCCTCGAACCGCGCCCGGACCTGCCGCAGACCATGGAAGAAGAGCTGGAGCCGGTGGTGCGCCACCTGGTCGAGCAACGCTGGCCGTTCCGCCTGCACGCCACCTACAACGAATCGATCACGCGCATGCTCGACGTGTTCGAAAAGGTCAACCGCGACATCCCGTTCAACGGCCTGCCATGGTTCTTCGACCACGCCGAAACCATCACCCCGCAGAACATCGAGCGCGTGCGCGCCCTGGGCGGTGGTATCGCCATCCAGGACCGCATGGCCTTCCAGGGTGAGTACTTTGTCGATCGCTACGGCGCCAAGGCTGCCGAGCAGACCCCGCCCATCAAGCGCATGCTCGACATGGGCGTGCCGGTGGGCGCCGGTACCGACGCTACCCGCGTATCCAGCTACAACCCGTGGACCTCGCTGTACTGGCTGGTCAGCGGCAAGACTGTCGGCGGCATGGAGTTGTACCCGCAAGGCCTGGACCGCGACACCGCCCTGCAACTGTTCACCCAGGGCAGTGCCTGGTTCTCCAGCGAGCAAGGCAAGAAGGGCCAGATCAAGGTGGGCCAGCTGGCCGACCTGGCGGCGCTGTCGCTGGACTTCTTCAGTGTCGAGGAAGAGGCGATCAAGGGCATCGAGTCGGTGCTGACAATCGTCGATGGCAAAGTGGTGTACGCGGCGGGAGAATTCGACCGCCTTGGCCCACCGCAGGTGCCAGTGCTGCCAGAGTGGTCGCCGGTGGCCAAGGTGCCGGGGCACTGGCGCGTGGGTACGCCATCGTTGGCAGCCGCCGTGCATCAGTGCTCGGGGCCGTGCGGGGTGCATGCACACAGCCATGACAAAGCGCGCAAATCGAGTGTGCCGGTGAATGACTTCCAGGGCTTCTGGGGGTCGCTGGGTTGTTCCTGCTTTGCTTTCTAAGCTGAGCTGACATGAGAAAGGGGCCAGTTTTTGGCCCCTTTTTTGTTCCTTCAATACCGGCCTCTTCGCGGGCGCGCCCGCTCCCACAGGTACACCGCAGCCCTCAGGTTCTGCACGATCCCTGTGGGAGCGGGCGTGCCCGCGAAGAGGCCAGAAAAGCCGGTATCAATGGTGAGCCTTGTGCTCCCCACCCGCCAACAGATGCCGAATCTTCACTTCTACGCCCTCAGTCTGCAGCATCCGCACCCGCGCCTCGATCTTCAGCTCACCCCGGGTCACCCGATGGTGATGCCTCAAATGCTCCAGCCACGATTCCTCGAAGAAGAATTCCAGCCAAAGCGCCGGGTCAGCACTGTCGCGCATCAATCCCCAGGACAACGCCCCATTGCGCTTGCGCATCGCCTCCAGCTCCCGCGCGGCCTGCTGGAACGCCTCGGCCTTGGCCGGGGCGATGTGGTACTCCACCGTGACCATCACCGGCCCGCTTTCCTTGTCCGTGTCATCGCTCAGCAACGGCACTGGCCAGTGCAGCGACGGTGTCAGCTCTTCGGCCTCGGTTTCCGGCAGGGTCACCTTGCAGGTCAGCAACGTGCCCAGCGCCAGGCCACCTGCAGCCAGCAGCAGGCTCAGGGTGATCGATGCATGGCTGGCCAGCGTGCCCCACAGCAACCCGCCACAAGCCATGGCGCCGAAGAAGATCAGGATGTACACCGACAGTGCCCGCGCCCTTACCCACGCCGGGACCGAGGTTTGCGCCGCCACCTGCAGGTTGGACAGCACAGCAATCCACGCCGCGCCGCTGAGCAGCATCGCCGGCAGCAGCACATAGAAGTTGCGTACCAGCGCCAAGGCCAGCAGGAACAGCGCGTACAGCAGGCTGGCGAGCAGCACCAGGCGGTCGCGGCTGATGCGTTCGCGCAGGCGTGGCAGCAGGGTGGCGCCGGCCACTGCACCGATGCCGATGGCCGCCAGCAGCAGGCCGAAATCGGCGGCGGTGCCGTGCATTTCGCCGCGCACGATCAAGGGCAGCAGCGAGGTACCAGCGCTGGCGCAGAAGAAAAACGCCACGGCCCGCAACAGCACGGCCTGCAAGGGTTTGGCACTGCGTGCGAAACGCAGCCCGGTACGCATGGCACCGACAAACCGCTCAGCCGGCAGCAGCGGTTCCTTCACTTCACGCTTCCACAGGAACAGCACCAGGATCACCCCGGCGAACGAGACGGCGTTCAGGGCAAAGGTCAGCCATGGGCCGACCAGGCTCACCACCACACCCGCCAAGGCCGGGCCGATGGCGCGCGACACGTTGATGCCAACGCTGGAGATGGCCACCGCATTGGCCAGGTCTTGCTTGCCCACCAGCTCCGGTGTCAGCGCGCTCCAGGCCGGCATCATCAGCGCTGTACCGATGCCCAGCGCCAGGGTCAGCACCAGCAGCAGGGTGATGTTCATCAGCCCGAGCAGGGTCAGGGCCGCCAATACCACGGCGACCGAGGACATCCACAGTTGTACCAGCAACAGGTAGCGACGTTTGTCGACGATGTCGGCGGCTGCTCCGGCTGGCAGGGCGAGGAAGAACATCGGCAGCGAGCCGGCGACCTGGATCAGCGCCACGTGCAACGGGTTGGCCGACAACGTGGTCATCAGCCAGCCGGCACCCACCTCGTGCATCCAGGTGCCGATGTTGGAGGCAATGGTGGCGATCCACAGCATGCGAAAGGTGGCGTTGCGCAACGGGCTCCAGGCGCCTGAAGGGGAAGTGCTCATGTCAGAAGCTGCCTTTGAGTGGGTATTCGATGATCAGGTAGATGCGGTCGATGTCATCGCCGGCCTGAGCCTGGTTGGCGCGGTGGCTGACGTGGGAGAACGACAGGCTCAGGTCCTTCGCGGCACCCGACTGCACCACGTATTTCAGGTCGATGTCGCGTTCCCAGTGCTTGCCGCCGTCGCCGTACTGGCCCACGTAGGCGCCGCCCGTTGGTGCATGGCTGCCGTCGATGCCGCGGCCGCTGACGTAGCGTCCCATCAGGCTCAGGCCGGGCACGCCGAGGGTGGCAAAGTTGAGGTCGTAGCGCAGTTGCCACGAGCGCTCGCCGGCGCCGTTGAAGTCGGCGTACTTGATCGAGTTGGCCAGGTAGATGGAGTCACCACCGACGAAGTCGAACGGGGTGTCGCCCTCGACCTTCTGGTAGGCAAGGCTCAGGGCCTGGGCACCGAAGCTGTACCGGGCCAGCAGGCTGTAGGCGAGGGTGTCGATGGCCCCCGCGCTGGCACTGCCCGTGTCGCGGGTCTGGTAGAGGTTGCCGTCCACGCGCCAGTTGCCTTCGGCCAGGTTCAGGTTGAGGTAGGCCTGGCGCCAGGTGTCTTCCAGTTGCCCGGCATACAGGGCGGCGCCGAGCGGCCCATTTGGCGCGAAGGTGGCACCGGCCAGGCTGATGGCCCGGTTGTGGGTAGTGGCGCCGTAGCCGCTGAAGTCGTCGTGGCTGGCGCTGTTGTCCTGGTTGCTGAAGGCGGTGAAACGCCCGGCTTGCAGGCGCCAGTCGGGCAGGTCGGTGTTTTCCACGAGCCAGCCGGTGGCGTATTCCGGGTGCAGGCGTTTGTCGCCGGTGTCGAACACCGGGGTTTCCACGGTCATCTCGCCGTAGCGCAGTTGGGTATTGCCCCGGCGCAGCTTGAGCGCGGCGCCGGCGCTGGAATAGTCCGACTCGGCGGGGCCGTCGCTGTCGCGTGGCAGCAGGCCGGTACCGGCATGGCCGCGGCCACCGTCGAGCTTGAGGCCGAGGAAGCCATGGGCGTCGATGCCCACCCCGACAGTACCTTCGGTGAAACCCGAGCGGACCTCGCCGATGAAACCCTGGGCCCATTCCTGCCGGTAGTTCTGGCCGCTGCCGGAGGGCGAGCGGAAGTCGCTGTGCAGGAAGTAGTTGCGGCTGAGCAGCGACCAGCCGGGTTCGTCGGCCTGGCCGATTGCCGGGCAGAGGGCGAGGGTGGCGAGCAGGGCACGGCCTGGTCCGGGGGTGGCGCGGATCATGGG
>NZ_JENB01000058.1 GCF_000708715.2 Pseudomonas putida W15Oct28 | reverse complement strand
CACCCACCCAGTCCCACATCGGGAAGATGTTCTCTTCGCGAATACCGAAGGCCACGGCGGCGGCCTTGTTGCTGGAAACCGCGATGAAGTGGCGGTACAGCTCGGCTTCCGAGCCACCCTGGGCCAGGTACCAGGTGCGCGCGGCCATGGCGTTTTTCAGGGTCTCGAGGGTGTTGAACGACTTCGACGAGACGATGAACAGGGTGGTTTCGGCGCGCAGGTTGGCCGACAGTTCGTGGAACTCGCTGCCGTCGATGTTCGCCAGGTAGTGGCAGCGTACGCCACGCTGGGCGTAGGGCAGCAGCGCCTCGGAAACCAGCTCGGGGCCAAGGAACGAGCCGCCGATGCCGATGTTGACCACGTCGGTGATCGGCTTTTCGCTGTAGCCGCGCCACAGGCCGTCGTGGATGCGCCCGACCAGTTCGGTGATCTGGTTGAGTACCTTGTGTACTTCCGGCATGACGTTCACGCCGTTGACGCTGAGCTTGTCGCCCACGGGCCGGCGCAGTGCGGTGTGCAGCACCGGGCGGCCTTCGGAGGCATTGATGATTTCGCCGCTGAACATCGATTTGATGGCGTCTTGCAGGCCTACTTCGTTGGCCAGGTTGACCAGCAGGTCGCGGCTTTGATCGGTGATCAGGTTTTTCGAGTAGTCGAGGAACAGGCCGCAGCAGCTCAGGGAGAACTGGTCGAAGCGTTGGGCATCGGCGGCGAAGGCTTCGCGCATGCTGAAGCCTTGCATGGCGTCGCGGTGTTGCTGAAGCGCCTGCCAGGCGGGCAGGGCCGTCACATCGTGGGGAGTACGGTAATACGCCATTGCGCGGGGTTCCCTTGGTGCGTGGTGATGCCTTGGACACGGCAGTCATTGCCGGGTTCAGGCTGGCATCATTATAGGCAAAGGCCACGCGCTGGGAATGGGTATGGCACGGTGATTTTGGAGGCGCTTTGCGCCCCATTCGCGGGTCAAGCCCGCTCCCACACGGGATGTATGTTTCCAGGGGAAAGTGCAGACCTGTGGGAGCGGGCTTGTCCCGCGAATGGGCTGCATGGCAGCCCCAGGCCGTTATGCGGTTTTGTCTTCCACATGCAGGTAAAGGTTGTCGATCAACCGCGTGTTACCCAGGTAAGCCGCCGCAATCACCACCAGGTCGCGGTCATCGATCACTGCCGGGCGCAGGCTCACGGCATGGCGCACTTCCAGGTAATCCGGTCGGAAACCCGCAGCGCTTAGTTGCGCCTGGCCTTCGGCGACCAGCGTGGCAAAGTCGCGCTGGCCATGGCCAATGGCCGCCGCAATGTGCTGCAACGTGCGGTACAACACGGGCGCGGTCGTACGCTGTTCCGGCGTGAGGTAGCCATTGCGCGACGACAGCGCCAGGCCATCTTCGGCGCGCACAGTGGGCTCGCCAATGATCTGGACCGGCATGTTCAGGTCGCGCACCATGGCGCGGATCACCGCCAGCTGCTGGAAGTCCTTTTCACCGAACACGGCAAGGTCAGGCTGGACCATGTTGAACAGCTTGCTGACCACGGTGGCCACGCCTTCGAAATGCCCGGGCCGGCTGGCGCCGCACAGGCCTTCGGAAAGGTGGGGCACGCTGACGCGGGTTTGCACGCTCATGCCGTCGGGGTACATCTCTTCGGCGGTGGGCGCGAACAGCAGGTTGCAGCCGGCCTGCAGCAGGCGCTCCTGGTCTGCGGCCAGGGTGCGCGGGTACTTGTCGAGGTCTTCGTTGGCGCCGAACTGCAGCGGGTTGACGAAGATGCTGGCCACCACGAAATCGGCGCGCTGCGCAGCCTTGGTTACCAGGGCTGCGTGGCCACTGTGCAGGTTGCCCATGGTCGGCACGAAGGCGATGCGCTTGCCTTCACCGCGGGCGCGGGCGACGGCGGCGCGCAGTTCGCGGACGGTCTTGACTGTATTCATGCACTGAACCCGTGTTCGCTACCAGGGAAGCTGACTTGCTTGACCGCCTCGACGTAAGCGACGAGGGCGCTGTGGATATCCGGCTGGCCTTGCATGAAGTTCTTCACGAACTTCGGTACCCGGCCGCTCAGCGACAGGCCGAGCATGTCGTGCAGCACCAGCACCTGGCCATCGGTGGCGCTGCCGGCGCCAATACCGATCACCGGAATGGCCACGGCATTGGTGATTTCTGCAGCCAGTTCGCTGGGCACGCACTCTAGCAGCAGCATGGCTGCACCGGCCTGTTCGAGGGCGATGGCGTCGGCGCGCATCTGCCGGGCCTGGGCTTCCTGGCGGCCTTGCACCTTGTAGCCGCCCAGCACGTTGACGGTTTGCGGGGTCAGGCCCATGTGCGCACACACCGGCACGCCGCGCTCAGCCAGCAGACGGATGGTTTCGGCCAGCCAGGCCGCGCCTTCGATCTTGACCATGTGGGCGCCGGCCTGCATCAGCGTGGCGCTGTTGGCAAAGGCAAGCTCTGGGGTGGCATGCGCCATGAACGGCAGGTCGGCGAGGATCAGCGCGCCGTCATTGCCACGTTTGACACTGGCCGTGTGGTAGGCCATGTCCGCCGTGGTTACCGGCAGGGTGCTGTCGTGGCCCTGCAAGACCATCCCCAGCGAGTCGCCCACCAGCAACACTTCTACGCCGGCCTGGCTGACAACTTTGGCGAAGGTCGCGTCGTAGCAGGTCAGCATGGTGATTTTTTCACCCTTGGCCTTGAGGCCATTGAGGGTGGTAAGGGTTACTTCAGGCATGTCGGAAAATCCTCGTTCAGGCGCTGTAAAAAACGACTGCATTCAACGCGTGTAGTCATCTTCCGGAGCGGCACATCATCGCGCGTGATGTTCGGGCACAGGTCCGTCCGGGCCTAAATACGGGTATGCGGCACTTTGGTGCCACACGGGACGCCTATAGTCGTGAGCGAGGTGGGGGAAGTCAATCACCCTGTTACCGCATTGTTACGATCAGGGTGTTACTGGCGTTACCGTGCCAGATTGCAAGGCTGGAACGCCCGTTTTACAGGCGTTCAAGGCCGACGAGCGGGCAGTCGTCGAGCAGTTGCGCGAGGGCGCGGCCATCGGCCAGGTGGAAATCGTCAGGCACCAGTTCGGCCAGTGGGTACAGCACGAAAGGCCGGGCATGCATGTGGTAATGCGGCACTTTCAGGCGTGGCTCGTCGAGTACCTGGTCACCGAACAGCAGGATGTCCAGGTCCAGCGTGCGGGGGCCCCAGCGTTCCTTGCGCACGCGGCCCTGGCCGTTCTCGATGGCTTGCAGCGCATCGAGCAGCGCAAGTGGCGGCAGTGCGGTGTCCAGGGCGGCGACAGCGTTGGTGTAACGCGGTTGGCCGGGTAGCAGCGAATCGCTGGTGTACAAGGCCGAAGCCGCCACCAGGCGCGTTCCCTCGACCTGGTCAAGCGCCCGCAACGCACTGCGCAGTTGCTCGGCAGGTGCGTCCAGGTTGCTGCCCAGGCCGACGTAGGCGCGAGTTTTCACTCGGACGCCTCGTCACCACCGCGCTTGCGTTTGCTGGCGCTGCGTTTGCGTTTGCGCGGGCCGGCACCGGTGCCTTCGTCACGGCTGCCCAGCTCGCGAATCATCTCGCGACGCTCGCTGTCGTTGGCATCCTGGTAGTCAGTCCA
Organism: Pseudomonas putida W15Oct28; assembly: GCF_000708715.2. Classification (GTDB taxonomy): domain Bacteria; phylum Pseudomonadota; class Gammaproteobacteria; order Pseudomonadales; family Pseudomonadaceae; genus Aquipseudomonas; species Aquipseudomonas putida_R. The sequence goes on along the minus strand of NZ_JENB01000058.1, from coordinate 26,988 downwards.
CCACTGGCCGAGATCGTCGGTTTCTTCCCCGGCGCTTTCACGCAGCAGCAGGAAGTCGTAACCGGCGCGGAAGCGTGGGTTGTCCAGCAGCATGTCGGCGCGTTTGCCGCTGCGCCGTGGCAGGCGCTCCTGCATGTCCCAGATCTCGCGGATCGGCAGGGTGAAGCGCTTGGGAATGGCGATGCGCGCGCATTGTTCGGCGATCAGGTCGTGTGCCGCACCGTTCATGGCCGGTATCGGCGGTACGCCCTGGTTCTGCAGGTGCAGCACACGGGCCGGCAGGGCTGGCCACAGCAGCGCGGCGAACAGGAACGCCGGGGTTACCGGTTTGCCCTGCTTCACGCGCAGGTCGGTGTTTTGCAACGCCTGGCTGATCAGTGTGTGGGCGTAGGTCGGGCGCTCGTCCAGGGCGTGTGCACTGGCCGGGAACAACGGCTCGAACAGCTGCAGGTCGACCAGCATTTCGAAGGCGATGGCGCCTTGGCCGGAGAGGAACAGCTTGAGGCATTCCTCAAACAGCCGTGCCGGCGGGATCTCGCGCAGCAGCGGGGCCAGTTCGCGGATCGGCTGGACCGTGTGCTTCTCGATACCGAAGTCCAGCTTGGCGGCGAAACGCACCGCGCGCAGCATGCGCACCGGGTCTTCCTGGTAGCGGTGGGTCGGGTCGCCGATCAGCCGCAGCAGGCGGTTGCGTACATCGTGCACACCGTTGGCGTAATCGAGAATGCGCTCGCTGACCGGATCGTAGTACAGGGCATTGATGGTGAAGTCGCGACGTTGCGCGTCTTCTTCCAAGGTGCCGTATACGTTGTCACGCAGGATGCGGCCACTGGAATTGTGCGACGAACGGTGGCTGTCGCCCCCGTCGTCTTCCGAGTGGGGGGCGCGGAAGGTGGCAACTTCGATGATCTCACGGCCGAAATGCACGTGGACCAGCTTGAAGCGGCGACCAATGATGCGCGCGTTACGGAACTCGGCACGGACCTGTTCGGGGGTGGCGCTGGTGGCGACGTCGAAGTCCTTCGGCGTGATGCCCAGCATCAGGTCGCGGACACAGCCACCGACCAGGTAAGCCTGGTAACCGGCGCTCTGCAGGCGTTCCACGATGTTCACCGCGTGGCGGCTGAACTGGTGGCGCTGCAGCGAGTGCTGGCTCTTGTTGATCACCTCAGGCGTGGTGCGCCTGTGGTGCGGGCCCGGTACGGGCGGGCGGAAAGACTGGAACAGCTTCTTCAGCATGGGATGCACTGTGTGAAGGAATGTTCGGCCAAGAATAGGAGAATGGCCGCATGATGGGCGGGGATTCTAGCATTTACTCGGGGAATGGTGTAGGCGGGTAGCAGGATGGCTGCCAGAAGGGTAGAAACGACAAGGGGAGCCTAAGCTCCCCAAGAAGTCGTTGCGTGCTCTTATTGTTTTTTTTACTGGGCTTCTTGTTTTTGTTGAGTGCCCTGCCCACAAATCTCGAAGCTTGTGGACGACCCCCAATCCAGGGGTTAAGAGCAAACGGATTGCTTTGGCCGCTGATGTCACGTTGATCTGTCGATCCAACCAGTTCAGGCGCTGCTTTTTAGTGCAGTTTTTGTTGTTCTCTGCCTGGTCGTGGGGCAAGCCCCAAACACGCATCCTCTCCAAAAGAATCAGTTAGCTGCGCCTCCGCCGTCTTGTTTTTATTGTGCGTGAGCCGTTTCGTCTTGTTCTTATTTTAGGTTGCAGTGCTTGTTATTGTTTTTGTACTAAGCATATAGCAGGTGCCGTGCCAACTTTTGCAAACCCAGTAAAATCAAGGGGTTGAGGCTTTCTGGCAGTTTTCGCGACGCTCAAAATGTCGCAATTTCGTTACCGTACGCCTCGGGAACTGTTACGGCGGAAAGGTTGGGTAACAGATTTTTGCGGGGACTGATGTGTTACCTGGGGTGTGCGCGGTGGCTGTGCCGGCCCTTTCGCGGGCTTGCCCGCTCCCACAGGATCACCACAGACTGCGAAGTTGTGCGGTCCCTGTGGGAGCGGGCGAGCCCGCGAATACGCCGGTAAGGCTGGTAGAGAAGGGGCAGGAGGAACCTCCCGCCCAGGCAGGTGAGTTATTCGCTGGTAGCGTTGCTCTTGCGCCGTGGGATGCCCAGGCGCTGACGGCGTTCCCACAGGCACTTGCGGCTGACGCCTAGCTTGCGTGCCAGTTCGGTCTCGGTCATGTGGTCCTGGTGCTCGAGCACGAAGTGCTGGAAGTAGTCTTCCAGCGACAGGTCCTCGGTCGGCTCGTGGCTGGCATTGGCAGCACTGGCCACCACCAGGGCATTGTTGAGGATCTCGTCCTCTTCCAGGTCGCTCAGCTCGATGTCGATGCCCAGCAGCTCGGCAGAAATTTCTGCGCTCTCGCTGAGAATCACCGCGCGCTCCACGGCGTTTTCCAGTTCACGCACGTTACCCGGCCAGCTGTAATGACGAATGGCCTGCTCGGCTTCGGCCGAGAAATGCAGGTCGTCGCGGCCGATGCGCGCGCTCTGGCGAGCGAGGAAGGCGCTGGCGATCTCGTTGACATCGCTGCCGCGCTCGCGCAGGGCAGGCAGCTTCAGGGCGATCACGTGCAGGCGGTAGTAAAGGTCTTCGCGGAACTGGCCGGCCTTGGCCAGGTTCTTCAGGTCGCGGTGGGTCGCGGCGATCAGGCGCACATCGACCTTTTGCGATTGCACCGAACCCACCCGGCGAATCTCGCCTTCCTGCAGCACGCGCAGCAGGCGGGCCTGGGCTTCCAGCGGCAGTTCGCCGATTTCGTCGAGGAACAGCGTGCCGCCGTCGGCGGCTTCTACAAGGCCCGCGCGCCCGGCGCTGGCGCCAGTGAACGCGCCTTTTTCGTGACCGAACAGTTCGGACTCGATCAGTGTCTCGGGGATGGCGGCACAGTTCACCGAGATCATCGGTGCCTTGGCCCGGCGTGACAGGTTGTGCAGGGCGCGGGCCACCAGTTCTTTACCGGTACCCGACTCGCCCTGGATCAGCACGTTGGAGTCGGTGGGCGCCACCTTGCGGATCTTGCTGTACATGTCCTGCATCGGTGGGCACGAGCCGATGATGCCGATTTCGCCATTGGCCGCAGCCGCGCTGCCTTTGTCGGCCGGGGCGGCCTTGCCATTGGTGGCACGTGGCTCGGCAGCCGGTGCGGCGGCCGGGGCGTTCTGCCGGTCGCGCAGGATACGCGCCACGGCCTGCAGCATTTCGTCGTGGTCGAAAGGCTTGGCGATGTAGTCCACCGCGCCCATTTTCATCGAGTCCACCGCCGAGCGCAGGCTGGCGTAGCTGGTCATGATCAGCACCGGGGTGCCCTGGCCAAGCTTGATCAGCTCGGTGCCGGGCGCGCCTGGCAGGCGCAGGTCACTGACAATCAGGTCGAAGGTGGCAATGCTGAAGCGTTCCTGGGCTTCCTGCACCGAGCCGGCTTCGCTGACCTGGTACTGGTTCCGCTCGAGCAGACGACGCAAGGCCGAGCGGATGATGGTTTCGTCTTCGACGATCAGAATGTGCGGCATTGATTCAATTCTCTCGACGGTCTCGAATTTCAGGGGACGTCGCTACGACATGCCGGGGCAGGGTCACGCGGATCCGGGTGCCACGTTGCCGTTCGATATCGGCCGGGCTGTCGATGGTGATTTGCCCATAATGCTCTTCCACGATGGAATAGACCAGAGCGAGCCCCAGTCCGGTTCCCTCGCCCGGGTCCTTGGTGGTGAAGAAGGGTTCGAACAGGCGGTCCATGATGCTCTTCGGTATCCCGCTGCCCTCGTCCTCTACGATCAGGTCGACGGTGTGCTCACTGACCTCGCTGCGCACGCGCACGGCGCTGCCGGGCTTTGATGCGTCACGGGCGTTGGAGAGCAGGTTGATCAGCACCTGGGCCAGGCGCTGCGGGTCCCCTTCGGCCCAGTGGTCCGGGTTGCAGAGGTTGAAGAACTGTACTTCGAAATTGCGCCGGTTCAAGGCCAGCAGACCGATGGCGTCCTGCGCCACCTCGGCCAGGCACACCGGTTCTTCGCTGTTCTGGTGGCTGCCGCCGGCATGGGCGAAGCTCATCAACGACTGGACGATGCGCGACACACGTTTGGTCTGTTCGAGGATCTGGCTGGACAGCTCGATGATTTCGCCGTCGCCTTCGCGTTCTTCGCGCAGGTTCTGCGCCAGGCAGGCGATACCGGTAATCGGGTTGCCGATTTCGTGGGCCACGCCGGCGGCCAGGCGGCCGATGCTGGCCAGGCGCTCGGAGTGCACCAGCTTGTCTTCCAGAGCCTGGGTTTCGGTAAGGTCTTCCACCAGCAGTACCAGGCCACTGTTACCAGGTGCCAGCGGCTCGTCGATGGCCGCCTTGTGCAGGTTCAGCCAGCGCGGCTGGCCGTCCAGCGCCAGGCGTTGCTTGTGCAGGTGCTCGTCAGGCACGTTGATAAAACCCTGCAGCAGGCCGCGCCAGGGCTCGGCAATGGTGATCAGGCGCGAGCCGACCACGTGCTTGGCGGCGATGCCGGTAAGCTCTTCCATGGCCTTGTTCCACATCAGGATTTCCTGGTCCTTGGCCAGCGAGCAGACGCCCATGGGCAGCTCCTGCAGGGTCTGGCGGTGGTAGCGGCGCAGGGCGTCGAGCTCGGCGGCCAGGCCGGTCAGGCGCGAGTGATAGTCTTCCAGGCGGCTTTCGATGAAATGGATGTCTTCGGTTACGTAGTTTTCGTTACCGGACTTGTACGGCAGGAAGGTTTCGACCATGTCCTGCGCCACGCTCGGCCCCATCAGGCCAGACAGGTTGGCCTCGATGCGGTCGCGCAGGCGGCGCAAGGCGTATGGGCGGCGCTCGTCGAACGGCAGGTAGAGGTCACGCAGGGCCTGTTCCACTTCCTTTTGTGCGGCCTTGGCGCCCAGCGGCTTGGCCAGTTGGGTGGCGAACTCCTGCGGGGAGGCGGCATGCAACTCGCGGCGTTGCGGGCGGCGCACGTTATCCACGGCGCAGGCTTCTGCCGCGCTGACTTCTTCTGTGCTGGCGTTGGTGAACAGCGAGATCAGGGTGAACAGCAGCACGTTGGCCGCCAGCGAGGCAATGGCCGCCATGTGCCAGCTGGTATCGTCCAGCACATAGATCATGTCCAGCAGCGGGATGTAGAAGCCCTGCAGGTTGCCCAGCAGGGGCAGCAGCATGGTCACCAGCCACACCAGGGTACCGGCCAGCAAACCGGCAATGAAGCCGCGGCGGTTGGCGGTGGGCCAGTACAGCACCGACAGCACACCCGGCAGGAACTGCAGGGTGGCGACGAAGGCGACGATGCCCAGATTGGCCAGGCTCTGGTGGTTGTTCTGGGTCAGGTAGAACATGAAGCCGGCGGTGATGATGGCGACGATCAGCGCGCGGCGGGTCCACTTCAGCCAACGGTAGATGTTGCCTTCGGCCGGTGGCTGGTACAGCGGCAGCACCAGGTGGTTGAGGGCCATGCCAGACAACGCCAGGGTGGTGACGATGATCAGGCCGCTGGCAGCCGACAAGCCGCCGACGTAGGCCAGCAGTGCCAATGCTTCGTTGTTGGCGGCAATCCCCAGGCCCAGGGTGAAGTACTCGGGGTTGGTCGTGGCGCCCAGGCGCAGCCCGGCCCACAGCACCAGCGGCACGGCCAGGCTCATCAGCAGCAGGAACAGCGGCAGGCCCCAGCTGGCACTGACCAGCGAGCGCGGGTTGAGGTTTTCGGTGAAGGCCATGTGGTACATGTGCGGCATGACGATGGCCGAGGCGAAGAACACCAGCAGCAGGGTGCGCCATGGGCCTTCTTGCAGCGGGGTATGCAGCGCGGCCAGGGCGGTCTGGTTCTGCAGCAGCCACACTTCCAGCTCGTGCGGGCCGCCGAATACGCCGTACAGGGCGTAAAGCCCAATACCCCCAAGGGCCAGCAGCTTGATCACCGACTCGAAGGCGATGGCGAACACTAGCCCTTCGTGTTTTTCGCGCGTGGCGATGTGCCGCGAGCCGAAGAAGATGGTGAACAGAATGATCAGCGCACAGAAGGCGAAGGCTACCCTGGCCTTGACCGGCTCACCGGTGAGGATGCTGATCGAGTCGGCTACCGCCTGGATCTGCAGCGCCAGCAAAGGCAGTACGCCGATCAGCATGATGATGGTGGTGAGTGCCCCGGCCCAGGTGCTGCGGAAGCGGAACGCCAGCAGGTCGGCCAGCGATGACAGCTGGTAGGTGCGGGTGATCTTCAGGATCGGGTAGAGCAGCACCGGTGCCAGCAGGAACGCGCCGGACACCCCCAGGTAACAGGCAAGGAAGCCGTAGCCATATTGGTAGGCCAGGCCCACCGAGCCATAAAAGGCCCAGGCACTGGCGTACACGCCCAGCGACAGCGTGTAGGTGAGCGGGTGGCGGATGATCGAGCGCGGGATCAACCCTCGTTCGCTGATCCAGGCCACGCCGAACAGCACCATGAGGTACCCGGCGCTGATCAGGATCATCTGGGTCAGGCTAAAGCTCATCGGCATCTCGTTGGCTCTGCAGGATGAAGGTGACGACGATCAGGATCAGCCAGAGCAGGTAGGGGCGGTACCAGGCTCCGGTCGGTTCGATCCACCAGTCCATGATGGCCGGGGAGAACAGGTAGATCCCCACGACCAGAAGCAGGACCAAACGATAGATGTACATGCTGGCCTCGATGGTTGGGCGCTGCGGGCTTGGACTTATTATTGGCGCAAATGACGGGGGGGATGCTAGCGGGAATCCATTGCGTTAGCCAAGGTTTTGAAATTATTGGGCTTTTGATTCTCGGTGAGATGCGCGGTTTTCAGCTTTATGCGATCCCTGTAGGAGCGGCCTTGTGTCGCGATGGGGCGCGCAGCGGCCCCAGGATTTCAGCAACATCGCACATATTGCCGGGGCTGCTTTGCAGCCCATCGCGACACAAGGCCGCTCCTACACTGACCGCATTGGCCGGTCAGATCCGAGGCTTAGCGCAAATCAGCTTCAGGCACCGTGGTTCGCTGTGCAATCGCCTCCGGCCGCCACTGCTGGCGGGCTATCGCCAACACTTCAGCCGGCGTAGCCAGCAGCAAGTCGGGGTCTGCTTCCTGCCCAAGCGCCCGCAATGCCCGCAACAGCAGCGGTGTAGCATGCTCCGCCTGCAGGGGTGGAGAGCGGTACGATTTGCCCAGCTTGTGGCCATCCGGCTGCACGATCAGCGGAATATGCAGGTAGCGCGGCTGCGAGAAGCCCAGCAGTTCCTGCAGGTACAGCTGGCGCGGGGTGTTGTCGAGCAGGTCGGCGCCACGCACGATGTCTGTAACACGTTGCCAGGCATCGTCCAGCACCACCGCCAGCTGGTACGCATACAGCCCGTCGCGGCGCTGGATGACGAAGTCGCCCACCTCACGCCCCAGGTGTTGCTGGTACTCGCCCTGCACCCTGTCGGTAAAGCGGTAGATCAGCTCTGGCACGCGCAAGCGGATTGCCGCACCTTCACGGGCATGACCGGCGTTGCGGCACAAGCCTGGATAGATGCCGTTGTAACCCTCCAGCTGCTTGCGCGAGCAGGTACAGGCATAGGCCAGGCCCATGTTGAACAGGCGGTCGACGACTGCGGCATAGGCATCGTGCCGCTGGCTCTGGAACACGACCTCGCCATCCCATTCCAGCCCGTAACGCTCCAGGGTTTGCAGGATCGCATCACGGGCACCGGGCATTTCCCGGGGTGGGTCGGTGTCTTCCATGCGCAGCAGCCAGCGGCCGTTGACAGCACGGGCATCAAGCCAGGAGGCGAGGGCGGCAACCAGCGAGCCGAAGTGCAGGAAGCCGCTGGGGGTGGGGGCGAAGCGCCCGATGTAGCTGGAGTCGGTCATGGTCAGGCTGGGCATATAAATGAAACGGGGCGCATCAAGCGCCCCGTTCAGGTGGAAGAAAGATCAGCCTTTGCCGACCGTTTTTTCCTTTTTCTCGGCGATTTCCTTGCAGTCGAAGCACAGGTCGGCGGTAGGACGGGCTTCGAGGCGGCGTACGCCGATTTCGATGCCGCAGCCTTCGCACCAGCCATACTCTTTGTCCTGAATCAGCTGCAGGGTCTTGTCGATCTTCTTGATCAGCTTGCGCTCGCGGTCACGTGCGCGCAGTTCGAGGGCAAACTCTTCCTCTTGCGTGGCACGGTCTGCCGGGTCGGCGAAGTTGGCCGCTTCTTCCTTCATATGGTCAACGGTCTTGTCGACGCCGATCATCAATTCCTGCTTCCAACCATTCAGAATCTGGGTGAAGTGCTTGCGCATGGGCTCACCCATGTACTCCTCACCCTTGGCCACCTGGTAGGGTTCGACCCCATAAAGATTATGACTGGCTTTTTGCTTTTCTAGGGTGGACATGAATAGACCGCCTCTCACTCATCTGATCCAATGCGCAGGATGCTCCATCTCCGGCGACCGCCGGCCCTGCGACTGCGAGCCGCCGAACTTACCAGATAGATCGGGGGTGCGCTACCCCGCCCGATCCTGCTTATTGACACCGGCGTGAGCCGCACGTTCGGTGGCGTGCAGAGGTAGAATCTCCAGTTTAGACCCAATTGAGAGAAGGTCATGGCCCACCCCTACAGTGCGCGCAGCCGCGCCATCGAACCCTTCCACGTCATGGCGCTGCTGGCTCGGGCCAACGAGCTGCAGGCGGCCGGGCACGACGTGATCCACCTGGAAATCGGCGAGCCGGACTTCACCACGGCCGCACCGATCGTCGCCGCCGGGCAGGCCGCACTGGCTGCCGGGCACACCCGCTACACCGCCGCACGCGGCCTGCCGGCGCTGCGTGAAGCGATTGCCGGCTTTTATGGCCAGCGTTATGGCCTGAATATCGACCCGGAGCGCATCCTTATTACCCCGGGGGGGTCTGGTGCGCTGCTGCTGGCCAGCAGCCTGCTGGTGGACCCGGGCAAGCACTGGTTGCTGGCCGATCCGGGTTACCCGTGCAATCGCCACTTCCTGCGCCTGGTCGAGGGCGGGGCGCAGCTGGTGCCGGTGGGCCCGGAGGTGAATTACCAACTGACCGCCGACCTGGTCGAGCGCTACTGGGACAAGGACACCGTCGGTGCCCTGGTCGCGTCGCCGGCTAACCCGACCGGTACCGTGCTGGGGCGCGAAGAGTTGGCCAGCCTTGCCAAAGCCATCCATGAGCGACATGGCCACCTGGTGGTTGACGAGATCTACCATGGCCTCACTTATGGCATGGACGCGCCAAGCGTGCTGGAAGTCGACGACTCGGCGTTCGTCCTGAATAGTTTTTCCAAGTATTACGGCATGACCGGTTGGCGCCTTGGCTGGCTGGTAGCCCCACCCGGCGCGGTGGCCGACCTGGAGAAGCTGGCGCAGAACCTTTACATCAGTGCACCGAGCATGGCCCAGCATGCCGCGCTGGCATGCTTCCAGCCCGAAAGCCTGGCCATTTTCGAAGAGCGCCGGGCCGAGTTCGCCCGTCGTCGCGACTATCTGTTGCCCGCCCTGCGCGAATTGGGCTTCCGCATTGCCGTCGAGCCGCAGGGCGCGTTCTACCTGTATGCCGACATCAGTGCCTTTGGCGGTGATGCGTTTGCCTTCTGTCGGCACTTCCTGGAAACCGAGCACGTGGCCTTTACCCCGGGCCTGGACTTCGGCCGCCACCTGGCCGGGCACCATGTGCGCTTTGCCTACACCCAGAGCCTGCCGCGCCTGGAAGAGGCGGTGCAGCGCATTGCCCGTGGCCTGCGGAGCTGGCAAGGCTGATGCGTTTCTCTCCTTCACTTGAACAGGGCCGCCTGCTGCGCCGTTACAAGCGCTTTCTGGCGGATATCGAACTGGCCAGCGGTGAACAGCTGACCATTCACTGCCCGAACACCGGCTCCATGCTCAACTGCATGCGTGAAGGCGGGCAGGTGTGGTTCAGCCGCTCCAACGACCCCAAGCGCAAACTGCCGGGCACCTGGGAAATCAGCGAAACTCCGCAGGGGCGGCTGGCCTGTGTGAACACCGGGCGGGCCAATGCGCTGGTCGAAGAGGCGCTGCGGGCCGGCGTCATCGCCGAACTGGCCGGTTTCACCGCGCTAAAGCGCGAGGTGGCGTACGGTGAGGAAAGTAGCCGCATCGACTTTCGCCTGGAGTTCGACGGTGCCCCAGCGTATGTCGAGGTCAAGAGCGTGACCTTGGGCTACCCCGACAGCACCGTCGCAGCATTCCCCGATGCGGTGACCCAACGCGGTGCCAAGCACCTGCGCGAGCTGGCGAAGCTGGCCCGGCAGGGTATACGTGCGGTGCAGTTGTATTGCGTGAACCTGACTGGCATTGACGCCGTGCGCCCAGCCGAGGAAATCGACGCAGGCTATGCACAGGCCCTGCGTGCTGCGGTGGCGGACGGGGTAGAGGTGCTGGCCTACGGCACCCGCCTGGACGCCGAAGGCATTGTGATTGATCGCCGCCTGCCGGTGCTGCTTACGCCGTGAGCCAGATGCCCTGGCTGTCTTCGTGACAGCCCTGGGCCTGCAATTGCTCACCCTCGCAGGGCCCGGCCACGCACTCGCCGCTTTCGACCACGAACAACGCGCCATGGTGGGCGCAGTGGATGAGGCTGGCGCTGTCATCGAGAAATGCATCTTCTGCCCAGTTCAGCGCAATGCCGCGGTGCGGGCAGCGGTTGCGGTAGAGGTACACCTGGCCATGGCGGCGCACGCCGAACAGTTCGAGGCCGTCTACGCTGAAGGCGCGGCTTTGGCCTTCGGCCAGAGCATGGGAGGTACAAAGGAAGTGCATGGCAAGGACGACTCAAGAAACAGATGATGACTTGACGCTTCAATGCGAATAATTATCAAATTGCTCGCATTCGCTGCGCCCGGCTACCTATGGTGCGCAGTTCTGCCGCCCGCCACAAGGCGCGCGGCTCGCCTTCAGAAGGAACCCGATGATGCGCCGTCCAGTCGCCTTGCTCGCCCTGTGCGCAAGCCTTGTGCTCTCCACCCAGGCCCTGGCGGCCGAGTTGCCGCAACGCTGGGTCAGCGCGGGTGGCGCCCTGAGCGAGTGGATAACCGCACTGGGCGGTGAAGCGCGGCTGGTGGGTGTGGACACCACCAGCCAGCACCCGGTATCGCTGAAGTCACTACCCAGTGTGGGCTACCAGCGGCAGTTGTCGGCGGAAGGCATTCTCAGCCTGCGCCCGGATGTACTGGTGGGCACCGAGGAAATGGGCCCGCCACCGGTGCTGGCGCAAATCCGCAAGGCCGGCGTGCAGGTCGAGCTGTTCTCCAGCAAGGCCGAACTGGCGGCGGTGGATCAAAACCTCAAGCATCTGGGGCAGCTGCTGGGTGCAGAGCAGCGAGCTTCAGCGTTGGCGGCGGGTTACCACCAGCAACTCGAGGCTGTGCAGGCCAAGGTCAAGCAGGCTCAGGCCGGGCAAAAGGCACCCGGGGTGTTGCTGCTGGTCGGCCATGCCGGGGCCAAGCCGCTGATTGCCGGGCAGGGCACCGCGGGTGACTGGCTGCTGGGCCAGGCAGGTGGGCACAACCTGGCAGAGCATCAGGGCTACAAGAACTTCTCCAACGAAGCCTTGGCGGCGCTGGACCCGGATGTGATCGTGTTTTCCGACCGGGCGCTGGCCGATGAGCAGGCCTTGCAGGCGCTGTTGAAGGAAAACCCCGCGCTGGCTGCCTCGCGGGCTGTGCGTGAAAAGCGCCTGGTGTCACTGGACCCAACGCTACTGGTGGGAGGGCTCGGCCCACGCCTGCCATCGACCTTGCAGTCGCTGGCAGCCACCTTCTACCCGGCAGCCCAGGCCAGCTTCGCGCAATGAAACAGCGGGTCCAGCCACGTACATTGTTCATATGTCTGAGCCTGCTGTGCCTGTTGGCGGTCTGGCTGTCGCTGGCCCTGGGGCCGGTCAGCCTGCCATTGTTCGACACCCTGCGTGCCGGCTTGCGCCTGTTGGGGCTGCCGATTGCGGCTGATGGCCTGCAGCAGGCCGAGATGATCCTGGGCCAGATCCGCCTGCCGCGTACCCTGCTGGGGCTGGCGGTGGGCGCGGTACTGGCGCTGTCCGGCGTGGCCATGCAGGGGCTGTTCCGCAACCCGCTGGCCGACCCGGGGCTGGTGGGGGTTGCCGCCGGGGCGGCGATGGGGGCTGCGGTCGCCATTGTTGGCGGTGCCTGGTTTGGCGGCATGCCGGAGGCTTTCGCGCCCTACCTGCTGTCGTTCTGCGCGTTTGTCGGGGGGCTAGGGGTAACGGCGCTGGTCTACCGCCTGGGGCGGCGCGATGGCCAGACCAACGTCGCCACGATGCTGCTGGCGGGTGTGGCCATGACTGCGCTGGGTGGTGCGGCCGTCGGGCTGTTCTCTTACCTGGCCGACGACGCCACCCTGCGCACGCTGACGTTCTGGAACCTTGGCAGCCTGAACGGTGCCAGCTACGAACGGCTTTGGCCGTTGCTGCTGGTGGCGGCGGGGGTAGCGGTATGGCTGCCACGCCGGGCCAAGGCGCTGAATGCCCTGTTGCTGGGGGAATCGGAGGCGCGCCACCTGGGCGTTGACGTGGAGCGCCTCAAACGCGAGCTGGTGTTCTGCACGGCGCTGGGCGTGGGTGCGGCAGTGGCTGCTGCGGGGCTGATCGGTTTCATCGGCCTGGTGGTGCCGCACCTGGTGCGCCTGCTGGCCGGGCCTGATCACCGCGTGGTGCTACCTGCCTCATTGCTGGCGGGGGGCGTGCTGATGCTGTTCGCCGACCTGGCGGCGCGGCTGCTGCTGGCACCTGCAGAGTTGCCGATTGGCATTGTCACGGCCTTTATCGGTGCGCCGTTTTTTCTGGTCCTGCTGATACGAGGGCGCAGCTGATGTTGCAAGTCGAGGGCCTGCACCTGCGGCGGGGAAGCAATGAGGTGCTGCACGACATCAACCTGCAGCTGAGCCCGGGGCAGGTCGTGGGTGTGCTAGGCCCCAACGGTGCCGGCAAGAGCAGCCTGCTGGGTGTGTTGTGTGGCGAGCTGGCGCCCGACCGTGGGCGGGTGACGCTGCAGGGCCGGCCCTTGACCGATTGGCCTGGACAGGAGCGGGCCAGGCGCCTGGCCGTACTGCCACAGGTGTCCAGCCTCGGTTTCTCGTTCCGGGTCGAGGAAGTGGTGGGCATGGGGCGCATGCCTCATGGCACCGGGCAGCGGCGCGATGCGGAAATTGTCGAAGCGGCGTTGCAGGCGGCGGATGCCTGGCACCTGGTAGAGCGCAGTTACCTGGCGCTATCCGGTGGCGAGCGGCAGCGGGTGCACCTGGCCCGCGTGCTGGCGCAGTTATGGCCGGGCGAAGAGGGGGCCACGCTGCTGCTCGACGAACCGACCTCGATGCTCGACCCCCTGCACCAGCACACCACTCTGGAGTCCGTGCGCCGCTTCGCCGACCGCGGCGCTGCGGTGCTGGTGATCCTGCATGACCTGAACCTGGCAGCGCGCTACTGTGACCGTATCCTGTTGCTGGAGCAGGGGCGCAGCCATGCGTTTGCCTCGCCCGAAGAGGTGCTGACACCCGCGGCGTTGAGGGCGGTGTACGGCATCGATGTGCTGGTGCAGGCGCACCCGGAGCGTGGGCATCCGCTGATCATCGCCCGCTAGCGTTAAGGCGATCCTTGCAGGAGCGGCCCCGGTTTTCAGCTCCGCCGCTTGAATTGCCGGGGCTGCTTTGCAGCCCATCGCGACACAAGGCCGCTCCTACAGGGGGCCGTGTAGGCAATCAATGGAGGTATTGCCGATGCGTCATCCGGTGCTGTCAGGTTTCTCGCTTTGCCTGGTCCTGGCGCTAGGCGGCTGCCAGGCCAGCCTGCCGCCGCTGCCCGCCTGGCAGAGCAGCGAAGGTCGCGCGGATGCCCAGCTGGGGCACATTGTCGATCTCGCCAGCGGGCAAGTGATCAGCCCTGGGCAACTGGTGCAGCGCCTGGCAGGCACCCCCCGTGTGCTGGTGGGCGAAAAACACGACAACCCGGACCATCACTCGCTGCAACTTTGGCTGCTGCGCGCACTGCAAGCCCAGCGTGCCCAAGGCAGCCTCCTGCTTGAAATGCTGCAGCCCGAACAGCAAGCGCTGGTCGACAAGGTTCAGGGGCAGCCCCTACCGGCAGACTTGGCCAAGGCGCTGGCCTGGCAGGACGGTTGGGATTGGCAGCTGTACGGGCCGATAGTGCGTGAGGCTTTGCAGCAGCGAGTGCCACTGCTGGCGGCCAACCTGTCGCCTGGCGAGATGCGCCAAGCCTATCGACAACCCGCCTCGTTGACGGGCGAAAAGTCCAATGCGCCGGCGGTAAAGGCTGCCTTGCTGGAGCAGGTGCGCGCCGGGCATTGCGGGATGCTGCCGGAAAGCCAGTTGCCGGCGATGCTGGCTGTGCAGCAGCAGCGCGATCGGCGCATGGCCGAGCGTCTGCTGTCGGCGCCGCAGCCGGCGCTGCTGTTTGCCGGGGCCTATCACGTGCGCAAGGACTTGGGCATACCCTTGCATCTGGCTGATCTGGACGCGTCGGGGGAGAGCAAGGTATTGCTGCTGGCCGAGGTGGGCGAGCAGGTTGAGCCAGGAGAGGCTGATTACGTGTGGTACACGGCGGCGATGCCGGAGCAGGATTATTGCGCGCAGTTTCGCCAGTAGTGTGAGCGCTGACGGGGCCAGGCCAGGCGGCACAAAAACTACAGGCAAAAAAAGACCCGGCAAAGAGCCGGGTCAATAACCGTGATTAGCCTGATGAGGAGATAATCTGAGAGTCCGAACCAGGGGCTCTTAGGTTATCCAACCAGTCTCGCGACCAGTTGTGATAATCATAACGATTCTCATTTCGTAGTCAATCCCCTTTCCACGATTATTTTGGATTTTTTTGCGTAGGGTTTTTCGCGTCCAGTTGTTGATTGAGCGCTTCTTTGCGTTCGAGCGGCAAATCGTTCCAGTGCATGTCCAGCAGTGCGCCTTCAATGGCGTACAACAGCACCTTGGAGGCGCGGAACCCTCGTGTCTTTACGGCCTGGTATGCACCCACCGCACCCAGGCGGCGCAGATCCGATGCACTGTGGATGCCGGCCGCATGCAACCACTGCGCAGAGGTCTTGCCAAGGTTCTTCAGGTGCTGCAATTCATCGTTCATCGAGCCTCCTTGCGATGGCTGAACGTGGATTGGAGGATAAATCGCGAGCAGGTCAGAGAGGAGTGTAGCGGGGGTTAGGAAATGCGCGGCCTTTTGCCATCGGGGCGATGAGCTGCCCTTGGGAAGTAGCCTGTTCTGGCCCCATCGCCGGCACAGGAAAAAGACGAGCTTACAGGCCAGGCAAACGCTGACGAACCTGCTCGATCACCTGGTCCATGCTGCCAGCGTCCTGGGTATCGACCCGGGTGCTCTGCACCAGCTCCTGCGCATCCAGCGCTTCACGGCTCGCTTGCTGGGCCTTGATCACTTCCAGGGTGGCATCCGACGGGTCGCTGTTTTCGGCCTGACGCTGCTCCAGCCAGCTGGCGATGACTGCTTCTGGTGCGTGGCAGTCGAGGATCAGGAACGGTACACCGGTCTGGCTGGCAACGTCTGCTGCAGCCTGGCGCTGTTCATGCTTGAGGTAAGTGGCATCCAGCACCACTGGGAAGCCGGCGCGCAGAACGGTTGCGGCGACGTCATGCAGACGTTGGTACGTGGCGGCACTGGCATCCTGGTCATAAATGCCGGTAGTCAGTTGACCGGCGTTGTCTTGTGGCTGTTCGCCGAACAGGCGCTTGCGCTCGACATCGGAGCGCACGCGAATGGCGCCCAAGGCCTCGACCAGGCGCATTGCCACATGGCTCTTGCCCACCGCCGAGACGCCGTGGGTGATGGCCAGCAGCCGCGAAGGGATGGCGCTGTAGCTTTCCGCCAGGTTGGCGTAGTTGCGGTAGGTGCGCAGTGTAGTGGCCCGTTGCACGCCATCGGCATTGGCCGGCATGCTGAACAGCGCGACCTTGGCCCGTACCAGGGCGCGATAGGCTTTGTAGAAGTTGAGCACTTCCAGGCCTTCATAATCGCCGGTCAGCTCCAGGTACTGGCTGATGAAGCGTCGTGCCAGGCACTTGAGGCCGCGATCTTCCAGGTCCATGGCGAGGAAGCCGGTGTCGGCCCAGACATCGGTCATGCGGAACGGTTCGTTGAACTCGATGCAGTCGAAGATCACCACCTGGCCGTCGATCAGGGTGGCGTTGCCCAGGTGGATGTCGCCATGACACTCGCGGGTGAAACCATTGGCCTTGCGCGAGGCGAACAGGCCTTGCAGCCGCTCGAAACTGCTGCGCGCCCAAGCCTGCAGGTTGTCCAGTTGCTGCAGGTCGGCCTTGTCGCTGAGGAATGGGCGGATCTGCTCGAAGTTCTGCTCGACCGGCGCCATGACGCTTTCCGGCGAACCGTAGGGCTGTTCGGCGGATACCTTGGGGGTTTGCAGGTGGAACTCGGCGATTTGCCGGGCCATCTGGTCGATGTGCGCGGCATTCAGTTCGCCATTGGCCTGCAGGGTGCTGAGCATCTGCTCCTGGGGGAACTGGCGCATCTTCAGCGCGTATTCGATGGCTTCGCCGTCGCCACCGATCTGCGGCGCTTCGACGCTACCGGTGAGCGGCAGTACTTCAAGGTACAGGCCGTCGGTCAGGCGCTGGTTCAGGCGCAACTCTTCGTTACAGAAATGCTGGCGCTGGCCCAGTTCGGTGAAGTCGAGGAAGCCGAAGTTCATCGGTTTCTTGATCTTGTAGGCGTACTCGCCGGTGAGCAGCACCCAGGAGATATGCGTCTCGATGAGCTGGAACCCATCCACGGGGTGGGGGTACAGGGCTGGGTTCTGCAACGCAGTGATAAGTGCTTGGCTCACGGGAAATCCTTCCGGGGGCAGGGAATTCGAATGCGCCATTATGGTCAATGGTGCCGTCCCTGCCTACCGCTGGGCCGCCTGCCCAGCCTTTATAAAGTGCGTATAATCCGCCGCCATGACCCGAACCCGAAATCCCCGTACCCCTCAGAAACGCCCGACCGGCCGCTCTCGCGCCTGGCTGGGCTGGGCTTTGAAGCTCAGCCTGGTAGGCCTGGTGATCGTTGCCGGCTTCGCGGTTTACCTCGATGCCGTTGTCCAGGAGAAGTTCTCCGGCAAGCGCTGGACCATCCCGGCCAAGGTGTATGCCCGGCCGCTGGAGCTGTTCACTGGTCAGAAACTGAGCAAGACCGACTTCCTCACCGAACTCGACGCGCTCGGCTACCGGCGTGAAAGCGCGGCCAACGGCCCGGGTGCGGCGGCCGTCAACGGCAATACCGTCGACCTCAATACCCGTGGTTTCCAGTTCTACGAGGGCATGGAGCCGGCACAGTTCGTACGCGTGCGTTTCTCCGGCGATTACGTGGCGGGCCTTTCCGCTGCCAACGGCAAGGCCCTCGACGTGGTGCGGCTTGAACCGCTGATGATCGGCGGTATCTACCCGAAAAACCTCGAAGACCGCATCCTGATCAAGATCGACCAGGTACCCAAATACCTGCTCGAAACCCTGGTGGCGACTGAAGACCGCGACTTCTACAGCCACTACGGCGTGTCGCCCAAGTCCATCGCCCGGGCCATGTGGGTCAACACCTCGTCCGGCTCGATGCGCCAGGGCGGCAGTACCCTGACCCAGCAGTTGGTGAAGAACTTCTACCTCAGCAGCGAACGCAGCCTCAGCCGCAAGCTGACCGAGGCGATGATGGCCATGCTGCTTGAGTTGCACTACGACAAGCGCGAGATTCTCGAGGCCTACCTCAACGAGGTGTTCGTCGGTCAGGATGGCCAGCGTGCCGTTCACGGCTTCGGCCTGGCCAGCCAGTTCTTCTTCAGCCAGCCGCTCTCGGAGCTGAAGCTGCATCAGATCGCCTTGCTGGTGGGCATGGTCAAGGGGCCGTCCTACTACAACCCGCGGCGTTACCCTGACCGCGCCCTGGCCCGCCGCAATCTGGTGCTCGACCTGGTGGCCGAGCAGGGCGTGGCCAGCCAGGCGGAAGTCGATGCTGCGAAGAAGATGCCGCTGGGCGTGACCAAGCGTGGCAGCCTGGCCGACAGCTCGTTCCCGGCCTTCCTCGACCTGGTCAAGCGTCAGCTGCGCCAGGACTACCGCGACGAAGACTTGACCGAAGAAGGCCTGCGTATTTTCACCAGCTTCGACCCGATCCTGCAGATGAAGGCCGAAACCTCGATGAGCGAGACCTTCAAGCGCCTGTCGGGGCGCAAAGGTGCTGACGAGGTGGAATCGGCAATGGTCGTGACCAACCCGGAAACCGGTGAGGTACAGGCGCTGATCGGTAGTCGCCAGGCAGGCTTCGCCGGTTTCAACCGGGCCATCGACGCTGTGCGGCCGATCGGCTCGCTGGTCAAGCCGTCGGTGTACCTGACTGCGCTGGAGCAGCCGAGCAAGTACACCCTGACCAGCTGGGTGCAGGACGAGCCATTTTCGGTCAAGGGTGCCGATGGCCAGGTGTGGCGCCCACAAAACTATGACCGTCGACCGCATGGCACCATCTACCTGTACCAGGGGCTTGCCAACTCGTACAACCTGTCGACCGCCAAGCTTGGCCTGGAAGTGGGCGTGCCCAATGTGATCAAGACCATTGGCCGGCTGGGGGTGAATGTCGACTGGCCAGCTTTCCCGGCCATGCTGCTGGGTGCCGGTGGCATGTCGCCGATGCAGGTTGCGACCATGTACCAGACCATCGCCAACGGCGGTTTCAACACCCCGATGCGCGGTATCCGCAGTGTGTTGACCGCAGAGGGCGAGCCGCTCAAGCGCTACCCGTTCCAGATCCAGCAAACCTTCGACCCGGGCGCCATCTACCTGGTGCAGAACGCCATGCAGCGGGTAATGCGCGAAGGTACCGGACGCTCGGTGTACAACACCTTGCCGCGCTCGCTGACCCTGGCGGGCAAGACCGGTACCAGTAACGACTCGCGCGACAGCTGGTTCTCCGGCTTCAGCCAGGACCTGCTGGCCGTGGTGTGGATGGGCCGTGACGATAACGGCAAAACCCCCTTTACCGGTGCCACCGGTGCCCTGCAGGTGTGGACCAGCTTCATGAAGAAGGCCGACCCGCTGCCGCTGGACATGCCGCAGCCGGACAACGTGGTGCAGGCCTGGATCGATCCTTACACTGGCCATGGGTCTGATGGCAGCTGTCCGGGAGCGGTGCAGATGCCGTATATTCGCGGGAGTGAACCGCCCGCCGGCGCCACCTGTGGCGGCGAGCAGAATCCAGCAGAGTCGGTCATGGACTGGGTCAAAGGCTGGATGAATTAAGCACAGGCTGCATTGATGAGGTGTGACGTGAACAAGTGGCTGTTTCCTGCCGTGACGGCGTTGGCTGTGCTCCAGGGGTGCTCCAGCGTCCCGCGCGGTAATATTCCGGTGGTCGATTCGAGCACCCGCGTTTCCAACAGCGAGCGCGTGACGGCTAACCGCTCGGCGGGTGGCTATAACACGGGCACCGCGCAAGCGCAGACGTTGCCCGAAGACTCCGGCGTCACCGTGATGATCCCGCAGGGCGCTGGCGCTTCTGGCATCCAGACGTTCCCGGCTGCCAATGGCGCGGCGCCGATCAGCACCTCGCCAATCACGCCGGGCCCGATTACCACAGGCCCGGTAAGTTCGGCGCCGATGACCACCAACCCTAACCCGATCGCCGACGAGCCGTTCGACATCGCGGCGATGAACAACACCCCGGCAAGCACCAGCGCGCCGACCGGCATTCCGCGTAGCACCACCGCTGCTGGTGGCCTGTCGGCCGACGAGCAACTGGACGGCCCGGTGCTGGCACTGCTGACCACCGCGCAGACCCAGCAGGGCAGTGGTGACTTCAACGGGGCTGCTTCGAGCCTGGAGCGTGCCCAGCGCATTGCCCCGCGTGAGCCGCAAGTGCTGTATCGCCTGGCCCAGGTACGCCTGTCGCAAGGTGATGCGGCGCAGGCCGAGCAACTGGCGCGTCGCGGCCTGACTTACGCCAACGGCCGCCCAAGCCTGCAGGCCGAGCTGTGGAACACCATCGCCCAGGCCCGCGAAAAACAAGGTGACAGCGCGGGCGCAGCACTGGCCCGGCAAAAGGCACGGGTCAATTCGTGATGATCGAGCAACGTATTCTGGATATTGCCGACCACCTGTTGCTGATCGAGCGTGAACTGGTGGTGCAAGGGTGGTGGGATGACGAGCCACCCAGCGACGAGGCTCTGGCCAGTACCGTGCCGTTCGCGGTCGATACCCTCAGTTTCGAGCAGTGGCTGCAATGGATCTTCCTGCCACGCATGAAGATCATCATCGAGCTCGGCCAGCCGTTGCCCAACGCCTCCAGCATCCTGGTCATGGCCGAGACTGTGTTTACCGACCGGCCAGAGCAAAGTCGTGAGCTACGCCGCCTGTTGGCAGCATTTGACCAATTGATCGCTCCTTCCGCCTGATTTCTTCAGTTTTTCCTTCAAGGGCCGCAGATTGTGGCCCTTTTTTGTGGAAATCTTATTTATTCTGCTGCTGAAGCGATTTTTAGTGGTGGCAGGAATTCATCTTGGGGAAAAATTGGCAATAATTTTTCTTGACTTGTGAGCGCCGAATCACAAGAATCCAACTTCCGCTGTAGAGGGACTGCCAGAAGCAGACCCGCTAAGCAGATCATGAGGTGCACACCCGCGCCGACCTGTTACACCCCGCAACGCGTTACCTCGCGCTGGGTGGGAAAACCCCGCAACACTCTGGGGTGCTCCCAATACTTGCTCAGTCAGTGCTGACGTTTTCGCTCATGCTCTGCTTGGCAGTAAACCTATTAAGACCCGTCCACTAGGGACGGTATTCTGGCGTTTTAGAGGTGAACAACGTGGAGCTTTTATCTGGCGCTGAGATGGTCGTCCGCTTTTTGCGTGACGAAGGCGTTAAGCACATCTACGGGTACCCTGGTGGTGCTCTCCTGCATGTTTACGACGCGCTGTTCAAAGAACCGGAAGTGGAACACATCCTGGTTCGTCACGAGCAGGCGGCAACCCATATGGCGGACGGCTACGCCCGCGCCACCGGCAAGGCCGGTGTGGTGCTGGTAACCTCCGGCCCGGGCGCGACCAATGCCATCACCGGCATTGCCACCGCCTATATGGATTCGATTCCGATGGTCATCCTGTCCGGCCAGGTGCCTAGCACCATGGTGGGTACCGATGCCTTCCAGGAAACCGACATGATTGGTATCTCGCGGCCGATCGTGAAGCACAGCTTCATGATCAAGAACCCGACCGAGATCCCTGAAGTCCTGAAAAAAGCGTTCTACCTGGCGCAATCCGGTCGCCCAGGTCCGGTCGTGGTCGACATTCCAAAAGATATGACCAACCCGGCCGAGAAGTTCGAATACGTCTACCCGAAAAAGGTCAAGCTGCGCTCCTACAGCCCGGCTGTCCGTGGCCATTCCGGCCAGATCCGCAAGGCTGCCGAGATGCTCCTGGCTGCCAAGCGCCCGATCGTCTACTCCGGTGGCGGCGTGATCCTCGGCGGTGGCTCCGAAGCCCTGACCGAAATCGCCAAGTCGCTGAACCTGCCGGTCACCAATACCCTGATGGGTCTGGGCGGCTTCCCGGGTACCGATCGCCAGTTCCTCGGCATGCTCGGCATGCACGGCAGCTACACCGCCAACATGGCCATGCACAATGCCGACGTGATCCTCGCTGTGGGCGCACGCTTCGACGACCGCGTGGTCAACGGCCCGGCCAAGTTCTGCCCGAACGCCAAGATCATCCACATCGACATCGACCCGGCGTCGATCTCCAAGATGATCAAGGCCGACGTGCCAATTGTCGGCCCGGTCGACAGCGTGCTCAGCGAAATGCTCGGCATCCTCAAGGAAATCGGCGAGCAGCCTGACAAGGCGACGCTGGATGCCTGGTGGAAGCAGATCGACGAATGGCGTGGCGATGGCGAGATGTTCCCTTACGACAAGGGCGACGGCACTGTCATCAAGCCGCAGAAAGTCATCGAAACCCTGTGCGAAGTGACCCATGGCGATGCCTTCGTCACCTCCGACGTGGGCCAGCACCAGATGTTCGCGGCGCAGTACTACCGCTTCAACAAACCGAACCGCTGGATCAACTCCGGTGGCCTGGGCACCATGGGCTTTGGCTTCCCGGCAGCGATGGGCGTGAAGCTCAACTTCCCGGACCAGGACGTTGCCTGCGTGACTGGCGAAGGCAGCATCCAGATGAACATCCAGGAGCTGTCCACCTGCATGCAGTACGGCCTGCCGGTGAAGATCGTCAACCTGAACAACGGTGTGTTGGGCATGGTCCGCCAATGGCAGGACATGGCCTACAACGGTCGTCACTCGCACTCGTACGTCGAGTCGCTGCCTGACTTCATCAAGCTGGCCGAGGCCTATGGCCATGTGGGTATCCGCATCACCAGCCTGAAGGACCTCAAGCCGAAGCTGGAAGAAGCGTTTGCGATGAAGGACCGTCTGGTGTTCATCGACATCGCGGTTGACCGCAGCGAGCACGTCTATCCGATGCAGATCAAGGATGGCTCGATGCGTGACATGTGGCTGAGCAAGACGGAGCGTACCTGATATGCGGCACATCATTTCACTGCTGCTGGAAAACGAACCAGGTGCGTTGTCCCGTGTGGTCGGCCTGTTCTCCCAGCGCAACTACAACATTGAAAGCCTGACCGTGGCGCCGACCGAAGACCCGACCCTGTCGCGTCTGACGCTGACCACCGTTGGCCATGATGAAGTGATCGAGCAGATCACCAAGAACCTGAACAAGCTGGTCGAAGTGGTCAAGCTTGTCGACCTGTCGGAAAGCGCTCACATCGAGCGTGAGCTGATGCTGGTCAAGGTCAAGGCCACCGGTGCCCAGCGCGCCGAGATCAAGCGCACCACGGATATCTTCCGTGGCCAGATCGTCGACGTGACCGCCAGCGTGTACACCGTGCAGCTGAGCGGCACCAGCGACAAACTGGACAGCTTCATCCAGGCGATCGGCACTGCATCGATTCTCGAAACCGTGCGCAGCGGCGTTACCGGCATTGCCCGTGGCGACAAAGTGCTCAGCATCTAAATTCAAAAATTAGCGATGGCTCCGCAGGGGCCGAGATATAACCAGGGGTATTTCATGAAAGTTTTCTACGATAAAGACTGCGACCTTTCCATCATCCAGGGCAAGAAAGTCGCCATCATCGGTTACGGTTCCCAGGGCCACGCCCAAGCGTGCAACCTGAAAGACTCCGGTGTAGACGTTACCGTCGGTCTGCGTAAAGGTTCGGCCACCGTTGCCAAGGCAGAAGCCCACGGCCTGAAAGTTGCCGACGTTGCTACCGCTGTCGCTGCGGCTGACCTGGTGATGATCCTGACCCCGGACGAGTTCCAGGGCGCGCTGTACAAGAACGAAATCGAGCCGAACATCAAGAAGGGCGCTACCCTGGCCTTCTCCCACGGCTTCGCGATCCACTACAACCAGGTTGTTCCGCGTGCGGACCTCGACGTGATCATGATCGCGCCGAAGGCCCCGGGCCACACCGTTCGCTCCGAGTTCGTCAAAGGCGGCGGCATCCCTGACCTGATCGCTATCTACCAGGACGCTTCCGGCAACGCCAAGAACGTCGCCCTGTCCTACGCTGCTGGCGTTGGTGGCGGCCGTACCGGCATCATCGAAACCACCTTCAAGGACGAGACCGAAACCGACCTGTTCGGTGAGCAAGCCGTTCTGTGCGGCGGTACCGTCGAGCTGGTCAAGGCCGGTTTCGAAACCCTGGTCGAAGCTGGCTACGCGCCAGAAATGGCCTACTTCGAGTGCCTGCACGAGCTGAAGCTGATCGTTGACCTCATGTACGAAGGCGGCATCGCCAACATGAACTACTCGATCTCCAACAACGCCGAATACGGTGAGTACGTCACCGGCCCGGAAGTCATCAACGAAGAATCCCGCAAGGCCATGCGCAACGCTCTGAAGCGCATCCAGGACGGCGAGTACGCGAAGATGTTCATCTCCGAAGGTGCTACCAACTACCCATCGATGACCGCCAAGCGTCGTAACAACGCTTCGCACGGCATTGAAATCATCGGCGAGCAACTGCGCTCGATGATGCCTTGGATCTCGGCGAACAAGATCGTCGACAAAGCCAAGAACTAAGTAGCATCGCAACATGAAAAACGCGGCTTCGGCCGCGTTTTTTCGTTCTGGCAGTCAGCTTCTGGTATAAAGCAGACCAGTGGCCTGCTGTCAGAACCTGTTTCGCGGGCCCGTGTCGAACATTTTCCATCCTGTTGCAAGGTACCCTTTATGAGCGAACGTCCCGAAGAGCCGAACACGCCCTCCGACGCCGAAAGCCTGCTACCTGTCGATGAGCACGTTGAAGAAGGGCATGACGCCGAAGGCCGCAAGGTGCGCCACCGCGGCATCTACCTGCTGCCCAACCTGTTTACCACCGCCAACCTGTTCGCCGGCTTCTATTCCATCATCAACTCGATGAGCGCACAGAGCGCCCTGAGTGCCGGTGACCCGCGCGAGGCGAGCAAGTACTTCGCCTTTGCCGCCATCGCCATCTTTGTGGCCATGGTGCTCGATGGCCTGGACGGTCGCGTTGCGCGCATGACCAATACCCAGAGTGCCTTTGGCGCCGAGTACGACTCGTTGTCGGACATGGTCGCCTTCGGGGTGGCCCCTGCGTTGCTGGCCTTTGGCTGGGCGCTGGGTGACATGGGCAAGGTCGGCTGGATGGTCGCCTTCATCTATGTGGCCGGTGCCGCGCTGCGCCTGGCACGCTTCAACACCCAGGTCGGTACCGCTGACAAGCGCTACTTCATTGGCTTGGCCAGCCCGGCTGCCGCAGGTGTGGTGGCAGGTACCGTGTGGGCGTTCAGCGATTTCGGTATTCAGGGCTCCAAGCTGTCGTTCCTGGTGGCGCTGCTGGTGGCTGCTGCCGGCATGCTGATGGTCAGCAACATCAAGTACAACAGCTTCAAGGAGCTGGACCTCAAGGGGCGTGTGCCGTTCGTGGCCATCCTTGCCGTGGTGCTGGTGTTTGCCGTCGTGTTCAGCGACCCACCGCGCATCCTGCTGCTGATCTTCCTCGCCTACGCTGCGTCGGGGCCGATCCAGTTCCTGTTGAAGGCGCGCCAGCGCAAAGCGTAAAAATTGCTTAACGCTGGAATAACCCTCCGGCTCCATAGTCTTACTGGTACATCCGTTATCCAGTGCTATGGAGCCGCCCATGCTCATCAAGCTTCCCAGGTCTTCCGAGTGCAAGGCGTCGGAGATCACTCCCGAAGGCATCTATCTTTCCCGTCGTACCCTGCTGGGCGGCTCATTGGCCGGCCTGGCGCTGGGCGCATTGCCGGGCAGGGTCGGCGCTGCGCAAATGTCGCGTTATGCCGATGTGCAGGCCGGCGCTGCACCAGCCTGGTTCACTGACAAGCTCGCTGCCACGCACTGGCAGGCGGTGACGGTGAAGGACGAGGCGATCACCCCGTTCAAGGATGCCACCCATTACAACAACTTCTATGAGTTCGGGCCTGACAAGGGCGACCCGGCAGCCAATGGCGACAGCCTGAAGACCGAGCCGTGGTCGATTGTGGTGGACGGTGAGGTTGGCAAGCCCGGGCGCTATGCGCTGGAAGACTTCGTCAAGCCTTATCAACTTGAAGAGCGGATCTATCGGCTGCGTTGTGTTGAGGCGTGGTCGATGGTCATCCCCTGGCTGGGGTTCCCACTGGCGCAGGTGCTCAAGCAGGTCGAGCCGACTTCCAGGGCGCGTTATGTGCGCTTCGAGACGTTGGAGGATCCGCAGCATATGCCAGGGCAGCGTTCTGGGTTCGCCCTGATCGACTGGCCTTATAGAGAAGGCTTGCGCCTGGACGAGGCGATGCACCCGCTGGCGATCCTGGCGGTAGGCATGTATGGCCGCGAACTGCCCAACCAGAATGGCGCGCCATTGCGCCTGGTGGTGCCGTGGAAGTATGGCTTCAAGAGCATCAAGTCGATCGTGCGCATCAGCCTGGTGGCTGAGCAGCCCGGTACTACCTGGGAGGGGTTGGCGCCGGATGAATATGGTTTCTATGCCAATGTGAACCCGACGGTCGATCACCCCCGCTGGAGCCAGGCGCGTGAGCGGCGGTTACCCAGCGGGCTGTTCAGCCCCAATGTGCGGGAGACGCAGATGTTCAATGGCTACGCCGATGAAGTGGCGTCGCTGTACACCGGTCTCGATCTGCGGAAGAACTATTGATGCGCTACCCCTGGTTTCGCCTGGCCATTTTTGCCGTGGGGTGCCTGTTCCCTGCTTGGTGGCTATATGAAGCGGCGATGGGTTTGCTGGGGCCAGACCCTGGCAAAATCATGATGGACCGCCTTGGGCTTGGTGCGCTTACCTTCCTGTTGGTGACCTTGAGCATGACGCCACTGCAGAAGCTGACGGGCTGGTCGGGGTGGATCGTGGTGCGCCGGCAGCTGGGGTTGTGGGTGTTCGCTTATATAGTGCTGCACATCCTTTGTTACCTGTTCTTTATTCTCGGGCTGGATTGGGGGCAGCTGGCGGTGGAGTTGCGCAAGCGGCCCTACATTATTGTGGGGACGCTGGGGTTTCTTGGGTTGTTGGCGTTGGCGGTTACCTCGAACCGGTATAGCCAGCGGCGTTTGGGGGCGCGGTGGAAGAAGCTGCACAGGCTGGTGTATGCGGTGCTTGGGTTGGGGTTGCTGCATTTCCTGTGGATCGTGCGCTCGGATCTGAGGGAGTGGGCTGTCTATGCGTTTATTGGTGCTGTGCTGATGGTGCTGCGGATTCCGGCTGTTGCGCGTGCGCTGCCCAGGGTTGTTAGAAAGCAGGGGAGGGCGGTTTGAAGGTGGGGGGCTTGTGATCGAGTTGGATTGGAGATGTGCCCGCCACAACACCTTCAGCGCCTGTGAGATCGAGCGCCGCCCGCGCGGCGCATCGCGACGCAAGGCCGCTCCCACATTTGTTTCGGGCCAATCAATCCTGATCCATTGGCGCGCG
>NZ_JENB01000057.1 GCF_000708715.2 Pseudomonas putida W15Oct28 | reverse complement strand
GGGGTTGATCAACTGGGGGTCGCCGTTGGGGCGAGCGTTGCTGGGTGCGGGGCCTGGGGATGAAATGGTTTGGCGGCGGCCGGTGGGGGATCAGGTGATCGAGTTACTTGAAATTGAGGGTGACAGTTAAGGGCCTTGGGGCTGCTTTGCAGCCCTTCGCGGGCTTGCCCGCTCCCACAGGGATAGCGTAATCCTGCAAACAACGCCAAACCTGTGGGAGCGGGCATGCCCGCGATGGGCCGCAACGCGGCCCCCTACGGCCTCAGATCAGACGACGCCCTGAGCCAGCATCGCATCAGCCACTTTCACAAAGCCCGCAATGTTCGCACCTTTGACGTAGTTGATACGCCCATCCGCCTCTTCACCGTAATGCACGCAAGCATGGTGAATCGACTGCATGATGTTGTGCAGCTTGCTGTCCACTTCACCGGCAGTCCACAGCAGGCGCATGGCGTTCTGCGACATTTCCAGGCCCGACACGGCCACGCCGCCGGCGTTGGAGGCTTTGCCCGGGGCGTACAGGATGCCGGCGTCCAGGAAGATATCCACAGCTTCGAGGGTGGTCGGCATGTTGGCGCCTTCGGCCACGCAGATGCAGCCATTGCGCAGCAGGGTGCGGGCGTCTTCGGCGCCCAGTTCGTTCTGCGTGGCGCACGGCAGCGCGATGTCGCACGCCAGGCTCCACGGGGTCTGGCCTTTGCGGAACTCAAGGCCGTACTGCCCGGCCAGCTCGCTGAGGCGGCCACGTTTGACGTTCTTCAGCTCCATCAACGCGTCCCACTGGGCATCGGTCAGGCCGGCTTCGGCGTACAGGGTGCCTTCGGAGTCGGACAGCGAGATCACCTTGCCGCCCAGGTCCATCACTTTGCGCGCCGCGTACTGGGCCACGTTGCCCGAGCCGGAAACCGCCACACGGCGGCCATCGATACGCTTGTCCTGGCGCTTGAGCATTTCTTCGGCGAAGTACACGCAGCCAAAACCTGTGGCTTCCGGGCGGATCAGGCTGCCGCCATAAGTCATGCCTTTACCGGTCAGCACCGACGTGAACTGGTTGGCCAGGCGCTTGTACTGGCCAAACATGAAGCCGATTTCGCGGGCACCCACGCCGATGTCACCGGCCGGTACGTCGCAGTCAGCGCCGATGTGGCGGTACAGCTCGCTCATGAACGCCTGGCAGAAGCGCATCACTTCGGCGTCGCTCTTGCCTTTCGGGTCGAAGTCCGAGCCGCCCTTGCCGCCGCCCATGGGCAACGAAGTCAGGGAGTTCTTGAGCACCTGCTCGAAGGCCAGGAACTTCAGCACGCTGAGGTTCACCGACGGGTGGAAGCGCAGGCCGCCCTTGTACGGGCCGATGGCGCTGCTCATCTGGATGCGGTAGCCGCGGTTGACCTGCACCTTGCCCTGGTCATCGACCCAGGAGACGCGGAAAAGCACTGCGCGCTCAGGCTCGACCATACGCTCGAGGATGCCCGATTGCAGGTAGTGGGGGTTGGCTTCAAGGAATGGCCACAGGGTGCGCAGCACCTCTTCCACCGCTTGGTGGAACTCGGGTTGGCCAGGGTCACGCTGTTGGAGGCGTGCAAGGAAATTGTCGACAGATTCGATCATGGTAGACATCTCACCGAAGTTTTGGACTTATTGGTTTTTTCAGGAATGTACCAAGAAGCAATCGCACTGGAATAGGGCGAAATGTCGTTTTTTTGAAATTATTTGGTGCGTTTTATATAAGTGTATACAAAACCAACGCCTAAACAGCCGTTTTTCCATTTGCACCAGGCACAAAAATGGGGCCACCAAGGGCCCCATTCTTGTGCATCAGTAAACCGGCTTACTGGGCCAGTTTCTTGTGCCGTACACGGTGCGGCTGGGCAGCAGCATCGCCCAGGCGCTTCTTGCGGTCGGCTTCGTACTCGGTGTAGTTGCCTTCGAAGAACATCACGTTCGAGTCGTCTTCGTACGCCAGGATGTGGGTAGCCACACGGTCCAGGAACCAACGGTCGTGGGAAATCACGATCGCGGCGCCCGGGAAGTCCAACAGGGCTTCTTCCAGCGAACGCAGGGTTTCGACGTCGAGGTCGTTGGACGGTTCGTCGAGCAGCAGGACGTTACCGCCCTCCTTCAGGGTCAGGGCCAGGTGCAGGCGGCCACGCTCACCACCGGACAGGTCCTTGACGAACTTCTGCTGGTCGCCACCCTTGAAGTTGAAGCGGCCAACGTAGGTACGCGACGGGATCTCGTAGTTGCCGATGCGGATCTGGTCGGAACCGTCGGAAATCTGCTGGAACACGGTCTTGGCGCCGTCCAGGTCTTCGCGGCTCTGGTCCACGCAGGCCAGTTGCACGGTTTCACCGATCTCGATGCTGCCCGAGTCCGGCTGTTCCTTGCCCATCAGCATGCGGAACAGGGTCGACTTACCGGCCCCGTTACCACCGATCACGCCGACGATGGCGCCTTTTGGCATGGCGAACGACAGGTTGTCGATCAGCACGCGGTCGCCGTAGCCTTTGGAGACGTTCTTGAACTCGATGACCTTGTCGCCCAGGCGCGGACCAGCCGGGATGTAGATCTCGTTGGTTTCGCTGCGTTTCTGGAATTCCTGCGACTGCATTTCTTCGAAACGCTGCAGGCGGGCCTTGGATTTGGACTGGCGAGCCTTGGCGCCTTTGCGCACCCACTCCAGTTCCTCTTTCATGGCCTTCTCGTGGGCGCTCTGCTGCTTGGATTCCTGCGCCAGACGGTCCGACTTGGCTTCCAGCCAGCCCGAGTAGTTGCCTTCGTACGGGATGCCGGCGCCGCGGTCCAGTTCCAGGATCCAGCCAGCGACGTTGTCGAGGAAGTAACGGTCGTGGGTGATGGCTACCACGGTGCCCGGGAAGTCGTGCAGGAAGCGCTCAAGCCACGCCACCGAATCGGCATCCAGGTGGTTGGTCGGTTCGTCGAGCAGCAGCATGTCGGGGGCCGACAGCAGCAGGCGGCACAGGGCCACACGGCGCTTCTCACCACCGGACAGGTGCTCGATTTTTGCGTCCCAGGCCGGCAGGCGCAGGGCGTCAGCGGCGACGTCCAGCTGGCGCTCCAGGTTGTGGCCATCGGCGGCCTGCAGGATGGCTTCCAGCTTGGCCTGCTCGGCGGCCAGCTTGTCGAAGTCGGCATCCGGGTCGGCGTAGGCGGCGTAGACCTCGTCCAGGCGTGCCTGGGCGTCCTTGATCACGCTGACCGCTTCCTCGACCACTTCGCGCACGGTCTTGGTCGGGTCCAGTTGCGGTTCCTGTGGCAGGTAACCAACGTTGATGTCGGGCATCGGACGGGCTTCGCCGTCGAATTCCTTGTCGACGCCCGCCATGATTCGCAGCAGGGTCGATTTACCGGCGCCGTTCAGGCCGAGCACGCCAATCTTGGCGCCCGGGAAGAACGACAGGGAAATGTTCTTGAGAATTTCCCGCTTCGGCGGCACGACCTTGCTCAGCCGATGCATGGTGTAGACGTATTGAGCCAAAACCAAGCCCTCTAATTCAGATAGGTAAAGACATCGACGATCGCCCCGGCGCGGGGCCAGGGGGATATGTGTTCGGGTGTCATTGGACAAAGACGACCATTCTACGCCAACGCGCGGCGTTGCATAGGAGGGGTCGAGGGTGGGGTGGGATCGGTGTTGTCCCAGGGGGGAATCTGTTGCCTGCACCGGCCTCTTCGCGGGCTCGCCCGCTCCCACAGGAACCCTGATTGCTCAGGCCTAGTGCTAAACCTGGGGGAATCTGCTGCCTGTGCCGGCCTCTTCGCGGGCTCGCCCGCTCCCACAGGAACCCTGATTGCTCAGGCCTAGTGCTAAACCTGGGGGAATCTGCTGCCTGTGCCGGCCTCTTCGCGGGCTCGCCCGCTCCCACAGGAGCCCTGATTGCTCAGGCCTTGTGTTGAACCTGTGGGAGCGGGCGAGCCCGCGAAAGGGCCAGTACAGCAAACCAGGAAGGCTCAGACCTTACGCTGCTTGCCCTTGCCACGCGGCAACCGGCAACGGTCGCCCTGCTCGGCCAGGCGCGCGGCCCAGGCGGATTTCACGCTGAAGCCACCGCTGCGGGCAGGTTGCTGCTCGGCCACGTTGGCCACATTGGCTGGCTTGGCAGCCGCAGGCGCAGTGCCGACCACCTTGGCAGCAGGCTTGGCCGTAGCCACAGCCGGCGTTGGCGCTGCCGCCGCCTTGGCGGTCTTGCGCAGTTCAGCCAACGATGGCGCTTTGCTCTTGGCGCTGGCGGCAGCGTCAGGTTTGACCAGCGAGCGCTGGCAAGACTTGCAGGATACGTCCTCGGTCACGGCAGTGCTGACAAGGGTCTGACTGCTGCGCCCACAGGCGGAATCGAGGCCATTGGAGGAAAAGTGAGTAACCAAAACCGAACATCTCCGATGCGTTGTCATGTAAAGCGGGCGCTATTCTCGCACAGGTCGCAGGGGCTTGCCGAACCACCGGGCGACCTCCACCGGTCAACATGGCTGGCACTTTGCCATAATCCTAGGCATGCTAGCCGGTTTCGGGTGTCCGGCCTTATAGTGCGCCACCGCGGTGCGCCAACCAGACACCGGCACACACCGTGCATGATCCTTCCCTGCCATCGCCAGCCCAATCGCAGGATCAACGCTTGACCAACCTTACTCATCCGTCGTCATTGCGTACCGCGCCCCAGGCGCCCGCCGCTACCCTGCGCGGGTCGGTCAAGGGTGCGCTGGCGATGCTGGCCCTGATCCTGCTGGGCCTGCTGCTGTGGCAGCTTTTCGCCCAGTTCAACCACACCCAGGCCGACCTGCGCAAACAAAGCGTGGACGCCACTGCGGAACTGGCCGACCACCTGAGCCTGAACATGGCATTCAAGGCGCAGCAGGCAGTAAATGTGTTGCAGCCTTACGTCAATACGCCGACGCCCGCCGCCCTGCCGAGCCTGCTGAATACCTTGCGCGAACGCCTGCCTGCCCTGCAGAGCGTGGCCTGGCTGGACAGCGCAGGGCAACTGCGCGCCGACACCCTGGCCGGCAGCCCCGACCGCCAGTTGCTTGACGAGCTGCTGACGCTGAACCAGGGCCGCCCGTACTTCTTCACCAATTCAGCCGACAACCGTACCCTCTACCTGCTGCTGCGCCAGTCTACAGAGCAAGACCGTGGCTACTGGCTGCTGCGCCTGTCGCCCGACTACTACAGCACCCTCACCGTGCACCTCGATGGCGCCGGCCACCCCCTGTGGCTGCTGGAAAACAGCCGCAGCGGCGAGGTACTGCAGCGCCACGCGCCGACCGACTCCAGTAGCGAGCCCCTGGAGAGCGTGATGCTGGCCTTTATCGACAACAGCACCTGGCAGCTGCGCGGCATGTTCGACGCCCAGCTGACCCAGCAGAAAATGCTGCCAGCGCTGATCGGCAAGTGCCTGCTGGTGCTGTTCTGCGCGCTGCTGCCGGTGCTGGCCCTGATCAACATGCGCCGCCGCCAGCGCGCACTGCAGGAAGACCGCCGGCGCTACCAGGAAATTTTCGAAGGTACCGGCGTGGCCTTGTGTGTGCTCGACCTGTCCAGCCTGCCCGGCCAGCTCGACCGCTACCACCTGCGCAACCGCGCCGCGCTCAAGCACAGCCTGGCCCTGGACCCGAACCTGCGCCGCTCGCTGTTGCTGGAGCTGAAAATCACCGAGGTCAACCAGGTCGCGCGCCAGTTGCTGAACATCGAGTGCCACGAAGGGGCCTGGCAGCGGCTGATCGACGGCACTGGCGATGGCCGCGACAGCGTCGGCATGCAACTGATCGACGCGCTGATCGAAGAACGCCCGCTGCTGGAGCTGGAAGTACGCCTGCCAGCGCCGCTGGGCGGCGAGCTGCACCTGTGGCTGATGGCGCGCCTGCCGCAGCAACGCCGCGACTACCAGGCGGTGATCCTCAGCATCAGCGACATCACCAGCCGCAAGCAGGTGGAGCTGTCGCTGCTGGAGCGCGAACGATTCTGGTCGGATGTGGTGCGCACCGTACCCGACCAGCTATACGTGCAGGACGTGCTCAGCCAGCGGATGATCTTCAGCAATCGCCACCTTGGCCAGACCCTCGGTTACGACCGCACCGAGCTTGCGCAGATGGGCGACCGCTTCTGGGAGCTGCTGCTGCACCCCGAAGACGCCGCGCACTTCCAGGCCCTGCGCCAGCAACAGCGCGACAGCGGCCATCACCAACCGCTGCACTGCCAGTTGCGCTTCCGCCACCGTGATGGCGGCTGGCGCTGCTATGACATCCGCGAGCAGGTGCTGGCCCGTGACGCCGAAGGCCTGGTAACGCGCATCATCGGCGTGGGCAAGGACGTGACGGTGCAGATCGAGGCCAGCCAGTCGCTGCGCGACAGCGAGCAGCGCTACCGCATGCTCGCCGAAAGCATCAGCGACGTGATCTTCTCCACCGACAGCCTGCTCAAGCTCAACTATGTCAGCCCATCGGTGCAGAGCGTGCTGGGCTACCAGGCCGACTGGATTTTTGCCAACGGCTGGCAGTCGATCATCGCCAACCCGGCCCAGCTCACCGGCATCTACAGCCTGATGGAACGCGTGAGCAAGGCCATGGACGACCCGGTTCAACTGGCCCAGCTGCGCAACCAGCTGCCGACCCAGCTGTTTTTGTTCGACTGCCTGCGCGGCGATGGCCGCAAGATCCCCATCGAACTGCGCCTGGTGCTGGTGTGGGACGACGACCAGCGCTTTGAAGGCGTGCTTGGGGTAGGCCGTGACATCAGCCAGCAACGCCGTGCCGAAAAAGACCTGCGCATGGCCGCCACGGTATTCGAGCATTCCACTTCGGCCATTCTCATCACCGACCCGGCCGGCTATATCGTCCAGGTCAACGAGGCGTTCAGCCGCGTCAGTGGTTATGCCGTCAGTGAAGTGCTCGACCAGTTGCCGGGCATGCTCACCGTCGACGAACAGCAGGAAGGCCACCTGCGCTATGTGGTCAAGCAACTGCACCAGCGCGGCAGCTGGGAGGGCGAGGTGTGGCTCAAGCGCCGTGATGGCGACCACTACCCCGCCTGGGTGGGCATTACCGCGGTGCTGGACGACGAAGGCGACCTGGCCAGCTACGTGTGCTTCTTCACCGACATCAGCGAACGCAAGGCCAGCGAACAGCGCATCCACCGCCTGGCCTACTACGACGCCCTCACCCACCTGCCCAACCGCACACTGTTCCAGGACCGTTTGTACAACGCCCTGCAGCAGGCCGAGCGGCAAAAAGCGTGGGTGGTGCTGATGTTCCTCGACCTCGACCGCTTCAAGCCGATCAACGACTCCCTCGGCCATGCCGCCGGCGACCGCATGCTCAAGGACATGGCCCTGCGCCTGCTGGCCTGCGTGGATGACGACGACACCGTGGCGCGCATGGGCGGCGACGAGTTCACCCTGTTGCTGCAACCGCGCCCCAACCGCGAACTGGCGCTCAACCGCGCCATCCACGTGGCCGAGAACATCCTCGGCAGCCTGGTACGGCCGTTTGTGCTGGAAAACCGCGAGTTCTTCGTCACGGCCAGTATCGGCATCGCCCTCAGCCCGCAGGATGGCAGCGAGCTGAGCCAGCTGATGAAAAACGCCGACACCGCCATGTACCACGCCAAGGAACGCGGCAAGAACAACTTCCAGTTCTACCAGGCCGAAATGAACGCCAGCGCCCTGGAGCGCCTGGAGCTGGAAAGCGACCTGCGCCACGCCATGGAGCAGAACGAATTCATCCTCTACTACCAGCCGCAGTTCAGCGGCGACGGCAAGCGCCTGACCGGCGCCGAAGCGCTGCTGCGCTGGCGCCACCCGACCCGTGGCCTGGTGCCGCCGGGCGACTTTATCCCGGTAATAGAAGAGCTGGGCCTGGTGGTAGACGTGGGCGACTGGGTATTGCGCGAAGCCAGCCGCCAGCTCAAGGCCTGGCACAAGGCCAAGGTGCGGGTGCCGAAGGTGTCGGTGAACATTTCGGCGCGGCAGTTCTCCGACGGCCAGTTGGGCACGCGGATTGCCAACATCCTTGAAGAAAGCGGCCTGCCGCCAGCCTGCCTGGAGCTGGAACTGACCGAAAGTATCCTGATGCGCGAAGTGAGCGAGGCGCTGCAGATTCTTGCCAGCCTGAAAAACCTCGGCCTGAGCATTGCGGTGGACGACTTCGGCACCGGCTACTCATCGCTCAACTACCTCAAGCAGTTCCCCATCGACGTGCTGAAGATCGACCGCACCTTCGTCGACGGCCTGCCCGAAGGCGAGCAGGACGCGCAGATTGCCCGGGCGATCATCGCCATGGCCCACAGCCTCAACCTGGCGGTAATCGCCGAGGGTGTGGAAACCCACGAGCAGCTGGAGTTTCTGCGCGAGCATGGCTGCGACGAAGTGCAGGGCTACCTGTTCGGGCGGCCGATGCCGGCGCATCAGTTCGAGGCGCAGTTCGCCAACGAGACGCTGTTCATGTTCCATTGAGCCACAGTCTCCCGACCTGCGCGGACTCTTGTAGGAGCGGCCTTGTGTCGCGATCGGACCGCAAAGCGGTCCCGGCGATGTCGGCTGCGAAGCTGCAATCGTGGGGCCGCTGCGCGCCCCTTTCGCGACACAAGGCCGCTCCTACAGGGACCGCGCCAGCCTGAAAGCAGCGCCAGGAAAACCGGACCTGAAAGTCAACTCGCATGCCCGCCCAGCCCAGACACGGCGCGGGATGCAACATGAGCCCCATTGGTCCGCGACTTGATGCCACTTCATATGCCAGCCGCGAATCAATCGGTTAGAATGCCCCCCCAAACTACCCCGATCCTTGAGGACCGCCATGTTCAGCCGTGATTTGACCATTGCCAAGTACGACGCCGAGCTCTTCGAAGCCATGCAGCAAGAAGCCCTGCGCCAGGAAGAGCATATCGAGCTGATCGCTTCGGAAAACTACACCAGCCCGGCAGTCATGGAAGCTCAGGGCTCGGTCCTGACCAACAAGTACGCCGAAGGCTACCCGGGCAAGCGTTACTACGGTGGTTGCGAGTACGTCGACATCGTCGAGCAACTGGCCATCGACCGTGCCAAGGAACTGTTCGGCGCCGATTACGCCAACGTCCAGCCGCACGCTGGCTCCCAGGCCAACGCCGCTGTCTACCTGGCCCTGCTGTCGGCCGGTGACACCATCCTGGGCATGAGCCTGGCCCACGGTGGCCACCTGACCCACGGTGCTTCCGTCAGCTCGTCGGGCAAGCTGTACAACGCCATCCAGTACGGCATCGACGGCAACGGCCTGATCGACTACGACGAAGTCGAGCGCCTGGCTGTCGAGCACAAGCCGAAGATGATCGTTGCCGGCTTCTCGGCCTACTCGCAGGTTCTGGACTTCGCCCGCTTCCGCGCCATCGCCGACAAGGTCGGTGCCTACCTGTTCGTCGACATGGCCCACGTTGCCGGCCTGGTTGCCGCTGGCGTGTACCCCAACCCTGTTCCGTTCGCCGACGTGGTCACCACCACCACGCACAAGACCCTGCGCGGGCCACGTGGCGGCCTGATCCTGGCCCGTGCCAACGCCGACATCGAGAAGAAGCTGAACTCGGCTGTGTTCCCAGGCGCCCAAGGCGGCCCGCTGGAGCACGTCATCGCTGCCAAGGCCATCTGCTTCAAAGAAGCCCTGCAGCCTGAGTTCAAGACTTACCAGCAGCAGGTCGTGAAAAACGCCCAGGCCATGGCCAGCGTCTTCATCGAGCGTGGCTTCGACGTGGTGTCCGGTGGCACCCAGAACCACCTGTTCCTGCTGTCGCTGATCAAGCAGGAAATCTCCGGTAAGGACGCTGACGCCGCCCTGGGCAAAGCCTTCATCACCGTCAACAAAAACTCGGTACCGAACGACCCACGTTCGCCGTTCGTCACCTCGGGCCTGCGTTTCGGCACCCCAGCCGTTACCACCCGTGGTTTCAAGGAAACCGAGTGCAAAGAGCTGGCCGGCTGGATCTGCGACATCCTGGCTGACCTGAACAACGAAGCGGTGATCGACGCCGTACGTGAGAAGGTCAAGGCCATCTGCAAGCAGCTGCCGGTTTACGGCAACTGATTGGCGCCAGCCTGAAGTGAAAAGCCCGGCCCAGTGCCGGGCTTTTTCGTTTAGTTCAGGCACACCGCCGACCTTTGTAGGAGCGGCCTTGTGTCGCGAAAGGACCGCAAAGCGGTCCCAGCGACCTCGGCATGATGCAAAAAATCTGGGGCCGCTTCGCGCCCCTTTCGCGACACAAGGCCGCTCCTACAAGGGCCGCGTTCCCAGTTCATCACCCTACACAGGCCGCCCCTTGACCAGAGAACAACTCGAGACCCACCAGATCCCGATCTACTTCGCTGCCGTGCTCGCAGCCGTTGCCTTCGGCTTGATGGCCAGTGACGGCGCGCGTCATCTGGAAGCTCTGGTCACCCCCGCCATCGCCGTGCTGATGTACGCGATGTTTCTGCAAATCCCTTTCCTCGACCTGCGCCAAGGCCTGGGCAATCGCCGCTTCATGGGCGCCCTGCTGCTCGCCAACTTCATTCTTGTGCCGCTGTTGGTCTGGGCGATCACCCGAGGGTTGGTCGAACACCCGGCGGTCCTCGTCGGTGCCTTGCTGGTGCTGCTTACGCCCTGCATCGATTACGTGGTGGTGTTCACCCACATCGGCAAAGGCGACTCTCGCCTGACCCTGGCCGCCACCCCCGTGCTATTGCTGATGCAATTGGCACTGCTGCCGATCTACCTGGCTCTGATGCTGGGCGACAGCCACAAGGTAGCGATCTCCATCACCCCGTTCGTGGAAGCCTTCGTGCTGCTGATCGTGCTGCCCATGCTGCTGGCCGTGCTCACCAGCCTAGGTGCCCGCCGCTCGCGCACAGTCTCGGCCTGGAATGACGCCTGGGCGTGGTTGCCCGTACCGGCGATGGCCTTGGTGCTGGTGGTTGTGATCGCTTCGCAGATTGCCGTGGTGCTGCGTGATTTCGACCGCTTATTGCCGGTGATTCCGGTGTACATCGGCTTCGCGCTGCTGGCGCCAGCGCTCGGGTTACTCTCGGCGCGGCTGCTGCGCCTGCCGGCCACCGAAGCACGTTCGGTGACCTTCAGCGCCGCCACACGCAACTCGCTGGTGGTGTTGCCGCTGGCGTTGGCATTGCCGGAGGAAATTCGCGGGCTGGCCGCAGCGGCGGTCATTACCCAGACGCTGGTGGAACTGGTGAGTGAGCTGGTTTATGTACGCGTAGTCCCCGCATTGGTGCGCGGCTGATGAGCTAAGGCAGGTTCAGGGAAAGCTGAACCTTTTGCTTGTACGCGCGCGAACCTATGCTGATAGAATGCGATGAATTCTCATTAACATCCAGTCTATCCCGTGCAATCCACTTCATCGGTAAACCACCACCAGCATCAGGCCATCGATCAGCTCTACAGCCACCACCACAGCTGGCTGCAGAGCTGGTTGCGCAAGCGCTTGGGCAGTGCCGCCGATGCCGCGGACCTAGCCCAGGACACGTTCGTGCGGCTTCTCTGCAGTGCCGCTGGCGAACCGCTGAACTGCACGACGCCACGCGCCTATCTGGCCACCATTGCCAATCGCCTGACCATCAACTTCTACCGCCGCCGGTCACTGGAGCAAGCCTATCTGGCCGCGCTGGCGGAAACACCGGAAGCACTGGCACCGTCGTTGGAACATCAGGCGCTGGTGCTTGAAGCCCTCGACGAAGTTGACCAGGTACTTGCGCTGCTGCCAGCCCAAAGCCGGCAGGCGTTTCTGATGGCGCAGCTGGAAGGTTATACCCAAGAAGAGATCGCCAGCCGCCTGAAGCTCAGCGTACGCACCGTCCAACGTCACCTTGCCCGGGCGTTCGAGGAATGCATCGTGCTCGCCAGTCTGTGTGTGCAACATGAGTAATACGCCTATCGACCGGCGCATTGCCCGTGAAGCGGCCAACTGGTTCGTGCGCTTGCAGAACAGCAGCGCCGGCGCCGCAGAGCATGCCGCCGGCGCCGAGTGGCGAGCGCGGCACGCTGACCACGAACGCGCCTGGCAACTGGCCGAGCGCTTCAGCAGCCGGGCCCAGCAGCTTGCCGGTGAATCTGCACGGGCGGCGCTGGAGCGACCGCGCAGCCTGGAGCGCCGGCATGTACTCAAGACCCTTGCGCTGCTGATCGCCGCCGCCCCGCTTGGCCTCGCAGCCTA
This sequence comes from Pseudomonas putida W15Oct28, assembly GCF_000708715.2. GTDB lineage: Bacteria > Pseudomonadota > Gammaproteobacteria > Pseudomonadales > Pseudomonadaceae > Aquipseudomonas > Aquipseudomonas putida_R. The sequence continues at coordinate 19,276 of NZ_JENB01000057.1, read as the reverse complement.
CCGAGGGCTGCCGTGGCGCGAGTGGCGGGCGGACGCGCGCACCGCCACGGGGGAGCTACGCACCGTGCTTCTGCCGGATGGCGGGCAGATTCGTCTGAACACCGGCAGCGCCGTCGATATCGCCTACGACGCCACTGCTCGCCGCGTGCAACTGATCGCCGGCGAGATGCTGGTCGAGGTGCTGCGCGAGCCTGCAAGGCGCCCGTTCATCGTCGATACCGCCGAAGCGCAAATCACCCCGCTCGGTAGCCGTTTGCTGGTGCGTCAGTACCCAGGCAGCACGTTCCTCGCCGCGCTGGAGGGCGCTGTCGAGGTGCGGCCGAGGTTGTCACAGGGTGATGGTGGCCTGGTGCGCCTGGTTGCCGGCCAGCAAACCCATGTCAGCATCCAGGTTGCACAGCCCCCCATGCCGCTGGCCCAGCAGCATCTCGACTGGCTCAACCATGTGCTGCGGGTAGAAAAGACCCGCCTCGATGACTTCGTCAGCGAGCTGGGTCGCTATCGACCCGGCCTGTTGCGGTGTGATCCGGCCGTGGCCGGGCTGCTGATCTCCGGCACCTTCCAGTTGCGCGACACCGATCAGGTTCTGCACGCCCTGAGCCAGACATTGCCGGTGGATGTCCACTACCGGACGCCGTACTGGGTCACCCTCACGGCACGCGCAAACGCGTAGAAAAAACTTTGTCGTGTTTTCCTGAAGCTGCGTGTCCCTTCCGTAAGCACATCACTTTCACAGGGCGGGGACGAACACATGGCGACGACGCAGGGCATGCAACCATTGGCGCGGGCAGTACATGCTGCTGCACTGGGCCTGATCATCTCAGGTGGCAGCCTGGCGGCAGTTGGGGCGCAAGCCGCCGGGCAGGCCGCGCAGCAGAGCCGTACCTTCCAGGTACCCGCCGGTAACCTGAGCAGCGTCCTCGCCGAGTTCGCCAGCCAGGCGGATATCACCCTGCCCATCGAACCGGGGCTGGTGGAAGGTTTGCGCAGCCCTGGCCTGAACGCCGCCACCAGCGTGCAAGACGGCCTGCACCAACTGCTGCAGGGCACAGGCCTGCAAGCTTCACCACAAGGCAATGGTCTGTACCTGCTGACACCGCAGGCAACGGGCACAGGCATGGAACTGGGCGCTACCAGCATTACCGGGCAGGGCCTGTCGGCAACTACCGAGAACAGCGGCTCCTACACCACCGGCACGATGCAGACGGCCACCAAGCTGCCCCTTAGCCTGCGCGAAACGCCGCAGTCGGTCAGCGTGGTTACCCGCAAACGCATGGACGACAAGGCCATGACGACTATCAGCGATGTGGTCAAAAGTGCGCCGGGGATTTTCCTCAGTAACTCCGGTGGCGCTGGGCGGCCTTCTTTCAGCGCCCGCGGCTTTGACGTCGACAACATCATGTACGACGGGTTTCCCACCAGCTTCCTGACCTACCTGCCCAGTGGGGAAGCCAACCTGGCGATGTATGACCGGGTGGAGATCGTACGCGGGGCCACCGGGCTGGCCCAAGGTGCCGGCAACCCCGGTGGTGCAATCAACCTGGTCCGCAAGCGCCCGACCCGTGAATTTCAGGGCACGCTCACCGGCAGTGCCGGTAGTTGGGACGATTACACCGGCACGCTGGATGTCGGCGGCCCGCTCAATGAAAACGGCACCCTGCGTGCCCGCACCGTGGTCTCCCGGCAGGACGCCAAAAGCTTCCGTGATTCGGTAGAGAGTGATCACGACCTGTTCTACGGCGTGGTCGACGCCGACCTGAGCGAAAGCACCACCCTGACGCTGGGGGCCTACCGTCAGAAGAACCACACCAACTATATCTGGGGCGGGTTGCCCATGGCCCGAGGCGGCGGGCACCTCGGGCTGCCGCGCGACACCTTCCTGGGCCATGACTGGGAATATTCGGACAATCGCACCACCGGCTATTTCGCCACCCTGGAGCATGCCTTCGCCAACGACTGGTCGCTTCGCCTGGCAGCCATGCAGACGAAAACCGACACCGATGTATTAGCCTCTTCGGTATGGGAATACGATCGCCACTATCTATGGACAGAAGCCATGGAGCAGAAGGAAAAAGGCTACGACCTGGCACTCAGCGGCCCCTTCCAGTTGCTCGGCCAGACACACGACCTGACCGTGGGCGTCAGCAAGCGCCAGCTGGATTATCGTTCTGGCAAGGCCTGGAGCGCTTTCATCGACACCGGCAGCAACCCCTTCGAATGGAACCCCCGTGGTCATGCCAAACCGGATTACGTCACCGGTCCTGAAGGCCTGCCCGAGACCACCACACAGGACAGCGTTTATGCCAGCAGCCGCCTGCGCCTGACTGAACCCCTGTCGCTGATTCTCGGCGGCCGTCTCGACTGGTATGAATTCGACGACAGCGAAAACAGTGAAGGCAACTACAAGATCACGCGTAACCTGACCCGCTATGCCGGCCTGATCTACGACCTGGACACCCATCACTCGGTCTATGTCAGCTACACGGATATTTTCAAGCCGCAGACCAGCAAGGGCATGGACAGAAAAGTGCTCGACCCTGTGGTGGGTGAAAACTACGAAGTGGGCATCAAGGGCGAATACTTTGCTGGCGCACTGAACGCCAGCCTGGCTGTTTTTCAAATTGACCAGAAGAACCGCGCCCAAGAGTTACCCGACAACAAGGGTTGCGGTTCAGGCGCCGCCAGCGCCTGCTACGAGGCGGCCGGCCTGGTACGCAGCAAGGGCATCGACCTGGAAATTCAAGGCGCCCTGACCGACAACTGGCAGCTGGCTGCGGGCTACACCTACACCCAGACAAAATACGTCAGCGACGCCAACAAGGCCCGCGAAGGCGCAGACTTCGACCGTGCCAAACCGCGCCAGCTATTCAAACTGTCCACAATCTACAACCTGCCCGGTGAACTGCAGCGCTGGCGCGTTGGCGGTGATATCTACCAACAGAGCCGCATCCGTACCTCAGGGGGCGCCGGTAGTACTGCATGGCAAAACCAGCAGGGCTCGTACACGGTGGTTGGCCTGGTGGCAGGCTACAAGGCCAGCGAGCAGCTAGACCTGCAGGTCAACGTCAACAACCTGTTCGACCGCACCTACTACAGCAGCGTGGCCAACGGTGGGTGGAGCCCGTACGACATCTACGGTGATCCACGTAACGTGAAACTGACTGCCCGTTACAGTTTCTAGTAGCCAGTACCCTATTCAAGGCTATAGGTATCCGACGCGGTCGGTGTAGGAGCGGCCTTGCCGGTCCGCCCCTACAGGGATCGCGTCAGCGGGTTAGAACCGGGCGCGCAACGCCAGGTTGAAGTTGCGCGGCTCGCCATAGAAGTTCCAGTAGTTGGGGTTGCCCAGGGTCTGGTAGTACTTCTTGTCGAACACGTTATCCAGGTTGTACTGCACTTCCAGGTGCTTGTTGATCTCGTAGATCGCATGCAGGTTGGTGAGGTGGTAGGCGTCCTGCTGGATCTTGTAGTCCTTGCCAACCTCGGTCTGGGTCATCGTGCTCTGCGCATAGAAGCTGCCACCCACACGCAACTGGTTGAGCGCACCTGGCAGGCGGTAATCGGTCGCAACCTTGAACAAGTGACGTGGCGTGGCGCCGTTGAAGTCGTCGCCTTTCTGCTCGCCACCGATGTACTTGGACTGGGTATAGGTGTACCCCGCCGATACATTCCAGTTCGGCAGCACCTCACCGGTCAGTTCCAGCTCGATACCTCTGTTGCGCACCTTGTCGGATGCGCGGTAGCAAGCCCAGGTCTGCGCACAGGTCACCCGCTCGGCACGGCCGGTCTGGTCGGCCTGGAACAGCGCGATGGCGGTTTGCAGGCGTTTGTCCAGGAACTCGCCCTTCAAGCCGATCTCGTAGTTGCTGCCAGTCATCGGCAGGAGCGTGGTGCCATCCGGGTCCTGCGCGCTTTGGGGCTTGAAGATTTCGGTGTAGCTGGCGTAGGCCGACCAGTTTTCGTTCAGGTCCTGCACCAGGCCCGCATAAGGGGTGACTTCGCCACTTTTGGAGAAGTGCTTGTGGTCTGAGGGTTCACGCACGCCATTGGTGTCGTCCAGCGAATCGTGGCTGTACCAGCTCAGGCGGCTGCCGAGGATGAACGTGGTGCTGTCGGTGAGGCTGAACCGGCTGGCCACATACACGCCCTTCTGCTCCTGGGTGCGGTTGTATTGCCACTGGTTGACGTTGAGCGCGGTCGGGCTGGGTGGATCAAACGCTGCCAGGTTGTTCATGTCGACGATGTAGCGGTAGGTGGCATCGCGGCCGCCGTGATAGTCGAAGTCGTCCTTGTTCCAGTTGCCACCCACGATCAGCTCATGCTGGCGGCCCAGCAGCTGGAATGGGCCGGTGAAATAGCCGTCGATGCTGGTCTGGGTGTCGTCGAAGTGAAAGTGGCGCGGGTTGAGGGTGAACAGGTCGGTGCCACCGCCCGGGTAGGTGTAGTTACCCAGAAAGTCCGACTTGGCCCACATCTGGTTCACGGCCACCACGCCCTTCCAGCCATTGGCAAAGGTGTGCTGGATATCGGCAAACACGGTGGTATTGCGCTTGTCCAGGTGGTTCCAGTCGCCGGTCAGCGAGGTAGAGCGCGAAACCGGGTAGAACGCGCCGCTCTCCTTGCTGGGCAGGCCCGACCAGTCATAGCCGGAGTTGCGGTCTTTCTGGTAGCTAAACCCGAAGGTGGCCAGGGTCGACTCATCCAGGTCGGCCTCGATGATGCCGTAGAACAGCTGGTTTTCTTTCTGGGCAGTGTCCAGGTAGCTGTTGGCATTGTTGTACGTGATGACCGAGCGGCCGCGCAGGGTGCCGGCTTCGTTCAGCGGTGCAGACAGGTCGACCATGGTCTTGTAGTCGTCCCAGGAGCCGACCGAGGTTTCGATCAACGCCTGGCGTTCGGCCGTGGGCCGCTTGCGGATCAGGTTGATGGAGGCCGACGGGTTACCCGCGCCTTCCATCAGGCCAGTGGCGCCCCGCACCACTTCGACGCGGTCGTAGATGTCGGTGTTGGGCTTGGAAATGGTGTCCATCGAGTAGGGGTTGCCGATGTTGGTCGGCACACCGTCAATCTGCAGGTTTTCGACCGTCTGCCCACGGGCCTGGTACAACGAGCGCTCGCTGCCGTTCTTGATGATGGTGACGCCGGTGGCGTTACGCATGACGTCGTCGAGGTTTTTCATGTTCTGGTCATCCATGCGCTGGCGGGTAACCACGGTGACCGACTGCGGCGTTTCGCGCAGGCTCATCGCCAGCTTGGTGGCGGTGGACGAACGACCGGTTGCGTAGGCACCGGTGCCCTCCGTCAAGTCGCCCAGGCCCTGACCGGAGATGGTGGTGCTGCCCAGGGTCACGGCCCCGGCTGCGCCCTCGGCCTGACGCACCAGCTGGAATTCCCGCTCGCCCGTGCGCACCGCCTCCACACCGCTGCCGGCCAGCATCTGCGCCAGCGCCTGCTCAACACTGGTGGCGTGCACCCCTTGGCTCTGCTTGTTGGCAGTGAGCGTGGCATCACCGCCAATCAACAGCCCGGCCTGGCTGGCCAGCAGGTTCAGTTGCCGTGCCAGCGGCCCGGCCGGGATGTCGAACACCACGCCTTGGGCCGCCCCACTGCTGTCGGCCTGGGCGCAAGCAGCATGACTGCCAAGGGCAAGGAGGATGGCCAGAGCCAGGGGATGATGGCGTGAGAACGCAGTGTCGCGAAGCAGCATGAAAGGGGTCCTTCCGTCAGCAGGATGAAGTAGCGTCATCCCACCAAGCGCATGAGCGTCGCAAAACCAGAAAAAGAATTTTGATAATTTTTCAGCGGGCCTCGATGGAGACCCACCAAGGCAAGGTGCGCACCACCCGAATGGGTAACGCACGCTCGAGCATGGCCAAGGTGCGGTCCGTTTCCAGCAACGAGAAGGTACCCACTGCACGCAAGTTGCCCAGCGCAGGGTCCATGCCCAGGTGGCCATGGCGGTAGTCGCGCAGAACGTCGATTACCTGGCCCAATGGCATGTCTTCGGCCACCAGCACACCGCGGCTCCAGTCCTGGCGCAGGGCTTGTGCAACCGTCGACGCGCCAGCCTGCTGTGCGTCGAACACCACCATTTGCCCGGCGCCCAGGGTGGTTTGCACACCACTGCCGGAACAGGTTGCTTGCACGGCGCCTTCAAACACGCTCAAGGAAGTTGCCAGCCCCTGATCCCGAACGCTGAACCGTGTGCCAAGCGGTTGCATGCGCCCTGCCCGCGTGACGACGGTAAAGGGCCGAGGGTCTTTGCCGGTTTCAATCAGGATTTCGCCGCGGTACAGGCGCAATTGCCGTACGCCTTGATCGAACTGCACATCCAGCGCCGTCCCACCGTTCAGCCACAGCTGGCTGCCATCGGCCAACGTGAGCGGTCGCACTTCGCCCAGGCCGGTGCGGTAGGTGGCGAACCAGGCACGCGGTGAGTCCACCCAACCGCGCTGCCAGCCGCCCCACCCCAACAGCCCCGCAGTACCTGCCACACAGAGGCTGCCAAGCACGGCCCGGCGCGACTGCTGGCCACGGCGAACGCTGTCGAATACCTGCCGCGCCTGCTCTGCCTGGCCATCGAGGTTGCCGAAGCGCTGGTTGATGTTTTCTACGTAGGACCAGGCCAGGCGATGGCGCGCATCCTCACTTAGCCAGGCATGCCATTGTGCTTGGGTTGCGGCGTCATGCTGCGCCGCGTGCAACCGCGCGAACCATCCCGCAGCCGCCTGCAGCACGGCATGGTCAAGTGGCACCCGGCTCATGCCAGCGAGTCATCCAGTTCGGCTTCCAGCAGCAGGCATTGGTACATTGCCTGCGCCAGGTAACTGTTCACGGTGCGCTCGCTCACGCCCAACTGCTCGGCGATTTCGCGCTGCTTCATGCCCTGCAACTGCGCCATGGAAAACGCCTCGGCCACCCGCTTGGGCATGCGCTCGAACATGGCCTGCAGTTGCCCAAGGGTTTCAAGGATGACCGCCTGGTGCTCCAGCGAAGGCGCCAGTTGCTCGGGCTGGGCTGCCAGCACTTCCAGGTAAGCCTGCTCCACCCGCCGCCGCCGCCAGAAGTCCACACACGCATTGCGCGACATGCGCCCCAGGTAAGCACGGGCGTGCTCCTGGTCATTGAAGGCACGTGGTTTGGTCAGCAGCCGCACGAACACATCCTGCGCCAACTCCGCCGCATCGTGGGCATTGCCCAGCTTGCGCTGCAGCCACTGTCGGATCCAGCCGTGGTGGGAACGGTAGAGTTGCTCCAGTTCGAAACCAGGGGCTGGGGTGCTGGGCGGGGCATTCATGGGGGACGCCATTATGCTAATAGGAATTATTAGCAATGGTAGCTTGGATGAATGGCGCCGGGCAATTGGGTGGTTAATCACGCTGCCAGATCGGCAAGAAACACAGAGTGACAGTTAAAGCCGAGCGTTCTGGGGTTACGGAACCTTTATGACCGGCAACTTCCCATTACGAGAGAGTCAATTGCCCCCAAGCTGAAGAGGAGCGTTTTCGACATCAGAATGCGCAAAGTCACACTAGGGTCCGGGAAGAAATCTGTGCTCACGACTCCGTGGAAATACCCAGAAAATCAGCGAGTAAAGCCGCCCTGCCACGTGGACTGGAGAATGATGCAGACGAGCGTATTCAGCACACGCTCAACGAGCTTCAGGGAGCAGGTATAGAGGTCGAAACCTGCGGTTTGAGCATCCGTGGCTAGCGTTGCATGATATAAGGGAATCCCGTACATTCATATGCACACAGTAATCGAGACGCCCACGTTTCAGAGAGCTGCAGCCAGGTTGTGGTCTGAAGAAGAACGCTTAGCTTTCATCGGCTGGATTGCGATCAATCCGCTCGCAGGAGATGTCATACCCGGCGCGGATGGCGCGAGAAAAGTACGTTGGAACCGCTCTGGCTGCGGTAAATCCAGCGGCACTCGAGTGATTTACTTCAACCTGCACGAAGATGAAATTGTGCTGTTGCTAACCGTGTATACCAAGGCGGAGCGCAGCAACATGAGCCCTGCCGAAATCAGCAAGGTGGTATGAAATGCGTGATATTGAAAGCATTGCCAAGGCCATCGAGGCCGATGCAGGTGAACCGCTACCCGACCTGCGCCAGGCACTCAAAGAAGCAAAGGCGGGTGCCGGACGAGTTACAACTCCAGAGCAGATTCTGGTACGCCAGGCCCGCGAGCGCTGCGGCCTGACCCAGGCGTCTTTTGCCGAGCGCATCGCAACGCCAGTGGCGACCCTGCGGGATTGGGAACAGGGCCGCTTCGTGCCTCCGGGTGGTGTGCTGTGCCTTTTGCGGCTGATCCTCAAGCACCCTGAGCTATCACAGGAACTGGCCAAGATCTGACCGCAGTTTCCACTGGCCTTATCGCCGACCTTAGAGTCGGCGATTAAGCCATCCCGTTCGCTCAAAGCGCCTGCATCTCGGCAATATCCCGCGCCACCTGGTCCGCAGAATGGTCGAACATTGCCTGCTCCTGCGCATCCAGCGGCAACTCGATCACCCGCGTGAGGCCTGCTTCTGCCAGTACACAGGGCACGCCCATGGCAATGTCCGTGCGCCCGTATTCACCCTCCAGAATCGCCACTGCCGGCAAGATGCGGTTTCGCCCATTGGCGATGGCATCCACCATCTGCGCAATGGCCACGCCCGGCGCATCGCAGGCGCTGCCCAGCTTTTTCAAGCCCAGAATCTCGCCGCCACCCTTGCGCGTGCGCTCGACGATCTGCTCGATCTGTTCACTGGACAGGAAGTGCGACAGCGGCACCGAGCCGATCTGGCAGTAACGCATCAGCGGCACCATGCTGTCGCCATGCCCGCCCAGCACCAGCGCCGTGATATCCCGGGCAGAAAACCCGGTTTGCTCGGCGATGAAACACTTCATGCGCGCGGTATCCAGCACCCCCGCCTGCCCGAACACCTTGTCGCGGCCAAGGCCACTGACGCTCCAGGCGCGGTAGGTGAGCACGTCGACCGGGTTGGACACCACCAGCACCGTCGCTGCCGGCGCATGCTGTTTGATGTCGGCCATGATGCTGTCGATGATTGGCAGGTTGATGCTCAGTACGTCCTGGCGCGACTGGCCGGGCTTGCGCGGCACGCCTGCGGTAATCACCACCAGCTCGGAGCCCTCCAGCATGTCGGCTTTGGCCCCGCCGTAAACCCGGGTATCGGAGCCGGATTCCACGGCTGCCTGCCACACGTCCAGCGCCTTGCCTTGCGCCAGCTCACCCTGCACATCCATCAGCACCAGCTCACGGCACAACTCGTCCCGGGCGATGATCTGCGCCGCCGCCTCGCCGACCAAGCCGGCGCCCACGATTGAAAGTTTGTTCACCTGACACCTCCCAGCGGCGCGTGCCACCAGGAACACGCCTGCATATACAGAGAAGTATTGCCCGTCGAGGCGAAAAGGCTACCCAAAGGCTGATGACCGGCGACTGAGTGGACGCTAAAGCTGACTTGCCGGGGCTAAACGAACCTTTAACCGCGCATCTGCCAGAGAATGAAATCCACTTTCTTCAGGTCGGTCAGCTTGTTGTGCTCTGGGGTCAGCTGGTTGAACTGGTCAATCCAGCTGGCACCCTGGCTGGATGCGAGGAAGGCCTGGTACCAGTCTTCCATCTTCGCGTAGCAGCCCTTGGCGTCCTCGATTTTTTTACGCGAATAGTAGGCCGGCGCCTTCTGGTTGATGTTGCGCAACACATGAATATCCCAGACCGGTTTGCCAGGGTTCAACGTCGCAACCAGCTTGCTGGAGAACGAAGGCTCATAACGGCCGGTGGCTTCGTACATATGATCGAGCACGTCGCCAAACGTAGGCTGCGCGCCCTTCATTTGCTGCATCAACTGGTAGTAGGCGCCATACCAGGACCGCTCACGCCGCTGGACGCGATAAAACCCGTTGTACATGCGCTGGAACACTGCGTCGGTCGAAACGTCCACCGTCTCCACTTGGTCCATCAGGGCCAGGTATTTCTGGATGCCAGGCTTGGCGTTGATAATGGCAGAGGTCACATCAGTGCTGACCATAGTGTGTACTTCCTTGGTTGGCTGACAGTTGCCCGGTGACAGGCGCTTACTGGGTATCGGTTTGACCACGTCGCGCTTGAGCGATCATGTCATCCAGTTGTTTGATCAGATCGTCTGCGTCGATTTCTTGAAACGGTCCACAGGACGCCGCAATGATGTGCTCCGCAAACTGCGGGCTGTATTCCGGCGCTGCGCTGGCAGGGTCGTTAGGGTCAATGCTCGTGTACCACCATTGGCCGTCTACCTCCTCCCCGTAAAGGCGGCCCTCCTCCTGTAGTGCGAACAGGGTCATCTGAACTTCGATTCCCGCCAGATGGGCGCCCTGTGGCATTAGCCGCAGGAACAGGTCCGGAGCACTGATGCCGTCGGCTGCGTATTGAACAATCAGTGCTTTCACCTTCTCGATGTCGCTCATCGCGATGCCCTCTTTATCGCTGCTGCACCCTCGACGCAGGGCGCGGGAATACCGTGGTCAAGGTAGTTGCCTTGCCAACGAGGGCCATATTGAACTCCAATAGGGACAGTTTCTGTCCGGATTCAAACAAAATGATCAATCGTGCCCATCGCCGCGACTATTTGCGCCAAATTCTTCACGCAGCGGGTGAGCCACTCTCCACCGCCGACGTGCACGCGAGGATGGTTGCGTGGGTTCGGCGCCATGGGGATGACAGTGACGACCAGCACGAAAAAACCACCATCAGGGATTTGAAGGTGCTTGAAGAGCTGGACTACGTGAAGTCGCTAACGGACCCGGCAGACAAACGAAAGTTGGTCTGGTTTGCGGTGGGCCGAAGCCATTCGCTGGTGCTTTCACCTACAGACGCCATGTCACTCTGGGCGGTTTTCCAGCACGCCGAGCGATTCGGCCTGCAATCAGCCACCGATGAGTTGAAGGGCTTGCGCGACTATGCGGAACTGGTGATGCAGGACGGCGCTGAGCGCAAACTGAACTTCACCAAGCGTATTACTTCGGGAACGCGGTTCACCCAACTGCAGCCGGGCAAGTACAAAGCACGACACCTTCAGTTGATACAGACGGCTATCCTCGAAAACAGAGCCCTCGAGGTCTGGTATCGCCCGCGTAATACCGACGGTGTCGAGTGTGTCTACCAGCTGAAGCCACTGGGTTTGTCACACCAGGATTCCAATATTTACCTCTCTGCCTATGTCACTGAAGAACAGTGGCTGGGCAAAGCACCCGACCCCGACGTGCCACGAGGCAAGTACAGCAGCAACGGGCCCAACACACTGTGCGCGCTGATGCTGCACAGGATGACCAAGGTAGAACCGGGCAAGCGGACAATCGCGGACCCGGAGGGTTACGATATTCACGCAGACGAAGCCCAGAGAGACTTGGTGAGCATCCACTCCCCCGCGAAGAAAACGCGCCTTCGCCTTAGCGAGAACCTGTACAACCGCCTTGCTGAAAACCCGCTGCATAAAAACCAGAAGCTGCTGCCGGACGGCGACAAATGGCTGCTGGCCTGCAAGGTTCGCGATACCCAGGGGCTACGGTTGTTTCTGATGGCCAATGCTGCCGATATCGAGGTGCTAGAGCCGCTTGCCTTGAGGGCGCACATCCATGAAATGCTTACCCTCGCGTTAAAGACCTACGAACACTGAACAACACGGTTCCAAAACCACCTTCCTCGCCCTACAATTGCAACTGATTCCTATCTGCACCTAATCCATGGAAACAGGAAAGTGCCCACTGACGCCCCGTTGCAACCCCTCGATAGCCTTTATCGCGACCACCACGGCTGGCTGCAAGGCTGGCTGCGTCAGCGCCTGGGTGATCGTGAGCGGGCGGCGGACATTGCCCAGGACACGTTCCTGCGCCTGCTGGTAACACGGCGCCTGCCGGAGCAGAGCGATGGGCGCCGGTTCCTGGCCCAGATAGCCCGCAACCTGGTCATCGACCAATGGCGCCGGCAACGCATCAAACAGGCTTACCTGGAAAGCCTCGCCGCCCTGCCCGAGCCAGAAAGCCCGTCGCTGGAAACCCGCGCCATCGTGATCGAAACCCTGATGCAGATCGACGCCATGCTCGACAGCATGCCGGCGAAGGTGCGCGAGGCGTTCTTGCTGTCGCAGTTCGAAGGGCTGACCTACCCCCAGATTGCTGAACGTCTCGAAGTCAGCGTCAGCTCGGTGCAAAAGTACATGCTGCGGGCCATCACCGCCTGCTATCAGGTGCTGTACGCCGAATGAAAACCGCCAGCGAAGCGCCCATCGCCGCAGCCATCGTCGAGCAGGCCAGCCATTGGCTGATGCTGCGCTGGAGCGGCGAACTGGACCAGGAACAACAGCGTCGCTTCGCGCAATGGCGCGCTGAAAACCCCGAACATGATCGGGCGTGGCAACGCCTGGAGCATCTGCAAAGCACCCTGAGCGGCGTGCCAGCGGACACTGCGCTGGCCGTGCTGCGTGAGCAGCCGGATGCGCGCCGCCGCCAGACGCTCAAGCTGCTCGGCACACTGCTGTTGGCCGGCGGGGGCAGCTATCTGATGCAGTCACAGCTGCCCTGGCGCGAGGCCATGGCAGACCTGCGCAGCGGCACCGGCGAACGCTTGCAACGCACGCTGGCCGATGGCAGCCGGCTAAGCCTTAACAGCGGTAGCGCGGTGGATATCCTTTTCAACGCCAGCGAGCGGCGCATTCGCCTGCTAGCCGGGGAGTTGCTGCTCGACAGCGGCCATGACCCGGCGCAACGTCCCTTGATCGTGGACGCCGCAGCCGGGGAAATCCAGGCGCTGGGCACGCGGTTTTGCGTGTACCAACGTGACGATGACATTCAGGTCGACCTGTTCGAGGGCGAACTGGAACTGCGACCGCGTCAGGCGCGGGCCAAACGCCTGCAAGCCGGACAAGGCTGCTGGTTTTCCGCAACCCGGTTCGGTGACATCGCGCCAGCCAACCTCAACGCCATCGCCTGGCACGATGGCCGGCTGATCGCCGAGCGCATGCCGCTGGGGCAGTTCATCGCAGAACTGGCGCGCCATCGCCCCGGCAGGCTGCGCTGCGACCCGGCCGTCGCCGCACTGCCGCTAACGGGCGTTTTCCCCTTGGCAGACACCGACCGCGTACTGACGGCACTTGAGCAGTCGCTACCGGTAAAAGTGCACAGGCTGACACGCTTCTGGACCACGATCAGCCCCGCGTAACAGGCGTCGCAGGCACCGGCCGCTCTGAATGAAAAAAATTACTGCTGCCCATTGTCGGTTTTGCCGACTCGTTCGGGATACCTCTTGAATTCAACCAAGAAGCATTCTCAAGAGGAACATTCAGAATGCCGTATCTGCCCACACCCTCCCGTTCGCGATTGAGCCATGCGGTTCGTCACGCCCTGTTTGCCGGCTTGCTCTGCGGCGGGCCCCTGCTGCTTGCGCTGGCCGCAACACCGGCCGGCGCAAGCGAGCAATCACACACCTACGCCATCCCCGCCGGCGGCCTGGACCAGGCGCTGAACCGCTTCGCGAGCGAGGCCGGCATCCTGCTTTCGGCCGATGCCCAGCTCACCGCCGGCAAGCGCAGCGCCGGGCTGAACGGCAGCTATTCCGTTGAAGATGGCCTGGCCCTGCTGCTGTCCGGCACCGGCCTTAGGGCACTCAACAGCGGTGGCAACTACACGCTGGAGGCGGCTGCCGATACCGGTGGTGCCATGGAGTTGAGTGCAACCAACATCGTCAGCAACCAGCTGGGCACCGTTACCGAGGGCACAGGCTCTTACACGCCCGGCACCATCGCCACGGCCACCCGAATGGTACTGACCCCCAGGGAAACCCCGCAGTCGATCAGCGTGGTCACCCGCCAGCACATGGATGACTTTGCCCTTAACAGTGTCGACGCCGTAATGCGCCACACCCCGGGCATCACCGTGTCGGCCTACGACACCGACCGCACCAACTACTATTCGCGCGGCTTCTCGATCAACAACTTCCAGTACGACGGCATCCCCTCCGCCGTGCGCAACGTCGCCTACTCGGCGGGCAACACCCTGAGCGACATGGCGATATACGACCGCATCGAAGTGCTCAAGGGCGCATCCGGCCTGCTCAGCGGCGCAGGCTCGCTGGGCGGCACCATCAACCTGGTGCGCAAAAAGCCTACCGCCGACTTCCACGGCCACGTCACCCTGGGCGCGGGCTCCTGGGATAACTACCGCAGCGAACTGGACGTGAGTGGCCCGCTGACCGAAACCGGCAACGTACGCGGCCGGGCCGTGGCTGCCTACCAGGACAGGCACTCGTTCATCGACCGCTACTCCAGCCAGAGCTCGGTGTTTTACGGCATCCTCGAGTTCGACCTGTCCCCCGACACCCTGCTGACCGTGGGCGCCGACTACCAGGACAACGACCCCAAGGGCTCCACCTGGTCCGGCAGCTTCCCGCTGCTCAATTCCAAGGGCGAGCGCAACGACGCCAAGCGCTCGTTCAGCAACTCGACCGACTGGAGCAGCTGGCAGCAATACACCCGCACCGTGTTCGCCACCCTGGAGCACGAGCTGGGCGACGGCTGGGTGACCAAGCTGCAACTGGACCACAAGTACAACGGCTACGACGCCCAGATGGGCGCCATCCAGTTCGACCAGCCGCAGACTGACGGCAGCGCCGAAATCAACGCGCAGCGCTACAAGGGCGACACCACCAGCGACTCCGCCGACCTGTACGTGAGCGGCCCGTTCAGCATGCTGGGCCGCGAGCACGACCTGGTGCTGGGCGGCTCGATCAGCAAGGCCCACTGGAAGGGCAAGGGCTACTGGGACGAAACCTTCTCGGTACCCAACCGCGTGGACTACAACAACTGGCACGGCAACCTGCCCAAGCCCGACTGGGGCCCGGTGTCGCAGTACACCGACGACGTCATCCGCCAGACCGGCGTGTACCTCACCACCCGCCTGAACGTCACCGACGACCTGAAAGTGCTGCTGGGCGGCCGCGTGGTCAACTACAGCCTGACCGGCCTGACCCCGACCTACACCGAGTCCGGGCGCTTCATTCCCTACGCCGGCGCCATCTACGACCTGAACGAGAACTTCTCGGTCTACGCCAGCTACACCGACGTGTTCATGCCCCAGGAAAACTACAACCGCGACCGCGACAACAAACTGATCGAGCCGGATGAAGGCGAAAACTACGAAGTCGGCATCAAGGGCGAGTTCTTCGACGGCCGCCTGAACGCCAGCCTGGCCTACTTCGAAGTCAAGGAAACCAACCGCTCGGTGCCCGACGATGCCTTCAACAACCAGTCCCCTACCCCACCCAACTACGCGTTCAAGGGCAGCAAGGCCACCACCAAGGGCTACGAGCTGGAAGTGTCCGGCGAACTGGCCCCCGGCTGGCAGGTGCAGGGCGGCTACACCCACAAGGTGGTGCGCGACAGCAACGACGTGAAGCTGTCCACCTTCGAGCCTGAAGACCAACTGAGCTTCTACACCATCTACAAGCTCACCGGCGACCTGGACAAGCTCTCCATCGGCGGCGGTGCGCGTTGGCAGAACAAGGCCTGGCAGCAAATCTGGAACAGCCCCAAGGGAAGAAACGAGGACGTTGTCCAGGAATCCTACTGGGTGGTGGACCTGATGACCGGCTACCAGATCACCCCGAACCTGTCGGCGACGGTGAACCTGAACAACATCTTCGACAAGTATTACTACACCAACGTCGGGTTCTATAACTCGGCCATTTACGGCGAACCACGCAACGTCATGTTTACTACCCGCTGGGACTTCTGAGGCTATCGCCGGCCTGGAAAAATTGTGGCCTACGACCCTGCAGTTTTTCCAGGCCCAAACACGGGCACTGGTGAGAGCAACTGTCTTGTTCAAAATCCAAGAGTTTGCGCGATCACTGTGGGAGCGGGCGCGCCCGCGAACACCGGCTTCGCCGGTGCCATCCACCAAGCTGGGTTCTTCGCGGGTGAACCCGCTCCCACAGGAACCGCCCAGGCTTCAGGCTTATGCAGTACATGTGGGAGCGGCTTCAGCCGCGAACACCGGCGAAGCCGGTGCCATCCACCGCGCTGGGTTCTTCGCGGGCATGCCCACACAGGGACCACCCAGGCTTCAGGCTTATGCAGTACTTGTGGGAGTGGCTTTAGCCGCGAACACCGGCGAAGCCGGTGCCATCCAACGCGCTGGGTTCTTCGCGGGCATGCCCGCTCCCACAGGGACCGCCCAGGCTTCAGGCTTATGCAGTACTTGTAGGAGCGGCCTTGTGTCGCGAAAGGGCCGCAACGCGGCCCCAAGATTTCAGCCGAAACACACATATTCGCGAGGCTGCACCGCTCTCATCCCGCCGCCCCGGCTAACCGGCTGGATCCTCATCATCCTGCGCCAACACCCTCCCACACTGCTCACTGGCCAACCGGCTGATAATCCGGATCGCCTGATGGATCCCAGCCGTGTTGCGAAAGCTCAACTGCGGGTTGTGTTCACACTCCAGCATTTCGTCGTGCTGGACCAGGGCCTCGCCTAGCAATTCGAGGGTCCAGGCGTAGCTTTGGATGGTGGATAGGCGTTCTTAGTCAGTCATGACGCACCTCCGATTGGACGGAGACGAAGCGGGATTGGCTGACTGTGAAATATCTTAGGGCCGTCGAGGAACGACGGAGGTGAACGGATGCGAGGGTCTGTAACGGATTTACGGTGGTCATGCATGAGTTCCTTTCGTGATGGAACTGCCACCGCTCGCGGCCAAGCAAGTTAAGGTGGCAGCAGTACGCGGGTTGGCCGACCGGGACGAAAGGAGCCCGGCACACCCGAAGGTGTCCCGCGCACCACCGCCATAACACGACATCGCGGGCACAAAAAAGCGCCTGCGATGAAGACTGGGCGCTGATGCGCCTTTCGATTCCGACCGGCCAAGGTCGCGTCGCCGATGCTTCGGCGACTGAGGGACTTTATTCCTGGGTGGCTGTTTTCGCAAGTTTTCGAGGGTATGAGAGGACTGCGCGTTTCGTAGGAAATCGCTCGCCAGGGGTAACGCACACATTCCAGGACTTATGCGGTCCGTGTAGGAGCTGGCTTGCCTGCGATGGGCTGCGCAGCAGCCCCATACCCCGACCTGGCAGGCATAACCTACCAGCGGCCTTCAACAGAGGGGGCCATCTGCATCCCAGATATCTGGCCCACCCCTCATAAACAACCTCGCCTAACCCTCCAGCTCATGGCCGTTTCGCTCCATCACCTTCCCACACTGCTCACTGGCCAACCGGCTGATGATCCGAATCGCCTGATGGATCCCGGCCGTGTTGCGAAAGCTCAGTTGCGGGTTGTGTTCGCACTCCAGCATTTCGTCATGCTGGACTAGGGCCTCGCCTAGCAGTTCGAGCGTCCAGGCGTAGCTTTGAATGTTGGACAGGCGTTCTTGGTCAGTCATGGCGCACCTCCGATTGGGCGGAGACGATGCTGGGTTTGCTGAGGGTGAAGTAGCTGGGGACCGTCGAGGAACGACGGTGGAGAACGAATGCGAGGATCCTGAACAGACTTGAGATGAGCATGCATGCGGTCCTTTTCGATTGAAGCACCACGCTAACCGTCGCCAAACGATTAGGGTGGCAGCTGTACGCAGGTTGGCGAACCGAGGAAAAGGAACTCGGCAGACCCGAAGGTCTCCCACGCACAGCCGCCATTACACGAAACTGCGGACGCAAAAAAAGCGCCTGCAATCGTGGTCGGGGGCGCCGATGCGCCTTTTCGTTCGGGTCGCCAAACCCGGTCGCGGAATTGGCCGCGACTGGAGTACGGTATCGCTGCGGGGATTCTAATGCAAGATTGTGCGGTGTACGAATGGTCGCGAAAGACTGTAGGCAAAAGCCAGCCAAAGGGCGAGCTGAAGCTAAGCAGCCTGGAAAAGGCCAACTGGGTCTGTTGCGGAGACAGGAACCAAACACTACACCTGCAGACCACGTAATATATGGAATCCGTGAAAACTGATAGGGCTACGTATCCCCAAACGTATCCCTAAACCAAATTCTACCTGAGCTGTGCTAAAGAGAGACTGATCTGCCCCATGTTAAGCGAGGCGCAGTATAGCGAGGCGAAGGGGTAATTTATGCGAGCAAGAATACAGGATACGAGCCACCGCTTCATTTTGGCTATTTAGTTTGAGGAGGTACCCGTTGGCCAAGCGCGTCAACAGAGTTTTCGACATGCGTAACAAAAGCCTTCACATCATCCATAGTTTCTTCGACCCGCTCAGTAGAGAAATATTGCTGATTACCTTCTTTGTCCCTTCCATTGCGGTGTACCACATCGTGGCGAAGCACTATCGTTTTGTGCAGGCGACGCTTGAGATCCTTGTCGGGGAAAATCTCTATTTGAAGCGCGATACTGAAAATGACCTCAATTTTGGCTAGATTGTGGTACAGCAGTCCACGCAGGTAGGTTTGAACCCGTTCTTCAACTATTTTCGGATTTTCCAGAATATCATTTAGAGAAATTTTTTCTGCTGAAAGCTCTTTATCTTCGGCAACCAGGCGCTGCATCGCCGAGGAGTCTTTCAACACCGCTCTCAGAAGCGTATCCCCAAGGTAGGCTTCCATAGCGCTGATTGTCTCAGCAAAAACCATCCTATTGATTATTGACGCAGATCGCTTCAGCACTCCTGTCCCGCCAATTCCGTATTCAGCAAGCACATCTCCCAGGTGATGCTGGTTGGACTCGAATACATCGAACGGGTTTGGAGGTGTGTAGTCGTTTAACCAATCATCCTCACCAGGGCCATCAGCTGAAAATGGTGCTTCGTCAGCATGCACTTCGACGTGAGGGTATTCATCGAGCTCTACAAAGCAACCTGCCGGGGAATTCTGCACATGAACGCTGAATGGGGCGCCACATTCATTGCATTCAATGTCAGTGTCATCCTCTGATAGCGAGTCGGATAGAGGCTCTACGCACCAGTCGACTTCAGGCACATCGACGGTCACGGAAGCGGACTTCTTGCACTCCGGGCATTCAAATCTTGCGGTAGTGGTGAGTTGAGCCATTAAGCAGATTCCCTGTTGTTGGTGTGGCGATCATCTTGGCACTTGAACTGCTAGACCCTCATAGTCCCGCTATGCGTTCATGCCTATCAGAAGCCAATTGTCCACTTAGAAGTAGAGCTTTGGAAGACATCAATGGCACCAAGCCCCGTGGCACGGGGGGAATTTGTCAACTCACTGGGGGCCTGTGTCGTTTCCTTCCACACGGGGTCGGAAACCCGCGCCATCGCGCCATCGCGTTAGCGGGC
>NZ_JENB01000056.1:2500-30985 GCF_000708715.2 Pseudomonas putida W15Oct28 | reverse complement strand
ATGACGGTTTTGCCGTCGCTCAGCGTGAAGGTCAGGGCGCCGTGGTTGTTGATCAGCAGACCGTCTTTGTTGGTCAGGGTGATGGTGTAGGTGATTTCGCCGCCTTCGGTGACCGAAGGGGTGGCGGTCAGTTTCGCGATCACTTCATCGGTGGTGTCGGTGACGTCTACTTTCGCAGCGCCGCCCAGCTCCAGGTTCTCGAAGGTACGGCCGTCAACGTCCACAGCGGACTTGATGCCCAGGCTGATCTCGCCAGCGTCTTTGTAGACGTCATCGCCTTGTGCCGCGTGCTCGTACGGCGCGCTGGTGTCGCCGGCCTTGATGGTGACCTGGGCATTGTTGCTCAGGGTCACGACCAGATCGTGGTCCAGTGGCTGGTTCACGTGCACCGTGAAGGTCGGTTTGACGTTTTCCGCCACCGAGGTCTGGTCGGCCGTGATGGTGACTTTGACCAGATCGCCTTCGTTGTTGCCGCCTGGGTTGCCTGGAGTACCTGGCTCATCAGTGACCTGAGTGCTGACCGGGGTTTTATCCAGGGTCAACTTCTCGAACTTGTCGACGTCAGCGCCTGCAACGGTCGCGATGGCGTTGACCACTTGAGGGTTGGTGCCGACGTAGACGTTGTCCGGGGCAGTGACGGTGATCGAGCCGCTGGTGCCGTTGGCCGGTACGGTGATGACGGTTTTGCCGTCGCTCAGCGTGAAGGTCAGGGCGCCGTGGTTGTTGATCAGAAGACCGTCTTTGTTGGTCAGCGTGATGGTGTAGGTGATCTCGCCGCCTTCGGTAACCGAAGGGGTGGCGGTCAGTTTCGCGATCACTTCGTCGGTGGTGTCGGTAACGTCGACCTTAGCCGCGCCGCCCAACTCCAGATTTTCGAAGGTCGCGCCGGTGGCGTCCACAGCCGACTTGATGCCAACACTGATTTCGCCGGCGTCCTTGTAGACGTCGTCACCCTGTGCCGCGTGCTCGTAAGGCGCGCTGGTGTCACCGGCCTTGATGGTGACCTGAGCGTTGTTGCTCAGAGTCACGACCAGATCGTGGTCCAGTGGCTGGTTGATGTGCACGGTGAACGTGACCTGGGCGTTGTTGCTCAGGGTCACGACCAGGTCGTGGGCCAGTGCAGTGTTGATGTGCACGGTGAAGGTCGGTTTGACGTTCTCGGCGACCGAAACCTGGTCAGCCGTGATGGTGACCTTGACGATATCGCCTTCGTTGCCTGGGGTACCTGGCTCGTCGGTGACGGTGGTGCTGACCGGCGTCTTGTCCAGGTTCAGGTCAGCCGTGATGGTGACCTTGACGATATCGCCTTCGTTGCCTGGGGTGCCTGGCTCGTCGGTAACCTCGGTGCTGACCGGCGTCTTGTCCAGGTTCAGGTTTTCGAACTTCCACGCATCCGCGCCGCTCACCGCGTCGATGGCATTGACCACCGGCTCGTTAGCGCCGACATAGACGTTATCCGGGGCGGTTGCAGTGGCCGAGCCGGTGGTGCTGTTCGCGGGCACTATGACAGTGGTGCCATCGGTCAGCTTGAAGTACAGCTCTGCGTGGTTGTTGATCGGCAGGCCGTCTTTGTTGGTCAGCGTGATGGTGTAGGTGATCTCGCCGCCTTCGGTGACCGACTGGCTTGCGGTCAGCTTGGCCACAACTTCGTCGATGGTGTCGGTCACTTTGACCGAAGCATCGCCGCCCAGCTGCAGGTTTTCGAAGGCCGCACCGGTAGCGTCTACCGCCGACTTGATGCCGAGGGAGATTTCGCCGGCGTCTTGGTAAACGTCGTCGCCCTGCGCAGCGTGCTCGTACGGCGCGCTGGTGTCACCGGCCTTGATGGTGACCTGGGCGTTGTTGCTCAGGGTCACGACCAGGTCGTGGGCCAGTGCAGTATTGATGTGCACGGTGAAGGTCGGTTTGACGTTCTCGGCGACCGATACCTGGTCAGCCGTGATGGTGACCTTGACGATGTCGCCTTCGTTGCCTGGGGTACCTGGCTCGTCGGTAACTTCGGTGCTGACCGGAGTCTTGTCCAGGTTCAGGTTTTCGAACTTCCACGCATCCGCGCCGCTCACCGCGTCGATGGCATTGACCACCGGCTCGTTAGCGCCGACATAGACGTTATCCGGGGCGGTTGCAGTGGCCGAGCCGGTAGTGCTGTTCGCGGGCACTATGACAGTGGTGCCATCGGTCAGCTTGAAGTACAGCTCTGCGTGATTGTTGATCGGCAGGCCGTCTTTGTTGGTCAGCGTGATCGTGTAGGTGATCTCGCCGCCTTCGGTGACCGACTGGCTTGCGGTCAGCTTGGCCACAACTTCGTCGATGGTGTCGGTCACTTTGACCGAAGCATCGCCGCCCAGTTGCAGGTTTTCGAAGGCCGCACCGGTAGCGTCTACCGCCGACTTGATGCCGAGGGAGATTTCGCCGGTCCCAGTTGCAGGTTTTCGAAGGCCGCACCGGTAGCGTCTACCGCCGACTTGATGCCGAGGGAGATTTCGCCGGCGTCTTGGTAAACGTCATCGCCCTGTGCAGCGTGCTCGTATGGCGCGCTGGTGTCGCCGGCCTTGATGGTGACCTGGGCGTTGTTGCTCAGGGTCACGACCAGGTCGTGAGCCAGAACGGTATTGATGTGTACGGTGAAGGTCGGTTTGACGTTTTCCGCCACCGAAGTCTGGTCAGCAGTGATGGTGACCTTGACCAGGTCACCTTCGTTGTTGCCGCCTGGGTTGCCTGGAGTACCTGGCTCGTCGGTGACGGTGGTGCTGACCGGCGTCTTGTCGAGGGTCAGTTGCTCGAACTTGCCGACATCAGCGCCAGCAACAGTAGCGATCGACTGCACCACCGGGGCGTTGCTGCCGACGTAGACGTTGTCCGGGGCAGTGACGGTGATCGAACCAGTAGTGCCGTTGGCCGGTACGGTGATGACGGTCTTGCCGTCGCTCAGCGTGAAGGTCAATGCACCGTGGTTGTTGATCGGCAGACCATCTTTGTTGGTCAGCGTGATGGTGTAGGTGATCTCGCCGCCTTCGGTGACCGAAGGGGTCGCAGTCAGCTTGGCCACCACTTCGTCGGTGGTGTCGGTCACTTGAACGGTGGCCGCACCGCCCAGCTGCAGGTTCTCGAAGGTAGCTCCGGTCGCGTCTACAGCCGAGTTGATACCCAGGCTGATCTGGCCAGCGTCGTTGTAAACGTCATCGCCTTGCGCTGCGTGCTCGTACGGCGCGCTGGTCTCGCCGGCCTTGATGGTGACTTGAGCGTTGTTGCTCAGGGTCACGACCAGGTCGTGGTCCAGTGGCTGGTTGATGTGCACGGTGAACGTCGGTTTGACGTTCTCGGCCACCGAGGTCTGGTCGGCAGTGATGGTGACCTTGACCAGGTCGCCTTCGTTGCCCGGAGTGCCTGGCTCGTCAGTGACAGTGGTGCTGACCGGGGTCTTGTCCAGGGTCAGCTGTTCGAACTTGCCGACGTCAGCGCCAGCAACGGTTGCGATGGAGTTGACCACTGCAGGGTTGCTGCCGACGTAGACGTTGTCCGGGGCAGTGACAGTGACCGAACCAGTAGTGCCGTTGGCCGGTACGGTGATGACGGTCTTGCCGTCGCTCAGCGTGAAGGTCAATGCACCGTGGTTGTTGATCGGCAGACCATCTTTGTTGGTCAGCGTGATGGTGTAGGTGATCTCGCCGCCTTCGGTGACCGAAGGGGTCGCGGTCAGCTTGGCCACCACTTCGTCAGTGGTGTCGGTCACTTGAACGGTGGCCGCACCGCCCAACTGCAGGTTCTCGAAGGTAGCGCCGGTGGCGTCTACAGCCGAGTTGATGCCCAGACTGATCTGGCCAGCATCGTTGTAAACGTCATCGCCTTGTGCAGCGTGCTCGTATGGCGCGCTGGTGTCGCCCGCCTTGATGGTGACCTGCACGTTGTTGCTCAGGGTCACGACCAGGTCGTGGTCCAGCGGTTGGTTGACGTGTACGGTGAACGTCGGTTTGACGTTTTCCGCCACCGAAGTCTGGTCGGCGGTGATGGTGACTTTGACCAAGTCACCTTCGTTGCCTGGGGTGCCCGGCTCATCGGTAACCTGGGTGCTGACCGGAGTCTTGTCCAGGTTCAGGTTTTCGAACTTCCACGCATCCGCGCCGCTGACGGCTTCGATGGCATTGAGCACCGGCTCGTTAGCGCCGACATAGACGTTATCCGGGGCGGTCGCAGTGGCCGAGCCGGTAGTGCTGTTTGCGGGCACGATGACAGTGGTGCCATCGGTCAGCTTGAAGTACAGCTCTGCGTGGTTGTTGATTGGCAGGCCGTCTTTGTTGGTCAGCGTGATCGTGTAGGTGATCTCGCCGCCTTCGGTTACCGACTGGCTGGCGGTCAACTTGGCCACAACTTCGTCGATGGTGTCGGTCACTTTGACCGAAGCATCACCGCCCAGCTGCAGGTTTTCGAAGGCCGCACCGGTAGCGTCTACCGCCGACTTGATGCCGAGGGAGATTTCGCCGGCGTCTTGGTAAACGTCATCGCCCTGCGCAGCGTGCTCGTATGGCGCGCTGGTGTCGCCGGCCTTGATGGTGACCTGGGCGTTGTTGCTCAGGGTCACGACCAGGTCGTGGGCCAGTGCAGTGTTGATGTGCACGGTGAAGCAGCCGTGATGGTGACCTTGACGATATCGCCTTCGTTGCCTGGGGTGCCTGGCTCGTCGGTAACCTCGGTGCTGACCGGCGTCTTGTCCAGGTTCAGGCTTTCGAACTTCCACGCATCCGCGCCGCTGACGGCTTCGATGGCATTGACCACCGGCTCGTTAGCGCCGACATAGACGTTATCCGGGGCGGTTGCAGTGGCCGAGCCGGTGGTGCTGTTCGCGGGCACGGTCTGATCGGCGGTGATGGTGACTTTGACCAGGTCGCCTTCGTTGCCCGGGGTGCCTGGCTCGTCGGTGACGGTGGTGCTGACCGGGGTCTTGTCCAGAGTCAGCTGTTCGAACTTGCCGACATCAGCGCCAGCAACAGTAGCGATCGACTGCACCACCGGGGCGTTGCTGCCGACGTAGACGTTGTCCGGCGCAGTGACGGTGATCGAACCGCTGGTGCCGTTGGCCGGTACGGTGATGACGGTCTTGCCGTCGCTCAGCGTAAAGGTCAGGGCGCCGTGGTTGTTGATCGGCAGACCGTCTTTGTTGGTCAGCGTGATGGTGTAAGTGATCTCGCCGCCTTCGGTGACCGAAGGGGTCGCAGTCAGCTTGGCCACCACTTCGTCGGTGGTGTCGGTTACTTGAACGGTGGCCGCACCGCCCAGCTGCAGGTTCTCGAAGGTAGCGCCGGTGGCGTCTACAGCCGAGTCGATGCCCAGACTGATCTGGCCAGCATCGTTGTAAACGTCATCGCCCTGCGCATCGTGGGTGTACGGCGCGCTGGTTTCGCCAGCTTTGATGGTGACTTGAGCGTTGTTGCTCAGGGTCACGACCAGATCGTGGTCCAGTGGCTGGTTGATGTGCACGGTGAACGTCGGTTTGACGTTCTCGGCCACTGAAGTCTGGGTGCCATCGGTCAGCTTGAAGTACAGCTCTGCGTGATTGTTGATCGGCAGGCCGTCTTTGTTGGTCAGCGTGATCGTGTAGGTGATCTCGCCGCCTTCCGTAACCGACTGGCTTGCGGTCAACTTGGCCACAACCTCATCGACGGTGTCGGTCACTTGAACGGTAGCCGCACCGCCCAGTTGCAGGTTCTCGAAGGTAGCGCCGGTGGCGTCTACAGCCGAATTGATACCCAGGCTGATTTCGCCGGAGTCTTTATAGACGTCATCGCCTTGCGCATCGTGGGTGTACGGCGCGCTGGTTTCGGCGGTGATGGTGACCTTGACCAGGTCGCCTTCGTTGCCCGGAGTGCCTGGCTCGTCAGTGACAGTGGTGCTGACCGGGGTCTTGTCCAGGGTCAGTTGCTCGAACTTGCCAACATCAGCGCCCGCAACAGTCGCGATGGAGTTGACCACTGCAGGGTTGGCACCGACGTAGACGTTGTCCGGAGCGGTGACAGTGATCGAACCATCGGCGGTGATGGTGACCTTGACCAGGTCGCCTTCGTTGCCCGGAGTGCCTGGCTCGTCAGTGACAGTGGTGCTGACCGGGGTCTTGTCCAGGGTCAGCTGCTCAAATTTGCCAACATCAGCGCCCGCAACGGTCGCGATGGAGTTGACCACTGCTGGGTTGCTGCCAACGTAGACGTTGTCCGGGGCAGTGACAGTGATCGAACCAGTAGTGCCGTTGGCCGGTACAGTGATGACGGTTTTACCGTCGCTCAGCGTGAAGGTCAGGGCGCCGTGGTTGTTGATCGGCAGACCATCTTTGTTGGTCAGGGTGATGGTGTAGGTGATCTCGCCGCCTTCGGTTACCGAAGGGGTAGCGGTCAGCTTGGCCACCACTTCGTCAGTGGTGTCGGTCACTTGAACGGTGGCCGCACCGCCCAGTTGCAGGTTCTCGAAGGTCGCACCGGTGGCGTCTACAGCCGAATTGATGCCCAGGCTGATTTCGCCCGAGTCTTTGTAGACGTCATCGCCCGTCTGATCGGCGGTGATGGTGACTTTGACCAGGTCGCCTTCGTTGCCCGGGGTGCCTGGCTCGTCGGTGACGGTGGTGCTGACCGGGGTCTTGTCCAGGGTCAGTTGCTCGAACTTGCCGACGTCAGCGCCAGCAACAGTCGCGATGGAGTTGACCACTGCAGGGTTGGCACCAACGTAGACGTTGTCCGGCGCAGTGACGGTGATCGAACCGGTAGTGCCGTTGGCGGGTACAGTGATGACGGTTTTACCGTCGCTCAGCGTGAAGGTCAGGGCGCCGTGGTTGTTGATCGGCAGACCATCTTTGTTGGTCAGCGTGATGGTGTAGGTGATCTCGCCGCCTTCGGTGACCGAAGGTGTAGCGGTCAGCTTGGCCACCACTTCGTCGGTGGTATCGGTCACTTGAACGGTAGCCGCACCGCCCAGTTGCAGGTTTTCGAAGGTAGCGCCGGTGGCGTCTACAGCCGAATTGATACCCAGGCTGATTTCGCCGGAGTCTTTATAGACGTCATCGCCTTGCGCGTCATGGGTGTACGGCGCGCTGGTCTCGCCGGCCTTGATGGTGACTTGAGCGTTGTTGCTCAGGGTCACGACCAGGTCGTGGTCCAGCGGCTGGTTGATGTGCACCGTGAAGGTCGGTTTGACGTTCTCGGCCACCGAAGTCTGATCGGCGGTGATGGTGACTTTGACCAGGTCGCCTTCGTTGTTGCCGCCTGGATTGCCTGGAGTACCTGGCTCATCGGTAACAGTGGTGCTGACCGGCGTTTTATCCAGGGTCAGCTGTTCAAACTTGCCGACATCAGCGCCAGCGACGGTAGCGATCGACTGCACCACTGGGGTGTTGCTGCCGACGTAGACGTTGTCCGGAGCGGTGACAGTGATCGAACCGGTAGTGCCATTGGCCGGTACGGTGATGACGGTCTTGCCGTCGCTCAGCGTGAAGGTCAATGCACCGTGGTTGTTGATCGGCAGACCATCTTTGTTGGTCAGCGTGATGGTGTAAGTGATCTCGCCGCCTTCGGTCACCGAAGGGGTGGCGGTCAGCTTAGCCACAACTTCACTGATAGTGTCCGAGATCTCAACGGTAGCCGGGCCACCCAAGGCCAGCTTCTCGAAGGTGGCACCTGGAACCGTAGCGTCGGTAACGCTGAGGGTGATGGAGCCAGCATCGTGATAGACGTCATCGCCCTGAGCCGGGGTTTTGTACTCGACTTCGGTCTTACCGGCCTCGATCGTCACGGTGTCGCCGTTCGACAGGGTTACGGTCAACGGACGGTCCAGCGCCTGGCTTACTTTCACAGTAAAGGAAGGCTGCTGGTCTTCGGTCACATTGCCATTGCTGACGATGCTAACGGTGACGGTATCGACGCTGTCATTGATTACAGTCGAAGCTGGAGTCGGATTCGGGGTCAGTTGCTCGAAGTTGCCGCCAGTGGCGCTTTCGATGGTGACGTTGACTGTCGAGCCGTTGTTGTAGACGTCGTTCGCAGGCGTCTGGAAGTCGACGCTGCCTTGGGTCTTGCCAGCCTCAACGGTGATGGTCTGGCCGTTGGACAGGGTCACGGTTACCGGAGTCTGGGCAGGGTTGCTCAGGGTCACGGTGTAGGTGATTACGCCGCCTTCAGTGACGCTTGGCGAAGCGGTCAGGGTCGCAGTGGTGGTGTCGACCGAGTCATTGATCGTGGTCTGAGCCGGGGTCGGATTCGGGGTCAACTGCTCGAAGTTACCGCCAGTGGCGTTTTCGATGGTGACGCTGACGGTCGAGCCGTTGTTATAGACGTCATTCGCCGGAGTCTGGAAGTCGACGCTGCCCTGGGTTTTGCCAGCTTCAACGGTGATGGTCTGGCCGTTGGACAGGGTCACGGTTACAGGAGTCTGGGCAGGGTTGCTCAGAGTCACGGTGTAGGTGATCACGCCGCCTTCGGTGACGCTTGGCGAAGCGGTCAGGGTCGCGGTGGTGGTGTCGACCGAATCGATCACGCCGCCTTCGGTGACGCTTGGCGAAGCGGTCAGGGTCGCGGTGGTGGTGTCGACCGAATCGTTGATCGTGGTCTGAGCCGGGGTCGGATTCGGAGTCAGCTGCTCGAAGTTACCGCCAGTGGCGTTTTCGATGGTGACACTGACGGTCGAGCCGTTGTTGTAGACGTCATTCGCCGGAGTCTGGAAGTCGACGCTGCCCTGGGTCTTGCCCGCCTCAACGGTAATGGTCTGGCCGTTGGACAGGGTCACGGTTACCGGAGTCTGGGCAGGGTTGCTCAGAGTCACGGTGTAGGTGATTACGCCACCTTCAGTGACGCTTGGCGAAGCGGTCAGGGTCGCAGTGGTGTTATCGACCGAGTCATTGATCGTAGTCTGAGCCGGAGTCGGGTTCGGCGTCAGCTGCTCGAAGTTGCCACCGGTAGCACCGGTAATGGTTGTGCTGACGGTCGAACCGTTGTTGTAGACGTCATTCGCCGGGGTCTGGAAGTCGACACTGCCCTGGGTCTTGCCAGCCTCGATGGTGATGACCTGCCCATTGGACAGGGTCACGGTTACCGGCGTCTGGGCAGGGTTGCTCAGGGTCACGGTGTAGGTGATCACGCCGCCTTCGGTGACGCTTGGCGAAGCGGTCAGGGTCGCGGTAGTGCTATCGACAGAATCACTGATTACCGTCTCAGCCGGTGCAGGCGTCTGGGCAGGGTTGCTCAGGGTCACGGTGTAGGTGATCACGCCGCCTTCGGTGACGCTTGGCGAAGCGGTCAGGGTCGCGGTAGTGCTATCGACCGAATCACTGATTACCGTCTCAGCCGGTGCAGGGTTCGGCGTCAGTTGCTCGAAGTTGCCACCGGTAGCGCCAGTAATGGTTGTGCTGACGGTCGAACCGTTGTTGTAGACGTCATTCGCCGGGGTCTGGAAGTCGACGCTGCCCTGGGTCTTGCCAGCCTCGATGGTAATGACCTGCCCATTGGACAGGGTCACGGTTACCGGCGTCTGGGCAGGGTTGCTCAGGGTCACGGTGTAGGTAATTACGCCACCTTCTGTCACCGACGGATTCGCCGTCAGCGTCGCAGTGGTGGTGTCGATGGTATCGGTAACCTGGGTGACTGCCGGCGTTTGCGGCACTGTCACCGTCAGGCCGTTGCCACCGGTGGTACCCGTTACGGTTGCCGAGATCTGGCCACCGTCGATATAAGGCGTGTCATTTGCCGGGACCACGACATTGACGCTGCCGCTGGTCTGCCCGGCCGGGATAACGATAACGGCGCCGTTGGACAGGGTGACGATCAGGTTGGTGGTCGGCGCCTGGCCAACCGTGGCCGTATAAACGATTACGCCACCCGCTTCGCTGATGGAAGGAGTGGCGCCAAGAATCAGGTCGGTAGCAACGTTGCCATCTGGCGTTGGCGTCGTCACCTGGTTATTGCTGGAGGTATCCAGCAAGCCAACCTCTTCGCTATCGAGCACGGCAGCAAAGCCCAGCCCTTCCGTAGGGAAGCCGACGGTAGCGTCGACTCGGCCCGCGGTTTCCTCGAGCATGACGAAGCTGTGACCACCGCCCAGCGCGCCGCCGCCGCCCGCTGCGGACGGGCCGGCTGCGGTGGCCTCAAGCTCGGTAGTCGGGTCGACACCAGCAGCAATTGCCTGTTGCAGTTCTTCCACCGACGGCGCGGCCTGTGCGGTCGCCTGGCTCAGGTCGGTGCTGCTGTCAGGCGCATCGGCGCTCCACTGGCTGTCGCGGCCCAGGTCAAGCAGACGGCCATCGGCCAGCTCCAAAGTAACTGCGCCGCCCGGGCCAGTGAGTACTTCCTCACCTGACAGCAGGCGGTCCCCTTCGATGAGCACACGACGAATGCCCTCTGGGGATACCGCAATAACCTGGCCGACAATGCTTTTGACGATGGCTACAACGCTGCTCATTGGACTCTCCGTGTGACCCTATGGGTACTTCCATGCCAGAGCGGCACTCGCAAGCCACTGCAGGCGGAACTATGTCGATGATCTCTTGACGCTTTATTGCGTCAATTTTTCGTCTATAACTATTTGGAATTACTTAAATGCCAAACTATTGACCTTATAGAGGCCATCCTAAACAATCGGCAATGTAATGTCACATTGATATTTGTACCTTAGCCAACCGTTCATTGAGGACAAATGTCGTACATCATCGAAAGCTCGCTCAACGCTAAGTTCAGCAACGTTTTCTACGCCTCGGCGGCGGCATTTCTTGCCGCAGAACAGCCACATATCGGCAACCGTCAAACCTGCAAGCGTCAATTTTCAGATCACTTTCGCGCCCCCAGGCTGCTGCCTCCATACAAGCACAAACCTTGCCTGAAACCGGACGGGCTCGGGCTTCAAAACGAGGCAACACCGGGGTTGTATCAGGGTTCGAGCCAACGCCAGCCTTGTATTGCGCGCGACCTGCAACAGCGCTTCATCGCAGATCAGACAGTTAGAGAACGATTGCGCAGATACTGACACGGCGATGATGGCAAACCATTGACGATTTCTGAACCAGCACCGAGCGTGCAAACAGACTTTGTACGATGAATTTTAACGATCAGCAGATTTAAAACCGTCAACAAGTCAGCGCCCATTAAATGACGAAGACAAAGATCGATCGTAGGCGGCCCACTCGCTGCCTGGCTGGCAGGCTATGCTGCTGAACATGCTTCAGCCTGTGCGCATACAGGATCAAGAATGAAACACCCACTGCTCAGGAGCAGTCTGGTAGCAATGAACGACGTACAATTGTTTACTCAGTATCGATTCGAGGCGACCATTGGCCATCTGCTTAGCCGTAAGGGCGTCGTCGCCCTCACCTACACCGCTTGGCAGCACCAGTGAAAGCCAGGGCGAGCCGGCCAGACCTTAACGGCGGCACACCCACCCCACCCACCACAAGGATGAAGAGAGCGCCGCGTGGAATCTGAAGTCAGTCGAGTCCAACTCAGCCATGATCCACGCAGTCAGCATGACGATCCCTTGCTGGATAGCCTGCTGAGCCTGTGTGTCCTGCACCAGAAACCCGCCAGCCGGGTCATGCTGACCACCGGCCTGCCGCTACCTGCCCAGCGCCTGAGCCCCGAGCTGCTGCCCCGTGCCGCCGCCCGGGCCGGCCTGCAAGGGCGTCTGTTGCAGCGCAAGCTGGAGCAGATCCCGAGCATCGCCATGCCGGCGATGCTGCTGTTAAAGGAAGGCCGCAGTGCTGTCCTGCTGGGCTGGGAGAATGAAGACACCGCGCGCCTGTTGCTCAGCGAGAGCGATGGCGGCGAGGTGCATGTCAGCCGCGAAGCCCTGCAAAGCGACTATAGCGGCCGGGTGTTCTTCGCCCAGCCGCAGCACAAGTTCGACGTCAACCACGGCAACCTCATCCCGCGGGCAAAGTCGTGGTTCCGCGATACCCTGCTGCGCAGCAAGTGGCTGTATATCGACGCCATCGCCGCCAGCCTGGTGATCAACCTCATCGCCCTGGCCGCGCCGCTGTTCGTGATGAACGTGTATGACCGCGTGGTGCCCAACCAGGCAACGTCGACACTTTGGGTGCTGGCCATCGGTATCGCCGGCGCCTATGTCTTCGACCTCATTCTCAAGGGCCTGCGTGGCCTCTGCCTGGACCTGGCCGGCAAGAAGACCGACCTGATCATCTCGGCGACGCTGTTCGAACGCATCGTCGGCATGTCGATGAAGTACCGCCCGGCCAGGGTCGGCAGCTTTGCCCAGAACATTCACGAGTTCCAGGGCCTGCGCGACTTCCTCGCCTCACTGACCCTGACCAGCCTGATTGACCTGCCCTTCACCATCCTTATCCTGATCGTCATCGCCATCATTGGCGGGCATCTGGTGTGGATCCCGATCATCGCCTTCCCGCTGGCCCTGGGCATCGGCTATGCCTTGCAACGGCCGCTGATGGCGACCATGGAACGGACCATGGCCCTGGCCTCCGAGCGCCAGTCCAGCCTGATCGAGACCCTGGCCGGCCTGGATGCCGTAAAGGTCAACAACGCCGAAAGCGAACGCCAGTACATGTGGGAGCAGACCCTCGGCACCCTCAGCCGCCTGGAACTGCGGGTGAAGGTGCTGTCGAGCCTGGCGATGAACATCACCATGCTCATCCAGCAGCTGGCTGGCGTGGCGATGATCTGCGTCGGCGTGTACCTGATCATCGACGGCAACCTGAGCATGGGCGGCCTGGTGGCGTGCTACATGCTTAGCGGCCGGGCGCTCGGGCCACTGGCCTCGCTCAACGGCTTGCTTGCCCGCTACCAGCAAGCCAAGGTCACCATGGTCGCCACTGACCACATGATGGAACTGCCGCAAGAGCGCAACTTCGAGGAGCGCCCGCTGAGCCGCAAGGTACTGCAAGGCAGTGTCGAGTTCCGCGGGGTCGATTTCACCTACCCGAACCAGCAGAACCTGGCCCTGAAGAACATCAACCTGACCATCCGCCCCGGCGAGAAGGTTGGCATCATCGGCCGCAGTGGCTCGGGCAAGAGCTCGCTGGCCAAGCTCATCGTCGGCCTGTACGAGGCCGATGGCGGCTCGCTGCTGGTCGATGGCGTGGACATTCGCCAGATCGACGTCAGCGAACTGCGCCACAACATCGGTTATGTGCCGCAGGACATCCAGCTGCTGGCCGGCACCCTGCGCGACAACCTGGTCAGCGGTGCCCGCTACATCGAGGACGAGCTGATCCTGCAGGCCGCCGAGCTGGCAGGCGTGCATGAATTCGCCCGCCTGCACCCGGACGGTTACGAACTGCAAGTGGGTGAACGCGGGCAGAACCTGTCCGGCGGCCAGCGGCAGAACGTCGCCCTGGGCCGTGCGCTGCTGCTCAACCCGCAGATTCTGTTGCTGGACGAGCCGACCAGTGCCATGGACAACACCGGCGAAGAGCGCCTCAAGCAGCGCCTGCAAGCAGTGGTGGAAGGCAAGACGGTACTGTTGGTCACGCACCGTGCCTCGCTGCTGTCGCTGGTGGACCGGCTGATCGTGATCGATCGCGGGCAGATTGTCGCCGACGGCCCGAAAGCCGCGGTCATGGATGCGCTGAAGAAGGGGCAGATCAGTGTTGCATAAGCTGGATATGGGGCAATTCAAGGATGGCCTGCGGCGCTACTTCAAAGGTTCCGACTCACTGGGCGGCCAACCGCTGCCAGAGGTCAACAAGGCCCTGATCGAAGATGCGCCAAGGGTTGTGCGCCTGACCATCTGGGGCGTGATCCTGTTCTTCGTGTTCTTGATCGTGTGGGCCAGCGTCGCCCCGATCGACGAGGTCACGCGTGGAGAAGGCAAGGCCATTCCGTCGTCCAAGGTGCAGAAGATCCAGAACCTGGAGGGCGGTATCGTCGCCGAGATCTTCGCCAAGGAAGGGCAGATTGTCGAAATTGGCCAGCCATTGCTGCGCCTGGATGAAACCCGCTTCGCCTCCAACGTCGGTGAAACCGAGGCCGACCGCCTGGCCATGGCCCTGCGGGTAGAGCGCCTGAGCGCCGAGGTAGGGGACACCCCGCTGAAAATCGATGAGGCGTTGCGCAAAGCCGCGCCAAGCCAGGCGGCGAACGAAGAGTCGCTGTTCCAGAGCCGGCGCCAGCAACTGCAGGACGAAATTGGCGGCCTGCAGCAGCAGCTGGTTCAGCGCCAGCAGGAGCTGCGTGAGTACAGCTCCAAACGTTCCCAGTACGCCAGCAGCCTTGAGCTGCTGCGCAAGGAAATCGGCATGTCCGAACCGCTGGTGGCAACCGGTGCGATCTCCCAGGTCGAAGTGCTGCGCCTGCGCCGCGCCGAAGTGGAGAACCGTGGCCAACTGGACTCCACCGCGCTGGCCATCCCACGAGCCGAAGCGGCCATCCGCGAGGTACAGAGCAAGATCGAGGAAACCCGAGGCAAATTCCGCAGTGAAGCGCTGACCCAGCTGAACGAGGCGCGCACCGAGCTGAACAAGGCCACGGCCACCAGCAAGGCACTGGACGATCGGGTGCACCGCACCATGGTCACTTCGCCTGTACGCGGTATCGTCAAGCAGATGCTGGTGAACACCATTGGCGGGGTTATCCAGCCCGGCAGCGATATCATCGAGGTGGTGCCACTGGACGACACGCTCGTCATCGAAGCGAAGATCCTGCCCAAGGACATCGCCTTCCTGCACCCTGGCCAGGAGGCGACCGTGAAGTTCACGGCCTACGACTACACCATCTACGGTGGGCTCAAGGCCAAGCTGGAGCAGATCGGCGCCGACACCATCACCGACGAAGACAAGAAGACCACCTACTACCTGATCAAGCTGCGCACCGACCGCAGCCACCTGGGCACCGACGAGAAGCCGCTGCTGATCATTCCCGGGATGGTGGCGACGGTGGATATCATGACCGGCAAGAAGACCATCATGAGCTACCTGCTCAAGCCGATCATGAAGGCGCGTTCGGAAGCACTGCGCGAACGCTAGAAGGCGGACTCAAGGCCTGTGGGAGCGGCCTTGTGTCGCGAAAGGGCTGCGCAGCAGCCCCAGAAGTTTGTGCAGCAATGCGAAATCCTGGGGCCGCGCTGCGACCCTTTCGCGACACAAGGCCGCTCCCACATGCACAGCGCCAGGCCAGGGAATCAGATCAGCCACAGGAAAGCCCTTCAGCGCCAAGGCGCAGGCTCGCCGACCAGCTGACCCTGAATCCCGCCTACCCCCATCTCCTGCAACACCCGCCGCTCCCCTTCCGTCTCGACCCGCTCGGCAATCAGCGGTAAATCGATGCTGTGCGCCGCACGCTGGATCGCTTCGATGAACAGCCGCTTGTGCTGCTCATGGTCGATGTTGCGGATGTAGCTGCCGTCAATCTTCAGGTACGCCAGGCCCAAGTGCGCCAGGTTGCCGATCATGCTGAAGCGCCCACCAAAGCGCTGCAGCGCCAGGCCAAAGCCCAGCCCGTGCAGGCGCCGGGTGAGTTGCTCCAGGGCTGCCTGCTCAGGCAACTGCTCCTCACCAATTTCAAATACCAGACGCGGCCCCATAGCCACGTTCTGGCCAAGCAGCTCAAAGACTCGCTGCAAGGCCTTTGGATCGGCCAGGGTAGCGGCGGACAGGTTCAGCGCCAGCACCTGGTCATGCCCACGCAGGTGCGCCAACACTTTCTCCAGCACCAGCACGTCCAGCCGCGGCATCCAGCCGAAGCGCTCCAGCCAAGGCAGGAAGCGGCCCGCCGGCAGTGCCTCGCCCTGGCCATCCTGCAAACGTGAAATCACCTTGTGGTGCAATACCCGTTGCACCGAAGCGCAATCCACCACTGGCTGGAAGAACAGCTCGAAATGCCCATTGTTGAACGCCTGATCGAGCCGCTCGTGCCAGGCGTGCTGGCTATCGGCTGCAACGGCGGCCACACCTTGCTCAAGGCACACCCACCCCGGCGTTGGCTGGTTTTCGGCACGGGCCAGGGCCTCATCGGCGAGCTTCAGCAATGCCTGTGGAGAATCACCGGGGCTGAACGGCGCGAGGCCGATACAGGCCACCGGGTCGATATCACTGGCTCCAGTCTCGTGCAGGCTTTGCAGCGTCGCTTCCAGTGCCTGGGCAAGCTGTACCGCTTCTTCATGCACCATGCCCGGCGCCAGCACGGCAAACTCGCCACCGCGGCTGCGGGAAATCAGGTCGTTGGTTTCCGGGAAGCTGGCACAGGTGCGGCGCAATTGCTCACCCACGGCCTGCAGCAACTGGTCGGTACGCTGGCCGCCAAGGCGTGCGTTCAGCCCTGCCAGCCCTTGGACGCGCAGTAATAGCAGGTAGCCGGCGCGCGCGTCTTCCAGGTTGCTTACCCGAGTGTTCAGCTGCATTTCGAAATAGCGGCGGTTCGATAGCCCGGTCAGGCTGTCCTGGTAAGACTCCGCACGCAGCCGTTCGCTGCGCTCGGCCTGCTCGGTGAACAGCGCCTTGAGCTTCTCGACCATCTGGTTCATCGCCTGCACCACACGGCGTAGCTCCGGTGTGCGGGGCAACTCTGGCAGGCTGAGGAATTCGCGGCGCGCAATGGCGTGGGATTGCTCAACCATATAGTCCAGCGGCCGCAACTGGCGGCGTAACAGCAAGGCGCCGAGCACGGCACTGGCTGCACCGCACAGCAGCAACCAGCCCAAGCTGCCCAAGGCGCTTTGCCAGAGTTTGGCGATGGCAAACATGGGGTGGCTGATCACTTCTACCCGCGCGGCCTGCTGCCAGCCGCGGCTGACGATGGCGTCGCCCCCCGCAGCCTCAAGGCCGATCAGGTGCACGAACCAGCGCGGCACCCCGCCTGGGTCCGGCTCGGCATGGCGCTCCACCAGAACGGCATTGGAGCTCAGGTCGACCACCTTGATGCTTGCATAGTAACCACTGTCGAAGATCGAGCTGACCATCAGCTCGACCATCGCCGGGTCGTCGATATTCGGCGTCAGCGACAGCGCCAGCGCAGTCGCTGCATCCTGGGCGTGCGAGCGTAGCTGGTTCACGTATTGGCTACGCGAGCTTTCCAGGCTGACCATGAAACTGCCACTGAAGGCGACTACCAGGAACAGGCAAATGGCCAACAGCAATTGTTTGAACAGTGACATCTGTGCTCCTTCAGTAAACCGGCTCGGCCGGGAACCCTTCGGCCTGCATTTTCTTCAGCAAATCCTGCCAGCGTGACAGTCGCTTGGTATCGCCGACCTTCTTGTTGCCTGCGGCACCCGTCAGCCACAACCCCTCGCCATTGAAGGCGTACACCGGCAGCAGGTCGGTACGTTGGCTTGCCGGCTTGATTGCATCCATCAGGCTGTCGAGCACCAAAGGCTGGGCCTGTGGGTTTGAATAATAAGTCAGGACCATGTGCGCCCGGTTTTGCCGCAACGCCTTGACGTAGGTGATGCGCAGTTTTTCGCTGGGGATGCCCATGCGCCGCAGGCTGAAATACTTGGCGATGGCGTAGTCCTCGCAGTCCCCGGCACCTTTGATCAGTGCCTGCACCGGTGTGGCCCAGTAGTCGACCTCATGCCACAGGTCGATGTCTTCGACATAGCGCAATTGCTGGTTGAAGAAGCGGTTGACCACTTGCAGTTGCTCAAGCTCGGTACCCTGCTTCTGCGTGGCCATCAGGTTCTGCCAGGCATCGATGCGGCCTTGCCCGGGACCCAGAGGGCCATACAGGGCCTGCGATTTTCGGCTTATCTGGGAGAAATCCCAATCCGCGTGCAAGCCGCCCAGCAGCAGACTGCCCAGCAGCGCGGCAAAGCCGACACGTCGCACAACGGTTTTGAACATCCAGGATATCGCCACTGCGAAGCCCTGTTCAGGCCAGTCGAAAGCAGCGATGTTGCGGGTTGCCACCGCAAAAAACAATGGCACCCTGCAATCATGCATCCGCCTGTCAGCCCGCCTACACTTTCTATTTATATCCTTCTATGAGCTGCTTCCTTTGGCAGGCGACTTCATCCACCATAGCCGCGCTTTTGGGGCGCCCGTTCCAATGCGGGCCTAGGTTTGACAATTCCCACAAGCTATTACTAGTGTCATTGGATCCAACTTTAGTCATCGTTGAGGCAGACGTCGCGTGGCCGAGAAAATCAAATTGAGCAATGTGTTGGCCAGCGAGCAGCTGTCGCCGAACCAGGCCCGTGCCGTGATCGAAGAACGCCTGCGCAGCGCCATTCTCGATGGCCGCCTGCCCCCTGGTACCGCCGTGCGACAACAAGAACTCGCCACCTTGTTTGGCGTCAGCCGCATGCCCGTGCGCGAGGCCCTGCGCCAGCTTGAAGCGCAATCGCTGCTAAAAGTGGAGATGCACAAGGGTGCGGTGGTTGCGCCATTGATCGGCGAGGATGCGGTGGATACCTATGCCCTGCGCGTATTGCTTGAGAGCG
The DNA here is from genome assembly GCF_000708715.2 of Pseudomonas putida W15Oct28. Lineage (GTDB taxonomy): Bacteria > Pseudomonadota > Gammaproteobacteria > Pseudomonadales > Pseudomonadaceae > Aquipseudomonas > Aquipseudomonas putida_R. The sequence continues at coordinate 12,616 of NZ_JENB01000056.1, read as the reverse complement.
AAGCGCTGCGCCAGTCGATCCCGCTGCTTGATGCCAGCGACATCACCAGCGCCCGTGGCTATATCCAGCAACTGGAGAACGAAACCCGCCACGCCGAAATCGGCCGTCTGAACCGCCTGTTCCACATGACGCTGTACAGCAAGGCGTCGAACAAAAAGCTGCTGCGCCTGATCGAAAACGAACTGAACGAAGAAGAGCGCTTCCTGCGTTTTCATCTTTCGTCCATGGGCCTGGGCAAGCTGACCCAGGACGATCACAACGCACTGGTAGATGCAGCCAGTGACAAGCTGGTGGACGAGGCGGTAGCCGTGCTGGCCCGGCACCTCAATAGCGGAGCGCTGGTAATCCGCAACTACCTGGATGCGCAACGGGCGCGTTAGCCGGTAACCGGCTTTACGTGCGACACGAGCAGATGGGTTGCAAATTGACCTTGCCACGCCAACAATGAGACTAATTATCATTCATGTCCATTGATGCCAGCGCCCTCCCCTATGCCCAGCAATGACTCCGTGCAAACGCTCTACAGTGACCACCACGGCTGGTTACACGCCTGGCTGCGCAGCAAGCTGGGCAATGCCGCCGATGCCGCAGACCTGGCCCATGACACCTTCGTGCGCTTGCTGCAACGCCGCGAACACCTGCAGCTAAACACCCCTCGGGCGTTCCTGCGCACGGTAGCGCGTGGGCTGGTCATCGATCACTGGCGCCGCGAGGAATTGCACAGGGCCTACCTGGAGGCACTGGCCCATGTGCCGGAAGCACAGTACCCCTCGGCCGAAACCCGCGAGCTGCTGCTGGAATTGCTTGAGCGTATCGCGCGCATGCTCGACGGCCTCAAACCCAAGGTACGTCGCGCCTTCCTGCTGGCCCAATGCGAGGGGCTGAAGCACCAGGCCATTGCCGAGCAGATGGGGATCTCGGTGCGTACCGTAGAGCGTTACATCGCTGATGCGCTCTACCATTGCTATGTACTGCGCTACGAAGACGAGTGCTGATTCAATGAGCGCCGTACGCCCTGATGCAAAAGCGGTCAAACAGGCCATCCAGTGGATGCTGCGGCTGCGCGAGCGCGGGCATGAGCCGACGCTGCAACAACAGTGCGCGCAATGGCGCAGTGCCCACCACGAACATGAACAGGCCTGGCAACGGGTGATGCACCTGCATCAGGACCTTGACCTGCGCTCGATCCCCGGTGCCGGGCTGGCGTTGCAAACCCTGGAAACCAGCCAGCAGCGCCTGCACCGCCGGCAGGCACTCAAGCTGCTTGGCGGCATTGTCATGGCGGGGTCCGCAACATGGCTGGCCAAGGACCTCGATGCTATCGGGGCGTGGGCGTCGGACTATGCCACCGGCACGGGTGAGCGACGCGTCATCACCCTGCCCGATGGCTCACTGATGCAACTCAATACCCGCACTGCCGTGGACCTGGCCTTCAACGACCAGCAGCGTCTGGTCCGCCTGAAGCAGGGGGAGCTGATGATTACCTGCAGCTCCCGCCAGCCAGTACTGCTACAAACCCGCGACGCGCTGCTGGAAGGGTTCGCAGGACGCTTTGTGGCCTATCAGGACAACGACTGCACACGTGTCAGCGTCAGTCACGGGAAAGTGGCGATCCACCGGCCTGGCAATGGCCAACTGCAGTGGATTGAAGGCGGCCAGCACTGGCGCCTGGATGCTCAAGGTGCGCACCCGCTCGCGCGCCTGGACATGGACCCGATGGCCTGGACTGAAGGGCTGATCGTTACACAGGACATGCGCCTGTCCGACTTCCTCGTGCAGGTCAGCCGTTATCGCCAGGGTTACCTGGGCTGCAGCGACGAGATTGCCGATTTGCGCCTGTCGGGGGTGTTCCGCCTCGAAGACCCGGAGCAACTGCTTCAGCTGCTGCCGCAGACGCTGCCGGTAAAGCTGCGCCAACGTACACGCTGGTGGGTACGTGTAGAAAGCATGGCCTGATAAGGCCTTGGCGATTTCTGGCGGGTTTTCAATCCCGGTCCGGCTAGGACAGTAAGCGACACCTTCTGCCCTCAACACTTCAACGGACCCTTCATGTCTAGCAATCCGGTGCTAACCCACACTTACAACTTGAATGATTATCGACCTGTCCTGCAGTCAGCACGTTTGCGCCATGCCATCCGGGCTGCACTGTTTGGTACTGCCTTGAGTCTGGCGGCTGTTCCGCAATTTTGCGCAGCGGCTGAAACAGCCCAAGTGAGTCATCACTATGCAATCCCGGCCGGCCAACTGGCCGACGTGCTCAATCAGTTCGCTCGCCAGGCCGGCATTACCCTGTCGAGTACGCCTCAGCTCACCGATGGCTTGCAGTCCAACGGCCTGCAGGGGCAGTACGCTACCGACCAGGCGCTGCGCCAACTGCTCAATGGCAGCGGCCTGGAAGCGGTCAGCCAGGATGGACGTAGCTATGTGTTGCAGACACAGCCCCAGGACGCCGCCCTGTCATTGCCAGACACCGATATCCGTAGCTTCACCCTCGGCAATGCGCTGGGCAGCATGGAGGGTTACAACGCCACCCATAGCCAGGTAGCGACCAAGACCAGCACGCCGTTGGTGGAAACATCCCAATCCGTCTCGGTGGTTACTCGCCAACAGATGGACGATCAGGGCTCACAGACCGTTGCCCAGGCCATGCGCTACACGCCTGGGGTACTGACCAACCCTTACGGTGCCACCCATCGCTACGACTATGTGGCCATGCGCGGTTTCAATGACGGCTCTGTGGATAACATCTACGTCGATGGGCTGAAGTCGATGGGCGACAACGGCACCTACAGCACCATGCAGGTCGACCCGTACTTCCTTGAGCGCATCGACATTCTCAAGGGGCCCTCCTCGGTACTGTATGGGCGAAGCTCGCCAGGGGGCCTGGTAGCCCTGACCACCAAGAAGCCGCTGTTTACCCCCTACCATCAGGTTCAAGCCACAGTCGGCACCCAGGGCCAGCGTGGCATGGGTTTCGACTTCAGCGGCCCTGTGGATGACGACAAACGCATCGCCTATCGCCTGACAGGCCTGGCGGATGCATCCGACACCCAGTTTGACCACAACAAGGAAGAACGCTACACCATCGCTCCGGCCATAAGCGTCGACTTCACCGAAGACACCTCGCTCACACTGCAGGCCTACCTGCAGCACGACCCTAACGGCGGATACCACGGCGGCAACCCTGCTGACGGCATGCTGCACAAGCGCAACGGCTTGCGCTTGTCAGACCATTTCTTCGAGGGCGAGCCAGGCATCGACAACTACGAGCGCACCCAGCAGTCCTTCAGCTACCAGTTCGAGCACCGCTTCAATGATGTGTTCACCGCGCGGCAGAACTTCCGTTACCAGGATTCCGACGTGTCCATGGATCAGGTGTACTCGGCCGGCTGGGCGGATGCCGACAGCAACATTCTGAACCGCGCCTATACCGGCGGCGACGAGCGCCTGCATTCGTACATCATCGACAATATGCTGCAGGCGGAATTCTTCACCGGCGCTGCCAAGCACACCCTGCTGCTGGGCGCCGACTACCAGCGGCGCAAGGCCGACGTCGCATGGCGTTATGGCTCGGTCGACCCGCTGGACGCCGGCAACCCGCAGTACGGCAATGGCAACCTTCAGGTACTGGGCGTAAACCGCTACCAGCGGCGCTTGCAGCAAACAGGTGTGTATCTGCAGGACCTGGTGGAGCTCGACCAGTGGCGCTTCTCCCTGGGGCTTCGCCAGGACTGGGTGAAGGTGTCGGAGGAGAATCGCGACAGCGACACCAAGGTCAGCGATCAGCGCTCCAGTTTTACGACCCGGGCCGGGGTGCTCTACCTGTTCGAGAATGGCATTGCGCCCTATGTCAGCTACTCGGAGTCGTTCAACCCCAATACCGTGTCCGACCAGGAAGGCCGACCGCTGGCTCCGACCGAGGGCACTCAATGGGAAGCCGGCATCAAGTATCAGCCTCCGGGCAGCGACAACCTCTTCACCGCATCGGTGTTCCGCATCGAGCAGGAAAACCTGGCCTCGAAGCAGCCTGACGAAAACTTCTATCGCCCGGTAGGTGAAGTACGCTCGCAAGGGCTTGAGCTGGAGGCTCATGTGCAGCTGACCGACAGCCTCAAACTGCTGGGTGGCTACACCTTTACCGATATCGAATATTCCAGATCGATGCCGAGCCTGACGTCGGCCAGCCTCGACAACAAAGGCAATTCGCCAACCCAGGCACCGAAACAGATGTTCTCGCTGTGGGCTGACTACAACTTCCACCAAGGGCCTCTGGATGGCCTGCGGCTGGGCGGTGGGGTGCGGTATGTGGGCTACAGCTGGGTGGATGCGGAAAACAGCATGAAGGTGCCGTCCTACACCTTGTTCGACGCTTCGCTCGGCTATGACCTGGGCAAGGTTGGGCTCAAGGGTGTGGATGTGCGCCTTAACGCCAACAACCTCACCAATGAAAGCTACATCACCTCATGTGCCAGCCTGAACTACTGCTACATGGGTGAGGAGCGCAATGTCAGCGCCACGGTCAGCTATCAGTTCTGAAATGAAAGTGGCTGCTGATACGCGGTACGTGTAGGAGCGCTTCAGGCTGAAAGTGAAGCCCCGGAAAAGACAAAGCCCCTGTCTGCATTGCAGACAGGGGCTTTGGGTTTGAATCTTGACGATGACCTACTCTCACATGGGGAAACCCCACACTACCATCGGCGATGCATCGTTTCACTGCTGAGTTCGGGATGGGATCAGGTGGTTCCAATGCTCTATGGTCGTCAAGAAATTCTGTGTGCTGGCCCGTCACTCGGACGTGCCTGCGAATCTCTGTAGTTCCTACTTAAAGACAAAACCCCTACCTGCGTGCGCAGATAGGGGTTTTGCGAAATGAATCTTGACGATGACCTACTCTCACATGGGGAAACCCCACACTACCATCGGCGATGCATCGTTTCACTACTGAGTTCGGGATGGGATCAGGTGGTTCCAATGCTCTATGGTCGTCAAGAAATTCTGTAGCCAGAATGTCCAGATGGACAGCCCAGCGAATTCGGATATGTGATATTTGTGGTTTGTTGCGAACTTTCGGTTCTTATCATCTTCACCACCACAATTTGGCGCCTTACGCTCAAATTGCTTGGGTGTTATATGGTCAAGCCTCACGGGCAATTAGTATTGGTTAGCTCAACGCCTCACAGCGCTTACACACCCAACCTATCAACGTCGTAGTCTTCGACGGCCCTTTAGGGGATTCAAGATCCCAGTGAGATCTCATCTTGAGGCAAGTTTCCCGCTTAGATGCTTTCAGCGGTTATCTCTTCCGAACATAGCTACCCGGCAATGCCACTGGCGTGACAACCGGAACACCAGAGGTTCGTCCACTCCGGTCCTCTCGTACTAGGAGCAGCCCCTCTCAAATCTCAAACGTCCACGGCAGATAGGGACCGAACTGTCTCACGACGTTCTAAACCCAGCTCGCGTACCACTTTAAATGGCGAACAGCCATACCCTTGGGACCGGCTTCAGCCCCAGGATGTGATGAGCCGACATCGAGGTGCCAAACACCGCCGTCGATATGAACTCTTGGGCGGTATCAGCCTGTTATCCCCGGAGTACCTTTTATCCGTTGAGCGATGGCCCTTCCATACAGAACCACCGGATCACTAAGACCTACTTTCGTACCTGCTCGACGTGTGTGTCTCGCAGTCAAGCGCGCTTTTGCCTTTATACTCTACGACCGATTTCCGACCGGTCTGAGCGCACCTTCGTACTCCTCCGTTACTCTTTGGGAGGAGACCGCCCCAGTCAAACTACCCACCATACACTGTCCTCGATCCGGATAACGGACCTGAGTTAGAACCTCAAAGTTGCCAGGGTGGTATTTCAAGGATGGCTCCATGAGAACTGGCGTCCCCACTTCAAAGCCTCCCACCTATCCTACACAAGCAAATTCAAAGTCCAGTGCAAAGCTATAGTAAAGGTTCACGGGGTCTTTCCGTCTAGCCGCGGATACACTGCATCTTCACAGCGATTTCAATTTCACTGAGTCTCGGGTGGAGACAGCGCCGCCATCGTTACGCCATTCGTGCAGGTCGGAACTTACCCGACAAGGAATTTCGCTACCTTAGGACCGTTATAGTTACGGCCGCCGTTTACCGGGGCTTCGATCAAGAGCTTCGCTTGCGCTAACCCCATCAATTAACCTTCCGGCACCGGGCAGGCGTCACACCCTATACGTCCACTTTCGTGTTTGCAGAGTGCTGTGTTTTTAATAAACAGTCGCAGCGGCCTGGTATCTTCGACCGGCATGGGCTTACGGAGCAAGTCCTTGACCCTCGCCGGCGCACCTTCTCCCGAAGTTACGGTGCCATTTTGCCTAGTTCCTTCACCCGAGTTCTCTCAAGCGCCTTGGTATTCTCTACCTAACCACCTGTGTCGGTTTGGGGTACGGTTCCCAGTTATCTGAAGCTTAGGAGCTTTTCTTGGAAGCATGGTATCAACCACTTCGTCGCCTAATGGCAACTCGTCATCAGCTCTCGGCCTTAGAATCCCGGATTTGCCTAAGATTCCAGCCTACCACCTTAAACCTGGACAACCAACGCCAGGCTGGCCTAACCTTCTCCGTCCCTCCATCGCAATAACTGGAAGTACAGGAATATTAACCTGTTTTCCATCGACTACGCTTTTCAGCCTCGCCTTAGGGACCGACTAACCCTGCGTCGATTAACGTTGCGCAGGAAACCTTGGTCTTTCGGCGTGCGAGTTTTTCACTCGTGATACCCGTAGCTTCGGTGCATGGTTTGAGCCCCGTTACATCTTCCGCGCAGGCCGACTCGACTAGTGAGCTATTACGCTTTCTTTAAAGGGTGGCTGCTTCTAAGCCAACCTCCTAGCTGTCTAAGCCTTCCCACATCGTTTCCCACTTAACCATGACTTTGGGACCTTAGCTGACGGTCTGGGTTGTTTCCCTTTTCACGACGGACGTTAGCACCCGCCGTGTGTCTCCCATGCTCGGCACTTGTAGGTATTCGGAGTTTGCATCGGTTTGGTAAGTCGGGATGACCCCCTAGCCGAAACAGTGCTCTACCCCCTACAGTGATACATGAGGCGCTACCTAAATAGCTTTCGAGGAGAACCAGCTATCTCCGAGCTTGATTAGCCTTTCACTCCGATCCACAGGTCATCCGCTAACTTTTCAACGGTAGTCGGTTCGGTCCTCCAGTCAGTGTTACCTAACCTTCAACCTGCCCATGGATAGATCGCCCGGTTTCGGGTCTATACCCAGCGACTAAACGCCCTATTAAGACTCGCTTTCGCTACGCCTCCCCTATTCGGTTAAGCTCGCCACTGAATATAAGTCGCTGACCCATTATACAAAAGGTACGCAGTCACCTAACAAAGTAGGCTCCCACTGCTTGTACGCATACGGTTTCAGGATCTATTTCACTCCCCTCTCCGGGGTTCTTTTCGCCTTTCCCTCACGGTACTAGTTCACTATCGGTCAGTCAGTAGTATTTAGCCTTGGAGGATGGTCCCCCCATATTCAGACAAAGTTTCTCGTGCTCCGTCCTACTCGATTTCATTGATAAGAGATTTTCGTGTACGGGGCTATCACCCACTATGGCCGCACTTTCCAGAGCGTTCCACTAATCTCAAACCAACTTAAGGGCTGGTCCCCGTTCGCTCGCCACTACTAAGGGAATCTCGGTTGATTTCTTTTCCTCAGGGTACTTAGATGTTTCAGTTCCCCTGGTTCGCCTCTTGCACCTATGTATTCAGTACAAGATAACCAGCTTATGCTGGCTGGGTTCCCCCATTCAGAGATCTCTGGATCACAGTCTGTTTGCCGACTCCCCAAAGCTTATCGCAGGCTACCACGTCTTTCATCGCCTCTGACTGCCAAGGCATCCACCGTATGCGCTTCTTCACTTGACCATATAACCCCAAGCAATCTGGTTATACTGTGAAGACGACATTCGCCGAAAATTCGCACGTCGCTCTTTCGAGCAGAACTCACAAATTTTACCTTAGCCTGATCACACACCAGTGAAAGTGCATGTCAGTCTATTTCTATCACATATCCGAATTTTTAAAGAACGATCTGACAAAAGTCAGAAATCAACATTCATTCACGAATGTTCATTTCTAAGTTCTGACAAGCTACTGCGTACGGCGGTCAGTCTATTTCTATCACATATCCGAATTTTTAAAGAACGATCTGACAAAAGTCAGAAATCAACATTCATCAACGAATGTTCATTTCTAAGTTCTGACAAGCTACTGCGTACGGCAAAAGTGGTGGAGCCAAGCGGGATCGAACCGCTGACCTCCTGCGTGCAAGGCAGGCGCTCTCCCAGCTGAGCTATGGCCCCGTCTATCTGTTACAACAACATGGCTGAACCATGTAATGGTAGGTCTGGGCAGATTTGAACTGCCGACCTCACCCTTATCAGGGGTGCGCTCTAACCAACTGAGCCACAGACCTATAACAGGGTCGCTGAGGCAAGTGGTGGAGCCAAGCGGGATCGAACCGCTGACCTCCTGCGTGCAAGGCAGGCGCTCTCCCAGCTGAGCTATGGCCCCGCATGAGGCAAGTGGTGGAGCCAAGCGGGATCGAACCGCTGACCTCCTGCGTGCAAGGCAGGCGCTCTCCCAGCTGAGCTATGGCCCCGCATATTGGTAGGTTTGGGCAGAGTTGAACTGCAGAAGAGCCGCCCTCACCACTCTTTATCCAGAGGCATGGGGTGCTCATCATTCCAACCAAACAAATTGCTTGGGTGTTATATGGTCAAGCCTCACGGGCAATTAGTATTGGTTAGCTCAACGCCTCACAGCGCTTACACACCCAACCTATCAACGTCGTAGTCTTCGACGGCCCTTTAGGGGATTCAAGATCCCAGTGAGATCTCATCTTGAGGCAAGTTTCCCGCTTAGATGCTTTCAGCGGTTATCTCTTCCGAACATAGCTACCCGGCAATGCCACTGGCGTGACAACCGGAACACCAGAGGTTCGTCCACTCCGGTCCTCTCGTACTAGGAGCAGCCCCTCTCAAATCTCAAACGTCCACGGCAGATAGGGACCGAACTGTCTCACGACGTTCTAAACCCAGCTCGCGTACCACTTTAAATGGCGAACAGCCATACCCTTGGGACCGGCTTCAGCCCCAGGATGTGATGAGCCGACATCGAGGTGCCAAACACCGCCGTCGATATGAACTCTTGGGCGGTATCAGCCTGTTATCCCCGGAGTACCTTTTATCCGTTGAGCGATGGCCCTTCCATACAGAACCACCGGATCACTAAGACCTACTTTCGTACCTGCTCGACGTGTGTGTCTCGCAGTCAAGCGCGCTTTTGCCTTTATACTCTACGACCGATTTCCGACCGGTCTGAGCGCACCTTCGTACTCCTCCGTTACTCTTTGGGAGGAGACCGCCCCAGTCAAACTACCCACCATACACTGTCCTCGATCCGGATAACGGACCTGAGTTAGAACCTCAAAGTTGCCAGGGTGGTATTTCAAGGATGGCTCCATGAGAACTGGCGTCCCCACTTCAAAGCCTCCCACCTATCCTACACAAGCAAATTCAAAGTCCAGTGCAAAGCTATAGTAAAGGTTCACGGGGTCTTTCCGTCTAGCCGCGGATACACTGCATCTTCACAGCGATTTCAATTTCACTGAGTCTCGGGTGGAGACAGCGCCGCCATCGTTACGCCATTCGTGCAGGTCGGAACTTACCCGACAAGGAATTTCGCTACCTTAGGACCGTTATAGTTACGGCCGCCGTTTACCGGGGCTTCGATCAAGAGCTTCGCTTGCGCTAACCCCATCAATTAACCTTCCGGCACCGGGCAGGCGTCACACCCTACCCTCGCCGGCGCACCTTCTCCCGAAGTTACGGTGCCATTTTGCCTAGTTCCTTCACCCGAGTTCTCTCAAGCGCCTTGGTATTCTGGCAACTCGTCATCAGCTCTCGGCCTTAGAATCCCGGATTTGCCTAAGATTCCAGCCTACCACCTTAAACCTGGACAACCAACGCCAGGCTGGCCTAACCTTCTCCGTCCCTCCATCGCAATAACTGGAAGTACAGGAATATTAACCTGTTTTCCATCGACTACGCTTTTCAGCCTCGC
>NZ_JENB01000055.1 GCF_000708715.2 Pseudomonas putida W15Oct28 | reverse complement strand
CACCTGGTACACCCGGACCGCCCGGTGATCTCGGTATGCGGCGACGGCGGCTTCATGATGAACAGCCAGGAGCTGGAAACGGCAGTGCGCCTGGGCATGCACATCACCGTGGTGATCCTGCGTGACGATGGCTACGGCATGATCCGCTGGAAGCAGGCCAACATGGGCTTCACCGATTTCGGCCTGGACTACGGCAACCCGGACTTCGTCAAATACGCCGAAGCCTACGGTGCCAACGGCCACCGCGTAGAAAGCGCCGAAGCCCTGCTGCCGCTTCTGGAACACTGCATCAAGACCCCAGGCGTGCACGTGATCGACTGCCCGGTCGATTACAGCGAGAACGACCGCATCCTCAACAGCGAGCTGCGTGAGCGCGCGCTGGCGGTGTAACCCCCTACAGGCCGGTGCCGTCCTGTTGTAGGAGCAGCCTTGTGCTGCGAAGAGGCCCGTACAGCTGACAGTGATGTGTCGGCTGTGCGGGCCTCTTCGCAGCACAAGGCTGCTCCTGCAAAGACCATGCAAACCTTCCTGGCGCAGCAGCATGTGCTAGGGTGCACACACTTTTGCTTCCCAGGATTTTCACCCATGCTCCCCGCACTCAGCGACAAAGAACTCGATCGCCTCGAAGACCTGCTGATCACCTACGGTAACGACTACTCGGTACTCAACCTGGCCGAGCTCAATGGCTTTTTCACTGCGCTGGCCAGTTCGCCGGTCACTGTCTTCCCGGAGCAATGGTTGCCCGCAGTGGCCGGTGGCAAGGTGCCGAAGTTCAAGAAGCCCGCGCACGAAGAAGCGTACACCGCGTTGATGCTGCGTTATGCCAACCAAGTGGCGGAAGAACTGGGTGACAACATCGACCACTTCGAGCCGCTGTTCGAGGAACGCGATGGCGAGGAAGGTAGCGTGATCGTCATGGAGGAGTGGTGCTTCGGCTACATGCGCGGCACCCAGATTGCCGGTTGGGAAGCGTTACCGCCGGAGCAGGACCAACTGTTGAAAGCCATTTCCCTGCATGGGCTTGAAGATAACTTCGAGCTGCTGGACCAGATGAGCGAAGCCGATATCCAGGCCTGCGTTCCGCAGGTGGTCGAAGCTGCGCGTGGGCTGTTCAGGCATTTCAACAAGCTGCACTAGCCTGATACTTCCCAGCTAGCGCAAGTTTTGGAAACCATTATTCCGCCCCGCGAAATTATGGTTTCCCCTGCGCACTGATTCTGCTGCCAAACGATTCAGTGCAGCATGTGCTCCACCAGCCCATTTCCGGTGCTGACCAGGAGCCAAGCCCATGTCGAACCCGATCAAGCTCTACAACTTCCCCAAGTCTGGCCACGCCCATCGCATCGAGCTGATGCTCTCGCTGCTGAACCTGCCCACCGAGCTGGTGTTCGTCGACCTGGCCAAAGGTGCTCACAAGCAGCCGGATTTCCTGGCCCTCAACCCGTTCGGCCAAGTCCCGGTCATCGATGACAACGGTACGGTGATTGCCGATTCCAACGCCATCCTCGTCTACCTGGCCAAAAAGTATGACAACGCCACCTGGTTGCCCGAAGAGCCTGCTGCCGCTGCCCGTGTGCAACGCTGGTTGTCGATTGCTGCCGGCCCGCTGGCCTTTGGCCCCGCTGCCGCGCGCCTGGTGACTGTGTTCGGCGCAGCGTTCAACACCGACGAAGTCATTGCCCGTGCCCACACACTGCTCAAGGTGATCGACGCCGAGCTGGCCAAGCTGCCATTCCTGGCGGGCAGCACGCCCACCATCGCCGACATCGCCAACTACTCGTACATCGCCCATGCCCCCGAAGGCAACGTGTCGCTGGAGCCCTACGCCAACGTGCGCAGCTGGCTGGCAAGGATCGAGTCGCTGCCGGGCTTCGTGCCCATGCCACGCACTGTGATCGGGCTGCAGACCAGCGCCTGACACCCCGCCATCGGGAGGAACGCCGCCATGCAACAGACCCCGGACCACCGCCCCTCGCCCTGGCATGCGGGCGAGAAAACCCTGCAGGAAAAGGTCGGTGTAGCAGAGCGCATGGAGGCGTTCGGACAAAAGGTCATTCGTGACCACATGCCCGACCAGCACCGCATGTTCTATCACCAGCTGCCGTTCATGATCGCTGCCAGCGTCGACGCCCTGGGTCGGCCTTGGGCCACCCTGCTGGAAGGGCCAGAAGGTTTCGTCAGCTCGCCCGACCCCCGCGTGCTGACGATCGACACCACGTTGCCTGCAGATGATCCCGCCACCCCGGGGCTGGTAGCCGGGCAGGCGGTTGGCCTGCTGGGTATCGAACTGCACACCCGTCGGCGTAATCGCATCAACGGGCAGATCCGTCAGGCTGCGCAAGGGCAACTGCAGGTGAGGGTGGAGCAGTCGTTCGGCAACTGCCCGCAGTACATCCAGTTGCGTGACTACACCCGCGTCACCGAGCCCGCCCAGGCGCGTGTCGATGCGACAACACTGGATGCCACAACCGTCAGCATGATCCAGGCCGCCGACACGTTCTTCGTCGCCAGCTATGTCGAGCAAGGCGACGGCCAGCGCTCGGTGGATGTCTCTCACCGTGGCGGCCGGCCAGGGTTCGTCAAGGTCCAGGGCAATCGGCTGACCATTCCCGACTACGCGGGCAACCTGCACTTCAACACCTTGGGCAACTTGTTGGTGAACCCGCGGGCCGGCTTGCTGTTCATCGACTTCAGCAACGGCAACGTGCTGCAGCTGTGCGGGCGTGCCGAGGTGCTGCTGGACAGCCCGGCCATCCAGGCCTTCGAAGGTGCCGAGCGGCTGTGGACGCTGGAGGTCGAGCAGGTGGTGTGGCGCCCGGCTGCGGTTTCCCTGCGCTGGGCCTTCAAGGAGTACGCACCGACCAGCCTGATGACCGGCACCTGGGCCGAAGCCGACGCACGCCTGCAGCAACGCCAGCGGCAGCGCCAATGGCAGGCCTGGCGTGTGCTGCGGGTGGAGCAGGAGAGCCGCGATATCCGCTCGTTCTACCTTGAGCCGCCCAGCGATAGCCGCGTGGTCTTTGCGCCAGGGCAGCATATTCCGGTGCAAGTCCAGGTTGGTAATGAAGCCTCGATGATCCGTACCTACAGCTTGTCGAGCGCACCCTCCGATGGCTACCTGCGTATCAGCGTAAAAGCACAAGGGCCTGTATCTCGACACCTGCATGCGCACATCGCGCCAGGTGATGTGCTTGATGTGCGCCCGCCTATGGGCAGTTTCACGCTGGATGAGCAGGGTACGCGCCCGCTTGTGCTGATTGGCGCGGGCGTGGGTATCACGCCGTTGCTGGCCATGCTGCGTGAGCAACTGAGCAAAGGGCAGGCACGGCGCATCCACCTGTTCCATGGCGCTCGCAGCCTGGCCGATCTGCCATTCGGGCAGGAGCTGGCGAGCTTGCGGTACCAGGCCGGCGGCTTGCTGCATGTTCATCGCGCCCTCAGCCAGCCAGAAGACCATGCCGTGGCCGGGCAAGATTACGAGTTTGCCGGCCGGCTGGGCATCGAGCAGGTCAAGGCGACGCTGGCGCTGGACGACTACGATTTCTACCTGTGTGGCCCGGGCAGCTTTACTCAGGACCTGTATGAAGGGCTGCGCACGGTGCATGTGCCGGATGCGCGGATTCACGCTGAAGCCTTTGGCCCGTCGACGCTGCGGCGGCACACGGATGCAGGCCAGCCCACCTTGCAACAGCCGCCTGCGGCCAGCGAGCCAGTTCCGGTGTACTTCGCGGCGTCGGCCAAGGAAGCGCGCTGGGCACCAGGCAGCGGCACCCTGCTGGAACTGGCCGAGGCTCGCGGGCTGGCGCCGGAGTTCAGTTGCCGGGGTGGGTCGTGCGGTACCTGCAAGACCAGGCTGGTGAGCGGCCAGGTGCATTACCCGAACCCACCGGCAGAGCTGCCGGAGGCGGGATCGGTGTTGATCTGTTGTGCTGTGCCGGCGCGAGTGGAGGAGGGGATACAGGCGCTGGTGCTGGACATCTGACACGCCTGCACTGGCCTCATCGCCGGCAAGCCAGCTCCCACAGGGATTGCACATGCCTTGAGGTCGATGCGCTCGAGGTGGGAGCTGGCTTGCCGGCGATGAGGCCGGTACAGGCAGCACAAAACTGCTGGATATCCGATAATTCCCACTCCCCGATGACAGGAGCCCGCATGGACCAGATCCACCTGATGAAGGTGTTCGTCGCCGTAGGTGAGCTGGAAAGCTTTGCCGCTGCCGCCCGCCGCCTGGACATTTCCCCGGCGGCGGTCACCCGGGCCGTCAGCGCCCTGGAGGACCAGCTCGGGGTCAAGCTGCTGCTGCGCACCACCCGCAGCGTGCGCCTGACCGAAGCCGGCGGCCGCTACCTGGAAGACACCCGGCATATACTCGCCAGCATCCACGAGGCCAACGAAGCGGCTGCCGGCATCAACGCCACCCCCAAAGGCGAGCTGGCAGTGACCGCGCCGATTCTGTTCGGCAAGAAATTCGTCATGCCGTGCATCGTCCGCTACCTGCAGCAGTACCCAGAAGTCGATGTGTCCGCCTACTTTCTCGACCGCGTGGTGAACATGGTCGAGGAGGGCATGGACGTGGCCGTGCGCATCGGCCCGCTGCCCGACTCCGGGTTGAAGGCGTTGCGGGTCGGCAGGGTGCGGCGCATGTTGTGTGCCTCCCCCGAGTACCTGGCGCGCCATGGCGTGCCGAAGCATCCCTCGGACCTGGCCGACCATGCGGTGATCGGTACCACCAACCTCTCGCCCCGTGCCGGTTGGCGCTTTGGGGTGACAGAAGAACCAACCCTGGTGCGCATGAAGCCGCGCCTGACGGTGACCAGCAATGACGGGGCTATCGCTGCCGCCACTGGCGGACTGGGGATTGCCCGCCTGTTGTCGTACCAGGTGGCAGATGAGCTGGCCAGTGGGCAGTTGGAGGTGATTTTGGCCGAGTACGAAGAGGCGCCCTGGCCCATTCATGTGTTGCACCGCGAAAGCAAGTACGGCTCGGCCAAGGTCAGGGCCTTCATCGACATGCTGGCACAGGCACTGCGGGCGCAGCAGTTGGATTGAGATCGTACAACGAAAGGGGAAACATCCAGAAATAATAAGTGTTGTACGACGACCTATGACGTGGCAATCTTTCGCCTGAAACAATTTGTCGCAAATAGCCCTGCCGGCGTTTGGGCCAATTGCTCGCCACTCTAAAAACAAGAAATTCAGGTGATCCATGAAGATGAAAGGCATCCGTTGGTGGATGGTCAGCCTTGTCACGGCCGGGCTCGTCGTCAACTACCTCGCCCGCAACACCCTCTCGGTGGCCGCCCCCACCTTGATGACCGACCTCTCCATCAGCACCGAGCAATACGCCAAGATCGTTGCCAGTTGGCAGGTGTGCTACGCCCTCATGCAGCCGGTTGCCGGCTGGTTCATCGACTTCATCGGCACCAAGCTGGGCTTTGCCGTGTTCGCCATGGCCTGGTCGGTGGCCTGCGCCGGCGCGGCCCTGGCCACCGGCTGGCAGAGCATGGCCTTTATGCGAGGGCTGCTGGGCATGACCGAAGCCGCAGGCTTGCCGGCCGGGGTCAAGGCCACCACCGAGTGGTTCCCGGCCAAGGAGCGCTCGGTGGCGATCGGCTGGTTCAACATCGGCTCGTCGCTTGGCGCCTTGCTGGCGCCGCCACTGGTGGTGTGGGCGATCCTGCACAGTGGCTGGCAGCTGGCATTCGTGATCGTTGGCGTCTCCGGTATTGTCTGGACCCTGCTGTGGATGCTGTTGTACAAGCACCCGCGCGACCAGAAGCGGCTGAGTGATGAAGAGCGCGACTACATCCTGGCCGGCCAGGAAGCGCACTTCAAACAGGACAGCCGCGAGAAAGGTGCGTGGAAGCGCATCTTCAAGGCCCGTAACTTCTACGCCATCGCTTCGGCGCGGATTCTCTCCGAGCCGGCCTGGCAAACCTTCAACGCCTGGATTCCGCTGTACCTGATGACCGAGCGGCACATGAACATCAAGGAAGTCGCGATGTTCGCCTGGCTGCCGTTCCTGGCTGCCGACATCGGTTGTGTGTTGGGCGGCTACCTCAGCCCGCTGTTCCACCGTTACTTCAAGGTGTCGCTGTTCACTTCGCGCAAGATGGTGCTGGTGTTCGGTGCCAGTTGCATGATCGGCCCAGCCTGCATTGGCCTGGTGGAAAGCCCGTATACGGCGATCCTGCTGCTGTGCATTGGCGGGTTCGCCCACCAGACGTTGTCGGGGGCGCTGTACTCCATCACTTCGGACTCGTTCAGCAAGGACCAGGTGGCCACGGCGACCGGCATGGGCGGCATGTGCGGATACCTTGGGGCAGCGGCGTTTACCTTGGTGTTCGGGGTGCTGGTTACGCAGATTGGCTACAGCCCGCTGTTCGTGGTGCTGGCAGCGTTCGATATCGTCGCAGCGGTGCTGGTGTGGAAGGTGGCGCGGGAGGTGCGGGGTGAGTCTTCCGTCAAGCCAATGGCGAGCTCGACCGAGGTACTTGCATAAGGCTTGAGAATTTGGGGCCGCTTTGCGGCCCATCGCGACACAAGGCCGTTCCTACAGGGAATCGCGTCTCTTCTGTAGGAGCGGCCTCGTGTCGCGATGGGCTGCGCAGCAGCCCCTGTTTCAGGCAACGCAATTACAACGCCTGATACTGCATCCTGAACCCCAGGTTCATCGCTTCCCCCCGCTTCAACAGACGCAACCCCGGTCGCCCCGGCAGGTGATGCGCATTGACCGGGTGGCTCACCGGCTCAAAGCAGAAAAAGTCTTGCCCCTGCGGACAAAACAGCAAGTAGTGCTCGGCCCCGCTGGCACTGCACGCCAGCCGGTACCCGGCACCAGGCTGCTCGATCACGCATTCCCCCGGCCAGCCACTGAAGGCATGGTCGACTACCGTCTCTGGCAAATGCCCAATGGTATTGAAACACCACTGCTCAGGCACCTCGGCCAGGTAAGACGGCAACCGCCCATCCTCGGCCAGCCATACCTTGCGCGCCACTGCGTACAGCCTGGTATCGGGATAACGCGGGAAGTAGGGATGCAAGCCCAACCCATACCAGGTAGCCGGCTCATCCAGGTGTGTCACATGCAGGTCCAGGTTCAGGCACCCCTCATGCAAGTGCACATCCAGTATGGCCTGGTAGGCAAACGGCACTTCACTGTGCAGCGTCAGGCGCGCGCGTCGCTCGCTGTGGTGCTCCACCTGCCAGGCCTGCTGCCAGGCGCTGCCATGAATCGGGTAGGGGCCGTGCGCGGTATTGGGCGCCAGCGCCTGCCACCCTTCCGGCCGGGCAAAGCCCCCCTCGGCAATACGGTTGGACCATGGCGCCAGTGGGTAACAGGCCAGGCGTCGGGGCGTACCACTGGCCAGCGCGGCCGGGTCAGAATGGCGCAGCAGCGCTTGCCCGGTCGCTTTCACTTCCCAGTTGACCAGGCTGGCGCCCAGTTCCGGCGCCAGGCTCAGGCGGGTCAGGCGGTCTTGCAGGTGCAATTCGGTCACAGCCATTCAAGGCTCCTTTCACATGAACAATCAACTGGCCCGACGGTAGGTGAGCAGCACGATGCCGCACACCACCACGGCGCCGCCGAGTAATTGCAGGGTGCCGAGCTGCTGACCGAGCAGGGCCCAGCCCAGCAGCAGCGTGGCGATGGGTTCGACGTTCATCACCGGTGCGTTCTGCGCCATGTTCAGCCGTGGCACACACACGAACAGCAAGGTGAAGGCCAGGCCATACAGCACCACCAGGCTGGCCAAGGCTACCCAGCCAGCGCTGCTGCCGGGCAGTGACAAACCGGACGGCATCACGCCGCTTGCGCCTGCAACCAGCATGCTGGAGAACACGATCAGCAACGTCAGCAGGCTGCGTACAGGGCCGCGCACGGCAGCCAATTTGTGGTCGGTGATCCACAAGGCGCAGGCGAAGGCACAGGCAGCGCCGAAGGCCAGGCTTACCCCTAGCGCCCAGTGCGGGTTGGCCGCGCCACTGTCGGCCAGGCGTGCCGGCACATCCAGCGCCAGCACCAGGCCGCACAGGATCAGGCCCATGAACAGCACGGTGCGGCCGGTGGGGCGTGCGCCACCCAGCGCCCAGGTGAGCAGCGCCAGCAGCATCGGGAAGGTGTTGCCCACCAGCAGCGCCAGGGCCACCGGAATGCGCGCCACCGCCGAGTACAGGCACAGGCTTTGGGTGGCGATCAGCAGGCCGAGCAGCAGCTGCCAGCGCCGGGTGCCTGCAGGCAGGCCCAGCGCCTGGCGTTGCCATAACAGCAGGCAGGCCAGCACCAGCAAGGTGATGCCAGAACGGCAGAGAATCGCCAGCAGCACGCCGGTGCCGTCATCGAAGGCGATGCGCGCGGCGATGTGGTTGCCAGCGAATGAGCAAGCCAGCAGGGCGAGCAGGGCGATTGCCAGTTTGCGCGGGAACAGGGGAGCAGCAGAGGAGGGGACAGCCATGTGCAGGATCCATTTGCAGGTAGGGCCAAGGGGGCTGCTTTGCAGCCCATCGCAGGCAAGCCAGCTCCCACATGGATGGCGCAGCCTTCGAGCCTTGCGCGGTCCCTGTGGGAGCTGGCTTGCCTGCGATGGGCCGCAAGGCGGCCCCCGATTTCAGTTAAAGCACTACGCTAGGCAGCCACAGGGAGATGGCCGGAATGTAAGTCACCGCCATCAGCACCAGGAACAGCGCCAGGTAGAACGGCAGCAGCGCCTTCACGGTCGACTCGATACTCACCTTGCCAATGGCCGAGCCCACGAACAGTACGGCGCCCACCGGCGGAGTGATCAAGCCGATCCCCAGGTTCACCAGCATGATCATGCCGAAGTGCACCGGGTCCACACCGATACCGTTGATTACCGGCAGCAGAATCGGCGTGAGGATCAGGATCAGCGGCGCCATGTCCATCACCGTGCCCAGCAGCAACAGCATGAAGTTGATGCACATCAGGATCACGTAGCGGTTGTCCGACAGGGTCAGGAACGCCGTGGTGATCTTCGACGGGATCTGCATCAGCGTCATCACGTAGCCGAAGCTGGCGGCAAAGCCGATCAGGATCATCACAATGGAGATGGTCCGTACCGTGCGGTGCATCAGCTTGGGCAGGTCGCGCCACTTGTAGTCGCGGTAGATGAACATGGTCACGAAGAATGACCACACCACCGCCACGGCTGCCGATTCGGTCGCGGTGAACACACCCGACAGGATGCCGCCGAGGATGATGACCATGGCCATCAGGCCCCACAGCGCTTCACCGGCAATTTTCAACGCCTGGCGCAGCGGGATCACTTCGCCCTTGGGGTAGTTGCGCTTCCTGGCGAAGATCAGGCACAGGCCCATCATCACCGCGCTCAGCAGCAAACCGGGCATCACACCCGCCATGAACAGCGAAGCAATGGATACCGTGCCGCCCGCCGCCAGCGAGTACAACACCGAGTTGTGGCTGGGCGGGGTCAGCAGCGCTTGCACCGAGCCACTGACGGTCACGGCGGTGGAGAACTCGCGCGGGTAGCCTTTGCGCTCCATCTCCGGGATCAGCACCGAGCCCACCGAGGCGGTGTCGGCCACCGACGAGCCGGAAATCGCACCGAAGAAGGTCGAGGCCATGATGTTGACCAGCGACAGCCCGCCGCGCACGAAGCCCACCAGCACGCCGGCAAAGGCCACCAGCCGTCGAGACATGCCGCCTTCGGCCATGATCGCGCCGGCCAGTACGAAGAACGGAATGGCCAGCAACGAGAACTTGTTAACCCCACTGGCCACCTGGATCATCATCGCCTGGAGCGGGATGTCGATCCACCAGGCGCCGATCAGCGCCGACAGGCCCAAGGCATAGGCTACTGGCATGCCCAGCAGGATGAGTGCGATGAAACTGCCCAACAGAATGAACGCATCCATTTATGCCGCTCCTTCGCTTTCTTCTACATGGTCGAAACGCACCACCTTGCGGTGGCTCTGGTCGCCCAGCAGGAGTTTTTCCAGCACAAAGACCAGGGTCAGCACGCCACCGATCGGGATCGGCGCATAGGTCATGCCCACCCGCACACCCGGCAGGGATGCCAGAAACTGGTTCCAGGTGGTGATGCACAACTTGGTGCCGTAGTAGGTCATGAACACGCACACCAGAATCATCAGTACCTGCACCAGTAGCGCCACCAGCTGGCGCTGCAGGGGGGGCAGGCGGTCGGTAATCATTGCCACGGCCATGTGTGCCCCGGCCCGGTAGCTGGCGGCGGCGCCGACGAAGGTGAACACCACCATCAGCAGGATGGCCACCGGCTCCGGCCAGCTGGCGCCGGTGCCGAGCACGTAGCGGGCGAAGATGCCCCAGGGGATGATCAGCGACATGGTCAGGATCGACAGGCCGGCGATCCAGATGCAGCCGCGGTACAGGGTGTCGTTCGCACGCAGGAAAAGGTTTTTCATGGGCATCACCAAAGCGGCAGGGCGACGGGCGCCGCACTGCCGAGGTCGTTCAGGAAGGGGCCGCAGTTACTGGACGGCGTCGATGCGCTTCATCAAGTCGGCATACTGCGCGCCGTATTTCTCACGTACCGAGGCGGTGGCGTCGTAGAACGGCTTCTTGTCCACGCTGATGAACTCGACACCCGCGGCCTTGAGTTTCTCTTCACTGGCGGCGGACTTGGCGTCCCACAGCGTGCGTTCTTCCATCTGCGCTTCACGCGCGACCTTCTTGACCATCGCCTGCTGCTCGGGGCTGAGCTTGTTCCAGGTGGTCTTGGACATTACTACGGGTTCCGGCAGGATCAGGTGGCCGGTCAGGGTGTAGTACTTGGCGCTCTGGAAGTGGTTGTGCTCAAGCAGGGTAGGCGGGTTGTTCTCGGCGCCATCGATCACGCCCGTCTGCAGGGCGCTGAAGATTTCCCCGGTGTCCATGGCGATGCCGTTGCCGCCCATGGCGTTCATCATGTCGATGAACAGCGGGTTGCCCTGCACGCGAATCTTCATGCCCTTGAGGTCCTCCAGGCTGCGTACCGGCTTTTTCGTGTAGATGCTACGCGAGCCGCCGTCCATCCAGGCCAGGGCCACCAGGTTGAAATCGGAATTGGTGATCTTGTCGAGGATCTCCTGGCCGATCTCGCCGTCGATGATCTTGCGCATGTGGTCATGGTCACGGAACACGAACGGCATGTTGAACACGTTCACGTCCGGCACCACCGGGCCGACGATCCCCAGGCTGACGCGGGTCATCTGCACGGCACCGATCTGCGTCTGTTCGATCACTTCCTTTTCCGAGCCCAGCACACCACCGGCGAACATCTTGAAGGTGATGTCGCCGTTGCTGGCCTGCTCGAGCTTTTTGCCCATGTTCTGTTCGGCGACCACGGTCGGGTAGCCTGCCGGATGGATTTCGGCGAACTTGATGTCCAGTGCCGAGGCGGGCATGGACAGGCTGAAGGCAAAGGGGAGTGCGGCAAGGAGCAGCTTGCGTTTGAAGGTCATGATGAAACTCCGTGGTTTTTATTATCTGGTTTCGTGTGTGCAAGTGTGGGTGCGGCAAAGAGCGTCAGCCCCGGTAGGCAGGTTCCTCCAGGCCCCTGGTGCCAGGGTGGAGGGCAAACACCCCGCCAGCCAGGGGCTGGTCGCTGAGGTCTGTGCCTGCGGGGCGGATCGAGGTGACGTACAGGGTGTCCAGGCTGGCGCCGCCAAAGGCGCACATTGCCGGCTTTTTCACCGGCACGTTAAGTGAGCGGTCCAGGCGGCCATCCGGGGTGAAGCGGTGCACCTGACCGGCGTCGTTGCCGCAGATCCAGTAGCAGCCGTCCTGGTCGATTGCCGCACCATCGGGGCGCCCGGGGTAGCCGCGCATGTCGACGAACAGCCGCTTGTTGTGCGGCGTGCCGCTGTCGATGTCGTAGTCGAAGGCCCAGACCTTTTGCACGTTGGGGTGCGAGTCGGACAGGTACATGCGTGTGCCGTCGGGGCTGAACGCCAGGCCGTTGGGCACGATCATGCCGTCTTGCTGCAGGTGCAGGTGGCCTTCTCCATCGTGCCGGTACAGCGCCCCCACGTGGGCACCTTGCTGCATGTCCAGCAGCATGGTGCCGGCCCAGAAGCGGCCCTGGCGGTCGCAGCGGCCATCGTTGAAGCGCATGCCGCCCTGGGCGTGCGGCACGCTGCTGAGCAGGCGGCTGTCAAGGCTGCCGTCGGCCTTGGCCTGGAGCTGGAAGATGCCGCTTTCCATGCCGGCGACCCAGCCCTGACCGCTGCGGGCGATGCAGGCCAGCATCTCGTCGCCCTGCCATATCTGGTGCTTGCCGTCACTCGCCTGCCAGCGGTGCAGCTGGCGGGCGGGAATGTCGACCCAGTACAGGGCCTGTTCGCTGGGGTGCCACACGGGGCTTTCGCCGGTGCCGTTGCGCGCGTCGACGATCAGTTCGCAGTTCATGGCCGTGCCTCCTGGCGTGCGTGGGTTCAGTTGAACGGGCCGGCCACGGCGAACGCGCCGCCCTGGTAGACCATGCTCGGGTCATCGGCGGCGGGTGCCGGCTGTGCTTCCACGGCGGCTCGGAAGGCTTCTGAGCTGTCCTTGGGCACATAGCCAAGGTGCTCGGCATGGCGGTTGTCCCACCACACGGTACGGTTGTCGGAGGCGCCGTAGACGATGGTATGGCCAACGTCGGGCGTGAACAGCCCGCGCTCGACCAGTTGCAGCAGGTCGTCATAGCTCAGCCAGGTGCAGAGCATGCGGGGGTTCTGCGGCTGCGGGAACGACGAGCCGATACGAATGCTGACGGTCTCGATGCCGTAGCGGTCGAAGTAGAAACTGGCGACATCCTCGCCGTAGCACTTGGACAGCCCGTAGTAGCTGTCGGGGCGGCGCGGGGAGTGGGCGTCGATGCGCTCGTCCTGGCGGTAGAAACCGATGGTGTGGTTGGAGCTGGCGAAGATGATGCGTTTCACGCCATGCTTGCGTGCTGCCTCGTAGACATGGAACACGCCGCAGATGTTTGGCCCGAGGATGTCTTCGAAGGAATGCTCGGTGGACACGCCGCCGAAGTGGATGATGGCATCAACGCCTTCGACCAGCGCATGTACCGCAGCCTTGTCGGCCAGGTCGCAGGTGATCACTTCTTCATGCGGGCCCGCAGCAGGTGCCATCGGGCTGATGTCGGAAAGGCGCAGGACCTCGGCGTAGCCTTGCAGGCGTTCGCGAAGGACCTTGCCCAGGCCGCCTGCGGCTCCGGTGAGCAGCAGGCGATTGAGGGGATTTGGGGTCATGGCCGGCTCTTGTTGTTAATTGTTGTAGGTTGTCGTATGACCGTGCTGATTATTGGCGGTCAATTTGGTAGTTGTCAATGACAACTCAGTGACTGATTAAAGTTGTGCGCGGTCCTTGTAGGAGCGGCCTTGTGTCGCGAAAGGGCCGCAAAGCGGCCCCGGCAATTTTGTGGTCAGGCCAAGATCCTGGGGGCGCTTCGCACCCCGATCGCGACACAAGGCCGCTCCTACAAGGGCCCGCGTTGAGCTGGTTACAGCAGCGACAACGGGTAATTGAAGATCAACCGGTTCTCATCGAACTCGTTGTTGCTGTAATCCCGCCGAATCGACGAGTTCCGCCATTTCACACTCAAATCCTTGAACGCCCCGCTCTGGATCACATACGCAAGCTCCGTCTCCCGCACCCACTCCTTGCCGTCGGTCACTGCCCCGGTATGCACGTCGCGCCCGCTGATATAGCGGTTCATCAAGGTCAGCCCCGGCACCCCGACGGTGACGAAGTTGAAGTCATGCCGCACCTGCCACGAACGCTCGTTGGCATTGTCGAAGCTGGAGTTGTAACTGTCGTTGGCCAAGGTCCCGCCACTGGTGCCGTTGACCCGCATCCAGGTATCGCCATCAACCTTCTGCAGCCCCACCCAGAACGTGCTGCCGCCGTACTTGGCCGAGAACATCCCCGAGTAGGTCTTGTTGTCCAGCTGCCCGGCGCGTTCGGAGCCGTCCTCATCGCCATGGAAGTAGCCCAGGTTGGCACCCAGGGTCCAGTCACCCACCGGCTGGCTGTGGCTCAGTTGCAGGTACTGCTGCTGGTACACATCCTTCAGCACCGCATTCCACAGCCCTACCAGTGTGCGGTCCTGGTTGAACTTGTACTCGCCGCCGACGAAGTTGAAGCGGTCCGACACGCCGCCGCCGTAGCTCATGTCTTCCATGCTCGCGTCGTTACGCGGGCTGTTGCCGCGGAATTGGCCGCCGTACAGGGTCAGCCCTGCGATTTCATTAGAGGTGACCTGCCCGCCACGGAATGTCTGAGGCAACGAGCGCCCGTCGTCCGACCGCAGAATCGGCAGCACCGGCATCCACTCACCGATCTTCAGCTCGGTCTTGGAGATGCGTGCCTTGCCTGCTACCGCCAACCGCCCGTAGTCGTCTGCCGGCTTGCCATCGTCATGGCGTGGCAGCAACGCCGTGCCGTAGGTGCCGCCGCCGCCATCGAGCTTGACCGACCACAGCCCCAGTACATCCACACCAAACCCGACCGGCCCTTCGGTGAACCCCGAACGGGCATCGAGAATGAAGCTTTGCGTCCATTCCTCGGCCTTGCTCTGTGGGTTACCGGGGTTGGTGAAGTTGCGGTTGATGTAGAAGTTGCGCAGCCCGAGCGTGGCCTTGCTGTCTTCGACAAAACCCGCCGCCAGGCTGGTGCCCGGCAGGCCGGCGATTACCCCGGCACCAAGCAGGGCGAAGGGAAGGGTATGGCAGATTCTCATTATTGTTGTGCTCCCGAAGGGTACGGCAGCCCGTCCACCGGGCGCGCACAAGCGGCCTGCGGCAGGGGCGGGTAGTTAACGGGCCGGTCAGGGCCAGGAGTGAATGCGCGGTAACCGGGCGCTAGGTGCTGGTGGGCGTACGCCAGCCGGCCGGAAGAAGAGAGGTGTGCAACAGACGTGGGTGCAGCGGGATGGGTGTCGACATGGGATCGTCCACTGATTGTTGTTTTTGTTATGTGTTGTCGTACAACTGTGGGCGATTATTAGCAAGGGGGAGGTGGGCTGTCAACGCATAATGGCTGAGCAATCATGGGTAGATGCAGCACAAAATGGCTGCGAAAGCTCTACCATGAGCGCTCTATAGACATACTACGACGAAGGTGGCTTGTGCACTCACTGACAGCGGGTACGATCTCCTATGGAAGCAACGGTCGTGCACAAAATCTAAAAGTTGGCGCGATCACTGTGGGAGCGGGCTTGCCCGCGAACACGGGCGAAGCCCGTGCCATCCACCCCATTACCTGCTTCGCGGTGTACGACCGGAGACATCCTTTACATCGTAAACCGGGGACATGGTTTACAACGCAAACCGGAACCATGGTTTACAAAGCCAAACCAATTGCCCGTGGACCCTGCCACGACCCTGCGCTATCTTCAGATCTGGCCTCGCCCTCGACCACGTAGACTGGCATGTCCAGTCCCGGCACCTCGTTGTGCCGTACCCCTCTTGTCGGCGTGGGCGGGGCCTCCTCATTAGCGCAGCGACTGACCGGTTGAGGCCGAGCGCTCCCTGTCCACTACGGGGTGCTCAAACCAGGTGGGCCAACGCAATTTTCCCGTGCTACGCGATTCCATGTGGGAGCGGCCTTGTGTCGCGAAAGGGCCGCACAGCGGCCCCGGCAATGGCACAGGCGGTAGGATTCTTGGGGCTACTGCACAGCCCGTACGCGATTCAACTCCCGAAGGCCGATCCATGGCGTCCATCAACATCCACATTGACGACGAACTCAAAGCCCGCGCTTACGAAGAGCTTGAGCGCCTCGGTGTCACCCCTTCTGAACTCATGCACCAAGTGCTGCAATATGTAGCCGAGCAGGGCACGCTGCCCTTCGGGCCAGCCAGAGAGGCCGAGGAAGACGAAGACCTCATCGCGACTGTTAATGAGCGGCTTGCTTCTCCGCTGCGCGTGAAAGTCCAACTGGATGATCTATAGATTCTGCCTCGGTGCATAGCACCGGCGATGCCGGTGTTCGCGGGTGACCTCTAATGCCAATCAGTCAGGAAAATTGGGGCCGCTTTGCGCCCCTTCGCGGGCTCGCCCGCTCCCACAGGTATATCGCTGAGCCTATGATTTACGCGGTCCCTGTGGGAGCGGGCAAGCCCGCGAAGGGCTGCAAAGCAGCCCCAGTTACGCTGGAAACCTTAGTTGACTTGCCGTGAAGTAAACCCGTCCTTCCGGCTTCCTAGCCACCTCAGAGAGCATAATGCCGAGGCAAGCAACAACCTACTCATGGCCTGTTAACCACGGCAATGCCAGCAACCGAATTCCATTGTGGGAGCGGGTTCACCCGCGAAGAGGCCAGCACAGGCAAAAACCCCCCGTTAAACCCCATACATCAGCAATACAACAACATGTTTGGCCATTTACCAGCCAATAAAAAAGGCTGCCATTCGGCAGCCTTTTCGATGCTCAGCCCGGACGATCAGTCCCAGCTCAGTGCACCACCAGTCTGATACTCGATCACGCGCGTCTCAAAGAAGTTCTTCTCCTTCTTCAAGTCCATGATCTCGCTCATCCAAGGGAACGGGTTGGTAGTCCCCGGATATTCTTCTTTCAGGCCAATCTGGGTCAGGCGACGGTTGGCGATGAACTTGAGGTAGTCCTCCATCATCGCTGCGTTCATGCCCAGCACGCCGCGTGGCATGGTGTCACGGGCGTATTCGATCTCCAGCTGGGTCCCTTGCAGGATCATCTGGGTCGCTTCTTCCTTCATCGCCGCATCCCACAGGTGCGGGTTTTCGATCTTGATCTGGTTGATCACGTCGATACCGAAGTTCAGGTGCATCGACTCGTCACGCAGGATGTACTGGAACTGCTCGGCCACGCCGGTCATCTTGTTGCGGCGGCCCATGGACAGGATCTGGGTGAAGCCGCAGTAGAAGAAGATGCCTTCCAGTACGCAGTAGTAGGCGATCAGGTTGCGCAGCAGCTCTTTGTCGGTTTCGACGGTGCCGGTGTTGAATTCCGGGTCGGAGATGGCGCGGGTGTACTTCAGGCCCCAGGCGGCTTTCTTAGCGACCGACGGGATCTCGTGGTACATGTTGAAGATCTCGCCTTCATCCATGCCCAGCGACTCGATGCAGTACTGGTAGGCGTGGGTGTGGATCGCCTCTTCGAAGGCCTGGCGCAGGATGTACTGGCGGCACTCCGGGTTGGTGATCAGGCGGTACACGGCCAGGGCCAGGTTGTTGGCTACCAGCGAGTCGGCGGTGGAGAAGAAGCCGAGGTTGCGCATGACGATGCGGCGTTCGTCTTCGGTCAGGCCGTCCTGGCTCTTCCACAGGGCGATGTCGGCGGTCATGTTGACCTCTTGCGGCATCCAGTGGTTGGCGCAGCCGTCCAGGTACTTCTGCCAGGCCCAGTCGTACTTGAACGGTACCAGCTGGTTCAGGTCGGCGCGGCAGTTGATCATGCGCTTTTCGTCAACGGCAACGCGGGCGGAGGAGCCTTCCAGCTCGGCCAGGCCTTCGGCGATGTCGAGGTCGTTCAGCGACGCTTTGGCGCGTTTCACTGCTTCGGAGTCAGACGCGGTGGTAGCACGGGCTTCCAGGGCGGCGGCACCGCCAGCGCTGTCGAGCTTGTCGAGGGTAGCGGCGGCAGCGGCCTGCGCAGGGGTGTGGCCTTTGGCGGCTACTTCGCCGTCTTCGTTATCGAATTCGTCCCAGCTCAGCATGGTTTGGCTCCTGCTTGAGGGTCGCCCTGGGGCAACCGGTTGGATTTTAAAAATGTGATGCCTGACGCAAGGCCGGTAACGGCGAATGGACAGCTCGAGAGGCTGACTCTCGTTTACATCTGAATGTGTTTTGACTTGTACCTGGCCAGGCCTCTGGGAGGGGCCAGGACAATTGAAAGGTGCCCTTTTTCAGAGGGGGCGCAGTATACCGGAATTCGCCTTCGATCGGGGCGCGCGTCTGGCGGGCGAGAGTAACTTTTTCGACCGGTTTTGCGTGCGTCCGTTCACCAGGCTTGTGCCGTTTGCTACGGGGAAGGAGTGTAGCGGCTAAAAGCGCATGGCACTATATGTTGTGCCGTTTTATTTTCTGCGCACACTATATGGTGTTGGCGCGATTTTTGTGGAAGCGGCCTTGTGTCGCGAGAGGGCTGCAAGGCAGCCCCGGCGATTTATGCGGCGAAGCTGAAAACCTGGGGGCGCTTCGCACCCCTATCGCGACACAAGGCCGCTCCCACAGGAGCGCAGTGTTTCGACGATGTGGGTCTTGGGGTATTTGCGGGCTACTTCGACCGAGGTGAAACGACCGGTTTCAGCGTTGCGACCAATCTTGCGAGTTGCCACCTTTTTCCGCGCCATGGGCTTGCGTCCTGTTTTGAGAGGTCCTGTTCTTGTACCGAGCCGCGCGAGCGGTGGGCAAAGGGCAAGGTTTCTCTGGGGCGCGGATACAAAAATGCCGCGCGGGGCACCGGTAGGCACCCCGCGCGGCATTCAGGCCTTATTGGCAGGCTTCGCAGTCAGGCTCGTCGATCGCGCAGGCTTTCGGCACTGGCGCCGGGCCGGCGGCCTGGACCGGGGCGCTGTCGCCACCGCTGGAAACGGCGTTGAGCTTGCCGGTGTTGATGGTCGACTTCTCGGTGCTGGTCGCAGCCAGGGCACGGAGGTAGTAGGTGGTTTTCAGGCCACGGTACCAGGCCATGCGGTAGGTCACGTCCAGTTTCTTGCCCGAGGCGCCGGCGATGTACAGGTTCAGCGACTGAGCCTGGTCGATCCACTTCTGGCGACGCGAGGCTGCGTCGACAATCCACTTGGTCTCGACTTCGAACGCAGTGGCGTACAGGTCTTTCAGCTCTTGCGGGATACGCTCGATCTGCTGCACCGAACCGTCGTAGTACTTCAGGTCGTTGATCATGACCGAGTCCCACAGACCGCGGGCCTTCAGGTCGCGGACCAGGTACGGGTTGATCACGGTGAACTCGCCCGACAGGTTCGATTTCACGTACAGGTTCTGGTAGGTCGGCTCGATCGACTGCGACACGCCGGTGATGTTGGCGATGGTCGCGGTTGGCGCGATGGCCATGATGTTCGAGTTACGAATACCTTTCTGTACGCGAGCACGCACTGGCGCCCAGTCCAGGGTTTCGTTCAGGTCGACGTCGATGTACTTCTGGCCACGGGCTTCGATCAGGATCTGTTGCGAATCCAGCGGCAGGATGCCTTTGGACCACAGCGAACCCTGGAAGGTCTCGTAGGCGCCACGCTCGTCGGCCAGGTCGCAGGACGCCTGGATCGCGAAGTAGCTGACCGCTTCCATCGACTTGTCGGCGAACTCGACGGCAGCGTCGGAGCCGTAGGCAATGTGCTGCAGGTACAGAGCGTCCTGGAAGCCCATGATGCCCAGACCGACCGGGCGGTGCTTGAGGTTCGAGTTACGCGCTTGCGGCACCGAGTAGTAGTTGATGTCGATCACGTTGTCGAGCATGCGCACGGCAGTGTTTACGGTGCGTTGCAGCTTGACGGTGTCCAGCTTGCCGTCAACGATGTGGTTCGGCAGGTTGATCGAGCCCAGGTTGCAGACAGCGATCTCGTCCTTGTTGGTGTTCAGGGTGATCTCGGTGCACAGGTTCGAGCTGTGGACCACGCCCACGTGCTGCTGCGGCGAACGCAGGTTGCACGGGTCCTTGAAGGTCAGCCACGGGTGGCCGGTCTCGAACAGCATCGACAGCATCTTACGCCACAGGTCTTTGGCCTGGATGGTCTTGAACACCTTGATCTTGTTGTACTCGGTCAGGGCTTCGTAGTACTCGTAGCGCTCTTCGAAGGCCTTGCCGGTCAGGTCGTGCAGGTCTGGCACTTCCGAAGGCGAGAACAAGGTCCACTTGCCGTCATCGAAGACACGCTTCATGAACAGGTCAGGGATCCAGTTGGCGGTGTTCATGTCGTGGGTACGACGACGGTCATCACCGGTGTTCTTGCGCAGCTCGATGAATTCTTCGATGTCCAGGTGCCAGGTTTCCAGGTAGGCACACACGGCGCCCTTGCGCTTGCCACCCTGGTTGACGGCAACGGCGGTGTCGTTGACCACTTTCAGGAACGGCACGACGCCCTGGGACTTGCCGTTGGTGCCCTTGATGTAGGAGCCCAGTGCACGCACAGGGGTCCAGTCGTTGCCCAGGCCACCGGCGAATTTCGACAGCATGGCGTTGTCGTGGATCGCGTGGTAGATGCCCGACAGGTCGTCCGGCACGGTGGTCAGGTAGCAGCTGGACAGCTGCGGGCGCAGGGTACCGGCGTTGAACAGGGTCGGGGTCGAGGCCATGTAGTCGAAGGACGACAACAGGTTGTAGAACTCGATCGCACGGGCTTCTTTTTCTTTCTCTTCCAGCGCCAGGCCCATGGCCACACGCATGAAGAACACCTGAGGCAGCTCGAAGCGCACGCCATCCTTGTGGATGAAGTAGCGGTCGTACAGGGTCTGCAGGCCCAGGTAGGTGAACTGCTGGTCGCGCTCGTGGTTGATCGCCTTGCCCAGTTTTTCCAGGTCGAAGTCAGCCAGGGCCGGGTTCAGCAGCTCGAACTCGATACCTTTGGCGACGTAGGCCGGCAGGGCCTTGGCGTACAGGTCAGCCATCTCGTGGTGGGTGGCGCTGTCGGCAACGCTGAGGAAGCCCAGGCCTTCGGCACGCAGGGTGTCCATCAGCAGGCGGGCGGTAACGAACGAGTAGTTCGGCTCGCGCTCGACCAGGGTACGGGCGGTCATCACCAGGGCGGTGTTGACGTCCTTGATGGCTACGCCGTCGTACAGGTTCTTCAGGGTTTCGCGCTGGATCAGGTCGCCATCGACTTCGGCCAGGCCTTCGCAGGCTTCGCTGATGATGGTGTTCAGGCGCGCCATGTCGAGCGGCGCCAGGCTGCCGTCAGCCAGGGTGATGCGGATGCTCGGGTGCGGCTCGACCACGGCGTCGGTGTTGGCGCGGGTGGCACGCTCTTTCGCGCGCTGGTCGCGGTAGATCACGTAGTCGCGGGCAACTTTCTGCTCGCCGGCACGCATCAGGGCCAGTTCTACCTGGTCCTGGATTTCTTCGATGTGGATGGTGCCACCCGATGGCATGCGACGCTTGAACGTGGCGGTAACCTGTTCGGTCAGGCGCGCGACGGTGTCGTGGATGCGCGACGAAGCGGCGGCGGTGCCGCCTTCAACTGCGAGGAACGCCTTGGTGATGGCCACGGTGATCTTGTCGTCGGTGTAAGGGACGACAGTGCCGTTGCGCTTGATCACGCGCAGTTGGCCAGGGGCGGTGGCGGCCAGATCCTGGTTGGAATCGGCGGCCTGCGGCACCTTGGCCTGCGGGTTCTCGCGAGTTGTGTCGGTTTGCATGGGTGGGTGTCTCCACAGTTTCTATATTGTTCAGGCGCCTTTTGGGCGCCCACCGTTCCGTCCACTTGCTCGATGGCCCGGCGGGATGCGCAATGCATACGCATCCGCCCGCGCGGGCGTACCGACTTCGGGACAGACTCAGGAATAAGGGGCAATAGCTTGCCGCTCCCTGGCCGAAGTCAAAGGTTCTGGGTAAACCCAAAAACCGGTGCTGATGAGTGCCAGGCGTTGCCTGCAACACTCATACCCGAACAACGCCCTGAAAGGGCTTGCCTCGGTCGCCTCCGCAGGAGCGGTTTGGCTGCTGAAATCACCTGAAGTTCAGCCCGGAAAATCGCTTGATTTTGCGGGTTGACTTTTGTGTGTGATTTTGCACGAAACCCTATATGTAGTGGTTCGCTGCGTTCGGGATACAAGATAATGCGGTATTGGGGGCTTTGCAAGGCGAGCGGCTGTGGATAACTTGTGCGTACTTTGTGAATGAATAGTGGGTATTCGCTGTAGGCCTTGTGCCAAGTGGTTTGCAGTATTTTTCTGCGCCTTGCTGCCCCAGGGCAGTTTTTTTCGGGCGCGAACCCTATCACAAAAAACGGTTCAGTCGAGGTGGCTGTGGGCGGGCCGGCAGCGCCGAGGGTGCTACTGAGTATCCAGAGGGGATGTTGCCTTTTGGTTAAAGGGTTATGTTGCCTGTACCGGCCCCTTCGCAGCACAAGGCTGCTCCTACAGAAGAGCGGCGTATCCTGTAGGAGCAGCCTTGTGCTGCGAAGAGGCCGGTACAGGCAACAAAAAAATAACAAGCAAAGGCAGAGGCCATGGACCACCCCGTACCCCGCATCCTCATTGTCGAAGACGACCAGCGTCTGGCCGAGCTCACCGCCGAGTACCTGCAGGCCAACGGCTTCGAGGTCGCGGTGGAGGGCGATGGCGCCCGTGCTGCGCGGCGCATCGTCGACAGCCAGCCCGACATGGTCATCCTCGACCTCATGCTGCCTGGCGAGGACGGCCTGAGCATCTGCCGCCGGGTGCGCAACCAGTACCCCGGGCCGATCCTCATGCTCACCGCACGCAGCGACGAACTCGACCAGGTCCAGGGCCTGGACCTGGGGGCCGACGACTACGTCTGCAAACCGGTACGCCCACGCCTGCTGCTGGCGCGCATCCAGGCCCTGCTGCGCCGCAGCGAAGCCGTGGACAGCAAGCGCCAGGACCTGGCCTTCGGCGCCCTGCGTATCGACAACCGCCTGCGCGAGGCGCGCCTGGGCGAACAGCTGATCGAGCTGACCGGCGCCGAATTCGACCTGCTCTGGCTGCTGGCCAGCAACGCCGGCCGGGTACTGACCCGCGAACAGATCTTCACCGCACTGCGTGGCGTGGGCTACGACGGCCAGGACCGTTCCATCGACATCCGCATCTCGAAAATCCGCCCCAAGATAGGCGATGACCCGATTCAGCCACGGCTGATCAAGACCCTGCGCAGCAAGGGCTACCTGTTTGTCGGCGAAGCGCCATGAACAACTCGATCTTTCTGCGTATCTACGGCGGCATGCTGGCTGTGCTGGTGCTGGTGGCGCTGCTCGGCGTGCTCACCCTGCACCTGGTCAACGAAGTGCGCGCCGCCCAGCACCGTGAGGGCCTGGCCCAAGGCACCTTCAGCCTGATGGCTGACAACCTGGCACAGCAGAATGAAACTGAACGCAAGCGCTCGCTGCTGATCTGGGAGCGATTGCTCGGTGTGCCGCTGGCGCTGCAACCGATGACTGCCCGCACCCTCGACGGTGGCCAGCGCGCGCGGCTGTACCGCGGCCTGGTGGTGGTCGAAAAGACCGGCCCGCATGCGGCGCAAGTGCTGCGCAAGGTCGGCCAGGAAGACCTGATGCTGGTGGCGCAGATCAAACAGATAAGCGAGCAACTGGCGCGGGCCACGCTGTATCTGTTGGCCGATGAGCTGGTGCGCTATCCGGTAACCGAGCAGCAGCAGCGGCTGGCACAGATCAAGCAGGAAAAGGGCTTCGGCTTTGGCGTCGCCCTGCAGCGCATCGAGCGGGTGAGCCTGGACGATGACCAGCGGCGCCGGGTCGAGGAGGGCGACACGGTCATGGCGCTGGGCAAGGATGGCGACTCGATCCGTGTGTTTGCCGGGCTGGCAGGCTCGCCCTGGGTGCTGGAAATCGGCCCGTTGTACCAGCTCAACCCGTATCCGCCGCAGTTGCTGACCCTGATCACCTTCCTCGGCCTGTGCCTGATCGGCCTGGTGGTCTACCTGCTGGTGCGCCAGCTGGAGCGCCGTGTGTCGGGCCTGGAAATTGCCGCCACACGCATCGCCCAAGGCAGCCTGGACACCCGGGTGCCCGCCGGCGACGCCGACTCGGTAGGGCGCCTGGCCGCCGCCTTCAACGGCATGGCCGAGCACCTGCAGCGCTCGCTGAGCATGCAGCGCGAGCTGGTGCGGGCGGTGTCCCACGAGTTGCGTACCCCGGTTGCGCGCCTGCGCTTTGGCCTGGAGATGATCGAAAGTGCCACCAGCGAGCAGGCGCGGGCCAAGCACCTGGCGGGCATGGACGGGGATATCCAGGACCTCGACAAGCTGGTCGATGAAATGCTGACCTACGCCCGCCTGGAGCAAGGTGCGCCGGCCTTGAAGTTCCAGCGGGTCGACCTGGACGCCTTGCTCGCGCGGGTGATCGAAGAGCTGGCCCCGTTGCGTGCCGAGGTGCGGGTGGTGCGCGGCGACTGCCAGGGCGCGGATGCCGAAGGCGCCTGGGTCGAGGCCGAACCGCGTTACTTGCACCGGGCGCTGCAGAACCTGGTCAGCAACGCCATGCGCCATGCCGGGTCTGAGGTGCGCGTGAGCTACCAGTTGGGGCAGCAGCGCTGCCGCATCGATGTGGAGGATGACGGCCCGGGGATTCCCGAGGGCTTCTGGGACCGTATTTTCACCCCGTTCACCCGCCTGGACGACAGCCGCACCCGTGCTTCAGGTGGGCACGGCCTGGGCCTGTCGATCGTGCGGCGAATCATTTACTGGCACACGGGCCGGGCGACGGTGGGGCGCAGCGAAGCGTTGGGTGGCGCCTGCTTCAGCCTGACCTGGCCACGGCAGCAGGCGCCGCTGTAAAGGTCAGACGCTGACCAGGCTGAGCAGGTGGCCGTCCTGCAGGCAGAACTGGCCTTGCAACTCGGCGCCTTGGCGCCACTGCGGCGATAGGTCGGTGAGCAGGCGCAGGCGGGCCAGGCCTTCGGTGGACCAGTCCAGCACTTCGGCGTGTTCGAAATAGAAGCGCTTGTGGGTCAGCGGGTAGAGGGTCTTGAACAGGCTTTCCTTCAACGAGAAGGTCAGGGTGACCGTCAGGCCGAGCTGGTGGCGGTCCAGGCGTTCGAGTTCGGGCGGGGTGAGGATTTCGGCCATCAGCCGTTCGGCGCGTTCGTCATCCAGCAAGGCTTCCTGATCCAGGCCCAGGCCCTGGCAGCTGCCCTCGGCGGCGACCACGGCGGCGGCCCAGCCTTTGCCGTGGGTGATCGAGCCGTGGATGCCCGCCGGCCAGATCGGCGAGCGGTCCTCATGGGTGCCGGGCACATAGTCGCGACCGTCCAGGCGCTGCAGCGCGGCGCGGGCGCATACGCGACCGGCCAGGTACTCGGCCTGGCGCTTGGCCACCGAGCGCTGCAGGCTGGCGCTGGGCACGACGCCGGCGCGCTGGAAGTCGTCGGGTGCCAGGCGGGCAGGGTCGAAGGCGCAACTGACCAGCACCGCGCCGGGCAGCGGGCGGGGCAAGGGCCAGTGGTGCTGGAGTGGGGCGCAGCAGGCGGGGAGAGTGTTCATGGCGCTATTGTGCCAGCCGCAGCGGCGGTGTGGGAGGTGGAATAGCAGGGGGCTGCTGC
The DNA here is from genome assembly GCF_000708715.2 of Pseudomonas putida W15Oct28. Classification (GTDB taxonomy): domain Bacteria; phylum Pseudomonadota; class Gammaproteobacteria; order Pseudomonadales; family Pseudomonadaceae; genus Aquipseudomonas; species Aquipseudomonas putida_R. The sequence goes on along the minus strand of NZ_JENB01000055.1, from coordinate 8,428 downwards.
GCAGCCCATCGCGACACAAGGCCGCTCCTACAGGTACCGCGCTGCATTGTGTAGGAGCGGCCTTGTGTCGCGATGGGCCGCAAAGCGGCCCCGGCAATCCTTATTTGAACACCTGCTTGAAGAACGCCTGCATATCCGCCCACGAGCTCTCGTCCGCTGCCTTGTTATAGCCAATGTCCGGCCCCCCATGGTCGCCATGGCTCAGCCGGTCAGCATCGGGGTTGGTAAACCCATGCTTGGCGCCGTCAATGCTGACGAATTGGTAGTTGACCTTGGCCGCATCCATTTCTGCCTTGAACGCGTCCACCTGCTGCTGGGTGACCATGCTGTCCGCCGCCCCATGCTCGACCAGGATATCGGCCCGCACCACGCCGGGCTTGGCCGGCGTCTGGGTGGCCAGTGCGCCATGGAAGCTCACCACACCGTCCAGTTTTTCTCCCCTGCGTGCGGCATCGAGCACCACCTTGCCGCCAAAGCAGTAGCCCACAGCGCCCAGTTGGTGCTTGTTGACGTTCGGCTGCTTTTTCAGCAACTCCAGCCCCGCGTCGAAACGTGCTGCTGCCGCGGCCGGGTCCTTCATCGCTTCGGCCATGAATGCCTGGGCATCCTGCGGATGCTCGGTGTGCTTGCCATCGCCGTACATGTCGATGGCCAGCGCTTTGTAGCCCAGGGCCGCGAGATCTCGTGCACGGCGCTTGGCATAGTCGTTCAGGCCCCACCATTCATGTACCACAACGATGCCTGGGCGTTTGTCGTCCAGCGCATCGTCGTAGGCGTAGTAGCCGACAAGGCGGTTGCCGTCGTCGTCCTGGTAAGGAATTTCACGGGTCACTACCGCCGCTTGGGCGAGGGCGGCGCTGCACATCAGGGTCAGGGCCAGCAGGGCACGCATCTTCACTACTCCTTGTCTTGCAGACAGTTCGTTCAGCCGGGGTTCAGCCAGGGTTCAGTCGCGGTTCAGGGTGCCCTGCTTACTCTAGCTTCCAGACCGAAACAGCGCACCCAACTGGAGTATCCAGGCATGAAAACCTTCAACACCCTGCTTGCCGCCATGGCCGTCTGCGCCGCTGGCATCACCACTGCCCAGGCTGCCGACGACAACTTCGCCAGCCTGACCTACGGCCAGACCAGCGACAAGGTTCGCAAGTCCGGCCTGCTGCAGCGCAACACCGACCAGCTCAACGCCGATGGCATCATCGGCAAGGACGACACCTGGGGTGTCCGTGTGGGCAAGATCAATGACCAGGGCCGCTACTACATGACCTATGACAACGTCTCGGGTGACCACAGTGGCCTGAAGTTGCGCCAGGAAAACCTGCTGGGCAGCTATGACCTGTTCCTGCCGGTGGGCGATACCACCAAACTGTTCGGCGGTGGCAGCCTGGGCATGACCAAGCTCACCCAGGACTCGCCAGGCGCCAGCCGGGATACCGACTACGGTTATGCCTACGGCCTGCAGGCCGGCGTGATCCAGGACATCACCGACAAGGCGTCGGTGGAGCTGGGCTACCGTTACCTGCGCACCAATGCTGCGACCGAAGTGGGCGCGCATGGCGGGCCGAAGGACGGCACCCTGCGCCTGACCAGCAGTGCGCAGACCTATCTGGCGGCTTCCTACAAGTTCTGACGGGCGAGCCGCGTTATCCTGTACCGGCCTCTTGGCGGCTAAAGCCGCTCCCACAGGTACTGCACAAATTTCGGGCATTGTGCGATCCCTGTGGGAGCGGCTTTAGCCGCGAAGAGGCCGGCACAGGCAATACACATTAAGGAGCTGCACATGAAACTGCTGGTGGTCGAGGACGAAGCCCTGCTTCGCCATCACCTCTACACCCGTTTGGGCGAAAGCGGCCATGTGGTCGAGGCGGTCGCCGATGCCGAGGAGGCGCTGTACCAGGCCGGTCAGTACCACTTCGACCTGGCGATCATCGACCTGGGCCTGCCCGGTATAAGTGGCCTGGAGCTGATCACGCGCCTGCGCAGCCAGGACAAGACCTTCCCCATTCTCATCCTTACTGCCCGTGGCAACTGGCAGGACAAGGTCGAGGGCCTGGCCGCCGGAGCTGACGACTACCTGGTCAAACCGTTCCAGTTCGAAGAGCTCGAAGCGCGGCTGAATGCCCTGTTGCGCCGCTCCAGCGGCTTCACCCAGTCGACCATCGCCGCAGGCCCCCTGGTACTCGACCTCAACCGCAAGCAGGCCACCCTCGACGAACTGCCCCTGGCGCTGACCGCCTACGAATACCGCATTCTCGAATACCTCATGCGCCATCATCAGCAGGTGGTGGCCAAGGACCGCCTGATGGAACAGCTGTACCCCGGGGACGAGGAGCGCGACCCCAATGTCATCGAAGTGCTGGTCGGCCGCCTGCGCCGCAAGCTTGATGGCGAGCACGGCTTCAAACCCATCGACACCGTGCGCGGCCTGGGCTATCTGTTCACCGAGCGCTGCCGATGATCCGCTCGCTGCGGGTACGCCTGATGCTGGCTGCCGCAGTACTGGCACTGCTGTTCATGCTGGCGCTGCTGCCGGCCTTGCAGAAGGCCTTCAGCCTGGCCCTGCAGGAATCGATCGAGCAGCGCCTGGCTTCGGATGTGACCACGCTGATTTCCGCCGCGCGCATCGACCATGGCCAGTTGCAGATGCCGGCCCTGCTACCGGACGAGCGCTACAACCTGCCGTACACGGGTTTGCTCGGCTATATCTTTGACCGCGATGGCAATCTGGTCTGGCAGTCGCGGGCCACCGCTGACCGGCACATCAACTACCACCCGCGCTACGACGGGCGCGGCAATGAGTTCGCCCGCATTCATCAGGCAGATGGCGAAGAGTTTTTTGTCTACGACGTCGAGATCAAGCTGCTGGGTGGCCAGAGCGCCGCCTACAGCATTGTCGCCCTGCAGCCGCTGAGCGAGTACAAAGCCACGCTCAATGGCCTGCGGGAAAAGCTGTACCTTGGCTTCGGTGCTGCCTTGCTGGCGCTGATGGTGCTGCTATGGGCTGGCCTGACCTGGGGCCTGCGCTCGTTGCGCCGGCTTAGCCACGAGCTGGATGAAGTGGAATCGGGCGCGCGCGATGGCCTGAGCGGCGAGCACCCTCGCGAGCTGCTGCGCCTGACCCGCTCGCTCAACCGCCTGTTGCGCAGCGAACGTGAGCAGCGCACGCGCTACCGCGATTCGCTGGATGACCTGGCGCACAGCCTGAAGACGCCACTGGCGGTGTTGCAGGGTGTGGGCGAAAGCCTGCAGCAGCGTAGCGGTGAGCGCGAGCAGGCGCGGGTGCTGCAAAGCCAGATTGAGCGCATGAGCCAGCAGATTGACTACCAGCTGCAACGCGCCAGCCTGCGCAAGAGCGGCCTGGTGCGCCACAGCGTGAGTCTGCGGCCGTTGCTCGACAGCCTGTGCAGCACCTTGGCCAAGGTGTACCGGGACAAGCGGGTGAACGTGGCGCTGGAACTGCCCGATGCGGCGCAGGTGCCGATGGAGCAGGGCGCGTTGCTGGAAATGCTCGGCAACCTGCTGGAAAACGCCTACCGCCTGAGCCTGGGCCAGGTGCGGGTGAGCCTGGAGCAGGCACCCGGGCAGCTGACCTTGTGTATCGAAGACGATGGGCCGGGGGTGCCGGCTGATCAGCGCGAGCGCATTCTGGAGCGTGGTGAGCGGCTGGACAGCCAGCACCCGGGGCAGGGCATCGGGCTGGCGGTGGTCAAGGACATCGTTGACAGCTATGACGCCGAGCTGAGCCTTGGGGATTCTCCCTTGGGCGGGGCGGCGTTCAGGATTACTTTCCACCTGGATTGATTGGCTGGTCTTACCGGCCCTTTCGCGGGCACGCCCGCTCCCACAGGTGCTGCACAGGTCCGGAGTACAGCGCGGTCCCTGTGGGAGCGGGCAAGCCCGCGAAAAGCTCAATACATTTCCTTCAGGGAGGGCGGATTCCCGCCAACACCCCTGTACAAATCCCGCCACCGGGCGGAAATCCGCCAGCCTTCCTCAGGAAAATCGCCCTGTCGTTGGGCATTTATCCCTAGCAAATATGGCCTTTGCACCCTTCATGGGCATTTTGGCACCACCCTTGCTATTGATCTTCGCAGAGGCCTGCCCAGGCAGCTCGAACACAACGACAAATCCCTCCAAGTGCAGGAGGGTTAGCGATTCAGGTGCCCCATCACCCTGGGAAGGGTGAACCGGCACACTTGAGGAAAATGAGCCATGACGACACGTCAGCCGCTGTACAAATCCCTGTATGTCCAGGTGATCGTTGCCATCACCATCGGCATTCTGCTCGGCCACTTCTACCCAGAGACCGGCGTCGCCCTCAAACCTTTGGGTGATGGCTTCGTCAAACTGATCAAGATGGTCATCGCGCCCATCATCTTCTGCACCGTGGTCAGCGGCATTGCCGGCATGCAGAGCATGAAATCGGTCGGCAAGACTGGCGGCTATGCGCTTCTGTACTTCGAAATCGTCTCCACCATCGCCCTGATCATCGGCCTCGTCGTCGTCAACGTGGTCAAGCCAGGCGCTGGCATGCACATCGACGTCAGCACCCTGAACGCCAGCAGCGTAGCCGCCTACGCCGCCGCCGGCGCACAGCAGACCACCGTCGGCTTCCTGCTCAATGTCATCCCTAACACGGTGGTGGGTGCCTTCGCCAACGGCGACATCCTGCAAGTGCTGATGTTCTCGGTGATCTTCGGCTTCGCCCTGCACCGTCTGGGCAGCTACGGCAAGCCGTTGCTGGACATGATCGACCGCTTCGCCCATGTCATGTTCAACATCATCAACATGATCATGAAGCTGGCCCCGATCGGCGCTTTCGGCGCCATGGCCTTCACCATCGGGCAGTACGGCGTTGGCTCGCTGGTGCAACTGGGCTACCTGATGGCCTGCTTCTACATCACCTGCCTGCTGTTCGTGCTGGTGGTGCTGGGCGGTATCTGCCGCGCCCACGGCTTCAGCGTGCTCAAGCTGATCCGCTACATCCGTGAAGAGCTGCTGATCGTGCTGGGTACTTCCTCTTCGGAATCGGCCCTGCCACGCATGCTGGCCAAGATGGAACGCCTGGGCGCCAAGAAGTCGGTCGTTGGCCTGGTCATCCCGACCGGTTACTCGTTCAACCTGGACGGCACCTCGATCTACCTGACCATGGCTGCGGTGTTCATCGCCCAGGCCACCGACACCACCATGGACATCACCCACCAGATCACCCTGCTGCTGGTGCTGCTGGTGGCTTCCAAAGGTGCTGCAGGCGTGACCGGTTCGGGCTTCATCGTGCTGGCCGCCACCTTGTCGGCTGTTGGTCACCTGCCGGTTGCCGGCCTGGCGCTGATCCTCGGCATCGACCGCTTCATGTCCGAAGCCCGCGCCCTGACCAACCTGATCGGCAACGCCGTTGCCACCGTGGTCGTGGCCAAGTGGGTCAAGGAAATGGACAACGACAAGCTGGCCTCGGAGCTCGCCTCCGGTGGTGCGCCGCTGGTAGATACCCGTCCAACCGATGACCTGGGCGTGGCCGAAGGCCCTGCTCGCTGATCTCGCTGCTGTAGAACGAAAAAGGCGACCCTAGGGTCGCCTTTTTCATACCTGCTCGTTACGCGCTCCCACAGGTGCGAAGCCCTGAACTCAAGCCAGCACTACCTCCAACACCCGGATCATCTCCGGCTGCGGGTAATGCCACCTTACCTGCACATCCCAGAACTTCACCCCGTACACCCGCTCGGCCGGTGGTACCTGGTAGGCGGGACGCGGGTCTTGCGCCAGGCATTGTTCGATCAGTTCTACCAGCGGCTCAGCCAGGCGCAGTGCATGCTCGCGGGCCTGGGGCAGGGCGTTGTCGCCCCACTGCACGGCAATCGCGTCGGGCGCGGCGCTGGCCATCTGGTTGCTGGCGTCTGCAATGCAGTCGGCATACGGCACATAGGGCTTGATGTCCAGTACCGGCGTGCCGTCGAGCAGGTCGATCCCGGACAGCAACAGGCGCCCGGGCTCCACACCCTCCAGGCGTACTACCGACTGGCCGATGCCATTGGGCCTGTGGGTGGCACGGGTGGCGAACACCCCCATGCTCTTGTTGCCGCCCAGACGCGGTGGCCGCACTTTCAGGCGCGGCTTGTCCTCAAGGGCCTGGTGGAACAGGAACAGCAGCCAGACATGGCTGACCTGCTCCAGGCCTTCGACCGCATCACCCTGGTCGAACGGCGGCAGCAGTTCGAGCACGCCGCGCGCCGCAGGCGCCAGTTGGGGCTGGCGCGGGATGGCGAATTTCTCCTTGAAGCAGGAGCGGACGATGCCGACCGGTGCAACCGTATGCTGCATGGCCACTCAGCCGCGCACGCGCTGGGTCAGGCCCTTGAGGAAGTTGCGCAGCAACTGGTCGCCGCACGGGCGGTAGTTTTCGTGGCCGGCCTTGCGGAACAGCGCGCTCAGTTCAGGCTTGCTGACCGGGAAGTTGACCGACTTGAGGATCACGTGCAGGTCGTCTTCCTTGAGCTCGAAGGCCACCCGCAGCTTCTTGAGGATGAGGTTGTTGGTCACTGGCAGCTCGACCGGCTGCGGCGGGCGGCTGTCGTCCTTGCCGCGGCGGTGGATTACCAGGCCATCGAGGAAGTGCGCCATCACCCTGTCAGGGCAACGGACAAAGCCTTCCTCTTCTTCTTTCTTCAGGTAGGTGGCCAATACCAGGGGGTTCACCTCGAGGCCGGAAAGCCCGATGATCTCGGCCATCTTGGCGTCGTTCACCTTGAGCATGTAGCGCAGGCTGCGCAGGACGTCGTTGTGGTTCATTGCTGCAGAATCCTGTTCAGGTGCCACGCTTGTGCGTGGCGTATTGCTTAGAAACGTTCGGTAGTAGCCACGTAGCGCCATTGGCCGAGGGGCAGCTTGCCCATCGACACGCCACCCAGGCGAATGCGGCGCATGCTTACCAGTTCCAGGCGCAGGTAGGCGCACAGTTCGCCGATCTGCCCGGGCTGGGGGTTTTTCAGCACCATGCGCAGGTGGGTCTCGTTCTGCCAGCTGGCCTTGGCCTTGGGCAGCTCGCGGTCATTGCGCGTGGCGCCACGCGCCAGGCGTTCCAGCGCCTGAGGTGTGGTTTCGCCGCGCACTTCGACAATGAACTCCTGCTCCAGGCGACGCAGGTCGGCCTCGATCTTGCGGGATACGCGCCAGTCCTGGGTGAATACCTGCAGGCCGCTGGCGCCGCGCTCGAGCGGTGCCACGCAGGCCTGGCGGGTAAAATGCCCGTGCAGGGCGCGCACGCCTTCGCGGTGCGCCTCGCTGAGGGTGCCCATGTTCATGCTCGCGCGGGCGGTTTCGCTGTCCACGCCGGCCGCCTGGTTGAGCAGCAGGGTTACCGGCTCCAGCGCCTCGACGCGGGCACCCGGCAGCAGCTCGACGAGCTGGTCTTCGACCTTGAACTGCGGCTGCTCTACCACCACGCCATCGACCGTGACCCAGCCACCTTCGATATAGAGCTCGGCATCGCGGCGGGAGCAGCCAAGTTGCTCGATAAGGCGTTTGGACAGGCGGACGGGTTCGGACATGACGGCAATTCGCAAAGGCAGGGAAAGGCCAGCATTGTACCTGCCTGAGCGGCAGAGGGGCTGGGAATCTGTGTCATTTACGCCGTTTTGCTCAGGCGCATGTGCAGGAGAGGGTAGGGCTGGCCCAGGCCGTCGGTTTCAGAGCGGCCAATTACCTCGAAGCCTTCATGCAGGTAAAAGCCCAAGGCCTGAGGGTTTTGCTCGTTGACGTCCAGGCGCTCGGCGTTCAGCTCGTCGATCGCATAGTGCAGCAGGCGCTTGCCCACGCCTTTGCCACGGTAGTCAGGTGCAACAAACAGCATGTCCACGCGCCCGTTGGCGACCCCGGCAAAGCCACAGATGCGTTGTCGGTCCTTGCAGCAGATCAGCATCACTGCGTCGAGGTAGCGGCGCAGCACCTGTTCGCGCAGTAAAACGATGTAGCCCTCTGGCAGGAAATCGTGAGTGGCACGTACCGAGTCCTCCCAGACCTGCACCAGCTCGCCGTAGTCGCGCAAGCGCGGGGTTTGTAGCGTCAGTAGCGATTGCATGCCGGTGGTCCTCCATGGCGATCAGGAAAACATAGCAGGCCAACCACCGGTCGGCTTGTCCGAGCTGCGCTTGAAGCGTGGGGCGCAGGGGTCTATTAATTAAGCGTGGGAAAAAATCCCACACAAAGAAAAGAACAACTGAAAACAAGATTTCTGACTGATTTGGCGTTCTCGTGGCGACGACCTGGAGACGGACTATGCAAATCCACCTGCTGTTCAAGAAAGCTTTAATGGCGGTTGCCGTAGCTGGCGTGCTGTCGACGTCCATTGTTTTGATCCCTGACTCGATTTCTCATGGCTCCAGCGCCTACGCCAAAGATGGCGGTGGTGGTGGCGGTGGTGGCCATGGCGGTGGTG
>NZ_JENB01000054.1 GCF_000708715.2 Pseudomonas putida W15Oct28 | reverse complement strand
CGCCAGAACCGCCGCTGCCGGCGCACGCCCTCAACCTCCCCCTGCCGCCCCAACACCAACCGCAATGCCCCGTCCACCGCCGTGTCATGCACCGCCAGCCCATGCCGCTGATAACGCTCCATCACCTGCACATGCGGGTGCCCGAAGCTGTTGTTTCGCCCTCGCGAAATCAATACCCCACGCGGTGCGGTCGCACGGATGAACGCCTCGGTGGACGAACTGCGGCTGCCATGGTGTGGTGCCTGCAACCAGTCGATACGCGGCGTTTCAGTGTCCGCCAGCCAGGCCCGTTCGGCAGCAGCTTCAATATCCCCCGACAGCAGCAAGCGCTCGCCCTGCGCCTCGACCAGCAGCACGCAAGAGCGGTCGTTGCTGCTTTGACCACCCGACCAGTGCCATAGCGAAAAGCGCACGCCATCCCAGTTCCATTGTTCGCCACTGGCACAAGGCTGCAATGGAACATCATCCAGCGCTTCACCACCGATCATCCGCCTGACCGGCACACCACGCTGAATGGCCCCGGCCCCGCCCGCATGGTCGGCATGCGCATGGCTGATCACCATCAGGTCAAGGCTGCCCACCCCCAGCTTACGCAAGGTCGGCAGCACCACCCGCTCGCCCAGGTCGCTTTCGCCTCTGGCTGGCCCGGCGTCGTACAGCAGGTTGTGATGCCGGGTACGCACCAACACCGCCAGCCCCTGGCCAACGTCCAGCTGCCAGACCTCGACCTGCCCAAGCGGCACCGGCTCCCTGGGCACCCACAGTGCCAGCAGCATCACCCCACCCAACCCGCGCAACGGCACACCACGGGGCAGCAAAATCAACAGCGCGCCCAGACACACCAGCAGCCAGGCCCACAGTGGCAAGGCCGGCGGCACCCATGCCGGGCGCTGCTGCGCCACCAGCGCCAGCAGCCGGAACAGCCCATCCAGCAGGCCACCCGCCAGCCACAGCAGCGCCTCCCCTACCCCGCCCAGCGGCAGCAACAACGTACCCAGCAACGCCAACGGCAACACCGCCAGGCTGACCCACGGCACCGCTACAAGGTTCGCCAGCGGCGCACTCAGGCTCACCGGCAAGCCTGTAGCCAACAGCACCGGTAGCAAACCAATGGCAATTACCCATTGCGCGCGCGTCCAGGCCTGCCAGGGCCGCCAACCGCCCAAACGGGCACTGAAGCAATAGATGAGCGTGGTCACGGCGGCAAACGACAGCCAGAACCCAGGCAGCAGCGCCGCCAGCGGCTCGACCAGCAGCACCGCGACCAGCGCCAGCAATAGCGGCAGCATCGCACCGAGGTGTCGAAAGCGCAGACGCCAGAGCAGCACTACCGCCAGCATCAGACAGGCACGCTGCACCGGCACACCCGCACCGGCCAGCCAGCCGTACGCCAGCGCCGCCGCCATGGCCAGGCCACATGCCCAGGGCAGCCACGGCAACCGGGCGGGCCACAGCCCCCAACGTGCCAGCCCGGCGACCAGGCCATACAGCAAACCGGCCACCAGGCCGATGTGCTGGCCAGAGATCACCAGCAGGTGCACCGTGCCGGTGGCCTGCAGCGTCTGCCAGTCCTCCCGGGCCAGGCCGGCACCGTCACCAAGCACCAGTGCCACCAACGCGGCCTGCCGGCCATTGGCCTCGACCGCCAGCAAGCGCTGGCGCAGCGCATCGCGCCAACCACCGGTTACCGGCGCCAGCAACTGCCCGGTTTTTACCGTACCGGTGGCGCCCACCCGCCGCGCCAGCAGTTGCGCCTCGCGGTCGGGCCCATGTGGGTTGAGCAGCCCGGCCGGGCGCTGCAAGGTCACGGCCAGCCGCCACTGCTCGCCTGCCCGCAGCTGCGGGCCGTCGAACCAGCTCAGTTGCAGGCGCTGGGGCAGTTCGGCCCGCCGCGAGCGTGCTGCCTCCAGTTCAAAGCGCACGCCTTGCGCCGCTCGGGATGGCAAGCCGACCACCCGCCCCTCCAGCCACAAGGTACGGCCATCCAGGCCGGCAGCCAGGCGATCATCAAGGGCCTGCTGAGCTGACCAGCACGCCCAACACAGGCCCAGCAGAAAACAGCCAATCGGCCAAACGCGGGTAAACAGGCTGACGACAGCGCAGGCAGCCAGCGCTATCAACCAGCCGACCGATGGCAATGCGGGGAGAAGGCCCAGGCACAACAGCCCGAGCGCGAGCGCAAACATCCCTGTGCGCATGAGGTAGAGCTCCAGAAGGTAAATCACCCCCTGAGGCATAGCTCAATTGCCGGCAAAGCTTGCTCAACAATTGTCACAAACTCTAAACGAGACTGAGCAGGATTAAGGGCATACTGCCCTGATCAACGCTCCGGGAGCCTACATGCCGCGCCGACTTTTCAAACGCTACATGCCGGACCCGACCAGCATTCGGGAACACAAGTCCTTACGCTTTTTCGGCAAGTTGCTGCACGACCCCAACCTCTGGCACCTGAACCGCCATTCGGTGGCACGGGCCATGGGCGTGGGCCTGTTCGCGGCCTTGATCCCGATCCCCATGCAGATGCTGCTGGCGGCGGCGCTGGCAATCCCGGTACGTGGCAACTTGCCAATCGCGGTCAGCCTGGTGTGGCTGACCAACCCGCTGACCATGCCGCCGGTGTTCTTCGTCACCTACATGACCGGCGCCTGGCTGATGCAGGTGCCGCCGCGCACCCTGCCCGACGAACTGACCTTCGAGTGGATCACCGACCAGCTTGCCACCGTGTGGCAGCCGTTCCTGCTGGGTTCGGTGGTGTGCGGGGTGGTGCTGGGCATCGCTGCCTACTTCACCACCCTGCTGTACTGGCGCTGGTGGATTGGCCGGCAGTGGCGCCGGCGCAAGCTCAGATGTTCACAACAGGGCTCATGCCCGCATGCCGCGGCCGCTGACCAGCAGGCGGATGCACAACGTGTAGAGCACTGCAGTGGCCACCAGCATGAAGGTGATCGCCGTACCAATGCTGATATCCGACACCCCTAGGATGCCGTAGCGGAACGAGTTCACCATGTGCAGCACCGGGTTGGCCAGCGACACGGTCTGCCAGAATGGCGGCAGCAGGTTGATCGAGTAGAACACCCCGCCCAGGTAGGTCAGCGGCGTCAGCACGAAGGTCGGAATGATCGAAATATCGTCGAAGTTGCGCGCAAACACGGCGTTGACGAAGCCCAGCAGCGAAAAGATGGTAGCCGTCAGTAGCACCACGACCACGGTCACACCCAGGTGATGCACCTGCAGGTCGGTGAAGAACATCGACAGGATGGTCACGATCACACCCACCGCCAGACCGCGCAGCACGCCGCCCAGCACATAGCCGACGAGAATGGTGTGCGGTGACACCGGCGACACCATCAGTTCTTCGATCGAGCGCTGGAACTTGCTGCCGAAGAAGCTCGACACCACGTTGCCGTAGGAGTTGGTGATCACCGACATCATGATCAGCCCCGGCACGATGTACTGCATGTAGGTGAAGCCACCCATGTCGCCGATCTGCCGGCCGATCAGGTTACCGAAAATGACGAAGTACAGCACCATGGTGATCGCCGGCGGTAGCAATGTTTGCGGCCAGATGCGCAAGAAGCGCCGCACTTCGCGGTAGACGATGGTGTTCAGGGCGACCCAGTTGGTGCGCAGTTCCACACTCATACGGCCACCTTCGACAGGTTTTTTTCCACCAGGGACACGAACAGCTCCTCGAGTCGGTTGGTCTTGTTGCGCAGGCTCTGCACCTCGATGTTCTGCAGCGCCAGCTGGCCGAACAGCGCGGTAATGCCAATGTCCTTTTCCACTTGCACCTCAAGGGTGTGCGGGGTCAGCAGCCGGCACGGGTAGCCTTGCAGCACCGGCGCGCTGGCCAGGTCCTGCTTGATGTCGAGCACGAAGGTTTCCACATGCAGTTTGCCCAGCAACTGGCGCATGCTGGTGTTCTCGACGATGGTGCCGTGGTCGATGATGCCGATGTTGCGGCACAACTGCTCAGCCTCCTCCAGGTAGTGGGTGGTGAGGATGATGGTGATGCCTTTCTGGTTCAGCTCGGTGAGGAAGCTCCACATCGAACGGCGCAGCTCGATGTCCACACCTGCGGTGGGTTCGTCGAGGATCAGCAGACGCGGCTCGTGAATCAGGGCGCGGGCAATCATCAAACGGCGCTTCATGCCGCCCGACAACGAACGCGACTGCACATCACGCTTGTCCCACAGGCCCAACTGGGTCAGGTACTGCTCGGCGCGTTCCTTGGCCAGCTTGGGCGGGATACCGTAGTAGCCGGCCTGGGTCACGACGATGTCGAAGGTTTTCTCGAACTGGTTGAAGTTGAATTCCTGCGGTACCACGCCCAGGCAGCGCTTCAGCGCTGAAGGCTCGCGGTCCAGGTCATGGCCGAACACGTTCACCGTGCCGCTGGTCTTGTTCACCAGGGTGGAGAGGATGCCGATGGTGGTGGATTTGCCGGCGCCGTTGGGGCCGAGCAAGGCGAAGAAGTCGCCTTCGGCAACATCGAGGTCGATGCCTTTGAGGGCCTGGAAGCCGTTGCCGTAGGTCTTGGTGAGCTGTCGGATGGACAGGGCGGAACTCATAGCGGGTCACTTACCGAGGAAAAAGGTGCAGGACACGCCAGGTAAAGTCACTGGCGTAGTGAGTGCGGCCAATGGTGCAAGGCCAAGCCGCACAAGTACAGTCACATCTATTGATAATGACTATCGAAGCAGGGTCAGGTGAGCGCGGTCATCACCGCAGCCTGGTAGGCCGGGCGTTGTTTCAGGCGTTCATACCAGGCTTCCAGATGGTACATGGCCGGGCGCTCGATGGGCATTTCGAACCAGGCATAGATGAAGCTACCCAGTGGGATGTCGCCCATGCCGATCTGGTCCCCGGACAGGTATGGGTGTTTGGCCAGGGTTTCATCGGCAATGGCCAAAAGCTGGGCGCACTGCTTGTGCGCGGCGTTGATCGCCACCCAGTCGCGCTGGTCTTCCGGCGTGCGCAGCAGGCCCCAGAACAGCGGACGGAACGGTGCGGCAAAGGACGAGGTGGTCCAGTCCATCCACTTGTCGGCGAGGGCGCGCTGGCGCGGATCTTCAAGGTACCAGCCCTGCTCGGCGCCATACTCGGCGCACAGGTAGCGGACGATGGCGTTGGACTCCCACAGCGTCAGGTCGCCGTCTTCGAGCATGGGGACCAGGCCGTTGGGGTTGCGGGCGCGGTAGTGCGGCTCGTTGACCACACCGAAGGCGCCACCGGCGTCGATGGACTCGAAATCAAGGCCCAGCTCCTGGGCAATCCACAGTGCCTTGCGCACATTGCTCGAATTCTTGCGGCCCCAGATCTTCAGCATGGCAACGTCCTTATGAAATGCGGTGGTGGTGCAGTCTACTCCAGACCTTCGCCGCCTGTACCGGCCCTTTCGCGGGCATGCCCGCTCCCACAGGAAGACCGGTGGTTTGAAGATTGTGATGATCCTGTGGGAGCGGGCTTGCCCGCGAAGAGGCCGGTACAGGCGAACAATGAACTGAAACTCCCACCGCCACACCCTGTCACTGTTCTGACCCTGCCGTTTACAGCGTTGCGTCTAAGCTGTCTGGGACGGCTCAAGCCCCCTGGTTCCAAGGAGGACCGATTATGTTGCTGTTGTGGTTGGTAGTGCTGGTGATTGGCGCGGCGTACCTCACGCACCGGCGCCTGGCGCCCTTGCAGATTCTCGGCATCATGGCGGCCTATGTGCTGCTGATGGGCATTTTCAGCAGTGCGCCCGGCTGGCTGCTGGCTGTGATCTGGATCGTACTGGCCTTGAAGATCGCCCTGGTTGCGCTCCCGGAGTGGCGCCGCAAGGTGTTCACCGGCCCGGTGTTCAGCTGGTTCCAGCGCACCCTGCCGCCCATGTCGCAAACCGAGCGCGAAGCGATCGATGCCGGCACGGTCTGGTGGGACGGCGAACTGTTCAGCGGCCGCCCCGACTGGCGCACCTTGCTGGCCTACCCGGCACCGAAGCTGACCGAAGAGGAACAGGCCTTCATCGACGGCCCCACGGAAGAGCTGTGCGCCATGGTCAGCGACTGGCAGATCGGCCAGGACCTGGACCTGCCGCCCGAAGCCTGGGACCACATCAAGCAGCATGGCTTCTTCGCCCTGATCATCCCCAAGGAATACGGCGGCAAAGGCTTCTCTGCCTACGCCCACTCGCAGGTGGCGATGAAACTGGCCACACGCAGCGGCGACCTGGCTTCCACGGTGATGGTGCCCAACTCCCTGGGCCCGGCCGAACTGCTTCTGCACTATGGCACCGATGAACAACGCAACCACTACCTGCCACGCCTGGCCCGCGGCGACGAAATCCCCTGCTTCGCCCTGACCGGCCCATTGGCCGGCTCCGATGCCGGCGCCATGCCCGACACCGGCATCATCTGCAAGGGCCAGTGGAATGGCGAAGAAGTGCTGGGGCTGCGCCTGAACTGGGAAAAACGCTACATCACCCTGGGCCCGATCGCTACCCTGCTGGGCCTGGCCTTCAAGGCCTACGACCCGGACCACCTGCTGGGCGAAGAGGAAGAACTGGGCATCAGCCTGGCGCTGATCCCTACCGACACGCCCGGTGTCGAAATCGGCAAACGCCACCTGCCGCTGGGCGCCGCCTTCATGAACGGCCCCAACAGCGGCAAAGACGTGTTCGTGCCGCTGGACTTCCTCATCGGCGGCCAGGCCATGCTTGGCAAGGGCTGGATGATGCTGATGAACTGCCTGTCGGTGGGCCGTTCGATTTCCCTGCCGGCGGTCGGCACCGGCGCTGCCAAGTACACCAGCCTGGTCACCGGCCAGTACGCGAACATACGCGAGCAATTCAACGTGCCGCTGGCGGCCTTCGAGGGCATCCAGGAATCGCTGGCACGCATCGGCGGCAACGCCTGGCTGATGGACAGCGCCCGCCTGCTGACCGCCAAGGCCGTGGACCTGGGCGAAAAGCCCTCGGTGCTGTCGGCAATCCTCAAGTACCACCTGACCGAGCGGGGCCGCGAATGCATCCAGCACGCCATGGATGTGCACGGTGGCAAGGGCATCATCATGGGCCCCAACAATTACCTGGGTCGCAACTGGCAAGGGGCGCCGATCTTTATCACGGTCGAGGGTGCCAACATCCTTTCACGCAACCTGATGATCTTCGGCCAGGGCGCCATCCGCTGCCATCCGTTCGTACTGAAGGAAATGGCTTTGGCTGGGCGTGAGGACCGTGACCAGGCGCTGAAGGAATTCGACGAACTGCTGATGAAGCACATCATGTTCGCCGCCGGCAACGCGGCCAGCACGCTGATATTCAACCTGGGGCTCGGGCGCTTCGAGCCGGTGCCTGGGGACACCTTGAGCCAGGGTTACTTCCGTGCCCTCAATCGCCAGGCTGCCGCCTTCGCCCTGCTGGCCGACTTGTCTATGATGCTGCTGGGTGGTGCGCTGAAGCGTCGCGAACGCCTGAGTGCGCGCCTGGGCGATGTGCTCAGCTACCTGTACCTGTCCAGCGCCGCGCTCAAGCGCTATCACGACCTGGGCTCGCCCGAGCATATGCAGCCACTGCTGCGCTGGGCCATGGAAGAAAGCCTGGGCCAGGCGGAAAAGGCGCTGGACCGGCTGCTCGACAACTTCCCCAACCGGTTTGTCGGTTGCGCACTGCGCGTGCTGGTATTCCCCTTCGGTCGCCGTCACACCGGACCAAGCGATGAACTGGATGCCGAGGTGGCGGCGCTGATCGGCCGCAGCAAGGGCGACCCGGCGCTGGAGGAGTTGCTCGCCGGCTGCTTCCGGCCGCAGGCCGAGGGTGACCCGGTGGCAACATTGCAACGGGCCTGCAACCTGCTGGACGACGCTGCGCCATTGCACAAAGTGCTGCATCAGGCGATCAGGGAGGGCAAGGTACAGCCAGCACCTGGGCAGTCGGCCATCGATGCAGCAGTTCAGAGTGGTGCACTGCAAGTCGAAGAGGGACAACGCCTGCATGCAGCCGAACAGGCACGCAGGGCCGTGATCGATGTGGATGCATTCGACAAGGAGCAATTAATGCCTGAACAAGGCAAGGTGCGCTGAATGCAGGGGGCCGTTTTGCGGCCCCCTGCCCAGCGGCGTATACTCCGCCCCCCGTTTCAACCACCTCAAGGACCCTCCACATGGCCAACCCCCACCTGGAATACCACCTGCAACTGCTGAACCACCTGCGCACCATCCTGGTGGCCTTGGGTGAAGCCGATCAGGTACCGGAGGAAAGCCACACCCTGTTCCTCGAACGCTTCGATGAGTTGCTGACGCTGCTGCCGCAGGACCCGCTGCAAAGCCAGTACCTGGGCCAGGACCTGATCTGCCAGGTCATCCAGCGCTACCCCCAGATCGCCCACCTGGTGCCCCGCGACCTGCTGTGGTTCTTTGGCGGTGATTGCCTTCACTTCATGCCCGACGAAGAGCTGGACCTCTATCAAACGCTCGAAGAGCGCCGATACAGCGCGGAACAAAGCGGCGAACCATTCGATTGGCACATGGAAAAACAACTACTGGGTACGGGCCAAGGCTGATGAACGGCTACGCGAAGGGCATCTTCTGCACGGCCTTGGTTAATCATTCCCGTTGCAACCTCTGCGCCAGCGAAGCGGAGAAGAAGGGCACTGGCACAATTGTCAATGCATAGCGCCATTCAGTCTGGTCACGCAGGTCCTCGGCCATGACCACGGTGATCGAGTCTATGCCGGCTGATCCCGGGATGAAATGACCGTCATCCGTAACCGAACCGTCACCGGTCACGATGTGCCACTTCACATCGTCGGGGGGCAGCACCCGCTCCCCACCATCACGATGTATAAAGCAACTCGTCAGGTAAAGCTGCCCGTTTTTCTCTTGAAACCTGATGAAGTGGGTGGGCGGCACGAGGGTGACTAGAAAAACCCCCTGCGCACTGCCTTGAGTACCACTGGCAGTTACCCGATCAACGCGTACAGGTAAATCAATACCGGTCCGATAGGCTGCGGGAATGAAAGTCTCACTGTTTTCATTGAACATGGCCTGGGGGTCGAATTTTGTAGGCGGGACGTAAAAAACACCTCCATTGCGATCAATGGTCCCTTTTGCTTCACCCTCAACTTGCCAAGTCGAAGGATTTTGCAACTCGCCAACAAGCTGCAGCGGCTCCTTTTGGGCTCCAATCTTGACAATTGCCAGCTGTGGAAAAATGGCCGATCTTACGGCTGCCCTGGCAGCCGGCGGCACTGCACTGTCGATGGAAGGGAGAAGATTGGCACTGTATTTTGCTACATATCGCGTACCGTCCCGTTTCCACTCGTTCAGTGAAAAAGTTCCAGGTGGCATGACCACATCGACAATCCACCTGGCCTGCCCCTCACTAACCCCGCTTAACAACGGTGCCGTGCCGAGCATCGGAAATGCAGCGTTTTCAACTGGCGTTTCATGTATCGGCTGCGCCTGCTCGGCTTGCCTGAGTGACTGTGGTCGCTTATAAAATGTCACGGTATCAACATTCGATCTGGAACTGAAATACCCATACAATTGTAAAGCTTCGGCTGCACTTTCTTCGGACGATAGACGCCACAGCGTAACCGATTTAGTTTGCTCGTAATACTTTTGCAAATCCGCTGGCACGGGCCGCGTGCTTTTAGTGTCGTAGTCATAAAAAGACAAGTACTCCACTCCGGACCACCGCAGCTTAACCCATCGATCCTGAGGGTCGCCTCCATTATAGAACAGGTGAGAATTGTCCCGATGCGGTTCAATCCTTAACTCGCCATTCATAGGTATTTGTGTCTGAATCCGAATTATTTGCTTCACACCAACGCTGCTTTCCTTGCGTGTACGTGCCTCCGCAAAAGCCGGCAAACCCAGTACCACATGTACCCGACTACTAATACCTGACAGCCGTAGACCGAGGTGGGAATAAGTGGTGATCACGGTTTTCCATACGCCGGAAACTAATTCTTCAGGCGCAACCATTGCCTCGTCCGCTCCTGCACGTTGCTGCATGAACCTCCACCAGGGAAACCCCTCAGCAGGTGGCGCATCCAGTTTGAAAGTGTACGAGGCTTCAACCTCTGCTTCGCCACTGCCCGCTTCCCCCTTCTTTTTCATTTTACCGTGCTTCCAGGGTGTAATGACCTAGCCAGAAAAACACCTCAGGCTTTAACGGTAAACTGACATTTTTGCCAGTAGACACGTCTTTCACTGCCCGCCATGCTCATTACTGTGCATTCAAAATTGGCCTGTCCAATACGCCCTGTTGAATCGAACAGCGGGTGAATGCAGTACCGCAAACACGTTAATCCCGAGATGTTTGTTATTGGCGAGGCCTGCAGTCTTGAAAGCTGATCACGATAGAAGCTCAGACTTTTCCTACATATCTTACCAGGACGCGCCTTTAGCATACGCACGCCAATCAAGCCCCTGAATTATTTGGTAAACGTATAGCCTCGGCCTGACAACCACCCGGAGTTCACATGAAAAAAGCATTACTTGCCCTTGCCTTGGGCATCACCAGTTCTACCACGTTCGCCGCTACAGTCGGCACTGGATCGATCCACTTCTACGGCAGAATTGATTCAGGTACCTGCCCGATCGAGATCATTGACCCGGTCACCGGCAACCCGGAGAGCGGCAACCGTATCCTCATGGGTAATGTCGACGCTTCGCAGTTCAAGGCTGCCAACGATGAAGCCGCTGCCCGCTCTTTCGGCATGCGCATCACCCCAGGCGGCGGCTGCACCGTCAGCCCTGGTGACGTAGCCAACCTGACCTTCACTGGCGCCTTTGGCGGTGCAGGCACTGGTGGAACCCTGTATGCGCTCGAATCCGGCGGCGCGACGAACCTGGCCTTGACCCTCAAGGACAATACGGGCGATCCGATCGCCAATGGCTCGACTTCCAAGGACTATCCACTGGACGAGACCCAGCCAACCATAATGCTCTTCAGTGCTGCCTATAAATCGACAGCCGCGGCAGTGACTGCTGGCGCAGCAAATACCAGCGTGCAGTTCGTCGTCGATATTCCTTGAACGACGCCCCTCGGGCGCACACCCTGCGCCCGGGAGCTTGTCTCCCTCTCCAAAGGTAATGCCAGATGAAAAATCACCTGCGCCGCCTTGCCTTGGGTGCCTGCCTGGCAGCTACCTTGTCACCCGCACAGGCAGCATTGACCGTCAGTACCACGCGCATTGTTTTCGACAGCGACAAGCGCAGCACATCCGTAGTTATCGCCAACCCCAGCCCGCGCCCCTACGCAGTGCAAACCTGGATAAACACCAGCAAGGACGATACCGATACACCAGTGCCACTGGCCACCTCCCCCGGGCTGTTCCGGCTGGACCCGCGCAAGGAACAGATGGTGCAGATCAGCCGCTTGCCGAACACGCTGCCCAAAGACCGGGAAACGTTGTTTTACCTGAATGTTCAGGAAATACCGGAGGCCAACCCCGAGCAAGCGAACGTGCTCAGCATTGCGCTGCGCACCCGCCTCAAACTCTTCTACCGCCCCAGCGAAATCAAGGGGCGGCCCGCCGACCGTGCTGGCGAGCTGCAGTGGTCTGTGCGCCAAAACGCAGGGCGGGTGCAATTGGTGGTGGATAACCCGACACCCTATTACTACACATTCGGCCGCCTGGAAGTCACTGCTGCCGGCGGGACCGAAGCCCTCCAGGCCAAGGCCATGGCACCGCCGTTCGCACAGCAGGCCTACGACCTGAAACAGCTCAGGTCGGCCAACGGGCTGCAGCTGACCTATACCACCATCAATGATTACGGCGTGGCCACCTCCGCGGTGCAAACGCCACTGTCACTTCGCCCTTGAATGAGGCCAGCCGTGCTGGTTGCACAGTCAACACCTGATCGGGCCGCATAGGGCCCGATTCGCGTTGTTGCCGCAAGCATTCGGCATGAGTGACATCGGCGTCCTGCATGACTGAACGATCATGGAGCAACTTATGAGAAACATTCTTCTTGCGCTGGGACTGGGCATGACCAGCGCCACCACATTTGCCGCGACGGTCGCCACCGGCTCGGTTCACTTCGTTGGCAACGTCGATTCTGGCACCTGCGCGGTCGAGATCATCGACCCCTCAACCGGTCAGGTCGTCAGTCGAATCTTCATGGGCAACGTCAATGCTGCGCAGTTCAAGCAACCCGATGACGAGGCGGCCAATCGGGCTTTCGGTTTGCGCCTCACCCCGGGTGCCGGCTGCATACTCATACCCGGTGCCAGCGCTACTGTAACCTTCACCGGCAAGTACGGCGGCGCAGGTGCTGCCGGTACGCTGTACGCCCTGGCGCCCGGTGGCAGCACGGGCCTGGCATTGATAATCAAGGATGACCTGGGCACCCCGATAAGCCCCACCGTGCCGTCCCGGCCTTACCCGCTGCATGATACCAAGCCCACCGATATGCTGTTCTCTGCCGCGTACAAGGCCACTTCGGCCAGTGTTACCGCTGGTTACGCCAATGCCGATATCAGCTTCAACGTAGATATACCGTAGGCGCGGCCGCCGCCGCCCGACAGCGAATTGACCCTATGCCCCGCATCGAAAGATGCGGGGCATTTTCATGCCTTGCATTCCTGGCTGCTTCAGGTCCCGCAGGTGGCAGCTAATGCGCGCCGTTCAAAGCAAAAGGGCCGCAAAGCGGCCCTGTTTAGCGGTTGTGGAGGAGGTTGCAAGCGCCCTCCTCCCCCTAGCAGAATTTCAACTATCCTGGCTGGCCAGGCGATCCAACGCATCGTAACCGTAGCCTGCGACGGTGCCGTCCAACAGTTCGACACTGGCCAGACGGCCCAATGGATCGTAGCTCAAGCCCCTGCCCTGCTCATCACTGATCATGTTCCCGTCCGGGTCATACTTCAGCGTTACCGGTGCCGGATAGTCTGCATGCGTGTTTTCTATACCGGTCAATTGCGCAGGGTCAGCTTCGTTTTCGAACAGATAGGTGGCTTCGTTACTTTCCTGCTTGCCCCCAGCGCCGTCGAACGCAGTGTACACCCAGGTAATATTGTCGATCCTGTCGAACAAAAACTGCTGTTCGCGGATGGTTTTGCCGCAAGGATCCTGCGGTGCCAGAGGCCCTGTGCAGGTGTAACCCTCAAGTCGACCACGCAGGTCGTAGTCGTATTTTTCCTCGCGCAGAGTCTCACCGCCTTCGCTCAGTACACGCAGCGTGAGCTGGTCCAGCGCGCTGTATGCCTGAGTGAGTTCCTGGACACTGTCCGGGAACGTGAAACGGCGAAGCTTTTCCCTTCCCACGTCATCATATTCAAGCTCGGTGAGCAGCCATTGCACGCACGCTGCTTCATCTTCACCCTCGACCCCGTCGCACGTCTTGTAGCTTTTGAGATTACCCAGTTCGTCGTAGCTGAACGTGGTCGACAACCCGCCCAACCAGGTTTTCTCCAGGCGCCCCGCCGTATCGTACTTGTAATGTTGCGTCTGCCCGAGCACGTCTTCATACGTCAGTGCACGGCCCTGCAAGCTGGCACCGTAGGTCATGCTCCAGGATTCGCTGCCGACTGTTCGGGTTTCCAGCTTGAGCTCGCCAGTGCTGAAGTAATCACGGGTCAGTTCCTGGCCCGGCTCACCACAATAGGTAAGGCGCGCGTTCTTGCGATCGTAGGTGTAGTTTTCTACCACTGCAGCCTTCTGGGTCTGCCCTGGCTGGGGCAGCACGCGGCGAACCTCAGGTTGATCGGTCAGCTGCAGCGTGTAGTCGTACTCGATCTCTCTGTTGGCTGGCGTGCGCACTTTCCAAGGTTTGCTCTGCCCCTTCTCGTGGTACATGACACGCTTGCGACCGCCCGTGATGGATACGGTCATGCGGTCCAGCCCATCGAACGTTTGCTCGCCCAGAACCGCGCCATTCACCGCTATCTTCACAGGCAGGTCTGCGCTGCTGTGCGGCGCGTAGTCCCGGTGCACGACGCTTCTGTCGGCCAGGGTATGGTCGACAAGGCGACCGAAGGCATCGTAGGCGTTGCTGATAACCGCGTTACGCCCATCGATTTCCCGAACGGTGCGGCCCAGGCCATCATAAAAGTACTGATGTTTGCTAAGCACCGTGTTCTCGCGGTCGAAACGCTGCACAACGTCCGGTTGCTCGAAGAGGTTCAGGTAGGCCACGGTTTTGCCTTGAGTAAGCTCGCCGTCCTTCGATTCACTCCAGCTGGTCTGAATCGGCAAATTGCGCGACTCCGCCGTGCCGATCGGGTCGTTCTGCGTATGATGCTGTACGTCGTCCGGGCCGATTTCACAGCAGCGCTGGCCCCAGTTGTCGTAGAGATACTGGGTACGAAGCGGGAATTGCTCACTCCCGAACCAGTCATGGTCGGTTTCTTCAAGCAACTGGCCAAGCGCATCGTAGTGCGCCTCGTAGCGCACTCGGAATGTTTCCTGCTTCAGGCTATCTTCGGCGTCGGCATCATGACGCTTCTCGACCACAACCCGGTTAAGCCCGTCGATCAACGAACGCGTGCTGACGCCCTTGACGTCAATGGAGGTCTGCCAAGCCTGCTGGCCATCACTCCCTACCAGGTAGTACTCGTAATGGCGCGAAGCCATGTACTCAGGATCGTTGGGTGACACCGTCTCGCTGGTCGTGCGGTTAAGCGCGTCATAGGTATACGCGATCTCGATATCAGCGTCGTCCCGGTTGAGCAAAGGCTCGCCGATCAGGATCGAGTCCTTGAGCGTAATGACCTTGAGCGTATTTCGAGGCAACTGGGTGTCGTCATCGTCTCTGCCATGGTCAAAACCTTTGATCGTTTGCTCGGTTACCAGCGCAGGTTCACCCTCGACCACCTCTTTCTTGTAATCGAAGGTTTGCGTGGTCAGATGACCGTTCATGTTCAATGTCTGCTTCAGCGGGCGGCCATGGCGCAGCAGATCAGTCACGGCATCCACTGGCTCGATGCTGGTGACCTGCAGGGGCGGCTGCTCGACGTCACCAACCACTTCACACAGCGTAATCTGCTCTTGCAACAACCAGGTATCAGCCTCGCCACCCACAGTGCCAAGGGCTTGGTAACGGTAGCCAGTACGTAACGTCGGTGCAGGTTTATCGCCTTGCGGCGCCGGGATCTCGGTTGTGTGCTTGAGCGAGCGCTCGAACAGTTGCGGATCAGGTGGGCAGCCGTCCTCGCCTTGCACGGGGTAGAACTCACTCACCACTTGCTGGCCGTTCGGCATAACCTCCTTGATCAGGTTGCCCAAGGTGTTGTAGACCGTTTCACTGACCTCACTACGGAGTTTGCCCGGTTCGGCTGGCAGTTCCCATGACTGGGTGGAGCGCTTGGGCATCTGGAAATTGCCCAACTGGTTGTCGATCGGATCAGCTACGTCGCCATGGTATTCGACAAGCATGCTCTGGACGTGCCCGGCCTGACGCGTAGTCTCAGCTTCCATCAGGTGGAAACGGTTGTACACCCGCTCTACCGTGCGTAATTCAACCTCTTTATCCTCATCATCGAGCCCCCATAAGTGTGCCGTCGACCCATATCTGTAGCAGGGTTGTGCCCTGAAAAGGTTGTCCTGGCCGTCGTTGCTCCAGGTAATGCCACTGTTGTAACCGACAAAATTTCGGTCAAAAGTCTGGCCGCTCTGCGGGTCTGTATAAAGATAGGTGTAAGTCGTTTTCACCAGAGGCTGACCTGCACCAGGGTTTACCACATGGGTAGTGACACGAGGTAGGGCCACACGCTCGCCATTGGTAGGCAAGATATGCCCCGGGTCGCCATTATCGCCGTAAGTGATCTGCTCCACTGCACCAGAAGGCGTATGCAATTTCGTCACACACGACAAACCCAGTACTGTGCCGTATTCAATACGCCAGTTGGCGAGGTCTGGGGTCGGCAGTGTGATCTTGCGTAGTTCACGGTTGGGCATTTCCAGGGAGTAGCGAGCGCGTGGCTGCTTGCTCGGGTCTGCACTTGGATGCACGTCGATCGTCACTGTCGACGTTGTGTAGGCCAGTTTGAGCAGGTGCTGGGTTTCATCATCACTGTCTCGATAACTGATGGATTCCAAATAGCCTGTGCTCAGACCGTAGCCAAGCTCAACCTTGTGGCCGGATGGCGAATAGACTTCAGTAGGCAGGTATACCGGATAGGTACCTGCCTGCTTGGTCAACACCTCCACCAAGCCGGACTTGTGCACAATGCGGTAACAATCCTTGCCTTCCACGGTGTCATCATGGAAGTGAAACGTATCGAGTTTTTTCTCCCGGATTCCCGGCTGCGCGCCGCTGCCGGTCACTTTGAATGTGTCTCCGCTATGCAGCGTCAGCATGTGCGTGCCAGGCACATTTTGGGAAAGGGCCAAGGTCCAGCCTTTGCCAAAACCGGTATCCTCATCATTCAGCGGGCTGAAGAACAGACGCAGTGGTAACTGGGGGCCGGCCAGTTCATTACCGATCAGGGCGGGCAACTCGATGCCCAGTGTATATTGCCCAGTGCGGGGATCCACACTATTTTGAAAGAAACTCTGAAAGTTAAATGCATTGGAATGCACGACGTTATGGCTTGCCATGTTGGCCTCCAAAATAATTCTTAAATTAAGCTCCCTCCCGCGAAGGAGGGAGAAGACGATCAAACGATCAGTAGCAAGCAGTCGCGCACTTGTGCTTCTTTATCCTCACCCTCCGGCACGCCAAAATCGAACACCAACTTATGTTGATTACCTTGCTGGTCAATCAGTTCGATGTTTATGGCATTTCGAAGGTGGGCCTGGTAAGGCAACTGGGTCGAGCGATCATCCCAGAACTGCATGGCATCGGTACGACGCAGGCTGATCATCAACTCGCCAGCCCTGGCCCCCTGAGCAGCGTTGAGCAAGGGAAGCACGTGCTCGCGCTGATGGGCCAGCCGGTACAGCAGGCCATCCATGTACAATCTAAGGTGGTCAGCCTCCGGCTCTTTGAACGGCATGAACTGCAGGCCCGTGTAACTGCAATAATGATCATTCAACTGCTCCGACGCCCAGCGCAGCAAACTCTTGTTAGTCCCTGGCGCGAGGATCATGCTGATAAACTTGCGCGGCTGACCGTTATGAATGACACTTTTGAGTCGCCAGTAGTCCATCGTATTGTCGACATAGATAAAATCATCACCCGCTACCGGTGAATTTTCTGATTCAGCACCGATACGAACACGTTCAAATTCATACTGTTGCCTGGTAAAATTCGGCACCGTTCGACCCGTCACTTTTACCTTGCCGGCTGGCGAGCCATTTGAATATTTCCAGACAAAAGTCTC
Source organism: Pseudomonas putida W15Oct28 (assembly GCF_000708715.2). Taxonomy (GTDB): domain Bacteria; phylum Pseudomonadota; class Gammaproteobacteria; order Pseudomonadales; family Pseudomonadaceae; genus Aquipseudomonas; species Aquipseudomonas putida_R. The sequence goes on along the minus strand of NZ_JENB01000054.1, from coordinate 17,122 downwards.
GGTATTCTGAATACCTGCATAAAGTTCAAGCGTCGTCGCTTGCCGAGTATGAACATAGAAGCGGACACGCCTTTCATTCATAATCATTGCCGGGGCAGCAACCGCGTCAGTTGGCGCAGGGGGATCAACCTTGTTAGGGGCGCGGCTGACAGCCCAGGTAAACCCGGATTCGACGCTGATACCTTCCTCGTCAGTACTCAAGAATGGAAATTCATTGTCCCAGCCTTCCGCCCTCAGCTGCAGCGTGGCCAAGTCTGCGTCCGAGATTTCAACGGGCTGTGCGCCGACATCGCTCGCCTCCACCCTCACTTCTATCTCGACCTGCTGCCAGCCGTTGGCATAACAAGTGTCATGCCCTATCACGTGCAGTGTAAAAGTGGCCAGATCGATCCAGCTGGCCTTGTGCGCCAACGATTCGCTCTGTTGCTGGAATTCCACCATGGCATAGCCGGTGCGGTCGTCGCCGTCATCTGCCATGACCACGCAGACAGGCAGCGTCGAAGCTTCGGGCGGGGTGTAAACCCCCGTGTCTGGGTCGATCTCGCCTTCACCGAATATCTCCCAGCTGATTTTACGGCTGGAATTGCTGACACTGAACGCAATCGGGGTGGCGGATTGCAGCTGTCCAACATGGCCAGGCTCGATCACCAGGTCAGGCGCCCACGCGATAATGACCACAGAACACTTGCTGCTCTTGCCACTGGTCTTGTCGGTTACCACAATGTGTTGAACACGGATGGAGGGCAAAGGTGTGTCAGGCACATTTGGCTTGAACGTCGCTCTACCGCCGCCCAGATCAGTCAAAACACCCTGAGCGTCTTCAAGCAGTTCCCAGAGCACATCACCATCGACACTTTGGGCACGCAGGTCGATGTCGCTCTGACCTTGGACCCAGCTTGCCACGCGCGGGGCGACAATTACCGGCTCCGCCTGCTCCACCACCAGAGCGTGTCGCACACCCTCCCCGGCCCCTTGCGGGTAGCGGGCAGTGACCACCACCAACTGCTGATCCTGGGCAAAACCGCCCGCGCCCCGGGCCGTGTAGGTGCTGCCCTGAAATGCTCCGGATACCGCCGGGCGCAACAGATTGCGTGCTTGCCAGCTTACCGGGCCCGGTGCACCTTGCAGTTTGAAGTCCTGCTGTTGCGCCGCTCGCACGCTGGCAACCCCAGGTTCGACCGCAAGGCTTTTTTCCCCTGGCTGCCAGGCGCCGAAAATAATCCAGTCGTGCGGCTTTTGCGCATCGTTGGCCGAAAACACATGACCACTGGCTAACCGGATTGTATGCAGGACCTCGGGCGGCCCGCCGGCGCCAAGGGTTTCGATGGTCGGGTCGAGAATCAAGGCACCCGGTATGCCGGTGGCTTCTTCAGGAATGGGGTACGGGAAATCGAATGCCGGGTCGGGTTGGCCGCCCGCCTGCACATCAACACCCAACTTCATGAACACCAGGAGTGCACCATCGCCCTCGCGGCCCTTGCCAGGGTCGGCAGCCCAAGGTGCCGCCTGGGTGCGCAGCAAGAGGCGTTCGGGGCTCAAGGGGGCGTAGTCGCGCGTGTCGAAGCGCACGATGCTGTAGCTACGTCGGTAGGCTGGTACGTAGCCAAAGATTTCCTGCAGTTCGCGGCCAAGCGCGCGATTGGCGTAATCGGTCGACCCCAGGTTCGTCGTAACCTCTTCCATGGCCCCCAGGTCAAGTACCACCGAGGTAAAGCGATGGGTCGAACCTTGCTCCAGACGCAGGCTTGCTTGCGCCTGCACCCAGTAGCCCATACCTTCGCTGATGGAAAAGCTCTCAACCACTCGAGCAGGGCGAGCGACTTGCTTGACAGACCGCAAGAAGTCGCCTGCGATTACATTCAGGCGCACCGTTACGTTAGCCGAGGACAGTCGAGTGTTGACGAAGCTGATTTGCGGCTCGCCGAATATCACCCCCTGAAGCGAAACCGAAAGCTGGTTACTTTCGTCGAGGTCGGCTTCCAGCATGAGCGGTTCGACGAAAGTACGCTCCCCAAGCGCTTCAAGAAACTGCTCACGCAGTTCGATGTTCAGCAGTGTGCGTTCAAGTGCGACCACGCCCCCCCATCCGTGACGTACCGTGCCCTTTTTCAGTAGATCGAGCAGTACCTGTTTGGAATGACTGGCCATGTCATTGCTCCTGGTGAGTGCCCAGCAGCGCTACGAAGCGCTGGCTGGAAACGAAGGGAATCGGGATGATCATGTAGGCGAAACGGTCTGCAGTGACGTCCTCATAGATTGCAGTAACAATCGCATACTGCTCGACACTGCCTGCTTTTGGGGTGTATACACCGTTCACGAATGTGCCATCGCCTTTGTACAGGTGCCAATGCGTTTCATCAGCAGGCACTTCTTGCTTGGGATCTCTGATGGTAGTTCTGTAAAACGTAAGTTTTACACCCTCGCCAACCGCACTCGCTTCCAGCCAATAAGCACCACCTTGGCTCACAATCACCAGTACATCGATAGTGCGCTTTCCGCCCGTTGCACTTGAAACTTCCACTTCGGCGAGCCGCGACGCGTAGAAGTTAAAAGGGTCACTCGGATCAGGCGTGGGCAACCTCGCGGCGGCTGTAAACTTCTAGCCATCCTGCATCGTCGGGTCTTTATCCGGATCCGGCGCAATCGAGCCCAGGATCTCGTCCTTGATGGCCCAGGTCAGCGCCGCGCCATCCACTTCGCCCGCTACCAGGGAGTGCGTGCCGCCCAGCGCGACCACCACTACCGAGGGATAGACCGAAACACTGCTTTCAACCAGGCTGACCATGGCTTTGCTGACCTTGTCGCCGCGCTTGGCAGTGACGACTACACGGCGGAAACCCGATTCGCGCAACGACTCGGCGCTGGGTGCCTTGTACAATCCGGTGAAGGGATCAATGGTGCCCGGTAAGCCCCCATCGCCATCAACGTTGGCGACAGTCCAGCTGGTATCACCCAACAATGAAGCCTTGAACTGCAGAGTACCGCCGCCGGCAACGACAACTTCGACCGGCTCAATAACCAGATCGGTACGCTCTGGTGACAAATGACCAAGCACCGTCAGGTCACCCGGCAGATTGAGAGTGTCGGGTGTGACAACATTATCGCCCCTGAACAACAGATTATTCAGCCGGAACGCATCCAGGGTAGCACCAAGCGTTCTAAGTGGAGCCACGACTTTATCCACCGGCCCCTTCAACCAATCGCTCCAAACTCTCAGGTGAGTCCGAACCCACTCCCGCCCATTCTCATCTTCTATATTAGTTTCGGAAATCTCCCAGTTACTGTAAGCAACTTCCTTCTCGAAAACCAACTTAATTATTGGCTTATCATTTTCCATTTCAACCACGAAACGGAAATCCAGCTCAATACGTACTTCAATCTTGATGATGGCATACCTGTGATACCACGGATCGTCAACGCTATTAGCTTTTTGTGAAAAGGTGGACCTAACGAAAAGCGGGTCCGGCTTAAATTCAAACTTCAACACATCATTGGCAACATAAAAGCGCATGGGCTTGTCACCATTATACTTAAACTCAAATTGCGGCAAATCATATCGACGCATCGGATAATCAATATAAATTTCAGCCCCAATTTCACCCGCCGTTGCCACCAGTTGCCGATGACGTGAACCCGGGATCTCGCGGTCTGCGAAGCGCGCATCCTTCACCCAATCCACATCACTGATTGCAGGCAAAATCACCTTATTCCAAATAAGGTTTTGAGCCAGGATCAAATTGCTGGAAAAGTTTTCACTTGAGGCCGGCAACATGTACAGCATGTCTGCATCATCAGCCGGGTAGGTACCGTTCGGGCTATCTTTCATGGCAACGAACAGCACCACAGCCCCGTCGCCGTAGCTCTGTGCACCGCGCACTTGGGCACCTGGCGCCGCATGAGTACGTATACCGAAACGCTCTGGATGCATCACGGCATCTTCGGTATCTCTCAGTTCACTGAGTTTCAACCGTGTCAACTCGGGGCCCCATTTACCCATCAGCTGGCCCAGGTGAGCGCCGAGTTTCAGCCGCTCAAACTCGGTCTCCACGCCGGTAAAACGATACACGATGTCAGGTTGGCCATCGCCGTTCTCGTCCATGAACAGTTCCAACACCACCGCGCCGTCTTCACCGACACTGCCCGCCGCCGTCGCCAGCTTTGAATCAAAAATCAATGAGGGCCCTACAACCGCATTGAGGGTGGACAACCGGGTAACCACCTTTACCGGCTTACCATCGTGAATGGATTCATTAAATTGCATTTGCTTACCGCCGACCATACGCATGGTCACGCTGGCCTTGGACAACGCGATGGATGCTGTTTCAAAGGACAGCCGCGGTTTATCCACAGTCAAGCCGAGCAAGGCGTGCTTGATCCCTTCAGCCACGTCAATTTCGGAATCCTCGAAAACGGGAAAGCTTTTGTCGGTGCCGAGCCTGTCGATGTACTCCTGCATCAGCAGGACATTGGTTTTGGACCGATCGAAAACCACCAGCGCATCCCATCCGAATGTCCAGGGTTTTTCACTCATCTTTCTAAGATATTCTTCGAGTGATAGTGCTTGAGGAAAGATGGCTTTATTCATATCCGTGCTCCTTGATACAGGCTTTGTGGGCTTGTTCATTTCGGTGTTATTGAGTTTTACGCGGTGTCAAACTTAAAGTGGGTAGCCGGTGCCAGCTGTCCCCCAGGTCGTAACTGACTTCGCCGATTACCGTGTACTGCTTGTTGTCGGTCATCTGCCCGTACACAGTCCTAGACAACCACTGCTCGACCCTTGCGCTTGTGAATTCCGCGGGGGTGATAGCCACCTTGTTTCGCAGCACGCCGGTCGCCAGGTCATCGATACGAATGGTGAGCAACTGCCCTGGCGCGGCGAACGACCACAGCCCTGCGCCAGTGATCAACAGCAGTGCGCCATTGGGTGCCAATCTGGTGTTTTTGAGATCGCCGTTTGCGTCCGCTTGTGCGCAAGTCAGCGTAGGGTTCGGTGCCAGCGGAAGGATCCGCAGGTTGACAGGCGCCGACTCGGCGACCGGATCGCCCTGGTCGTCGACAATTCTGTAGAACACCGGGAAGCGCCTGCCTTCGACGTCCCCGGCTTCATGCATATTGGCCGCTACGACGCCAGGATTGACTTTGTAGCGCCGCCCCGCACCCAGCTCTGGCTCGATGACAACCTGCTGGCCACCTTTGGGGTAACCCGCCCAGTGAACTTCGATTCGCTCACCCGGGCGCAGATCAAAGTCCGGAACGTTCACATATGCGCCCTGAATGGCGTTGAGGGCGTTGAGCACCTGTTTGTCCGGGCCGTCTGTAGTAGCCCTGTCCACAACGGGGGCAACAAGGTTGCGCTGCGCCGCCACCGCCACAATCAAGGTTTCGGACGTCAAGGCCTGGCCGGCGCGGGCATATTGGTAGAACACCTTGTTGTCCCCGGTCCGCAATACCTCCGGGCCGATCCTGAACACCATTTCCGAGGCATCCAGGCTGCTGGCGTCCATGCGCGCGGTTCTCAACAAGGTGTCAGGGCTACCGGCTTCCTGCCACTGCACCATGACGAAATCGCCGGCCTGCATATCGGCATAGGCAGGCACGCGCACCGTAATGCCTCTGGGGTGCCTGCCTGGGTCAAGCGGGTCGCCTGTGTAGCCATCGACGCCTGGCAAGGGGAGCAGGTCCGTGGTGCTGGGGGCTGTTGTGATGTCGAACACTTGTACGGGTGACTCGAGGGGGCTACCGTCGAGCTCGACCTGGTAATGGATCTCGGCCCGGCCGTCGCGAATGGGCGTGAAGGTGGCTTTGCGCACAGGCCACAGCAATGGCAAGCCAAAATTTTGCTCGGTTACAACATGGAACTCGCTCGCCGCCGATTGCTCCACGCCATCTTTGTTGAAACGGCGGATCACCAGTTCGACGCGGTCGCCCAGCTGCATGGCCTGGTATGGCGGGGCCTGCAGCAACACACCTTCGGTTTCAAGCTCGGTCCAGTTGATCACCCGATCATGGGACTCGCGGCCTTGCGCTACAGCCAGCGTTTCCGGCTGCCCGGTGCGATCACGCAAACCCAGGTAGCAGAACAGACGCAGGGAGTCTGGGGTCGACTCGTTTCCGTCATTGATCTTGTAAGAGCAATAGGCCCAACCATCCTTGAAAGGCTCGACCATCGGGTTTCTGACTGCCAGATCAAGCCCGATAACAGGGTCGTAATCTATCGGGACTTCGGCCGCTGCACCCAGCTCATCGAAAGGCGTGCCATCTGCGCCCACGCCCCGCCAGATCAAAAAGACCTCCTCGCCATATTGCAGGTCAGGTTTTTTAATCAGCACTTGCAAGTCTTGACCTTGCAGGGCGTCAACGTCGATTTCGCCGTGTTGGTTTCTAAGTGGGATCTCGGGAAGCGGATCATGAATCAATGTATCCGATGCCTGCGCTTCGCTATGTCTGTTTCGGGGGGCCATTCGCCTGCTCCTGGTCGGGCGTTGATGGCAATAGTTCTACTGCGATTGCCAGCCACTGCCTACTGGTAGAAATAACAGGTCGCCGCCGCTTGCCAGCCACCCGGCGAGCGGCGGCGACCTGATAAATCTGCCAGGTGCGTACTTATTGGATTTGCACTTAAGCTGTTTCGACGCGGCAGGCATATTGCGCCCTGCGTTACTACAGATTTCAGAGGCCGGCTTATGAAAATCGCGACCCCCATGCCACACTTCCGCACCGCCCATTGCGGCCGTCATATTGCACTTGGCGTATTGATTGGCTGTCTTTTACCGCTGGGCGCACAGGCGACCCAAGACCCGGAAAGTGTACTGACGCTTTATCAGACAGTTGACAACAATACCGAGCTTAGTTGCTCAGCAGTTGTGCCTCGGGCAGGCAGCGATACCACATTCAGGTTCTATCCCAAGGAGGCCGAAGACTGCAAAGGTGAAGAGGGTAAAATCTTCCAACCTCACTCAATACGCGTCCGCAATGCCCCGGCGGCGACCACCTTTCTGCTATCCGACAAAAAGGCCACTCAACAAAATTGCAGTAAGGAGAGCGACAGTAACTGGATTGAACTGGAAACCACTCGCCCTCGCTCGTCGCTGGAAAAACTCGGCCTGGACAAAATAACCGATTATCGCGGTTACATTACCAACCTCGGTAGCGACTCGAATGCACGGAGCATTGGGTTCAAAGTGGTCGATTTCAAAGGGGTCATTGCTCAAGGCAGCCTTAGCTGCATAGAGATCAAAACTTCGGCCGGCGCCACCCCCGGGAGCAAGTGATATGTCCAGTGTCATTCACTCCAACGCTGCCAACTTTCAAAGTTTCCTGCAGAACGGCGTTGACCCGCGTACGGGGCAATACACGTTGGCAATCGCATTGCCAGCATTGGCCGGCAATGATCTCATCGGGCCGCAACTGCCGTTGCGCCTGGCCTTCAACCCATTGAACGATCAGGATTCCGGTTTCGGCAAGGGCTGGGAACTGTCCCTCACCCAGTATGTGCCTGGCACGCATATGCTGACACTGCACAGCGGGGAGACATTCAAGGTGACCGGCAGCGGCGCGCAGCCGGGTATTCGGGAAAAGAAACTGGATACGTTTCACTTCCACGATGACACCCTGGAAGGCAAGGATTGTTACCGCATTGTGCACAAGTCCGGCTTGGTGGAGGTGTTGACCAAGCAGGCAGGTACCTATCCGGTATACCTGCCTACCGAAGTCTATTCGCCATCCGGCCACAAGGTTGAGCTTGGCTACGGCCCCAGTACAGGCTACCTGGAAACCCTCAGTTATCGCGATGCTGACAGCCAGGCTCAGGAGTTGCTGAAACTCACCTACTCCACGGGTGGAGTGACCATCGACCTGCACCCCAATCCCGCTGAAGGCAAGCTGTACCACGCACGGTATACGCTGCAGATGCTCAACCGCGAGCTGAACAAAATCATCCTGCCCAGCGAAGAAGGGGCGAACTGGCGTATCGAATACGGCACAGAACGCAACCTGCTTTGCGTGAGAAAGGTGTGGACGCCCGCCGGTGCAGAAGAACACGTTGCCTACGAGGACGAAGGGCACGTACTGCCTACCAATGGCCAGCGCGCAGCCTTGCCCCGTGTCACCACCCACACCGTCTACCCGGGTGCCGGCCAGCCACCCCTCAAGACGACCTATACCTATAAACACTTCGACTCCGATAACCAACAATGGCTAGACCGCAACTTCGTTGGTTACAACAGCGGGATCACCTGGCAGGACAACGGTGAGGACAACCTCTACCGCGCCCAACCCCGCTATCAATACAGCGTGACCGCGCACTTCTGGGATGGCGATACCGAGGTCCGTACACGCACCCAGACCTACAATCGTCATCACTTGCTGGTGCGCCAGGCACTGGAACAAGATGGCCATGTCGAAGAAACCCTCACCCAGTACCACGAACAGCCAGATACCCCCTTTGATGAGCAACCGCCGTACTTCCAGCTGCCGCATGTCATCACCAAACGCTGGACACTGCGCAGTGACCCCTTCAAACAGCGTGTCGAGCAAGTCACCACCCTGTACGACGATGCGGGCAATCTGATCGAGGAAGTGCAACCTACCGGCATACGTACCCGCTATGCGTATTACCACGAGCAGGGCGAGACGGGTGAGGACGGTACTTGCCCGCCTGACCCGGAAAACTTCAGGCGCAACCTCAAGTGCTCAACCGTTTACCCCGTAGACCTGCAAGGCGATGCGCCGGTCATGCGCACGCGCCTGAGCTACAAAGCCTGTCTGCCGCTGGCCGGCGTAACGAACCCGTGGCTGGCGGTAAGTGAAGAAAGGCAGTTGCAGGTTATCGATGCCGACCATGCCAATGAATCGGAACAGCTGCTGCAATTGGTCGAGCGCGAGTACCTGAAAACACCTGACGATGCCTACCTGCACGGCCGGCCCGACCACCAGGCCACAACGCGCTACGGCAATGATCTGGCGAACCCTCTGCGCAAAGCCATCGAAAGCCGCACCACCCGCACCCGCTGGCGCTACCGGAAGGTACGGGATGACAAATGGGGGCTGGAGCATTGGCGCGACACCACCGTGTCTGGCTTCGATCTGGAACAGATGAGCACCAGCGAGGCCGCATCGGCGCTTGACGGGCAGCAGACCTATCGCCAGGACGGCACGGGCAATGCCGTGCGTATCACCTACGACGTTCTTGGCCGGGTAACCGAAGAAACGGTTGCACCGGGCACGCCTGACGAAACCCGCACTGTGCATGGCTACAACCTGGTCGCCGCTACGGGTGAAAAGGCGACGCAGTGGGTAACCGAAAGTACCGGCGTGATGTCGATCGTGACCCTGGATGGCTGCAACCGGCCGGTGCAGGAAGAGCGGGAAACCGCGGCGCTTGCAGGGCGTGCACAGGCGCGCTCGAAGAGACTGGTCAGTGAAAGCCGGTACGACGGGCTGGGTCAGCTGCGGGGCCTGACCCTATACGATTACTACCAGACCAGCGCCCAAGCTGCGGAAAAGGTCATCGAACTGGCCTCAAGCTTCGATTACGACGCCTGGGGCGAGCTGTGCAAAACCACCCAGGCAGATGGCGTCACCCTGCACCGCGAGCGAACCCCCTTCGGGGCGGACGGTGACCAGGTCACCGAGTGGATGGAAACCCCGGATCGGCCTGGCGAGCGGCAGCAGCACTCCGTCACCGAAACCAACAACTTCGGCAAGCCGGCCCGGCGCTTCAGGGTTGGTACCGATGGCCAGATACTGGGACGTCGGGTCCTTGATTATGACGGCCTTGGCCACTGCACGGACGAAGCGCGCTACATCGAGAAGCCCAACAGTACTTCCCGTACCTCGCGCCGCACCTCACGCTACCAATTCGACCCACAGGGGCGGATCACCCAGACCGAGCAGCCAGACAAATCGGCTGTGCTGCGTGACTTTGCCCTGCACAGCGGCGGTGAGCTGACCGAACGACTGCAGATCCGGCCACGCAACAGCAGCAACGATCAGGTTGTGTGTGACCGCGATTTCGACGGCGTCTCTCGTCTCAAGTCATTGAAGATGGGCGCCAGGCTTGAAGCGTACACCTACGTCGAGAACACCTTACTGCCGCACACCCGTACAACAGCCAGCAATCGCACCTTTACCTATGCTTACCAGGCAAGCCTGTCAGCACAGCCCAAGAGCATCAGCATCGCCACGTCGGTCAATGCGGATGCCCCTCACCAAGCCACCTTTGACTACCATCCGCTGACGGCGGCAATCAACGATGCCACCAATACGCAGGGTACCCGCAGCTACCTCTACACCGACCAAGGCTATCTGGAACAGGCGGTATGGGACGACAGCATCACCGGCGAGCACTACAGCTGCGACTACAGCCACTCCCTGCAAGGCCTGCCATTGCGCTTCACCACCAGCGACGGCGAAAGCGTTTCGCATACCTATGACACGCTGGGCAGGCTGGAAACGACAAGCCAGGGCGACTTGCTGGCGACCTTCGGTTATGACTCGGCAGGGCGACTGCACAGCACCCAGACCGAGGACGCTGCCAATCAGCAGCAGTTAGTGTGCAAGCAGTACTACGATGACCTGGGCAGGCAAACATCACGCACCCAGACCCTGACGCGTACCGACGGCACCACGCTTACCCATGCGCTGGAACTGGCTTGGCGTTCGGACGACCAGCTGTATAGCCGCACCCTGAGCCGAGACGGCAGCGAAGTATTGCATGAGGGCTTCGACTACGACGTGCTGGACCGCCTGGAGCATCACCGCTTCGAAGGTTCCGAGCTGCCATGCAATGCCCAGGGCCGGCCAATCGTCAGCCAGTTCTTCATCTACGACGAGCTGAACAACCTGACCGAGTGTTTCACCGACTTCGCCGACGGCAGCATGGACGTGGCCACCTACAGCTACGAAGGCTTCCTGCTGCGCGAGGCCACCCATACGTTGCAGCCGGATTACCCCGCCAGACAAGCCTTCAGCCATGACGACGACGGCAATCTGCTGAACGATGAACAGGGCAATCGCTTGCACTATGACGCTACCGGGCGCCTGGTGGAGGTACGCAGTGCCGATGACTCGCAGTTATTGCACAGCTACCGTTACGACGGCCACGGCGATCTGGTCGGTTCGACGCAAGGCAACGCCAGTGAAGTGCAGCGCCGCTATCAGGGCTATCGCCTGAGCAGCACCATGGAAAACGGGTTGCTGACCCAGTACCTGTACGCCGCAGACCAGCCGGCGGGGCTGCAGCAATCGGGTACTGCCAGCGGCACCCGGCTGCTGCTGACCGACCATGTCGGCAGCGTGATCGGCGAAAGCGATGGCAGCGCGCTCAAGCAGGCCAATTACAATGCTTACGGCGAAACCCTCGCCGACAGCAACCTGCAAGGTTTGCTCGGCTTCAATGGCGAAGCCCGCGAGCGAGCCCTTGGCTGGTACCTGCTGGGGCGTGGCTACCGCGCCTACAACCCTGTACTGATGCGCTTCCACAGCCCGGACGAACTGTACCCGGAAGCTGCAGGCATCAACCCATACAGCTATTGCGGCGGCAACCCGGTGAACTGGCGTGACCCAAGCGGGCACGTTGGTGAACGGTACAGCATGGAACTGCCTTACATTCCGCCTACACCCGCGCCCAAGCCGAAGAGTGATTGGCGATCCTGGCTGGGCGTGGTCCTGGGTGCAGTATTTGTGGTGGTCAGCCTGATATTTATGCCACCCGTAGGCTTTACCCTTGCATTCGCCGCCGGTGCCACCAGCTTTGGCCTGGACATTGCCTCCACGGCCGCGTCAGCCGTTGCAGCGGCAAACGGTGATGAGAAAGCCAATAACTGGGCATTCTGGCTGGGCATCGCCAGTGCAGTGAGTACCTTGGGGATCATGGCCATGAGCCGCTTCATGACGGTTAAAACAGTGACCAGTGAAGTGGCAACTCGCAGTGTTGCAACACAAACGGACGATGTGATTGGCGCTGTTTCAAAAGGCGTTGATCTAACTCAGCCGCCCTCCATCTTCGGCCCAACTTCCAATTTACCGAGCCGTCGATTCAACAACTACGTCCGCAAGTTCACAACCGGCAACGGGAAGACAAAGTTTTCTGAACTGGACAGCCTGGATTCGATTCCATTGAGAGGCGATAGAGAAAACATAAGAAACCCTATATTCAAACCCGACAAAAACGCTCCAGCTGTAATCTTTAACAATGATACCGTTATCACTGAAACTTCAATAGTAACAGTTACGCCCCCTTCACCCTCGGCTGAATTTACGCCCGCAGCAGGGATTGCAGGGTGGGGTCGCAAAATAGTGAACGGCAAGGTGAGTTTTACCGAAGGTGTGTCCCATCCAGACTTCCGGCCACCTGGACTTTAACAGGGCAGAAACCGAAGGCGGTCCATGACGGACCGCCACATCCCGATTGCACGAAGTATCTTTGTAGGGTTTTCCATACTCGAATACGATTTTTCCTACATCGGAGTTCCTGTGCTAGGCGTATTGTCGCGTCAAATTTGCCGCTGACAAATCGATACCTCCAGAGATGGGCTAAAGCCCCACGCTCTTGTTTACAAGCGGCGCGTAAAAGGTGCCCATCCATGCAAAATGCTTACCTGCGCTGGCAATTATTGGCGAATATCCGCTCATCCCTTGAGTGGCGAGCAACCCGTTGCGGCCTATTGCTGTTAATTGCCGCGCCCGCCGCACTCGCCGATGAGCAACTGCTGCAATTCAACCCGAACTTCATGCGTGTTGCGCCCGGGCAGTCGACTGACGCAAGCGCCTCGGCGCTGCGCTCGCTGGCCGCGCAAACATCCTTGGCCCCGGGGCGTTATCAGGTCGAAGTGCTGGTCAACCTAGCTGCGGCGGGCCGCCGTGAAATCGATTTTCGTGAACGCACCGACGGTAAAGGGTTGGAGCCTTGCTTGACCGCTGCGCTGCTGCGCGAGCTTGGCCTGCGCGAAGAGGCACTGGACACGCCACTGCCCAGCGAAGACCAATGCGTCAACCTGCCCGACCTGATACCCCATGCCGCCTTCGAACTGGACCCGGGCAAGTTGCAACTGGCGCTGTCGATTCCACAGATCGCCCTGCGCCGTGATGTTGCCGGCAGCGTCGCGCCAGAGCGCTGGGATGCTGGCATCACCGCCGCCTTCGTCAACTACCAGGCCTCGGCGCAACATTACAGCGGCAATGCCGGCCCTACGCGCAGCAGCCAGGACCTGTACCTGAACAGCGGGCTGAACATTGCCGGCTGGCGCCTGCGCAGCAGCCAGAGCTGGCGCGACGACGGCCAGCAGGAACGCAGCTGGACCCACATCAATACCTACGCCCAACATGACCTGCCAGGCAAATGGGGCACTGCAACCGTGGGCGAAACCTTCACCAATGGCGACGTGTTTCGCAGCGTGCCCTTCAAAGGCGTCCAGCTGGCAACCGATATGGACATGCTACCCGATGTGATGCAGAGCTATGCCCCGGTGATCCGTGGCGTAGCGCAAACCCGCGCCAAACTCGAGGTGCTGCAGAACGGCTATCCGATCTACTCGACCTACGTGGCTCCAGGCCCCTATGAAATCAACGACCTGGGCATCGGCGGCAGCAGCGGTGACCTGGAAATCGTCCTGACCGAGGCGGACGGCCAGGTGCGCCGGTTCATCCAGCCCTATTCCACACTGAGCAACCTGTTGCGTGACGGGGTATGGCGCTACAACATCGCCGCTGGCCGCTACGACGGCGCCGATGACCTGGACGACCCGGCCCTGTGGCAAGCCACCCTGGCGCGCGGCGGCGCCTGGAGCACTACCCTGTACGGTGGTTTGCTGGGCAGCGAGTACTACAATGCCGCCACCCTGGGGGCCGCGAAGGATTTCGGCGAACTTGGCGCGGTGTCGCTCGATGCAACCCAAGCCCGCACAGACTTGGGCGAACAGGGCCAGGTGCAAGGGCAAAGTTATTCCGTGCGTTACGGTAAATCGTTCCAGACCGGGACCAGCCTGCGCTTTGCCGGCTACCGCTACTCCACCGAAGGCTACCGCGAGTTCGAGGAGGCCGTGCAGCAGCGCAATGCTTCGAGCAGCTACCGGGGCAACCGCCGCAGCCGCCTGGAAAGCTCGGTCTACCAGAACTTCGGCAGCAGCTCGCTGAGCCTGACCTTTTCCCAGGATGATTACTGGAACACCAGCCTGCAGCGGCGCCAGTACCAGTTTCAGTTCAATACGCAATATCGCCGCGTCAGCATCAACCTGTATGCCTCGCAGTCGCTGGACAACGACGGGCGCAACGACCGGATCATCGGCCTGGGCGTCACCGTTCCGCTGGACCTGGGCGCATCCAGCACTGCCAGCTTCGACGTACAGGAAAATAACGGCCACTTCAGTGAACGTGCCAGCCTCAATGGCGGCTCGCAGGACAACCGGTTGAGCTACCAGGCATCGCTGGCCAACGATGAACAACAGCGCACCTCGGCGGCCATTTCGGCAGGCTACCAGACATCGAAGGTAAACCTCGGCGGCGGCTACACCGAGGGTAGCAACTACCGCAACGTATCAGTCAACGCCAGCGGGGCTCTGCTTGCCCACGCTGGCGGCATCGTGCTCGGCTCTTACCTCGGCGACACCAATGCGCTGGTTCACGTACCCGATGTTGCCGGGGTGGGTGTGGACAACGCGCCAGGCGCAAAAACCAGTGACGGTGGTTACTTGCTGGCCCCGCACATGCGCCCCTACCGGATAAACCAGGTTGCGCTGCAGACCGACGAACTGGGGCCGGACGTGGAGATAGAAAACGGCACCACCCAAGTGGTGCCGCGCCGGGGCGCAGTGGTCATGGCCAAGTTCAAGGCGCGCCATGTGAGCCGCCTGATCCTGACCCTGCAACACCCCGACGGCAGCCCTTTGCCCTTCGGCACCCGGGTTAGCACCGAGCAAGGCGAACACCTGGCGATCGTCGGCCAGGCCGGGCAGGCGCTGGTGGCGACCGACGCACATCCACAGACATTGCTGGCCACCTGGGGCGAGCAGGCTCAGCAACAGTGCCAACTGCCGATCGACCCTTCAACCATGCAGGAAGACCAGGGTTATCGCATGCAGACCCTGCGCTGCACAACGCCATGACAGGAAACACAGAATGCCTCGCAAATTTTCCATGAACCTGAGCATCGCTACCCTCCTGGGCATGCTGTCGGTGACCGGCGCCGTGCAGGCCGCCGACGAGTGCAGGTGGGAATCGACCCCCGGGCCGATGCTGTTCAACCACAACCTCCCTGCCGCAGCATGGGTGGCCAGGGATGCCCCTGTCGGTAGCAAGATCGCCTCATGGGGCCCACAGATCATGACGGGGACCGATGGTGCCCGGCTGATCTGCGACAGCGACGGCCTCAGGACGTTGACCGCCAACGTCACCACGCCATTGCCCCTGGCCCCTGGCACATTCCTGCAAGTCGACGGCCATAATGTGGACGGCAAGGTGTTGCAGACCAGCATCCCCGGTGTGGGCCTGTATGTGGAGTTTGGCAGTTTTCTGAACGGCACGGCGAACAACCACTTCAAAGCGGTCGATGGCATCGGCGCCCTACCCTTCCTGGCCGAACATACCGAGAGGATGACCCCCAATAACCTGACCACGAACATCCAGCGCCTCAAGTACATTGCGCTGATCAAGACCGGCACCATTCCCCCGGGGCCGCAATCATTCAGCCAGGAAGTCGCCAGGGCAACCATGAGTGACGTGGGCGACGCACTTCGGCTGGCCATCAATGGCCAGGTCATGCAAGCCCAGTGCACGCTGAAGGCCGACGCGGTCAGTGCCAACCCGGTGCAACTGGGCAGGCATGACATCGCCGAGTTCACCGGGGAGCACACCACCACCAACCCGGTCGATTTCTTCATCACCCTCAGCGACTGCGAGGACGACCCGGCAGGCAGCGTTGCCCGTGCGTTCATGCGCCTGGACGGTGTGGACGGTTCGGTGCCGATCGATCGTGACCTCGGCCTTTTCAGCCTGACGACTGACTCATCTGCCAGCGGTATCGGCATTCAGGTGCTACGCAGTGACAACACACCCTTGAAACTGGAAGAGTTCCTCGACATGGCTGCTGTTACCCCAGGCACCATGCGCTTTGACCTGCGTGCACGTTATTACCAGACTGCACCTGTGGTCATCGCAGGGGAAGCCAAGGGGGCCTTGAACTTCACCATCGAGTACCGTTGAGCTGGCGGCCTGGGGACCCGCCCCGGGCCCGTTTTTGGCCGCACAACGACATAAACGCAAAAAGGGACCCGAAGGTCCCTTATTGCGTTACATGTTTGGAGCGGGAAACGAGACTCGAACTCGCGACCCCGACCTTGGCAAGGTCGTGCTCTACCAACTGAGCTATTCCCGCATTTTGAAGCTTTTACCGCAATCGGCGTGAAGCGCCATGAAGACCTTCACCACCACTGTACCGCATAGACGCCACAGTATTTAAACTGGAGCGGGAAACGAGACTCGAACTCGCGACCCCGACCTTGGCAAGGTCGTGCTCTACCAACTGAGCTATTCCCGCAAATGGCGTCCCCTAGGGGACTCGAACCCCTGTTACCGCCGTGAAAGGGCGGTGTCCTAGGCCACTAGACGAAGGGGACACACAACACTTTTCAGTGCACCAGACTTGAACCTCACGATTCACCCTGGATTTTCTTTTCCTGCCCCGCCGTTAAGCGTTGCCGGAGAAACTGGAGCGGGAAACGAGACTCGAACTCGCGACCCCGACCTTGGCAAGGTCGTGCTCTACCAACTGAGCTATTCCCGCAATATGGCGTCCCCTAGGGGACTCGAACCCCTGTTACCGCCGTGAAAGGGCGGTGTCCTAGGCCACTAGACGAAGGGGACACGCTGCTGGCATTACTGCCTGCTTTCACTCCCTGCCGCGTTTCGCTGTGTGCTTTACGCTGCAAGTGGCGCGCATTCTATGGATGGTTCGAAGGTGCGTCAACCCCTTTGTAGAAATTTATTTAAATCAATGACTTCCGGGTGGGTTGGGGTGCAGATGCGGGCCGGGGTGTCGATACAGAGAGCAGCATTCCTGTGGCGGCCTCTTCGCGGGCTTGCCCCCTCCCACAGGGTTATCGCTACCCTTCAGGCGTGTATTACACCC
>NZ_JENB01000053.1 GCF_000708715.2 Pseudomonas putida W15Oct28 | reverse complement strand
GTTGTGCAAAGCTCCACATCAGTGGAAGACAGGGGATCGTGCTTCGAACTATGCTTTTTCATGGTCTCGCCCTCGCTGCCGTTGGCTTCTTTGAACGCCACCGTGGCACTGTGATGCCTCGGCGGGGGCGAGTCCATCGATTACAATAACCGTGCTAGTTGGACCAGTTGGGGCGGGTCAGGCCTTCAGCGCTTTCTTCGGATAAATGTCATACCGACTCGACTTCCCTTCCAGGCTATGGCTCGGCTTCGGCCCGTCGATAATCGGTGCCTTCCGCGGGCGCTTCACCACCACCCGGTGGCTGGCCAGCGCCAGGGCGGCCTCGAGCAAGGCCGGAGCATCCAGGTCGTCGCCAACCAGAGGCCGGAACACGCGCATTTCCTTTTTCACCAGGGCGCTCTTGTCGCGGTGCGGGAACATTGGGTCGAGGTAGATCACCTGCGGCGCTTCGCCTTCCCAGGCGCGCATGCGCTCGATGGCGTTGCCGGTCAGCAGGCGCATGCGCCCGACTATCGGGCCCACCTCGTCATCCGACCGCGCCCGCGCCAGGCCATCCTCCAGCAACGCGGCAATCAGCGGCTGGCGTTCGATCAGGGTCATCTGGCAACCCAGGCTGGCCAGCACGAATGCATCTTTGCCAAGGCCTGCCGTAGCATCCAGCACTTGTGGTCGCACGCCTTGGGCAATGCCCACGGCCTTGGCGATCATCTGCCCGTTGCCACCGCCAAACTGGCGCCGGTGCGCGGCCTGGCCGTCGACGAAGTCCACCCGCACCGGCCCCGGTGCTTGCGGCCCCAGCTGCTGGATCTGCAACCCCTCGGCGCCCACCTGCACGGCGAAGCCGGCGCTCTCGTCCTGTAGCGGCAGGCTTAGGCGTTCAGCCCACACCTTGGCCTGCTCCGCATACTCAGCCGACATCGCCTCGACCCTGATACCCGTGCCTTGCTCTTCCATCGTCCACACCTAAAAAATCAAACCAAGCCTTAATGAATCAGCAGCCACGGCCGATACAGGCAATATCCCGCTATTCTGCCAGAGCACAACGCGCGCGACTGCCATGTCAGATACTCTTCCTATCGGCTTGACCTATTTGTCGCCTGTCGGCAACTACAGTCAGCACAATACCCAGGCACTCGGGGGCGTCAGCCACCTGTGGCAGGATTTCTTTGCCCGGGCCATGGCCGAGCAGCAGGAAGAGCCCGTAGACAGCGTCAGCCAGTCGTTCGTGCAGTACGACCAGGACAGCGGCGAGCCCACCGGCGGCGCCCGTGCACTGGCCCTGATCGACGCCCAGCGCGCCTGCCCGGTGCAGGACACCGAGGTAGCACCGCCAGAGCCGCTGTTCCTGCCCAAGGCAGAGCTTGAAGCCAAACTGCTGCCGCCGGCGCCCGAGCCGTTCACTGCCATGGAGCTGATCGAGCAGCAGCGCCAGCTGGACACCAGCAACAGCTGGATGCGCCCGGTGGTGATGAGCCAGGGCCATCCGATTGCCGAGCCCGGCCCGGGCCCTGCCCCGCGGTCGTTGTTCCTGCCCATTGCAGAGTTCGAGACCAACCTGCTGGACCCGGCACCCGAACCGTTCGACGACGCCACCCTGGCCAAACAGCAAAACGACCTGGAATTCGACATCCACTGGGCACGCCCGGTGGTGCTGAACAACGTGCGCGTTCACGCCTGAGGCTAACGGCAGATCTGCCAACGCCCCATGTCCAGGTGGAAGTGATTGTGGTGCGCGGCGTTGTAGTCCGGCCCCAGTACCGTGCTGAAGCTCTCGCAAGCCGCCTGCTGCACCTGCCGCAAGAATTCTGCCTTCTGCCCACCCGCCTGCCAGTCACGCGCCAGCACGATGCGCTGGCCGTCCTGCAAGCGAAAACCGCTGATGTCCAGCGCATTGGCCGTAGCGTGCTGGCTCAGGCGACCCTGCTTGCGGTGGTAGACATTGCGGCAGGCAAAGCTGCCCAGGTGATCGACCTGCGTCACCCGCTGCCCCAGCACACGCTGCGCCACCGGCTGCAAGCCATGGTTCTCGAACAGCGCGTAGGCCACCGCCAGCGGGCAACTGGCCAGGAAGCTGCTGCTGAGCCGCGCCTGGCCGCCCTCGATGCGCCATACGTTTTGCAGCGGGCAATTGGCCGAAGCCGGGCTGTCGGCTTGCGCCCGGTAGCGCAGCTGACTGGCTTCCAGCGCCTGCCGGCACAAGGCCGGGTCATCGCGCAGACGTGAAAGCTTGTACGGGGTCAGCACGTTGGGCGGCTGGCGTACGTCCAGCGGCGCCCAGGGGTTCCAAACGGCAGGCAGGCGCCAGCCGAAGTGCCAGGCCAGGCCGGCCAACACCAGCAGGCCGGCCAGTAGCGCCAACACTCCCCGCATCAGCGGCGGAACAGGTCGTTGAGCTGGGCAAACGGCAGTGCCTGCTCACCGTAGCCGAACGTGCCCTCGTTGCGAATTTCCAGCGCGGCACGGTGGAAGGCCCCCAGCGCAGCACGGGCCAGCGACGAGCCGACGCTGATGCGCCGCACGCCCAGGTCCTGCAACTGGTTCACGCTCAGCGGCACACCCGCCATGCCCATCAGTACATTCACTGGCCGCGGGGCGACCGCCTGTACCACCGCACGGACTTCTTCGACGGTGCGCAGCCCGGGGGCATACAGCACATCGGCGCCGGCCTCGGCATAGGCTTGCAGGCGCAGGATGGTGTCGTCGAGGTCCATGCGGCCATGCAGCAGGTTTTCTGCCCGGGCGCACAGGGTGAAAGGGAATGGCAGGCTACGGGCAGCCTGCACGGCGGCGCGTACGCGCTCCACGGCCAGCCCCAGGTCATAGATGGGCGCATCACTGCGGCCACTGGCATCTTCGATGGAGCCACCTACCAGGCCGATTTCGGCAGCACGCAAGATGGTCTGGGCACAATCTTCAGGCATGTCGCCGAAGCCGTTCTCAAGGTCCGCGGCCACTGGCAACGCAGTGGCATCGACGATCTCGCCGGCATTGTCCAGGGTATCGTCCAGGCTCAAGGCGCCTTCGGCGTCTGGCCGGCCCAGGCTGAACGCCAGGCCGGCACTGGTGGTGGCCAGCGCCTCGAAACCCAGGCTGGCAAGCAGCTTGGCGGAGCCGGCATCCCACGGGTTGGGGATGACGAACGCGCCTTCGCGCTCGTGTAAAGCCTTGAAGGCTTCGGCTCGCAGGGTTTGCACATCCATGGTTCAACCTCCGGCAGTCAGGGAAAGGTCAGAGTAAGCCCAGTTGTTCGACCTCGGGCGCGCGCGGCAATTCCGGCAAAGGTGCAAGACCTGGCAGGCGTGCCATCAGGCGTTGATGGAAACGCTGGGCCAACGCCGCAGCCAGGCGATTGTCCGAGGTGTGCAGGAATATGTAGGGGTTGCGGCCTTCTTCGATCCACTCGGCGACTTTTTCTACCCAGGGGCTGAGGAAGGAGTGATTGGCCTCCAGCTCCGGGTGGCCGATGAAGCGCACCTGTGGGTGCTGACTGAAGGCCGCGGGGCGCGGTGGCACCTTGGGCTTCTTGGATTGCGCGTGCAGCACGGCAGGGTCGCGCGAGGCGCAGCTGAACAACGCACGCGGGTCCAGGCAGATGCGCTCCACGCCGCGTTCGTGCAGCAGGCGGTTGAGCAGGCGTTCTTCTTCACCCTTGGCGAAGAAGCCCTGGTTGCGCACTTCCACGGCCACCGGCAGGCCGATTTCGTCGAGGAAGTGGCAAAGCTCGCCCAGGCGTGCCGGGCCGAACTGGGCCGGCAACTGCAGCCAGTACGGCGAAACGCGCTTGCCCAGCGGGGCCATCAGCCGCGTGAAGTCGAAGGCAGGCTCCAGTTGATCACGCAGGTCACCTTCGTGGCTGATGTCCCGGGGAAACTTGGCGGTGAAGCGGAAGTGCTCGGGCATCACCTGTGCCCAACGGGCAATAGTGCCGGGGGCGGGGCGTGCGTAGAAAGTGGTGTTGCCCTCAACGGCGTTGAACACCTGGCTGTAGAGGCCAAGCATTTCATTGCTGTTAGCGTCGGCGGGATAGAGGTAGTCGCGCCAGGCGTTTTCGCTCCAGGACGGGCAACCGAGAAAATAAGGCAGTGGTGATGAACTCATCCACTAAATGTACAGGTCGAGCCCCAGTACTTCCATGTCCCATTCGGTGAAACCGGCGGTGCTCAGGTAGCTGGCCAATGCAGTGGCGGTGCGCCGGTCACGGGCGCGGGGGAAGACCATGTCCTGCTGGCGGGCTGGCAGGCCACCGCTGCGGCGGCGGGCGGTGGCATCCACGGGGGCGCCCTGGCTGTCATCTACCAGCTCGGCATCATCGATGGCCTCGTCACGCGCCGGTGCCTTGCGCGGGGTGCGCTTGACCGGGTAGGACTGCGATGAGAAACCGTCGATACGCATGGCATGAGCACTCAGGACCAATGATGGCAATTTAGCAGCATCAGGGTTCCGTCGCTAATGCTTGAGTGATAACTGGACCACATATCGCGCAAAAGGTTTTAGTGTTATCGGCGATAACCGACGAACAGCATTCAGCGCTTCTTGGGGGTAGCTACATTATCGCGCAGGTAGACCGGTTGCGCCTGCTCGGCGACGATTGCCTCGCCACGGGCCCAGGCGAAGCTGGCCAGGCTGAGAACGTCCAGGGCATTGGGCAAGGCGCCAGGGTTGCTGGCGGCCACCTTCACCGCCAGGCGCTCGGCGTACCCCCATCCGGTACCGGCACCGAACCACTCGCCATGGCTGTCTGGCGGCAGCGCTACCTGCTCGGGCGGCAACACCGCTTCGCGGCCAACCAGGCGCATTTCGCCCGCCGTGGCCTGGTAGCAGCCCCAATACACTTCATCCATGCGCGCATCGATGGCGGCCGCCACCTGCTGCACGCCCTGCTCGCGCAACGCCCCCTGGGCCAGCGCGGCCAGGTTGGACACCGGCAGCACCGGGCGCTCCAGCGCGAAGGCCAGGCCCTGGACCACACCAATGGCAATGCGCACGCCGGTGAAGGCGCCCGGGCCACGGCCGAAGGCGATGGCGTCCAGTGCATTCAGCGAAACGCCGGATTCGGCCAGCAACTGCTTGATCATCGGCAGCAGCTTCTGCGCGTGCTGACGCGGGATCACCTCGTAATGGCTGGTTACCTTGCCGTCATGCAGCAGCGCGACGGAACAGGCTTCGGTGGCGGTATCCAGGGCCAGCAGGGTGGTCATCGAACGGGTATCCAGGTGCGAATGAAAAGAGCGGCAGTATAGAGCAGCGGCGGCGTTGTGTCCCGAAGGGGCGCTGTGCGGCCTTTGCAGGAGGTCTACACAACATGGCCTTGACGCGGTCCCTGTAGGAGCGGCCTTGCGTCGCGATGGGGCGCGTAGCGGCCCCACGATTTCAGCTTCGCCGCAGAAATTGCCGGGGCCGCTTGGCGGCCCATCGCGACGCAAGGCCGCTCCTACAGGGGCCGCGCCAGGCCGTGGACTGCAGGCCGGAAACGACAACGGCCCGCTAGCGGGCCGTTGTCGGGGGGCGTCAGGCGCTGATCAGCTCAGGGCTGCCAGGACCTTGGCAGTGATGGCGTCGACCGAACCGACACCTTCAATGTGGCTGTACTTCGGCTTGCCGGCATTGGCAGCCGACAGCTTCTGGTAGAAGTCCACCAGCGGTTTGGTCTGGGTGTGGTAGACCGACAGGCGATGACGAACGGTTTCTTCCTTGTCGTCGTCGCGCTGGATCAGGTCTTCGCCAGTGACGTCGTCCTTGCCTTCCACTTTCGGCGGATTGTACTGAATATGGTAGGTGCGGCCCGAGGCCAGGTGCACGCGGCGGCCAGCCATGCGGCCGACGATTTCTTCGTCGTCCACGGCGATTTCGACCACGGCGTCGATGTCGACACCGGCAGAGACCATGGCTTCAGCTTGCGGGATAGTGCGTGGGAAGCCGTCGAACAGGCAGCCGTTGGCGCAATCAGGCTGGGCGATGCGCTCCTTGACCAGGCTGATGATCAGCTCGTCGGAGACCAGCTGGCCGGCATCCATGACTTTCTTCAGTTCCAGGCCCAGCGGGGTACCGGCCTTTACGGCGGCACGCAGCATGTCACCGGTGGAGATCTGTGGAATACCGAACTTTTCGGTGATGAACTTTGCCTGAGTACCTTTACCGGCCCCGGGAGCTCCCAGCAGAATTACGCGCATCTCGTGCTCCTCAAATTTTTTTATGAAATTCAATGGATTCGGCAACCAGGGCCAAGTCCGGAAAATCGGGTATGACCATAAAACGGTCAGAAGGCTGCTCAAGATACACAGCGCCCGGCAGCCATACAAGCGTCCCAAAGTTGCAGGAATGCGCCACTTGTGGCCGACCGGGCAGGTGGTTGCGCCCGGCGCAACCACCCTCCCCTTACCCGTGCATGGCCTGCACGGCACTCACGCTGGCTAACAAGGCCCCACCCTCAGCCGGTATTGCGCAACCCGGCGGCAATACCCGCCACGGTCACCAGCAAGGCCTGCTCCAACGGGCTGTCCAGAGCGGCTTCGCGGCTGCGCGAGCGGGCCAGCAACTCGGCCTGCAGGCGGTGCAGCGGGTCCAGGTAGGTGTTGCGCAGGCTGATGAATTCCAGCGTCTCGGGGCTGTGCGCCAGTAGCACCGGCTGCCCGGTCAGACCCAGCACCACCTGGCACGACTGCGACAATAGGTCGCGCAGGTGCGCACCTAAAGGAAGCAAGTCCGGTTGCACCAGACGTTCGTCGTAGGCCTCGGCAATTTGCGCATCGGCCTTGGCCAGCACCATTTCCAGCATGTCGATGCGGGTGCGAAAGAACGGCCACTGCTCGCGCATCTGTGCCAGCAACTCACCCTGGCCACGGGCCAAGGCGTTGCTCAGCGCGGTTTCCCAGCCCAGCCAGGCCGGCAGCATCAGCCGGGTCTGGGTCCAGCCGAAGATCCATGGGATGGCCCGCAGGCTTTCGATCCCCCCTGCGCGGCGCTTGGCCGGGCGGCTGCCCAGCGGCAGGCGCCCCAGTTCCTGTTCTGGCGTCGACTGGCGGAAGTACTCGACGAAATCGGGGTTGTCGCGCACCACGCTGCGGTAAGCCTTGACGCCATCGGCAGCCAACTGGTCCATCACCTCGCGCCAGGCCGGCTGCGGGGGCGGTGGTGGCAACAACGTAGCTTCGAGCACAGCGGCCAGGTACAGGTTCAGGTTTTGCTCGGCGATGCCCGGCAAACCGAACTTGAAGCGGATCATCTCGCCTTGCTCGGTGGTGCGGAAACGCCCCGCCACCGAACCCGGTGGCTGCGACAGGATCGCCGCGTGGGCCGGGCCACCGCCGCGGCCTACGGTACCGCCCCGGCCGTGGAACAGCAGCAGTTCGACCTGGTGCTCGGCACAGATACGCACCAGGTTTTCCTGGGCCCGGTACTGCGCCCAGGCCGCCGCCGTGGTGCCGGCGTCCTTGGCCGAATCGGAGTAGCCAATCATCACTTCCTGTGGGCCGCGCAGCCCGGCACGGTAGCCCGGCAGGCCGAGCAGGCGCTGCATCACCGGCCCGGCGTTGTCCAGGTCAGCCAGGGTCTCGAACAGCGGTACCACACGCATGGGGCGGGTCAGGCCGGCTTCCTTGAGCAGCAGTTGCACCGCCAGCACATCCGAAGCGGCACCGGCCATGGAAATGACATAGGAGCCCAGCGAGGCTGCCGGCGCAGCGGCCACCTCCCGGCAGGTGGCAAGCACTTCGGCAGTATCCGCTTGCGGCTTGAAATGCGCAGGTAGCAGTGGCCGGCGATTCTTCAGCTCGGCCTGGAGGAATGCGATGCGGCGATCTTCATCCCAGTCGGCATAGCGACCCAGGCCCAGATAGTCGGTGATTTCGGTCAGCGCGTCTCGGTGGCGGGCAGCGTCCTGGCGCACGTCCAGGCGGCCGAGGAAAAGCCCGAAGGTGACCGCGCGGCGCAGGCAGTCGAGTAGTGGGCCTTCGGCGATCACGCCCATGCCGCATTCATGCAGCGACTGGTAGCACAGCTCCAGCGGCGCGATCAGGTCGCGGTTGTCGACCAGCACTTCGGCGCTGGCCGGTTGGTTGCTGGTTAAAGCCGAATGCGCCCAGGCACGCGTCGCCCGCAGGCGGTCGCGCAGTAGCTTCAGCACGGCGCGGTAGGGCTCGGCACTGTCGCCGACCCGTTCGCGCAAAGCGTCGTTGGCCTGCTGCATGGACAACTCGGCGGCCAGTGCATCGATGTCGCGCAGGAACAGGTCGGCGGCCATCCAGCGCGCCAGCAACAGCACTTCTCGGGTGACGGCGGCAGTCACGTTGGGGTTGCCGTCACGGTCACCGCCCATCCACGAGGCAAAGCGGATCGGCGCGGCTTCCAGCGGCAGGCGCAGGCCGGTGGCGTCCAGCAGGGCCTTGTCGACCTTGCGCAGGTGGCTGGGGATGGCGTGCCACAGCGAATGCTCGATCACCGCGAAGCCCCACTTGGCTTCGTCTACCGGGGTCGGCCGGGTACGACGGATTTCTTCGGTGTGCCAGGCCTCGGCAATCAGCCGGCGCAGGCGTTCACGCACCTGCTGGCGTTCGTCCGGGGTCAGGTCACGGTGGTCCTGGGCAGCCAGCTGGCCGGCGATGGCGTCGTACTTCTGGATCAACGTGCGGCGGGCCACCTCGGTGGGGTGCGCGGTAAGTACCAGCTGGATATCGAGCTTGGCCAGTTGCCGGGCCAGGGCATCGTTGCTATGCCCGGCCTGCTTCAGGCGCGCCAGCAATTCGGGCAGCACACGGGCCTCGAAGGGTTCGGGCTGGCCGGCGTCGCGGCGGCGGATCAACTGGTACTGCTCGGCCATGTTGGCCAGGTTGAGGAACTGGTTGAAGGCCCTGGCCACGGGTAGCAAGTCTTCTTCGGCAAGGTCGGCCAGGGTCGAGGTCAATTGCTCGCCCGGGCCGCGGCGGTCGGCCTTGGCGCTGTGGCGGATGTCTTCGATTTTCTGCAAGAACGCATCGCCATGCTGCTGGCGAATGGTTTCGCCGAGCAGCTCACCCAACACATGGACATCTTCACGCAAACGCACATCGATATCGGTCATTGGCCCTCTCTCCGTTGCATCCCTTTCGGGCTCCACGCGATCCCTGTGGGAGCGGGCATGCCCGCGAACACCGGCACAGCCGGTGCCAGGCACCGCGTTTTGATTCTTCGCGGGCATGCCAGCTCCCACAGGCACTGCATCTGCACTGAAGAGTGCCCCCAGCCGAGCGGCAATGGCAAGCCGTGTTCGGCCAAAGCAAACTAAAGTGAAAGCACAGCACTCCCATGCAATGCAGCCTTAGCAGGCGTCAACAGAGGTCATCATGAAAATCCGTGAACTCGCCCAGCACTGGGAACAGAATGCCGCCGGCACCCTCAGCCGAACGGGCCATGTATTGCACCTGGACCTGGAGTCCGAGGCGCGGCTGGCCGCGCTGATCGACATGTACCCCAAGCGCACCGCCGAGGAACTGCTCGGCGAGCTGGTGGCGGCCGCCCTCGAAGAACTGGAAGCCAGCTTCCCCTATGTGCAGGGCCGTCAGGTCATCGCCACCGATGAAGAAGGCGACCCGCTTTACGAGGATGTCGGCTCTACTCCGCGCTTTTTGTCCCTCTCGCGACAGCACCTGCACAGCCTGAGCACCACCAGCGACGACAGCGAAAGATAACCACCCGCCCCACCGTTCCGGGCCGCGCCAAGGCCCGGAATACCGCTCCAGCCCGCGAAAGTTCCTGCCAACCCGCACTGACCAATCAGTCAGAAATAATTCCTCGTTTAGCGCACTTTTTTCTGAACCATTCCAAAAACGGTCGAGTCGGAGCCAATAGCCATCACGCTAAAACCCTGCACACTGCCCTCGTGCACCGTTCAGCTGAAGCGCGCGGTTTTGTCAGGGAATGAGCGATGGACTGCTACGGACATCGTCGTAATCAGGAGTGATCCAATGGAGCTGACCACCATGAAGACCCGCACTAGCAAACTGTCATCCACTCATGTGCGCGGGTTCAAGCTGGCCGCGCTGGCCCTGGGCAGTAGCCTGGTCCTGGCTGGCTGTGCGGGCAACCCGCCTACCGAGCAGTATGCCGTTACCCAGTCCGCCGTGAACTCTGCCGTCAGCGCTGGCGGTACCGAGTTTGCCGCCGTTGAAATGAAAGCGGCGCAGGACAAGTTCAAGCAGGCCGAAATTGCCATGCATGACAAGAAGTACGACGACGCCAAGCGTCTGGCCCAACAAGCCGAATGGGACGCACGCCTCGCCGAACGCAAGGCCCAGGCAGCCAAGGCCCAGAAGGCCGTGCAGGATGCCCGTCAGGGCGTTCAGGACGTACGTGAGGAAGGCCTGCGCAGCGCTCAGTGAGCCCTGCCCCGCCAACCTTAGCCTTCGCACACGATCAAAGGATGAACACTATGCGCAATTACGTCATGATTCCCGCCCTGCTGGCCCTCAGCGTTGGTCTTGCTGCCTGCTCGCACGACCCTAACGCCAACCTGGAGGCGGCCCGCACCAACTTCTCCTCGCTGCAGAGCGATCCGCAATCGAGCAAGGTCGCAGCGCTGGAGACCAAGGACGCCCAGGACTGGCTGAACAAAGCCGACAAGGCGTTCATGGACCGTGAAGACCAGAAGCAGGTCGACCAACTGGCCTACCTGACCAACCAGCGTGTTGAAGTGGCCAAGCAGACCATTGCCCTGCGCACCGCCGAAGGCGAACTGAAAAATGCCTCGGCCCAACGTGCACAGGCCAAGCTGGATGCCCGCGACGCGCAGATCGCCAAGCTGCAGGACAGCCTCAACGCCAAGCAGACCGACCGCGGTACGCTGGTAACCTTTGGCGATGTGCTGTTCGACTTCAACAAGGCCGAGCTCAAGAGCAACGCCTACCCGAACGTCACCAAGCTGGCCCAGTTCCTCCAGGAAAACCCTGAGCGCAAGGTGATTGTCGAGGGCTACACCGACAGCGTCGGCTCGGCCAACTACAACCAGAGCCTGTCCGAGCGCCGCGCTGGTGCGGTACGCATGGCACTGGTACGTGCCGGCGTCGACCCGGCGCGCATCGTTTCCCAGGGCTATGGCAAGGAGTACCCGGTAGCGGACAACGGCAGCAACTCGGGCCGTGCGCAAAACCGTCGTGTGGAGGTGACCATCTCCAACGACAACCAGCCGGTGGCACCGCGTGCGGTGAGCCAAGCGCAGCAGTAAGGCTGGCTGGCTGAACCCGGAACCCCGCCTTCATGGCGGGGTTTTTCATGCCTCGCGACCGAAAAAAGCACCTTTAAAAGCACTCTTTGAGGCACTACACTTCAATCACCGCCAATCACACTCATCGGTTGATACAACTATGACCTATCCGGTTCTTGCCGATCTGGCAGCATCCATCACAGACCTCAAGAAAGACCCTATGGGCACTATCCGCGAAGCTGCCGGTGAAACCGTGGTCATCCTCAATCGCAACGAACCGGCGTTCTATGCGGTTCCGCCAGAACGCTATGAAGCGATGATGGAATTGATCGACGACATGCAACTGGCTGAGCTTGTCCGTCAGCGGCGCGGTGGGCCTACCGTGAGAGTGGATATCGATGAGCTCATCGCCGAAGCCGAAGGAAACCAAAAGCTACGACCTTGAATTCGATGTGCGGGCAAGGAAGGAATTTCAAAAGCTCGATGGCGCATTGCAGGTTCAGTTCGCGAGGAAGCTGAAGGAGCGATTGGCTCAGCCCAGGGTGGAGAAAGACAAACTTTCCGGCATGCCGGACTGCTACAAGATCAAGCTGCGGTCGGCTGGTTATCGGTTGGTTTATCGGGTTTTCGATCAGCGCGTGGTGGTGATCGTCATCGCGGTAGGCAAGCGAGAGCGAAGCGATATTTACGATTCTGCCCGTTCACGCCTGAAATGACCTGACAGTCTTTTATGACCTGCTCGGGCCTCTTCGCGGATAAAGCCGCTCCCACAGGGACCGCGTCAAATCGGCTTTACGCAGTACCTGTGGGAGCGGCTTTAGCCGCGAAAGGGCCGGAACAGGCGCTGAAAAGATTGGCTCACTTCACCTGCTGCGGGGTTTCCTCGCCCATGCAGCGCACCGCACGCTTGCGGTTGTCCACCAGCACGCCGGTCAGGCCTTTCTGCTCGGTGTCGAACAGCACCAGCACGCCATCGACGCACTGGGCCACTTGCGGCGCCGGGGCCAGCGAAACCTTGTAGTCCTCGCCCGGGATGGTCTTGAGCATGGTGAAATCCTGCAGCAACAGGGCATCCTCAGGTTTGGCGAAATGCAGGTAACCGTAGTACCACAAGGCCCCCACCGTCACGATGATGCTGCCGACGCCGGTCAGGATCAGCGGGATGGCGTTGCGTTCTTCACTCATTGCTTGTTCTTCTCGTCAGGGAAATTGGGCACTTCGGCAAGCCGCCGCAGGCCGTTGAAATGGCTGGGGTCGTCGAGGAAACGCAGCATCACCTGGCGCCATGTAGGGTCGGCAAAGGTCTGCACGTGGCCACCTCGGGTCAGTTGCAGCACCCGCGGTGGTGGCGCGTGCTGGTACAGGCGGATGCCGTTGTCCATCGGCACCAGGTTGTCGTCGATGCTGTGGAAGAACAGCTTGGGCGGGCTGCTGAGTTGCTCGATCGAACGGATTGCACTGTCGCCGTCCGGCACCAGCCACGACAGCGGCACCTGCAACGGCCAGGTCATCCACGACGTGCTGAGGGCAAAGCGCCCGACTGAACGGTAACTGGCCGGCACGCCATCGAACACCAAGGCACTGAAGCGCTGCCGCTGCTCAGGGTGGGCCGCCAGGTAGTGAATGGCCATGGCCCCTCCAAGGCTTTGCCCCAGCAGCACCAGCGGCTTGCCCTTGACCTCGGGCGCCTGGTCAAGCCAGGCCATGGCGGCGGCGATATCTTCGTACACGTCTGGCAGGCTTGGCGTCCCCTGCGACAGGCCATAGCCGCGGTAATCGAGCATCAGCACCTGGTAGCCCTGCTCCGGCAGCCAGTAGCTGCCACCCAGATGCCCCGGCAGGTTGCCGCCGTTGCCGTGCAAGTGCAGTACCGTACCCTTGACCTCCACACCGGCCTTGGCCGGCAGCCACCAGCCGTGCAGGCGGATGCCATCAGCCGTGTTCAGCGTGACATCGCGGTACGCCAGCTTGGCCCGCTCAGGCGTAAAGGCCTGACCACGCTCTGGGTAGAACAGCAGGCTGCTGCAGCCGCCAAGGCCCAGCAGGACCAAGCCCAGGGCCAGCAGGCGGCAGCACTCAGAGAATGTTCGCGTAGTCGGCTTCAATACGGTCCAGGCTCAGGTGGTTGAGGAAGTTGGAGAAGCACATCCAGGCCGACAGCGCGTTAAGGTCGCGGAACTGCTCGGGCAGGTACTTGGGTGGGGCGACCAGGCCCTCCTCCACCAGCTGGCGCAAGGTGCGCATGTCTTCCAGGGTGGTCTTGCCACAGAACAGCAACGGGATCTGTTCGAGCTTGCCCTTCTTCACGGCCAACTGAATGTAGTTGTAAACCATGATGAAGCCCTTGAGGTAGGACAAGTCCTTGGTGAATGGCAGGCCATTGGGCACCGAGCCGCGGAACACCCGGCTGGCGTTGCTGTAGCTCTGCGCCATCTCGAAGCCTTGCTCGCGGAAGAAATTGAACACCTGAAGGAAATCGGCGCCCTCCTCGACCATGTGGATGGCGCGTGTGCGGTTGGTGAGCTT
Organism: Pseudomonas putida W15Oct28; assembly: GCF_000708715.2. Taxonomy (GTDB): domain Bacteria; phylum Pseudomonadota; class Gammaproteobacteria; order Pseudomonadales; family Pseudomonadaceae; genus Aquipseudomonas; species Aquipseudomonas putida_R. Next base: position 21,173 of record NZ_JENB01000053.1, on the reverse strand, counting down.
GCGCAGGCGGCTGGGGTAGGAGGCGAAGGCAATCACTTCCATGAGGATGGCCAGGCCTTCCTGGGTCACCGTCGACGAGGGCGGGCCCTTGGCCAGGAAGGTGCAGATTGGCTGGTTCAGGCCATTGAGCGTGGTACCGACATGCACCAGCCCTTCGTGCACCTCCAGCGCGCGTACGTCGCGGGCGTTGAACATGGCATCGGCGCGCACCTTGATGTAGTCGGCACCGGCCGCTGCATCGGCGACGATACCGTCGGACTCGAACACGCGGATGGTTTCCTCGGCCTCGCCGAACACCTTGTTCAGCCGGCGCTGGAGGATCTCCACGGCCTCCTTGGCGGTGAGGTTCTTCGGCTCGTCCTTCAGGTCGCCACGGCCATCGATGTTGTTCAGGTAATCCGACAGCATCAGACCGAGGTCGGCCAGGGTCGGGTCACCGGCATGGAAGGCATCGGAGGCAGCGCCATACAGCTCCTGGGAGATCAGGCCGAAGTCCTCGGTACCGCGCGCTTCGAGCATGCGCACCACCATGCGGTACTCGCGGCACATGCGCTTCATGATCTGCCCGACCGGGTTGAACTGGCCAAGCTGGCGGATGATGTCACGCTCGATGCCCTGGAACTCGGCCTTCACCGCGCCGGAATCGAACGACAGCGGGCGCGACTGGTAATAGGCGCGGTCGACGGCCGGCGGCTCCTTGCCCTTGGCCTTGAGGAAGCCCTGACGAATGTTGTCGTCCCATTTCACCGCGTCCAGCACCCGGATCGGGGTCTGTGCCGCGACAATGCGGTCGGACAGGGCGCGGATGGTTTGCTGGTATTCGTCCACCGGGGACTCCTTATTAGTACAAGAAACCTGTGCCGGCCTCTTCGCGGGCTTGCCCGCTCCCACAGGGACACCACAGGATCAGATACCTGTGAAATACCTGTGGGAGCGGGCAAGCCCGCGAAGAGGCCGGCACAGGCAACTACTTGCCCGAGCGCTGGAACCGCGCCACCTCGACGAACAGGTCGGAGTTGGCCGGGTCGTCCAGGTAGGCCAGCACCCGCGCCGACGGGCTGTCGATCAGCACGCCGTCGCCGTTGTCTTCCGGCACCTCGGTGCTGCGCCCGATCAGTTCCTTCTTGTCCACCGCCTGCTGCACCTGCTCGACATCCAGGTTGTAGACCACCAGTTCCTTGCCATCGACGATGTCGAAACCGCCAATCAGGAAGTTGCCCCCCAGGCGCTTGGGCACGCCGGCCGACAGGTACCAGCGGTTGCCGTGGCGCGACACGGTGAACACGTATTCCTCAGGGGCCTTGCCCTTGGCCGTGGCCACCGCCTTGTAGGCACCGCCGCCGCTGCGGCTGATGGTCAGCTTCAACGGCTCGCCCCAGGCGTCCTTGCTGCTCCACTTGCCGAGCAGGGCCTTGGGCGCCGCCTGGTTGCTGGGCAAGGGCTCATGGAAGGTCACCAGACAACCGCCCAGCAGCAGGAATGACAGAGTCAACAACACCACACGCCAGGCTTTCATCAGGTTCTCCTTGAAAAATCGGTCTCGGCTCAGGCCGATGCCAGCACCAGCTGCAGGTATCGGGTAAGCATAGCGAGCATCTGCCCATCGGCTTGCGCGTTCGCATCCTTGAGCAGGCCCTGATATTCCATCTGCTCGATAATCGCCGTCAACATCTGAGCGTCCTGTTCTGGTTGTCGCGACCCCACCACCTGCAGCAATTGCCGGGTGCCGTGCAGCAGGATCTGCTCGTGGGCACGCACCAGCTCAGCCAGGCGTGGGCACAGCAGCGCCTCTTGGCGGAAGGCCTGTTCGGCCATCAGGAAGTCGCGGCGGTTCAGCAGTTGCCGCTGAACATAGTCGGCAGTCATGCGCGCCACTTCGTCAGCCAGCCGCGCCCGTGCCGCCGGGCTGCCGTCACCCTGGGCCAGCAACTGGCGCAGTACCACTTCGGTGTTGGCCCACAGCTTGGCCATGTAGGCGGCACTGCGCTCGACATACTGGGCGAAGGTATCGGTGAGCAGGTCCTCGATGTCCTTGAAGTAGTAGGTGGTGGCCGACAGCGGCACAGCGGCCTCGGCGGCCACCGCACGGTGGCGCACACCGCGCACGCCATCGCGCACGACGATGCGCATGGCGGCGTCGAGGATCAGCTGGCGGCGCTGTTCGCTGCCTTGGCGGGCAGTCTTGCGGCCTTGGTATTGCACGTTTTCGGCGACGGCGGTAGCGATGCCGGCGGCGCCTTGGTCAGGCATGACAGGTGTCACGGGGATACCTCATGGGCAGTGTTTCATCAGTGCCGGCCTCTTCGCGGGCACGCCCGCTCCCACAGGGACACCACAACATTCAGGACCTGTGCAAGACCTGTGGGAGCGGGCTTGCCCGCGAAGAGGCCAGTACAGACAACATAAAGCTTCAGGCAAGAAAAAGCCGCCTCGAAAGGCGGCTTGTTCAATTCACTCAGGCCTGTGGACGCATGTGCGGGAACAGGATCACGTCGCGGATCGACGGAGAGTTGGTCAGCAGCATCACCAGGCGGTCGATGCCGATGCCTTCACCGGCGGTCGGCGGCATGCCGTACTCCAGCGCACGCACGAAGTCGGCGTCGTAGTGCATGGCTTCGTCGTCACCGGCGTCCTTCTCGGCCACCTGGGCCAGGAAGCGCTCGGCCTGGTCTTCGGCATCGTTGAGCTCGGAGTAGGCGTTGGCGATTTCGCGGCCACCGATGAACAGCTCGAAGCGGTCGGTAACGGCCGGGTTGTCGTCGTTGCGACGGGCCAGCGGCGACACTTCGAACGGGTACTCGGTGATGAAGTGCGGCTGCTCCAGCTTGTGCTCGACCAGCTCTTCGAAAATCATCACCTGCAGCTTGCCCAGGCCTTCGTGGCCCAGCACCTTGGCACCGGCCTTCTTGGCGATGTCGCGGGCGCGGTCAACGTCCTGCAGGTCGGCAGCGGTAAGCTCCGGGTTGTACTTGAGGATCGAGTCGAACACCGACAGGCGCACGAACGGCTCGCCGAAGTGGAACACCTTGTCGCCGTAAGGCACGTCGGTGCTGCCCAGTACCAGCTGCGCCAGCTCGCGGAACAGCTCTTCGGTGAGGTCCATGTTGTCGTTGTAGTCGGCGTAAGCCTGGTAGAACTCGAGCATGGTGAATTCGGGGTTGTGACGCGTCGAGACACCTTCGTTACGGAAGTTGCGGTTGATCTCGAACACCTTTTCAAAGCCACCCACCACCAGGCGCTTGAGGTACAGCTCCGGCGCGATACGCAGGAACATGGCCATGTCCAGGGCGTTGTGGTGGGTTTCGAAAGGCTTGGCCGCCGCGCCGCCCGGGATGGTTTGCAGCATCGGCGTCTCGACTTCGAGGAAGTCACGCTCGATGAGGAACTTGCGAATGTGCGAGATCACCTGCGAACGCACACGGAAGGTGTGGCGGGTTTCTTCGTTGACCATCAGGTCGACGTAACGCTGGCGGTAGCGCTGTTCGGTGTCGGTCAGGCCGTGGTGCTTGTCGGGCAGCGGGCGCAGCGACTTGGTCAGCAGGCGCACGTTGGTCATTTCGACGTACAGGTCGCCCTTGCCGGAACGGGCCAGGGTGCCTTCGGCGCTGATGATGTCGCCCAGGTCCCAGGTCTTGACTGCGGCCAGGGTTTCTTCCGACAGGGTCTTGCGGTTGACGTAGACCTGGATGCGACCGGTCATGTCCTGGATAACCATGAACGAGCCACGGTTGAGCATGATACGGCCGGCAACCTTGACCGGAATCGCGGCTGCTTCCAGCTCTTCCTTGGTCTTGTCCGCGTACTGTTTCTGCAGGTCGTTGCAGTAGCTGTCGCGACGGAAGTCGTTGGGGAAGGCGTTGCCTTTGGCGCGCTCGGCGGCAAGTTTTTCCTTGCGCAGGGCGATCAGGGCATTTTCTTCCTGTTGCAGGTCTTGCGATTCGGTCTTGAGGTCGCTCATGTCGTCACATCTTCCATCAGGGAATTCATTGCCCTCGCCCGCAGGCGAGGGTCTTTCAGCAGGAATGAAGCTTACAGGCCCTGTTTCAGGCTGGCTTCCAGGTATTCGTCGATATCACCGTCGAGCACCTTGTTGCAGTCGCTGCGTTCAACGTTGGTGCGCAGGTCCTTGATCCGCGACGCGTCGAGCACGTACGAGCGAATCTGGTGGCCCCAGCCGATGTCCGACTTGCTGTCTTCCAGCGCTTGCGAAGCGGCGTTGCGCTTCTGCATTTCCAGCTCGTACAACTTGGCCCGCAGCATTTTCATGGCGGTGTCCTTGTTGGCGTGCTGGGAGCGTTCGTTCTGGCAAGCCACCACGGTGTTGGTCGGCACGTGGGTGATACGTACCGCGGAGTCGGTGGTGTTCACGTGCTGACCACCAGCGCCCGAGGAGCGGTAGGTGTCGATACGCAGGTCGGACGGGTTGATGTCGATCTCGACCTTGTCGTCGATCTCGGGCGACACGAACACCGCCGAGAACGAGGTGTGACGACGGGCGCCGGAGTCGAACGGGCTCTTGCGCACCAGACGGTGCACGCCGATTTCGGTGCGCAGCCAGCCAAAGGCGTACTCGCCCTTGATGTGCACGGTAGCGCCTTTGATGCCGGCGACTTCACCTTCGGAAAGCTCGATGATGGTGGCGTCGAAACCGCGCTTGTCGGCCCAGCGCAGGTACATGCGCAACAGAATGTTGGCCCAGTCCTGGGCTTCGGTGCCGCCGGAACCGGCCTGGATGTCCAGGTAGGCGTTGTTCATGTCCATCTCGCCGCTGAACATGCGGCGGAACTCAAGCTTCGCCAGGGCTTCTTCCAGGCGCTGCAGTTCGGCGGTCACGTCCTCGACGGCGGCTTCGTCGTTTTCTTCGACGGCCATCTCCAGCAAGTCGCGGCAGTCGTTCAGGCCACCGGACATTTCATCCAGGGTTTCGACGATCTGCTTCAGGGCAGCGAGCTCGCGGCCCAGTTCCTGGGCGTATTCGGGCTTGTTCCAGACGTTTGGGTCTTCCAGCTCGCGATTGACTTCGATCAGGCGGTCATGCTTGTGATCGTAGTCAAAGATACCCCCGAATGGACTGGGAACGCTCGGTGAGGTCCTTGATGGTGTTCAGAATCGGTTGGATTTCCATGGGCGCGCGGCTCTCGTACGAATTCGGTGAAAAGCCCGCGAGTATAACCGAGTCCGGTGCCCGGCGGCAGACCCGCTTGGCAGTCAGCACTGGCCTCTTCGCGGGCACGCCCGCTCCCACAGGCTATGCATTCCCCTGTGGGAGCGGGCGTGCCCGCGAAAAAACCAACGCAAATCCCCCGTCAGGCGATACCCACCTGGTTACGCCCGCTGTTCTTGGCCTGGTACAAGCCTTTGTCCGCCGCCGAGATCAGTTGCCGGCAGTGGCTGCCGACGGCCGGGGTCTGGGTGGCCAGGCCAATGCTCACGGTCAGGTGCGAGTCGGCCACCGGGGCGCTGTGCGGGATGCCCAGCCCCAGCACGGTCTGGCGCAGCTTCTCGGCCACCAGGCGTGCCCCGCCTGGCGAGGTATTGGGCAGCACCAGGGCGAATTCCTCGCCGCCATAGCGGGCAGGCAGGTCGGTCGGCCGCGAGCACGAGCCACGGATCGCCTCGGCCACCTGGCGCAAGGCCTCGTCGCCGGCCAGGTGGCCGAAGCTGTCGTTGTAGGCCTTGAAATAATCCACATCGATCATCAGCAACGACAACTGCTGCTGTTCACGCATGGCCCGGCGCCATTCCAGCTCCAGGTACTCGTCGAAGTGGCGGCGGTTGGACAGCCCGGTCAGGCCATCGGAGTTCATCAGCCGCTGCAGCATCAGGTTGGAGTCGAGCAACTGCTGCTGGCTGACGCGCAGGGCGCGGTAGGCCTCGTCGCGTTGCAGCAGGGTCAGGTAGGAGCGCGAATGGTAGCGAATGCGCGCTACCAGTTCGATGGTGTCCGGCAGCTTGACCAGGTAGTCGTTGGCCCCGGCGGCAAACGCCGCGCTTTTGACCAGCGGGTCTTCCTTGGTCGACAGGACAATGATCGGGATGTCCTGGGTGGCCGGGTTGTTGCGGTATTCGCGCACCAGGGTCAAGCCATCCAGGCCAGGCATGATCAGGTCCTGAAGGATGACCGTGGGCTTTATGCGCATGGCCTGGACCACCGCCTGGTGCGGGTCGGCACAGAAGTGGAAGTCGATGTTGTCTTCATTGGCCAGACCACGCCGCACCGCCTCGCCGATCATGGCCTGGTCGTCGACCAGCAGCACCATCGCCGAGTTTTCGTTGGTGGTGGCAAAACCTTCGATCGGTAAGTCATTCATACCTGTTCACCCGAACACTGCCGTTCTGGCGGCGTGATTCAATACATTTCGTCATTTTGCGAAAAAGTCCATCAAGCGCCCGGCTATGCGTTCCAGCGGGCGAATTTCCACTGCGGCATCGATTGCCGCGGCGGCCTTGGGCATGCCGTACACCGCACTGCTGGCCTGGTCCTGGGCAATGGTCAGAAAGCCCTGCTGACGCATCAGCTTCAGGCCTTGGGCGCCGTCGCGCCCCATGCCGGTAAGCAGCACGCCCACCGCATCGCCATTCCAGTAACGTGCCACGCTCTCGAAGAACACATCGATCGAGGGCCGGTAGATTTCATTGACAGGTTCGGCAGTGTAGGCCAGTTGGCCATTCTGTAGCAGGCGAATGTGGTGGTTGGTGCCGGCCAGCAATACCTGGCCCGGCTGCGGCGGCTCGCCTTCACGGGCCAGGCGCACCGGCAGGCCGGCTGCGCTGCTGAGCCACTCTGCCATGCCGGCAGCAAACACCTGGTCCACATGCTGAACCAGCACGATGGCCGCCGGAAACGCTGCAGGCAAGCCCTTGAGCAGCACTTCGAGGGCTGCCGGGCCACCCGCCGACGAACCGATCGCCACCAGCCCGCGACGCTGCGAGGCCTCACGCAGCGGTGTGGCCACCGGCCTTGCCGCTGGCGTGCGCTGCTGGCCGACCAGCCAGCCGATATTGAGGATTTTGCGCAGCAGTGGCGCCGCCGCTTCGCGGGCATCGCCAGCGCCCAGTGCCGGGGTGTCGACCACGTCGAGGGCGCCATGGCCCATGGCCTCGAACACGCGGTGCACGTTCTGTTGGCGGTCCACCGTGACGATGACGATGGCGCACGGGGTTTCGGCCATGATCCGCCGGGTGGCCTCCACGCCGTCCATCACCGGCATGATCAGGTCCATCAGGATCAGGTCCGGCAGTTGCTCGGCGCAACGCTGTACCGCCTCGGCGCCATTGCTGGCCACCCACACCACCTGGTGTGCGGGCTCGAAGGCAACCGCCCGGCGCAACGCCTCGACGGCCATGGGCATGTCATTGACGATGGCGATCTTCATCCTTGAGCACCTCCGATCAGCTCGACTACAGCCTCCAGCAACGCATCGTCGTGGAAACTGGCTTTCGCCAAATAGTAGTCGGCGCCAGCATCCAGGCCACGCCGTCGGTCTTCCTCACGGTCCTTGTAGGACACCACCATCACCGGCAGCGATTGCAGGCGCTGGTCGCGACGCACCAGGGTGACCAGTTCGATGCCGTCCATGCGTGGCATGTCGATGTCAGTGATCAGCAGGTCGAAGTCCTCGCTGCGCAGGGCGTTCCAGCCGTCCATGCCATCTACCGCCACCGCCACGTCGTAGCCGCGGTTGCCCAGCAGCTTGCGTTGCAGCTCGCGCACGGTCAGCGAATCGTCGACCACCAGGATGCGCTTGCGCACCACGCCACGGGCGCCGCTGCTGCCGCGTTCGACGCGCTCCAGGCTGCCGGTGCTGAGCAGTTTCTCCACCGAACGCAGCAGGTCTTCGACATCGACGATCAGCACCACCGAGCCGTCATCGAGCAAGGCGCCGGAAGAAATGTCCTGCACCTTGCCCAGCCGTGGGTCGAGCGGCATCACCACCAGTACCCGCTCACCTATCAGCCGCTCCACGGCCACGCCGTACAGCTGCTCGCGCTCACGGATCACCACCACCCGCAGGCTGCCGTCCTGCGCCTGGCCGGCCGGCCGGTTCAACAACTGGCTGGCCGCCACCAGGCCGATAAGCCGGCCTTCGTGCCAGAAATGCTGGCGCCCTTCGATTTGCACGATCTGCTCGGTGGTCACTTCCAGCGTGCGTTCGATGTGGGCAAGCGGGAAGGCATAGGCCTCGCCACCCACCTCGATCACCAGGCTGCGCACCACCGACAGGGTCAGCGGCACCTGCAGGTGGAAGCGGCAGCCCTGCCCCGCCACCTGGGTCAGCTCGATGGAACCGCGCAGTTCGCGGATCATGTGCTGCACCGCATCCAGCCCAACGCCGCGCCCGGACACTTCGGTGACGTTGTCGCGCAGGCTGAAGCCGGGCAGGAACAGGAACGTCAGCAGTTCTGCATCACTCATCCGCGCCACCGTGTCGGCAGGCGACAGGGCGCGCTCGACGATGCTGCTGCGCAAGCGCTCCAGGTCGATGCCGGCACCATCGTCGATCAGCTCCAGGCTGAGCATGCCGGCCTGGTGCGAGGCGCGCAGGCGAATCACGCCTTCCTCTGGCTTGCCCGCCAGCAGGCGACGCTCCGGTAGCTCGATGCCGTGGTCGACCGCGTTGCGCAGCAGGTGGGTCAGCGGTGCTTCGAGCTTTTCCAGCACATCGCGGTCGACCTGGGTCTTTTCCCCGTCTACCGCCAGCTGTACCGGTTTGCCCAACGAGCGGCCAAGGTCTCGGACCATACGGCTCTGGCCGGTCAGCACATCGGCGAACGGCCGCATCCGGCAGGCCAGGGCGGTGTCGTACAACAACTGTGCACGCTGGCTGGCCTGCCAGCCGAATTCGTCCAGATCGGCGGCCTGCTGCTGCAGGATCTGCTGGGTTTCCGCCAGCAGGCGCTGGGTTTGCATCAAGGCTTCGAGCACCTCGCTGCCCTGGCCACTGTCTTCCAACTGCATGCGCAGGCCATCAAGCGCCTGCATGCCCTGGCCATGCATGCGTTTGAGGCGCTGCAAAGTGGCCAGGTAGGGCTTGAGCCGCTGGGTTTCCACCAGCGACTTGCTGGACAGGTCGAGCAGGCTGTTGAGGCGGTCGGCGGTGACCCGCAGTACCCGCTCGGCACCTTCGCCGCCGCGTTTGCCGGCCTTGCGGCGCGGGGCAGGCTCGGGGTCGGGCTCCAGGGCTTCCAGTGGCAACGCCAGAGGCTCGGCTGGCAAGGTCGCCAGCGGCAGGTCTGGCAGCACTGGCAGTGGCGGCGGCACGGCAGGCATGGCCACAGCCCCTGGGTCGAGCAGGCTGGCCATTTGCGCGAGGAATACGGGCAAGGTTGCCTGCGCCTCGACGTCGCCGGGTGTGGCGATACGCATCAGCAGATCGGTGCCTTGCAACAGCGCGTCGATGTGCTCGGCACTCAGGCGCAAGCGGCCCTCCTGTGCTGCTACCAGGCAGTCCTCCATGACGTGGGCGACGCTGACGCCGGCATCCACGCCAACGATGCGCGCCGCGCCCTTCAGCGAGTGGGCGGCGCGCATGCAGGCCTCGAGCTGGTCAGCCTGAGTAGGGTTGCGCTCCAGCGCCATCAGGCCGGCGCTGAGTACCTGGGTCTGTGCCTCGGCCTCCAGGCTGAACAGTTCGAGCAACGATGCGTCGCGCATTTGCTCTGGGGTCATGACAGGCTCCGCTGCACGGCAGACAGTAAGTGTTGATCGTCCAGCACTCGCACGCTGCGGCCGCGCCACTGCAGGACTGCGGCGGTAAAGCGCGTGGCGTCCTGGCCGCTGCCCAGCAGCAGCGGATCGAGCCGGTGAATACCGTCGATTTCCTCAACGGCCATCACTACCGGCCCACCTTCGGCGGCCAGAATCAGCATGCGTGGCATCGCCCGACCGCTACGTTGCTCGGTGGCGCCATCCTGTACACCCAGCAAATCAGCCAGTGACAGGCACGGCACCAACGCACCGCGTACATTGGCAACCCCCTGCAGCAACCGCGAGCGCTGGTGCGGCAGCGAATGCACCGCCTGCAACGGGGCGATTTCGGCCAGGCTGGCGGTGGCCAGCGCCAGCCACTCTTCGCCCAGGCGGAACAGCAGCATGGAACGGCCGGTGTTTTCCTCCACCGGCTGCGCCACCGCAGCCTGGTGGTCCTGCATCAGCGCGTAGCGGTCAAGCAGCCGGGTGGCCGCAGCCGCATACACGTCGCAGTTTCGGCAGTGGACATGCCGCTCCAGCAGCGGGCACTGCTTGTCGCCGTGCACGCCAATACGGTTCCAGCAGTCGTCGATGTGCGCGTCATCCTCGGCCAGCAGTTGCATCGCCGTCTCACCCTTCATCGTTCAGGCTCCCTGCCAACCCGTGCAGCGCGGTCCTGCAAGCGCCGGGCACCGGCCAGGTCACCCTGGGACGCCAGCAAGGCCGCCAGGTGTACCAGCGCCTCGGGGTGCTGCGGCTCCAGGTACAGGGCTTTGCGATAATGGGTCAGCGCCTGCTGCGCATCGCCTTCGGTATCACTGAGCAGCCCCAGCCAGTAGTACACCTGCGCCGACGGCGCGAACTGTCCCAGGTAGCGCTGGCATTCGGCACGCGCCTGCTCGCTGGCGCCGGCATTGGCAAGCCGGGCAATGCTGGCCAGCAGCTCACTTGCGTGCTCGCGCGCATGCTCGCGGGCCGGCGCTGGCTTGGCCGCCATCGGCAGTACACGCAGCGGGCGCGGCAGCGGCGCGCCGGGGGGCGGATAACCCGCCGTGGCCAGCGGCGGCACGGTGCGCCGTGCGGGTTGCACAGGGGCCACTGCCAGCGGGGCACTGCCACCCTCCTGGCGCACATAGGCGAACGACTGGGCGATCCCCTGCGGGCGCATGCCCAGCCGCGCCAGCAAGCTGCCTTCGGCCGGGCCGATGAACAGCACACCCTGCGGATGCAGCAGGCGCTTGAGCACCTCGAAAACGCGCTGCTGGGTCTGCACGTCAAAGTAGATCAACAGGTTGCGACAGAACACGAAGTCGTAAAGGCCGTCGCGGCTGGCCAGCGCAGGATCGAGCACATTGCCCACCTGCAGGCTGACTTGCTGCTGTACCCGACTGTGCAGGCGGTGGCCTTCGTCGAGGGCATCGAAGTAGCGCTCGCGAAAGCCCAGGTCGCTGCCGCGAAACGCGTTACGCCCATACACGGCCTGCCCGGCCTTGGTTACCGAACTGGGGCTGATGTCCATGCCATCGATCATGAACGCCCCCGGCGCCATGCCCGCGTCGAGCAAAGCCATGGCCAGCGAATAGGGTTCCTCGCCGGTCGAGCATGGCAGGCTGAGCAGCCGCAGTGGGCGTGCCCCGGCCAGTTCGGCCAAGCGCTTGTGTGCCAGGCTGGCCAGGGCGGTAAAGGACTCCGGGTAGCGGAAGAACCAGGTTTCCGGGACGATCACCGCCTCGATCAACGCCTGTTGCTCATCCGCCGACTGCTGCAGGCGCAGCCAGTAATCGTCCAGGTCGACGGCGCCCACGGCCACGCAACGCTGACGCAGCGCGCGCTCGACCATGGGCGCACCTACCGACTCGACGTCCAGGCCGATGCGCTCGCGCAAGAAGCGGAAGAAACGCTGTTCGTTCATGTCGGCATCCCTGTCGGTTCATCCGTGTACAGCAGGTGGTGCACGGCATCTGGCAGCAGATCGTTGACTTCGATGCGCTGCAGCAGGCCCAGGGCATCTTGGCGTACCGGGCCCAGATACGGGGCTTCGCCGCTGTCCACGCCATAAGGCTGGAACTCGTCGGGGTGGCAGCGCAGGGTCTCGGTGGCCTGCTCCAGGATCAGGCCAAGCTGCAGGCCGCCACGATAATGCACCAGCACCAGGCGGGTGCTGGTGCGGTGCGCCGCCGGCTGGCCAAAACTCAGCGCGGCAAGGTCGATCACCGGAACCAGGTGGCCACGATGGGCGAGGATGCCCGCGACCCAGGCAGGTGCCTGGGCAATCGGCTTGAGTGGCTGGCGCGGCAGCACCTCGATCACCTCGTGCACGCTCAGGGCAAAGCGTTGCTCCCTGAGGCGAAACTGCAGGTACAACGCGCCCTTGACGTTGTGCGCGGGTGCGCCGCGCGGTGGCAAGTCGTTCATCGCGGTCAGACTTTGAAGCGCGACACGCCGCCACGCAGGCCGGCGGCCACCTGGCTCAGTTCATCGATGGCAAAACTGGCCTGGCGCAGCGACTCGACGGTCTGGGTACTGGCATCGCTGAGCTGCGCCAGCGCCTGGTTGATCTGCTCGGCACCGGTGGCCTGGGCCTGCATGCCTTCGTTGACCATCAGCACGCGCGGCGCCAGGGCCTGTACCTGGTGAATGATCTGGCTGAGCTGCTCGCCCACCTGCTGTACCTCGAACATGCCGCGGCGCACTTCTTCGGAGAACTTGTCCATGCCCATGACCCCGGCCGACACCGCCGACTGGATCTCGCGCACCATCTGCTCGATGTCGTAGGTGGCCACGGCGGTCTGGTCGGCCAGGCGGCGCACTTCGGTGGCTACCACAGCAAAGCCACGGCCGTACTCGCCGGCCTTTTCCGCTTCGATGGCGGCATTGAGCGACAGCAGGTTGGTCTGGTCGGCAACCTTGACGATGGTCACCACCATCTGGGTGATGTTGCTGGCCTTTTCGTTGAGGATGCCAAGCTTGGCGTTGACCAGGTCGGCAGCGCCCATCACCTGGTGCATGGTCTCTTCCATACGCGCCAGCCCCTGCTGGCCGGAGCCGGCCAGGCTGGAAGCCTGATCAGCGGCAGAAGTGACTTCGGTCATGGTGCGCACCAGGTCACGCGAGGTGGCGGCAATTTCCCGCGAGGTGGCGCCGATTTCCGTGGTGGTGGCGGCGGTCTCGGTGGCGGTGGCCTGCTGCTGCTTGGAGGTGGCAGCGATCTCGGTCACCGACGTGGTGACCTGCACCGACGAACGCTGGGCCTGGGCCACCAGGTTGGCCAGCGCCTCGGCCATTTCGTTGAAGCCGCTTTCGATGGCGCCGAACTCGTCCTTGCGGTCCAGGCTCAGGCGCATGCTCAGGTCGCCAGAGCGCAGCCTGTCGAGGGCATGCACGATGCGCTGCATGGGGGCGGTAATGGCACGCATCAGCAAAAGGCCGCAAATGCCGGCGGCGACGATGGCGAGCAGCAGCGAAACCACCATGCTGCCCTTGGCCGTATTCACGGCGCTGACGATCTCGCTGGTAGCGGCGTCGGCGGCGGCACGGTTGTGCTCGATCACTTCGTTGAGATGCTTGCGCCCGTCCACCCAGGCCGGGGTGAGTACATCGGTAATCAACCGCTGCGCTTCGTCGTAGTCATGCGCCCGATAGGCATCGAGCACCTGGCCGACAAGCTTGACGTAATTTTCTTCCAGCTGGATGAAGGCGTCGAAGCGGGTCTGGTCGTCTTTGTCCTGGATAGTGGACTGGTAACTGGCCATGTGCTGTTTCAGCCGGTCTTCGAAACTTTTGAACAGTTCCATGTCGGCCGAGGTGATTTCGCGGTGGTTGGACAGGCCCACCAGTTGCTGGCTGGTGACGTAGCTGTCAACCCAGGCGCTGCGGATCATCGAGCTGTAGTAGACCCCGGGAATGCTGTCGGTTCCCACCGCCTCTTCGGCGGTTTCGATGGTCACCAACCGCGAGTAGGCGGCCACGATCATCAGCAGCATGATGGCGATGATCACGGCGAAACTTGCCAGGATCCGTTGGCGCAAGGTCCAGTTCTTCACATTCAGCCCTCAGGAATTCACAACGAGCGGGAAAAATCGCTGAAGTATAGCCCAGAGGCCTTACAGATTTGCGGGTGATGTGAGGGGTAAACAGGCATCCCTGCTGATGGACATGCCATTTGCTGGTCCTGAAGGGCACTTCATTTTGTGGGAGCGGCCTTGTGTCGCGAAAGGGGCGCGAAGCGCCCCCAGCTTTTCGCATAAATGCAAAAATTGCCGGGGCCGCTTTGCGGCCCTTTCGCGACACAAGGCCGCTCCCACAAGGACCGTGCCGATTATTGGCCTGCGGCAAGCCGCACCTGGCTTTCCAGCTCCCGGCGCAAACCCGGGTCCAGGCGCAGTTGGCGGGCCAGTTCGTCCAGGTAGGAACGCTCCATGAAGTTCTCCTGGTCGACCATCATCACGCTGGCCAGGTACATCTCGGCGGCCATTTCCGGCGTTTGCGCGGCGCGGGCCACTTCGGCCGGGTCCAGCGGCTTGTTCAGCTCGGCATGCAGCCAGTGCTGCAGCTCACGGTCGCTGTCCAGGCGGGTGAACTCGCCCTCGATCAGCGCCCGCTCGCGCTCGTCGATATGGCCATCGGACTTGGCCGCCGCCACCAGCGCCCGCAGCACTGCCTGGCTGTGCTGCTCGACCTGAGCGGGTGGCAGGCGGTCGACGGTTTGCGGTTCGGCTGCGGCGCCCTGCTGATTGGCCTGCCAGTTGCCATAGGCTTTGTAGGCCAGCACACCCAGCGCAGCCAGGCCGCCGTAGGTCAGGGCCTTGCCGCCGTACTTGCGGGCCTTCTTGCTACCGAGCAGCAGGCCCAGAGCGCCGCCGCCCAACAGGCCGCCACCTGCACCGGACAACAGCCCGCCAAGCCCACCGGCAGCGCTGCCGGATTTGTTGGCGCCGCCCTGTTTTTCGAGCATTTGCTGGCCGGATTTGAGCAGTTGGTCAAGCAAGCCGCGGGTGTTCATTCATGTGTCTCCACGTAAGAAGATTCAACCGCCAGAGTAAGGCTTGGCGGAGCACACGCCACCGTGGATTTGCTTCCGGATGTTGCATTGGCTGGCAAAAAGCCAACTAGACTCGATATCGCCAATACCTCGCGCGACCGCACTACGCTTATAACGATTGCTTCACGGCTTGCTTGATGACTGCCCCGAACAAGATCTCCAAAAAGAGGGAACACCATGTCAGTGCACAAGACCGCATTGCTCGGCGCCATGACGGGCGCCGTGCTGGCCAGCGCCAGCCTGCAGGCTGCCGAACCGCCCAAGGCCCTGGGGCCCGGCGAGGGGCGCCTGGATATCGTCGCCTGGCCGGGCTACATCGAGCGCGGTGAAAGCGACAAGGCCTACGACTGGGTGACCGGCTTTGAAAAGGAAACCGGCTGCAAGGTCAGTGTGAAGACAGCCGCCACCTCGGACGAGATGGTCAGCCTGATGACCAAGGGCGGTTATGACCTGGTCACCGCCTCGGGCGATGCCTCGCTGCGGCTGATCGCGGGCAAGCGCGTGCAGCCGATCAACACCGCCCTGATCCCCAACTGGAAGAACATCGACCCGCGCCTGCAGAACGGTGGCTGGTACGTGGTCGACAAGCAGGTATACGGCACCCCGTACCAGTGGGGGCCGAACGTGCTGCTGTACAACACCAATACCTTCAAGCAGGCCCCAACCAGCTGGGGTGTGGTGTTCGAGCCGCAGAACCTGCCCGACGGCAAGCCTAACAAGGGCCGCGTGCAAGCCTACGACGGGCCGATCTACATCGCAGACGCGGCGCTGTACCTGAAGTCGACCAAGCCCGAACTGGGTATCAACGACCCCTACGAGCTGAACGAGGCGCAGTACAAGGCCGTGCTGGAACTGCTGCGCCAGCAGCAACCGCTGATCCACCGTTACTGGCATGACGCCACGGTGCAGATGAGCGACGTGAAGAACGAAGGCGTGGTCGCCTCCAGCTCCTGGGGCTACATGGTCAATGGCCTGAAGGCCGAAAACCAACCGGTGGCCTCGACCATTCCCAAGGAGGGCGCGACCGGCTGGGCCGACACCACCATGCTGCACGCCGAGGCCAAGCACCCCAACTGCGCGTACAAGTGGATGGACTGGTCATTGCAGCCGAAAGTGCAAGGTGACGTGGCCGCCTGGTTCGGCTCGTTGCCGGCGGTGCCAGCGGCGTGCACCGGCAGCGAATTGCTGGGCGCCGAGGGTTGCAAGACCAACGGGTTCGACAACTTCGACAAGATCGCATTCTGGAAAACCCCGCAGGCCCAGGGGGGCAAGTTCGTGCCGTATAGCCGATGGACCCAGGACTACATTGCGATCATGGGTGGGCGCTGAGGTTGCCTGAATGCCTGTGCCGGCCCTTTCGCGGCGGTTCGACGTCTCGATGAACCCGCTCCCACAGGTTTGCGCTCTACCTGTGGGAGCGGGTTCACCCGCGAAGAGGCCGGCACAGGAGAAACATTGATGTCCGGAGCCCCCGCATGCCCCTAGCCGTCCAGTTCACCCAGGTTTCCCGCACCTTCGGCGAGGTCAAGGCTGTCGATCAGGTCAGCATCGACATCATCGATGGCGAGTTCTTCTCCATGCTCGGCCCTTCCGGCTCGGGCAAGACCACCTGCCTGCGCCTGATCGCCGGCTTCGAACAACCCACCAGCGGTTCGATCCGCATCCACGGCGTCGAGGCCGCTGGCGTGCCGCCCTACCAGCGCGACGTCAACACCGTGTTCCAGGACTACGCGCTGTTCCCGCACATGAACGTGCTGGACAACATCGCCTATGGCCTGAAAGTGAAAGGCGTGGCCAAGGCCGAGCGCCACAGCCGCGCCGAAGAGGCCCTGGCCATGGTGGCCCTGGCCGGCTACGGCGCGCGCAAGCCGGCGCAGCTGTCCGGCGGCCAGCGCCAGCGCGTGGCCCTGGCCCGTGCCCTGGTCAACCGGCCAAGGGTATTGCTGCTGGATGAACCCCTGGGCGCGCTGGACCTGAAGTTACGCGAACAGATGCAGGGCGAGCTGAAAAAACTGCAGCGCCAACTGGGCATCACCTTCATCTTCGTCACCCACGACCAGACCGAGGCCCTGTCGATGTCCGACCGGGTCGCGGTGTTCAACCGCGGCCGTATCGAACAGGTCGACACCCCGCGCAACCTGTACATGAAGCCCGCTACCACCTTCGTCGCCGAATTCGTCGGCACCTCCAACGTGGTGCGTGGCGAGCTGGCCATGCAGCTCAATGGCAGCCCGGCGCCCTTCTCCATCCGCCCCGAGCACATCCGCCTGGGCGAGCCCGTGGTGACCAGCCATGAGGTGCAAGTCAGCGGCTTGTTGCGCGATGTCCAGTACCAGGGCAGCGCCACCCGCTTCGAGCTGCAACTGGACAGCGGCCAGCTGTTGGCGGTAAGCCAGGCCAACGACCGCTGGCAAGCGCAGGCCCAGGCCTGGCAGCCCGGGCAACGGGTGCTGGCACACTGGCCTCGCGAGGCCATGACAGTGCTGCAGGAAACCGAGGCCCGCTGACATGAGCACACTGCGCAGCCTGTCCAACCTGCTGTACCGGCGCCCCAACCTGTACCTGGCACTGCTGCTGGTACCCCCGCTGACCTGGTTCGGCGCAATTTACCTGGGCTCGTTGCTGAACCTGCTGTGGCAAGGTTTCTACACCTTCGACGACTTCACCATGGCGGTGACCCCGGACCTGACCTTGGGCAACTTCGCCGCGCTGTTCAACCCGTCGAACTTCGACATCATCCTGCGCACCCTGGGCATGGCGGTGGCCGTGTCATTGGCCAGCGCGGTACTGGCCTTCCCCATCGCCTATTACATGGCGCGCTTCACCAGCGGCAAGACCAAGGCGTTTTTCTACATCGCGGTGATGATGCCGATGTGGGCCAGCTACATCGTCAAGACCTATGCCTGGACCCTGCTGCTGGCCAAGGGCGGGGTAGCCCAGTGGTTCGTCCAGCAGATGCACCTTGATGGCCTGCTGCAAGCGGTGCTGGCCGTGCCGGGCGTGGGCGGCAGCACGCTGTCGACCTCCCACCTGGGGCGCTTCATGGTGTTCGTGTACATCTGGCTGCCGTTCATGATCCTGCCGATCCAGGCCTCGCTGGAGCGCCTGCCGCCTTCGCTGCTGCAGGCCTCGGCAGACCTTGGCGCACGGCCTGGGCAAACCTTCGTGCAGGTGATCTTGCCACTGTCGATCCCGGGCATCGCCGCCGGCTCGATCTTCACCTTCTCGCTCACCCTGGGTGACTTCATCGTGCCGCAGCTGGTCGGCCCGCCCGGTTACTTCATCGGCAGCATGGTCTATGCCCAGCAAGGGGCCATCGGCAACATGCCGATGGCCGCCGCGTTCACCCTGGTGCCCATCGTGCTGATTGCGGTGTACCTGTCCATCGTCAAGCGCCTGGGGGCCTT
This sequence comes from Pseudomonas putida W15Oct28, assembly GCF_000708715.2. Classification (GTDB taxonomy): domain Bacteria; phylum Pseudomonadota; class Gammaproteobacteria; order Pseudomonadales; family Pseudomonadaceae; genus Aquipseudomonas; species Aquipseudomonas putida_R. Next base: position 3,034 of record NZ_JENB01000053.1, on the reverse strand, counting down.
CGATGCACTCTGAAAAAGCTTCAACAGGGCTGCGCCTGGCGGCCTGGGGCGGGTTGCTGTTCCTGCACTTTCCGATCCTGATCATCTTCCTGTACGCCTTCAACACCGAAGACGCAGCGTTCAGCTTCCCGCCCAAGGGCTTCACCCTGAAGTGGATCGGCGTGGCCTTCGCCCGGCCCGATGTGCTGGAGGCGATCAAACTGTCGCTGCAGGTCGCTTGCCTGGCCACGCTGATTGCCCTGGTGCTCGGCACACTGGCGTCGGTCGCGTTGTATCGGCGCAGCTTCTTCGGCAAGGAGAGCATTTCGCTGATGCTGATCCTGCCCATCGCCCTGCCCGGCATCATCACCGGCATCGCCCTGCTCTCGGCGTTCAAGACCTTGGGCATAGAGCCCGGGGTGTTCACCATCGTGGTCGGCCACGCCACGTTCTGCGTGGTGATCGTCTACAACAACGTGATCGCCCGCCTGCGGCGCACCTCGCAAAGCCTGATCGAAGCGTCGATGGACCTGGGCGCCGATGGCTGGCAGACCTTCCGCTACATCATCCTGCCCAACCTCGGCTCGGCGCTGCTGGCCGGCGGCATGCTGGCGTTTGCCCTGTCGTTCGATGAAATCATCGTCACCACCTTCACCGCCGGCCACGAACGCACCCTGCCGATCTGGCTGCTCAACCAGCTCAGCCGCCCGCGCGACGTGCCGGTAACCAACGTAGTCGCCATGCTGGTGATGCTGGTGACCATGCTGCCGATCCTTGGCGCCTATTACCTGACCCGTGGCGGCGAAAGCGTTGCGGGCAGTGGCAAATGACACTGGAGGAGTCCCCGATGCAGACGCAGATGCTGATCAATGGCCAACTGGTCGCTGGCCAAGGCCCGGCCTGGACCGTGCTCAACCCGGCGCAGGGAACCGCCCTGGCGCAGATCAACGAAGCCACCGAGGCCCAGGTGGACAGCGCCGTGCGCGCCGCCGACCAGGCCTTCGACAGCTGGTCGCAAACCAGCCCCAAGGAGCGCTCGCAAACCTTGCTGGCGCTGGCGGACGCCATCGAAGCCCATGGCGATGAACTGGCCCGGCTGGAATCGCAGAACTGCGGCAAGCCGCTGAGCGCCGCGTTGAACGACGAAATCCCGGCGATTGCCGATGTGTTCCGCTACTTTGCCGGTGCGGCGCGCTGCCTGGGCGGCTTGGCGGCCGGCGAATACCTGCCGGGCCACACCTCGATGATCCGCCGTGACCCGTTGGGTGTGGTTGCCTCCATCGCTCCGTGGAACTACCCGTTGATGATGCTGGCCTGGAAGATCGCCCCGGCCCTGGCAGCGGGCAACACGGTGGTGATCAAACCCTCCGAACTGACCCCGCTGACCGCCTTGCGCCTGGGTGAGCTGGCCCAGGACCTGCTGCCACCGGGCGTACTGAACATTCTCTTTGGCCGCGGCCAGACCGTCGGCAACCCGCTGGTCAACCACCCCAAGGTGCGCATGGTGTCGCTGACCGGCTCGATCCCCACTGGCGCGCACATCATCAGCGCCACCGCGGACAGCGTGAAACGCATGCACATGGAGCTGGGCGGCAAGGCCCCGGTGCTGGTGTTCGACGATGCCGACATCGACGCCGCCATCGACGGCATCCGCACCTTCGGCTTCTACAACGCCGGCCAGGACTGCACCGCAGCCTGCCGCCTGTACGTGCAGGACGGGGTCTACGAGCGCTTCGTCGAGCGCCTGGGTGAAGCCGTCGCCAGCCTCAAGCCCGGCCTGCAAGAGGCCGAGGACACAGAGCTGGGGCCGCTGATCAGTGCCCAGCACCGCGACAAGGTCGCAGGCCTTGTGCAGCGGGCCATCGCCCAACCGCACATTCGCCTGGTGACCGGTGGCAAGGCGATTGATGGCGATGGTTTCTTCTTCGAACCGACGGTGCTGGCCGACGCCCTGCAGGACGACGAGATCGTGCGCAACGAAGTGTTCGGCCCTGTGGTATCCGTCACCCGCTTCACTGACGAAGCGCAGGCGCTGGAATGGGCCAACGACTCCAACTACGGCCTGGCCTCATCGGTCTGGACCCGCGACACCGGCCGCGCCCACCGCCTCGCGGCGCGCTTGCAGTACGGCTGCACCTGGGTGAATACCCACTTCATGCTGGTCAGCGAAATGCCCCATGGCGGGCAGAAGCATTCGGGGTATGGGAAGGATATGTCGATGTATGGGCTGGAGGACTACACCTGTGTGCGGCATGTGATGATCAAGCATTAAGTGCTCATGCTGACCGAGGGTGCTGACTGCCCCTCGGTCAAAATCTCAGAAATTTCCTTCAACCGAGATCTACTCCCTCCTACTGCTCATCCATTGAACCTGCGCGACTGGTATCATAATCTGATACCATGAATAATCATCAGAAAACCAGACTTGAAGCACTACTGAAAAGGCCGGCTCCCAGGACACTGGAATGGGCGCGAGTGGAGTCACTGTTGGTATCGCTGGGTGCCAGGGTCATAGAAGGAAGAGGGTCACGGGTTCGTTTCGAACTCAATGGAGCGGTGGCAACCTTCCACCGCCCTCATCCAGACAAGCACGCCAAGCCCTATCAACTGCGAGACGCCCGCCAGTTCCTTGAGCAGGCAGGAGTATTACCATGAATGTAATGACCTACCGCGGCTACGCCGCTCGTATCGAATACAGCGACGAAGACCAGTTGCTGATCGGCCATGTCGCAGGTATTCGCGACGTGATCGGTTTTCATGGCGAATCGATCAGTGAGTTGCGTCAAGCATTCGAAGAGGCCGTGGACGACTATCTTGAGACGTGTGAACGCCTTGGGCGAGAACCGCAGAAGACGTACTCGGGCAAGCTCAGCCTGCGCCTTGAGCCTACTCTTCACGCCAGCGTGGCGGCCAAGGCGGAACTGGCAGAGAAGAGCATCAACCAATGGGTAAGCGATATTCTCAGCAAGGCTGCCTATAACTGATTCGAGCTGCCAATACGGTCGTTGTAGGAGCGGCCTTGCCGGGGCGCCGGACCGGTCGGAATGGGCCGCAA
>NZ_JENB01000052.1 GCF_000708715.2 Pseudomonas putida W15Oct28 | reverse complement strand
TTGTATTCGTCTGCCAAAGCAGCTAATCCGACACGCTGGAGCGGCCAGACGCGAAATTGGCGACTTGCAGATGCTGTTTACTTGAATCCGGAGCGCCCGGAAGCTGGCGTTGCCATAGCTAGCTGAAGTTAAGGCGACAGGTACATTGACACGCACCGCGTTTGACAAAAAGTGACTCGCCGTAAGGGCGAAAAGGTGAGTCTGCGTCGCCATCACAAACGGACTGTTCTCCGTTTCAATACCGCCGCAGAAGCTCTTGATTTCGGGATGTGGGCCTTAACACAGTGTAGACATTCGTTCGCGCAGGTGGCGCTGAGTCACCTTTCCGCCCTTACGGCGGGTCCCTTTTTTTCGTGGCAAAAAGGAACCAAAAACCGTCCGCTCCCATCATCCGGCCCCTGCGCTACGCTCCGGGGTCCCCTCGCTCCGGGCTTGCTCCCGGGAGGACCGCGCTGCAGGCCCCATCCTGGGGCCCAGCGCTTGACGGGCATCCATGCCCGTCACCTCCCTTCGCAAGCCCTGCGCTCGGCCTCCTGAAGTCGCAATCTGTGTCGCCTGGACTACCGCGCGCTTAGAAGCAAAAGCCGAAGCAAGAGCAAGAGCAGCGCGATAGGCGCGCTATGCTCAGCGCGGTTTCAGATCGAGCCGGCGCAGGTGGCAGGTCACTTCCTCGCGGTCGTGATACAGCTGCTTGCAAGCAATCGATACCCTGATCTTGCGCGCCTTGAACGTCGCCTCCATGCGGTCGAGCAGCCGGCGTACTTCGGCATAGCGCTGCTTCATCGGCAGCTTCAGGTTGACGACCGCCTCGCGGCACAGCCCCTCACCCAGCCAGGTTTCGATCAGCGAGGTGGTGCGTGCCGGCTTCTCGACGATGTCGCACACCATCCAGTCCACCGGCTGCTTCGGCTGCCAGGTAAAACCATCCGCCATCAGGTGCTGAACCAGGCCGGTGTCCATCAGGCTTTCGGCCATCGGGCCGTTGTCGATGGCAGTCACCAGCATGCCCCGGCGCACCAGCTGGTAAGTCCAGCCACCCGGCGAGGCGCCCAGATCAACGCCGGTCATGTCATCGCCCAGGCGCTGCTCCCATTGCTCGCGCGGGATGAACTGGTGCCACGCCTCTTCCAGCTTCAAAGTCGAGCGGCTGGGTGCCTCGCGGGGGAACTTCAGGCGCGGAATGCCCATGGGCCACAGGGCACTGTTGTTGGCCGGGGCAGCGCCGACGAACACCCGCCGGCCGCTGATGAAGGTGAGCAGCAGGCGTGGACGGCTGGCGTCGTCAACCAGGCGGCCGGCCTTTTCCAGCGCCTTGCGCAGCGGCACTTCGAACTTGCGGCAAAAGGTGGACAATTCCTTGCCTTCGTTACTGTCCAGCACTTCCAGCCACAGGCTGCCGAACACAGGCAAGTCGGCCAGCTCCGCCAGCAGCACACTGATACGGTCAGTTTCCGGCAGCTCGACATAACCGCCCCGGGCCCATTGGCGCGGGAAAATCAGCTCGCTGAAACGCAGCGCCCCCATCAGCCGCACGGCACCGCCTTCTTCGGTACAGACAAACTCGGCGCTGGCACTGTGCGGCTTGCCTTTGGCATAGCCAGCAATGCCCTGACGGGCGGCATGTTCGCTGATTTCGGCGCACACCTCGCCCTCGAAACCGGGCCGGCAATGCATGAACAGGGTATTCATCTCTCACTCCACTACGGCTGGCGCGCAACAGGCGCCGGCAGGGCGGCGATAATAAAGGAAGTTCGGAACCTGCGACACGCCCCGCCGGTCCAGAAAAGGGTCAGGGGCCGCAAAGCGGTCTAACCTGACCACTCAGCCAGGTCCGTACCGTGCGGATCGAAACAGAGCGGTTGCACCGGCAGACCTTGAATATTGCCGGGCACCGGCGCAGAAGGAGTTGGCAATGCCCTCGCTCGACAGCCTGAACACCCTCAAGACCCTCCAGGTCGGCAACCAGACCTATCACTATTTCAGCCTTACCGAGGCCGCCCGCCAGCTGGGTGACCTGCAACGCCTGCCCATGTCGCTGAAGGTGCTGCTGGAAAACCTGCTGCGCTGGGAGGACGGCCACACCGTCACCGGCGACGACTTGCGCGCCCTTGCACAGTGGCTAAGCGAGCGGCGCTCCGACCGCGAGATCCAGTACCGCCCGGCGCGCGTGCTGATGCAGGACTTCACCGGCGTGCCGGCGGTGGTCGACCTGGCCGCCATGCGCGCAGCCATGGCCAAGGCCGGCGGCGACCCGCAGCGGATCAACCCGTTGTCGCCGGTGGACCTGGTGATCGACCACTCGGTAATGGTCGACCATTACGGCACGCCGCAGGCCTTCGGCGAGAACGTGGATATCGAAATGCAGCGCAATGGCGAGCGCTATGCCTTCCTGCGCTGGGGCCAGAGCGCCTTCGACAACTTCCGCGTAGTGCCGCCGGGCACCGGGATCTGCCACCAGGTCAACCTGGAATACCTGGGCCGCACGGTGTGGACCCGTGAAGCCGACGGCCGCACCTACGCCTTCCCCGACACCCTGGTCGGTACCGACTCGCACACCACCATGATCAATGGCCTGGGCGTGCTCGGCTGGGGTGTCGGTGGCATCGAGGCAGAGGCGGCCATGCTCGGCCAACCCGTGTCGATGCTGATCCCCGAAGTGATAGGCTTCAAACTGACCGGCAAACTGCGCGAGGGCATCACCGCCACCGACCTGGTGCTGACGGTAACGCAGATGCTGCGCAAGAAGGGTGTGGTGGGCAAGTTCGTCGAGTTCTATGGCGACGGCCTGGCCGAACTGCCGCTGGCAGACCGTGCGACCATCGCCAACATGGCACCGGAGTATGGCGCCACCTGCGGTTTCTTCCCGGTTGACGAGGTGACCCTGGACTACCTGCGCCTGTCGGGCCGACCGGACGCGACCGTGCAACTGGTCGAGCAGTACTGCAAGGCCCAGGGCCTGTGGCGCCTGCCGGGGCAGGAGCCGCTGTTCAGCGACAGCCTGGCACTGGACATGCACGAGGTCGAAGCCAGCCTGGCCGGGCCCAAACGGCCGCAGGACCGCGTGGCGCTGGGCCAGGTCAGCCAGGCCTTTGACCATTTCATCGAACTGCAGCCCAAGCCGCTGGCGAAGGAAGTCGGCCGCCTGGAAAGCGAGGGCGGCGGTGGTGTAGCGGTGGGTAACGCCGACCAGGCTGGCGAGATCGACTACAGCCATGGAGGCCAGACTCACACCCTGCGCGATGGCGCCGTGGTGATTGCCGCAATCACCTCGTGCACCAACACCTCCAACCCGAGTGTGATGATGGCTGCCGGGCTGGTAGCCAAAAAGGCCCTGGAAAAAGGCCTGCAACGCAAACCGTGGGTCAAGAGTTCGCTGGCCCCGGGCTCCAAGGTGGTCACCGACTACCTCGAGGCGGCAGGGCTAACCCCCTACCTCGACCAACTGGGCTTCGACCTGGTCGGCTATGGCTGCACCACCTGCATCGGCAACTCCGGCCCGCTGGACGAAGCCATCGAGAAAGCCATCGGCAGCGCCGACCTTACCGTGGCCTCGGTGCTGTCGGGCAACCGCAACTTCGAAGGCCGCGTGCACCCGCTGGTCAAGACCAACTGGCTGGCCTCGCCACCGCTGGTGGTGGCCTATGCACTGGCCGGCAGCGTGCGCGTGGACCTGACCCGTGACCCGCTGGGTACCGGCAAGGACGGCCAGCCGGTCTACCTGCACGATATCTGGCCCAGCCAGCAGGAAATTGCTGCGGCCGTGGCCAAGGTCAATACAGCGATGTTCCACAAGGAATACGCCGAAGTGTTTACCGGTGATGCGCAATGGCAGGCCATCGAGGTGCCACAGGCTGCTACCTATGTGTGGCAGGCTGACTCTACCTACATCCAGCACCCGCCGTTCTTCGACGACATCGGCGGCCCACCGCCACAAATCGCCGACATCCACGGCGCGCGGGTGCTGGCGCTGCTGGGCGACTCGGTGACCACCGACCACATCTCACCGGCGGGCAACATCAAGGCCGACAGCCCCGCCGGGCGCTACCTGCGTGAACAGGGGGTGGAACCACGCGACTTCAACTCCTACGGCTCGCGCCGTGGCAACCATGAAGTGATGATGCGCGGCACCTTCGCCAACATCCGTATCCGCAACGAAATGCTGGGGGGTGAAGAAGGTGGCAACACCTTGCACGTGCCCACTGGCGAGAAGTTGTCGATCTACGACGCGGCCATGCGCTACCAGCAGGAAGACACCCCGCTGGTGGTGATTGCCGGCCAGGAGTATGGCACCGGCTCGAGCCGCGACTGGGCAGCCAAGGGCACCAACCTGCTGGGGGTCAAGGCGGTGCTGGCGGAAAGCTTCGAGCGCATTCACCGCTCCAACCTGGTGGGTATGGGCGTGCTGCCGCTACAGTTCAAGGCCGGTCACGACCGCAAGCAACTGGGGCTGACCGGTAAGGAGCGGATCGATGTGCTGGGTTTGAACGGTGCACAGATCCGCCCGGGCATGAGCCTGCCTTTGCGCATTACCCGCGAGGACGGTCAGCAAGAACAGATCGAGGTGTTGTGCCGGATCGATACCCTGAATGAAGTGGAATACTTCAAGGCGGGAGGGATTCTGCATTATGTGTTGCGCCAGATGATTGCTGGCTGAGCCAGGTAGGCTTGGCCGGAGATTTGCGGCCCTATTGAGAGCGAGCACCGCGCGGGCGGCGCTCGCTCTCGAAGACACCCTGACCCCAACGGCGCTAAACACAAACCAGTAATATTAAATAATCATTCAATAAAACCAGTGGCTTGCCGATACCTGTCCAAAGCCCTGCGGACTATCAACCCATGCGTAACAACCAGCCGATTACCCAGAGAGAACGGACTTTCCCTGCCCAGCAGCGGTTGATCTCCACCACCAACGCCAAGGGCGTGATCACCTACTGCAACGATGCCTTCATCGAGATCAGTGGTTTCACGCGCGAGGAGTTGACCGGCGCGCCGCACAACCTGGTACGCCACCCCGACGTGCCGTCTGCCGTGTTTGCCCACATGTGGCAAACCCTCAAGCAGGGCCAGCCGTGGATGGGCATCGTCAAGAACCGCTGCAAGTCCGGCGACCACTACTGGGTCAACGCGTACGTCACACCGATTTACGACAACAACCAGGTCGTCGGTTTCGAGTCGGTGCGGGTCAAGCCAACCGCCGAGCAGATCCGCCGCGCAGAAGCACTGTACCAGCGCATCAACCAGGGCAAGCCGGCTGTACCTCGCAGGGACAAGTGGCTACCGGTGCTGCAGGACTGGCTGCCGTTCATCCTGATCAGCCAGGTAGGCTTCCTGATCGGCAACTGGCTGGGCCATTCCTGGGGCTTTGCCCTGGCTGCCGGGCTATCCGTACCCCTGGGCCTGCTCGGCTTGAGCTGGCAGCAGCGCGGCCTCAAGCGCCTGTTGCGCCTGGCCGAACAGACCACCTCCGACCCGCTGATCGCGCAGATGTTCACCGACAGCCGTGGCGTGCAGGCGCGCCTGGAAATGGCCATGCTCAGCCAGGATGCCCGCATGAAAACCTGCCTGACCCGCCTGCAGGACAGTGCCGAACACCTCAGCGACCAGGCGCGCCAGTCCGACGCCCTGGCGCACAAGAGTTCTTCGGGGCTGGAGCGCCAGCGGGTAGAAACCGAGCAGGTCGCCGCCGCCGTCAACCAGATGGCCGCCACCACCCAGGAAGTGGCCAACCACGTACAGCGCACCGCCGACGCCACCCAGGAAGCCAACCGCCTGACCAGCCAGGGCCGGCAAATTGCCGGGGAAACCCGCGAGGCCATCGAGCGCCTGTCGGCGGCGGTGGGCGAAACCGGCCAGACGGTCACCCAGCTGGCGAAGGACAGCGACGAGATTGGCGGCGTGGTCGATGTGATCAAGGGCATTGCCGACCAGACCAACCTGCTGGCACTGAACGCGGCCATCGAAGCCGCGCGGGCCGGTGAGATGGGCCGTGGCTTTGCCGTGGTGGCCGACGAAGTGCGCCAGTTGGCCCAGCGAACAGCTGAGTCCACCGGGCAAATCCACGGCCTGATCGCCAAGCTGCAGCAAACCGCCAGCAACGCCGTATTGACCATGGAAACCGGCCACCGCCAGGCGCAGGAAGGCGTCGATCGGGTGATGCAGGCTGACGAGGCATTGGTTGGGATCAGCGAAGCGGTGGCCAACATCACCGACATGGCCACCCAGATTGCCGCCGCGACCGAGGAGCAGACTGCAGTGGCCGACGAGATCAGCCGCAACATCAGCACCATCGCCGAACTGGCCGACCAGACCGCCGAGCAGGCCCAACACTCGGCGCTGCTCAGTGAAGAACTGACCAGCACGGCGGGAAGCCAGTATTCGTTGGTGGAGCGGTTCAACCGCTGATTTCAGCGGGCCTTGCGCGGTCCCTGTAGGAGCGGCCTTGTGTCGCGAAAGGGCCGCAAAGCGGCCCCAGCAGATTGTGCATCAACGCTGAAGTCCAGGGGCCGCTTTGCGGCCCTTTCGCGACACAAGGCCGCTCCTACAGGGACCGAGTGAATCCGATTTGCCTCGCTACCAGTCCAGCCGCAAGCGGCTTTCGAAGTACCGTTCTTCCCCGCTCAACGGGTCCTCGAAACGCAGGCTCTGCGCCAACAGCTTCAGTGGCCGCTGGTAGTCATCTTCTTCCTGAAGCAACTGCGGATAGAACGGGTCGTTGCAGATGCCTGCCCCCAACGCCGCCATGTGCACGCGCAACTGATGGGTCTTGCCGGTCACCGGCGACAGCCCATAACGCCACAGCTCACCGTTCTTCTCCAGCACCTCGGCCAGGGTTTCGCTGTTGGCCTCCCCTTGCACTTCGTGCATGCGGAAAAACGGCTCGCCATGCACCAGCCGGCTTTTGTGCACCAGCGGGAACTCATGCTGCGTCATGGCTGCGGCAATGGCCTGGTAGCGCTTGTCGATGCGCCGTTCAGGAAACAGCCGCTGGTAGGCACTGCGGGTATGCGGGTTGGCAGAAAACAGCACAAGCCCGGCGGTATGCCGGTCGATGCGGTGCAAGGGCACCAGGTGCGGGTTGTCCAGGCGGCGAATCAGGCGGCGCAGCAAGGTTTGCTCGACGTATTCACCGGTTGGCGTCACGGGCAGAAAATGCGGCTTGTCGGCCACCACCAGGTGGTCATCCACATGCAGCACGGTCTCTTGCACCGGGATGGGTCGCTCGTTCGGCACTTCACGGAAGTAGTGCAAGCGCATGCCTCGTTTGTAAGGCAACTCGGCCGAAACGGCGCGCCCTTCGGCATCCAGCACCCGGCCACGAGCAAAGCGGTCCAGCCACTGGGCGCGGTCGATGGCCTTGAAATGGTCGCACAGGCAATCGAGCACCGTCGCCCAGTTACCGGGGGGCAGGCAGACCGTGCTGGCTTGCTGGTGGGCGGGGTCGAAACGCGTGGTCATGGCAAGGCTCGAAACGTTCAAGGCCGCGCATTATCCCCCAAGCCAGCGCCCTCAACCAGCCTCGGCCATGGCCTCACTGCGCGCCTTCAGCCAGCGCAGCACCTGCACGGGCTCCCAGCGGCCGGGGTCATAAAGGGCATACAACAACCCCTGGTAGCCCACCACATCCAGCCCGCGGTGGTAACCGGCACGCTGGAACAGGGCTTCGATTTCGGCGAAACAGGTGTTGAAGTGGACCTTGCCGAACGGGGTACGATCATCGGTGACCAGGCCTTCGAGGCGCAGTTCCAGCACGGCGTCGGCCACCCGCTCGACGGGCATGCGGTTCACGCTGTACTTGAGTTGCTCGACGTTGAGCATGAGTTCACCTCGACACTGTATTTATATACAGCATACGAATATCCCCTTGCCGTCGTCAATGCGCTTCATTGCAGCCCTGCCAGGTAGCCGCTGCCTTTGCGTGTGGTCAACACCTGCCGACGCGGCGTACCGCGCGTCACAGACAGATGCACCCATCTGTCGAATTCCAGGATGAGTTGATCGAACGGCACGGCACTTTCATTGATCCGCCGCACGGTTTCCCGCGGGCTGACTTCGATCACCGTGAAGTCAGCCGCCAGCCCCTGCACATGCTGGCTGTTCGTGGCACCACCGATGCGTCGGTTGACCTTCTCGCTGCGAAAACCGCTGCTGACGATTATTGGCATGCCGAACAGTGCGCGCACCTGCTCCAGCGCACAACACAGCAATTGCAGGTTGGCCCTGGCTTCAGGGGGCGGGGTGTTATCGAATCCGTCCCTGGCGGCGAGCTGGGAAACGGTCATTTCATCAAAGGTGAAATGGGGAGTAATCAACATGGCAAGCTATTCCGATGATGGGTAAGGTTACCGGCGCACGTGCACCGGCACCTGATCATCAGCTCGCTTCACAAATCATGGAGGGGGGTTGCAACTCCTCTGCTGCCCTCATTGCCCAAGGAACGCCACCACCTGTTCGGCATCAAACGGCCAGTGCAGCTCGGCGGCGGTGTCGCAGCGCCGCAGCACCGGGATGATCAGGCCATAACGCTCGAACATGGGCTCGCTCTCGGCAATGTCGACCAACTCGACCAACAGGCCATGATCGACGAAAGGCATCAGCACAGCTTCGGCCACTTCACACAGGTGGCAGCCGAGGGTGCCGAACAGTTGGCATTCAGGCAGCATGGGGCAGGTCCCGGTTGGCATGCAGAGAAACCTATTCTAGGTCTGTCGCGCCCGTCATGCACCTGACCTGGCTCAATCCTGGCTGGTGGCGCCGATACGGTGCAGCGACAAGTCCGCGCCCTGAAACTCCTGTTCATGGCTCAAACGCAGCCCATGCATAGCCCGGATTGCGCCATACACGGCGAAGCCGCCGGTTAATGCCACCACCACGCCCATCAGGCTGCCCAGCAACTGGCTGATCAGGCTCACACCGCCCATGCCGCCCAATGCCGTCTGGCCAAAGACGCCGCAGGCAATGCCACCCCACACGCCGCACAGGCCATGCAGTGGCCACACACCCAGCACGTCGTCGATCTTCCAGCGGTTCTGCGCTGCGGTGAAGGTCCAGACGAACAGCGCGCCGGCCACCAGGCCGGTGGCCAGTGCGCCAATCGGGTGCATCAGGTCGGAACCGGCGCAGATCGCCACCAGGCCGGCCAACGGCCCGTTGTGCAGGAAGCCGGGGTCGTTACGCCCGGCCAGCAAGGCCGACAGGGTGCCACCGACCATGGCCATGAGCGAGTTGATCGCTACCAGGCCGCTGACGCCCTGCAACGTCTGGGCACTCATCACGTTGAAGCCGAACCAGCCGATGATCAGAATCCACGAGCCCAGTGCCAGGAAGGGAATGCTCGACGGGGCAAATGCCACCAACCGGCCATCGCGGTAACGTCCACGGCGCGCGCCCAGCAGCAGCACCGCCGCCAAGGCTAGCCAGCCGCCCATGGCATGCACCACCACCGACCCTGCAAAATCGTGGAAAGGCGCGCCGAAGCGGGCCTGCAACCAGGCTTGCAACCCCAGGTTGCCATTCCACACCACGCCCTCGAAGAACGGGTAGATAAACGCCACGATCAATGCCGTGGCGCACAGTTGCGGCACGAAGCGCGCGCGCTCGGCGATGCCCCCGGAGATGATCGCCGGGATCGCCGCAGCGAACGTCAGCAGAAAGAAGCACTTGACCAGCGAATAACCATGGTCGGCCGCCAGCACCGCTGCCGGCTGGAAGAAGTTGACGCCATAGGCTATCCAGTAACCGATGAAGAAATACACCAGCGCCGAGATGGCAAAGTCGCTGAGGATCTTCGACAAGGCGTTGACCTGGTTCTTGTGGCGCACCGTGCCCACTTCGAGGAACGCGAAGCCGGCATGCATGGCCAGCACCAGAATGGCGCCCATGAGAATGAACAGGGTGTTGGAACCGTGGACCAGGGAGTCCATCGCGCTGTGCGTGTTTTCCATGAAATAGGCAGACCTGCAGAAAAAGGCACCAGGACAGTTCAAGAACCTGCATCCCTGCACCGAATCGGTGCCAGCCCCCTGCCCCGTTTCGGTGAGCGGGTTGGAGCCTGCATGGTTTTTTCTTGGGTTTGTCGTGGATTGGGTTAAGGTTTATCGGTACCCGCTGGGCAGGCGCCCTGAATCGGCGCAATACCTGCCAGAGACGCCCCGCAACGTGGCAAAGCCTTAGCAAGGCCCATACCAGCACCGGCACTTGAACCTTCCGCGCGTGCTATTACTCGAACTACCAACACTCATCGACAGGGAGAGGCCCATGGCCAGCAAATCGGCAAAGACTGCACAAGAGATACTGATGGCTGACTTTCAGGCTTTGGTACGCGATACCGAGCGGCTGCTGGCCGACACTGCCAACCTGGCCGGCGATCAGGCTGACGAGTTGCGCGAACAGATTCACGACCGCCTGACCCAGGCTCGCGAAACCCTGCAACTGACCCAGGACTCGGTGCGCGAACGCGGCCAGGCGGCGCTGGGCAGCGCCGAGGAATACGTGCAGGAAAACCCGTGGCAGGCGATCGGCATCGCGGCCGGCGTCGGCCTGTTGATCGGCCTGCTGGCCAACCGGCGCTAAGGGGTTACCATGGAGAATGAAGCCAACGGCGCCAGCGCCTCGGGCAAGCGCCTGGGCGCGGCTGCGCTGGGGCTGCTGCACAGCCACATCGAACTGTTCGGCATCGAGTTGCAGGAGCAAAAAGGCCGCACCCTCAGCCTGCTGCTGTTCGCCGGCCTGGCCCTGGTGTTCGCCCTGCTCCTGCTGACGGCCCTGTCCGGGCTGTTGCTGGTACTGCTGTGGGACAGCTATCGCCTGGCCGGCATCATCGGCCTGTGCGTGTTCTATGGCCTTGCCGCGCTGTACTGCGGGTTGCGCCTGAAGGCAGCGGTGTTCGACGAATCGTCGCCGTTCGGGGCCACTCTCGACGAACTCGCCAAGGACAGGGAGCGCCTGTTGCCATGAGCCTGCCACAACTGCCAAACACCCGTAACCCGCGCGAACTGCGCAAGGCACTGCTGCGCCTGCGGATGGAAATGCACCGCCAGGAAATTCGCCATGAGTCCGGGCAGCTGATGGAACCGCTGCGCCGCGTGCGCGGCATGGGCAGTTCGCTGCATGAAGGGCTGGGGATCAAGCATGCGCCTTTGTGGGGGGTTGGCGCCGTGGTGGCGCTGGGCTTCCTCACCGGCAAGGGCGTGCGCAGCGGTAACCTGGCGCGGCTGGTGCGCCTGGGCAGCAGCCTGCTGCCGCTGGTGCGCCTGTACCTGCAAGGCAACCGCCGCCCCTGACGACCTGTAGTGCCCCCTGTGGGAGCGGGTTCACCCGCGAATGCCTCGGTGGCTCCGCTGCAGCATTCGCGGGTGAACCCGCTCCCACAGGGTAGGCATCGACCTGCCCCTTGCGCAGATGAACACGACACCGGAAGCTATAGCCTTCGATCCACAGGAGAATGCGCCTTGGACTGGCACACCCTGCTCACCCGCGAACGCCTGGGCAAAGCCCTCTACAGCGCCGATGAACTCGGGCGCAGCCCTTTCCACAAAGACCATGACCGCATCATCTTCTCCGGCGCCTTTCGCCGCCTCGGGCGCAAGACCCAGGTACACCCGGTTTCCAGCAACGACCATATCCACACGCGCCTCACCCACTCGCTGGAAGTCAGTTGCGTAGGTCGGTCGCTGGGCATGCGCGTCGGCGAAACCCTGCGCGACAATCTGCCCGACTGGTGCGCCCCCAGCGACCTGGGGATGATCGTGCAGTCAGCCTGCCTGGCCCACGACATCGGCAACCCGCCCTTCGGCCACTCCGGTGAGGACGCCATCCGCCACTGGTTCCAGCAGGCCGCCGGGCGTGGCTGGCTGGATGACATGAGCGACGACGAGCGGGCCGACTTCCTGAATTTCGAGGGCAACGCCCAGGGCTTTCGCGTACTCACCCAGCTGGAGTACCACCAGTTCGACGGCGGTACGCGGCTGACCTACGCCACCCTCGGCACTTACCTGAAGTACCCCTGGAGCGCGCGCCACGCCGACGCCTTGGGCTACAAGAAGCACAAGTTCGGCAGCTACCAGAGCGAACTGCCCCTGCTTGAGCAGATCGCCCGCAAGCTCGGCATGCCGCAACTGGAAGACCAGCGCTGGGCGCGCCACCCGCTGGTGTACCTGATGGAGGCCGCCGATGACATCTGCTACGCGCTGATCGACCTGGAAGACGGCCTGGAAATGGAGTTGCTGGAATACGCTGAAGTCGAAACGCTGCTGCTTGACCTGGTCGGTGAAGACCTGCCAGAAACCTACCGTCAGCTCGGCCCACGCGATTCCCGCCGGCGCAAGCTGGCGATTCTGCGTGGCAAGGCGATCGAGCACCTGACCAACGCCGCCGCCCAAGCGTTCGTCGAGCAGCAGCAGGCACTGCTGGCCGGGCACTTGGCGGGCGACCTGGTCGAGCACATGCATGGCCCGGCCAAGCGCTGCGTGCTGCAGGCCAAGGACATGGCGCGCAACAAGATTTTCCAGGACAAGCGCAAGACCCTGCACGAAATCGGTGCCTATACCACCCTGGAGATTCTGCTCAACACCTTTTGTGGCGCAGCGCTCGAACAGCACGGCGGGCGCACCCCCTCGTTCAAGAGCCGCCGGGTACTGGACCTGATCGGCAACAATGCCCCGGACCCGCATGCTTCGCTGCACAGCGCCTTTCTGCGCATGATCGACTTCATCGCCGGGATGACCGACAGCTATGCCAGCGAAATGGCCCGGGAAATGACCGGGCGCTCCAGCCCCACCTGAAGCACGCCGGTGCAGCCACGGCCCTTGAGCCGGTGCTGCACCGCGCAGTGCAGGAAACTTCCTACATATACTGACAGCAAGTTAAACAGTACGAATAAATGCCCATGAAAAGTTACCAAAGACACTTTGACATTGGGTCAAACACACAATTTTCGTAGCCCGTTTAGTTTTATCTTGTAAGCCATTTCCCATAAGGAGCGAATCGCCCTTCCTCGCATGCCCCATGACTTCCAACTGCGATAAGGTGCCGGCTGTCCCCCTCAATCGCCCGCAGGGAAGTTGAACATGCAAACCATATTTATTGTCGACGACCATCCTGTCATCCGCCTGGCCGTCCGTATGTTGCTGGAAAATCAGAATTACAAGATTGTCGGCGAATCGGACAATGGCGTGGACGCCATGCAGATGATTCGTGAAGCCGCTCCCGACCTGGTCATCCTCGACATCAGCATCCCCAAGCTAGACGGCCTGGAGGTACTTTCCCGCTTTCAGGCCATGGCCCTGCCGTTGAAGGTGCTGGTGTTGACCGCGCAGTCTCCCGCATTGTTTGCCGTGCGCTGCATGCACTCTGGCGCCGCAGGCTATGTGTGCAAGCAAGAAGACCTGAGCGAACTGCTCAGTGCAATCAAGGCGGTACTGGCCGGTTACAACTACTTCCCCAGCCAGGCAATAAAGCATAACCAGACAACCGATACCGAGCTGCAACTTTTCCGCCAGGTCAATGACCGTGAACTGATGGTACTGCAACTCTTCGCCCAAGGCCGCAGCAACAAGGAAATTGCCAAGGGCATGTTCCTCAGCAGCAAGACCGTCAGCACCTACAAGAAGCGCCTCATGCACAAACTTCAGGTCGGTACACTGGTTGACCTGATCGAAATGGCCAAACGCAACGCGCTGGTCTGAGGGTGGTCATGCCGCGGCTTATCGCTCGCCTGCTGCTCGCCCTGCTCCTGTTCAGCGGCGTAGCGCAGGCCACCTATCACGAGGCCACGTCCTATACGTTACTGGCCCGTTCATCGGCCAAGCCGACCCAACCCATGCTCACGGCCGAACAACGGCAATGGCTTGAAGGCCGTCAGGAACTGGTGCTGGGCACATCGGCTCCGGACTACCCGCCGTTCGACATCACCAGTGGCGGCCGCGACTACCAGGGGCTCACCGCCGAGTATGCGAGCCTGATCGGCACGGCCTTGCAGTTACCCGTGCGGGTGCTGCGGTTCTCCAGCCGGCAGGCGGCAGTGGAGGCGCTCAGGCACGGCGATATCGACCTGCTTGGCAGCGCCAATGGCTACGAAGCAGCCAGCGACGGCCTGGCGCTGTCGCACCCCTATGCCGTTGACCAACCGGTGCTGGTAACACGCGAAGACGAAAGCCGGGCGCTCGACATGGACCTGAGCGGCATGCGCCTTGGCATGCTTTACCATTACCTGCCCAAGCATGAGGTACGCAGCACCTACCCCATGGCCGAGCTGCTAGCCTTTGGCTCCTCCAGCCAAGCCTTGAACGCCGTGGCATTCGGCCAGGCCGACGTGTACATCGGCGACACCATCTCCACCCACTACCTGCTTAACCGCGGCCACCTGCCGCGCCTGCGCATGGCCAATTTCGGCCAGCACGAGGCCATCGGCTTCGGCTTTGCCTTGCGCCAGCAGGACAGGCTTTTACTGGCGCTGGTGAACGCCACACTGGACAGCCAGACCCCGGCCCTGCGTGCCAGCATCTTCAAACGCTGGAGCGCCGGCAGCGACCTGCTGCTGACCGACCGCAAGCTGCAACTGACCGACGCGGAGGAGCAATGGCTGCAAGACCACCCGGTGATGCGCGTGACGATCGATGATACGGCCGCGCCGCTATCGTATTTCAATAGCTCGGGGCATTTTCGCGGCATCACCGCCGACCTACTGGAGCTGATCAGCCTGCGCACCGGCTTGCGCTTTGAAGTGCAGCGCGCCAGCGGCATCGCCGACATGATCACCCGCCTCAAAGATGGCCGTGCAGATGTGATTGCCGCTCTGGCCACTGGCGGGGTGACCGAAAACGACCTGCAGGTCAGCCGCCCCTACCTGGAGAGCGCTTTCGTGCTGGTCGGCCGCAAGGACGACAAGGGGCTGAGCACGCTGGAACAGTTGCAGGAGCATCGCGTTGCCATTACCCGCCATAGCGCCATGGACGCCATGCTGTCTCGGCATTATCCGAAAATCGGCTGGGTCGAGACCGAAAGCGCGTTCTATTCCATGGCATTGCTCAACAGCGGTGCCGTCGATGCGGTGATCACCACGTTGATCGACGCCAACCATGCCTTGGCCAGCAACCCCGGGCTGGTCATCCGTACCACGGTCGGCAGCGAACCCGCCAACTTCGCCATGGCCACCAGCACCCAGTCACAGGCGATGGTGTCGATCCTCGACAAGGCGTTGCTGAGCATCTCGCCCGAAGAACTCGGGGTAATCAACAACCGCTGGCGCGGTTTCGGGCAGCACGACGATGGCAACGACAAAGGCTATAGCCGGCTTGCGTTACAAGCGGTGCTGGGTACGGTCGCGCTTCTGTTGCTGGCCTTGCTCTGGAACGCCCGCCTGCGCCTGCAGATCCGCCAGCGCCAACGCGCCGAACGTGCACTGAACGACCAACTGGCGTTCATGCGTGCCCTGCTCAACGGCACGCCCCACCCCATGTACGTGCGTGACCGCGAGGGCTGCCTGCAAAGCTGCAACTACAGCTATCTGGAAGCCGTGCAGGCACGCTCCGACGAAGTCATCGGCAAACAGCTGGAAGGCAGCCTGTTTGCCGACGGCGAGCAGACTCGGCAGATCCAGGCCGACTACCTGAAGGTCATGTCGGCAGGCTCGCCGTTGATCATGGACCGGCCACTGCGGATCAAGGGCCGCGAAATGACCATCTACCACTGGATACTGCCGTACCGCGACTCACTGGGGGACGTGCAGGGCATCATCGGCGGCTGGATCAACATCAGCGAGCGCCGCCAGTTGGTCATGGAACTGCGCCAGGCCAAGCAGCAGGCCGACGATGCCAACCGCGCCAAGAGCACCTTCCTGGCTACCATCAGCCACGAAATCCGCACCCCGATGAACGCCGTCATCGGCATGCTCGAACTGGCAGCCAAACGCGCTGACCAAGGCCGGGTGGACCGCAGCGCCCTGGAACTGGCTCACCATTCAGCCAAGGACCTGCTGGGCCTGATCGGCGACATCCTCGACATCGCGCACATCGAGTCCGGGCACTTGTCCCTGGCCCCGGAGGCCGTCGACCTGGCAGCCCTGGTCGAATCGGTAGGGCGTGTTTTCGAGGGGCAGGCGCGGCAAAAAGGCCTCGCCCTGGAAGTGATGATCGCACCCGCTGCGCGCTGCCACGTACTGCTCGACCCCCTGCGTTTCAAACAGGTGTTGTCCAACCTGGTGAGCAACGCCATCAAGTTCACCGAGCACGGGCAGGTTCGCATCTGCGTCGGCCTGCAGGACGACGGCAATACCACGCCCGCCGTGCTGGAACTGGAAGTGCGCGACAGCGGCATCGGCATCCATGCCGACGACCTGCAACGCCTGTTCAATCCATTCATCCAGGCCAACCCGCATAGCCAGGGCGCCCGTGCAGGTACCGGGCTGGGCCTGGCTATCTGCCGCAACCTGTGCGAAATGATGGGCGGCAGCCTGACCATCAAGAGCCTGGAAGATGTTGGCACCCAGGTGCGCCTGAAGATGCCACTGCAGCGCATTGACGCCGCCGCGCAGCCAGCGCCGCCCTTCGAACACTTCGAGGTGCCTGACCCGCGGCTGAACGTGCTGGTGATCGACGACCACCCGGCCAATCTGCAACTGATGGCGCAGCAGCTTGGCTACCTGGGCCTGGCACATGCCAGCGCCCGCGATGGCCGCGAAGGCCTGGCCAGCTGGCGGGCAGGCGACTTCGATGTGCTGGTGCTCGACTGCAACATGCCGCACATGAACGGCTACCAACTGGCGACCGCCGTCCGTACCGAAGAACGCCATGGCAACCGGCTGCGCTGCACCATCCTCGGCTACACCGCCAACGCACAGCCAGAAGTGCGCCGCCAGTGCCTGAGCGCAGGTATGGACGACTGCCTGCTCAAGCCAA
Source organism: Pseudomonas putida W15Oct28 (assembly GCF_000708715.2). Taxonomy (GTDB): domain Bacteria; phylum Pseudomonadota; class Gammaproteobacteria; order Pseudomonadales; family Pseudomonadaceae; genus Aquipseudomonas; species Aquipseudomonas putida_R. The sequence continues at coordinate 18,360 of NZ_JENB01000052.1, read as the reverse complement.
TCAGCCTGGGTACCCTCAGCCAGCGCCTGGCGAGCATTCGCCCGCGGCGCCAGCAAAAGCCACGGCGCAAGCTGTACAACCTGGATGGCCTGGTTGCCGTGGTCGGGCATGACCCCGCCGACCGCCAGCGCTTCCTGCAGGCCTTGCTGCACAGCCTGCAGGCCGACCTGGCCAGCTTGATGGCGCTGCATCCAGAGCATGACAGCGACGCCATTGCCGAGCAGGCCCACAAGGTGTTGAGCGCCGCGCGCATGCTGGAAGCCCCCGACCTGATGGAGGCCTGCGAAGCGCTGGAGGCCAGCGGCTTGCCTACCCCCCAGCTGCGCCTGCGGCGCCAGGCCCTGGCACGGCACATGTGCCGTGTGGAACGGGCTTTGGCCAAGGAACTGGCCACCGGCGCATGCACTCAGGGAGGCAGCCAGACGTGTTAACTGGTAGACTGCGCGGCGTTATTACCTAAGAGGATTGTTTCATGGCCACAAACCGCTCCCGTCGTCTGCGCAAAAAGCTGTGTGTCGACGAGTTTCAGGAATTGGGCTTCGAGCTGAACCTGGAATTCAAGGAAGATCTGGATGACCAGGCAATCGATGCTTTCCTCGATGCGTTCCTGGAAGAAGCGATGGACGCCAACGGCCTGGACTATGTAGGCGGTGACGATTACGGCCTGGTGTGCTCGATCAAGCGCGGCTCGGCCAGCGAAGAACAGCGCGCCGCCGTTGAAGCCTGGCTCAAGGGCCGTAGCGAACTGACCAAAATCGAAGTCAGCCCGCTGCTGGACGCCTGGTACCCGGAAAAGCCGATCAACAAGGCTGAGTGATCCCTGCCTGGCTTGATTGCTGAAAAGGCTACCCTTGCGGGTGGCCTTTTTTATTGGCGGTGCTTTTCCGTCGAACGTGGCGCATCGTCGCTACGCTTGGGGCATAATGCGTACTCTTTCGTCGTGGGGCCACCATCTCTTACAGCCCCAATGCCCTTTTCCCTCGCCGCAGGGTATTTATCCATTATGATCAAAACGCTTCGTCCCCTCGTTCTTGCCACCCTGCTGTTGCCACTCGCATTGCCCAGCCAGGCCGCCGCCGTCAATACCACCCTGCCCGCCAAAGTGCAGCAGGCGCTCAAGGCCAACAAGCTGCAGGACACCGCCCTGTCGCTGGTGATGCTGCCGCTGGACGGCCCCGGCACGCCGACCGTCTTCAACGCCGATGTTTCGGTAAACCCGGCCTCGACCATGAAACTGGTCACTACCTACGCGGCCCTCGAACTGCTTGGCCCGACCTTCCAGTGGAAAACCGAGTTCTATACCGACGGCACCCTGAGCAACGGCGTGCTCAACGGCAACCTGTACCTCAAAGGTGGCGGCGACCCGAAACTGAACATGGAAAAGCTGTGGCTGCTGATGCGTGACCTGCGCGCCAATGGCGTGCGCACCATCACCGGTGACCTGGTGCTGGACCGCAGCCACTTCGTGCAGCCCAACCTGCCGCAGTTCAACGATGACGGTGGCGATGAGAACAAGCCGTTCCTGGTCAAGCCCGACTCGCTGCTGGTCAACCTCAAGGCCCTGCGCTTCGTGGCCCGCAACGACGGTGGCAAGGTCACCATCGCGGTCGAACCACCGATTGCCAGCATCCGCATCGACAACCAGGTCAAGGCAGTGGCCTCCAAGCAGTGCACAGGCGATGTGCGCTACAACCCGGTACCCCAGGCCGATGGCATCAGCGTGACCGTCAGCGGCCAGCTGGGTGACGGCTGCAACTCGCAGACCTACCTGTCGCTGCTCGACCATGCAACCTACGCCGCCGGTGCCGTGCGCGCTATCTGGAACGAGCTGGGTGGCAGCATCCAGGGTGGCGACCGCATCGAGAATGTGCCCAAGAGTGCTCGCCTGCTGGCCCGCGCCTTCTCGCCAGACCTGGTGGAAGTGATCCGCGACATCAACAAGTACAGCAACAACACCATGGCCCAGCAGCTGTTCCTGAGCCTTGGTGCGCAGTTCCGCACCGATGCCGATGGGGACGATGCCCGCGCCGCCCAGCGCGTAGTACGCCAATGGCTGGCGAAAAAGGGCATTACCGCGCCGCACCTGGTCATGGAGAACGGCTCTGGCCTGTCGCGTGCCGAACGGGTCAGCACCCGGGAAATGGCCGAGATGCTGCAGGCTGCCTGGAAGAGCCCCTACGCTGCCGAGTTCATGAGTTCGATGCCGCTGGTGGGCATGGACGGCACCATGCGCAAGCGCCTGAAGCGCACCGCCATGACCGGTGAAGGGCACATCAAGACCGGCACGCTGAACACCGTGCGTGCGATTGCCGGCTTCAGCCGCGACAGCAATGGCCATACCTGGGCAGTGGCAGCGATTCTCAACGACCCGAAACCGTGGGGTGCTTCGCAGGTGCTCGACCAGGTGCTGCTCGACCTGTATCGCCAGCCGAAGCTGGCCGGTAGCACAGCGGCCAACTGATTGGTCAGCCAGTGCCGGCCCTTTCGCGGCTAAAGCCGCTCCCACAGGTGCAGCGCAGGCTTCGGGCCCACGCAATACCTGTGGGAGCGGCTTTAGCCGCGAAAGGGCCAGTACCGACAACCGGCAGCTATCAGACGGATTCCCCTTCCACCCGGTCCCGTCCGGCCTGCTTGGCTGTATAGACACCCGCATCAGCCCGCAGCAGCAAGGCATCGGCGCCCTCCCCTGGCCGCCAGCCCGCCACACCAAAACTCGCGGTCACCTGGCCCACGCCTTCCACCGGCACCGTGCGCACCCCATGCCATAACTCAAGCGCCAGCAGCCGCGCCTGCTCGGCGTCGCTGCCCGGGCACAGCACCATGAACTCTTCCCCACCCAGCCGGCAGAACACATCAGTACGCCGCAAGCGCTGGCCAATACGCTGGCACAAGCTGCGCAGCACGCGGTCGCCCATGGCATGGCCGAAGCGGTCGTTGATGCATTTGAAGTGATCGATGTCGAGCATGATCACGGCCAACGCCAGGCCGTCGCGCTGGGCGCGTTCCAGTTCGGCCTTGAGCCGGTCCTGGAAGTAGCGGCGGTTATGGATGCCGGTCAGCGAGTCGGTCACCGACAACGCCCGCAACTCCTCCTCCACGCCTTTGAGGTCGGAGATATCCGTCAGGTAGCCATGCCACAGGGTACAGCCCTGCTCCCCCACCTCTGGCGTCGCTTCGCCACGTACCCAGCGCAGGCCGACACGCGGCAGGCACACCCGGTATTCCTCGCGCCAGGGCGCCAGATGCTCGGCTGAGTAACGCACCGAGCGGCGCACGCGGTCCAGGTCATCGGGGTGGATGCGCTCGAACACCAGCGTGGCATCCTCGCGCAATTGCTGCAGGTCGACTTCGTAGATGTCGTACAGGCCCTGGCTGGCATAGGGAAAGCACGAATGGCCGTTGGCATCCAGGCGGTACTGATAAATGCCGCCCGGCACCTCGGCACTGAGCTTTTCCAGCAACCGGTCGCGCGCCGCCAGTGCCTCGTGTACCCGACGCCGCTCGGTGACATCAATGCAGATGGCCAGGTAGCCAACCCACAAACCCTGTTCATCCAGCATGGCGGTAACCAGCATATTGGCCACCAGCTGGCTGCCATCGGCGCGCAACAAGGTCCATTCCCCAGGCTCGGCGCCATGCGCTTGCACCGTTTCGGCGAACATGGCCTGGCCACCGGCAATCGGGCGGCCATAGCGCAGGCTCAGCGCATGGGCGCGCAGGCTCAGTTCCTCAGGCAGTACCAGGTGTTCAAGGTGCAACTGGCCGATCGCCTCGCTGGCCGGGTAACCGAACATACGCTCTGCACCGGCATTGAAGGTACTGACCACACCCTTGAGGTTGGTGGCAATGATTGCGACCTGGGTCGCCGCATCCAGCACGCTGCGTAGCTGGTTGTGGGTACCTCGCAGCGACTGCTCGCTGACCCGCAGTTCGGCGGTACGCTGCTCCACCAGAGCCAAGGCGCGCTGACGCTGGCTGAACAGGCTGTAGAGCAAGGCGCTGAGCAGCAGGCTCAACAACCCACCCAGCAGGACAACCGCCAGCACTGCCGAAGAACGATTGGCCTGCAAGAAGGCCTGGCTCGGCAGGATGCTCAACTGGAAGTGGTGGTCCGCCAGGTGCAACACCTGGTTGCTGGCCAGCGACAAGGGGGCGACCTGGTTCAACGAGTCGAACATCACTTCCGGCCCTTGCAACCCGGACGGATCAACGATGCGCACCACCAGGTTGTCATCTGCCGCCACTGGCCGCCCATCGCTGACCAGCTCGCGCATGCTCAACAAGGCCGTCACATAACCTACTGCTGCGCCATGCGGATTAGCGTCGGAAAACACCGGCGCCACCAGCAGCAAGCCACGCGCGTACGAAGGGATCTCGTACATGGCCAAGGGCTCGGACACCGCCATGCTGCCAGGCGCGAGCGCCCGTGCCAGGGCAGCCTGGCCGGCAAGGTCCAGCCCATAGGGCAGCCCGGGCATTTCACCGGATTGGGTATACAGCACAGGGAAGTAATGGTCGCGCAGCGGCGCGGGGCGCCATTGGCCTTGCGCGTCCTGGTCACGGATCACATAGCCCGGGCCTGAATGCTCACTGGCATGGCGCTCGAACTCGGCGCGTTGCGCGGCTTCTACACGCGGCGCCCAAGCGTAGGCCAGGGTGCGCTGCAGCAATGGCCGGGCGTAACCGTCAAATTCGAGCGGGGTGACTTCGTTGGAAAAGCTGAAGAACCGCCGCAGCCCGTCCAGGCGCTGCTGCTGTTCATCAAAACGCTCGGCAATACGGCTGAAGCGCTCGCTGGCCAGCAACTCGAAACGCTGGCGCAACTGCTGCTTGTAGAAGGTCTGCGCGGCAAGCGCCAAGGCGGCCGTCAACAGGCCGCCCGCCACCAAAGCCACCAGCGCCACCGCCCAGGCGGACACCGCTTCTGTGCACAGGCCCAATAACCGCGCACGCACGCCACACTTTGACATACACCCATCTCGTCACGTCAGCGTCCTGCGGATTATCTCGCCCTACCCTCATTTATAGCTATTGGCCATTAGCCGCGCAATGTACCTCGTCGGCTCAACGCGATTGCAGGCGCCAGGCGCGGTGGATCCGGTTGTTACGGGCAAAGTCCGGGTCCAGCGTCTGGGCGGTGATTTCTTCCACGGCATAGCGCGCCATCAGGTGCTCGTCCAGCTGGAACTTGCGGAAGTTGTTGGAGAAATACAACACGCCATCCGGCGCCAGGCGAGCCATGGCCAGGTCCAGCAGTTGCACGTGGTCACGCTGCACGTCGAACACGCCTTCCATACGCTTGGAGTTGGAGAAGGTTGGCGGGTCGATGAAGATCAGGTCGTAGCTGTCGCGGTTAGCTTCCAGCCAGGCCATCACATCGCCCTGCTCCAGGCGGTTGCGCTCGGAGAAGCCATTGAGTGCCAGGTTGCGCCGCGCCCAGTCGAGGTAAGTTTTCGACAGGTCGACACTGGTGGTGCTGCGTGCGCCGCCTTTGGCCGCATGCACAGAAGCCGTGGCGGTGTAGCAGAACAGGTTGAGGAAACGCTTGCCGGCAGCCTCGCGCTGGATACGCATGCGCATCGGGCGGTGGTCAAGGAACAGCCCGGTGTCGAGGTAGTCGGTGAGGTTGACCAGCAGCTTGACGCCACCTTCGTTCACTTCCTGGAAGCGGCCCTCGGTGGCCTGGCGCTCGTACTGGCGGGTACCACTCTGCCGCTCGCGGCGCTTGAGCACCACACGCTGCGGCGAAATGCCCAGTGCCTGGGGGATGGCCGCCAGGGCATCAAGCAGACGCGACTGGGCTTTTTCCGGGTCGATCGAACGTGGCGCGGCGTACTCCTGCACATGCACCCAGTCGTGATACAGGTCGACCGCCAGGGCGTACTCGGGCATGTCGGCATCGTACAGGCGGTAGCAGTCAACCTGCTCGCGGCGGGCCCACTTGCCGAGTTGCTTGAGGTTCTTCTGCAGGCGGTTGGCAAACATCTGCGCCCCTTCCGACAGGCGCGCCGGCTCGCTGGCGACCGGCGCTTGCTCACGGACTTCAGTGTTGTCGGCCTGGGCCTCGCGGCGCTCGCCCGTCACGAACTGGTCGGGCTGCACCTTGAACAGCAGCAGCTTGCACGGCAAGGCGCCGTTCCAGAACGCGTACTGCTTGTGGCTGCGAATACCCATGCGTTTGCCCAACTGCGGCGCGCCGGTGAACACAGCTGCCTCCCAGCCCATGCAGGCCTGACGCAGGCGCTCGCCAAGGTTTTGGTAGAGATACAGCAGGCTGGCTTCGTCACCCAGACGCTCACCATAGGGCGGGTTGCTGATGACCAGGCCTTTCTGGTTCTGGTCCGGGCGTGGCTCGAAGGTACTGACCTCGCCCTGATAGATCTTCACCCAGTCGCCCAGGCCGGCGCGCTCGACGTTGTTGCGGCCCGGCTGGATCAGCCGCGGGTCGGCTTCGTAGCCGCGGATCCACAGCGGTGGCTTGGCCAGGCCGGCCTGCGCCCGCGCCTGCGCTTCGTCGTGGACCTTGCGCCACAGCGCCGGCACATGGCCGAGCCAGGCACTGAAGCCCCAGCGCTCACGCTTGAGGTTGGGCGCGATATCGGCAGCGATCATCGCCGCCTCGACCAGGAAGGTGCCCACACCGCACATCGGGTCGGCCAGTGCGCCACCTTCGGCGGCAATACGCGGCCAGCCCGAACGGATCAGCACGGCTGCCGCCAGGTTTTCCTTCAGCGGCGCAGCACCTTGCTGCAAGCGATAGCCGCGCTGGTGCAGGCTGTGGCCGGAAAGGTCGAGGGAAAGAATGGCCTCGCCACGGTCCAGGCGCAGGTGCACACGCACGTCAGGGTCGATCTTTTCCACCGACGGGCGCAGGCCTTCGCGGTTGCGCAGCTTGTCGACGATTGCATCCTTGACCTTCAGCGCGCCGAAGTGGGTGTTGTCGATGCCCGAGCCATGGCCGCTGAACTCCACCGCCAGGGTGCCGTCGGCTGCCAGGTGGTCGGCCCAGTCAACCGCGTTGACGCCATCGTAAAGGTCGTCGGCGTTCTTCATGGAGAAGCGCTTGAGCACCAGCAGCACCCGGTTGGCCAGGCGCGACCAGACGCACAGGCGGTAGGCGGTTTCCATGTCGGCCTCGCCGCGAATGGCCGAGGTGTGCTCACGCACCTCGTCAAGGCCAAGGCCCTTGGCCTCTTCGGCAAGCAGGCTTTCGAGGCCTTTGGGGCAGGTGAGGTAGAGTTCGAAACGGTCCGACATGAGTATTCCAGAGCCTTGGGCTATTTGACTGACGAGGCGACGCATCGCCCCGCGATGTTTGCCCGCATGCCTTTCCAGCAGGCGTGCGGGTGGCCTTTTCTGGCACATAAGCGTGCCGCGAAGGGCCGGGCCGCCTGACCGATCTGCGCTCGGCCCAGTGGCAAAGACAGCTTAGATCATCAGGCAGTACAAAAAATTCTGGCGATGGCGGGGCCCGTGTGACCCTTCGTCGCATTTAAAATTATTTCTGTCACCCACGAGCAACGCTGGCGAAATGACGTCAATGATCAGCAAACCCCGATCATAGCGGGCTCAACCTCAAATAAGGTTAAGTCGCATTTATTTACTTATCCCCTGACCCTATGAAAGGTTACGTGCTTATGACAAATCGATCATTCACACCGTGACTCGCATTCGTTAGAACTGGTCTCAGGCCGCTTCGCAACGAGGCGGCACTTTCAGCTCGCCACGCCGGCAGCGAGCGCAAACCGGCAGAAAGACTCTGCCCGGCCTCAGAGAGGCCGACGGGACATTACAGTCAACAAGTGAGGGCAACACCCTATGAGAAGACTTAAGCGTGATCCGTTGGAAAGAGCATATTCACGTGGCTACCAATACGGGGTCACCGGCAAATCCCGCGAACTTTGCCCTTTCAATCTTCCTTCTGTACGCCAAGCCTGGATCAACGGCTGGCGCGAAGGTCGCGGTGATAACTGGGACGGAATGACTGGCACCGCTGGCATCCATAGACTCAACGAAAATCACGCCGTTGGCTGATCGAGGACACTGAATTCGATTTACCATGCACGCCCCATCCGGGCGGCGGGCGAAGGCCCAGGGGCCCCTTGAAGGGGCCCTTTTTTATGCCTGTCGATCAACCCCGTGGCATTGCCGCGATAGCGTCCACCGCCTCGCGGATCAGCGCCGGGCCTTTATAAATGAAGCCCGAGTAGATCTGCACCAGGCTCGCCCCGGCGGCGATCTTCTCGGCAGCGTGGCGGCCTTCGGTAATGCCACCGGCAGCAATGATCGGCAGCTTGCCGCCCAACTCGCCTGCCAGCACCTTGACGATGTGGGTGCTTTTTTCCAGCACCGGCCCGCCCGACAGGCCGCCCGCCTCGCCACCATACGGCAGCCCCTCGACACCTTCACGACCCAGCGTGGTGTTGGTGGCGATTACCGCATCCATACCCGATTCCATCAGCGCGGCCGCCACCAGTGCGGTTTCTTCGTCGCTCATGTCCGGGGCAATCTTGATGGCCAGCGGCACGCGCTTGCCATGGGTAGCGGCCAGCTGCTCACGGCGCACGGCCAGGGCATCGAGCAACTGCTTGAGCGAATCGCCAAACTGCAGGCTGCGCAGGCCCGGGGTGTTCGGCGAGCTGACGTTGACGGTGATGTAGCTGGCGGCGGTGTACACCTTGTCCAGGCAGATCAGGTAGTCATCGACGGCACGCTCGACCGGGGTGTCGAAGTTCTTGCCGATGTTGATGCCCAGCACGCCGCTGTAGCGCGAAGCACGTACCCGGTCGAGCAGGTTATCGACACCCAGGTTGTTGAAGCCCATGCGGTTGATGATGGCCGTGGCTTCCGGCAGGCGGAACAGCCGTGGCTTGGGGTTGCCCGGCTGCGGGCGCGGGGTGACGGTGCCAATCTCGACAAAACCGAAGCCCAGCTGGGCAAAACCGTCGATGGCCGCGCCGTTCTTGTCCAGGCCGGCAGCCAGGCCCACCGGGTTGGCGAAGTTCAAGCCCATGACCGTGACCGGCAATGCCGCCGGCTGCTTGCACAGCATGCCGTTGAGGCCAAGGCGGCCACCGGCACCGATCAGGTCCAGGGACAGGTCGTGGGAAGTTTCCGGAGAAAGCTTGAACAGCAGCTGGCGGGCCAGGGTATACATGGGCGGGCAAGACTCGGGGTGAGTGAGGGGGCGATTATAGCCACCGTGGCGCTGGCAGGACAGTAAATCATGGGGCCATTGCCGCCCTGGCACATCGGTTGCACCGGTTTGGCCCACAGCCTAATCAGTACAGGCGAGGAACCTTGTGAACACTGTACCCCGAGCAACGCCCCTGGCCTGGGTCAACGGCAGCGACGCGCCAGAGAAGCCCAGCCTGAACATCGGCTACATGGCCCTGACCGACTGCGCCTCGGTGGTGGTCGCGGCCACCCAGGGCTTCGCCCAGCAACACGGCCTTACCCTCAATCTCAAGCGCCAGGGCTCCTGGGCGGGGCTGCGCGACAAATTGGTCAGCGGCGAACTGGACGCCGCGCACTGCCTGTATGGCCTGGTCTACGCCGTGCATCTTGGCATTGGTGGCGTACCGGCCAGTGATATGGCGGTGCTCATGGGGCTGAACCAGAACGCCCAGGCGATCAACCTGTCCCCGGCCCTGCAGCGTAAAGGCGTGACCAACCCTGAAGCACTGGCGCGATTGGTGCACCAGCATGGCGCGCGCCTGACCTTCGCCCAGACCTTCCCCACCGGCACCCACGCCATGTGGCTGTATTACTGGCTGGCCAGCCAGGGCATCCACCCGCTGCGCGACGTCGACAGTGTGGTGGTGCCGCCGGCACAGATGGCCGCACATATCCAGGCCGGGCGCATCGACGGCTTTTGCGTTGGCGAGCCCTGGGCCGCCGATGCGGTGGCCAAGGGCCAGGGCTTCACCCTGGCCACCAGCCAGTCGATCTGGCCGGACCACCCGGAAAAGGTCCTGGCCTGTGCCCGCGCTTTCGCCGAACAGTACCCCAACAGCGCCCGCGCCCTGATCAAGGCAATCCTCGCCGCCAGCCGGTTCATCGAGCAAAGCCCGGAAAACCGCCGCAGCACCGCGCAACTGCTCAGCGGCAGCGCCTATCTGGATACGCCGCTGGAGAGCATCGAGCCGCGCTTGCTTGGCAACTACCAGGATGGCCTGGGCAACCACTGGCAAGACCGGCATGCCCTGCGCCTGTTCGACCACGGCCGGGCCAACCTGCCGTATCTGTCCGACGGCATGTGGTTCATGACCCAGTTCCGCCGCTGGGGCCTGCTGCGCGAAGACCCCGACTACCTCGGCGTGGCCCGCGAGGTACAGCAGCTGGCCTTGTACAGCGAGGCGGCGCAAAGCCTGGGCGTAGCGTGCCCCGAGCAGCCGATGCGCAGCAGCCTGTTGATCGACGGCACCCGCTGGGACGGCAGCGACCCCTACGGCTATGCCCGCAGTTTCAGCCTGCATGCACTGGGCGACTTGCCCGATGCCCGTGTCGGCGCGTGAGGGGACCAACATGTTGCGCATCCTGCTGATCGACGACACCCAGCACAAACTCGGCCGCCTCAAGGCGGCATTGATCGAGGCCGGCTTCGAGGTCACCGAAGCCCCAGGGCTGACCATCGACCTGCCTGCCTGCGTCGAAACGGTGCGCCCGGATGTGGTACTGATCGACACCGACTCACCCGACCGCGACGTGATGGAACAGGTGGTACTGGTCAGCCGTGACCAGCCGCGCCCCATCGTGCTGTTCACCGACGAGCACGACCCTGGGGTGATGCGCCAGGCGATCCAGGCGGGCGTCAGTGCCTATATCGTCGAAGGCATCCATGCCGCCCGGTTGCAGCCGATTCTGGATGTGGCCATGGCCCGCTTCGAAAGCGACCAGGCACTGAAGGCACAGTTGGTGGCGCGCGACCAGCAACTGGCCGAACGCAAACGCATCGAGCAGGCCAAGGGTTTGCTGATGAAAATGAAAGACTGCAACGAAGAACAGGCCTACACCCTGATGCGCCGCCAGGCCATGAGCCGGCAGCAGAAGCTGATTCAGGTGGCCGAGCAAATCATTGCCATGCACGAGATGCTGGGCTAGCAGCGCAGGCCCTTGTGGGAGCGGCCTTGTGTCGCGATAGGGCTGCGCAGCGGCCCCAGGATTTCAGCTTCGCCACTGAGATTGCCGGGGCTGCTTCGCAGCCCCATCGCGACACAAGGCCGCTCCCACAAAGTCCGCGCTGCTCGACACTCCGAATTGGCCCGGCTCTTGCTGATGTATTTGCACCGGTAGCCAACGGCGGTTGCCCCACTTAAATCCCGACAAAGACGTCGCTCTCCCCTCCACCTTCATGGAGCGGGTAGCGGCGTCTTTTTCGTTCCGTTGCATTGCCGAGTGAGGTGTTCGATGAGTACCAGCTTCTGGAAATCCGGGCATGTGCCCACGCTGTTCGCTGCGTTCCTGTACTTCGACCTGAGCTTCATGGTCTGGTACCTGCTGGGCCCGATGGCGGTGCAGATTGCCGGTGACCTGCAACTGAGTGCACAACAACGGGGCCTGATGGTGGCCATGCCGATCCTGTCCGGGGCGATCCTGCGCTTTGCCATGGGCGTGCTGGTCGACCGCCTGTCGCCCAAGACCGCCGGCCTGATCGGCCAGGTGGTGGTCATCGCCGCGTTGGCGGCGGCCTGGCACTTCGGTGTACACAGCTATGAACAGGTGCTGCTGCTGGGCTTGTTCCTCGGCTTTGCCGGCGCTTCGTTCGCCGTTTCGCTGCCGCTGGCGTCGCAGTGGTACCCGCCGCAACACCAGGGCAAGGCCATGGGCATTGCCGGCGCCGGCAACTCCGGCACGGTGTTCGCCGCCCTGCTGGCCCCGGCGTTGGCCGCCGGTTTTGGCTGGAGCAATGTGTTCGGCTTCGCGCTGATTCCGTTGACGCTGGCGCTGGTGGTGTTCGCCCTGCTGGCACGCAACGCCCCAGAGCGCCCCAAGCCGAAAGCCATGGCGGACTACCTCAAGGCCCTCGGCGACCGTGACAGCTGGTGGTTCATGTTCTTCTACAGCGTCACTTTCGGCGGTTTCATCGGCCTGGCCAGCGCCCTGCCCGGCTACTTCAGCGACCAGTACGGCCTGAGCCCGGTCACCGCCGGCTACTACACCGCTGCCTGCGTGTTCGCCGGCAGCCTGATGCGCCCGCTCGGCGGCGCCCTGGCCGACCGCTTCGGCGGCATCCGCACCCTGCTGGGCATGTACAGCGTGGCCGCCATCTGCATTGCCGCAGTCGGTTTCAACCTGCCGTCTGCCGCCGCCGCACTGGCGCTGTTCATCAGTGCCATGCTTGGCCTTGGCGCTGGCAATGGCGCGGTATTCCAGCTGGTGCCACAACGCTTCCGCCAGGAAATCGGCGTGATGACCGGGCTGATCGGCATGGCCGGCGGTATCGGCGGCTTCCTGCTGGCGGCAGGGCTTGGCACCATCAAGCAGCACACCGGCGATTATCAGTTGGGCCTGTGGCTGTTCGCCAGCCTGGGCCTGCTGGCATGGTTCGGCCTGCACGGCGTGAAACAGCGCTGGCGCACCACCTGGGGCTCGGCTGCAGTCACTGCAGCGCGGGTCTGAGGCACGCCGATGAGCCTGCAACTGAGCTTTGCCCAGGCCAGCGCCACCGGGCCGCGCGCGGAAAACCAGGACGCCCTGCGCCTGGTGACCCCAGCGCCAGAGCTGGCCGCCAGCAAGGGCTACCTGTTCGCCCTCGCCGACGGCGTCAGCCAATGCGCCGATGGTGGCCTGGCAGCACGCGCCAGCTTGCAGGCATTGGCCCTGGACTACTACGCCACCCCCGCCACCTGGAGTGTGGCCCAGGCCCTCGACCGCCTGCTGCTGGCACAGAACCGCTGGCTGCGCGCCCAAGGCAGCGGCCAGCCATTGTTGACCACCCTCAGCGCACTGGTGCTGCGGGGCCGGCGCTTCACCCTGGCCCATGTCGGGGACTGCCGTGTGTACCGCTGGCACGCCGGGCACCTGCAGTGCCTTAGCGAAGACCACGTGTGGGACCAGCCGGGCATGCAGCATGTGCTGAAGCGCGCGCTGGGCCTGGACCAACACCTGCTGGTGGATTACCTGGAGGGCGAGCTGCAGGCGGGCGAGTGCTTCCTGCTGTTAAGCGACGGGGTCTGGGCCAGCCTGGGCGACCAGCACATCCAGGCGGTGCTGCGTGAGCAGCCCGACCTGCAACTGGCCGTCGACACGCTGGTTGCCAGCGCCCACCTCAACGGCAGCCAGGACAACGCCAGTGCCTTGCTGGTACAGGTCGAGCAACCCGGCACCGACAACCTCGGCGACACCCTGGCACAGTTGCAGCAATGGTCGGTACCTGGCCCGCTGCGCGAAGGCCAGGCGATCGATGGCTGGCACACCGAACAGCTGCTGTCGCACAGCCGCCAGTCGCTGCTGTATCGGGTGCGCGACGGCCAAGGTCAAGCCTGGCTGCTTAAAACCCTGCCTGCCGCACGCGAACAGGAGCCTAAGGCGGCACAGGGGCTGTTGCTGGAAGAATGGTTCCTGCGCCGGGTCGCTGGCCGACATTTCCCCGAGCTGCATGCTGCCAGCCAGCGGCAACACCTGTACTACGTGATGCGCGAATACCCCGGCCAGACCCTTGCGGCGCTGCTGGCCGAACACGGCCCGCTGCCCTTGCCGCAGTGGCTGGAAATGGCCCGGCAACTGCTGCAGGCGGTCGGCGTGCTGCACCGGCGCAACCTGCTGCACCGCGATATCAAGCCAGACAACCTGCACCTGGGCAGCGATGGCCAACTGCGCCTGCTGGATTTCGGCCTGGCCTACTGCCCGGGGCTGTCCGAAGACCCGCTGCACGACGTGCCCGGCACCCCCTCGTACATTGCCCCGGAAGCGTTCGAGGGCCAACCGCCCAGCCCGCGCCAAGACCTGTATGCCGTCGGCGTGACGCTGTACCACCTGCTGACCGGGCACTACCCGTATGGCGAGGTGGAAGCCTTCCAGCGCCCGCGTTTCGGCCAGCCAGTCAACGCCGCACGCTACCGCCCCGACCTGCCGGAATGGCTGCAGCACAACCTGCAGCAGGCGGTGGCCGCCGACCCGGCGCAACGCTTCGAAACAGCCGAACACTGGTTGCTGCTGCTGGAACGCGGCGACCGCCAGGAACTACCCAGCCGGCCACGGCCATTGCTGGAGCGCGAGCCGCTGAAGGTGTGGCGCACCCTGGCCCTGCTGTCTTTGCTGTTCAACCTGATTTTGCTGCTCAGCCTGCTAAAAGGCTGAACGCGCCCTGCCACTGAGGAATACCCGATGAATGCAAAAGTCTGGCTGGTGGGTGCTGGCCCTGGCGACCCTGAACTGCTCACCCTCAAGGCGGTACGTGCCCTGCAGCAAGCCGCCGTGGTGATGATCGACGACCTGGTCAACCCGGCAGTACTGGAGCACTGCCCGCAGGCCCGAGTGATCGCCGTGGGCAAGCGCGGCGGCTGCCGCTCCACACCACAGGCGTTCATCCAGCGCCTGATGTTGCGCCATGCTCGACAAGGGCGTTGCGTGGTACGGCTCAAAGGTGGCGACCCGTGTATTTTCGGTCGTGGAGGTGAGGAGGCGCTATGGCTGCAGGGGCATGGCATCGAAGTGGAGCTGGTCAACGGCATCACGGCGGGCCTGGCAGGCGCCACGCAATGCGGCATTTCGCTGACTTCACGCGGTGTAAGCCGCGGGGTGACGCTGGTGACGGCGCACACTCAGGACGACAGCGAACTGAACTGGGCGGCCCTGGCACAGGGCGGGACGACGCTGGTGGTGTACATGGGCGTGGCGCGGCTGGAACAGGTACGCCAAGGGTTGCTGGCGGGGGGCATGGCCCCGGGCATGCCGGTGGCGATGATCGAGAATGCCTCGATGCCGCAGCAGCGTGAGTGCAGGAGCGATGTGCGGGGGATGGTGGACGATGCGCGCGGGTTTGGCTTGCGTAGCCCGGCGATTCTGGTGATTGGGGAAGTGGTTGGGGAACAGCAGGCTCAGGCCTTGGTCGCAATCGCCGGATGATGTATTGCCTGTGCCGTACCGGCCCTTTCGCGGGTAAATCGGACCGCCGCACCGCCGCTCCCACAGGGACTGCACCAGATTCAGCAGCGGTGCAGTCCCTGTGGGAGCGGCGGTGCGGCGGTCCGATTTACCCGCGAAAGGGCCGGTACAAGCGACAAAAAATCCAGGCAAAGAAAAACCCGGCCGAGGCCGGGTTTTTCATGAAACATCAGGCCAATTACTTGGACTGAGCTTCTACCTGAGCTTCAACGCGACGGTTGACAGCACGGCCTTCTTCGGTGGCGTTGTCAGCAACCGGACGGGTTTCGCCGTAGCCTACCGAGTCAACACGGGTAGATTCTACGCCGTACTGCTGGGTCAGGACTTGCTTGACAGCGTTGGCACGACGCTCGGACAGCTTCTGGTTGTAAGCGTCTGGACCCACGGAGTCAGTGTGACCTTCAACCACGGTGGTGGTTTGTGGGTACTGCTTCATGAAGTCAGCCAGGTTTTTGATGTCGCCGTAGCTGTTAGGCTTGACGACCGACTTGTCGAAGTCGAACTTGACGTCCAGCTCAACACGAACGACTTCGGCAACAGCCGGGCAGCCGTCGGCGTCAACGGTAACGTTGGCCGGGGTGTCTGGGCACTTGTCGACGTTGTCGCAAACGCCGTCGTTGTCGGAGTCGGAGCAGACTTCAGCAACTGGAGCTGGAGCGGCTTCGGCTTGCTTCGGGCTACCGCCGAAGTTCAGGCCAACACCAACGCTTGGGGCCCACTCGGTGTCGCCCTGGTCGATGTTGTACTGAGCTTCTACGCCGGCACGGGCGTAGAACATGTCGGTGATGTACCACTTGGCGCCAGCGCCAACGTTGGCGAAGGTGGAGTGGTCACGACCGCCACGGCCGGTCTGGCCCAGCGACTGGTGCGAGAAACCAGCGGAAACGTACGGACGGATTGCGTCATACGGGTTGTTGAAGTGGTAAACGGCGTCCAGGGCGGTGTTCGAGCCCTTGATGTTCTTGCCGTCTTCGCCACGAGCGTTGTGAACTTCGTCGTAACCCAGGCGCAGTTCAACGTCGTCGGTCAGGAAGTAACCGATCGAGCCGCCGAACAGGTTGCCGTCGTTCTTGAAGTCGCGCTGGCTGTCGAAGAACTCTTTCTTGTAGAAGCCTTCGACTTCCACAGCGCCTGTGCCTTGTGCCATAGCGCCAATCGAGGTAGCGGCTACGAGCGAACCAATGGCCAAGCCCAAGGTGTTTTTCAATTTCATCCGTTAAATCCCCATCTGGTGATAGTTAAGCAGTCCCACCACAAACAAGGGGGACAACTCGACGGCAAGTCTAGCAGAACTCGCCGATTCGTTAGAGATATTTGCATGCCACTAAGTTTCATCGAGGCCGGCAAATTTCTCACGAAGCTTGTCTAGCGCACGCTTGTAGCGCATTTTCGTTGCGCTCAGGCCCATGTGCATGATGTCTGCAATTTCCTGAAATTCCAGTTCTGCGACAAAACGCAGCACCAGAATTTCCCGGTCAATCGGGTTCACATGCACCAGCCACTTGTCCAGCCCGCCTTTTTCTTCCGGCTTCGGGGCCTTGTCTTCGGACGCCTCTTCGATAGGGTCCAGACTCAAGGCATCCATCAACCGGCGTTTACGGCGCTCCTTGCGGTACTGGGTGATGCACTCGTTGTAGGTGATGCTGTAGAGCCAGGTCTTGAACTTGGATTTACCCTCGAAGTTCTTCAGCCCGTACAGCACCTTGAGCATCACTTCTTGACAGACATCGTCCGCGTCACGGTCGTTCCCCAAATAACGCGCACAGACGTTGAAAAGGGTCCGCTGATAGCGCCGCATGAGCTCCTCATAGGCGCGGGTAACGTGGTACAGCTCCTCATGCGAACGCGCCACCAACTCTTCATCGGTGAGCTCGCGGGGGTCATAACGCATGGGCGGCGAATGAACTTTATTCAAAACGGATCTGGCCGACAGTCAGGTCAATGTCGCCGCGCGACCCCGTGGGTCGAATTTCGCGGCGGCATACATTAACAGCTTTTGTGCGGTTAGCGGCTATTGACGCGCTGCTCAAGCAGCTCGCGATTGGCCAGCGACACCAGTTCGCCATCATCGGTCAGCAGCGTTGTCTTCACCGTGCCGATTTCCTCGATATGCCCTTCGACCTCTCCAATTCGCACCTGCTGGCCGACCTGGTAGAGCTCGCGCACGTAAATGCCGGCCAGGATCTGCCCGGCAATTTCGCGGCTGCCAAGGCCCATGGCCAGGGCTACCGCCAGACCAACGGTAATCAGCCCGATGACGATCACGTGGTTCAGCAGGTCGGTTTTCACCTCCAGCTGGCTGATGGCAACCGAGATGCTGATGATGATCACCAAGCCCTGGGTGATACGCCCCAGGCCTGCCGAATATTCCAGGCCGATGCCTTCGGCGGCGCCGCGCACCAGGCCGTTGGCCACCTGCGCCAGCAGCACGCCGGCCAGCAGCACCAAAGCCGCGCCGAACACTTTTGGCAGGTACAGGGCGAGCATGTCGAGGGTGGCCGAAACCCGCTCCAGGCCTAGCGACTCAGCGGCCGAGACGAGGAAAATGAGCAGCACGAACCAGTAGACAATCTTGCCGATCAGGGTCGAGATCGGCACCTGGATGCCAACCCGGCCGAGCATCTTGGTGAGGCCGGTGCCGCCCATCAGGCGGTCCAGGCCAAGCTTGGCCAGCAGTTTGGACAACAGCGTGTCGAGCAGCTTGGCCACCACGAAACCGAGCAGCACCACGACCAGCGCGCCGAACAGGTTGGGGATGAAGTTCGCTACCTTGGTCCAAAGGGCGGTCATCGCGGCGACCAGGCTCTGTGTCCAGAGATCGAGTTCCATATTCAATCGGCCTTATCTGCTTTGCTGCCGGTGGCAGCGTTGCGGGAAGAGTGTCGACGCACCGGCGCGACATGCGCCGAGCCATTATTGACGGCAATCAGCAGCGCCTGGCTCCAGCGGCCAAGCAGGCTGAACAGATCACCCGCGCCAACCTGGCGGTTGGCGGTTTTCAGCACGCGACCCAGGCAGGCAGCGTCATCCCGGTCATCGCGGTCATTGCCGGAGGGTGACGCCTTGAGCAGGTCACGCAGGGATTCTTCAAACGGATCGTGCATGGGCACCTCGCGCAGTGTCAGCAAGAGACGAGATGGCCGGGCAATGGGTCACACATCCGATTGGGACGAATGTTTCAAAATGAACACCTAGACCCATCGCAACCGCCGGAACATCCACCACTGCCCCACCGCCAGCCCCAGCACGACG
>NZ_JENB01000051.1 GCF_000708715.2 Pseudomonas putida W15Oct28 | reverse complement strand
GCCTACAAACAGATCGTCTGCGCGGCGATGCGCAAGCTGCTGCACCTGGTTTACGGGGTGGTGAAGTCGGGGATACCGTTTGACCCCAAAATCCCTCTTGCGGGGTGAGGGTCAAGACGGTATCTACAGGGATCGTGCGCTCAGAGATGTTTGCTCAAGGCAATCAAACCGCCCTGTTCAGCTTCACCCACGACGCAAACTTGTCGACAAATGCCTGCAAGAACGGCCGGGTCTTGTCATTGAGCTTGCCCGAGTCCTCGAACAGGCTCGCTGCACCGCCAATGTAGGCCTCGGGCATCTGCATGCACGGCATGTCCAGAAACACCAGCGACTGGCGTACCGCATGGTTGGCACCAAAGCCGCCAATGGCCCCGGGCGATACACTGACCACCGCCGTCGGCTTGCCACTCCAGGCACTTTGCCCGTAGGGCCGCGAGCCCACATCAATTGCATTTTTCAGGCAACCCGGCACCGATCGGTTGTATTCTGGCGTGACGAACAACACCGCATCACTGCCGCGGATCTCCTCGCGAAACCGCTTCCACGCCGCCGGTGGCGCTTCGGCCTCGACGTCCTCGTTGTACAACGGTAAATCGCCAATTTCGACGATCTTCAGGGCAAGGCTGGACGGCGCCAGCTCCGAAAGTGCGCGGGCGAGCTTGCGGTTGTACGACTCCTTGCGCAAGCTACCCACGACAACCGCTACCGAATACACCTGGCTCATGGCAATTTCCAACCTTTGCTGGGTAAAGGGACGTTGTAGTTATAGATGACCGTTCCTCGGCGCTTTGGTTTTTTTTCCGCAGGATGAAAACTTCCGAGGCTGTTCCACGGTCTATGCCTTCAGACATTTTCTACGTAATTCAGAGGTTTCCACCCAAATGGCAGCAGTAATGGTCGGCCAATTCCACGCCCGTGACGCCGAAGGCCGTATCTATCCCGTGCACGAGTTCCAGGAATCCACCCTGCAACTCGACGGCAGCACGCTGGGCGCCCCCATCACCACCTACCGCCTGGCCATCGGCGACAAGGTCAACCACCTCGGTGAAAACCGCTTCGAACTGGCGCGCAGCGGCGTCGAAATCATTCGCATTCCGTGATGCAGTCAACGGTGTAACAGCCGCTCTCGTTCTGCAGGCCATGCACATCGGCGACAAAACCGGGGAAGCCCTGGTTGAATGCCCGGGCGAAGGCCAGGTAGTCGAGTATCGAGCGGGTCGCCTCGGTGAACCGCTCGCCCGGCATGATCAATGGAATGCCGGGCGGATACGGCACGAGCATCACCGCCGCCACACGCCCCAGCAGCGCCTCGATCGGCACCGCCTCCACCTCGCCACGCACCATCTGGTCATAGGCCCGGGCCGGGCTCACGGCCACCTCCGGCAAGCGCGTGAACAACCGCTTCAGTTGCTTGGCCGTGGCATTGGCGCGGTAGCAGTCATGCAACTGGTCACACAGGTCGCGCAACCCCATCCGCTGATAGCGTGAAGCATCAGCTGCCACCACACTCGGCAGGCAACTACTCAGGGCTGTATTGCCATCATAGTGGCGCTTGAACTCCAGCAACTCCGTAAGCAACGTGCTCCACTTGCCTTTGGTAATGCCCATGGAGAACAGCACCAGGAAGCTGTACAAGCCGGTTTTCTCCACCACCAGCCCCCGCTCCCAGAGAAACTTGCTGACCACCGCCGCCGGGATGCCATGCTCGCCCAGCACACCGCCCGCGCTCAGGCCCGGCATCACCAAGGTCACCTTGAGCGGGTCGAGCAGCACATAGTCGTCCACCACCTCGCCAAAGCCATGCCACTCCGCCCCCGGTTGCAGCAACCAGTCCTGCGCGGCCAGGCGCTGGGTACCCTCGGTGCTCGGCGGCTGCCAGATACTGAACCACCAGTCATCCGCAGCAATGTGCTCGCGCAGGTTGGCCAGGGCACGACGAAAACTCAGCGCCTCGTCGAACATCTCTTGCAGCAGTGAATGCCCGGCCGGCCCTTCCATCATGGTCGAGGCCACGTCCAGCGAGGCGAGGATGCTGTACTGCGGCGAGGTCGAGATGTGCATCATAAACGCTTCGTTGAAGCGGTCCCGGTCCAGCTGGCGCCTGGCCCCGTCCTGCACATGGATCATCGAGGCCTGGCTGAACGCGGCCAGCAGTTTGTGGGTGGAATGGGTACTGAACACCAGCGGGCTGTCTGCCGTGCAGGCAGTGCCCATGGCATAGCGCCCGGTGAAGAAGTCATGAAACGCCGCGTAGGCAAACCAGGCCTCATCGAAATGCAGCACCTCGACACTGGCGCCCAGGCTCTGCTTGATCATCCCGGCGTGGTAGCACAGGCCGTCATAGGTGGAATTGGTCACTACTGCCAGCTTGATGCGCTGCCCACGATCACGGGCAAGGGGGTTGGCCTGGATCTTCGCCGCGATGGCCTCGGGGCTGAATTCGCTGAGCGGGATCGGGCCGATGATGCCCAGCTCGTTGCGCTCCGGGCACAGATACAGCGGAATGGCGCCGGTCATGATGATCGCGTGCACCACCGACTTGTGGCAGTTGCGGTCCACCAGCACCAGGTCGTCGCGCCCGACCATGGCGTGCCAGACGATCTTGTTGGCCGTGGACGTGCCGTTGATGACGAAAAAGGTGTGGTCGGCGCCAAAGTTGCGCGCCGCCCTGGCTTCGGCTTCTGCCAACGGCCCGGTGTGGTCGAGCAGCGAGCCGAGTTCCGGCACGGAAACGGACAGGTCGGAGCGCAGGGTGTTTTCCCCGAAGAACTGGTGAAAAGCCTGGCCCACCGGGCTTTTGTGGTAGGCCACGCCACCGCCATGGCCCGGGGTATGCCACGAATAGTTGGACTGCGCAGTATGCTGCACCAGGGCCTTGAAGAACGGCGGCAGCAGGCCGTCGAGGTAGGTGTGTGCGGCGCGCGCCACCTGGCGCGCGAGAAACGGCACGGTGTCTTCGAACAGGTAAAGAATACCGCGCAGCTGGTTAAGCTCGCTCATGGCCTCGGCCGGGGCGTTTTCCAGGGTTACCTGTTCACCCAGGGCGAAGATCGGCAGGTTGGGTGCGCGCAGGCGGGCCAGGCGAATCAGCTCGGCCATGTTCTGCAGCAGGTGAGTGTTGTCGCCAACGCCTTCGGCAGCGATCAGCATGCAGGCCAGGCCGTGGTGGGTGGCGGCAACCAGGCGGGCTTCGGCGTGGTCGGCGGCGGCGAGAATGGCGAAGCCATCCTGGCGCAGTTCCTCGGCGATGCCCCGCACGCGCTCACCGGCAACGCTGTCGGCCTTGATGGCGCGGTGGACGATGAGGATCGGGAACTTGAGGTCCTTGTACATCAGGCAGCTACCTCCGAAGGACATGGCGTCCATTTCAGGGTAGTTGAGCCTGTGTTTTCAGGGCCGGCCTCTTCGCGGGCAAGCCCGCTCCCACAGGAACCCCACTAGCTCAGGGTTTGTGAGATCCCTGTGGGAGCGGGCTTGCCCGCGAAAGGGCCGGTACAGGCAGAGAATCAGCCAGCAGGTGTCTCGGTCAGGGCCTGCCACATGGATGGCCCACCCGCCGACTTGGCAACGGCAGCCAGCCGCTCGGCGGCCATGATCACCCGCCCAGGCGCCCGCCCGGTAATCCGGCGGATCTCGCTACCACCATTGCCCTGCCCATCCCCGTCGGCATCTGCGCCGTGCCCGGCCAGCGACAGGCTGGTCTGGCCACCGGTCATCGCCAGGTAGACGTCAGCCAGCAGTTCCGAGTCAAGCAATGCGCCGTGCAGCTCACGGCCCGAGTTGTCGATGTCGTAGCGTTTGCACAGCGCATCGAGGCTGTTGCGCTGCCCCGGGTGGCGCGAGCGCGCCAGCAGCAGGGTGTCGAGGATGGTGCAGTGCTGCGCGAGATCTGCGCGGTCCTTTTGGCCCAGCAAGGCGAATTCGTTGTTGATGAAGCCAACGTCGAACGCCGCGTTGTGGATGACCAGCGTGGCGCCCTGGATGAAGTCGAAGAATTCCTCGGCTACATCGCCAAAACGTGGCTTGCCGACCAGGAAGGTATCGGTGATGCCGTGGACGTTGATAGCGCCCTCGTCACTCTCGCGGTCCGGCTGCAGGTAGACGTGGAAGTGCCGCCCGGTCAGGCGCCGGCCGATCACCTCGACACAGCCGATCTCGATGATCCGGTGGCCTTCGCTGACCGGCATACCCGTGGTTTCGGTATCGAGAATGACGAACCGTTTATCTTGCTGCTGCTCCACGCGGGGCGCTCCAACTTGCATCAGTTACAAAGGCCGCGATTGTACCCCAGCTCAACGCTGGGCGCGCACCTCATCGACCCCACGGTTGGCCAGCTGGTCGGCGCGTTCGTTGCCAGGGTGGCCGATATGGCCGCGCACCCACTTCCAGCTCACCTTGTGGCGGTTGACCTGCTCATCGAGCTGCTGCCACAGGTCGGCGTTCTTCACCGGCTCCTTGGCCGCGGTCTTCCAGCCGCGCTTCTTCCAGTTGACCATCCACTCGTTGATGCCCTTCATCACGTACTGCGAGTCGGTGGTCAGCACCACTTCGCATTCACGCTTCAGCGACATCAGGCCCTGGATCGCCGCCATCAGCTCCATGCGGTTGTTGGTGGTTTCACGCTCGCCGCCCCACAGTTCCTTCTCGACGCCCTTGTAGATCATCAGGACCCCCCAGCCACCCGGGCCAGGATTGCCTTTGCAGGCACCATCGGTAAACATTTCGACGCTATCGCTCATGTACCACTCTTGAATTCAGTGCTTGTCAGTTTCAGGGTTGACCGCCGTGCGGTTCACCTTGGCCAGCGGCAGCGGCAGCAACTTGCCCATCGGCTCGCGGCGTTCCGGGCGCAACGGCCGCAGGCCCACCACCATCTTGCGCGCCACCAGCAGGTACACCCCGCCACCGGAGCTCTGCCAGCCGCCGGCCATCCGCTCCCAGCCCGCCAGGCGCTGCTGCCAGGCCGGTGAAGCAAGCGGCGGACGATAGCACCCGAAGCGGCGTTTCTCCAGCGCGAAGCCCAGCAGGTTGAGCCAGTCGCCTACCCGTGACGGCGAGATGCAGCGCGCCTTGCGCAAGGCGCCATGGCTGAAGAAATGGCGCATGCCCCAACAGCTCCACGGGTTGATCCCGACGATCAGCAGGTGCCCGCCCGGGCGCACGGCACTGGCGGCCTCGCGCAGCAAGCCATGGGGCGATAGGCTGAAATCCAGGCCATGCTGCAGCACCACCACATCGGCGGCGTGCTCGCTTAGCGGCCAGGCCTGCTCTTCACAGGCAATTTCCACCCCCGGCAGCGGCGCCCCAAGGCGCACGTTGCGCTGCACCTGGGGGGCACTGGGCGGCGGCTCCGCGCAGGGGCCGTAGTGCACAAGGTAGCCCCCGAAGAAGCGGCCGAGCTCTTCTTCAAGCAGCTTTTCCTCTTCCTTGAGCATCAGTTGGCCAATCGGGCCATTGAACCACTCACGGGCCAGGCTGATCAGCTTGACCCAGTCCGGGTCGGCCTGGGCAAAGGCTTGGTCGGTCATTGCGCTCTCCCTCGAAGGTTCTCCCACCGCGCCATCGCGGCTAAGATGCCTTCATGTGCCACGCTAGGCGAATCGGATCCGCACCATGATACAGATCGATGCTCTCCCCGCTTTCTCCGACAACTACATCTGGTTGTTACAGGATACTGCCAAACGCCGCTGCGCGGTGGTCGACCCGGGTGACGCCGGCCCGGTGGAACGCTGGTTGGCGGCCAACCCCGCGTGGGTGCTCAGCGACATCCTGATTACCCACCACCACAACGACCATGTCGGCGGCGTGGAAAGGCTCAGGCAACTGACCGGCGCACGGGTCTGCGGCCCGGCCCACGAGCGTATTCCCTGCCGCGACCTGGCGCTGGACGAAGGCGACCAGGTGACGGTGCTGGGCGTGATGTTCCAGGTGCTGGCGGTGCCTGGCCACACCTTGGGGCATATCGCTTTCTTCAGCGACCAGCCGGCAACGCCACTACTGTTCAGTGGCGACACCCTGTTCGCTGCCGGTTGCGGGCGCATGTTCGAGGGTACACCCGAACAGATGCAACCGGCCCTCGCCCGCCTGGCGGCACTGCCGGCCCACACCGAAGTGTACTGCGCCCACGAATACACCCTCAGCAACCTGCGCTTTGCCAAGGCGGTGGAACCCACCAACCTGCACGTTCTAAAGCGGTTCGATGACGTTACCCGGTTGCGCGCCGACAATCGCATCACCTTGCCATCAACGATTGGCCTGGAACGCCTGACCAACCCCTTCCTGCGCACCTCTGAAACATTAGTTAAACAAAAAGCAGACGAATGGAAGGGACATCCAAACGACTCGCAGGTCACTGTTTTTGCTGCCTTGAGGTCTTGGAAGGACACCTTCTGATAACCTCAAGATATATCGCAATCGATGGTCAAAGGTTGACCAGGCCCGGAGCGGTTTCTAGAATCGCCGAAATTTTTCGCCCGGATACCCGTCTCAGCCGATGTCTTCCCGTAGCCGCAGAACCTCTCATTCCGTCGCCCTGACGCGCCTGGCCCAAATCAGTGCGCTGGCTCTGGCCGCCACCCTGGTGGGCTGCCAGAGCACCCGTCAGCTTGACGAATCCGATAGCGTTCGCGCGCACAGCTATCAGGCGCGGATCAAGCACAAGCCTGCGCCATTGCTGGTCAAGCCGGCCGAGCAGGCGCCGCAGGATGTCTGGGAGCGCATGCGCCAGGGCTTCGCCCTGCAGGACAGCATCGACGTCAATCCGCGCATCGAGCAGCAGCGCCTGTGGTTCGCCAGCAACCCGACGTTCATCGAAAGCGCCGGCGAGCGCGGTAGCCTCTACCTGCACTACATCGTCGAGCGTCTTGAAGAGCGCGACATGCCGCTGGAGCTGGCCCTGCTGCCCGCCATCGAAAGTGCCTACAACCCGATGGCTTATTCACGCGCCAGCGCTGCCGGCATGTGGCAGTTCATGCCAGCGACCGGTCGCCACTTCAACCTGCGCCAGACCAACTTCTACGATGGCCGACGCGATATCACCGCGTCGACCAACGCCGCACTGGACTACCTGACCCGCCTGCACGACATGTTCAACGGTGACTGGCTGCTGGCCCTGGCTGCCTACAACGCCGGCGAAGGCACGGTGAGCCGCGCCATGGAGCGCAACGAACGGCTCGGCCTGCCAACCGACTACTGGAACCTGCCGCTGCCTCAGGAAACCCGCGACTATGTGCCCAAGCTGCTGGCCCTGTCGCAGGTGGTGCTCACGCCTGAAGCCTATGGCGTGAACCTGAACCCGATCGCCAACGAGCCCTACTTCGAAGCGGTCGCCATCAATGATCGCCTGGACCTGTCGCGGGTAGCGGCCTTTGCCAACATCGACGAAGACGAGCTGATCCAGCTCAACCCGGCCTTCAAGAAGCGCATGACCGTGGACGGCCCGCAGCAGCTACTGGTGCCGACCGCCAAGGCGCAGCTGCTGAGCGACAGCCTGTCCAACCTCAAGCCCGAGCAACTGGTCAGCCTGCAACCGAACAAGGCCGTGTTCGCCCGCGCCGTGGCCGAAGCCAAGGCACCGGTGGCAGCGCGCAGCTACAGGGTCAAGCGTGGCGACAACCTGGGCGCCATCGCCAAGGCCAACCGCGTTTCGGTCAATGACATCAAGCGCTGGAACCGCCTCTCCGGCAGCAGCCTGCGGGCCGGCCAGGTGCTGGCCCTGCGCGGTGGCAAGGGGCCGAGCGCCGCCGGCAACCGGGTAGCGGCATCCGGCAAGCGCTCCACCCAGTACAAGGTGCGCAAGGGCGACTCGCTGTACCTGGTGGCCAAACGCTTCAACGTGGAAATGCAGCACCTCAAGCGCTGGAACCCACGCAGCGGCCACGCCCTCAAGCCAGGCCAGACCCTGACCGTCTACCTCTCGCATTAATTGCCGTCGGCAGGATTGACGCGATCCCTGTAGGAGCGGCCTTGTGTCGCGATCGGGCTGCACAGCAGCCCCAAATTCTTGAATGCAATGCCGATATTGCGGGGGCTGCTGCGCAGCCCGATCGCGACACAAGGCCGCTCCTACAGCTACCGCGTCATCTCCATTAGAACGAAGCCACTCCCTCCTTCAAAACCTCTCTTTTTCCAACCCCACCAAGCTGTTACTG
Source organism: Pseudomonas putida W15Oct28 (assembly GCF_000708715.2). Classification (GTDB taxonomy): domain Bacteria; phylum Pseudomonadota; class Gammaproteobacteria; order Pseudomonadales; family Pseudomonadaceae; genus Aquipseudomonas; species Aquipseudomonas putida_R. Next base: position 28,862 of record NZ_JENB01000051.1, on the reverse strand, counting down.
TACCCGATCAAAGCCCAACGCCTCTGGATCGGATGCCGACTTGATACGTCCCCTCCTGCTGTCAATCAGCCTGGCCTTGAGCTTCCCCGTAGCCGCGATGGTGAGCGAAAGCCACGGATACGCGCAGTTCGGCACGCTCAAGTACCCAGCCACATTTACCCATTTCGACTGGGTCAACCCGCAAGCGCCCAAGGGCGGCACCTTGCGAGCCATGGCTTTTGGCACCTTCGACACGCTCAACCCCTACACTTTCAAGGGGTCGAGCCCGGTCACCACGCCCAATTTCCAGCAGTACGGCATCAGCGAGCTGAACGAGCCGCTGATGGTCGGCACTGGCCAGTACGACCCGTCGGGTGACGAGCCGACCTCCAGCTACGGCCTGATCGCCCGTTCGGTGGAATACAGCGAGGACCGCAGCTGGGTGGTGTTCAACCTGCGCCCGGAAGCCCGTTGGCATGACGGCCAGCCGATCACCTCGGCAGACGTGGCCTTTTCCTACCGCACGCTGCTCAAGGACGGCCACCCGATCTACCGCACCAACCTGCAGGAAGTGCAGCGGGTAGACATCCTCGGCCCGCTGCGCATCCGTTTCGTGTTCAAGCGCGCCGGCAACCCGCTGCTGATCCTGCGCCTGGGCGAGATGCCGGTGCTGCCCAAGCAATACTGGCAAAAGCGCGACTTCAAGGCCACTACCTTCGAGCCGCCCTTGGGCAGCGGCCCCTACCGCATCACCCAGGTACAACCCGGGCGCCGGCTGGTGTTCGAGCGGGTGAAGAACTACTGGGGCAAGGACCTGGCGGTCAACCGTGGCAAATACAACTTCAAGCGCGTGGAGTACGAGTTCTACCGCGACGCCACAGTGGCCTTCGAAGCGTTCAAGGCTGGCGAATTCGACATCTATATCGAGCACCAGGCGAAGAACTGGGCCAACGGCTACAACTTCCCGGCCGTGCGCCGTGGCGAAGTGATCAAGGCGCAGATCCCGCACCAGATCCCCACGCAAACCCAGGGCCTGTTCATGAACAGCCGTCGGGCCACCTTCAGCGACCCGCGGGTACGCCAGGCGCTGGGGCTGATGCTCGACTTCGAGTGGACCAACCGTGCCCTGTTCAGCAGCGCCTACCGCCGCTCGACCAGCTACTACCCCAACAGCGAGTTCGCCGCCAGCGGCCTGCCCACTGGCAAGGAGTGGCTGCTGCTGGCGCCGTTCCGCGATCAGTTGCCGGCCAAGCTGTTCAGCGAACCCTACAAGGTCAGCCAGACCGACGGCCGCGGCATCAGCCGCCAGACCCTGCGCCAGGCGTTGGGCCTGCTTGCCGAGGCCGGCTGGAAGCTGAACGGCCAGCGCCTGGTCGACAGCAAGGGCCAGCAGCTGCGCATGGAACTGCTGCTGGTAAACCCCAACCTTGAACGCATCCTGCAACCTTATGTCGAAAATCTGTCCAGCATCGGCATCGATGCGCGCTTGCGCACCGTGGACCGTGCCCAGTACAAACAACGCCTGGACCAGTTCGATTTCGACATGATTCTGATGACCCTGAACCAGACCCTGAGCCCCGGCCTTGAACAGTGGCTGTACTTCCATTCCAGCCAGGCCGCCACCAAGGGCAGCAAGAACTATGCTGGGGTCAAGGACCCGGTGGTCGACCACCTGCTCGACACCCTGCTGGCCGCACGCACCCGCGACGACCAGGTCGCCGCCGCACGCGCCCTGGACCGCGTGCTCTCATGGCAGTACTACATGATCCCCAACTGGTACCTCGACAACCATCGCCTGGCCTACCGCAACCGGTTCGCCTTCGTCACCACACCGCCTTATACCCTTGGGCTGAACAGCTGGTGGATCAAGACTTCGGAGAAAGCCCAATGACGCCAACGCACCGTCTGCGCCGGCTGGCTGGCAGCCTGTTGCTCGCCTGCCTGAGCCTTCCCACCCTGGCCGCACCGCAACACGCGCTCACCCTGTACGACGAGCCGCCCAAATACCCAGCCGACTTCAAGCACTTCGACTACGTCAACCCCGACGCGCCCAAGGGCGGCACCTTCCGCCAGTCCAGCTTCGGCGGCTTCGACAGCCTCAACCCGTTCATCAACAAAGGCGTGTCGGCCGAGAACATCGGCAGCATCTACGACACCCTGATGCGCCAGAGCCAGGACGAGCCGTTCACCGAATACGGCCTGGTGGCCGGCAAGATCGAGAAAGCCCCGGACAACAGCTGGGTGCGCTTCTACCTGCGCCCCGAAGCCCGCTTCCATGACGGCCACCCGATGCGTGCCGAAGACGTGGTGTTCACCTTCAATGCCCTGATCAAGGACGGTGCGCCGCTGTACCGCCAGTACTACGCCGACGTCGCCGAAGTGGTCGCCGAAGATCCGCTGAAGGTGCTGTTCAGGTTCAAGCACAAGGGCAACCGCGAGCTGCCGCTGATTCTCGGCCAGCTGCCAGTGCTGCCCAAGCACTGGTACGAAAAACGCGACTTCAACCGTGGCAACCTGGAAATCCCGCTGGGCAGCGGCCCGTACAAGGTCGCCGAGGTCAAGGCCGGGCGCTCGGTTCGCTACGAGCGGGTGAAGGACTACTGGGCCAAAGACCTGCCAATCAACCGTGGCTTCTACAACTTCGATGTCATGACTTTCGACTCCTACCGCGACACCACCGTCGCCCTGGAGGCGCTCAAGGCCGGGGCGTTCGACTATGCGCTGGAAGTCAGCGCGAAGAACTGGGCCACCGCCTACAACGTGCCCGCCGTGCGCGACGGCCGCCTGATCAAGGAAGAACTGCCCAACGGCAACCCCACCGGTATGCAGGGCTTCATCTTCAACATACGCCGCCCGGTGTTCCAGGACGTGCGTGTGCGCCAGGCGCTGAGCCTGCTGCTGGACTACGAGTGGACCAACAAGCAGCTGTTCAACGGTGCCTACACGCGCACCGGCAGCTACTTCGACAACTCGGAAATGGCCGCTCACGGCCTGCCCAGCCCCAACGAGTTGAAAATCCTCGAGCCGCTGCGTGGCAAAGTCCCCGACCAGGTATTCTCCGAAGCCTTCAAGAACCCGGTCAGCGACGGCAGCGGCATGATCCGCGAGCAGCAGCGCCAGGCCTACAAGCTGCTGCAGGAAGCCGGCTGGAAAATCGTCGACGACAAGATGGTCGACGCCCAAGGCAAGCCGGTAACCATCGAGTTCCTGCTGGCGCAGACCGAGTTCGAGCGCATTCTGCTGCCGTTCAAGCGCAACCTCGCCGACCTCGGCATCGACCTGAGCATCCGCCGGGTTGACGTTTCCCAGTACATCACCCGCCTGCGTTCACGTGACTACGACATGATCGTCGGCGGCTACCCGCAATCCAACTCGCCGGGTAACGAGCAGCGCGAGTTCTGGTCCAGTGCCGCCGCCGACAACCCAGGCAGCCGCAACTTCATCGGCCTGCGCGATCCGGCCATCGACCAACTGGTGGAACAACTGATCAACGCCGACTCCCGCCAGAGCCTGGTCGACTACTGCCGCGCCCTCGACCGCGTACTGCTGTGGGGCTACTACGTGATCCCCAACTGGCACATCAAGACCTGGCGCGTGGCCTACTGGAACCACATCGGCCACCCGAAAGTGTCGCCCAAGTACGACATCGGCATCGACACCTGGTGGATCAAGCCCGGGGTAACCCCGGCGGTCAGCGACGCCCCTGCGGACGAGGCCAACTAAGATGCTGGCCTATATCCTGCGCCGCCTGCTGCTGATCATCCCGACCCTGCTCGGCATCCTGGTCATCAACTTCATCATCGTCCAGGCCGCGCCCGGTGGCCCGGTCGAGCAGATGATCGCCAAGCTCGAAGGCTTCGAAGGTGCCACCAGCCGCATAGCCGGTGGCGGCGCCGAGGTTTCCGTGGCCGGCTCCAACTACCGTGGCGCCCAAGGCCTGGACCCGGCGCTGATTGCCGAAATCGAGCGCATGTATGGCTTCGACAAGTCGCCGCCCGAGCGCCTGTGGCTGATGATCAAGAACTACGCCCAGCTGGACTTCGGCGACAGCTTCTTCCGCGACGCCAAGGTCATCGACCTGATCGTCGAGAAGATGCCGGTGTCGATCTCGCTGGGGTTGTGGAGCACGCTGATCATGTACCTGGTGTCGATCCCGCTGGGGATCGCCAAGGCCGTGCGCCATGGCAGCCACTTCGACGTGTGGACCAGCTCGGCGATCATCGTCGGCTACGCCATCCCGGCGTTCCTGTTCGCCATCCTGCTGATCGTGCTGTTCGCTGGCGGCAGCTACTTCGACTGGTTCCCGCTGCGCGGCCTCACCTCCAACAACTTCGACGAACTGAGCACCACCGGCAAGGTGCTGGACTACTTCTGGCATCTGGTGCTGCCGATCACCGCGCTGGTCATCGGCAACTTTGCCACCATGACCCTGCTCACCAAAAACAGCTTCCTCGACGAGATCAACAAGCAGTATGTGGTCACCGCCAAGGCCAAGGGCCTTAGCCGGACCCGGGTGCTGTACGGCCACGTGTTCCGCAACGCCATGCTGCTGGTGATTGCAGGCTTCCCTTCGGCGTTCATCGGCATCTTCTTCACCGGGTCCTTGCTGATCGAGGTCATCTTCAGCCTCGACGGCCTGGGCCTGATGAGTTTCGAAGCGGCCATCAACCGCGACTACCCGGTGGTCTTCGGCACCCTGTTCATCTTCACCCTGCTGGGGCTGGTGGTGAAACTGATCGGCGACCTGACCTACACCCTGGTCGATCCACGCATCGACTTCGCCAGCCGGGAGCACTGACATGGCCTTGTCCCCCCTCAACCGCCGGCGCTTCGAGCGTTTCAAGGCCAACCGCCGTGGCTGGTGGTCGCTGTGGCTGTTCCTGATCCTGTTCGGCCTGAGCCTGGGCGCGGAGCTGATCGCCAATGACAAGCCGGTTGCCGTGCGTTACGACGGCGAATGGTACTTCCCGGCGTTCAAGCGCTACCCGGAAACCACCTTCGGCGGCGAATTCCCGCTGGAGGCCAACTACAAGAGCCCGTACATCCGCGAGCTGCTGGCGAAGAAAGACAGCTTCGTGCTGTGGGCGCCAATCCCGTTCAGCTACCAGAGCATCAACTACGACCTGCGTGTCCCGGCCCCTGCCCCACCTTCGGCGGACAACTGGCTGGGCACCGACGACCAGGGCCGCGACGTGCTGGCGCGGGTGATCTACGGCTTCCGCATTTCGGTACTGTTTGCCCTCACCCTGACCGTGGCCAGCTCCATCGTCGGCGTCATCGCCGGCGCGCTGCAGGGGTTCTATGGTGGCTGGGTCGACCTGGCCGGGCAGCGCTTCCTGGAAATCTGGTCTGGCCTGCCTGTGCTGTACCTGCTGATCATCCTGGCCAGCTTTGTGCAGCCCAACTTCTGGTGGCTGCTGGGCATCATGCTGCTGTTCTCGTGGATGAGCCTGGTGGATGTGGTACGCGCCGAGTTCCTGCGCGGGCGCAACCTGGAATACGTGCGCGCCGCCCGCGCGTTGGGTATGCGCAACGGCGCGATCATGTACCAGCACATCCTGCCCAACGCCATGATCTCGACCATGACCTTCATGCCGTTCATTCTCACCGGCGCCATCGGCACCCTGACCGCCCTGGACTTCCTCGGCTTCGGCCTGCCCGCCGGTTCGCCATCGCTAGGCGAACTGGTAGCGCAGGGCAAGTCCAACCTCCAGGCACCCTGGCTGGGCATCAGTGCCTTCGCCGTGCTGGCGCTGATGCTGAGCCTGCTGGTGTTCATCGGCGAATCCGCCCGCGATGCCTTCGACCCGAGGAAGTGACATGAGTGAACAGAACCTGATCGAAGTGCGGGACCTGGCCGTGGAGTTCGTGACCGGGGACCAGGTCAACCGGGTGGTGGACGGCATCAGCTTTGATATCCGCAAAGGCGAGACGCTGGCGCTGGTGGGCGAAAGTGGCTCGGGCAAATCGGTCACCGCGCACTCGATCCTGCGCCTGCTGCCCTACCCCCTCGCCCGCCACCCCAGCGGCAGCATCCGCTACGAAGGCAAGGACCTGCTGCAGCAGAACGAGAAGACCCTGCAGCGCATACGCGGCAACCGCATTGCGATGATCTTCCAGGAGCCGATGACCTCGCTCAACCCGCTGCACTGCATCGAAAAGCAGATCAACGAAATTCTTTTGCTGCACAAGGGCCTGACCGGCAAGGAAGCGACCGCGCGCACCCTGGAGCTGCTGGAGCTGGTCGGCATCCCCGAACCGCACAAGCGCTTGAAGGCCCTGCCCCATGAGCTGTCGGGCGGGCAGCGCCAGCGGGTGATGATCGCCATGGCACTGGCCAACGAGCCAGAATTGCTGATTGCCGATGAACCGACCACGGCGCTGGACGTGACCGTGCAGCTGAAGATTCTCGACCTGCTCAAGGAACTGCAGGCGCGTCTGGGCATGGCGCTTCTACTGATCAGCCATGACCTGAACCTGGTGCGCCGCATCGCCCACCGCGTATGCGTGATGCAGCGCGGACAGATCGTCGAGCAGGCCGAATGCGCCACGTTGTTCAGCGCCCCGCAGCACCACTACACGCAGATGCTGATCAATGCCGAGCCCAGCGGCCTACCGGCGCACAACCCGGTAGGCGCGCCACTACTGGAGGTGGATGACCTCAAGGTGTGGTTCCCGATCAAGAAGGGTTTTCTGCGGCGCACGGTTGACCATGTGAAGGCCGTGGACGGGGTCAACTTCAGCTTGCCGCAGGGGCAGACGCTGGGGATTGTTGGCGAGTCCGGGTCGGGCAAGTCGACCCTCGGCCTGGCGATCTTGCGGCTGATCTCCAGCCAAGGCGGCATCCGCTTCCATGGGCAGAACCTGCAAGGGCTGAACCAGAAGGCCGTGCGGCCGCTGCGGCGGGAAATGCAGGTGGTGTTCCAGGACCCGTTTGGCAGCCTGAGCCCGCGCATGTGCGTGGCGGACATCGTAGGTGAAGGGCTGCGCATTCACGGCATTGGCACCGCGCAGGAACAGGAAGCGGCGATTATTGCAGCACTTGAGGAAGTGGGCCTGGACCCCCGCACGCGGCATCGCTACCCCCACGAGTTTTCTGGCGGGCAACGCCAGCGCATCGCCATTGCCCGGGCGCTGGTGCTTAAGCCGGCGCTGATCCTGCTGGATGAACCTACCTCCGCGCTGGACCGCACCGTGCAGCGGCAGGTGGTAGAATTGCTGCGTAACCTGCAGCAGAAGTACAACCTGACGTACCTGTTTATCAGCCACGACCTTGCGGTGGTCAAGGCGCTGAGTCACCAGTTGATGGTGATCAAGCATGGGCAGGTGGTGGAACAAGGGAACGCGCAGGCGATCTTCCATGCGCCGCAGCATCCGTATACCCGGCAGCTGCTGGAGGCGGCGTTCTTGGAGGTTGAGGCTTCTTAGCTGCTGCCACCAAGGCTTGAGTGATGTGTTGCCTGTGCGGGCCTCTTCGCGGGTAAACCCGCTCCCACAGGGTTGTCGCAGGCTTCAATACTTGCACAGTACCTGTGGGAGCGGGTTTACCCGCGAAAGGGCCCGCCCAGGCATCCGATAAGCTCGCAAGACCGCGCTAGCCCGGAAGACAGACATGAATCTCTCACCTTCACTACGCAACACACCCATTGGCCCGATGCTAAAGCACTGGCGCATGTTGAACCGGGTCAAACAGCTGCATGCCGCGCAGATGTTCGGGGTGTGCCAGTCGACCATTTCTCGCTGGGAATCCGGCGTGCAGGACGCCGAGCCCGAGCAGCGGGCGCGTATCGAAAAAACTCGAATTCCTGCGCCAAGCCGAAAAGCGCAAGAGCGTGACACGCAGTGCCCACACGTCGACAGGCCGGCCTGAAAGTGATGTGCCTGCGCCGCAAGCGCATGCGACACCAGACAAAGGCATGAACGAGCGGCAGGACCTGATTGCCATGACTTCGATGCTGGCGCCCTCGATGCAGGACACCATTGTTGGCTTGTTCGATGAGTACGAAGCGGCCAGCTCGCCGGAGGCCAAAGTGGTAAAGGCCTTGGACAAGATCGAAACCATCCTGCAGCACACCCAAGGCGATAACCCGCCCGATTTCGACTACGCGTTCAATCTTGAATACGGTCGCCGATATACCGATGCCATTCCATTCCTGGCCTCGTTGAGGCGCGCACTCGACGAGGAAACACGCAAACGCATGACCCGATAGCACGGCCTTTGTGGGAGCGGGCATGCCCGCGAACACCGGCGCAGCCGGTGCCATCCAGCGCGTGGCCTGCTTCGCGGGCTCGCCCGCTCCCACAGTAATCGCGCCAGCCTTCAGATTTCGCGCAAGACAGTTGATTCCACAGGGGTTGCGTGGGACCGTGAGACGGGTGCCAACTGGGCAATAGCCCATAACACTTCCATCGCCAAGACACCCCAGATCAGCGGTGAAGCTCCATTGAGCACCGCGTACAACTGCCACGCCGAAAACAGCACCCTCCCCGCCGCATCGTATCGCCCGAACCGCTGCTCCGGGTGGCGAATCCGCAACCACGCCCAGACACACACGATCGACCCCATCAGGTTGGCCATCATCATGTGCATCGGCCCGAACGCCGGTATCTCACCCACCAGGCCAAGCCCGTCATGCAACCCGCTCAACCACCCATGCAACAGGGCAAAGCTCCAGGGCGTTGCGAAGCCGATGGTGACGACCAGGTCATAGATGCCACTGGCTCTTACCAGCTTGCGATACTGCGTTTTGCTCCACATGTTCACTGCCCTCTGAATCAACGAAGGCAGCAGGCTAAACCGTGGAGTATGCTCCAAGGTCAAGCCCGAACAAGGAGATTGCCGTGCGTATTGGAGAACTCGCTCAGGTCTGTGGCGTCAGCCGTGACACCCTGCGTTTCTACGAAGAGCGGGGGTTGATCCAGGCCCGCCGGCTGGCCAATGGTTACCGCGACTACCCCGACGAGACCGCCCAACTGGTGGTATTCATCCGAACGGCGCAGCGCCTTGGGTTCAGCCTGAACGAGATTGGCAGCAACGTTGAGCAGTTGTGGCAGTCCGCCGAGCCAGACCAAGCGGTGGAAGCGTTGCTGCGAGACAAGCTGGTGCTAGTCGAGCAGCGGCTAGAAGAGTTGCAGGTATTACGGGCTACTTTGATGCAGCGATTGACGCTGGCCTGCCCACTGCGGCCTGATCCGGGCGAATCGCAGCCCCCTGCACACCCGTAGCATCGCACCACTCAAAGCCGCCCCAATAGGGCCTGCCGTTCGCGCCAGATTTCCTGCACAAACGGATCGGTCACCCCATACACCCCATGCCCGCGGCGCATGATCAGGTTGGCGGCCAGCAGCTCATTGGCAACCGGCTGTATCTCTTCAACACGCACTTCGCGTCCCACGAACTTCGAGTACTCGGCTGCTGCCTCGTTGGAAAATACCCCGCGCACATCACCTTCGGCCGACGCAATCCGGGCGAAAATCGCCTCGGCCAGAACGCCCAGCTCTTCTACCTTCATCAGCTCCAGGTCGGCGGCAGCCGAACGCAACGTTGACGCGATCACTGGCAGCAATTCATCAGGCCCTGCACCCGACGCTGACGAAAGGACCAGCTGTCGAAGTGCACGTATGAATTCTTCCGGTCTGCTACCCAGCGTTTTGAATGCCAGATCGGCGACATCCAGCGAGGGCAAATTAACCATTCCATCATTCGCGAGCCGCTTGAGCCAGAATTCGACACAGTCCCTTCCCAACACCGGATAGGGGACGTTGGTAGCACCGGCAAACGCCTGATTACGTCGAGCGGTCAATTCGTTGACCATCGCCCGATGAGAGCCGATACCGATAAACAGAAAGTGCCCCGGCGTGTTTGGTCGTGGATTGATCGCGTCTCGTGCCGCCTTTAACGCCAACATCATCTGCTGCCCGTCTTCGGTGGTGATCGCCTGCTGTACCTCGTCCACAACCAGCACGACATCTGTCCTGGCCTGGTCTACCACTTCAGTCAGCACTTCCGCCAGCGTCACCCCGCCTTCAGCGCCCAAGGTTTCGAGGTTGAATCCGAATTTGAGCCCGGTCACTTCGACCGCTGCACCACGCAGAGTTTTCAGTCTCTGCAAGAACGCCGAACCGGGTTTCTGGAGATCAGCAAGGGCTTTGCGCACTGCAGCAAGGACAAGGACCACAGGACTGGTCTGGGTATCACTCCAGAGATCGACATAGATCACCAGCGCGCCCATTCCCTCCAAAGCAGGGATCAAGTCGTTCTTCAGGAAGGTAGTCTTGCCGGTCCGGCGCAGTCCCGAGAAGAACAAACCTGAACGCAATCCGATATCCAGAGCGGACGGTTTCAACAGCTGCCTGGCCATATCGGCAGCCAGTTCATGGCGCGGAAAAATGTCGATCATGGCTTTATCCAGAATTATTGATTACCAATAATTATTGCCACGGAATAACTTTATGTAAAGCCACACTCGTTGGTACGCAAACCAAGCAAAGAACTAGTGATCAATTTTTCTGACAACAATCGTCTTCCATCATCAGCCGAATCGGGCATAAATTCTCCACCGTCAACTCCCAGTACCCACGGTAGATCCCATGCCCAGCCCACAACACCCGCCTGCTTCCCCTGCCCTGGCCACGCTGATACAGCGCTCCGGCCTGCCCAGCCCAACGCTGAGCGAAGCCCAGGCACACGCTGTGCTGCAGGCCCACTACGGCCTTGCCAGCAACCTGTCGGTACTGGGCAGCCAGCAAGACCTGAACTTCCGCGTGGCCACGCCGCATGGCGGCTATGTGCTGAAGGCCTGCCACGGCAGCTATGCCCAGCTGGAACTGGAAGCACAGCACGCCGCCCTGGCCTTCCTGCGCGATCAAGGTTTGCCGGTACCCGCCGTGCGCCCAGCCCACAACGGCATGGGGTTGCTTGAACTGGACATCGACGCGCAACCCCTGCGCCTGCGCCTGCTCGATTACATCGAAGGCCAGCCGCTGACCCGGCTCAGGCACATGGAGCCCCGCCTGATGGCAGAACTGGGCGGGCTCTGTGCAAAGCTGGACAAGGCCCTGGCCGGTTTCGACCACCCAGGCCTTGCGCGCACCCTGCAATGGGACCCGCAGCATGCCCAGGCACTGATCGATCACCTGCTGCCGGTGCTGCAAAACAGCGGGCAGCGCGCCCGCATCGAACACGCCACCCGCCAGGCGAGCGAGCGCCTGATGCCGCTGGCTGATCAACTGCCAAGCCAGGCCGTGCACCTGGACATCACCGACGACAACACCGTGTGGGCCCGTGATGACCAGCGTCAGTGGCAACTGCAAGGCGTGATTGATTTCGGCGACCTGCTGCGCACCTGGCGCATCGCCGACCTGTCGGTGACCTGCGCTGCGCTGTTGCACCACGCCGAGGGCGACCCACTGCGTATCCTGCCAGCCGTGCAGGCTTACCAGGCGCTCAACCCGCTGACCGAGGCCGAACTGCGCGCCTTGTGGCCGTTGGTGCTGAACCGCGCTGCCGTGCTGGTGCTGAGCAGCGAACAGCAGCTCGCCGTCGACCCGGGCAACCAATACACCCGCGACAACATTGCCCACGAATGGGAAATTTTCGACACTGCCACCGCCGTGCCTTTCGCCCTGATGGAGGCGGCCATCCTGCAGGCCGCGGGCCTGCAACCCAAGGCGCCAGACTTGACCGATTGCGCCCCCCTGCTCCCCGAGCTGGCCGGGCAGGCTGTAACCCAGGTGGACCTGGGGGTACTCAGCACACACTGCGAGGCCGGCAACTGGGAGCAACCCGGTTTCGACCAGCACCTGCTGACTTCGCAAGCCACGCCGGCCTGCAGCCTGCACGGGCAATATCGCCTGTCGCAAACCCACATCGACCGCCCCGAAGAGCCCGCCACCTGCGCCCTCGGCGTTGAACTGCACGTGCCCAACGGCAGCCTGGTGCAAGCACCAGCACCCGGCACCTGGCAGCGCCATGGCGACGGCCGTGGCTGCCTGCGTACCGCGCACTGGGCGTTGTGGCTGCAGGGCCTGGAGGACGCACCGGCAGACGGCCAGGCCGTGGAAAAAGGCCAGTCCCTGGGCAGCAGTTGTGGGTTCCTCAGCGTGCAGTTGTGCCTGGATAACGGCATCCAGCCGCCATTTTTCGCCACCCCGTCCCAGGCTGCCGCCTGGCTGGCCCTGTGCCCGTCGCCAGCCGCGCTGCTGGGCTTCGATTGCGATGCCGAGCCGCTGCCCGATCCCCAAGCCCTGCTGGCCCGCCGCGACGCCAGCTTCGCCCGTTCGCAGAAGCACTACTACGCGCAGCCGCCACACATTGAACGCGGCTGGCGCAACTACCTGATCGACATGCAGGGCCGTTCGTACCTGGACATGCTCAACAACGTCGCAGTGCTGGGCCATGGCCACCCACGCATGGTCGCCGAGTCGGCGCGGCAGTGGTCGCTGCTGAACACCAACTCGCGCTTCCATTACGCCGCCATCACCGAGTTCTCCGAACGCCTGCTGGCGCTGGCACCCGAGGGTTTCGACCGGGTGTTCATGGTCAACAGCGGTACCGAAGCCAACGACCTGGCGATTCGCCTGGCCTGGGCCTACAGCGGCGGGCGTGACCTGCTCAGCGTGCTGGAGGCCTACCACGGCTGGTCGGTGGCCACCGACGCCATTTCCACGTCCATCGCCGACAACCCGCAGGCCCTGGAAACCCGCCCGGACTGGGTGCACCCGGTCGAGGCACCGAACACCTTCCGCGGTCGTTTCCGCGGTGCCGACAGCGCCGCAGACTACCTGCAGGACGTCGACGCCAAGCTGGCTGACCTGGATGCCCGTGGCCGCCAGCTGGCGGGCATCATCTGCGAGCCGGTGTACGGCAATGCCGGCGGCATCTCGTTGCCGGCCGGCTACCTGAGCGACGCCTACGCCAAGGTCCGCGCCCGTGGCGGGGTGTGCATCGCCGACGAGGTGCAGGTGGGTTATGGCCGCCTGGGCGAATACTTCTGGGGCTTCGAGGAGCAGGGCGTGGTGCCCGACATCATCACCATGGCCAAGGGCATGGGCAACGGCCAGCCGCTGGGCGTGGTCATCACCCGCCGCGAAATCGCCGAGGCGCTGGAGGCCGAGGGTTACTTCTTCTCCTCGGCCGGTGGCAGCCCGGTCAGCTGCCGCATCGGCATGGCGGTGCTGGACGTGATGCAAGAGGAAGGCCTGTGGGACAACGCGCGCGACACCGGGCGCTATTTCAAGGCCCGCCTGCAGGCGCTGGTCGACAAGCACCCGCTGGCTGGCGCTGCACATGGCTCTGGCTTCTACCTGGGGCTGGAACTGGTGCGCGACCGCGCAACCCTGGAGCCGGCCACCGAAGAAACCATGACGCTGTGCAATCGCCTGCGTGACCTGGGCATCTTCATGCAGCCGACCGGCGATTACCTGAACATCCTCAAGATCAAGCCACCGATGTGCACCACCCGGGCAAGCGTGGACTACTTTGTCGACTGTATTGACCGGGTGCTGGGCGAAGGCCTGTAAGTATCAAGGCGTGGGCCTGATGGCTGCGGCCCACGCCTGCAATGCCTGCGTTGCTGCCATGGCGATCTGCTCATCCGTGCGCCCGCTGAACTGCCGCTCGATCGCATCGGCGGCAATCAGCCCGGCAATGGTGGGCTTGCCTACGGCATCGGTCAGGTCCAGCCACTCACCCCAACTGGCAGGCACGTCATACCAGCGCAGGTAGCCTGAGGGTGAACACGGCCACCAGCGCTCATCGAACTGCAGAATCACTTTCTCCAGCTTGCCCATGCCCAGATGTACCAGCGCTTGTTGCTGTGTTTCAGGTAACGCAGGGGTGAAGTGCAACGCTTTCAACACCCCCACAGGGACTGTGCAAATGCAGAAATCGCACACCTCCTTATTCACTTTGACGCGCGCGCTCGACCAGTCGATATGGGTTACCGGTGTGTTCAGGCGGATATCCAGATCCTTCGCCAGCAAATCGACAAGCTCGCTGTAGCCGCCTGGCAACATGCGATCGCCATGCCCGACACCCTCTTCGTCCAGCGCACTGAGCGACAGTTGCTCCACTGGCAAACACGCTTCCAGGACAAGGTTGGCGTCGATGGCGAACTGCGTGGCGCGCCTGCGCGCAGGGTCGAGTGTGGCCATGTAGCGGTTGATCGCCTCAGACAAGGGCAGCCGCCGGTCGATACTTTTGGTCAAGGCAGCCCAGGCGCCGTCGACATCGGGCAGTACCCCGCCCCTTGCAGCAGCAAGCGGGCGGCTGAAGTCGGTCTCGACGCAAGCCAACCCCTGTTGCTGCGCAACGGTGGCCAATGGGTTTTCAGCGAAATGCTGGAGCCATGCAGCGCCTTCATCCGCTTTTATGCCGCCCAGGTCTACAGAATGCGTGCGCCCACCTGTTCGCCCCCGTGCCTCAAGCACAGTGCAATCGACACCCCGCGCCCGCAGGCGTTGTGCGGCAGCCAGCCCTGCACAGCCCGCCCCGATCACGATCACTCTGCGCGCGCTGGCACTCAAGGCCGCGTCGGCGGCACGCAGCCCGTCATTCCAGGCGCCATGAGTCATTGCCGGGGCGCTGGCGTTACAGGCTTCTCCGGCGATGACCAAACGCTCATGCAGCACTTGGCCCAGGTCACTTCGATGCTGCGGCGTCCCCCCAGGCAACAGCGCGCTGTAGGCACCGAGGCTGAACGGGTCTGCACTCCAGTGAGTGACATGCCACGCGGTTGGTCTATGCACGCTCTTCTCCATTGGGGGGACTGTCCTGTAGGCGCATTAGTGTTCATAATTTTTAGCAACAAAAGATGATCATCATCAGGTTTACTGACAATGGCCTTTACCAGTGACTCTCTGGCAATCTTCCTCGCGGTGCTGGATGCCGGCTCATTCTCCGCCGCCGCCCGCAAACTGGGCCGTGTGCCTTCGGCCGTAAGCATGGCAATCGCCCAACTGGAAGCGGAGCTGGACATGCCGCTGTTCGACCGGGCCACGCGCAAAGCCTTGCCCACCAGCGCTGCCCTGGCGCTGGAGCCCCAGGCCAGGCAGGTGATCTGCCAGCTCAACCTGCTGGATGCCCAGGCCCTGCAACTGCACAAGGGCTTGGAAAAACGCCTGACCATCGCCATGGCGCCCGAGCTGCAGACCGGTCGCTGGAGCCAGCCACTGGAAACCCTCGCCCAGGAATTTCCCAGCCTGGAAATCGAGGTACGTTCGGCCACCCAGACCGAAGCCATTCGCCTGTTGCATGACGGCAGTGTGCAACTGGCACTGGTGTTCGAGCGGCCCGGCATCGACGAGCGTGAGTCGTTCCTCGAAGCCGGCAGTCAACTGCTGGTGGCCGTCGCCTCACCACGCCATCCGGCCGGGCAGAACAGCGGTACGCCAATGCCTGAGGAAGCCTTCGCCGAACAACGGCAGATCATCGTGGCCTCGGGCAAGGCCACCGGGTCGGACCCACGCATGGTGCTGTCGCGGCGCATCTGGCTGACCGACAGCTACCTGGCCACGCTGGACCTGGTGCAGTCCGGGCTGGGCTGGGCCTACCTGCCACAGCCGCTGGTTGAACCGCTGATTGCTTCGGGCGCACTGGCCGAGGTGCGCTTTGACAACATGGCCAGCCGCCTGCGCCTGTGGGTGGACATCATCTGGATCAAGTCACGCCCGCTGGGCCTGGGGGCCAGGCGTTACCTGGACGTCATGCGCCAATGCTTTGAAACAGAATCCCCAAGGTCCTGAGCCGCACCATCCGAAAACGAAAAGTCCTACAACACGTTAGGAAGCCAATAACTCCCTACAGAATTGATTCCTCGTTAGATTTCTGCTCGTCATCAAGAAGACAAAGGAACTTCTCATGTCGAGCCAGTCCGCGCAGGGCTACCTGCAGTGGGTCGATCGCTTCGCGACCCAGCTGCGCCAACCAGAAGAAGCGCTCTATCTTCTTCTGGACCCGTTTGCCGGGTGCACCCCAGAGCACCCGTTAAGCATTGCATCGCTCACCGAGACGCTGGATAGCGACGCCGTAGTCCGCGTCGACAGCCACGGGCTGGTCCAAGACCCGCACGACTGGCCCGCCCTGGTGCAGATCGCCAAACCCGGCGCAGCGCCCACAGCCCTTGCTGCACTCAGCGCCACCTGCGCCGCACGTGAGGCAACGGCCACTTGGCACTATGTGTGTGGCTGGCTGGTCAGCGAGCAACCCGCCGAGCTCATCGCCCGACACATCAGCCAGCAATGCCATGTGCTGCACCAACCGCCGCCGCACGGCATCACGGCCTGGTTCGAACCTGTTCGCCTGGTGTTGCTGCGCGCGACCCTGCGCAACGCGGGCCAGGTCCTTGGGCCCATTCGCAGCTGGCTGCACCCCGATGGCTGTGGCAGTTGCGCGGTGTTCGAACGACAAGCGCCGGCTGGCGAACTGGTCGTGCCCGAGGCGGCAAGGGCTACCCAGCACGTCGCGCCCCAGATCATTCAGCTGCTCGGCGCCTGGCGCCGGCTGAATGCCGTGCAGCAAACCAGCGCACCCTGGCAATTCACAGGCCCATCAGGCTTGCCGGAAAGCGCGCCCGTTCATGCCATGAATCTGCTCCTCAAGGCCTTCAGGCAGGGCCTTCGCGACCGTGCCGATATCCAGTGCATGTGCCTGCACATGGTCATGGTCCACCCACTGCTGCTTCAGCACCCCACCATCCAGCACGACGTGGCACAGGCAGCGGCCGGCGTACAACGCCTGGCAGCCCGTTTCGCCTGCTACGACGACCGCACCTGGTCGCACATCGTGGCGGCCCTGCCGCAGGCAAGGAGTTATTCATGAGCATCAGCAAAGCCGTCCACATTGCCATGCAGGAAGAGATACCCAACACATACGGCAGCTGCAATGCCTGCGAGCGCTCCGGCCTGCCGATCATGCTGCTGCGCGAGGCCTATGCCCCGCGCCCTGATACAGGGCGCCCCTATCGGCTGGCGGACGACAGCGAAATCACCTTCCACCCGATGCATACCGACCAGTTGCGCCTGCTGCGCCAGGGTTATGTCTACGTACTGCTCGACCAGCAAATCTGGCAGGCCTACGCGGTGGCGGCAGAAGGCACCTTGCAGCGTTTCCCTGCGTCGCAGATGCCCTCGGGGCCGCCCAGGTCATTGCCCAAGATGTGCGCCACCGAAGGCCACGATGTGATCGCCTCATTCATCAACATCAACACCTCGCTCTACCGCAAAGCCTGGGTCGCCTTCGCCAACGATCCCTGGCCCCTTGCCGTACTCGACCGTTATCGCAAAGGCATTGCCGACGGTGACACGGGCACCCTCGCCCGCTTCGTCGAGGTAGACCTGGAGACCGCGCGCAACGACCCTGCCAGCATCGGCATTGCCATGACCGACAGCTTCCGCTTCGGCATGGAAAATGTGCTGGAGTTTTCCACGTTCTCGTCAGCCAAGTTCGCCAGCGCCCATGGCTTTTACAGCCGTTTTGGCAAATGGTCTGAAACCAATAATCACGTGCGCAAGATCATCGCGCAGGAACAACTGCCCAACGGCGTGCTGGCACTGACGCTGCCCGACCCGGTCGGCCTGGTGATGGAACTGAACGCCCAACGCACGGGTTGGGTGCGGGCCATGCAGGAATGGCGGGCGCAACCGCAGCGGCACTTCGAGTACTTCACGTCGCAGGCGTTGTTGGGCATCCAGCAATTGCACGCCGCCACCGCCGCCGCGCAAGGGGCCGAGGACGCCGAACGTGAGGCCCGGAAGGTCGAGCAGTGGAACAAAACCCCGCTCGCGGTCAAAACGCATCTACCCGCAGTGGACATCGAAGCACAGACCGCGCGCAACACCGCACGCCAACAGCAAAAAGCCCGTGAGCGGCTGGAAAAGCGCTACGACGAACGCGCCCGCGCGGCCTTTCAGGCCGACTACGACCGCGAACTGAAAAACTGGCAGTCAATGGTCGACCAGGTGGGCAAGCTGTATGCGCACCACTACGCCAAACGCGCGTTTCAGCAGATCGGCTATTTCGACTATGACGCGAAAGATCCTGTTTCAGTCGAGCACTTCATCCAGATGATGGCCGCCTGCCTGGCCGGCGGGCCCACCGAAGCGCTACCCGCAGAAGGCCAGCCGCTCGGGATGACCCAGCATGTCTGGCAGCAATTGCTGGAGGATGAGCAGAGCTTGTTGTATCAGGCGTTACTGGCCAAGAACCGGGGCTTGATGCAGCAAGTGGCAGGGGCGCTGTCGGGGGATGACTTCGGCAAGGTGTACGACATCATCAAAGGCATCGCCGGCACTGCCGATGGCCAGTTGCTAATGATCAAGCCGATACAGGATGCCATTGGCCAGTTGCTGGCCGCGACCAACAGCGCTGGGAATGCACTCAGCCAGCATCTCAGTGAACGGACCAAGACCCTGGTCGGCCATGTGCATCGTTCGGCATTTGCACTGTTCGCCGGGCAGCAGGTGACCCCGCTGCGGGTGTCCCTGACAGTGGGCGAATACATGAGCTTGCTCAATGAAACCGTGCAGATAAGGACTGATGCGTTTCTCCAGCAGATAGACAAGCAATTCCGTGACCCCGTGGGGCGCAAGGTGCGCGCCATGGTGCTGAGTGGCGCGATCAATATTGCGGCAGCGGTCAACCGTAACCAGATGATCGAGGTGGTGCTCTGGACGTTTGAAAGTGCCGAGAGTTTGCAGGCGCGGCTGGCGCAGTTACGGGAAGGTGCGGCCGGTGGCGTCGGGGCGCTGGTGCGCAATATTGCGATTGGTGCAGGTACGCTGGGCGCTCAGGTTACCGGCGGATTGAAAGTCAGTTCGATGGCCGCGCAGAGCGTGGCAAGTGATGCCATGCGCAGTTTACGGGATGCGGCAGCTAGCTCGGGAAGCGTACGCTTGCTCCTTGCCTTGGGCAGTATGTGGTTTCAGCAAGACAGTCTGGGAAAGAACTATCGAACGTTGCAGGAAACACATCAGAATAATCCAGAGGCGCTTGCGGCGGTCTGGTCTTCATCGCTTGGGTTGTTGGGTGTCGGCATTGAAGCGGCAGGGCTTGCTATCGGACTTGTACGGCCGAAGATGCCCTGGTCCGGAATGGTAACAACGACTTCGCTGGGAAGCAGCATTGCCAAGTATGGCGGCGCTATAACCGCACTCGCCAGTACTATGGATGCAGCGCAATACCTGAACGCATACACCCGGACTACACGACAAGGAGACCACGCCTCTGCCAAAGGCTACTTTCGTGCTGCCACATTGACTACAATCTCCGCAGGCTTTGGCGTTTACTCCGCGCTATTCGCTAGCTCCCTGCTAACCCCTCTAGGCTTCGCGATAGTTCTTGGTCTGGCCGCCTATACGCTGGCGATGTATGCCAAAAATCAAGAGTCTTCATTACTGGAACTGTGGTCTCGGCATAGTAGATGGGGTACACCAGAGGTACATCGACGCTGGGTAAATCCACAAGACCTAGATACCTCGATTGGTGCGCTGAACGCGGCAGCGCTAGGTATTCAGGCGCATGCCTCAATTGAAACCAGATTTCAACAATCTCACCGTACGCAAACGCCAGGCCAAACTGGAACTTTAATCAGCGATGGCGCTGCTGTCGCAGCAGGATTCGATCTAGACTTGTACATTAGCCTGCCAAATTTCAGTACTGAGGCCGCACAGTACGAATGGCAACTGACAGTGTACCCAGGAGGGCTCAACAGCCAGCCATTTTATCTCTCCGGCAATAGTTCTCGCCCAAACACAATCGAATACATTCCCGAACAAACAAAAAATGCTTTTTCTAGCCCGAACAATGTAAGCGATTGTTTGCACTCCAAAATCACCAATGAAACACTGCACATCAACAGCTCAATCCCACTACACGAAAACCACTGCATAAAGTCCATTGAACTAACTCTCACTTACTGGCCCGACAAGCGGGACACGTCAGGTTACGCAAAGGTGACAGCGAGAGAGAACAATCTATCCTCCCTAAGGAGTCTATTCTAATGTCCCGCCCGCGCCTAAACCCGCCCTGCACAGGCTGGATGGAAGACCTCCCCTGCCCGGAAACTCCTTCAACTGTCGAAGCCATATTAGGTAACCAGAGTGCAAACCACCAAGACCCGATCTACCTTGAGATCCCCAGAACACTTGGATGGGCGAGAGAAATTCTGGCTCTGTTTTCACTACCAACAATCGCCTTCACCACTCTCCAGCCTTCCCTCATAAAATCCAGCTTTGAACACCGAGACTTCGAATTCGCATTCATTGATATTTTAATACTCGCCTGCGGAATATGGGCATCGACTTTTTTTGTTCGAGTAAGCATATCTCCCCCCCGAGACGAACCCCTTCGTTTCAATCGCGCACGTAAAAAAATCTATGCATACAACTTCAAGTACTGCTGGTGGAATCCCTTCGCAATATGGAAGGTCGAACCAGTCTGCTACGACTGGTCCCAAGTCCGCGCCGAACGCTGGTCACAAACCGGCGCCCTGCCAAACGGTGGGGTCATTTTCAAATGGGGTGTCATGCTCTCCATCGTCGCGCCAGGCACGAACAACGTCATCGACCGTTTTCACCTGAGTACCATGGGCGCCGACCAGCACGCCTGGGCCTACATCTGCACCTATATGCAGGAAGGCCCCTCGGCGCTGCCGCCCCCTGGGGAGCCCAAGGACCACAACGATGTGCTCTGGTGTGAATTCGCCCTGCGCCTGGCACCTCGAGTAGTGTGGCCCGCAGCAATGGATCTGGAGTCGAGAACAGCTCCCTGAGCCTACCAGGATCCTGTGGGAGCGGGTTCACCCGCGAACACCGGCGAAGCCGGTGCCATGCGCTGCGTTGGATTCTTCGCGGGTGAACCCGCTCCCACAGGATGCGTGCTTTGTGATGAGTTACGTGGTCGGCGCCACCAACCTGTACCCCACCCCTGCCTCGGTAATGATGAACCGTGGCGCCGTGGGGTCATCGCCCAGCTTCTGCCGCACGTGCCCCACCACGATCCGCAGGTAATGGGTGTCTTCCACATGGGTAGGCCCCCAGATGTCCTTGAGCAACTGCTGCTGGGTAATCACCCGCCCCGGGTGCCCGGCCAATAGCGCCAGCAAGGCATATTCCTTGCGCGTCAACGCCACTTCGACACCGTCCAGGGTCACCCGGCGAAAAGCAAAATCCACGGTCAGCGGCCCAAAGCTGGCCGCCACTTCCGAGCCACCGGCCTGCGGCACCTGGCGCAGCAGGGCCCGCACCCGCGCCAGAAATTCCTGGATGCCAAACGGCTTGGTCACATAGTCGTTGGCCCCGCCGTCAAGCGCATCCACCTTCTGCACCTCACTGGCACGCACCGACAACACCATCACCGGCACCGCGGTCCATTCGCGCAGTTCACGCAGCACCTGCTGGCCGTCCATGTCCGGCAGGCCCAGGTCGAGCACCACAAGGTCCGGCTTGCCCAGTGCAGCCTGGGCCAGCCCTTCCTGGCCGGTAGCGGCTTCGAGCACCTTGTAGCCCTGCGAGGCCAGGCTGATACGCAGGAACTTGCGGATCTGCGGTTCATCGTCGATGACCAACAGGGTGGCGGACTGGCTCATGGGGTTTCGCTTTCAGCTTCTGGTTGAGGGGGTAGCGGCAAGCATAAAGTGATGCCGGTGCCCTGGCCATCGATGCCTTCGCCCACCAGAATCTGCCCGCCATGGGCACCGATCATGCCCTGGCAGATAGCCAGGCCCAGGCCTGTGCCCTGCCCGCCGCGGTCACCACGGGCAGCGGTATAGAACATGTCGAAGATCTTCTCGCGGTCGGCTACCGGAATGCCGGGGCCCTGGTCGCTGACGGTAAAGCGCAACTGGTCATCATGCACGGTCACCTGCAGCTCAAGCCGACCATTGGCCGGTGAGAACCGCGCAGCGTTTTCCAGCACATTGACCAGCGCCTGCTCGATCAAAGCCGCATGCACGAACAGCAGCGGCAACTCCGCCGGTACTTCGGTGTGCACGCGCAAGGGTGCCAGCACCACACGTAAGCGGTTCAGCGCACTACCGACTATGTCGGCCGGGGCCACCCAGTCGCGGGCCAGCTTGAGGCCACCATGGCCCAGGCGGGTCATGTCCAGCAGGTTCTGGATGTAGCGATCGAGGCGTTCGGCCTCGTTGCGGGTGCCCTCCAGCAGCTCGCGGCGGTCTTCAGCCGGTATCGCTTCGCCCAGCGCCAGCAGGCTGTCGATGCTGCCGCGCATGGCGGTCAACGGCGTGCGCAAGTCATGGGATACGGAGGCCAGCAAGGCACTGCGCAGTTGCTCGGTTTCGCCATGCAGGCGCGCGGCCTCCAGTTGTTCGGCCAAGCGGGCGCGGGCCAGGGCCTGGGCCAATGGCTGGCCGAGGGCCATCAGCAGGCGCCGGCGTGGGTCGCTGAGTGGCTGCCCGTTGCGGGGGCGCACGCCCAGCAATGCCAAAGGCTGTTCGTCCACCGCCAGCGGCCACCACCACCAGCGGCCATTGGGCAAGGTGTCGCTGCCATGGCCAGCGGCCTGGCCGTGCTGCCATGCCCAATCGGCGGCGGCGCGTTCGGTGTCACTGAAGGCGTGGGCTTCGCCGCTGGCCAACTGCAATTGGCCCTCGGCGTTGCGCTCCAGCAAGCACACTTGCATGTCCTGCCAGCCGTCCAGATGCTGGCCGGCGGCATTGAACACGGCCTGGCGGTCAGTGGCCACAGTCAGCCGGCGCGACAGATCGAGCAGCTGGCTGGTCTGCGCCTGGGTTTCGCGCAGCGCCTGCAACTGTCGGCGCTGGCGGGCGGCAAGGTTACCGGTAAGCGCGGCCATCAGCAGGAAGAACACCAGCGTCAGCACATCTTCTTCGCGCTGGATGCTGAACGAGAAGTTGGGGGGAATGAACAAGAAGTCGTAAGTCAGGAATGACAGCGCGGCGCAGGCCAGCGCAGGCCCCAGGCTGCTGCGCACCGCCACCAGCAACACCGCGGCCAGGAACACCAGCGAGATGTTGGGCAGTGCCAGCACACTCGACACCGCCCAGGCCAGCCCCGCCGCCATGACTGTGGCCAGCAGCGCCAACAGGTAGTGGCGCCACACCCACACCCGCCGCACCGCCGACCGCGGCGCTTGCGGCTGCACGTCGCGGTCCAGCACGTTGATTTCCAGGCCATGGCTTTCGCGCAGCAGCCGCGCGGCCACACCGGCACCGAACAGGCGCCGGCGCAGGCGGTCACGGGACTGCCCCACCAGCACCAGGCTGGCCCGCCGTTCGGCGGCATGCTGGATCAACGTGCGCGCCACTTCGCCAGCCCTTAGCAGCACCACCTCGCCGCCCAGGCGCTCGGCCAGTTGCTGCGCGGCTTGCAAGCGGTGACGTGCGGTTTCGTCGCGCAGGCGGCCGTTGTCCACATGCACCAGGCTCCAGGGCAGGTGGCGGCGTTGCGCCACGCGGCTGGCATGGCGCACCAGGCGCTCAGCCTGGTCGTCGCCATCCACCCCCACCAGCAAGCGCCCGCGCAGGGCTGGGGCTTCCTGGCCGCGCTGGCGATAGCCGTGGGCCAGGTCGGCATCGACCTGCGCGGCGGCAGTTTGCATGGCCAGTTCGCGCAGGGCGGTGAGGTTGGTTTGCGAGAAGTACGCATCGATGGCCGCCCGCGCCTGCTCGGGCACATACACCTTGCCTTCACGCAGGCGTTCGAGCAGTTCGCGGGGTGGCAGGTCGATCAGCACCAGTTCGAAGGCTTCCTGCAGCACCCAGTCCGGCAGGGTTTCACGCACTTGTACGCCGGTGATGTCGCGCACCTTGTCGTTCAGGCTTTCCAGGTGCTGGACGTTGACCGTGGTGTACACGTCGATGCCGGCGGCCAGCAGCTCCTGCACATCCTGCCAGCGCTTGGCGTGGCGGCTGCCGGGGGCGTTGGTATGGGCCAGTTCGTCGACCAGTGCCAAGGCCGGCGCGGCCTTGAGCAGGCCGTCGAGGTCCATTTCCTCCAGGGTGACGCCACGGTATTGGCTGCGCAGCAAGGGCTGCTGATGCAGCCCACCGAGCAACGCTTCGGTTTCGGCGCGGCCGTGGGTTTCGACCACTCCGGCCTGCACGTGCACGCCTTGGCGTTGCTGGGCGTGGGCGGCCTGGAGCATGGCGAAGGTCTTGCCGACGCCGGGGGCGGCGCCGAGGAACACCTTCAGCCGGCCCCGGCCGGTCCGCGGAAGGTTAGCCAACAGCGCATCTGCGCGGGCGGAATCACTCATGTTTCATCCTTCAGGATTTGCGACAGTCGACCTAAGGGCCTGCTTTGCATGCCTTCGCGGGCACGCCCGCTCCCACAGGTACAACGCCCCCTTCGAACATGGCGCTGTACCTGTGGGAGCGGGCGTGCCCGCGAAGGGCCGCAGAGCGGCCCCAATATCAGTGGTTCAAATGCTCAAGCGCCTGGTTCAGCGCCAGCACATTCACCACCGGCGGGCCGATCAATGGGTGGAGGGTGGCCTCTTCCTGCAAGGCTTGCAAGCGCTCCACCGGCAGTTGTCGCGCCGCCGCCACACGCGGGATCTGATAGGCAACGGCCTCCGGTGGCAGGTGTGGATCGAGGCCGCTGCCCGAGGTAGTCAGCAACGCCTGCGGCACCGGCCCCTGCTGTGCCTGATACAGCGCAGCCGCCTCCCCCTTGACCCGCTCGGCCAGCGCCGGGTTGCTTGGCGAAAGGTTACTGGCACCGCTGGCCACCGTGGCGTAAGCGCCCGCCGAAGGCCGTGCATGGAACCAGCCATCGCCCTTGAAATCCTGGGCGATCAATGCCGAACCGCGCACCTGGCCCTGGTCATCCCGCACCAGGCTGCCATTGGCCTGTTGCGGAAAAACAACCTGGGCGATGCCGGTCACTGCCAGCGGATACAGTGCGCCGGTCACCAGCGTCATCAACAGGGCCAGGCTCAACGCCGGGCGTACATAAGCATTCATGGCGGCCTCCTCAGACCAGGTTCAGGGCATTGAGCAGCAGGTCGATCAGCTTGATCCCGGCAAACGGCACCACAATGCCGCCCAGCCCGTAGATCAGCAGGTTGCGCCGCAACAGGTGCGCCGCACTGGCCGCCTGCACGCGCACGCCACGCAGCGCCAGCGGGATCAGCACAATGATGATCAGCGCGTTGAACACGATGGCCGACAGGATCGCGCTCTGCGGGCTGGCCAGGTGCATCAGGTTGAGCACGCCCAACTGCGGGTAAATGGCCGCAAACAGTGCCGGCAAGATGGCGAAGTACTTGGCCACGTCGTTGGCAATGGAGAACGTGGTCAGCGCACCGCGGGTCACCAGCAACTCCTTGCCGACCTGTACTACATCCAGCAGCTTGGTCGGGTCGCTGTCCAGGTCGACCATGTTGGCCGCCTCGCGCGCGGCCTGGGTGCCGTCGTTCATGGCCATGCCCACATCGGCCTGGGCCAGTGCCGGGGCGTCGTTGGCGCCGTCGCCGCACATGGCCACCAGGCGGCCGTCGTTCTGTTCCTGGCGTATGCGCGCCAGCTTCTTCTCAGGCGTGGCCTCGGCCAGTACGTCATCCACCCCCGCTTCGGCGGCGATGGCAGCGGCGGTCAACGGGTTGTCGCCGGTCACCATCACCGTGCGGATACCCAGCTTGCGCAGTTCGGCGAAGCGCTCGCGGATACCAGGCTTGACCACATCCTTGAGGTGGATCACGCCAAGCAGGCGCTTGTCGATACACACCAGCAGCGGCGTACCACCGCTCTGGGCAATACGCTCCACTTCGCGGGCCAAAGCCGGGGGCATTTCCAGGCGTTGCATGCCGACGAATGCCAGCACGGCATCAACGGCCCCCTTGCGGTAGCGGTGCTGCTGGTAGTCGATGCCCGACAGGCGCGTCTCGGCGCTGAAGGCCACGGCCTCGAACTGCCCGGCGGCTGGCTCGACAAAGTCGTGCAACTGGCGCAGGTACTCGACAATCGACTTGCCCTCGGCGGTATCGTCAGCCAGCGAGGCCAGCAAGGCGCCCTCCCCCAGTTCCTTGGCAGCGATGCCCGGTGCTGCATGCAGGGCGCTGCAGCGGCGGTTGCCGAAGGTGATGGTGCCGGTCTTGTCGAGCATCAACGTGTGCACGTCACCGGCGGCTTCCACCGCACGGCCTGAGCGGGCGATGACGTTCAGCCGCACCAACCGGTCCATGCCGGCGATGCCGATGGCCGACAGCAGGCCGCCGATGGTGGTGGGAATCAGCGTCACCAGCAATGCGGCCAGGAAGATCAGCGGCAAGCTGCCACCCACAAAGTGGGCGAACGGCTGCAAGGTCACCACCACGATCAGGAAGATCAGTGTCAGGCCGATCAGCAGGATATCGAGGGCGATCTCGTTAGGGGTCTTCTGGCGCTTGGCACCTTCGACCAGGGCAATCATGCGGTCCAGGGTCGACTCGCCCGGGTTGCTGGTAATGCGGATCAGCAGCCAGTCGGAGACCAGCCGTGTATTGCCGGTCACCGCCGAGCGGTCGCCACCGGACTCGCGGATCACGGGTGCGGACTCGCCGGTAATGGCGGCCTCGTTGACGGCCGCGATGCCTTCAAGCACCTCGCCGTCACCGGGGATCATCTCACCGGCAACCACACGTACCACGTCGTCCTTGCGCAACGCGCCAGCCGCGATGGTCTCGTAGCTGCCATCACGCTGGCGACGCTGAGCGGTCAGGCCTTGGCTGCCAGCCTTGAGGCTGTCGGCGCGGGCCTTGCCACGGCCTTCGGCGAGGGCTTCGGCGAAGTTGGCGAACAGCACGGTAAACCACAGCCACAGGGCGATCTGCACGGCAACACCCGTGCTCACGCCATTGTCGGGGGCGAAGCACAGCACGGTGGTGAGCACTGCGGTCAGGGCCACTACCAGCATCACCGGCGAGCGCTTGAGCTGGCGCGGGTCGAGCTTGACGAACGCCTGCACCAGCGCCGGTCGCCACAGCGCGGCGAAGCGGGTCTGGTCCTTGGCAGTGTGCCGGGTATTCACTTCAGGAATGGGCATGTTCATGATCGGTCCTCAAAAACCCAGGCTCAGGTGTTCGGCGATTGGCCCCAGGGCCAGTGTCGGCAGGAAGGTCAGGCCACCGACCAGCAGGATGGTTACCAGCAGCAGGCCGGTGAACAGCGGGCCATGGGTAGGGAAGCTGTTCTGCCCCTGTGGGGCGCTTTTCTTCGCCGCCAGGCTGCCGGCCAAGGCCAGGATCGGCAGGATGTAGCCAAAGCGGCCGATGAGCATGGCCAGGCCGATCATCAGGTTGTGATACACCGTGTTGGCGCCAAAACCGGCAAACGCCGAGCCGTTGTTGGCCGTGCCCGAGGTGTAGGCGTACAGCAGCTGGCTGAAACCGTGCGCCCCCGGGTTGCTGATTGCCCCCGCCGGGCCTGGCAGGCTGGCGGCAATGGCGCCAAGTACCAGCACGCCGACCGGCATCACCAGCAGGGTCGCCACCAGCAACTGCACCTCACGGGCCTGCAGTTTCTTGCCCAGGTATTCCGGGGTGCGGCCAATCATCAGCCCGGCCAGGAACACCGCGATCAGAACGAACAGCAGCATGCCGTAAAGACCTGCCCCGACGCCGCCGAAGATCACCTCGCCGACCATCATGTTGACCATCGCCACCATGCCGGTCAGCGGGTTCAGGCTGTCGTGCATGGCGTTGACCGAGCCGTTCGAGGCCGCGGTGGTGGTGACCGTCCACAGCACCGAACCGGTGGTGCCGAAGCGGCTTTCCTTGCCCTCCAGGGGGGCGCTCTGCTGCACCTGCGGGCTCTGCAGCGCGGGGCTGGGTTGGTGCTCGGACCACAACGCCGTGCTGCCACCGATCAGGAACAGGGCAAGCATGCAGGCGAGGATGGCGCGGCTCTGGCGCAGGTCCTTCACGTAGTGGCCGAAGGTGAACACCAAGGCCACCGGAACGAGGATGATCGACGCCACCTCGAACAGGTTGCTCCAGGCCGTGGGGTTTTCGAACGGGTGCGCCGAGTTGACGCCGAAGAAGCCGCCACCATTGGTGCCCAGTTGCTTGATGGCGATCTGGCTGGCAGCCGGCCCCAGTGCAATGGTCTGGTCAGCACCCTGCAAGGTCAGCGCATGGGCATAGTCGGCAAAGGTCTGCGGCACGCCCTGCCATACCAGCAACAGCGCCAGCAGCACGCACAGTGGCAGCAAGCCGTAGAGGGTGGCACGGGTCATGTCGACCCAGAAGTTGCCCAGCGTCGACGTGCTGCGCCGGGCAATGCCACGGCACAAAGCGACCAGCACGGCCAGGCCGGTGGCGGCGCTGACAAAGTTCTGCACGGTCAGGCCGAGCATCTGGCTCAGGTAGCTGACCGACGCTTCACCGCTGTAGGCCTGCCAGTTGGTGTTGGTCACGAAACTGACAGCGGTATTGAACGCCAGCGACCATTCCTGGCCTGGCAGGTGCTGCGGGTTGAGCGGCAGGTAGCCCTGCAACAGCAGCACGGCGAACAGCAGCAGGAACCCCACCAGGTTGAAGGCCAGCAGGGCCAGGGTGTACTGCCGCCAGTTCTGCTCCTGGCTGGGGTTCACCCCCGCCAGCCGGTAGCAACCCTGCTCGACCGGGCCGAGTAGTGGCGACAGCCAGGTGCGCTGGCCTTCCATGACCTTGAAGTAGAACCGCCCAAGCCAGGGTGCCGGAAGCAGCACGATGGCAAAGAACGCCAGGAGCAAGGCGAAATCGTAACTGTGCATGGTCGCTCCCTAGCTGCGGTCGGCGCGCAGCAGCGCCACCAGCAGATAAAACGCCAAGGCCACTGCCAGCAGCAGTGACAGCCCGTCGAGCATGTTCATGAGTGGTTCTCCCCGTGGTGCGGCTTGGGCCGCTTTGGGGAAATTGTCTTAGGGAGGGGCGTAAAGGGGCG
>NZ_JENB01000050.1 GCF_000708715.2 Pseudomonas putida W15Oct28 | reverse complement strand
CCCGCCAAGGGCTACGCGGCAATTGAAGAAGCCAGGCAGGATATGACCAGCTTCTTCATGAGATACAACCGAATCAGGCTCCACAGCTATAACAACTACCTGTCGCCAATAGCAATGGAGCAGCAGGCAGCTTGATCACCGTAATCGGTGTCCGGCAAAACTTGACCAGAACAAACAGCCTCTGAAGGTGGCGCCGTACCTGTGGGAGCGGGCAAGCCCGCGAATGGTCTAAATGCGATCTATCAGAGAGGCGCGCGGCGCAGGGTCGCCAGGAAGGTGGCGGCACCGATGAACAACCCGGCAAAGGTCCGGTTCAAACGCTTCTGCTGTTTAGGCGTACGCAGCAAGCGCAACACCCGCGAAGCCAACCCGGTGTAACCCGCCATCACCAGCATGTCCACGGTGATCATGGTCACCGTGATTGCCACATACTGCGGCAGCAGCGGTGCATGCGGGTTGATGAACTGCGGCAGCACCGCCAGCATGAACACCAGCGCCTTGGGGTTGCTGACGTTAACCAGGAACCCACGGAACACCAGGCTCAGCGGCTTGCCGATCGGGCGCACGCCGGACTCATCGGACATGTCCATCGGCAAGGCGCGCCATTGCTTGTAGGCGAGGTAGACGAGGTAGGCGACGCCGAACCATTTGATGACCTGGAAGGCCGTGGCCGAGGCGGCCAGGATGGCGCCGACGCCGGCTGCAATGATGGCGATTTGCACAATCAGGCCCAGTTGCAGGCCCAGGGCGTTCCAGTAACCACGCCAGAAGCCGTATTGCAGGCCGCTGGACATCGAGGCAATCGCCCCGGCACCGGGTGACAGGCTGATCACCCAACAGGCGGCAAAGAAGCCCAACCATACTTCCATCGACATCACACACCTCGCTCGAACATTTGTTGCAAAACGTTAAGCTAAGGTTTTGGTGAAAAAATAACCAGCGATTTCTGAGGGATTTGTAGTGCCTGTGCTGGCCTCTTCGCGGGCGCGCCCGCTCCCACAGGACCAGTGCAGTTTCAGACCCTGCGAGATACCTGTGGGAGCGGGCGTGCCCGCGAAGAGGCCGGTACAGGTTTAGTCAGCTTCGCCAGCTGTCTCTTTGTGCAGAGCCTGCACCTCAGCCCCGCGCCAGCGCCGCACCGACTTCTGGAAGAACTGGCTATTGGGCACCTGCACCAACGCCCCGCCCGCTTCGGGCATTTCCAGCAGGGTGGTAAACAGCAGGTTGATCGCGATCACCCGGCCTTTCACACCCGGCTTGTCCAGGGTGTCGACCAGTTCGACCACATCACCAATACGAAACGGCCCGACCGTGAAGATCAGCACCGCGCACAGCAGGTTGGACAGCACGCTCCACATGGCGAAGAACGCCACCGCCGCTACCGCGACAAAGCCGGACAACGCCGTCCACAGCACGGTGGCCGAAACACCCAGGCGCTCCAGCACGAACAGCAGTGCGCTGCCCATGATCAGCCAGCGCAGGCCGCCACGCACCGGTACCAGCAGTTCTGGTGGCAGCGGGTAACGCTGGCCCAGGCGGCTCAAACCCCGGGCAACGATGCGTTGCAGGACGAAGGCCGCCACCAGGATCAACAGAATCTGCAAGCCCAGCCAGAAGGTGTCCATCCATTGCCCTGGCAGCAGCGAACGCAGTTCCTCCATCAGGACAGCGCCTCAAGCTCGGCCTGCATGCTTTCGAGGGTTTCCAGCGCTTCCATCCAGGCTTCTTCCAGCTCGCCTTCACGTTGCTTGAGCTTGCTCTGGCGCGCCAGCAGGTCACGCAACTCGTCCTTGCGAGCCGCTTCGTAGAGGCCACCATCACCCAGCGCGGTCTCGATCTCGGCCAGTTGCACGTGCACCTGGTTGAGCTCGGTTTCCAGCTTGTCGGCAGCCTTCTTGTGCGGTGCCAGTTGCTGGCGCAAGGCAGCAGCAGCCTGGCGCTGGGCTTTCTTGTCGGTCTTGTCCGGGTTGACCGGGGCCGTACTTGCCGGCGCGGTGCGCTGGCGGTACTCGACCAGCCAGCGGCTGTAGTCGTCCAGATCTCCGTCGAAGGTTTCGACCTTGCCGTCGGCCACCAGCAGGAAGTCGTCGGTCGTGCTCTTGAGCAGGTGACGGTCGTGCGACACCACCACCACGGCACCGGCAAACTCCTGCAACGCCATGGTCAGCGCCAGGCGCATTTCCAGGTCGAGGTGGTTGGTCGGTTCGTCGAGCAGCAGCAGATTCGGCCGTTCCCAGGCAATCAGCGCCAGCGCCAGGCGGGCCTTTTCGCCACCGGAGAAATTCACCACCGGCTCGTCAGTGCGGGCGCCATGGAAGTCGAAGCCACCGAGGAAGTCGCGCAGGGTCTGCTCGCGCTCGGTGGGGGCAATACGCTGCAGGTGCAGCAGCGGGCTGGCCTTGTCGTCCAGCGAGTCCAGCTGGTGCTGGGCAAAGTAGCCAACCGCCAGGTTCTCTCCACGGACCAGGCGGCCCGACAACGGCTCCAGCTCACCTGCAAGGTTTTTGATCAGGGTCGACTTGCCGGCGCCGTTGGGCCCGAGCAGGCCAATGCGCGCACCGGGGGTGAGCTGCAGCTTGACCTTGTCGAGGATGGCCTTGTCGCCATAACCCAGGCAGCCTTCGGACAAGCTCAGCAACGGGCTGGAGATTTTCTGCGACTCGCGGAAGACGAAGTCGAACGGCGAATCGACATGCGCCGCCGACAGCTCCTCCATGCGCTCCAGGGCCTTGATCCGGCTTTGTGCCTGGCGCGCCTTGGTGGCCTGGGCCTTGAAGCGGGCGATGTACTTTTCCATGTGCGCGCGCTGCGCCTGCTGCTTCTCGTAGGCCTGCTGCTGCTGCGCCAGGCGTTCGGCACGGGTGCGCTCGAAGGCGGAGTAGCCGCCCTTGTACAGGTTCAGCTTGCGCTGCTCGACGTGCAGCACATGGTCGACCACGGCGTCGAGGAAGTCACGGTCGTGGGAGATCAGCAACAGTGTGCCTGGGTAGCCCTTGAGCCAGTCTTCCAGCCACAGGATGGCGTCGAGGTCGAGGTGGTTGGTGGGTTCGTCGAGCAGCAGCAGGTCGGACGGGCACATCAGTGCCTGGGCCAGGTTCAGGCGCATCCGCCAGCCGCCGGAGAAGTCGCCGACGCGGCGGTCCATCTGCTCGTTGGTGAAGCCCAGGCCTGCCAGCAATTTGCGTGCGCGGGCGTCGGCGGTATAGCCGTCGGCGCCTTCCAGCTCACTGTGCAGGCGTGCCAGGGCGGTACCATCGTGAGCCTGCTCGGCCACAGCCAGTTCGGCCTGGACCTTGCGCAGGCGCGCATCGCCGTCAAGCACATAGTCCACGGCCAGGCGATCGAGGGTGTCGACCTCCTGGCGCATGTGGGCGATGCGCCAGTCGCCGGGCAGCTGGCAATCGCCACCATCGGGCGACAGCTCACCGCGCAGCATGGCGAACAGGCTGGATTTTCCGGCGCCGTTGGCGCCGATCAGGCCGGCTTTGTGACCGGCGTGCAGGGTCATGTCGGCGCCGTCTAGCAAGCGCTGCGGACCACGCTGTAAAGTGAGGTTGGTTAGTCTGATCATGATGGTCGCGGAGTCTACCAGCTTCCTCGGCCCATAGCGCGAGTGGAACCATGCACACCGACCTGTGGAATTACGCCCTGGCCTTGTATGCCAAGCCCGGCGTGGAAGCGGCCTGCCTTGAACTCCAGGCGCAGGGTGGCGATGTCTGCCTGCTGCTGTGCGCAGCCTGGCTGCAGGCGCGTGGCGTGGCCGTGCTGGACGCGCGCGCGCAAGCGCTGCACGACATTGCCGAGCCTTGGCAGCGAGAAGTGGTCGGCCCGTTACGCAGCCTGCGCCAGCAATGGCGAGCGTCAGCGTCGGGTGATACGCAACTGGCGGCGTTGCGTGAGCAGGTGAAGGGGTTGGAGTTACAGGCAGAAAAGGCGTTGCTGGAGCGTTTGCAGGAGCGTTCGCGACAGTGGCCCGCGGACTCCCATGAGCCCACGGACGACTGGCTGGCCCGGCTGGCGCCGGCCCCTGCCCCACACCACGACGCGCTGGATCAGTTGCGCGTCGCGGCGGCTGCGCTTCAGGACGCCGAAGACGGTGCCTGAGCCGGGGTGCTGGCGGGCGCCGACGGTGCTGCCGAAGCGGCCGGGGTGGCCGAGTTGGTTGCTGCGGCCGGGGTGCTGGCGGCTGGCGTAGCAGGTTTGGCTTCGGCTGGCTTGCTGGCAACAGGCTTGGCGGCAGCTGGCTTGGCGGCCGTACGTGCTGGGGCCTTGGCGGCAGCTGGCTTTGCCGCTGGTTTCGCAGCTGGTTTCGCGGCAGCGGCTTTGGCTGGCGCTGGCTTGGCTGCAGGTTTGGCAGCGGCAGCAGGCTTGGCTGCAGCAGTGGCTTTGGCAGCTGGCTTCGCGGCAGGTTTGGCTGCAGCAGTAGCCTTGGCAGCTGGCTTCGCGGCAGGTTTGGCTGCAGCAGTAGCCTTGGCAGCTGGCTTCGCGGCAGGTTTGGCTGCAGCAGTGGCCTTGGCAGCTGGCTTCGCGGCAGGTTTGGCTGCAGCAGTGGCCTTGGCAGCTGGCTTCGCGGCTGGCTTGGCAGCAGCAGTAGCCTTGGCAGCTGGCTTCGCGGCAGGTTTGGCTGCAGCAGCGGTTTTGGCAGCTGGCTTCGCGGCAGGCTTGGCAGCAGCAGCGGTTTTGGCAGCTGGCTTCGCGGCAGGTTTGGCTGCAGTGGCTCTGGCAGCTGGCTTGGCAGCGGCCGGCTTGGTGGTTTTGACGGCGCGCTGGTCAAGGGCCTTGGCGGCTGCTTCGCGAACCTTGCCTACACCTTGGGCCAGTTTGAGGCTGTCCTGAGCGTCGCGCTTGAGTTGCTGGATATAAGAGCGGGTCTGGGTTTGACGTTCCTTGAGGGCATCGAGCAGCCCTTCAAGTTCACCAATGGCTTTTTGCGCTTTGGTCTGTGCCTTGGCTTTACCTGCCTTGGCCGCGTCCTGCAATTTCAGGCGACCGTTGTGCAGTTTTTCCTGGGCCTTGCCACGCTGCTTTTCCAGTTTGGCCAGCAGTTTTTCCGCATCAGCCAGCGCTTGCGAGCAGGCATCTTCCAAGTGTTCGAGCAGGCTGCCCGAAAGTTGCTGGAGCAGGTGTAACGGCGTACTTACTGGCTTCTTCTTGGCCGACATGGTTTACCTCCTGGCTGACGAGATTGCGGCTCATACTATGCTTCTGCTGCTACCGCCGCTAGGGCATGTTGACAGTAATATTTACGCCGCGTTGCATGCCTGGGCAAAGTTGTTATCTTGCAGCTGCGTGAAAGTGTAGTTGCTGAATTAATCATTGCTGATATTTGGCAATTATCTGACTTGCAGCGCAGCCCCTGTAGGCGCGGCCTTGTGTCGCGATCGGGGAGCGTAGCGCCCCCCAGGATTCGTGCATCACGCTGATATTGCCGGGGCCGCTTTGCGGCCCATCGCGACACAAGGCCGCTCCTACAGGGATCGCGAGCACACAACAGAAAAGCGAACGCTGGCATACTTCCACGCTCATTGGCGCAGGAACTGACCATGTTTCGATATCTTGTATTAGGTTTATGCCTGCTGATGCCAGTTGCAATGGCCGACAACAACGACCAGGACCTCGCCTACAGCCTTGGCGCCAGCCTGGGCGAGCGGCTGCGCGAGGAGATGCCAGGCCTGCAACTGGATGCACTGGTCGAAGGCCTGAAGCAGTCCTATCAGGGGCAACCCCTGAAGCTCGACAAGGCACGTATGCAGGCCGTGCTCCAACAGCACGAAGCGCAGGAAAGTGACGCCGCCACGCAGAAACTGCAGGCGGCCGAAACACGCTTCATGGCCAATGAACGTGGGCGTTATGGGGTACGCGAACTACCGGAAGGTGTGCTCTACAGCGAGCTGCAGCCTGGCACTGGCGCTCAGCCAAAAGCTGGCGGCAAAGTGCAGGTGCGCTATGTAGGCAGGCTGCCGGATGGCTCGGTGTTCGACCAGAACCAGGCGCCCCAGTGGTTCAGCCTGGGTTCGGTAATCGAAGGGTGGCAGGTGGCCTTGCCGATGATGCACGCCGGTGCCAAATGGCGCCTGGTAATACCGTCGGCGCAAGCCTATGGCGCCGAGGGCGCGGGTGACCTGATCGCACCCTATACACCCTTGGTATTCGAGATCGAACTGCTGTCGGTTGGCGACTGACGCCAACCTTCACGCCTCGACTGTGCCCTCTTCCTTGTGCGCGTTGTGCAGCACTTCGATCAGGCAATCCTCGAGTTCGAAGCGCTCGTGCAGCAGGGCGCCCAACTTGGCCAGCTTCTCGGCGAAACGTTCCGGGTCAGTGCACTCACCCTTTGCGCAATGGTCGTTGAAGGCCAGTGCAATCTGGGTGCTGTCATCAATGCGAGGATTGATCTGCGTCGCCAGCTCCAGGCCACGCGTATCGCCAAATGCCTTGGCCTCGCTGACCAGTTGTTCGCTGACTTCGAAATGCCACGCCGAAACGTAGTCGACCAGGAGCGCGCAAAAGTCCCCGTTGGTGTCCTTGTCGGCGAAAGCTGGCTTCAAATCGCGCAGTGCGCCGAAAGACTGCACCAGGTCCTGGCGCTCCTTCAGCCAACGGTCGATCAGGTCGTGAACCCCACCCCAGCGTTCCTGGGCATTCTGACAACTATCGAGCATGGCAATCTCTTCCCTTCTGGGTAGATGCCGCTGCACCTCGCACCACGACCGCGCAGCACAAAGGTGTCATCAGCAGGACGGCATCGAGCAGTTGTATTTTCGGTATGCGTGCTGGGAGATTATTCCCGCGCGTGCTGCCCATCAAGGTACGCAGCGGACAAAGTTCATACAAGTGTTTAATAGCCCGTCAAACCGCCACTGGTCGCGCTAGTGGCGCAGCCTTGTTCCAGGTCAACTTCTTGCCAGAGTGCGGAAACGATACGCCAGCAGGCAACTCAGGGGCAGCACGGCCAGCAACAGGAAGGCCAGCAGGCTCCACTCAGGCAGCGTCAGGTCGAGAAAGCTCCAGGTCAGCGAGCTGCATTCCGGGCCGCCAAGCAGCAACTGCCGCGCTGCCTCGCTCCAGGATTGCTCGAGCACACGCCCGATCGGTAATGGGCAGACAGGGATAGCACCACCGCCCCCCTGTACCCAGACGTTCCGTGCCGCCAGCACCGCGCCAGCCAGCGAGCAGCCCAGCGTAGCCCGCGCGTAATGGTGGATACCCCGCGCGCCCGGTGCCTGCAGCACCGCAGCCAGGCTCAGCAGGGCGTACACGGCAAGCAACAGCCGCTGGCTGAAGCACAAGGGGCACGGCATAAGCCCCAGTATGTTTTCCAGGTGGAATGACAGGGCCAGTACCGCCAATGCGGCCAGGCAGGCAGGAAGGAAAAAGGTGCGCAAGCGGGCCGGAAGCATGGGCGGTGAAAGTCCCGGGGAAGATGTTGTGGCTTGAAACGGTAGAGGAAAGACAGGCTTTGTTTCAAGGTGCGACAGCAACGATAAGTCGCTGAATCACGTAGGAAATTTCAGCTGATAAGGTAGGAGGCGACTGAAGAACTGGACTGCAGATCTAACTGGCAGCGGTAGAAAAGTTACCCACCCCCAAAGCCCGCACCTTGGCGCGGGCTTTGGGGTTGGTCAGGCGCGAACGCCTTCTGGCAAAGGCAGCGCCAACAGGCGTTCGTCCAGCAGGCCAAGCCCCTCCTGGAACAGCTGGTTGCTGCGCTCGGTCTCGCCCAGGCCAGCGAGCAGGCGGGCCAGTTCGGCACAGGCCTCGGGGTTGCGTTCCATGCGCAGGCTGCTTTCCAGGTAGTCACGCGCCTTGCCCCACAGGCGGTTCTGCAGGCTCAGGCGGCCCAGGGTCAGCAACAGGCTGGCATCTTGCGGGTGATCCTTCAGCCAACCTTCGGCGGTTTGCAGCTGGCGCGCCGGGTCATCACCGCGCACCAGGCCGTAGAGGCGGGCCAGGTGGCTTTCGTATTCACGCTTGAGGGCGGTGCGCAACACTTGCTCGGCTTCGTTCTGGGCGCCTACCTGGCGCAACTGCTCGGCGTAGGCCAGCACCAGTTGCGGCTCCTGGCGCTGGGCCGCGGTCAACTGCTGCCAGGCGCGTTCCAGGGCCTGACGTGCACTTTGCGCGTCTTCGCCACGGGTAGTGGCCAGGCTCAGGTTCTGGCCCCAGGCACGCTGCTCCAGGGCAGCCAGCTCGGCGGGCGGCAGCACCTTGCCCTTGCGCAGGTCTGGCAGCAGACGGATCAGTGCCGACCAGTCGCCGCGCGCCAGGTACAGACGCTGCAGCAGGCGCAGCACCTGGCTGTTGTGCGGGTGGCGTTCCTGCATGGCAAGCAGGGTTTCCAGGGCGCCGTCACTTTCGCCACGGTCCATCTGCAGTTGCGCATGGGTCAGGGCAATGGCCAGTTCTGCTTGCGGCTGACGCTCCAGGGCGCGCTCCAGCAGGTTGTCGCTGTCTTCGGTGCGGCCTTGCTCGTTGGCAGCACGTGCGGCACCGAGGTAGTAGAGCAGCGGTTGGCGCTCGGCCTCAGCGGCACGGTGCAGGTGGCGTTGGGCACTGGCCCAGCGGCCCTCGGCGAGGTCCAGCTGGCCTTGTTCGATGGCCACACGGATGCGCCGGCTGCGGTTACGCCGCGACCACGGGTTGACCACGCCGCTGGAGGTCAGCACCAGGCCGACCAGGTACCGCAACAGCCACAACACAGCGACCACGGCCAGCAGCCCGGCCAGGGCCGCCCACAGCCCCGATTGATAGCGGAAGCTGCCATAGGAAAGCAGCACGTAACCGCTGTGCTTGGCGACCGCGATACCCAGCGCCGCGGCGATTACGATTGCCAGTACGGCCAGCAGGTAGACACGCTTCATGGCTTGCCCCCTTCAGCCTCAGCCGGCAGGTGACGGCGCTGAATGTAGGCCTGCACTGCCGCCAGGCTTTCGCTGAGGTCGGGGGTGACCACCGACACCGGCTGCTCGGCCAGGGCATTGAGGCTGTCGAGCATGGCCTTGCTTTGCGGGTTGTCGGCGTTGAAGTTCGCCAGCAGCACGCTGCGGGCGTCGTCCAGCGCCTGGGTGTAGACCTTGGCGTCACCATTGAGCGCCGCCCACTGGGCCTGCTCGATGGTCAGGCTCAGGGCCAGGCGCAGCTGGTTCAATTGCTGCCCTGCCAGCAGGGGCCGCACGTTTTCATCGGCGTTGAAGTCGATCTGGAAGTACTTGGAGATTTCTGCCCACCACTGCGACAGCCGGCTGGCACCATCACCATCGGCGGTCAGGGCACCCAGCGCATCGGCATTGCTGTCGAACTCGGGCGACTGGGCGCTCAGCTGCTGTACCAGCTCACGCTGTGCAGCCAGTTTCAGGAACAGGCCGGTACGGTCCGGTTGCTGGGTGCTGTTGAGCGTGGCCAGGCTGCGTGCCAGTTGCTCGCGGGCAGCGAAGGCACCCGGGTCGCTCTGCTCGCGCAGAATCTCGTCGGCGCCTTCGACCAGGGCCTTGGCACTGGTGATGTCCTGCAAGGCCGACAGGCGCAGGGTAGCCAGGCGCAGCAAGTGCTCGGCTTCAGCCAGGCGCCATTCCTTGCGGCTTTCGCCAAGCACGGTTTCCAGGCGCTGGCTGAGGCGCTGCTGGTCGCCCTGCAATTGCGCCACCAGGCGCCGGCGGTCTTCCAGCTCGCTGGCCGCCGGCAGGCTGGCCAGTTGCGCGCTGATCTGCTGTTCGCGCTGCTGCAGGGCCTCGACGCGCTGGGTCAGCGCCTCGATGTGCTGGCCCTGGTTGAACTCGCTGCCTTGCAGTTGACGCACCTGCCAGACACCCCAGCCACCTACTGCCACCCCGGCCGCACCCAGCAGCAATGCCAGCGCTGCCAGGCCACTGCCGGAGCGCTTGGCAGGTGGCGCGGTGACGGGTTCCGCCGGCGCCTGTGCCGACGGCTGATCGTTATTGGACAAGACAGTCTCGCTCACGTATCCATCCTTTGCATGGGGGCGCATCGCGTTCAGCTTAGCGCCTTAAGAGGCAGGTGCAGCGCTGCGCTGCACAGCTGCCAGCAAGGCCGTGGCACTGGCGCCACGGCAATCCACAACCTGTTGGGCCCCTGCGGCCCTGGCTTGCTCGGCTACCCGTGGGCTGGGCACGAACAGCGGCAGGCGTGCCAGCTGCGGCCAATCCGCGCCGGCCAGCTGCTGCAAATGTTCAAAACCCTGCCCACTGCTGACCACCAGGCCATTGAGGCGTTCCGCTTCGATGCGGCGCTTCAGGGTGCCCGCCGGATAATCCGGCAGGCAGCGACGATACAGTTCCAGATATTCGACACTAGCACCTTGCTCTGCAAGACGCTCTGCCAGCAGTTCGCGACCTCCGACGCCGCGCACGACCAGGACACGCGCTGCAGGCACGGCAACGGCCTGAAGCAGGGCCGGTAGCGCCAACAAGGCTTCACTGTCGTCGCCACGCGGCGGAGTGTTTACCTCAAGCCCCGCCCCCTGCAGCACCGCGGCGGTTGCCTCGCCCACGGTGAACCAGCCTTGCAGTGGCGGCTGCATGCGGGCTTCGGCCAGTTGCTCAAGCAACAACCGGGCAGCCGGCTTGCTGACCACGATGATCGCCTGGAAGCCATGCAGGTCCTCCAGCAGCAGACGTTGCGGGGCCTCCACGGTGACAGGCTCTATCGCCAACAGCGGCAGGCAGCTGCTGCCAACCCCCGCTGCCGCCAGGCTTTGCGCCAGTGCCGCACAGTCCTCGGCAGGCCGGGTCAGCAACAGGCGCCATTGGCTCACGGGTGGCCGGCCTCGCCGTAGACTTCCTTGAGGATGGCTTCGGCGCCTTGGCCCAGCAGGTCTTCGGCCACCTGTACGCCCAAGGTCTCGGCAGCAGCGCGAGGGGCACGGGCCTCGGCCACCAGCAGGGTGCCGCCACTCGGCTGGCCGACCAGGCCACGCAGCCACAGCTGGTCGCCTTCGAGCACCGCGTAGCAGGCGATCGGCACCTGGCAGCCGCCATTCAGGTGTTTGTTCAGGGCGCGTTCGGCCACCACCCGGTCGGCGGTGTCGGCATGGTGCAGCGGCGCCAGCAGTGCATGGATCTCGAGGTCGGCACTGCGGCACTCGATGCCCACCGCGCCCTGGCCGCCAGCCGGCAGGCTGTCGTCGACGCTGATGGTGGCGGTGATGCGGTCTTCGAAGCCGAGGCGGATCAGGCCGGCGGCGGCGAGGATGATGGCGTCGTACTCGCCGGCATCGAGCTTGGCCAGGCGCGTGTTGACGTTGCCACGCAGGAAGCGGATTTGCAGGTCCGGGCGGCGCGCCAGCAACTGGGCCTGACGGCGCAGGCTGGAGGTGCCGACGATGCTGCCGGCAGGCAACGCCTCAAGGCTGTCAAAGGTATTGGAAACGAAGGCATCACGCGGGTCTTCACGCTCGCAGATGCAGAACAGCCCCAGGCCTTCGGGGAAGTCCATGGGCACGTCTTTCATCGAGTGCACGGCGATGTCGGCTTCGTTGTCCAGCAGGGCGGTTTCCAGTTCCTTGACGAACAGGCCCTTGCCGCCGATTTTCGCCAGCGGCGCGTCGAGCAGCTTGTCACCACGGCTGACCATGGGCACCAGGGTCACCAACAGACCGGGGTGGGCCTGCTCGAGGCGGGCTTTGACGTATTCGGCCTGCCACAGGGCCAAGGCACTTTTACGGGTGGCAATGCGGATTTCGCGAGTGGACATGGAACGCCCCGATCCAGAGAAATGCCGCCGATGATAACAGCATCGCCGGTATCGCTAGCAGATGTGGATCAGCTGAGGACCTCTTCGCGGGTGAACCCGCTCCCACAGGCTCACCATTGCCTTCGGAGCGGCACCGTACCTGTGGGAGCGGCTTTAGCCGCGAACAAGGGCAAAGCCCTTGCCATGCGGGCGCCGAATCAGAGGGTCTGCATCATCTTGCGCACGCCGGCCACATGCCGGCGGCTGACGGTCAGGGCATCACCGTCCAGGCCTTTCAGGTAGAGCTGAAAGTGCCCCAGCGGGGTGCGTTGCAGGCGTTCGATACGCTCGCGGGCGACCAACGCATTGCGGTGGATACGCACGAAGCGTTCGCCAAATTCATCCTCCAGGGCTTTGAGCGGCTCGTCGAGCAGCACTTCCCCGGCCTCGTGGCGCAAGGTCACGTATTTGTGATCGGCAATGAAATAGATCACCTGGGGCAAAGGAATCAGCTCGATGCCTTTACGGGTGCGGGCACTGATGTGGCTACGTGGGCCGCCACCTTCATTGGCCGGCCGGGTGAGCGCCGCCAGCTGGGCGCGGTTGGGTTTTTCGGCCTTGCGCAAGGCATCGCGCAACGTCTGGGCCTGGAAGGGCTTGGTCACATGGCTGAGGGTACTGTCCTTGAATGCCTCGGCACCGTATTCGTCATCCCCGGTGCAAAACACCACCGCCGGCGGCGCCTCGCGTTCGCACAGGCGAGCGGCTACCTGCAGGCCGTCCAGGCCTGGCATGCCGATGTCCAGCAGGACCACATCGGGCTTGAGGCTTTCGATCAGCGCAAGGGCCTCCTCGCCGTTGGTGGCGCTAGGCTCCAGCACGGTGTACCCCTCCAGTTCGCCGAGTAGCCGGCTGAGGCGTTCACGGCCTTGGGGTTCGTCATCAACGATCAGGACATTCATAATTGCGCTGGATTCCTGAATGAGTCTCGCACAGGTATAGCGTAGACAGGTGTGGTTCGAGCGACACTGCGGTCACGCTCTAGACCGGTGCGATGGCCAAAGATTCACTCGGACGGCAGATTCACTGCCAGTCCTTTGTCCAACTGTAGACGGTCCGTGGAACACTGCCGTTCATTCCTTAAAATCCTTCTCTGCCATTTTCCGGGCATTTCTCTCGACCGGCGCCCTGCGGCAGCCAGCCCAACCCTGCTATTATCGGCGCCACTTTTTCGTTCACGCCTGCAATGAGTGAATCCATGAGCACCGACAAGACCAATCAGTCCTGGGGCGGCCGCTTCAGTGAGCCCGTCGACGCCTTCGTCGCCCGTTTCACCGCCTCGGTCGATTTCGACAAGCGCCTGTACCGCCACGACATCATGGGTTCGATCGCCCATGCCACCATGCTGGCGCAGGTCGGCGTGCTCAGCGATGCCGAGCGCGACACCATCGTTGATGGCCTGAAGACCATTCAGGGCGAAATCGAAGCCGGCAACTTCGACTGGCGCGTCGACCTCGAAGACGTGCACATGAACATCGAAGCACGCCTGACCGACCGCATCGGCATCACTGGCAAGAAGCTGCACACCGGCCGTAGCCGCAACGACCAGGTGGCCACCGATATCCGCCTGTGGCTGCGCGACGAAATCGACCTGATTCTGGCCGAAATCACCCGCTTGCAGCAGGGCCTGCTGGAGCAGGCCGAGCGTGAAGCCGAAACCATCATGCCCGGTTTCACCCACCTGCAGACGGCCCAGCCGGTCACCTTCGGCCACCACCTGCTGGCCTGGTTCGAAATGCTCAGCCGCGACTACGAGCGCCTGGTCGACTGCCGCAAGCGCACCAACCGCATGCCCCTGGGCAGCGCCGCGCTGGCGGGCACCACCTACCCGATCGACCGCGAGCTCACCTGCAAGCTGCTGGGCTTCGAAGCCGTGGCCGGCAACTCGCTGGACGGCGTGTCGGACCGTGACTTCGCCATCGAATTCTGCGCCGCTGCCAGCGTGGCGATGATGCACCTGTCGCGCTTCTCCGAAGAGCTGGTGCTGTGGACCAGCGCGCAGTTCCAGTTCATCGACCTGCCGGACCGCTTCTGCACCGGCAGCTCGATCATGCCGCAGAAAAAGAACCCGGACGTGCCAGAGCTGGTACGTGGCAAGAGCGGCCGCGTGTTCGGCGCCCTCACCGGTCTGCTGACCCTGATGAAAGGCCAGCCGCTGGCCTACAACAAGGACAACCAGGAAGACAAGGAGCCGCTGTTCGACGCTGCCGACACCCTGCGCGACTCGCTGCGTGCCTTTGCCGACATGATCCCGGCGATCAAGCCAAAGCACGCCATCATGCGTGAAGCGGCCCTGCGCGGTTTCTCCACCGCGACCGACCTGGCCGACTACCTGGTACGCCGTGGTCTGCCGTTCCGTGACTGCCACGAAATCGTTGGCCACGCGGTGAAGTATGGTGTGGACACCGGTAAAGACCTGGCCGAGATGAGCCTGGACGAACTGCGCCAGTTCAGCGACCAGATCGAGCAGGACGTGTTTGCCGTGCTGACCCTGGAAGGCTCGGTGAACGCCCGTGACCACATTGGTGGTACGGCGCCGGCGCAGGTGCGTGCTGCCGTCGTTCGTGGCAAGGCCCT
Organism: Pseudomonas putida W15Oct28; assembly: GCF_000708715.2. Taxonomy (GTDB): domain Bacteria; phylum Pseudomonadota; class Gammaproteobacteria; order Pseudomonadales; family Pseudomonadaceae; genus Aquipseudomonas; species Aquipseudomonas putida_R. The sequence goes on along the minus strand of NZ_JENB01000050.1, from coordinate 23,243 downwards.
GCTGGCTTCGCGCTAAGGCCCATTGCGAGGGCTTCGCCCTCGTTCGCGGGCGTGCCCGCGAAGGGCTCAACACCAGACTCAGCGTTTACCGCTACGAATCATCTCCATGAAGGCTGGCATCGCCGCCTCCTTGTCCGCCAGGATCCGCGCCATGTGCGGGTTCTCGCCCATCAGTTGCAGCAATGCCTTGGCCTGCGGGAATTCCGCCAGCAAGTCGATGTTCAGCACTTTCTTGCCCACGGCGTACGCCAGGTCGACCGAGAAGCAGAACATCAGGTCTGCCAGCGTCATCTGCTCACCTGCCACAAACGGCGCAAAGCGACCGTTGCGTTTGAGGGTGGCAAAGCCGGCCAGCAAATCGGCACGCGCTTTCTCTTTGACCAACGGCTCAACCGACATGCCAAAGAATGACTCGGCATAGCAAGTACGGGCCGGCAGCTCGATGTACAACTCGATTTCCTTGAGCAGCTCACGCACCTTTGCCTGCTCGAACGGGTCGGCCGGCAGCAGTGGCTTGCCGCCCTGGGTCTGTTCGATGTAGTCGAGGATCACACTGGTTTCGCTGAGGTAGCCGTGTTCGGTCTGCAGCGCCGGCACCTTGCCCCGCGGGCTCACTTCCAGCGCCTGTGGCGCCTGGCCGCCATAGAAGGTGACTTCCTCGAAGGGCAGGCCTTTTTCCAGCAGGGCCAGCTTGACCATGTTGTAGTAGTTGCTGACCGAGAATCCGTAGAGCTTGAGCATGAGGTAACAGCCTCCAGGCCGTAAGGGGTTGGCCCGGCTTTTATAGACCGATCGCCCGCCGCTGACCAGCGTCATGCACCCCGTCAATGCCCGGGCATTGCCGCCACGGGCGTGGCACACTGTGCATCCCATCACAGGAGTACCGCCATGAGCGAGCCCACCGACATCGACAATGACGACGAAGCCTTCGCCGAGGCGACACTGACCCAGGCCATCGAAAACCAGATTGAAAGCGGCGAGCCGCCTGCGGCCAAGGCCACCTTCAACAAGCTGACCCTGGTCGGTTACGAGCGCGAGGACATCCTCAACCTGATGGCCCATGTGCTGGCCTTCGAGATCGACAACATGCTGGTGGAAGACCGCGCGTTCGACGGCGAGTGGTACGAGAACGCCTTGCGCGCGCTGCCAGAGCTGCCACCTGAGATGGATCAAGGCGACGACGAATAACCCGTCTACACTCCTAGGTCAGGCACTGTGTGCAGTGCCGCCATCCTTGTCTGGAAGTCAGGAGTCGCCATGTCCTTTACCCCCGATCTGATCGCTGAACTGGAAGTACTCGCGCTGTTCAAACACGATAGCAGCCAGGAAGGCATCAAGATAAACAGCAACGCCCCCGCTACCCTGGTCTCTGCTGCGCAACGCCTGCATGAAAAGGGGCTGACCGATCAACCCGATGGCGGCTACCTGACCAGCCTGGGCCATGACGCCGTCGAAAGTGTCCAGTTGCTGCAGAACATTCTCAAGGCGCCACAACCGGCCTGAATGGCTTTCTCGGTCGTTGTAGGAGCGGCCTTGTGTCGCGAAAGGGCCGCACAGCGGCCCCACTTTTACAGCGCCGCTGCATAAGTTGCCGGGGCCGCCTTGCGGCCCTGTCGCGACACAAGGCCGCTCCCACAGAGACCGCGCAGGCCCCGATCAGTTGGCCGTAGCCCTGCGTTTTTCCGTCAGCCACGAGCGCCCGTACAGAAACACGATGGCCAGCAAGGCCACCGCCTGTGCCGACAGCGAGTAGGCATCAGCGTGAATCCCCAGCCAGTCGAACTCGAAGAACGCCACCGGCCGTGTGCCCAGCACCCCGGCCTCTTGCAGCGCCTTCACGCCATGCCCGGCGAACACCACCGACAGCGCACACAGCAACGCGGCGTTGATGCTGAAGAACAGCGAAAGCGGCAGCTTCGCAGAGCCCCGCAGGATCACCCAGGCCAACCCCACCAACAGCACCAGCGCCGTGGCGCCACCCGCCAGCACCGCCTGGTGCCCGGCAGGGCCTGCCTGCAGCCACAGGGTTTCGTAGAACAGGATCACTTCGAACAGTTCGCGGTACACCGAGAAAAACGCCAGCAGGGCGAAGCCGAAACGCCCGCCGCCGCTGACCAGGCTGCTCTTGATGTAGTTCTGCCAGGCGGCGGCATGACGGCGGTCATGCATCCACACGCCGAGCCACAACACCATCACCGCAGCAAACAATGCCGTGCAGCCTTCCAGCAGCTCGCGCTGGGCGCCGCCCACATCGATCACATAGGCCGCCAGCGCCCAGGTGGCGAAGCCGGCAACCAGCGCCAAGCCCCAACCGATGTTGACGCTGCGGACCGCCGACTGCTGCCCGGTGTTGCGCAGGAAGGCGAGGATCGCCGCCAGTACCAGAATCGCCTCAAGACCTTCGCGCAGCAAGATCAGCAAACCGGAGATATAGCTCAGCGACCAGCTCAGGCCATCGCTGCCCAACAGCTTGGCGGCCTGGTCGAGCTTGCTTTTGGCTTCAGCCAGACGCTGCTCGGCCTGGGCCACGGACAGCCCGTCCTGCAGCGATTGGCGGTAGGCCATCAGGGATTTTTCGGTGTCCTTGCGCGCATTGGCGTCAATGTTGTCCAGCGAGCTTTCCACCAGCTCGAAGCCTTCGAGATAAGCCGCTACCGACAAGTCATAGGCCTGGTCGTGATCACCTGCGCGGTAGGCGGCCAGGCTCTTGTCCAGAGTGGTAGCGGTGTATTCCAGCAATTGCGCCGGCCCACGCTTTACCTGCGGCGGCTGGGCGCGCTGGGCGCGGAAAGCGTCTACAACCGCATTGCCTTCGTTGGCGGCGACTTCGGCCGGGGTCTGCCGAGCCAGGTCGGCGATGTTCCAGGTCTTGTCGCCTTTGCCGGCTTCCGGGTTGGCGGTGAAGCTGGCGATGTAGGCGGCCACATCCCACCGCTGGCGGTCATCAAGCTGGTCGGCGAAGGACGGCATCTCGGTACCGTCGATGCCCAAGGCCAGGGTGTTATAGAGGTCGAACAGGCTCAACTGGTCAAGGCGTGCGACATCGCGCAGGTTGGCGGGTGCAGGCTCCAGGCCCACGCCTGCCGGGCCGTCGCCTGCGCCGGTGTCGCCGTGGCAGATCGAGCAGTTTTGCGCGTACAGCGACGCGCCACGGGCCGGGTCCGGGGTGATCACCGGGGCCTGGCTGACCTCGTAGGCGACTGCCAGGCGCGCACCCAGTTGGCGGGCTTGCCTGGCGACCGCCGTGCCTTCCTGGCGCTGATCAATGGCCTGGCGCAACGCCTGGACGCCCTGCTCAAGAGCGCCTTGCTCGGTATTTGCGGGCAGGCTTTTGACCAGCTCGGCCAATACCGCGCTGAACTCCTGTTGCTCGCGGTATTCGCCAGCGTCGACCACCTTGCCGTCTTGCACGGTCGGCGGGTAGTCGGCACCAATGTAATCCAGCAGGTGCAGGGCCTTGGCGGCCTCGGCGGGGGACTCGGCCAGCGCCAAGGTGCTGCACAGCGCCAGCACCGGGCCGAGCAAAATAGCCGGCAGCCAGGCGAACAGACGGGAACGGGTTTTCATGGCCAGTCTCGAAGGGAATGCGAAAGAGAACATTGTTCACTCCGACTTGGCTTCCCTCAAGGGTGCTGGGCGGATTTCATGAAAAATCTTGCTACAAATCTGATGAAGCGGGATGGACAGGCCGGTGGCTTTGCCCTCGGATCGCCGGCGGTGTCATGTATGCCCACCTACCTGACGAATGATCGCTGTCTTACCTTCGATTTCACCTGATACCCGCTGCCCTTGGCCGAGGCGAATCTGGAAATTGTCGACTTTATTGTTGGGCAGCAATTTATAGTTACTGGCACCCGCCAACATTGAAGCGTCTTTGGGAGACATGCCAAAGTGGTGTATGGCGTTCTGGAAAACATCAAATACTTTCTGTTCGGACTTGGTCAGCTCTTTGAAGGTGGCGTTGGATTTGTCTAATGCCCACCCCTTGCTGGAGCCTGAAGATGCGCTGGAGCTCCACGATATTTGAGAACTGTACTGCCCACTGCTGGGTGCGCGCCCTCCGGAGGAGCTTGACGCACTCGATGGCGGCCGACTCGGCGAGGGTGACGCTAAAACAGGAGCACTGTGCGATCCGGGTGGCGAATTCAATGCCTGTTTGGGGGGTATCTGCAGCGACAGTGGTCGCTGAGGGTACTTAATATGCCCCGTTGGATCACTGTGGTTGATGGGGTCACACGACACATAGGCATAGCTATTCCAACCGCCTTCGCCGAACGGGCTCCAGCTGTCCGGGCTATTGAAGCGCATCAGCACAGGGTTGAAGGCCCGGTAGCCGGCGCCTAGTAGATAACACCCGGTCACCCGGTCACGAGGCTGTCCATTGAAGCCCGGCACCCCGACTGGCTGGGTAGCATCGAACCCGTAAGGCGCGTAGCTGGACTTTGCACAAAAAGGGCCAGCCTGCCCTTCCACGATGCAATCAGAGATACCACACGTAACTTTTTCCATGTTCCACCTGCCTGTTAAGTCAGGCGGAGCATGACGAACTCTTAAACGGTCAAGTAACTAGTAGAACTATGGGCGTGACTGGTCAGCCGTACCGGCCTTCCAGCCCCCACCCAACGCCAGAAACACCCCAATCTGTCCCATGGCTACCTGACTATTGGCTGCTGCCAGTTGCGCACGCATGACGGTGTAAGTGCGCGTCGCCTGCAAGTCCGCCAGGAACGATTCTCGCCCTGCTTGGTAATACCGGTGGGTCTGGTCTGCTGCTTCCTTGGCCGACTTTTCCGCCTCGGCCAGCGCATCGCGCCGGTCCAGCAGGGCGCTGTACTGCGCCAGGCGGGTCTGGGTTTCGCGTATGGCGTTCAGCACCACACCATCGAAGTTGGCCAACGCCGCCTGGGTAGAGGCTTCGGCCATGCGAATGCGCGCACGGGTGCCGTTGGTGGGGATGCTCCAGCTGACCTGCGGGCCGAAGCCCCAACGGTTGGTCGCAGGCTCGCCAAGGTTTTCGAGAATACCGATGGTGCCGACCTGGGCACCAATGCTGATGTCCGGGTACAGCGCGCCGGTGGCAACGCCGATGTACGCGGTGGCTGCAGCCAGCTGGCGTTCGGCCTGGCGCACGTCGGGGCGGCGCTTGAGCAGGGCGGCGCCATCACCCACCGGCACCAGCTGGTTCAGGTGCGGCAGTTCGGCACAATCGGCAGTCCCGGCAGGCAACTTGTCCACCGGCTTGGCGAGCAACGCCGCCAGGGTGTACATGCCGGTTTCTCGCTCAGCCTTGAAGCGGGGCAGTTCGGCACGCAAGGATTTGAACTGGGTCTGTGAACGGGTGACCTGGGTTTCATCACCGCGGCCGGCATCGCGCAGGCGCTGGTTGAGCGTCACGCTCTGTTCCTGCAGGTCGAGCGACTCACGTGCGATGTGGAGTTCCTCGTTGGCCGAGCACACCTGGGTATAGGCCTTGACCACATCCGCCACCAGGGTAATGCGGGCGGTATCGGCAGCGGCCTGCACCGCGTCGGCATTGGCCTTGGCAGCCTCAGTGCCGCGCTTGAAGGTGCCCCACAGGTCGAACTGGTACGAGGCACTGATGATGGCCTCGCCGATGTTGGCCACCGGCACTTTTTCCGGCAGCAGGAAGGCTTCGCCCGACTCCTGCAGGCGCTGGGCGCCAAGTTTGACACCGCCGTTGAAGCCACCTTGCGATTCGGCCACTTCCACCTGGGCCCGGGCCTTGGCGATGTTGGCCGCCGCCACGCGCAGTTCGGTGTTGGCACTCAGGGCCTGACGCACCAGCTCGTTCAGCCGCTGATCCTGATACAGCTGCCACCAGTCCTCGGGCACCGGCGCCGAAACCACGCTGTCGGCATCCTGGCGCAGCGGGCCATTCAGGTCGTTGCGTTGCACCGCCGCGTCCTTTGGCACCTCATAGTCGGGCCCGACCATCATGCAGGCCCCCAACGACAGGCACAGGCCGGCCAGGATCAGCTGTTTCATGGGCGCTGGCCCTCGATGATCGACACCGTGGCGGTGCGCCCGGCAATCATGCGGAAGTCTTGCGGCACTTCATCGAAGGCGATGCGCACCGGAATGCGCTGGGCCAGGCGCACCCAGCTGAACGCCGGGTTGACGTTGGGCAGCAAGTTGGCGCCACTGCTGCGGTCGCGGTCTTCGATACCGGCAGCAAAGCTCTGCACATGGCCGCGCAGGCGAGTGTTGTCGCCCATCACGCGGATGTCCACGGCGTCGCCGATGTGGATGCCGCCCAGCTTGGTTTCTTCGAAATAGCCATCGACGTGGTACGAGGTGCTGTCGACCACCGACAGCACCGGGCGGCCGGCAGTGACGAATTCGTGGTTACGTGGGGCGCGGTCGTTGAGGTAGCCGTCCACCGGGCTACGCACCACCGAACGGTCGAGGTTGAGCTGGGCGGAGTCGACCGCCACCTGCGCCTCGCTGACAGCCGAGCGGGCGCGGGCCTCGCGGGACTGGCTTTCTTCCAGCTGCTCGGCGGCCACCAGGTTGCCCAGCTTGCGGTTGCGCTGCGCCTCGCGCGAGGCCTGGGCCAGGGTCTCCTGGCGCTCGCCCAGGGTGGCCTTGGCCTGGCGCAGGGCCAGGGTGAAGCGGTCCTGGTCGATGGTGAACAGCACGTCACCGCGTTTTACGGTCTGGTTGTCGCGCACCTCGACCTTCTGGATCAACCCCGACACATCGGGGGCGATCTGGATCACGTCGGCGCGGATGTGGCCGTCGCGGGTCCAGGGGGCAAACATGTAGTACACCACCATCTGCCACACGAGCACGGCGGCGAAGGTCACTACCAGCAAGGTCAGGACCACACGGCCCAAGGTCAGCAAAGGTTTTTTCATGTCAGCATCAGGTTTCGGCAAAAGTGGTCCACCGCGCCAAGCAGCACGGCATACAGAGCAACGTTGAACAACGCCCGGTGCCAGACCAGGCGGTAGAAATGCAGGCGCACCAGCACCGCGTGCACCCCCAGGAACAACAGGTAGGTGCCCAACATCATCACCAGCAGCGTGGGTAGGAACACCCCGCTGATATCCAGTTCACCAATCACAGGGGCGCTCCGTCGAGGCCAGGAGGCAGTTGCGGTTGTTCGGCGGGTTCGAGCATCACTTCCACGCCCGGCAACAGCGCCAGCCGCAAGCCGCTGAGGGCATGCAACAGGTGGGTGCGGGCATCGCCGCGCTCGTACAGCTCATCCAGGTTCAGCGCCAGGCGTGCACGCTCCATGTTGCGCAGCAGCGCGGCCGGGGCATGCAGCCGTTCACCTGCACGCAGGCAGGCGGCGTAGTGCGCGCCAACTTCCTCGACCACCGTGTGCAGGCGCTCGCGGGCCTGCTGCCCGGCGCGCGGCATATAGGCCAGCAGGTCGAGCAGGTTCAGCCCCACACGCAGGTCACGCAGTGCCACGCCGCTGTCCTGGCCGGTTTGCGACAGGCGCGGCAGGTGCTGCATCAGGCGGTCGAGCATCTGCACGCCCACCTGGCGCTGCTCGGCCAAGGTCGCCGGCTCGGTCATTTCGACGATGTCGCGCCAGGCGAAGCGGGTCATGCGCTTGGCCGCCAGCTCTACGCCGAACGGGCGCATCACCAGGGTCCAGATGAACGCGAACAACAGGCCTACGGGGCCGGCCAGGTTGGCGTTGAGGAAGGTGAAGAAGTCGGCGTCGTAGGCACCCTGGATGCTGATGAAGGTCGAGGTGTTGACGATGGTCAGCAAGGTGCCCAGATAGAAACGCGGCTGCACGGTCAGGGTACCGATGCAGATGAACGGCACGGCAAACGCCAGCACCAGCATCGGGAAATCGTGCAGGTTGGGCAGCACCAGGAACAGGTACAGGCTGGAGAAGATGACCGACATCAGCGTCCAGAAGAAGAACCGGTAGATTTGCGGCGCAGGGTCGTCCATGGCGGCGAAGAAGCTGCACGACACGGCGGCAAGGATGACTGCGCTGGCGCCGTCGTTCCAGCCCAGGCCGATCCACAGGCCGCAGGCGACCACAATCGCCAGTACGGTGGAGGCCACCGAGTACAGCATCAGGCCACGGTCGAAGAACGCCGTCAGGCGGCCCAGGCGCCAGTGGCGGTACACCGCGCGCCAAGGCTTGGCATCGTCGGTACGCAAGGCGTGCTGCAGGGTGCAGCAGTCCTGCCACAAGTCGGCCCACTCGGTCAGACGGTACAGGGCGTTGGACAACAGCAGCTCGGCGCGCTGGTCAAGGGCGGCGGCACCGGGCTGCAGGCGATCGATCTGCTCGTGCAGCGCGGTCCAGCGCGTTACCGAAGCGCTGTCAGCAGTGCCTTTTAGCCATTCGCGGGCGGTTTCAAGCACGGGTTGAAGCTGGGCGAACTGGGCCGGAGCGCGGCCTTCCAGGGCCACCAGGGCGTCGTCGAGCGCGTCGATGACCGGCAGCAGGTGAATCATCCGCCCACGCAGCTCGCGGGCGTTCTTCAGCGTATGTGGGCCAGCACCTTCGTGGCCTAGCTGGCCGATCATCAGCTCCAGCGAGTTGAAAGTGGCGACCATCGCCCCGCGCATGCCGCCGACCTTGTCGGCGCTGGCCTCGCGGGCCAGGTAGGTGTCGCTGTAGCGGATCGCTTCGGTGAACCAGTTACCGGTGGCGCCGACCACCACAGGGGCCAGCCGGCGTGGCCAGAAAATGGCGCCGACCACTGCTGCGCAGACGATTCCCAGGCAAATTTCCTGGGCACGGGAGGAGGCCACGTCGAACACCGCCAGTGGGTTGTCGACCACCGCCAGGGCGATCATCGGCAGGGTATAGCCAGCCAGCATCAGCACGTAATTGTTGGCCGTGCGCAGGTTCAGCGACAGGAACAGCAAGGTGCCGGTCCACAAGGCGATGGCGATGCTCAGCAGCAACGGCGACTGCACCAGCGGCGGCACCAGGAAAATCGCGCCACCGGCACCCAGCAGCGTGCCCACTGCGCGGTACAGCGCCTTGGAACTGGTTGGGCCGACGAAGGGGCTGGAGACGATGTACACCGTGGCCATGGCCCAGTAGGGGCGCGGCAGCTGCATGAGCAACGCGATGTACAAGGCGATCATGGAGGCGGCGAAGGTACGCGCGCCGTAGAACCAGTCGCGGGCCGGGGGTACCGAGCTGAAGAAGCCGTTCATGCCACCCCGCCCGTACTGCCCAGGCCGGCGGCTTCGAAGGCGCGCAGCACGCGCAAGGTGGCTTCCAGGTCGGACTGGTCGATACCGTTGAGCACATCGCGGCGCAGGCGCACCAGCTCGGCTTCGATGGCCTCGGCCAAGGCGCGGCCTTCGGCGGTCAGGCTCAAGGCTTTGGCGCGACGGTCCAGTGGGTCCTCGCTGCGGCACACCAGGCCAGCCTTGCACAGTTGGTCGAGCAGGCGCACCAACGACGGGCTTTCCAGGCCGGCAGCCTGGGCCACGGCCACCTGGTGCACCCCGTCGCCCAGGCGCACGATCATCAGCAGCGGCGCAGCGCAGGCTTCGGAAATGCCGTAACCGGTCAGGGCGGTATGGCAGATGCGCCGCCAATGACGGGCGGCAACCACCATGCCACTGCTGACTTGCAGGCGCAGGAGATCAAGGGACATTAAGAGAACCAAGGATATTCATAGTTTGCTAACTATCAATATACGCCTTGCCCTCCCCCTGTCGTCAACAGGGGCTGACGGATAGCCTGGGTTAAATGTTGTTCATTTTTTAGCCTGTGCCGGCCTCTTCGCGGGCACGCCCGCTCCCACAGGTGCTCCACAAATTCTGAGGCTTGTGGTTTTCCTGTGGGAGCGGGCGTGCCCGCGAAGAGGCCGGCTCAGGCTACAAAAGATCAGGACTGAATCTGGTCTTCCAGCTTCATGGTCAAGGCCAATGTGCTGCCCATCTGCACCGCCCGGTCCCGCCACTCCTGGTAACGCAACGCGTCGCGGCTGCTGAAATGCACCGCCAGTTCCTCTGCCGCCTGCACCACCCCCGCCGCTGCCGCCAGCTCCAGCCAGTACAGCGCGGCCTTGAGGTCGGCTTCTACATACAGCCCGTGCATCAGCCGGTAACCCACCTCAAAGCGACAACGTGCTTCACCCCGCTCTGCCCCACGCATGAACCACTGATAGGCCTGAACCAGGTCGACCTGCCAGTCCAGGTCGCCATCGCACACCTCCTCCTCATACAGGTCGCCCAATGCTGCGGCCGCGTGGAGCATGCCCCGTTCGAAGGCCTGCCGGTAGCACTCAGCCGCCTGCACGTAGGAAGGGTCGATGCCTTTGCCAAAATAATGCTGCTGCCCAAGGTTGAACCAGGCGCCGGCATTGCCCTGCAGGGCCGCCATGCGCAGCAGGTGGCCGGCCAGAACAGTATCGGCACGCCAGTACTTGCCGTTGAGCCAGATCCAGCCGAGGTCGTTGAGTGCCGCCACGCTGCCTAGCAACGCCTGGCGGCGCAGGTCGGCATACACCGCCTGCAGGTCGCTGGCCTCATCCAGGCGGTTGACCAGCATCGAGCGCTGGCTGGGCAAACCCACACCGGCAAACAGCCGCTGTCGCCTGCCGACAGGGGCCGGTGGCGCAATGACCCGCTCGGGAAGAAGGCGGGCAAGCAGCGAATGGATATTGCTGGCAGCAGACATGTTCATCCTCATTGAACGACGCACAACCTCAACCTTCGGCTGTGATGAGGCGTGATTCTGCGTGACGTCACGTCAAAACCTGTCGCGAACGAATCGGCACATGGCAACCAAATGCGAGTTCCTTGATCTGAGCAGGCTGTGGCCAATTGCCATACAGCACGCGTGCCGCCATCCTGTTGCGGCAAGCCTAGACAAGGACGTTACATTTTGCCGTTCGCCACCACTCGCGCCACCCTCAGCCGACAGTGGGCGCTGCTGCGCCAGCTGCCCAATCGCTCCCCCGGCATTACCAGCGCGGAGCTGGTCTGGGGCCTGCGCGATGTGGGCTTCACGGTCAGCAAACGCACTGTCGAGCGCGACCTCAATGAGCTGTCGCTGATCTTCCCGCTGGAGCGCAATGACAAGAGCATCCCGTTCGGCTGGCACTGGTCGGCGAGTGCGGTGGGCGAGTTGCGCGGTAACTTCGACTTGCTGACGCACCTGCGGGGGGATGCGTTGCAACCGGCGAAGGGCGAGGGCGTGGAGCTGGTGGCGCGGATCAGCGATGCACTGGCACGGCAGTTGCGCGATGCGCCGTTGAGCAGCGACATGCAGCTGACGGCGCTGGAACATGGGCATCGGTTGCGGGCCACGGTGAGTGACGGCTGGCCGTTGCGTTGGTGGCTGCTGAGCCATGGGGATGGGTTGGTGGTGGAGCAGCCTGGCGGATTGCGAGAGGAGATTGGCAAGATCCTGAGCAATGCGGCAGCTCAGTACCTGAGTTGATAGCCTGTATTGGCCCTATCGCCGGCAAGCCAGCTCCCACAGGAAAGCCACAAGCCTCACGACCTGTGGAGTACCTGTGGGAGCTGGCTTGCCGGCGATAGGGCCGGTACAGGTCAGCGCTGCATCCCCCAACGCCGCACGGTCAGCCGCTCCAGGGTGTTGAACACCAACCCTTCCACCAGCAAACCGATCAGGATCACCACCGCCAACCCGGCAAATACCTTGTCGGTATACAGCTCGTTGCGGTTCTGGAAGATGTACCAGCCCAGCCCGCCTTTACCGCTGCTGGCACCAAACACCAGTTCGGCGGCAATCAGGGTGCGCCAGGCAAAGGCCCAGCCGATCTTCAGCCCCGACAGGATCGACGGCAAGGCCGCCGGCACGAGGATGTGCAGCACCAGCCGCAGCCCTTTCAGGCCATAGTTGCGGCCCGCCATGCGCAGTGTTTCCGACACGCCAAGAAAGCCCGCGTAGGTATTCAGCGCCAAGGCCCACAGCACCGAATGCACCAGCACGAAGATCAGGCTGTTGTCGCCCAGCCCGAACCACAGCAAGGCCAGCGGCAGCAGGGCAATGGCCGGCAGCGGGTTGAACATCGAGGTTAACGTGCCCAGCAGGTCGCGGCCCATCTGGGTCGAAACCGCCAGGCTGGTCAGGCCGAATGCCAGGACGATGCCCAGGACATAACCCTTGAGCAGGATCACCAGCGAAACGCCAACCTTGGCCGGCAGTTCCCCGCTGATCATGCCGTCCCACAGGGCGGCGGCGGTTTGCAAAAAGCTCGGCAATAGCAGGTCGTTGTCCTGATAGCGGGCGACGGCCTCCCACAGCACAGCGATCACCAGCAGGATAACCGCCTTGCGTAGCCAGCCTTGTTGCCACAGGCGCTGGGCCAACGGCAGTTGTCGTTCCAGAGGCACACTGAGCAGGGGCTGCAGCTGCACCTCGTATTCCTGGCGTACAGGTGTAGTGGTCATGGCTGAAGTCCTGTCAGTAAGCGATGCGAATATCGTTGAAGGCAAGGTCGTCAGGCTGTTCCGGGGTATCCGCCTCGTCAAACAGCAGACGGTGGATACGCCGGGCACTGGCCTGGAAGTCGCTGCCACCCAGGCTGCCCAGGTCGTACTGATGGCTGTGCACTTCGGCCCGTACCCGCCCCGGGTGGGGAGACAGCAGCAGGATGCGGTTGCCGACCACCAGCGCTTCCTCGATGGAGTGGGTCACGAACAGCAGGGTGAACCGCACTTCCTCCCACAGCAGCAACAGCTCTTCCTGCATCTTGCGCCGGGTCAGCGCATCAAGGGCGGCGAACGGCTCATCCATCAACAGGATCTTTGGCTGTGTGGCCAGGGCCCGGGCAATCGCCACGCGTGCCTTCATGCCGCCCGACAAGGTGTGCGGATAGGCATCGGCGAATGCGGCCAGGCCGACCTTTTCCAGGTAATGCAGCGCCCGCTCTTCGGCTTCGGCGCGCTTGAGCTGGCCAGACACCAGCAGCGGGAACATGACGTTCTGCTTTACCGTTTTCCACGGCGGCAGCTGGTCGAACTCCTGAAACACCACGATGCGGTCGGGGCCTGGGCCACGGACCGCCTGGCCCTGCAGCAGAATCTGCCCTTCCTGCGGCGGGATGAAACCGGCGACGGCCTTGAGCAAGGTGGACTTGCCGCAGCCTGAGGGGCCGAGCAGCACAAAGCGGTCGGCCCGGTCGACTTCGAAGCTGACCTGGTGGGTGGCCCGCACCACGCGCTGCGCAGTGCGGTATTCGAGGCTGAGGTTATCCACCTTGAGCAAAGGCGGCGTTGCGACACGGCTCAGGTTGCTGGCCGTGTGGCCTGGCAATGGGGCGGTCATGATCGATCAGCTCCCCTGCAGCGGGCGTTCATCCTGGAAGAAGTAGTCCTTCCACGATTCCGGCTTGTGCTTGATGGCGCCTACCCGATAGAGAAAATCGGCCAGCTTGTAGGTGTTCTTTGGTGTGACGGTGAATTCGTACTGCGGGTTGTCGATCAGCTTGATCAACGCGTCGCGGTCGATCTTGGCCTTGGTCACGCGGATGTAAGTGTCGGCGGCAGCTGCCTTGTCTTTCTGGGCAAAGTCTGCGGCTTCGGCCAGGGCGTCAACGAAGGCCTTGTAGGTTTTAGGGTTGTCCTGGCGGAATTTCTCGGTGGCAAACAGCAAGGTCGGCGAGTTGGGGCCGAGCAGGTCATAGCTGTTGAGCACCACATGCACGTCCTTGTTGGCCAGTACCTGGTCCTGGAACGGCGGGTTGGAGAAGTGCCCGTTCAGCTCGGTACCGCCGGCCAGCAGCGCGGCGGTGGCATCGGGGTGCGGTACGGCGAGGGTGTATTTGTCCAGGCGGTTGTATTCCTTGTCGCCCCACTGCTGGGCGGCGGCGTACTGCAGGAAGCGCGACTGCACCGAAACACCGACCGCTGGCACGGCGATGCGGTCTTTGTTGGAGATGTCGGCAATGGTCTTGACGTTGGGGTTGCTGCTGACCAGGTAGTACGGGAAGTTACCCAGCGAGGCCACGGCCTTCACGTTCTGCCGACCCTTGGTGCGGTCCCACACCGTAAGCAGCGGGCCGACACCCGCGCCGGCGATGTCTACCGAACCGGACAGCAGTGCGTCGTTGATGGCCGAGCCACCCGACAGCTGGGCCCAGTCGACTTCGATGTCGATGCCGTGCTCCTTGCCGTGCTTTTCGATCAGGTGCTGGTCACGCACCACGTTCAGCAGCAGGTAAACGATGCCGAACTGTTCGGCAATGCGGATTTTGCCTTCGGCCTGGGCCACTGCAGGGGCAGCCAGGCTGCCAACGACCAGGCTTGCGCCCAGGCCGATGCTTGCCGCCAGGCGGCTGATGGATTTGCGCATGATGATTTCCTCAGTCGTCAGAACGGGGCGTCGCCCTGGATGGTGGTGCGGTACAGCTTGCGGCGCAGGTGTGTGGGGCAGCCGGCGGCCAGATGGATCAGCGAGCGGTTGTCCCAGAACACCAGGTCGTGGGGCTGCCATTGGTGCCGGTAGATGTTCTGCTCCAGCACGCTCAGGGCGTACAGCTGCTGCAGCACGTCGCGGCTTTCATCGTCTGGCAGGCCGACGATGCGGGTGGTGAAGCCTTCACTGACAAACAGTGCCTTGCGGCCGTTTTCCGGGTGGGTGCGGACCACCGGGTGGATAACTTCCTGTACCTGCGCTAATTGCTCGGCGGTCAGGTTCGGGCGCCAGTTGCCTTCGAATTTGGTTTCGGCGTAACGGGCAGTGTAGGAGTGGGCAGCACTGCGGCCCTCGACCACTTTGCGCAGGGCGTCGGGTACGGCGTCCCAGGCTTTGTGCATATCGGCGAACAGCGTGTCGCCGCCTTCGCTGGGCAGTTCCTGGGCATGCAGCATGGAACCGAGGCTGGGCAGCGTTTTGTAGGACAGGTCGGAGTGCCAGAACTTGCCGGCATCACCCAGGCCGATGTTCTGGCCGTTTTCGATGATGTTGGAAACGATCAGGATCTCGGGGTGGCCTGTAAGCAGGAACTGCTTGAGCACATGGATCTGCAACTCACCAAAGCGGCGGCTGAAGGCAACCTGCTGTTCCGGGCTGATGCGCTGGTCGCGGAACACCAGCACATGGTGGTCGAGGTGGGCGCGATGGATACGGGCGAAATCCTTGGCGTTGACCGGTTTGGCCAGGTCCAGGCCGATGATCTCGGCGCCTACGGCACCGGAGAACGGGCGGATTTCGAAAACTTGCGGCTGGGCGCTGTCGATGGTCGACAAGGCGTTCGAGGCGGCTGACATTTATCACTCCCACGCAGTGCGCGACTTCAACGGCGCGCAACGATCAGAAACGCACGGGGTTTTCCCGTGTGGGTTCAAGTCGTGCGGCACATCGATTGGTCGACGGGTACGCAGTGAGAGTGACTATAAAGTCATAAGGGAGATATTTTAAATACCTTTAAGGAATATACATATCACGGAGTTCTACTCGCCCTGCGATCAGATCAACCCGCCCTGCTCTTCTTCATCGATCAGGTTGTTCAAGCTGCTGAGCGCCTTGCGCGCCGTAGAGCGGTTAAGCAGTTTAGCCTGGGCACCTGGCGGCAGGTCGGTGATCTTGAATACACCTTTGGCGGTCAGCACATCGATCAGGTCCTCAAGCACGCGAATCATGTCCAGGTCGCTTTGCTTGAGCTGGTTGAGGCTGTTTTCCACGACGTCGTCGGCAAACCATTCCTGGATCTCGGCATGGTCAGCGGGGAGCATTTCGGTGAACTGGTCAAAAGCGGCTGCTTCTACCCGCAGCAACTGGCCGGTGGCGTCGCGTTGCACGTAGAACATGGCGGTGTCCCTCGTCACGTTGATTCCTTGTTGGTAGACAGCAGCATAGGCAAAGATCGCCGGGCGCGCAGGCCCGGCGCAAGAGTATGCGCTGTGGTGGGGGTTGCGGGAAAGAGCCGGTAATGGCCCTGCCTGCCTAACGCGATCCCTGTAGGAGCGGCCTTGTGTCGCGATCGGGCCGCACAGCGGCCCCGGCGATCTCGGCATTGCTGCTGAAACCGTGGGGCCGCTGCGCGGCCCGATCGCGACACAAGGCCGCTCCTACAACGGACCAGTGTCAGCCAGTGATGGGCGATTGGGCTGCAGAGCAGCCCGCTAGCGCATCAGCTGTCTTTGTTGTGGATGATGATGGTCGGGTCAGCACCGCTGATCAACGAGTTGACCGTGGTGTTGGACCAGTTCACCCCTTCGAGCTTGATGGTCACATCGGCATTTGCCAGACCGCCAGCAGCGTTGAGCTTGCCTTCGCTGCTGACCTGCAGCGTCGTCGTGCCGTCCACCGTGGTGAGTTTCAGGTAATTGTCGATGGTGCTGCCTTTCTCGCCTTGAAGCAGATCGCTCAGGTCGATCTTGTCTTTTTCAGCCACCTTGAAGTCTTTGATCACATCGTTGCCAATGTCACCAGCCTTCCACACGAAGGTGTCGGCACCACTGCCACCGATCAGGATATCGTCGCCCTGGCCACCGATCAGGATGTCCTTGCCGCTACCGCCCAGCAGGATGTCGTTGCCTTTGCCACCGTCGAGCGTGTCATCACCACCTTGGCCGAAGAGGATGTCGTTGCCATTGCCGCCGGACAAGAAGTCCTTGCCATCGTTGGCACCGGAGATATCGAACTCGGTGTAGTGCTCGGTGATGTACTGATGCACGTTGCTGGTGGTAACAGCACTGGCCTCGACGCCGCTCTTCTGCGCAACGTACGCCTGCAGGGCCTGGTAGCCCTCGCTGACGACACCGTTGAGGGTGATCAGGTCACCGAAGATGATGTCGTTGCCGTTGCCGCCATCGATGGTGTCTGCACCTGGCAGGGTCGCCTCGGAGTGGCCGAGAATCGCCTTGGCCAGATCGGACGGGTCGATGTTGGTCTTGGGGTTGCCTGCGGTATCGTACGCTTTCAGGTCGTTCAGCGTGACATCGCTGTTCAGGCCAATCGCCTGCACCTTGCTCAGGCCGTTAGCTTTGTCACCCAGTACGGTAAAGCTCGCAGTGGAACCTGCCGCCGAGTAGTAATAGTTCCAGTAGTCAGCGTACCCAGTACCGTCCAGGCTGGAGGTCTCGTAGGTACCATCACCCTGCGCATGGATCGTCCCGATCTCCTTGGTCGAGTCGAGCCTGCCATTACTCCTGTAGGTAGAGACGGTAATGGTTCCGTTACTGCTGATGTCGACCTTGTGCGTACTGTCGGCCCAGGCGCTGAAGGTTTCGCCAATCTTGTAATTGTTGACGTTGACCACGTCATCCAGATACTTGCCATTGCTCCACAGGCGAGGGTTGGTGTTTTCCCCGCTCTGGTAGTAAGTCGGCTTGCCATCAGTGATGAAGTAGGTGAGGTTCTCCGCACCCGAGTTGCTCAAGGCCACAGTGCTCTTGAAGAAGTTGGACGTGGTCTTGAAGGCGTCTTCGTAGTTGGTACCACCGCCGTAGCGAGAACCGCCCACCATCGAGTCCAGTACCGTCTGCAACTTGCTCAGGGCATCGGTATCGTTCAGGTTCACCGTCACGTTCTTGTTGACCTGGGTGTCGAAGTCTACCAAGAAGATGTTCACGGTCCCGGAGGTGTCGGAGCCCAGGCTCGCCTGGAGTGTCTTGAACACAGACGCCAGCTGGGCCTTGGCCGAAGCAACCGAATCGTCGCTCATGCTGCCCGAGCTATCGACCATGAAGGCAATGTTGTAGTTCTTGCCAGCAACCACATTCAAGCCCGACACGTCGGCGACGATGATGTCGTTGCCTTCGCTGCCGGTCATGGTGTCGTTGCCCGAGGTACCCACGCTGGCCTTGTAGGTTGCGGCGTACACCGTCACCGGGATGTTGCCGGTGGTGATGGCCGAACCGCCCAGGCTTTCGGTGGCAGTCGAGGTGACAGTGATGTCGAACGAGCCTTTGTAATAGGCCGGCGGAGTCAGGGTCAGGCCGCTGAGTTTCCAGCCGGTCACATCCACCGGAGTGCTGCCTACGGTGACCGTATGGCCTGCACCATCACTGAGTACAGTGCCTTTCGGAATGCCGCTGAGGGACACGTTCAGGGTTTCGGAACCGTCGGTGTCGGTCAGGGCAGTGGTAATACCGACCAGTTTCACCGAGCCACCTTCCGGCCCTTCGTTCAGCTTGTAGCCGTCGTAGTAGCTCTGACCATTCACGGTGTGCAGGTCGGACACGCCCAGGCCAGCGTTGGCCATCTCGGTCACGTTCTGATACATCTTGACGTTCGAGCTGCTCAGGTCAGTGACAGCACCCGAGCCTACCTGGATGTTCAGGTCGTAGCTGCCTGGACCGGACTGGTTGGCGTGGTAGACCTCGATCGGGTAGTAGCCGCTGGTATTCGGGGTGAAGGTGCCCGAAACCTGGCCACCGGCACCCCAGGTGGCGGTGACCACAGTCTTGCCACCAATGGTGACCACGAAGCTGTCGTCAGCAATACCGCTGAAGGTGTAGGTTTTGCCGGCTTCCAGGTAGATCAGGCCCGACGTTTTCGAGCCGCTGCCACCTGCAACGCTTGCATCGGACTGCACGTTGTTGGTGGTGCTGCTGGAGTTGGCGTTGCCAGAGTTGGCAAATACTGTCTTCAGCTCTTCACCGGTAATGCCGTTACCGCCGGTACCCAGGTTTTTCAGGGTCGTCCAGACTTCCTTGGTCAGGCCTTTGGAGTCGATATCGGCGCTGCCGAAGCTCAGGGTTGGCTTGTCGGCAACCGGGCTGATATCGACCTTCATGGTCACTTCGCTGCCCAGGTTGGTGCCATCGTTCGGCTTGAACTTGAACTGCGCGTAGTCGGCCTTCTGGTTACCGACGCCATTGCCACCGTAGTTGTCCGAACCCGACTCGTTGAGGGACGGGACGAACTTCAGTTTATTGGCAGTGATGTCAGCCTGGCTGACCACTTGGCCAACGGTCACATTCACCCATGCAGTACCGTTGAAGAATTGCAGGCTGCCGGCGCCAGGGATCGAGGTAATGGTCACCGACAGACCGGTGTTGCCATCGGCATCGGTGACTTTGAAATCACCCCAGGCGAACACGTAGTCGGTGTCTTCCACGCCAAATACCGCGCCGCCAGGCGAAACCGGCAGGTGGTCGTTGTCGAGGATGGTGGTAGTTACGCTCGACTTGCTGCTGTCGACCTGCAGGTTCTCGAAGTTGCCACCGGTGGCAGTTTCGATTTTCACCACGAAGTTCTCGGTACCTTCGACCAGCTTGTCGTCGATGGTCGCGATGTTGAACGTCGTACCTGTGCTATTGGCCGGGATCTTCACGGTGGTGACACCGTTGAAGTCCTCACCGTTTTTGGCGGTGCCGCTGTAGCTCAGGGTGATGGTGACTTCGGCCTTGGAGGCGTTGCTCAGGGTCAGCGTGTACTGGCCGGTTTCGCCCTCGGTCAGCGAAGTGGTGCCGGTGATGCCGACCGTGGTGACGTCACCTTGGTTGCCGGTGCCTGGGGTACCAGAGCCTGGCTCGTCGGTCACGGTGGTGCTGACCGAGGTCTTGTCCAGGGTCAGTTGCTCGAACTTGCCAACATCAGTGCCGCTGACCGAAGCGATCGACTTGATCACAGGGTCGTTCGCACCGACATAGACGTTGTCCGGGGCAGTCACGGTGGCAGTACCCACGGTGCCGTTGGCCGGCACGGTGATGGTGGTCTTGCCATCGTTCAGCGTGAAGGTCAGCGCCGAGTGGTTGTTGATCGGCAGGCCGTCCTTGTTGGTCAGCGTCACGGTGTAGGTGATAACGCCGCCTTCGGTGACCGACGAGGTCGCAGTCAGTTTCGCGATGACTTCGTCGTTGGTGTCGGTGACGTTGACCTTCGCCGCGTCGCCCAGCTGCAGGTTCTCGAAGGTACGGCCGCCGATATCGGCTGCCGACTTGATGCCCAGGCTGATTTCACCGGCATCTTTGTAGACGTCGTCACCTTGTGCAGCGTGCTCGTACGGCGCGCTGGTCTGGCCGGCTTTGATGGTGACCTGGGCGTTGTTGCTCAGGGTCACGACCAGGTCATTGGCCAGGGCGGTGTTGATGTGCACGGTGAAGGTCGGTTTGACGTTCTCGGCCACCGAGGTCTGGTCGGCGGTGATGGTGACCAGCACCAGGTCGCCCTGGTTGCCGGTGCCCGGAGTGCCCGAACCTGGCTCGTCGGTGACCGCGGTGCTGACCGGGGTCTTGTCCAGGGTCAGTTGCTCGAACTTGCCGACGTCAGCGCCAGTCACCGACTGGATAGCCTTGACTACCGGCGCGTTGGTGCCGGTGTAGACGTTGTCCGGAGCAGTGACCGTAGCAGTGCCGGTTGTACCGTTAGCCGGGATGGTGATGGTGGTTTTGCCATCGTCCAGGGTAAAGGTCAGCGCACCGTGCTTGTCGATTGGCAGGCCGTCTTTGTTGGTAAGGGTCACGGTGTAGGTGATCACGCCGCCTTCGGTGACCGACGAGGTCGCCGTCAGTTTCGCGATGACTTCGTCGTTGGTGTCGGTGACATTGACCTTCGCCGCGTCGCCCAGCTGCAGGTTTTCGAAGGTACGGCCGCCGATGTCGGCTGCCGACTTGATACCCAGGCTGATTTCACCGGCGTCTTTGTAGACGTCGTCGCCTTGTGCAGCGTGCTCGTACGGCGCGCTGGTCTGGCCGGCCTTGATGGTGACCTGGGCGTTGTTGCTCAGGGTCACGACCAGGTCGTTGGCCAGGGCGGTGTTGATGTGCACGGTGAAGGTCGGTTTGACGTTCTCGGCCACCGAGGTCTGGTCGGCGGTGATGGTGACTTTGACCAAGTCACCTTCGTTGTTGCCGCCTGGGTTGCCCGGAGTGCCTGGCTCGTCAGTAACGGTGGTGCTGACCGGGGTTTTATCCAGGGTCAACTTCTCGAACTTGTCGACGTCAGCGCCTGCAACGGTCGCGATGGCGTTGACCACTGCAGGGTTGCTGCCGACGTAGACGTTGTCCGGAGCAGTCACAGTGATCGAGCCGCTGGTGCCATTGGCCGGTACGGTGATGACGGTTTTGCCGTCGCTCAGCGTGAAGGTCAGGGCGCCGTGGTTGTTGATCAGCAGACCGTCTTTGTTGGTCAGGGTGATGGTGTAGGTGATTTCGCCGCCTTCGGTGACCGAAGGGGTGGCGGTCAGTACCGTGAAGGTCGGTTTGACGTTTTCCGCCACCGAGGTCTGGTCGGCCGTGATGGTGACTTTGACCAGATCGCCTTCGTTGTTGCCGCCTGGGTTGCCCGGGGTACCTGGCTCGTCAGTGACCTGAGTGCTGACCGGGGTTTTATCCAGGGTCAGCTTCTCGAACTTGTCGACGTCAGCGCCCGCAACGGTCGCGATGGCGTTGACCACTGCTGGGTTGCTGCCAACGTAGACGTTGTCCGGAGCGGTGACTGTGATCGAGCCGCTGGTGCCATTGGCCGGTACGGTGATGACGGTTTTACCGTCGCTCAGCGTGAAGGTCAGGGCGCCATGGTTGTTGATCAGCAGACCGTCTTTGTTGGTCAGGGTGATGGTGTAGGTGATCTCGCCACCTTCGGTGACCGAAGGGGTAGCGGTCAGCTTCGCGATCACTTCATCGGTGGTGTCGGTCACATCGACCTTGGCCGAGCCGCCCAACTCCAGGTTCTCGAAGGTACGGCCGTCGATATCGGCTGCCGACTTGATGCCCAGGCTGATTTCGCCAGCGTCTTTGTAGACGTCGTCGCCTTGTGCCGCATGCTCGTACGGCGCGCTGGTGTCGCCGGCCTTGATGGTGACTTGAGCATTGTTGCTCAGGGTCACGACCAGATCGTGGTCCAGTGGCTGGTTGATGTGCACGGTGAACGTCGGTTTGACGTTCTCGGCTACCGAGGTCTGGTCAGCCGTGATGGTGACTTTGACCAAGTCGCCCTCGTTGTTGCCGCCTGGGTTGCCCGGAGTACCTGGCTCATCAGTGACCTGAGTGCTGACCGGGGTTTTATCCAGGGTCAACTTCTCGAACTTGTCGACGTCAGCGCCTGCAACGGTCGCGATGGCGTTGACCACCGCTGGGTTGCTGCCGACGTAGACGTTGTCCGGTGCGGTGACAGTGATCGAACCGCTGGTGCCATTGGCCGGTACGGTGATGACGGTTTTGCCGTCGCTCAGCGTGAAGGTCAATGCACCGTGGTTGTTGATCAGCAGACCGTCTTTGTTGGTCAGCGTGATGGTGTAGGTGATCTCGCCGCCTTCGGTAACCGAAGGTGTAGCGGTCAGCTTCGCGATCACTTCATCGGTGGTGTCGGTGACGTCTACTTTCGCAGCGCCGCCCAGCTCCAGGTTCTCGAAGGTACGGCCGTCAACGTCCACAGCGGACTTGATGCCCAGGCTGATCTCGCCAGCGTCTTTGTAGACGTCATCGCCTTGTGCAGCGTGCTCGTACGGCGCGCTGGTGTCGCCGGCCTTGATGGTGACCTGGGCATTGTTGCTCAGGGTCACGACCAGATCGTGGTCCAGTGGCTGGTTGATGTGCACAGTGAAGGTCGGTTTGACGTTCTCGGCCACCGAGGTCTGATCAGCCGTGATGGTGACCTTGACCAGGTCGCCTTCGTTGTTGCCGCCTGGGTTGCCCGGAGTGCCTGGCTCGTCGGTGACAGTAGTCTTGACCTCGGTTTTATCCAGGGTCAGCTTCTCGAACTTGTCGACATCAGCGCCTGCAACGGTCGCGATGGCGTTGACCACCGCTGGGTTGGCACCGACGTATACGTTGTCCGGAGCGGTGACGGTGATCGAACCGCTGGTGCCGTTGGCCGGTACGGTGATGACGGTTTTGCCGTCGCTCAGCGTGAAGGTCAGGGCGCCGTGGTTGTTGATCAACAGGCCGTCTTTGTTGGTCAGCGTGATGGTGTAAGTGATCTCGCCGCCTTCAGTGACCGAAGGGGTAGCGGTCAGCTTCGCGATCACTTCGTCGGTGGTGTCGGTGACGTCCACTTTCGCAGCGCCGCCCAACTCCAGATTTTCGAAGGTCGCACCGGTAGCGTCCACAGCCGACTTGATGCCAACACTGATTTCGCCGGCGTCCTTGTAGACGTCGTCACCCTGTGCAGCATGCTCGTATGGCGCGCTGGTGTCGCCAGCCTTGATGGTGACCTGGGCGTTGTTGCTCAGGGTCACGACCAGATCGTGGTCCAGCGGCTGGTTCACGTGCACCGTGAAGGTCGGTTTGACGTTTTCCGCCACCGAGGTCTGGTCGGCCGTGATGGTGACTTTGACCAGATCGCCTTCGTTGTTGCCGCCTGGGTTGCCCGGGGTACCTGGCTCGTCAGTGACCTGAGTGCTGACCGGGGT
>NZ_JENB01000049.1 GCF_000708715.2 Pseudomonas putida W15Oct28 | reverse complement strand
GGTACGCCGGTGGCAGAGGAAAGCTCAGCGGCTGAGCGGCCCTGAGAGGCTTCTATAGCCTGTACCGGCCTCTTCGCAGCACAAGGCTGCTCCTACAGGTACATCACCGGTTCTGTAGGAGCAGCCTTGTGCTGCGAAGAGGCCGGTACAGGCTATAGAAGCCTCTCAGGGCCGCTCAGCCGCTGAGCTTTCCTCTGCCACCGGCGTACCCCGCCCAGCCTCCTGACGCCACTGCAGGGCGATCAGAATCAGCGTAGGCACGCCCAGCAACGCGGTGATCAGGAAGAAGTCGTGGTAGCCGAACTTCTCCACCATAACCCCTGAATACCCGCCGATCAGCCGCGGCAACAGCAGCATGATCGAGCTGAGCAGCGCGTACTGGGTCGCCGAGAACTTCAGGTTGGTCAGGCTCGAGAGGTAGGCAACGAAGGCCGAGGTGGCCATGCCGGAGCTGAAGTTGTCCAGCGAGATGGTCACTACCAGCATTTCCAGGTTCGGACCCATGTCGGCCAGCATCAGGAACAGGATGTTGGTGCCGGCAGAGGCTACACCGCCGATGAACAGGATCGGCATGATGCCGAAGCGCACGATCAGCAGGCCGCCGATCCCTGCGCCGACCAAGGTCATGATCAGGCCGAAGATCTTGCTGACACTGGCGATCTGGTCCTTGGTGAAGCCCATGTCGATGTAGAACACGTTGGCCATCACGCCCATCACGGTGTCCGACATGCGATACGTAGCGATCAGGCCAAGCAGCAGCAGGGCCTGCCAGCGGTAGCGGGTGATGAAGTCGTTGACCGGGGTCAGCACCGGGGCCAGGCCGCGGCGGCCCAGGCTGGACAGGCACGCCCAGCTCAGCAGCACATACAGGATCAGGCGCAGGAAGGCGCGGTCTTCCAGCAGCAGGTCGAGCGGCGTGGCATCACCGGAAATGACGGTGGACCAGCCGGTATTGAACATCTGGGTAAAGCTGGCCGGTACCGACACCAGCAGGATGATCAGCACGAACACCGACGCCAGCTGGTGCACCAGGCCATAGCGCGCTGCTGACAACTGGGTACGCATCGGCACTGGCGGCTCGCGCATGACCAGCGTGGTGAACAGGGCGGGCAGCATCATCACCCCGAACATGACATAGGTGCCGGCCCAGGCTTTGTGCAGGTAGCTGAAACCGGTGGAGCCGAACCACTCGGCGAAGAACAGTGCGCCGGCCGTGGCGAGCAACGCAGCCACCCGGTAGCCGGCCATGTAGCTGGCGGCGAGCGCCGCCTGGCGTTGGTCGTCGGCGATTTCCAGGCGATAGGCGTCGACGGCGATATCCTGGGTGGCAGAGGCGAACGCTACCAGCACCGCCATGGCGATCAACCACGACAGGTGTTGTTGCGGGTCGCACAAGCTCATGCCCACCAGCCCCACCACCACCAGCGCTTGTGACAGCAGCAACCACGACCGCCGGCGCCCCAGGCCGCCGAGCAGCGGCAGGCGCCATTGGTCGAGCAGCGGCGACCACACCCACTTGAAGGCGTAGGCCAGGCCGATCAGGCTGGCGTAACCAATGGTCTCGCGGGCAACGCCGGCTTCGCGCAACCACACGGACAGGGTCGAGAACACCAGCATGTAGGGCAGGCCGGCGGCGAAACCAAGCAGTAAAAGTACCAAGGTTGACGGGCTGGCATAGGCAGCAAGCGCAGCGCGCCAGGTTTTACGGGGCATGGGCCAACATCTGCCTCAAGTTTGCGAAAACAAAGCGCGCACTCTAACCGCTGTGCTCCATTGGGCGCCAGCCATGGCGCGTCATATCCACACGATTGTTGGTTACATTCACACCCTCCGCGCGTAAACGCGCCCGTTGTTCATCCCCCGACGGTGTACCCGATGCCAGGCTCAGCCGGCCACCTGCGCCAAGCACCCGGTGCCAGGGCAGGCGGGTATCTGTTGGCAACTGCCCAAGCGTGCGCCCGACCCAGCGTGCCGCGCGGCCAAGCCCCGCCAGCTCGGCCAGCTGGCCGTAGCTCACCACCTTGCCGGGCGGCACTTGGCCGAGTACCGAATACAGTACCGTTCGTCGGCCCTCGGCGCTGTCCAGGGCGTGCTCAATATCCATCAGACATCACGCCCCCCTTGGGCTGTAGATGAAACTGGACCGGTGGTCCGGCAAATGAGAGTTGAACTCAACGCCATGTGCCCGGTCTTTCCTTGCTCTGGTCGTCGGTATCTGGATAATGCCCGGCCTTTTCGTCAAATCGAACCCGTAGTCCGCCTATGTATTCTAGATCCTTGTTGTGCCTGCTAGCTGCCTCGTTGTGTGCCTCCCCGGTGTTGGCCGATACCGTGTGGATGAAGAACGGTGACCGGCTCAGTGGCAAGATCAAAGTCTTCGACGGCGGCAAGCTGCTGCTGGAAACCCCCTACGGTGGGTCCATCGCGCTGGACTGGAAAGAGGTCCAGACCCTGGAAAGCGACCAGGAGATGCTGGTCAAGCAAGACGCCTACAGCGGTGAAAAAGCCAAGTCGCTGAAAGCTGCCGAGCCTGGCAAGGTAACCTTGGCCAACGGCGAGGCGCCGAAGACTGTGGAACTGGCCAGCATCGAGCAGATCATGAAGCCCAGGCCGCTGGTCGAAGACTTCGTGTGGAAAGGCAACGTCGATGTGGCGCTGGACTACAAGCGCGCCGAGAACGACACCGACGATTACGACGTCGGCTTCAAGACCACCGCCCGCCATGGCCGCTGGCGGCACAATGCCGAAGGCGAATACAACCGCGAGACCAAGGACGACGTCACCACCACCGACAACTGGAGCGCCGAGTACGCCCTGGACCGCTTCATCACCGAGAAGTGGTTCTGGCAGGGGCGTGCGGAATACAAGCGTGACCGCATCGAAGACCTGGCCCGCCAGCGCACCGTTGGTACCGGCCCGGGTTACCAGTTCTGGGACGATGAACTGGGGGCGTTCTCGCTGGGTTCGCTGATCAACCGCACCGACTTCGAATACCAGGACGGTGGCAAGGACAACTTCTATTCCGCAGCGGTCAAGTGGGACTACACCCGCTACCTGATCGGCAAGAACGTGCAGCTGTTCACCAACGGCGAGTTCGCCAAGCCGCTGGGGGGCGTGGCCGACTACTCGCTGGATGCCGAGGTTGGCCTGCGCTACAAGGTCACCGAGTGGGCCTCGCTCAACCTCAAGGCGGAGAAGGACATCATCACCGGCACGCGTGAAAGTGACCTGGACAAGACGCGCTATACCGCAGGGTTCGGCGTTACCTGGTAGATGGTTGGGGCCGCTTTGCGGCCCTTTCCGACCGGTCCGGCGCCCCGGCAAGGCCGCTCCCACAGGGGATTGTGTTGGGCCTGTAGCGCGATGGGCTGCAAAGCAGCCCCATTGGCACTGGAACTGATAATGCTTATCTTGTCTCCCATCCAGTCTGCCGCCAGGAGCGCTCTCAGTGAGTACCAACGCCATCCGCCCAGCCCGGGAACTGCTGCTCAAGGAATACCGCGGCGTGCTCTCGACCCATTCCAAGTCGATGCCCGGCTACCCGTTCGGCTCGGTCGTGCCGTATTGCCTCGATGCTCACGGTAATCCGCTGATCCTCATCAGCCGCATCGCCCAGCACACCCACAACCTGCAAAAAGACCCCAAGTGCTCGCTGCTGGTGGGTGAGCGTGAGGCCGAAGATGTGCAGGCCGTAGGGCGCCTGACTGTGATGGCCGAAGCGCACAAGCTGGTCGACGAGGCTGTTGTCGAAGCGGCTGCCGAGCGCTACTACCGGTATTTCCCGGAAGCCGCCAACTACCACAAGGCCCACGACTTCGACTTCTGGGTGCTGCAGCCCGTGCGTCACCGCTACATTGGTGGCTTTGGTGCGATCCACTGGCTCGACCAGGTGACCTTGGCCAACCCGTTCGCCGGCAAGGCCGAGGCGAGCATGGTCGAACACATGAACAGCGATCACGCCAACGCCATTGCTCACTACGTCGAACTGACCGACCTGCCACGGCATGCACCGGCGCAGATGGCTGGGGTGGACAGCGAAGGCATGCATTTGCGCATCGGTCAGGCCGTGCACTGGTTGCCTTTTCCTGCTACTTGCAACACGCCGACACAAGTCCGGGAAGCCTTGGTTTTGCTGGCTCGGGCCGACCAATGGCCGGTTGCGACGCAAGTCGAGGGTTGAAATCCGGAGCGTCGGCATCCATTTGAGGTCTTATTGGAAGGTTATCTTCCGTCGAGGAACCCTTGATGCGTGCTTTTCTACTGCTGTTTCTGATTTTTCCTGTGCTGGAGCTTTTCGTCTTCGTCAAGGTCAGCGCGGCAATCGGTTTCTTCCCGGCACTGCTGCTGATCATCGCTGGCTCCGCCCTGGGTGTGCTGGTGATGCGGGTGGCCGGCCTGGCCACCGCACTGCGCGCCCGTGAAAGCCTGCAGCGCGGCGAGTTGCCTGCCGAGGACATGTTCCAGGGCATGATGCTGGCCGTCGGTGGCGGCCTGCTGCTGCTGCCAGGCTTTATCAGCGACGTGCTGGGCCTGCTGTGCCTGCTGCCGTTCACCCGTCGCCTGGCCGCGCGCAAGATGCGCGAGCGTGCCGAGGCCCAGGCCATGCGCCAGCGTGCGTTTCAGGATGACCCGTTCCAGGCGCAGCCGCGTGACAGTGGCCACCGTCCAAACGTGATCGAAGGCGAGTATGAGCGCCGCGACAAGTAAAACCTCCGGGGCCGCGCAAGCGGCCCCGATCTTTTCAGCCGGATCAAAAATTTTGTATATCAAGCCTTGTAATTGAATATGGCGGCCTCATGTATGTGGTCACCGCAAGGTTTCTGGTGGAAACGCCAGACATGACACAGGTGGTTCGCCCATTGCGGGCCACCTCCCGGCAACGCCGGACAGCATCAACCCGCCGGTGTCGATACCGGCCGATGAAAACCACAATTTGGGAGAGATCGACAATGAAGCTTCGTCCTCTGCATGACCGCGTCGTTATCCGCCGCAGCGAAGAAGAATCGAAAACCGCTGGCGGTATCGTCCTGCCGGGTTCGGCCGCTGAAAAACCAAACCGCGGCGAAGTTGTTGCCGTCGGCACCGGTCGCATCCTGGACAACGGCGAAGTTCGCGCGCTGGCCGTGAAAGTGGGTGACAAAGTGGTATTCGGCCCTTACTCGGGCAGCAACACCGTGAAAGTCGATGGCGAAGACCTGCTGGTCATGGCCGAGAACGAAATCCTCGCCGTAATCGAAGGCTGATTTCCCCGACTTCCCGTTACTCCAAAGAATTCCAAGGATTAAACGATCATGGCTGCTAAAGACGTAAAGTTCGGCGATTCCGCTCGTAAGAAAATGCTGGTTGGTGTCAACGTTCTGGCTGACGCGGTAAAAGCGACCCTGGGCCCGAAAGGCCGTAACGTGGTACTGGCCAAGAGCTTCGGCGCGCCAACCATCACCAAGGACGGCGTTTCCGTCGCCAAAGAAATCGAGCTGAAAGACGCCTTCGAAAACATGGGCGCCCAGCTGGTCAAGGAAGTTGCTTCCAAGGCTAACGACGCTGCCGGTGACGGCACCACCACCGCTACCGTTCTGGCTCAGGCCATCGTCAACGAAGGCCTGAAAGCCGTCGCTGCCGGCATGAACCCGATGGACCTGAAGCGCGGCATCGACAAGGCTACCTCGGCCGTTGTTGCCGAGCTGAAGAACCTGTCCAAGCCATGCGCCGACTCCAAGGCCATCGCCCAGGTAGGCACCATCTCCGCCAACTCTGACGACTCCATCGGCAACATCATTGCCGAAGCCATGGAAAAAGTCGGTAAAGAAGGCGTGATCACCGTTGAAGAAGGCTCGGGCCTGGATAACGAACTGTCCGTTGTAGAAGGCATGCAGTTCGACCGTGGCTACCTGTCGCCGTACTTCGTCAACAAGCCGGACACCATGGTTGCCGAGCTGGAAGGCCCGCTGCTGCTGCTGGTCGACAAGAAGATCTCCAACATCCGTGAGCTGCTGCCAGTTCTGGAAGCCGTTGCCAAGGCCGGCCGCCCACTGCTGATCGTTGCCGAAGACGTTGAAGGTGAAGCGCTGGCTACCCTGGTAGTCAACAACATGCGCGGCATCGTCAAGGTTGCAGCGGTCAAGGCTCCAGGCTTCGGCGACCGCCGCAAAGCCATGCTGCAGGACATCGCTGTCCTGACCGGCGGCCAGGTCATCTCCGAAGAAATCGGCCTGTCCCTGGAAACCGCTACCCTGGAGCACCTGGGTAACGCCAAGCGCGTCATCCTGTCCAAGGAAAACACCACCATCATCGACGGCGCTGGTGTTGAAGATGACATCCAGGCACGCGTCAAGCAGATCCGTGCCCAGATCGAAGACACCACTTCGGACTATGACCGTGAGAAGCTGCAAGAGCGTCTGGCCAAACTGGCTGGCGGTGTTGCCGTGATCAAGGTCGGTGCTGGCACCGAAGTTGAAATGAAAGAGAAGAAAGCCCGCGTTGAAGACGCCCTGCACGCTACCCGTGCAGCCGTTGAAGAAGGCGTGGTGCCTGGCGGTGGTGTTGCCCTGGTTCGCGCCCTGAACGCGATCGTTGACCTGAAAGGCGACAACGAAGACCAGAACGTCGGTATCGCCCTGCTGCGTCGCGCTGTTGAAGCACCGCTGCGCCAGATCACTGCCAACGCCGGCGACGAGCCAAGCGTTGTCGCTGACAAGGTCAAACAAGGTTCGGGTAACTTCGGTTACAACGCTGCTACCGGCGAATACGGCGACATGATCGAGATGGGCATCCTGGACCCAGCCAAGGTCACCCGTTCGGCCCTGCAAGCTGCAGCTTCGATTGGCGGTCTGATGATCACCACCGAAGCCATGATTGCTGACGCCCCGAGCGATGCACCAGCTGGCGGCGGCATGCCAGACATGGGCGGCATGGGTGGCATGGGCGGCATGATGTAAGCCAGCCTTACCCCCTGCACCATCAAAAAGCCCCGGTTCGCGAGAACCGGGGTTTTTTTGTTTTCCTGTGAGGGCCAGTGGGGCTGCTGTGCAGCCCATCGCGACACAAGGCCGCTCCTACAGGAGTTCGCGTAACCAGCAACTGGCGCGCCCCCTGTAGGAGCGGCCTTGTGTCGCGAAATGGCCGCAAAGCGGCCCCTCTTTCAGGCGACGCTGCGTTCGGCGACCGGCACCTCAGCCTGTCCTCGGCGATACAGAACCAGGTAATACGACCCCAGCCCGATCAACCAGCAGAACACCGCCGTCCACACGTTGTGCGACAGGAAGTGCGCCCCCTGCATCATCCTGCCCACCGACAGCACCGACCCTGCAACAAACGCTACCACCAGCGCCACCCGCGCCAACCGTGGCTTGCGATCACGCAGCATGAAGAACAGGCCGAACAGGCAGAACCCGGTCGCTGCGTGCCCGCCCGGCCAGCACAGCCCGGCTTTGTCGGTAGCTGGCCGTGGCTCCAGCAGCTTGCTGTAGGTTTCCGTGCCGCCAAACTGGGTCAGGCTCCACGGGCACTGCACCTGGGTGACCTTTTTCAGCGGCGTGACAAACGCCGTGGACAGCCCCAGTGCCAGCACCAGGCAGCCCAGCTCGCGGCGCCAGCCGAACAGGCGCTTCCAGAAGAAACTGGCGGCAAACGTCAGCAGCGACAACACACCCAGCAAGATCACCACCTGCTTGACCCGGTCGTGCAGGATGTTTTCCAGCAGGTAGCTGTGGCGTCCAATGAACTGCCCGGCAGCGGGGTCGAAGAACAGGTTGGCTACATCCATGTCGACCGACGTCAGCTCCAGCAGGATCAAGGCCAGCGCCGTCGCCAAGGGTATTCCCAGGTACAGCCAGTAGTTGATCGGGCGAGGGCGGGTTCGTTGCTGCATGACGGCTCCAAGGCACGAAAAAGATCGGGCATTGTCGGCTGCCCGCTATCCTGTGTCCGTGAAGGATCAGTGAAAAAACCGTCAAGTGCGGTGAATTTTTCCGGGGGCTGGCACCGTGCAGGCATAGGCCTTAAGCTGCGCCTGCCGCGCACCACAGCGAGAAGCGCCGCACAGGAGAAACCGATGCGCATTCTTTTGGTTGAAGACAACCGCGATATCCTGGCCAACCTGGCCGATTACCTGGGCATGAAGGGCTACACCGTCGACTGCGCCCAGGATGGCTTGTCCGGCCTGCACCTGGCTGCCACCGAACACTACGACCTGATCGTGCTGGACATCATGCTGCCCGGCATCGATGGCTACACCCTGTGCAAGCGCCTGCGTGAAGACGCCCGCCGCGACACACCGGTGATCATGCTCACCGCCCGCGACCAGCTGGACGACCGCCTGCAAGGCTTTCGCTCCGGGGCCGACGACTACCTGCTCAAGCCGTTCGCCCTGTCGGAGCTGGCG
The DNA here is from genome assembly GCF_000708715.2 of Pseudomonas putida W15Oct28. Lineage (GTDB taxonomy): Bacteria > Pseudomonadota > Gammaproteobacteria > Pseudomonadales > Pseudomonadaceae > Aquipseudomonas > Aquipseudomonas putida_R. The sequence continues at coordinate 31,481 of NZ_JENB01000049.1, read as the reverse complement.
GCGCGCATCGAAGCGGTGCTGCGCCGCGCCCAGGGCGGCGGGCGCCGTACGCTGCAGGTGGCCGACCTCAGCTACGACCTCGACACCCTGGAGGTTACCCGCCAGGGCCGCCTGCTCAAGCTCAACCCGGTCGGCCTCAAGCTGCTGGCAGTGCTGATGCAGAAAAGCCCGCACGTACTGCGCCGCGAGGTGCTGGAAGAGGCCTTGTGGGGCGACGATTGCCCCGACAGCGACAGCCTGCGCAGCCATGTGCACCAGCTGCGCCAAGTGATCGACAAACCGTTTGAAAAACCGTTGCTGCACACCGTCCATGGCGTCGGCTATCGCCTCGCCGAGGGCCGCGATGGAGTTTAAGCAAAGCCTTGCCCAGCGCATCATCATCGCCTTTGCCTTGATGAGCGCGCTGGTGGCCGGGGCTTTCGCCTTCGGCATCGTTGCCACTGTGCACCTGGTCGAAGAGCGGTTGATTTCCTCGGTATTGGGCGGTGACCTGCAGCGCCTGCTGCGCATGGACAGCGTCGGTGACTGGAGCCACCGGCCCCGCCCCGATCAGCTGTTCTATTTCAGCGGCGGGCGTGACGACTTCGAGCTGCCCAAGGACCTGCGCCACCTCGACCGGGGCTTCCACGAGGTGTTTCGCGACCAGCTGTCGTACCACGCCATGGTCGAGATCGTCGATGGCCGCCGTTATGTGCTGCTGCAGGACCAGAGCGACTTCGAAGAACGCGAGCGCGTGTTGTTCGCGGTGGTGGTGGTGGGCTTCGTGCTCAGCCTGGTGCTGGCCGTCATCCTCGGCTGGCTGGTGGCGCGCCGGGTGATGGCGCCGGTGATCCGCCTGGCCCGCCAGGTGCGCCACCGCGACCAACTGCTGGGCCTGGCCCCGCCGCTGGCACCGGACTATGCCGCAGACGAAGTCGGCCAGCTGGCCGTGGCCTTCGATGACACCCTGGGCCGGCTGCGCGACGCGCTGACCCGCGAACGGCTGTTCACCAGTGACGTCAGCCATGAGTTGCGTACGCCGTTGATGGTGCTGGCAACCTCCTGCGAACTGCTGATGGAAAACCCCAACCTCGACACCCGTGCGCGCAGCCAGGTGGAGCGCGTGGCGCGGGCCACGGAAGAGATGCGCGAGCTGGTCAAGACCTTCCTGATGCTGGCGCGGGCGCAGCGTGACGAGGGCGCGGTGGCTTCGCAGGCGACCCTTCGCGAAGTGGCTGATGAGCTGATCGGCGTGTGGCGCGACACCATCGAGCAAAAGGGCCTGACCCTGTACTTCGATGGCCGCATCAGTGCGAGCCCGGTGCTGTACAACGCCACGTTCCTGCAGTCTGTGATGGGCAACCTGCTGCGCAATGCTGCGCACTACACCGACGGCGGTTACATCCGCCTGAGCCTGGAAGCCAATGGCTTCAGTGTGGAGGACAGCGGCGTGGGCATCCCTGAAGAGCAGCGCGAAGCGATGTTCAAGCCGTTCGTACGCGGCGACGAGCGGCGCGGCGAGGGCCTGGGGCTGGGGCTTTCGCTGGTGCAGCGGATCTGTGATGACCAGGGCTGGCGCGTTACCCTGACATCCACCTTGCCGCATGGTTGCCGCTTCCGGGTAGACCTGAGCAATACCTCGGGCAAAGGCGACCTGGACGCGATGACCGAGTAATGGTTTGTAACAGGTCAATTGGCGCGCAACATTTTTTTCACATTGGCATGACCTGATTCCAACGCTTGCTTACCTAAGGTGAGCGGCACTGGAGTCAGGAGATGCCCAATGCGTAGCCCCATCAAGCTTGAATTTTCCGAGAAGTACGACAAAGACCATGCGCGTGAGTACTTTCTCAAGCACCAGGACGGCCTGGCGCGACGCCTGTCCCACAAGCGAGATGAGCAACTGGCGCGTCGCGCCTTGGCATTGGCCGGCGAGCCTGGCCTGGTACTGGACCTGCCGTGCGGTGCGGGCCGCTTCTGGCCGCTGCTGGCAGAAAAGCACAACCGGGTAATCATCGGTGCCGATAACTCCGAAGCGATGATCGAGACAGCTTGCGCCGCGCAACCGCCAGAAGTGGTGGCGCGGGTACGCCCTTTGCAGACTTCTGCGTTTGCCATTGATCTGCCGGACAACTCGGTGGACAGCATTTTCTGTATGCGCCTGTTCCACCACATTGGCGAATCGAGCCACAGAAAGACAATTCTTTCGGAATTTCAGCGAGTTAGCCGTGATAGTGTGATTCTTTCACTGTGGGTGGATGGCAATTTCAAGGCCTGGCGCCGGAAAAAACTGGAACACCGCCGCAGTGCCAAAGCCGAGCAGGACAATTACCAGAACCGTTTTGTGTTACCGGCCGAAACGGTCGAAGAAGAATTCAGGGCTGCAGGCTTCAGAATCCAGGAACGCCTCGACTTCCTGCCGTTCTATGCCATGTGGCGGGTTTACGTATTGCGTAAGGGGTAGTGTTTGATGGCTGTAGCCCAGAAAGGGGAGTCGCGCTTCGATTTTTACTGGCGCCAGCAGGGCGAGTGGGTCGAGGAACCTAACCAGCGCCGCGGTGGCGAGAGTGGTGTGCAACGTCTCAACGATGCCAATGGCAAGCTGCTGTATGCCAAGCGTCAGGTCGGGCATATCTACCGCAGCCTGCTGCACCCTTTCGGCCGGCCGACCGTGTTGCGTGAACTCGATGCGCTGAACAGCTTCGAGCAACTGGGGGTGCGTGTCCCACGCATCGTCTTCTGTGGTGCCGAACGCGATGCCGACCACCAATGGCGAGCGCTGCTGGTGAGCGAAGCACTGGACGGCTTCATCGAACTCGACAACTGGCATGCCGAAGGTGCCCGTGAGCGTTACCCGCAGGTAGTGCATGAGCGCATGCTCAAGGACCTGGCGGACAACCTTGCGCGCATGCACCTGGGGCACTGGCAGCACGGCTGCCTGTATGGCAAGCACGTATTCATCAAGGTGATTGGCGAAGGCGAGCAAGCGCGCGTCGAAGTGGCGCTGCTGGACCTGGAAAAGTGCCGGCGGCGCATCAGTTGCCAGCGTGCAGCAGGTAACGACCTGCGTCAGCTGCGCCGCCATTCGTCGATCAATGACGCGGAATGGCAGACGCTGCTCTACTTTTACAAGATGGCGTTTGGCAGCGCTGTCAAAGGGTTAGGGTAATGAAACTAGAAATAGCTCGAGCTTTGTTCCTGGTAGCTGGCCTGGCCGTGACCACCGTGGCGGTGGCTGCCTGGGAAGAGCCGAGGCCGACTGTGTTCAGCAAGGCTGAGATGGCCGACCAGTGCGCGTTGCCGCGGGAAGCGAAACCCCAGCAGCAGGCACAGGTCGCGCCGGACCAGGACCTTTTGCTGTTCCTGTTCGGCCTGCGTCAAGGGTTGCGGCCATTTGGTTGAACCCGGTGTGAGCTAGAAATGCCAGAGGCCCCGCAATCGCGGGGCCTCTGGCATTTTTGTGTCTGCCTCACCGGCCTCTTCGCGGGCTTGCCCGCTCCCACAGGCATTGCACCCGTTTCAGAGGCGGTGCCCTACCTGTGGGTGCGGGCAAACCCGCGAAGAGGCCGGATCAGGCTATGGCAGGTTCCTTGGCTTTGGTCTTGTGCGCCAACAAGGTGTAGATACAAGGCAGCACAAACAGGGTGAACAGCGTGCCAATCGACATCCCGGTGGCAATCACCGTACCGATGTCAAAACGGCTGACCGCCCCGGCGCCGGTCGCCAGAATCAGCGGCACCATGCCGAACACCATCGCCGCCGTTGTCATCAGCACCGGCCGCAGGCGAATGGCCGCCGCTTCCTCGATCGCCTCGCGCACGCTCAGGCCGCGTTCCTCACGCAGCTGGTTGGCGAACTCGACGATGAGGATACCGTGCTTGCTGATCAGCCCGATCAAGGTCACCAGCCCGACCTGTGTGTAGATGTTCATGCTCGATATGCCCAGGAACAGCGGTAGCAGCGCCCCGCAGATCGACAAAGGCACCGTCACCAGGATCACCAGCGGGTCGCGGAAGCTTTCGAACTGCGCTGCCAGCACCAGGAAGATGATCGCCAGTGCCAGGCCGAAGGTGACCCACAGCGCGCTGCCTTCCTGAACGTACTGGCGGGCCACGCCGGCGTAGTCGAAGGCAAACCCTTCCGGGGCCTCTTCGCGGGCGATGTCCTGCACAGTCTTCAGCGCTTCGCCCAGGCTGACCATGGGCACGCCCTGGATGATCGCCGAATTCAACTGCTGGAACTGGTTGAGCTGGCGCGGGCGGGCGCGGTCGGTGAGGGTGATCAGGGTCGACAGCGGCAGCAGTTGGCCCTGGTCGTTCTTCACGTAGTAGTTGTTCAGCCAGCCGGGGTTGTCGCGGTACGGCCGCTCGACCTGGGCAATCACCTTGTAGCTGCGTCCATCCAGCGTGAACCGGTTGATTTCCGCCTCGCCCAGCAAGGTTGCCAGCGTGCCGCCCAAAGTGTCCATCGACACGCCCATCTGCGCCGCCTTGGCCCGGTCGATATCGACCACCACTTCGGGCTTGTCGAAGGCCAGGTCGATGTCGAGGAAGGCGAACTTGCCCGACGCCTGGGCGCGCGTCTTTATGCGCTGGGCTACTTCCAGCAGTGCCGGGTAGTCACCTGCGGTATTGATCACGAACTGGAACGGCAGGCCCTCACCGGTGCCGGGCAGTGAGGGCAGGTTGAAGCCGAAGATCTGCAGGCCGCTGATTTCCTCCAGCTTGGCCTGCACCAGTGGCAACAGCTCCATCTGTGTGCGCTCGCGCTCGTTCCACGGTTTGAGCAGGAAGCCGCCGATACCCGTCTGCACGCCATTGAAACCGTTGATCTGGAAGGATGAGTAGTATTCGGGGAAGGCCTTGAACAGCGGCGTGAACTGGTCGGTGTAGGCGTTGAGGTAGTCGAGGTTGGCCGGCTGCGGCGAACTGCTCATCATGAAGATCACCCCTTGGTCCTCGTTGGGCGCCAGTTCGTTCTGGGTGAACGTGAGCAGTACCGGAATCAGACACAGGATGATCACGGCAAACACCAGCACCACCGGCCGGCTATTCAGGGTGGCGTGCAGCAGACGCTGGTAGCGCACCTTCAGGCGTTCGAACAGCTGGTCCAGGCGATGGGCCAGGCCGCTGGGGTTCTGCTCCTGGCGCAGCAGCAGGGCGCACATCATCGGTGAAAGGGTGAGGGCGACAATGCCGGAGATGACCACTGCCCCGGCCAGGGTCAGGGCGAACTCCTTGAACAAGGCCCCTGTGAGCCCGGTGAGGAAGCCGATGGGTGCATACACGGCGGCCAGGGTGATGGTCATCGACACCACCGGCATGGCAATTTCACGGGCGCCCTCAAGGGCCGCGTCGAACGGCGACTTGCCTTCTTCCATGTGCCGGTGGATGTTTTCCACCACGACAATGGCATCGTCCACCACCAGGCCGATGGCCAACACCATGGCCAGCAGGGTCAGCAGGTTGAGCGAGTAGCCCATCATCTGCATGAAAAACAGCACGCCGATCATCGACAGCGGAATGGTCACCACCGGGATCAGCACCGAGCGCAGGGCGCCAAGGAACAGGAACACCACAACGATGACGATCAGCACCGCTTCACCGAGGGTCTTGATCACTTCGTCGATGGAGGCCTGGATGAACAGCGTGGCGTCGTAGGCGATCGACACCTTCAGCGCCGAGGGCAGCTGGCTTTCCAGCTCGGGCATGATGCGCCGCACTTCCTTGATCACTTCCAGCGGGTTGGAGGCCGGGGTGGCCTTTATACCGATATACACCGACGGCGTGCCGTCGAACGAACTGACCGTGTCGTAGTTTTCTGCGCCCATCTCCACCCGCGCCACATCGCCCAGCAGCACGCGGCTGTCACCGCTGGTCTTGACCGGCAAGGCGGCGAACGCTTCGGCCGACTTCAGCTCGGTACTGGCGTTGATACTGGTGACCACGTATTCGCCTTTTACCTCACCGGCAGCAGAGAGGAAGTTGTAGCGGCGTACGGCATTGGTCACGTCGGTGGCCGACAGGCCGAAGCCGGCCAGCTTCACCGGGTCGATCCAGATACGCATGGCAAACACCTGGTTGCCGAGAATCTCCGCCTCGGCCATGCCAGGCAGCGTGGCCAGCTTGGGCTGGATGACCCGTGACAGGTAGTCGGTAATCTGCGGGTTGCTCATTTCCTTGCTGTAGAAGCTGACGTACATCAGCGCCGAGGCATCGGCGGCCTCCTTGCTCAGCACCGGGTCTTCGGAGTCCTGAGGGAGTTTGTTGCGCACTTCGTTGGCCTTGGCCAGCAGCTCGGTAAACAGCCTGTCGCTGTCGGCACCGATGCGCGCGTAGATGGAGATGATCGAGAAGTTCTGCCGGCTCACCGAGGTCATGTAGTCGATGCCTTCGGCGCTGGCCAGGCTTTGCTGCAGCGGCTGGGTAATGTAGCCCTGGATGGTCTCGGCGTTGGCCCCGGGGTAAGCGGTGGTTACCGTGATCAGGGCGTTCTCCATTTGTGGGTACTGGCGGATCTGCAGCTTGTTCCAGGCCTGGAAGCCCAGCAGCAGGATCAGCAGGCTGACCACGCTGGCCAGCACCGGGCGACGGATGAACGGGTCGGTAAACGCCATGCCAGCCTCCTGTCAGTCCTTGCCCGCCGCGCCCTGTTCGGGCTTGAGGGCGTTGTCCTGGCCGATGCGGATCGCGGCGCCGGGGGTGAGTTTCAGTTGCCCGGCGGTGACCACCTGTTCGCCGGCTTGCAGGCCCTTGCTGACCACCACCACGCCGTCGCGGCGCTCGCCGGTTTGCACGGTGCGTTGTTCGGCGACCAGCTGGGGTTGGCCGTTGTCGTCGGTTTCCGGCTTGCCGTCCTTGTCCTTCTTCGGCGCGGCGATGTACACCGAGTTGCCATACAGGGTGTAGGTAATGGCGCTTTCCGGCACCACCACTTGCGGTTGAGGGTTGGGCAACAGGATCAGCAGGCTGGCAAACATGCCTGGCAGCAGCTTGCCGTCGGGGTTGGCCAGGGTGGCACGCACCAGCAGGTTGCGCGTGGTTTCCTCAACCTTGGGGTTGATGGCGCTGAGGCTGGCGGGGAAGGTCTGGCCCGGGTAGGCGGCCACCTGCAACAGCACCTGCTGGCCCAGGCTCAACTTCGGCAGGGCCTGCTCCGGTACGTTGAAGTCTACGTACAGGCTGGACGTGTCCTGCAGGGTGGCGATCATCGTGCCGGCGGCCAGGTACTGGCCGATGTCTACCTGGCGGATGCCGATGGTGCCGCTGAACGGGGCGTTGATGCTCTTCTTGATCTTCTGCGCCTTGAGCTGCTCGACCACCGCCTGGTTTCGGCGGTACTGGGAGCTAAGGCGATCGAACTCGCCTCGGGAGATGGCCGAGTCGCCGACCAGTTGGCTGCCACGGCCAAAATCGACCTTGGCCAGGCCCAGGTCTGCCTGGGCGGTGCCGAGCAGGGCAGTTTCCTGGTCGTCGTTGAGTTGCAGCAGCAGTTGCCCGGCCTTGACCTGCTGGCCCGAGTCGAAGTGCAGGGCTTTGACGATACCTTCCACCTCAAGGCTCAGTTCCACGCCCTGCAATGCCTTGAGGCTGCCGACGGCGGGCAGGCGCTCCTGCCACTGGCGCTGTTCGGCCAAGGCTGCCGCTACAGTGATGGGCGGCTTGGGGGCAGTGAACATCTGGATCTGCTGGTAGATCGAGAAAGCCTTGTAGCCCCCCAGGGCCAGCACGATCAGCAGAACCACGGCCAACATGATCAGCATGCGGCGGCGCAGCATAGGTCCGGTTCCTTGGATACGGTTGTTATTAGCCTGGACACGACAACGGGCGATCCTGCCCACGTGTGGATGGGGGAAGTATTGACTGTTTTTTGATTGAAGGGGAGTGAATTGTCTACACCGGCCCTATCGCCGGCAAGCCAGCTCCCACAGGTCTACCACAGGCTTCAGGACCTGCGGTTTACCTGTGGGAGCTGGCTTGCCGGCGATAGGGCCGGTGAAGGCAGTGGATCAATCAGACGAGATGCAGGTGGTTGTCCCAGAAGCCGGACGGCAGGTTCATCGGTTGCCCGACCAGTTTGGCCTTGCGGCAATCGTAGAACCGGCAACGGCCCTGCCCGGAGGTGACGACAAAGCCGTCTTTCACCGCGCCAACCCCCGCGCAATCAGGCATCGGCGCATCCAGCCGCACCGCGCCGCTGTCCAGGTCCCAGACAAACAGGCGGTTGGCCCGTGGCGCGGTCAGTGCCACCAGCCGCAGTTCGCTGTGGATGGCGACGCTGGCGGTGTACTGGGCCATGGCCTGCAACTGCCGCTCTGGTACCGGGAAGGCCTTGAACGGCTCGCCCGGGCGCTTGATCGCCAGCAGTTCGGCCGTTTCATCGGCATCGCCCATGAACTGCTGGCAGGCGGCGATGGTGCCATCGCTGCCCACCGCCAGGTGGCGCACGCTGTTCATCTGCTGGGCCAGGGTTTCCTTGCTCAGCAGGGTGCCGTCGCGTTGCATCAGCACCAGGCTGGGCTGCATGGCGTCGAGGTTCATCTCCACCCGGCTTTCGGCTTCGGTGCGAATGCCGCCGTTGGCCACGATCAGCGTCTCGCCGTCCGGTAGCCAGGCCACTTCGTGCGGGCCGATGCCGTGGGTCGGGATTTCGCCGGTGTGCACCAGGCGCTCACCCTCGAAGCGGTACACGCCAAGCACGCCCCGGCCCGGGTCGGTGGTGTCGTTCTCGGTGGCATACAGCCATTCGCCGCCTTTGTGCACCACGGCGTGGCCGTAGAAGTGCCGGTTCGGCTGCGAGGCTACCGTTTGCAGCAGGCGCCCGTCGCGCAAGTCGACCAGGTAGCTTTCGGTACCTGGGCGACGGGCGACGAACAGGGCGATCGGCTGCTCGGGGTGGTGGATGATGGCATGGCAACGCTGGGCGACCTGGGTGCTGAACACCTGGGTGCCGTCCAGGCGGAAACCGACGGCATAGTGCTTGCCGTCGCCGTCGTCACGCGCCGAGAGCAGCAAGGGTTCGCTGCCTTTGTTGCGCAACAGGCTCCAGCCGCCCAGGGTGAGGGCGCTGAGCAATACGCTACCGAGTTTGAGTGCCTGGCGTCGCAGCATGATCAGTCACCGTCGTTGGCATTGAAGCCCAGCTGGATGTTCAACGCCTTGGCCAGCTCGCCTTCATGCAGGCGGTGGACGACGTTGAGGCTGTCGTAGATCTGGTTGAGGGTTTGCTGGCCAGCGTCGTCGGCCAGCAGCTCGCCCAGGGTCTTCTGGTTGCCGGCCAGCAGTTTGAGCGAGGTAGCGTAGGCGGCGTCGATCTTGTCCGCCAGCGCTTTCTGATCGCTGGGCAGGAGGCCGCGCAGGCCCTGGTTGTCGACCCCGACCCAGACCGCTTCGGCGGCCTTGAGGCTGGCCTGCAGGCTGTTCAGCGAGTTGTGGCTGCGCCAGGCTTCGGCCTGCAGCGGCTGTGGGATACCCTTGCTCTGGCGGCCCATCGGCGCACCGAGCTTCTTCTTCAGGGTGTCCAGTGCTGTCACCTGGGCGCGCAGCAGGTCGGCGATGGCCTCGTGGGAATCGGCGTAGCGCTGGTTGGGGAACTTGGTCATCTGCGAAAGCATGCCGTCGGTGCTGTTCCAGCCCTTGAGGATTTCTTCGGCCAGGGCCTTCTGGTGTTCACCGATGGCCACCAGCAGCGGGCAATAGCGTGCCTTCTGCTCGGCAGTGGCGATGTCCGGCTTGCTGTCGAACAGGATGTACTCGTAGGCCGACAGGCCACGTACCACCACGCTGGCCTTGCCCAGGGTTGCGGCATCGACCGGCTTGTCGCCGTTGACCAGCTGTTCGACCTGGCGGCCGACCAGGTTTTTCTTGTCGGGCCAGAACTGTACCTGCCAGGCGCGGTTGCCTTCGGCCAGCGGGCCGACCAGCAGCGGTTGCAGCTCGGCCCAGGCCTTTTGCGCGTTGAGGAAGTCGGCGCGGGCCTTGTCCAGGTCTTGCTTGCCTTCGCAGTAGGCCAGGGCGCTGGCGGCCAGTGTGCGGTCGGCTTCGACCCAGCGGCTGTAGGTGGGCAGGATGACCTGCTTGGCGATGGCAGCGGAGGTCACTGCTTGCGGGTCCTGCGGCGAGCAGGCACCGAGGGCGAGTGCGGCGAGGCTGGTGAACAACAGTTTGGGTCGGAACATGCCCGGCTCCTTTGCGCGTTTAAAGTGAGTTCAGGAACGCCAGCAACGCGGTGCGCTGCTCGGCATTGAAAGTGAGTACGAAGTTGCGTGCCGCCTCGGCTTCGCCACCATGCCAGAGCACGGCTTCAAGCAGGTTGCGGGCGCGGCCGTCGTGCAGGAACTGGCTGTGACCGCTGACCGTTTCGTTCAGGCCCACGCCCCACAGTGGCGGGGTACGCCAGTCCTGGCCGTTGGCGGCGAATTCGGTGCGCTCGTCGGCCAGGCCCGGGCCCATGTCATGCAGCAGCAGGTCGCTGTAGGGGCGGATGACCTGGTTGGCCAGCTCCGGCTCGGCGGCATCGGCGGCGGTGGTGAACTGCGGGGTGTGGCAGCCCTGGCAGCCGGCCTGGTAGAACAGGTTCTTGCCCGCCAACACCTGCGGCGCGCCCACATCGCGGCGGGCCGGTACGGCCAGGTTGCGGGTGTAGAAGGTGACCAGGCGCAGGATATTGTCGCTGACTTCCTTCTCGCCATCGGCGCCGTCGCCGTTGGGCGCGGCCAGGCAGTCGGCCTGGGCCGGGGTGCAATCGTCGTTGGGTTGCAGGGTACTGGTCAGGCCCATGTCGCCGGCAAAGGCGTGCACATTCTGCTGGTTGACGTTGGGCTGCCCGGCCTTCCAGCCGAAGCGGCCGACTACGGTCTTGCCCTGGGCGTCGTCCCACACCCGGTTGGCCCGCCCGCGGATGCCGTCGCGGTTGTGGTCGTCCGGGTCTTCATTGGCCAGCAGGTCGGCTTCGGGGATGGCTTCGAGCAGGCCCAGGCCGATCATCGGCGGTGCCACCCGCGCCGAAAAACGGGTGTCGGGGTGCATCACGCCATAGCCGAGCTGGGTAATCTGCAGGGCTGGCTTGCGCAGCTCGATTTGGTGGCCGTCCTTGAACGTCATGGTTTCCTGGGTGTAGCTCACCCGCACCTTGCCCTCCGGCGTCACGCCAGGGATGGCCATGTCCTGCAACTGGGTGCCGTATACCGGCTCCGGCACCACGCCGAGGCGCTCGATTACCTTGGCCAGGTAGGGCTGGTCGGGGATCGACAGGCGTACCAGCATGCCCACCGCGTTGCTGTCGTCCGGCTCTGGCGGGTGGCCACGGCCATCGCGCACATGGCAGTTCTGGCAGGCGTTGGTGTTGAACAGCGGGCCCAGGCCATCACGTGCGGTGGTGGTGGACGGGGCGATCACCCAGGGGTTGCGGAAGAAGCTGTTGCCCACGGCGAAGTCCAGGCGCCGCTCGGGCGACAGGTTGGCCGAGGGCAGGGAATAGGCATTGCGGTCGCTGCGCTGCACGGTCGCCTTGCCACCCGACAACGCTTCGCCGGGCTCGGCCTGGGTGAAACGCGGGGCGTCGTCACAGGCGGTGAGGGCAAAGGTCAGCAGCAGGGGAGATAGTCGGAACAGCGACGAGGACATCAAGGATCCTGGGCGTGAGCGAAAAACCGGCGTGCAAGCTTAGCAAAGTGGGGGTGTTTGAATAAGAGCAATTTGCAATTGCTGGATGAAATCAATGTCAGCTAGCCATGCCGACAGCGCTGACGCGGCCTGTTTGTGGGAGCGGCCTTGTGTCGCGAAAGGGCCGCAAAGCGGCCCCACGATCTGAGCATTGATGCAAACAACGCTGGGGCCGCTCTGCGGCCCTTTCGCGACACAAGGCCGCTCCCACAAACAGACAGCGTGTTGGCAGAACGAAAAAGGCGACCCGAAGGCCGCCTTTTTGAGAACCGCTACAGCAGGATCAGAATTCGTGATCTGCGGTATCCGGGTTCAGGTTGGCAATACCCAGCTTGCCTGCAGCCTGCTCGATTGCACCGGTCTGCTTGACCAGGGCGGCGATGGCGTCACGCACGACCTGGTTGCCGGCGGCGTTGTCGGCGGCGATCAGCTGGTCGTAGTGCTCGCCTTTGAGGGCGTGGTCGACGATCACCTGGATCTTGGCTTCGGTGGCTTCCAGGTCGGCCTTGAGGGTGGCGTCGGTGGCAGGGTCAGCCTTGGCTACCAGCGACGACAGGCTCGGGCCGGTCACCTTGGTGCCGTCCGGGCGGGTGTACTCGCCCAGGTAGACGTTGCGGATGCCTTTGGCGTCGTAGAAGTGCGAGTAGTGGGTGTTGTCGCTGAAGCAGTCCTGCTCGTCTTCCGGCGAGTTGGCTTCCAGCGAAACCTTCATGCGCTCGCCAGCCAGTTCGCCCAGCGACAGGCTGCCCATGCCGAACAGCATCTTGCGCAGGCCGTCGTTGACAGGCTCCGCTTCCAGCGTGGCACGGTAGTTGTCGGCGACGTTCGGCGCCCAGTTGCCGACCATCTCTTCGAGGTCCTTGACCAGCAGGTCGGTGACCGCTTTCAGGTAGGCACGGCGGCGATCGTTGTGGCCGCCCGTGGCGCCCTGGCCTTCCAGGTAGTCCGACGCAGGGCGGTTACCAGCGCCCGGGCCGGTGCCGTTCAGGTCCTGGCCCCAGAGCAGAAACTCGATGGCGTGGTAGCCGGTGGCGACGTTGGCTTCAGAACCGCCCAGTTCGTTCAGGCTGGCCAGTTTCTCGGGGGTGATGTCCTTGACGTCGACCTTCTCTTCGCCCACCTGGATCTCGGTGTTGGCGATGATGTTGGCGCCGGCGGCCGGGTTGCCCAAGGCGTGCTCGTAGCTCTTGTCGACGTAGTCGATCAGGCCTTCGTCCAGCGGCCAGGCGTTCACCTGGCCTTCCCAGTCGTCGATGATGGTGTTGCCGAAGCGGAAGGCCTCGGTCTGCAGGTACGGTACGCGCGAGGCGACCCAGGCTTCCTTGGCGGCCTTCAGGGTTTCGTCGTTGGGCTTGGCCAGGAACGCGTCGATTGCGGTTTGCAGGGCCTTGGCGGTGCTCAGCGAGTCGCCGTACACGGCGTAGACCATTTCGGCGTAGTGCTTGACCACGGCTTTGCCGGCGGCTTCGTCGACAGCCCCTGGCGCAGCAGCGGTGGTGCTGGCGGCAGCAGGTGCCTGGGCTTGCGGCGCGGCGGCTTTGTCGTCCTTTTCACCGCAACCGGCGAGAGCGATGGCAATGGCCAGCAGACTGGCGGAGGCCAGAGGCATTCGAATCATTGTTGGTTTTCCTGCGTCGTGTGGTTGGACCAAGGGTGGACCGTGCGCCGGGGCACGCGAAACCGCAACATCATGCGAAAGATTTGCATTTGCTGTAAAGGGGCGGGCGCGCAATTCATGTAAATGCAGGTCACAGCCTGTAACCAGGCAGGCCGGCTCAGAACATCGAAACCTGGTTACGCTGAGCCTGCTTGAGGAAATTGGTCAGCTCACGGGCTGACAGCGGCTTGCTGTAGTGGTAGCCCTGGCCCTCGTGGCAGCCCTGGGCAATGATGTAGGTTTCCTGTTCGGCAGTTTCCACGCCTTCGGCGATCACCTGCATGCCCAGGCTCTTGCCCAGCTGGATGATGGCGCGAACGATGGTGGCGTCGTCATCGTCGTCGAGCAGGTCCTGGACAAAGCTCTTGTCGATCTTGATCTTGTCCAGCGGCAGCGACTTCAGGTAGCTGAGCGATGAATAGCCGGTGCCGAAGTCGTCGATGGCAATCAGCGCCCCGGAGCGGCGCAGGCTCAGCAGGTGCTGGGCGGCCGTGCTGATGTCTTCCATCAGGCCGGTCTCGGTCACTTCCAGCTCCAGGCTGCGTGGCGGCAGGCGGTAGGCCTGCAGCAGGTTGTTGACCACCCGCGGCAGTTCACTGTGGTGCAGCTGCACGGTGGACAGGTTGACCGCCATGCGCAGCTCGCTGAAGCCCTGGTCGTGCCATTCGCGCAGTTGCCGGCAGGCCTGGTCCAGTACCCATTCGCCGATGCTGATGATGCTGCCGTTCTGTTCGGCCAGCGGAATGAACTGGTCCGGCGGCACCATGCCCAGTTCGGGGTGCTGCCAGCGCAGCAGCGCCTCGACGCCGACCACGCGGTGGTCGCGGTAGCTGATCTGTGGTTGGTACACCAGGTACAACTGGTTGCGCGGCAGGGCTTCGCGCAGGTCCTTTTCCAGCTCGCGGCGGCGGCGCATCTCGCTGTCGACGCTGGCGATATAGAACTGGTAGCGGTTGCGCGAACGGGCCTTGGCCAGGGTCATGGTCTGTTCGGCTTTCTGCAGCAGCTTTTCGGTGCTGTCGCCGTCTTCGGGGAACAGGGTGATGCCGATGGTGGCGCGCAGGCGGATTTGCTGGTGGTGGTCGAGGTCGAATGGCACTTCCAGGTCGTCGAGAATGCTTTGCGCCAGTTCGGCCGCCTCGTAGGGCTGCTCGATATTGGCCTGCACCAGGGCAAACTGGTCACCGCCCAGCCGCGCCAAGGCGCCCAGGCGGCCGCTGTGGGCCCGCAGGCGGTCGGCCAGGGCCAGCAGCAGCTGGTCACCGACCTGGTAGCTGAACTGCTCGTTGATGCCTTTGAAGTCGTCCAGGCCCACGCACAACACCGCCACACGGTGTTGCAGGCGGCCGCCATCGACGAGAATCTTGTCCAGCTGCTGCTGCAGTTGCTGGCGGTTGGGCAGGCCGGTGAGGAAATCGTACTGGGCCATGCGCTGCAGGCTGTTTTCGGCTTCATGGCGCAGGTGGGTGTTGCGCTCGATCGATGCCAGCAGCTGGTTGGCGGTGTTGACCCAGAGGCCCAGTTCGTTCTTCTCGTGGCCCTTGAGCAGCGGTATCTGGTGCTGGCTGGGGCGGTCGGGGTTGATCTGGGTGAGGTGCTCGATGATCTTGGACAGCGGTTTGGTCAGCAGCCAGTGGTAGACCAGGTACAGCACCAGGCCCATGGCCAAGGCCCGCAGTACGCCGGAAATGAAGATGATCACCGCGTTGATCAGGAAGTCTTCGCCGTAGGACGAGGTGTCCAGGGTAATGCTCAGGTCGCCGTAGTATTCGCTGTAGGGGCCGCGGCCGACCAGTTGCGTGGTGTAGGTGCGTTCCTGGCCGAGGATCGGGTCGGTCAGCCAGCGCATGGACATGTCCTGCAGCGGGCGGGACTTTTCTGCCAGCATGGTTTCGTTGGGGTGGCCGATGGAGGCCATGCGGACCGATTCGTCCTGGAACAGGCCTTCCATCACCTGCATGCCCATTTCGCGGTCGAGGCTGTACACCGCCTGGGTGGAGGGGTCGCGGAACATATCAAGGATGCGCTGGGCATCGTTGTTCACGGCCTGGCGGGTCTTGTAAGTGTCGTAGACAATTTGCGCACAGCTGAGTACGACGCCAACCGCCAACGCCGACAGCAGCACGACCCTGAGCAACTTGACCGACAAGCTGTTCCGCAATTCCAGCTTCAATGGGGTTTCCTTAATCCATGCGCATGGCATCATTTTGCCATCAACGATGACGATACACTACCGGCCGATCATGAGCAGTGTATCGGTTGCCTGACCCCGCAACTTGAGTGCGCTGTGTCAATCTTCCAGAGGTTTGATGTTAGCGCGGTATGCGGGCTGAGCAAGCAAAACCGTGCCGCCCTTTTCGCGGGCACGTCCGCTGCCACAGGGATAGCATCAAATTCACCCGCAGCGCCGTATCTGTGGGAGCGGGCATGCCCGCGAAGAGGCCGGCACAGGCATAAAAAACCCGGCACATGGCCGGGTCTTTACGTTCAGGGCTGAAGGACTCAGGCCTTGAAGGTATTACCTTCGAACTGTTCGGCAACGAAGGCCCAGTTCACCAGGTTCCAGAACGCCTCGACGTACTTCGGACGCACGTTGCGGTAGTCGATGTAGTAGGCGTGTTCCCAGACGTCGCAGGTCAGCAGCGGGGTGTCGCCGCTGGTCAGCGGGCAGCCGGCGCCGATGGTGCTGGCCAGGGCCAGGGAACCGTCAGCTTTCTTCACCAGCCAGCCCCAGCCGGAACCGAAGGTGCCAACCGAAGTCTTGGTGAACTCTTCCTTGAACTTGTCGAAGGAACCGAAAGCGGCGTTGATGGCGTCAGCCAGGGCACCGGTCGGTTGACCACCGGCGTTAGGCGCCAGGCAGTTCCAGTAGAAGGAGTGGTTCCAGACCTGAGCGGCGTTGTTGAAGATGCCACCCGAAGAGGTCTTGACGATCTCTTCCAGGGTCTTGCCTTCGAATTCGGTGCCTGGGACCAGGTTGTTCAGGTTCACGACGTAGGTGTTGTGGTGCTTGTCGTGGTGATACTCCAGGGTTTCCTTGGAGATGTGCGGCTGCAGGGCATCGTGGGCGTACGGCAGCGGCGGCAATTCAAAAGCCATGGTGGATCTCCTGATTCAGGTCTAGTTCGCGGTTTGCGCAGGGCCGATCACGGGCGGCCCTATGAGCGTCGGCGAGTTTGTACTCTTTGCGACGCAAGAGGTCGATCATAGCACCAGCCCCGGCGCATAACCACGCAACAAACATAGGGAATAGAGGTTCCGCCGCGGTTGGCGGGTAGCGACCAGTGGTGGTCGTTTCCAGGCCAACCGATGTGTGCCGGGCCATGCAGGCCAGAGGTCAGTTGAAGATCAACTGCGCCGCCACCGCGAACATCATCACCGCCACCATCAGGTCGAGCATGCGCCAGGTCGCCGGCCGGGCCAGCCACGGTGCCAGCCAGGCCGCACCAATCGCCAGGGTCGAGAACCACAGCAGCGAGGCACTGGCCGCCCCGGCCACATAGGCGCCAGGCTCGGTCTGCTGGGCGCCCAGCGAGCCGATCAGCAGCACTGTATCGAGGTAAACATGCGGGTTCAGCAGCGTTACCGCCAGGGCACTGAGCAGTACGGCACGGCGCGAGCGCATGCCTTTGCCTTCCTGGTGCTGCAGGCTTTGTTTGGAAAAGGCACTGCGCAGGGCTTTGGCGCCGTACCAGATCAGGAACAACGCGCCGCCCCAGCGCGCAACGGCCAGCAAGGTCGGGTTTTGCGCCAGCACCGTGGCCAGGCCGAATACCCCGGCAGCCACCAGCAGAGCGTCACAGACAATGCACAGCGCCGCTACCGGCAGGTGATGCTCGCGGCGCAGGCTCTGGGCGAGGACGAAGGCATTCTGGGTGCCGATGGCCATGATCAGGCCGAAGGCCACCAGCATGCCGTTGAGATAGCTTTGCCACATGGCGTGCTCTCCATAAAGGAAACTAAAGATGCTGGCCATTGTGGTTGCAGGGGCTGTATAAGAAAAACAAATAAAGCTGATCAGGCATTAGGAAAATCGATGTTCGACTACAAGTTGCTCGCCGCCCTGGCGGCGGTGATCGAACAGGGCGGTTTCGAGCGCGCCGCGCAAGTGCTGGGCCTGTCGCAGTCGGCCATCTCCCAGCGCATCAAACTGCTCGAAGCGCGGGTCGGGCAACCGGTGCTGGTGCGTGCCACACCGCCCAGCCCGACCGAAGTCGGCCGCCAGTTGCTCAACCATGTGCAGCAGGTGCGCCTGCTTGAACGTGACTTGCAGCGCCAGGTGCCGGCGCTGGACGAAGAGGGCATGCCGGAGCGCCTGCGCATCGCCCTGAACGCCGATAGCCTGGCCACCTGGTGGGCCGGTGCAGTGGGCAACTTCTGTGCGCAGCAGAACGTGCTCACCGACCTGGTGGTTGAAGACCAGGAAGTGGGCCTGAAACGCATGCGCGCCGGCGAAGTGGCGGCCTGCCTGTGTGGCAGTGAACGGCCCGTAGCCGGGGCACGCAGCCTGCTACTGGGGGCCATGCGCTACCGGGCGTTGGCCAGCCCCGGCTTCATGGCGCGGCATTTCCCCCAGGGTTTTGTCGCCAGCCGCCTGGCCCGCACCCCGGCGATCGTGTACGGCCCGGATGATTTCCTGCAGCATCGCTACCTGGCATCACTGGGTATCGAGGACGGTTTCCTGCACCACCTGTGCCCGTCGTCCGAAGGCTTCCTGCGCATGACCGAGGCCGGGCTGGGCTGGGGGCTGGTGCCTGAATTGCAGGCTCGCGAGCAACTGGCCAGCGGGCAGTTGGTGGAAATCTGCAGCGATACCCCCATCGATGTGCCGCTGTACTGGCATCATTGGCGCAATGGCGGGCAATTGCTCGCGCAACTGACCGACCACCTGCGGCACACCGCACAGCAATGGCTGGTGCCCTTGTAGCCACGGCTGGCGTCAGTTGCATCTGAAATCTGGCAAGACGGAGTCTTACATGCGAATTCTGGTCACCGGCGCGAGTGGCTTCATTGGCGGGCGCTTTGCGCGCTTCGCCCTGGAGCAGGGCCTGGACGTGCGGGTCAGCGGCCGCCGCGCCGAAGGGGTCGAGCACCTGGTCAAGCGCGGCGCCCAGTTCATCCCTGGCGACCTGAGTGATCCCGAACTGGCCCGCCGCCTGTGCCAAGGCATGGAGGCTGTGGTGCACTGCGCCGGCGCAGTGGGCAATTGGGGGCGCTACCAGGACTTCTATCAAGGCAATGTGGTCGTCACCGAAAACGTGGTCGAGGGCTGCCTGAAGGAACATGTGCGGCGCCTGGTGCACCTGTCGTCGCCGTCGATCTACTTCAATGGCCGCTCGCGCCTGGACATCCGTGAAGACCAGGTGCCGCGCCGTTTTCACGACCACTATGGGCAGACCAAGCACCTGGCCGAGCAAAAAGTGTTCGGTGCCCAGGAGTTCGGCCTTGAAGTGCTGGCGCTGCGCCCGCGCTTCGTCACCGGTGCCGGCGACGCCAGCATCTTCCCGCGGCTGATGCAGATGCAGCGCAAAGGCCGCGTGGCGATCATCGGCAACGGCCTGAACAAAGTCGATTTCACCAGCGTGCACAACCTCAACGATGCACTGCTCAGCGCCTTGTTCGCCGACGACCGTGCGCTGGGCCAGGCCTACAACATCAGCAACGGCCAGCCGCTGCCGCTGTGGGACGTGGTCAACTACGTGATGCGCCAGATGCAGCTGCCGCAGGTTACCCGCTACCGTTCCTATGGCCTGGGCTACAGCCTGGCCGCGGTGAACGAGGCGGCCTGCATGCTGTGGCCGGGGCGCCCGCAACCCACCCTGTCGCGCTTGGGGATGCAGGTGATGAGCCGTGATTTCACCCTGGATATCAGCCGCGCCCGACAGTACCTGGACTACCAGCCCAAGGTCAGCCTGTGGACGGCGCTGGATGAATTCTGTGGCTGGTGGAAGCATTTGCCGCCGGGGCAGTGAAACCGTTGGCGTGACAATGGTCATCAACGCGCCGCGCTTGCGGTTTATACTCGTGCCTCTTTGCGACTACCGCGGTTGAATGTATCCATGCGTAACCATGCTCACGATGACTACGATGACGTGCCTACCTTGCGGGCGGGCACCGTTGATGATGACGAACTGATG
Organism: Pseudomonas putida W15Oct28; assembly: GCF_000708715.2. GTDB lineage: Bacteria > Pseudomonadota > Gammaproteobacteria > Pseudomonadales > Pseudomonadaceae > Aquipseudomonas > Aquipseudomonas putida_R. The sequence continues at coordinate 12,045 of NZ_JENB01000049.1, read as the reverse complement.
CCGGCGCACGTGATGCGCAGCCGCCAGAAAGCCGCCCGTGGGGCCAGCACGGCGCCGCTGTGGGCCTTGCTTGTGGCCTCGTTCATCGCGTTGGCGGGTTTGGGCTGGTGGAGCTTCCAGCAGATCTCGCTGATGGAGCAGCAACTGGTAGCGACCCAGGAAAGTTTTGCCCGCATCAGTGAAGACGCGGCCGGGCGCCTGCAAGCGATCAGCGGCAAGGTGGCGGCCACCGAATCCGGTGCCTCGACCAACAGCGAGGCGCTTAAACTGCAGCTTCGCCAGTTGCAGAAAGGCGTGGCTGGCCAGACCGGTGACTTGGGCAAGCGCCTGGAGCAGGTGCTGGCCGATACCCGTGAACAGCAAAAGGCTGTGACCGAGCTGCAAACCCAGCTTCAGGCGCAACTGAAGCTGGTGAATGGCGAGCTGGCCGCGTTGCGATCGGGACAGGTTGATGGTGGCAAGCTGGACGCCCAGTTCAAGGGCCTGAACGAGCAGGTGGCCGCGCTGAAGGCCGCGCAGGTGGATGGCGGCAAGCTGGACGTGCAGCTCAAGAGCCTAGGCAGCGATGTGGCGGCGCTGAAAAAACAGGGTAACCCGAGCGCGGCTATCCAGAGCCTGGAGCAGGATATCCTGGTGCTGAAGAGCCAGATCGACAACCGCCCGGCTGCGGCAGCGTCCAGTGGGGCTTCGGTGCAGGAGTTCGATGCCTTCCGGGCGCAGATGACCCGTAACCTGAATACCCTGCAGAGCCAGGTTCAGAACCTGCAACAGCAGATCAATGCCCGGCCTTGAGATCACCTGAACCTTCTTCGCGGGCACGCCCGCTCCCACAGAATCTCCACAGCCCTCAGGCCTGGTGATATCCCTGTGGGAGCCACAGAATCTCCACAGCCTTCAGGCCTGGTGATATCCCTGTGGGAGCGGGCGTGCCCGCGAATGGCCGTTAATCACAACCGCGGATAATCGATATACCCCACCGGCCCCCTGCCATAGAAGGTCTCAGGCCGCGCCTCGTTCAATGGCGCATCCGCCGCCAGCCGCGCCGGCAAGTCGGGGTTGGCGATGAACGGCACGCCAAACGCCACCGCATCGGCCTTGCCACTGGCCAGGGCCGCATTGGCACTGGCTTTGTCAAACCGCTCGTTGACGATGTACGGGCCGCCGAAGGCTTCCTTGATCAGCGGGCCGATGCTGTCATCGGCTTCCCGCTCCCGCGAGCAGATAAAGGCAATGCCCCGCTTGCCCAGCTCACGAGCCACGTAGCTGAAGGTTTCGGCGCGGTCGGCATCACCCATGTCGTGAGCATCGGCACGCGGCGCCAGGTGCACGCCTACGCGATTCGCGCCCCACACTTCGATGGCCACATCGGTCACTTCCAGCAGCAGGCGTGCACGGTTTTCCAGCGAGCCGCCGTAGCGGTCGGTGCGCTGGTTGGTGCTGCTTTGCAGGAACTGGTCGAGCAGGTAGCCGTTGGCGCCGTGAATCTCTACACCATCGAAACCGGCAGCCTTGGCATTTTCGGCGCCGCTGCGGTAGGCCTCGACGATATCGATGATTTCTTCGGTTTCCAGCGCACGCGGGGTGGGGAAGTCACTCAGCGGGCGCACCAGGCTTACATGGCCCTTGGGCTGGATTGCGCTGGGGGCGACCGGCAGCTCGCCGTTCAGGTAGCTGGGGTGGGAAATGCGGCCAACGTGCCACAGCTGCAGGAAAATGCGCCCGCCGGCGGCATGCACGGCCTTGGTGACGTTGTTCCAGCCACGCACCTGCTCATCGTTCCAGATGCCGGGGGTATCCGGGTAGCCGACGCCCATGGCACTGACCGAAGTCGCCTCGCTGAGGATCAGCCCGGCGCTGGCGCGCTGCACGTAGTATTCGGCCATCAGCGCATTGGGCACGCGGCCTTCGTCGGCACGGCAGCGGGTGAGCGGGGCCATGATGATGCGGTTGGGCAGTTGCAGGTCGCCCAGGGTGATCGGATCGAAAAGCGTGGTCATAGCGGTTACCTGCCTTGTCAAAGTGCTTGGCGCAGTTGTTCGAGGAACGCCTCGATGGTGGCTTCGTTGCGTTTGAAGAAGTGCCATTGGCCAATCTTCTGGCTGCTGATCAGCCCGGCGCGCTGCAAGGTGGCCAGGTGGGCAGAGACGGTCGACTGCGAGAGGCCGCAGCGTTGGTCGATCTGCCCGGCACACACACCGTTTTCGGTGCTGTGGTACTGGTCGGGGAATTGCGTTGCCGGGTCTTTCAGCCAGCTGAGGATTTCTCGCCTGACCGGATGGGCCAGCGCTTTTATGATTTCGTCGAGATCGAGAGGCATGGGTTGAGGCTCGTTGTAGCGGTATATCGCGATAGGGCGAAATGTAAATCGCCCGTTCCCGATATACAAATACGAAGAGGTTCTGAGCTGAGCACGAATCGCTATATCGCGTTATAACGATATACAGGCGACCGGTGCTAGACTGCGCTCATGAACTACCTCGCACATTTGCATCTTGGCGGCCCGGCGCCGCAACAACTGCTTGGCAGCCTGTATGGCGATTTCGTCAAAGGCTCGCTGGAAGGGCGCTTCCCGCCGGCGCTGGAGGCGGCTATCCGGCTGCACCGGCATATCGACAGCTACACCGATCGGCACCCGTTGGTGCTGGCGGCACTGGCGCGCTTTCCGCGCGAGCGGCGGCGCTTTGCCGGCATTGTGCTGGATGTGTTCTTTGACCATTGCCTGGCGCGGCATTGGGGCAATTATGCCGAGCAGCCGCTGGCGCAGTTTACCGGCGCATTTTATCGGGTGCTGCTGGCGGAGCCCGAGCTGCCGGGGCGGCTGGCGCGGATTGCGCCGTTCATGGCGGCCGATGACTGGCTGGGGGCGTATGGCGATTTCGACACGCTGGAGCAGGTGTTCAACGGCATTGCCCGGCGCTTGTCGCGGCCTGAGGGCATGGCCGGGGTGATGGTGGAGCTGGAGCGGCTGTATGAGCCGCTGCTGGCGGATTTTCGCGAGTTCTATCCGCAGTTACAGGATTTTGCGGCGGCGCAGCGGATGGCTGGCAGTTAGTTTTGCATTGGCCTCTTCGCGGGCTTGCCCGCTCCCACAGGTACGGCGCAGTTCTCAAGATCAGCGCGCACCCTGTGGGAGCGGGCAAGCCCGCGAAGAGGCCAGTACTGACAGTGCAAAAACCTCAGGCAGCCCGCGCCTGTCGCCGTGGCGCAAACTCAACTTCGTCTTCCCCGAACAGCGCCAGGTGAATCGCCTGCTGCGCCTGCAACGCCAGCACCGCACGCTCCTTGCCCACGCTACCGATCGGTTGCAGCAGGTGAATGCACACCTCACCCCGCGGCTGGGCAAACAGGCGCATCAGGTGCGAGACCAGATCATCATCGCCAATGAACGGCGCAATCGGGTCGATCTGGCCATCACGCAAATACTGGATAGCCACCGGCTGCACCGCCACGCCGCGGTCGATGGCACCTGCCAGCAGGCGACCGTGGAAGGTGCGCAAGTTGCGACCGCAAGTAGTGGTCCCTTCAGGGAATATCAGCAGCGGCCGAGCCAGCCCCAGTTGCCCGGCGATCTGTTCGCGCAGGCGCTGGCTGTCACCCCCGCCACGGCGGATGAACAGCGTGCCGGCTTTTTCCGCCAGCCAACCTGCCACCGGCCAATGACGCACCTCGGCCTTGGACAGGAAAGACAGCGGCAGCAGCATGCCGAGCAGGGGGATATCGGTCCACGACACATGGTTGCTGACCCACAGCATCGGCCGCTGCGGCAGCTCGCCCACTACCCGCACGTCGAAGGGCAGGGCGGCGACCAGGCGTTTCATGAACAGACAGGTCCAGCGCTGGCGGCGTTCGATGGGGGCCTTGAAGCCCAGGCGTTCGCCGAGGGCGATAAGGCTGGCCATCGACATGCCCAGCAACAGCACCAGCAGTAATCGGGTCAGGCGGGCTACCACCCGCAGCTTCGGCATCAGACCGCCGCCTTGAAGTGGCGGGCGTAACGCGGGCACAGGTCGTCGCGCTTGAGCAGGATGAACACGTCGGCCACCTGGAAGTCCTCGTCCCAGCACGGCTCGCCGCAAATCTTTGCGCCCAGGCGCATGTAGGCCTTGAGCAGCGGTGGCATTTCGGCGATGACGTTGCCCGGCAAGGCCAGGCTTGGCAGCGGGTTCTTCGGCTCGGCACGCAGGTGCTCGTTGCACAGGTAGCGGTCACGCAGGCGCTGCATCACGGCATGGGCTTGTACGCCGCCGTCCTGCATGGGGATGCTGGCACAGCCCATCAGGTAGCTGTAGCGGCCCTCGTTGAGCACCTCGGCCAGTTCACCCCAGAGCACGGCGATGGTGCCGCCGTTGCGGTAGTCGGCGGCTACGCAGGTACGGCCCAGTTCGAGGATCGGGCCTTGCAGCTGCAACAGGCCGTGCAGGCGGAATTCTTCTTCGCTGTAGAAGCGGCCCAGGCTGCTGGCGGCCTGGTGGTCGAGCAAGCGGGTGGTGGCCACCAGCTCGCCGGTGCTCAGGTCGCGCACACCAATGTGGCGGCAGTGCACGTCGTAGTCGTCCATGTCCAGGCCGTGCTCGGCACCCTTGAGCTTGGCCTTGAATTCTGCGCTGAACACTTTGAAACGCAGGGCTTGGGCCTCTTGCAGCGCCGCGGCGCCAACCAGGCGTTCGGCTTGTAGACGGCGTTCAGTGCTGTTGTCGCCAGAATGAGCGATCCGAGTCATTACGAGTCTCCATAAGCCAGCCATGAAGGGTTGCGGCCGGTCGGCTTTGTTGTGCAAAGTCAGCCTAGGTAGGCGCGGTGTCACCCCTGTGAATCTTTGGTGATGCTTGCGTGACACCCCCCAAACCTTGACCAGAAAGCCCCAGCAAGGAGCCGTCCCATGGCCTGGTTGCAACGATTGAACGACCCGCTTCGCCACGCGTTGGCGGGCACTCTGGGCGAAACCTACGCCGCGCTGCTCGAGCGCCTCGGCCCGGTTGCCCCCTTCGAACTGGCAGCACTGGGCGGGCGCACGATGGCCACGCCGGGCCTGGCTTTCCTGGTGGGTTACCAGGCCGCCTTGCGCGTGCTGTGGCCCAGTGCACCGCCCAGCCTCGGCGCCCTGTGCGCCACCGAGCAGCGCAGCGTGCGGCCGGCGGACATGCACACGCGCCTGGACGGCTTGCGGCTGACCGGCAGCAAGGACTTCGTTACCGCCGGGCTGGAGGCGGAGTGGCTGCTTGTGGCGGCGCGCAGCGAAACGGCAGGCGCGGCGCCACAGTTGAGCCTGGCGGTGGTCTACCCCGGGGAGCCTGGCGTGACGCTGGAGCCATTGCCGACCCTGCCGCTGATGCCAGAGGTGGGCCATGGGCGCTTGCTGCTGGAGCAGGCGACGTGCGAGTTGCTGGCCGGTGACGGCTGGGATGCCTATGTGAAGCCGTTCCGCTCGCTGGAAGACTTGTATGTGCTCACGGCGCTGACGGCCTGGTTGTATGGCGTGGGGCAGGAAAGCGCCTGGCCAAAGGATTTACGCCTGCAACTGCTTGGGCTGCTGGCAGGGTGTGCCGAGGGCAGCCGGCAGTGTGCCGACAGCGTGGGTTGCCATTTGTTGCTGGGCGGGTTGTTTGCGCAGTTCCAGGCGTTGCGGGGGGCGATCGATGCGGCCTTGGCGGCAGGGCCGGTGCATTGGGCGCAAATCTGGCAGCGTGACCAAGGGGTGATGGCGTTGGCTGCGGCGGCGCGCGAGAAGCGGTTGAACAAGGCTTGGGTGGCTGCTGGATTGTCATGAACGCCTGATAGGGTTGTGTGAACGGACGAATCCCGGGGCCGCTTTGCGGCCCTTCGCGGGCTTGCCCGCTCCCACAGGTATGGCGCTGACCTCATCTAATGTACGGTCTCTGTGGGAGCGGGCGAGCCCGCGAAGGGCTGCAAGGCAGCCCCAAAAACGCGAGCCTGTACTGGAATGCTGAAAGGTCTGCTACTGGTGCTTTGCATGGCCATGGCCTCCGCCAAGGCGGAGGACTGGCCTGACCCTGACTGGCAGAACGACCGTGCCACCTTCGACTGGCAAGCCGTCGACGCCTACGCCTTCCCCCCTCGCACCGCCCCCGACCGCAGCGGCATCCGCACCGACGCGCTGTTGATCATCCGCGACGGCCGCATCCTCCACGAGCGCTACACCGCCCCCACTACAGCCGCCACCGCGCACCTGACCTGGTCGGTCAGCAAGAGCGTACTCGCCACGCTGATGGGCGTGGCCCAAGGTGAAGGGCGCTTCCAGCTGCAAGATCCTGTCACCCGTTTCTACCCCGCCATGCGCGGCCATCCCGGCATACGCATGGCCGATCTGCTGCACTGGGCCAGTGGCCTGGACTGGCAGGAAGACTACGAATACGCCCCGCTCAAGTCCTCGGTGGTGACCATGCTGTATACCCGTGGCCGCGAAGACATGGCGGCCTATACAGCGGCGCGGGGGGCGTCGGCCAGCCCCGGTCAGCGATTCCTCTACTCCAGTGGCGACAGCAACCTGCTGGCCGCCGCGCTGCGCGGCATGCTCGATGCCGGGCAATACCTCGATTACCCCTGGCATGCGCTGTTCACCCCGTTGGGTATCGACAGCGCGGTGTGGGAGCGTGACCGGGCGGGCACCTACGTGGGCTCTTCCTACCTGTATCTCAGCGCCCGTGACCTGGCGCGTATCGGCTTGCTCATGCAGCGCGACGGCCGTTGGCAAGGCCGGCAACTGCTGCCCAAGGCCTGGGTGGCCTTCAACCGCACAGCGTTTGCCCATACAGAAGCTGTGCCCGGTGAGGCCAACCCTGGCGGCCACTGGTGGCTCAACCAGCCGCTGGCCGGTGTCGAGCGGCCTTGGCCAAATGCGCCCGAAGACACTTACGCCGCCCTTGGCCATTGGGGCCAGGCGCTGTACTTACTGCCCGCGCAAAAGCTGGTGGTCGTGCGCTATGCCGATGACCGCGACGGCAGTTACCAGCACGACGAACTGCTCAAGCGGGTACTGGCCGCATTGGCCCGGGAGGGCACATGAAGCGGGTCTTGTTGCTGGTGCTGCTGGGTCTGTTGTTCTGGGCCTGGCAGGAGCGTCAGGCCCTGGGGGATTTCCCCGGCATCCTCTCGGCCTACTCGGCCAAGGAGTATTGCTCGTGCCGCTTTGTCATGGGCTTCGAGCAGGCCTACTGCCAAGGTTACGTGAAGCAATGGCTGCCGCTGAGCCTGCTGGAGGAAAACAGCCCGCAGCGGCTGGTCACCGCCGAGGGGCTTGGGCGGCGCAACCAGGCTGCCTGGCAGGGCCAGCGCGAGGGCTGCCGCTTGCTGCCATGAAGGCGGGCGGGTAAGGTTGGCGGCCTGGCTTCACGAGATCTGTCATGTTCAAACTGCCCCGTCTGCTGCCCGCCTTGTTGCTGGCTTTTTGTCTGCCCGCCCACGCCAATTGGCACCTCGATGGCGAATCGTCGCGCCTGTCGTTCATTACCGGCAAGAACGGTGACACCGCCGAAGTGCACCGCTTTCTGGTGCTGCATGGCACGGTCGACCGCAAAGGCGTGGCGGGGCTGAGCATCGAAATGGACTCTGTCAGCAGCGGCATCCCGCTGCGTGACGAGCAAATGCGCGAAAACCTGTTCGAGGTCAGTCGCTTCGCCGAGGCCACGGTAAAGGCGCAGATCGATCTGCGGCCGATCAATGACCTGGCCGATGGTGCACAGCTCGAGTTGCGCCTGCCGCTGACGGTCACGTTGCATGGCCAGTCGCACAGCTACAACGCCCTGCTGCTGGCCACTCGCCTGGATGCGCGGCGCTTCCAGGTTGTGACCTTGGAACCGCTGCTGCTGCGCGCCGAGGATTTCGGTTTGCTGCCGGGGCTGGAAAGCCTGCGCAAGTTTGCCGGGCTCAAGTCCATCAACCCGTCGGTGCCGGTTAACGCGGTACTGATTTTCACCGCCCGCTGACATGCCGGGGCCGGTCTTCCCCTGGCGGGATGGCAACCAGTTCGAACTGCTGATCGACGGCCCCGAGTTCTTTCCGCGCATGCTGGCGGCAATCGAGCGTGCCGAGTTTCAGGTCGACCTGGAGCTGTACCTGGTCGAGGCCGGCGCCTGTGCCGAGGCGGTGGTCGAAGCGCTGGAGCAGGCCGCCCAGCGTGGCGTGCGGGTGCGTTGCCTGTTCGATGACTATGGCTCGCTGGCCTTCAACAGCGCCCTGCGCCAGCGCCTGGTAGAGGCCGGTGTGTACCTGCGCTGGTACAACCGCCTGCGCTGGAAGCGTGGCCTGCGCAACCTGTACCGCGACCACCGCAAGCTGCTGCTGGTGGACGAACGCTGGGCGGTGGTGGGCGGCACGGGCGTTACCGACGAGTTCTGGAAGCCAGGCGACGCGACCAGCGAATGGCATGAGGTAATGGTGCAAATTGAGGGGCCGGTGGTAACCGACTGGCAGTTGCTGTTCGACCGCCAGTGGTCCGCCAACAACCGCCGCACCGCCTGGCGCCCTGCCGAAGGCTTCGGTTTGCCGCGCCTGCCCAAGGTGCCTGCCCATGGGCAGGGCATGGGCCGGGTGGCCTATGCCGACGCCCGCCAGCACCAGGACATCCTGCATTCGCTGGTGCGGGCGCTGAACAGTGGCAAGCAACGGGTATGGCTGGCTACGCCGTACTTTCTGCCGACCTGGAGCGTGCGCCGTTCGTTGCGCCGTGCCGCCAGCAAGGGGCTTGATGTGCGCCTGTTGCTGACCGGCCCACGCACCGACCACCCGTCGGTCCGCTATGCAGGGCACCGCTATTACCCACGCCTGCTGCGCGCCGGGGTGCGGATTTTTGAATACCAACCGTGCTTCCTGCACCTGAAAATGGCCGTGGTAGACGACTGGGTCAGCGTCGGGTCGTGCAACTTCGACCACTGGAACCTGCGCTTCAACCTTGAGGCCAACATCGAGGCGCTCGACCCGCCGTTGACGGCGGCGGTGGTGGCCAGCTTCGAGCGCGACTTTGCCTTGAGCGAGGAAGTCGACCTCGACCACTGGCATGCCCGCCCCCTGTGGCGCAGGGTGAAGCAGCGGGTCTGGGGCTGGATCGACCGACTGGTGGTCAACGTGCTCGACCGCCGTGACTGACAGCGGCTATCGTGCATTGATTGTTCACGGTTAACCGAAGGAGTGGGTGCGATGACGGCGAAGAAGATTCTTATGCTGGTGGGCGACTACGTCGAGGATTACGAGGCTATGGTGCCTTTCCAGGCCTTGAGCATGGTGGGCCACACGGTGCATGCGGTGTGCCCGGAGAAATTGGCGGGGCAGACCGTGCGCACTGCCATCCATGATTTTGAGGGTGAGCAGACGTACAGCGAAAAGCCGGGGCACAACTTTGCCCTGAATTACGACTTCGTGCGGGTGCGGCCCGAGAGTTACGACGCGCTGCTGATCCCGGGTGGCCGTGCCCCGGAGTACCTGCGCCTGGATGAGAAAGTGCTGGAGCTGGTGCGGGCGTTCGACCAGGCTGGCAAGCCGATTGCGGCGGTGTGCCATGGTGCCCAGCTGCTGGCAGCGGCGGGTGTGCTGGAGGGGCGCGAATGCAGCGCGTACCCGGCGTGTGCCCCGGAGGTGCGTTTGGCGGGCGGTAAGTTCATCGATATCGCAGTGGACCAGGCGCACGTGGATGGCAACCTCGTGACCGCACCGGCGTGGCCAGCGCACCCGGCGTGGCTGGCGGCCTTCCTGAAAGTGCTGGGCACTCGTATCGCCTGATCGGGCCTCTTCGCGGGCACGCCCGCTCCCACAGGATTATCACTGACCCCGAGAGCAGTGGGGTTCCTGTGGGAACAAGGATTACCACTGACTCGGAGAACAGTGGGGTCCCTGTGGGAGCGGGCGTGCCCGCGAAGAGGCCGGTACAGGCAATGCAGCTCTGTCAGGCTTAGGCCACCTGCTCAACCCAGTCATTGAGGTTGTAGTAGTTGGTCACCCGGGCAATCTTGCCGCAGTGGATATAGAAAAACGCCCCCGCCGACAGCACATACGTCTGCCCGTTGGCTGCCGGCAACCCTTCGTCATCGGCCAGGTATTCGCCATGCACGGTGAACTCCGCCGCCGCGCGGCTGCCATCGGCGTTCTGCATCACCACGATATCGGCCAGGCGTTCGCGGTAGCAGCGGTTCATCTTGTCCATGAACGCGGCAAACCGGGCCTTGCCCATCTGCCGCTCGCCCTGGTTGATGTCGTGGATCACGTCCTCGCTGAGCAGGGCGAGAAAGCCCGGCATGTCACCGGCGTTGAACGCCGCATAGTAAGCATTTACCAGTTCGGTAGCGGTCATGGAACAATACCTGTCGTGTAGGGAAAAGGCGGGTCGTTGCCTCGGATGATAGGGTTTCCCCTCAAGCCCGGCTTAGCCGAGCGCGTCATCCACATCGACAAAACGACCGCCAAGCATGGAAATACGCCTGTTGCACGGCGCCGCTATCGCGCCATACATCGATGATCTCGCTCGCCTGCGCCTTAGCGTGTTCCGCGAGTTTCCCTACCTTTACGACGGTACCCCGGAGTACGAGGCTGACTACCTGGGCGCCTATGCCCGCTCCGGGCGAAGCCTGGTGGTGCTGGCGCTGGACGACGGCAAGGTGGTGGGCGCTTCCACTGGCCTGCCGCTGGTGGATGTCGCCCCCGAGTTCCAGCAGCCGTTCCTGGCCCAGGGCCGCGACCCGGCCAGCGTGTATTACTTCGGTGAGTCGCTGGTGTTGCCGGAATACCGCGGCCAGGGCCTGGGCGTGCGCTTCTTCATCGAGCGTGAGTCCTACGCGCACAAACTGGCCGAGTTCGATTACTGCGCGTTCTGCGCGGTGGAGCGGCCAGGTGTGCACCCGCGACGGCCAGCAGACTACAAGCCTTTGCACGGTTTCTGGCGCAACCGCGGCTTCCTGCATGACCCGTCATTGCGTACCACCTACGCCTGGCGCGACCTGGATGAACAGGAAAGCTCCGACAAGCTGATGTCGTTCTGGCTGAAGGAACTGCCGATATGATCCGCCTGGCGGCCTGCCAGTACGCCATCGAACTGCATGAAACCTGGGACGCCTACGCCGACCACCTGCAGGGCCTGTGCGCCGAGGCCGTGGAGGCGGGTGCACGCTTGCTGCTGCTGCCGGAATACGCCGGGCTGGTATTGAGCGGCCAACTGAGTGTCGAGCAGCGGGGTGACCTGAAGGCTTCGATTGCCGGCATCCAGCCGTTGATAGAACCCTGGAAGGCACTGTGCGAGAGCCTTGCCCGGCGCTGGGGGATCTACCTGCAACCCGGCAGCGTGCCGGTGCTGGACAGCGATGGGCGGTACCGCAACCGTGCCTGGCTGTTCGGCCCCAAGGGTGTGCTGGGCTACCAGGACAAGCTGATGATGACCCGGTTTGAGCGAGAGCAGTGGGACATCGCGGCAGGCCAGGGGCTACAGCTGTTCGACACCGAGTTGGGGCGCCTGGGCATCCTGATCTGTTATGACAATGAATTCCCCATGCTGGCCAGGGGCCTGGCCGAGGCGGGTGCCGACCTGATCCTGGCGCCCAGCTGTACCGATACCGAGGCGGGTTACCACCGGGTACGCATCGGCGCCCAGGCGCGGGCTTTGGAGAACCAGCTTGCCGTGTTGCAGAGCCCAACGGTGGGGCTTGCGCCATGGTCGCCGGCGCTGGACGAAAATATCGGGCGGGCAGGGTTGTTCGTTCCGCCGGATCACGGGATGCCGGGGGATGGGGTGGTGGCGTTGAGCGAGGCGCTGAGCCCGGTGTGCAGCCAGTGGCTGGTGTGTGAGGTGGACCTGGAGGAAGTGCGGCGGGTGAGGCGGGAAGGGCAGGTGTTTACCCGCAGGGACTGGCCGGAGCAGTTTGACAGGATCTTGTGAAAACAGTGGCGGCCTCTTCGCGGGTGAACCCGCTTGTGTCTTGGAGAGGGAATAGAATCTGAAGTGAGAGCGGTGAATGGCAAGCTGATAACCCGAGGTGCCCAGAGCACGTGTGGGAGCAAAAGCTGCCATTCACCGTTCCACTTTGGCGAGAGCCCGAACAGTTGGAT
>NZ_JENB01000048.1 GCF_000708715.2 Pseudomonas putida W15Oct28 | reverse complement strand
AACCTGGCCCGGGCTGTATTCCCACCCGCCGGAGCCCGCCCCCCGATGTTCATCCTGAGCCGCCTCGACAGCGTGCCGCCCGAATCTTTCCAGAACCAGATCCGCGAGCTGGTGATCCACCATGTCGGCGAACTGAGCAGTGTCGCCATTACCGCCGACAACCCGCTGTACCCGCTGTACCAGTACGGCGTCGGCATGGAGGTGCACCAGTACCTGCAAGCGCTGGACGGCACCCGCGGCCTTGCCGTGGCGCTGACCCTTGCACTGGATGCCGAGGCCCCGGACCAGTTGCTGGGCTTTGCCCTGTCGCTGCCGGCCGACGACGATGAGCAGGCGTGTTCATTGGCATTTCTTGCCGTGCGCGCCAGCCATCGCCGCCAGGGCATCGCCCGCGCCCTGCTGGGCGACCTGCAGGCACGCCATGCCTGTGTGGAGCTGAATGCCTTTGCCAACCAGGTGCCGTGGTTCGAGGCGATGGGCATGCAGGTGGTGGCCGCCAATGGGCCGCAGGTGCTGATGAGCAGTACCGGCCAGGCCAGTGGTGCGCTGATCGGGCGCCTGGACATTGCGCCGATTTATCAGACCGCTGAAGTGCTGCAGATTCACACCTACCTGCTTAACCAGCAGGGTGAGGATGCGATGATCGAAGCAGAGCAGATGCGCGATGAGCGCCTGGATGAGCTGACCGCCCAGGCCCAGGAATGTGTGCGGCAGCGCAAGACCGTGCATTGATCCAAGGGCCTATTCGCGGGCTTGCCCGCTCCCACAGGAATACCACAAGGCCCAAGGGCGGTGTTGTACCTGTGGGGGCTTGCCCGCTCCCACAGGAATACCACATAGCCCAAGGCCGGTGATGTACCTGTGGGAGCGGGCGAGCCCGCGAAGAAGCCCCATTGGCCCGTCAGCCATGCACCCAGCGCCGATGCAGCGCACGCGCCAGGGCATCGAGCGCGAACCCCAGCACGCCAATCAGCAGCACCATCGCCATCAGTTCGGAATACGCCAGCCGGTCGCGGGTATCGAGAATGAAGTAGCCAAGCCCCGCACTCACCCCCAGCATTTCGCACGGCACCAGCACGATCCACAAAATGCCGATGGCCAGGCGCACGCCGGTCAGCACGTGGCCGATCACCCCCGGCACGATCACCTTGCACAAGGTTTCCCAGCGCGTGGCGCTCAAGCTACGGCTCAGTTGCAGCCAGCGTGGGTCCAGTTGCCTGACGCCCGCCGCGGTGTTCAGCAAGATCGGCCATAACGCGGCAAACGCCAGCAGGAAGTAGATCGGCTGGTCACCCACCCCCATCAACATCACCACCACCGGCATCCACGACAACGGCGAAATCATGCGCAGAAACTGGAACGCCGGCGTAGTCGCCGCTTCCAGATGCCGGTAGCTGCCCACCAGCAAGCCCAGCGGCACGCCAATCAGCAACGCCAGCAGCAGCCCGACCAGGATGCGTTTGAGGCTGACCCAGATGTGCCCGTAAACCTCGCCCTGCCCCAGCAACTCGACCAGGCTGGCCAAGGTTGCCGCCGGCGAAAAGCGCGCCGACAGGCCGTCGGCCTGGCCGAACACGGCAACGCCAGCCCACCACAACAGCAACAAAGCCAGCAACCCGGCCAGCCCAAGGCCGGCATGTACGACATGCGTGCGCATCAGACCGCGAACTCCTCGCTACGCTCGAAGTTGTCGGCAATACCGAACACCGACGGGCCACCAACCGCCGCGATGGCATTGCGCACGAAGCGATCGTCGACCAGGTCGCGGGCGGTCTGCGCCGGATCAAGCCCGGCAAGGAACGCGTTATCACCTTCGATCAGGGTGGTTTTAAGGCGTTTGACCAGCTCTTCGGTGTAACTCGGGAACGGGTATGGCTGGAAGTCGATGCGCTTTTCGTCCCACTGCTGATGGCGAATGGCGCCACTGGCAATGTAGCCCGCACGGTCCTCGGCGGCCGGGGCCAGTACCTTGGCCAGCACTGCAGGCTCGTGCGGGGTGTACTTGTTGGGGCCGGCCCTGGACAGCAACGCGGCGGCTTCGGCGCGGTGGTCGCGGGTCCAGTGCTGGGCCTTGACGATGGCGTTGACCACCTTTTGCGACCATTCGGGGCGATTGTTCAAGTCATGCTCATGCATGAACACCACGCAACAAGCGTGGTTGCGCCACACATCGCCGGTAAAGCGCTGCACGCGGCCAACCTTCAGGCTCTCGGCCAGGGCGTTGAACGGCTCGGCGACGATGTAGCCGGCAATGCGCTTGCTGGCCAAGGCTGGCGGCATGTCGGATGGCGGCAGCACCAGCAGGTTGACTTCGTTGGCCGCAAGCTGCGTGTTGACCGGTTTGGACACCGGGGTCAGGCCGTTGTCGTTGAGCATCTGCTGCAGCACGACGTTATGGATCGAGTACCAGAACGGGATGGCCACGGTCTTGCCGCCCAGTTGCTTCATGTCGGTGATGTCGGGCGCCACGGTCAGGCCCGACCCGCCGACATGGTTCCAGGCCACGACCTTGGCCGGCACCTTGCTGGCGTACCGCGCCCATACGGTCATTGGCGACAACAGGTGGATCACGTTGACCTGGCCGGAGATGAACGCCTCGATCACCTGCGCCCAACTGCGCAGCAGCACCGGGCGCTCGGCCTTGATGCCTTCGGCCTCGAACAGGCCATTGTTGTGCGCCACCAGCAACGGCGTAGCGTCGGTGATCGGCAAGTAGCCGATGCGCACCGGCGCGCCCGGTTCGGCGGCAGCGCGGGCTTGCAAGCTCGACAGCAACGGCAAGGCACCGGCGGCAGTGAGCATGGCGCCAAGCTTGAGGAAGTCGCGACGCGACGAAGCAGAACAGCAGTCATCCATGCACATGGACAGCCTCCGAGGGCAAGGGGGTTGGGGAAGGTTCGACTGTGCGGCTTGCCCGCCGAAGGGTTTTGACGATCTCGATGCGCAGGGCGCCCAGTTCCTCGACCCGGTGCGTGCGCGGCTGCGGCAGGTCGATACACCACTGGCCGAGGATATGCGCTGGGTGGTTGCCCAGTAGCAGGACCCGGTCGGACAGCAGCAGGGCTTCGTCGATATCGTGGGTGATCAGCACCGCCGCAGTATTGTGGGTGGCGATCAGTTGCAGCAGCAGTTGCTGCATGTCGGCGCGGGTCACTTCGTCGAGGGCGCCGAACGGCTCGTCAAGCAACAGCACTTCAGGTTGACGCGCCAGACAGCGGGCCAGCGCCGTGCGTTGGGCCATGCCACCGGACAACTGCGCCGGGTACTGGTTGCGCGCATGGGCCAGGCCCACGGCGGCAATCGCATGGTCGATGCGCGCACGCCGCTCGCTGGCCGCCAATTTAGGCTGGCGGGCAAAGTCCAGGCCGAAGGCGACGTTCTTCTCAAGGCTCAACCAGGGCAGCAGGCTGGGGTCCTGGAAGGCCACCGCTAGGCGCGGATGCGGCCCTTGCAGCGGCTCGCCGCGCAGCGTCACGCTACCGCCACGCGGTGCCTGAAGGCCGGCCAGCACCCGCAACAGGCTGGACTTGCCGACACCACTGGGGCCCAGGATGCTCACCACCTCGCCCGGCGCCAGCTGCAGGTCGAACTGTGCCAGCACCTTTTGCCAGCCCCCCTCGCGGGGGTAGCCCAGGCTGATGGCACGGGCGTCGAGCAGTACCTCGCTCATGCGGCGCCCGCCTGGCGTTGCAGTTCGGCGCGCAGTTGCACCAGGCTCGGCGTCACGATCGGCACGAACGCCGACTCGCGCCAACGGCGGGCGAAGCCTTCGCCATACTCACTGAGGTAGGCCTTGCCGCCACTGGCCTGCAGCTCCAACTGCACCGCGTCGGCAGCGCATTCGGCGAGGGTGATGCGCAGTTTGAACAGCGCCGCCGGCTGCTGCAGGAAACGCTCGTCGAGCAGGCCCTGCTTGAGTTCGCTTACGGTGTTTTCCAGGCGCGCCTTCAGCACCTGGCCGGCCTCGTCGAGGAACGAGCCACGGCCTTGCAGGTGTGCCGCCACCTCATCCAGTGCCCGCCGGGCCAGGCCGATGGCCATGCCGCATTGCAGTGCCAGGAAGGCCGGGCGCACCTTGGGCAGGAACGCGCGGGCATTCTCGTGCAGCAGCCACTCGCGGCCCAGCTCGACCTGGTGGAACGCCAGTGCGGCGGTATTGCTCGATTGCAGCCCCATCAGTTGCAGGTCGTCCGAGCGCTCCAACCCTTGCGCCTCGGATGGAATGGCCACCACGAACGGTGCCCCTTCGGCATCCCCCTCGATGGCTGCCGCCACCACAAAACCGCTCTTGCGCAGGTTGGTCACCCAATGCAGCCGGCCTTCAAGCTGCCACCCGTCGCGGCTCTGGCGGCCTCGCACCTGCAGGCTCTCGATGCCGGAGAGAAACTTCATGGCATTGGACAGCCCGGTTGCACCGGCCAGCTCGCCCGTCAACAGGCGCGGCAACAGGCGCTCGCGCAGCAGCTGGTTGGGGCTTTGCAGCAGGTATTCGATGAAGGCGCGCTGGCCCCAGCAGACGAACGCCGCCGCCAATGAACGGCTGGCAATGGCCGCGATCGCTTCGACCGCGTCGCTCACCTGCCCGCCCGTGCCGCCCTGGGCCGGATCGACGCCGACGCGCAGCACTTGCGCTTCGGCGATGTGCGCCAGGACCAGGTGCGGGTCGCACACGCCTTGGTCGATTGCCTCGGCGTTGGCATCCAGCCATTGCCGAAATGCGGGATCAAGCATGTCTCTACTCCTTTGAAAACGCCGGCGTGGTCGGCACCACACTTGGCTTACGCAGACGGCTGCCAGCGGTACTTGCTGAGTTCGTCGTTGAGCGGTGTCTGGGCGAAGACATTAGCAAAGTTGCACAAGGTTGCGAGGCTCACGCCAAGAATCACGTCCAGGGCGTTGCCTTCGCTGAAGCCGGCATCGCGAAATGCCTGGTAGGTGGGCTCGCTGACGTTGCCACGGGTGGCGATCACTTCACGGGCAAACGCGGCCAGGGTTTCGTAGCGTGCATCGGGCAGTTCGCCACGGGCGCGCAGCGCATCGACCACGTCCTGGGGCAGCTTGGCCTTGTTCAAGGCCACCGCAGTGTGGCCGGCGACGCAGAAGTCACAGCCATGCTGGGTAGCGGCAATCAGCTGCACCACCTCTCGCTCGGCCAGGGTCAGCTCGGACTTGCCATTGAGCGCCGACACGGTCACGTACGTTTCCAGGGCGGCCGGGGCGTTGGCCAGCACGCCCAGCAGGTTGGGGATGAAGCCAGAATTCTTCTGAGCGTTCTCAAGGAATGGACGGGCCGCTTCCGGGGCGCTCTGCAGCGTGTGTAAAGTAATGCGCGAGGACATGGAGTGGTCTCCTGTGGTGGGTGTCCTTACAGTCTGTTGGTTATAAGAATTCGCCTCCATATTCATCAGTCGCCTTTCCTTGCTCCTGAGTCTTTGCATTAGATGATTTCGTCCAGCCCCCTTGTCGATTGGTTATTAGAAGGCCTGGAGCTCGATGCCAGCCTGTTTCATGTCGGCCGCTACTGCGGTGGCTGGCACGCCAGCACCCAGGGCATGGGCCGCGCCAGCTTCCACTTGGTGGTGCAAGGATATTGCTGGCTGCACATCGACGGCCAGCCGCAACCGGTGCGCCTGAAGAAGGGAGATGCAGTATTCCTGTTGCGCGACCTTGCCTATCGCTTCTCCAGCGAGCAGGACCCGGTCGACGCCTGCGCCCAACCGCGTCGGGCCATGCAGGCACTGGATAGCGAAGCCCGCGACGGCGTCGGGCTGGTTTGTGGCTTCTTCCATTTCCAGTCCGGCCTTTCTTCACTGATTGTCGAAGGCCTCGCCGACTGGATCCTGCTGCGCGCCGAAGACCCCGCCGGCAGTGCAGCGCGGGCGCTGTTCGAGCTGATTCTGGAAGAATGTCGGCGCACCGCCGGCCCGTCACAGACGTTGCTGGAGCGGCTGACGCACCTGTTGTTCCTGTACGTGCTGCGCCAGCAGGTCAATGCCGGGCAGTCACTGGGCGGGCTGGTCGCCCTCGCCCGCCAGCCGGCGTTTGCCGGGCTGCTGGAACAGTTGATCGAGCAACCGGGGCAAGCCTGGACACTGGAGAGCATGGCCGCCTGCACCGGCTTGTCGCGGTCGGCGTTTTTCAAGCGTTTCAATGAACTGGCCGGGCAATCTCCGGGGCAAGTGCTGCTGGCGCTGCGCATGCGCCATGCCAGTCAGCTGCTACGGGCGGGCAATACCGTGGAGCAAGTGGGCGCGCAGGTGGGGTACCAATCGGTGGCGGCGTTTACCCGGGCCTTTGCCAAGGCGGTGGGCCAGCAGCCGGGGGCCTATCGGCGGCAACACGTGAGCCGCTGAACGTACAGGCCCTATCACTGCGCCAGGTCGGGACGGACCTGCTGCGCTGCATGTTCGAACTCGATACATCGCGCTTGGCAATCAAAGCGCGTCTACGCCCATCGATAGATGGGCGATTGCCGGCGGCCGGATGTAGCACTTATTTAACTTATTGCCACTGACATTTTTACCAGTTGTGTGTCATCCGGGCCGGCCATAGCCTTTCTCAGCAGACCATCGAATCGTCCCGCCCGTGCGGCGAACACTACATGTGTGCGCGGCGACTTGAACTTTTTATCTCGACCCGGATGAAAGCCCATGACCTCTTCAAGTCAGAGCAATATCGGTTGGCGCCGCTGCAACACAGGCATGGACCTGAACGTAATCAGGACTGCCTCCAAAAATCGGTCCCTCTATGTCCATGACGATGAGACCGGTTTGGCGCTAGGGGAAGTATTGAAATTCGAATTCGGCGCAAACAACACCAAGGACAAATGGCCGGTTTTTTTTCGTGAACAACTGCGTACGTCACCTCTATATGAGTACGTGCGCCTAGGGACCCACTCTGCAGTTGATGGCAATATCCAAGCCGAGGGTACTGTCGACCTCTGGCAGCGTGACAAGCCCTTGCGAATTGCACTCCGTGGTTTTACGGAAATAGACAATAAAATTACCTGGGTTTGCGCCCTGCATGACGTCATCGGCGCCGAAGCGACGCTGGTACAGATGATGGATGCGTTCATCCAGCCTCCCGAAGGCGGCGTTGGCAAGCGACGTGTCACGCTGACCGTACGTGACAAGCGGACCCAACAGACGGTGGATCGCTGGGAATGCGAGCTGGACTACAGCAAGGCGCCGGACAATCCCTCGGCGCGTGTTCAAGCCTTAAGGTACAGCCTTGCTGCTCGCCCTGTTCCGTACCTAACACGCAGCCTGGGCCTTGATACCTGTTCGGACGACAAAACAACCTGGACAATCATGCTCCCGCTCGCTTTGCAACTCGAATTGCTCTTGACCGATCAGCAGACCACAGATAAGCCAGAGACAAGCTTAAGCAGGGCCTCAGTAGAGCCATATTATTCAAAGGGCGACACACTGGAGATTGATGGCAAAAGCTGCACCTGGGTCAAGGGCGGCAAATCTAACTTCGAAATAGAGATCGATGGCAAACTCGAACACCCAAGCTGGCTATCTATAAATAATATTACCGAGCTCGGCAATATGCGACTACGCGCCGGCATTGCGTTTCGATCACTTCTGGATGCAGGCTGGATCAAAGTTGGCCGCTCAAGTCAGGCGCTAAGGTCGTCGCCTGATCCCTTCCTTGTAGTATTTGATGCGTCAGATAATAATTTAAAAATTTATTATGGCTACGGGCGTATCTCGCCGAGTACGCTCGGCCATTACAACTTGGAGGCGATTGAAACCCTCGCCGACCTACCTACTCACGCCAACAATGCCTTGATTCACCGCGCCATTGAGGAGCAAAAATCTATCCGCGCAAGGACCCGCTCCTATTCTTTTGCACACAATACCAGTTTTTACTACTTTGTCGGCAACACATCGGCACTTCCGCCCGGTATCGTAGAGGACACCGCAGAGGAATATGAGAACGCCTTCAAGCGCCTGATGGGTGACTCTTACAAGGCCAACGCGTGGCAGTATGTTGCCGACGCTAACGGGCACATAAAAATAAAGCCGGCCGCTGGCCACCAACCCGAATTGCCTCAAAATAGGGGCTGGCGCCGCTGCAACACGGGCCTGGACCTGCGCAAACGGAACGCCTCCACCGATCGTAGGCTCTATGTTTATGACGATGAGACCGGTCTGGCGGTAGACGCAAGGTTGAAGTTTACATTCGGCGATAACGACACGAAGGACAAATGGCCTGCCTTTTTCCGCGAACAGCTGCTGGCGTCACCTCTAGCTGACTTCGTGCGCCTGGGTACCCATACGGCGGTCGATGGTGATATCCAAGCCGAGGGAACCGTCGACCTCTGGCAACGCGACCAGCCCCTGCGGATAGCACTCCGTGGCTTCACGGAGGTAGGCAATAACATTGCCTGGGCTTACGCCCTGCATGACGCGACCGGCGCCGAAGCGACGCTGGCACAGATGATGGATGCGTTCATCCCGCCGCCAAAAGGCGGTGTTGGCAAGCGGCGCGTCGAACTGGTAGTGCGTGATAAGCGGACCCGGCAAATCGTCTATCGCAAGGAGTGTGAGCTCGACTACAACACAACGCCGGACAATCTGTCGGCGCGTGTCGATGTGCTGGCGACACTTCCCGTCGCGATTTACACTCGCCTCGGCAGACTAGGCAGCGAGACCCGTTTGGGCGACAAAACCAACCTGACACTAATGCTCCCGCAGGCCCTGCACTTCGAGATTACCCTGGCACTTGTCGAGGGTGTCATTGCTACCCCAATCTGGAACGACTGGACCGGCGGCGACCTGGATGATGATCTATTACCCGACCTGACAGGTTTCGAACCCGCTACCCTCGGCGCGGGTGCCCACGTATGGCAAAGCGCCGCCTACCTGCTTGCCGACCGCGACCTGAGTATGGGCGAACAGGTAAAAGCCTGGGTGATCAACGAACAGGACGGGCGCATCGTCAAAGAGGTTGCGTGGACCGCAACGGCCACCACCAAAGGCAACGCTGATTGGCCAGGAGAGTTCCTCAAAGCCGTCAACGACGCCCCCGCTAACACTGATGGCAACAAGTGGCTCTGCGCGGGCTATTTGACCGAGGGCGGGGCATTGGCCATCGGCGCCACAGGCAGCCCAACGTCGGAGGCTTTCATCGCGCTGGATGCTGCGGGCAAGGTACAAGTCAACCGGCTATGGTCATTTGCCGACGGCTGCCGGTTGTTCAGCAATGCGCCGTTCAAGGCCAACCAGGTCATCGCTAGCCGCTTGCCGGTTGCCCCCCCGCCCGCAGGTGAAAGCGTCTGCGTGCAGGTACGCGACCGAACCACGCAATATCTGTACGAAACTCACGTGTTCACGCCGCAGCGGGGCACGGCTGCAACATGGGCCAAGGCGCTTAGCGAGCAGATCAATCAGCACCCAGCGCAGATTGGCATGTTGCGCGCAGGCGTGCTGGCGAGCGATGGCGTAACCGTCGCGCCTGGCGATGCAAACAATGCACTGTGGATACCCCAACACTCCAATCTGTCGGTAGAGCTGGAGGCGCTGACGTGGCAGCTGTACCGGCCGGTAGACACCTTCACCCCAGTGGCCGGCCAGGTCATCCAGATCCAGTTGTACGACCGCTACAGCGCAGGCCAACTGCCCGGCTCCCCTTTCCAATACACAATCAAAAGCACCGATACCACTGCGGCCAAGTGCCTGGCCTCTTTGGCGAAAGACCTTGAAGAATCGGCCTTGGGCGCGTACCTGCGGCTAGGCACGGCCCAGGCATCAGACGGCAAACCGACCGCCGCCAACGGCGGGGTCCTGTGGCACATGCCTTTACCGGTCAGGGTAATCGTTACAGGCTTGCCGGGGCTGGACGGTGACGCTGTAAAAGCGCTTGAAACGCCTGAAGGGCAGCCGCTGACCCTGGGCAAGCTGTATGAAGACTTCAAGGATGGCGTGACGCTGACCATGACTGATCGATGGAGCGGCAATGCCATCACGTCGTGGGATTTCAAGCCGAAGGCATCAACGGAGGAAAATGCGGACAAGCGCAGGGCCGAGTGGGTCAAGGCGCTGGGCACGCTGTTGGCTTCTTCCGTGACGATGTGGGGTAAACAAGTGCCACTTACCCATGCGCCAAACGAGAAGGCGAGTGACCTGGCTGATCACTGCCTGTGGCTGCCGGCGGACGCTGAATGGGTAATGGTCGCCAGCCATCATGAGACGGCCGATTCAGAGAATGCTGTAAACGACCCGACTTTCTACTACCAGCGAATGATTTACAAGCGCGACCGTTTGATCTGGGATGAGGTGCAGAGTTTCGCCTACTCCTCAGTGTGGACAGCGGAAACCGACTTTTCAACACGCTTTGGACAACTATTGACCTTGGGAGGCGAGCTCCTTTCGGAGGGAGATATCGAAGACGTTCGACAGAGAGAGCTTGAATATAACACGGACATCCGCGATATTACTTATGAACAATTTCAGTCAAAAGTACCTACAGCCAACATACCGGCGTTTATAGCCTCAGGACTGGCCCGCGACGATGAATATTGCATGTTAAATGATGTATGGGAGTTGCATGAGGGGTCAGGCTATTGGACCGAATGCCTGTCATGCAACGAGAGCCAACTCAACCTTCAATTTTGCACGCTCCACGATGAGTATATTGACGTGCTCGATACACTCCAACTTATCTTGGCAAACCGTAACGGAAAACTGCTGACTGATGACCAGCTGGATTCCAGAACAAAAAATGCTTTGCAGTCCCAGTGGTTCATCTCGACACTATTTCAACTCAAGGCCGTTGGCGCACTTACTTCCGCCGATGAAAGCCTGTTAGTACGCGCCAAGAAGTCACTGCCAAACCTAGCAATGAGCAAGCTTAACGAAATAGTGTTCGTGACGAATGAGTTCGATATGTTCAGGCATGAGCTCAGTAGACTCTTATCCGAGAAGGGATTACTCAAAAAACTCACCGACTTTACTACATTGAATGATCTTAACGACCTGGAAGAAATAAAACACGATACCGAGTACTCCGCCAATCTAAATGAAGCCATCGAAATCACTAAGAGTTTGCTTCCCGAGTGGTTTACCCTTGACGGCGAAACATTGACCACCATCAAGGGCCTGGGGAGATTGGGCCCCGAACATGTAAGCGTTTTACTCTTGTTAATAGGTGGTAACAATGACTCTGGTAATCGCAGCGTCCATCTTCAACTCACCCGTGCAGCACTGCAGAAAGGCATTCGTATCACCTCCTATACATCGGACTACGCTCCGGACCTAATGCGCACGTATCCGCTTTTTTCGGATCTGTGGGACACAAACAATGGGGGTATGCACCTTTATATTCCAGAAGGTGCAACGCTCGCGCCAGACAACAAGCTTTGCAGCGCAAGCTATGTCAGCAGGGCGGGCATTGCCCCAGCCTTCTCAGCACCGCTCACCATTGAAATGCCGTTCAAGGGCCGCACCTTCATCCCCCAAGACTCACTCTGCGCAGACTACGCCGGCACCCTTGGCTCCGAGCTTTATGACGTCAGTGGCGCCAGCGAAAACGGTGTCGACAGCAAGACCGGCCTGTTCCACGCCCACTACCCTGTGGGCGTAATTCGGGGGCTGTCGGGTCAGGGGCCAGAACTCGACCTGACGCTGCATTATTCTGCCACCCGTGCCAACGAAAGTGGCTTGGGCGATGGCTGGGCGTTCCGCTTCAGTGCCTACGACAATCGCCTTCACCGCTTGACCTTGCATAACGGCCAGACCATTACCCTGTCCTCCGCACAGGTAGAAAAAGCAAAAGGCTCCAAGCGCCTGGCCATCAATGGCGTAACGCTCACAGGCGCCAAAGGCACCCATGGCGAATTGACCGGGTTGACAGTGATATTCCCCTCCGGACGCAGCGAAACGCTGGCCAAGCCCAACCCTCATGACAACAAGGAACCCAGCGAGAATTACAAAAAGGCGTTCATCAACAAAGTAGATGCGCTCAAGGGCAACCTGGATCAATGGCTCAAAGAGTCAGGTATTACAGCTACGCAAACCACCCATCTGACTAACAAGATCGCGGAACTGACCAAGCTCAAGACCGAAATGAACCGCAAGGCCTACCTGCTGGTCCCCACCCGCATCACCTCAGCACAAGGCGGCACGCTTACCCTGGCGTGGGAAGGCAAAGAAGGCCATGTGCACCTGAAGCACATCGCTGATGGTGCGACCAAGCTGCTCGAGGCTGTACACACCAACCCTGTGGCCCAGGGTGAATACAGTTACACCTTCACTGTCTGGCCGGGTGATGCTGAGGAATACACGGTCACGCTGTCCATCAAGGACTGCCTGCTCACCCGTTTGACCCGCAAGGGCAAAAACGACACCAAGCCGGTACAGTCGGTGGTGTTCGGGTATGAAGGTGAGCCGGTGCTGGACCGCGTGCTGTGCTCGGTCGCCGAAGAAGACGGCTCGCTCGAGGTTGTGAGCTACGGGCCGATGTGGAAGGGTTGGGATTGGCGTACCGACAATATCATTCCCTTGCCTCGGGTACTGCGCCATACGCTGCTGCCAGGTGCGGGGCAACAGCCGATTACGTCTATCTGGGAATGGCAAGGCAGCAGCAGCCTGGGGCTGAGTGAAGGCGCGACATTCTCCTCCACCTGCAGCCTGTCAACCGGAAACCAGTTCGATGGCCCGTCGACTACCCGTACCTGGACGCTGAAGAATGGCTTCATCGTCGAAACCCAGGTGATCGAAGCGATTCCGGGCGTGGCCCGCAAGACCACGACGATGGTCTACCCGGACGCGGTCGCCAGCACCGACCCCGCCGTTAAGTTCCGCCTGGCCACACAGCCCATCCGCACGACGGTGACCACTGAAGATCTGAACGTCAGTGCCCAACCCGCTGCGCCCGTGAACAGCACTGCCGAAAACGTGTTGGAGGAGAACCGCTCATGAGTACCGATGCCAAGGCAACTGCCAGTGCTGATCCATTTACACCGGCCAGAACGGTAAGTGAAACCTCGCTCTTCACTTACCATGCAGATTCAGGGCTGCTTTCCCAGATCGTCGCTGACGATGGGCAAACCACTCACCTGTGCTACTACCCGGTAACAGCCAGCACGGCGAACGCAGACCGTAGCGACAACGTGCCTACGCTGACAACGCTGTTGAGTGGGCTGCAGCTGGAGAAAGATCAAGCTGCTATCCCTACACAGTCGCTATCGTGCCCGAAGATCCCCGATACCAACGCCCCGCCCTTGCTCGCACAATGCAGCTACCTGAAGTTCCCCGACGGCAGCACGTCGGACATGAACGTGACCCTGTTCGGTTATGCAAACGCCAGCACCGACAGCCACGGCGTCTTGATGCCTGACCTGGTACTAAACCTGGAAGGCGTTACGGTCGACTTTTCGACTGCACCCTGGGGCATCACTAAAGCGACGGGGCGCCAGGGACTGGTGATCGACTTGCAGCAGGTCACCCACACCACGACCGGCGCAGAAACGAAGACCGAAACGACTTCGACCCGTTGGTACAAGAACAATACTGCCCGGCAGACGC
The DNA here is from genome assembly GCF_000708715.2 of Pseudomonas putida W15Oct28. Lineage (GTDB taxonomy): Bacteria > Pseudomonadota > Gammaproteobacteria > Pseudomonadales > Pseudomonadaceae > Aquipseudomonas > Aquipseudomonas putida_R. Next base: position 27,082 of record NZ_JENB01000048.1, on the reverse strand, counting down.
GCAGCCTGACAGAAACCACTACCACCGCAACAGGCAAGTTGCGGGTAAAGCGCGAGGCGCCCCTCAAGTACGGCGAGTTGAACCTCACAGCCACCGTGGCTCAGCACATTCGCTCCGCGCGCAGCGGCCGCGTGCTAGCCGAGACGGATCAAGACGAACTGGGCAGGCCAACATCGATGGCTTACCACACCTATGACGCACGAGACCGCCTGCTGACCAGCACTACCTATGCCTGGAATTCCGATAAATACACCTCGCAAAAGGCAAATGGCGAGGCCCTGGCGAAAACCGAACAGCAATGGGCAGAGACAGGCAACGGCACCTGGGTCGTCACCGTCGGCCCGGATGGCCGCAAAGGGCGCACCTTGCTCGATGGCCTGCAACGCCCCGTTCGGCGTGAACTGCAGCGCCAGGCAGGCAGTGACGATTCGGCACAGAACTACGTATGCCTTGAAGAAATCGCCTACGGCGCAGACGGTGAGCCGCAGCGCCAGTGCATTTACGACTACCACCCTGGGGGCTTGTGCGTTCGCAACGACGGCGTGAGCTTGCCAGCCACGCTGCGCGACTGGTTCTGGCGGGCCGAGGCGCAGGGGAACAAGGCGGAGGCAAACGGCACGCAGACGCAGCGTACCGAGTCCCTCGTGGGCACCTGGTTGCGAGGCCCGTTGCACAGCGTCGAACACACACAAAACAACCAGCTCGACGGCAAAGTCACGCTCGCAGTCAGCCATAAACGCTGGGACGCGGCCAGCAAAAAACTGGAGGCCACAGGCCTCAGCAGCGAGCGGCGCATCAATGCGCGCGGCTTGTGCGACGAGGTCACTGAAACGGTAGGCACCGTTAACCGGAAATGGCAGTTCAAATATGACGAGCTCGAGCGACGCACGGAGACCAAAGGGCCGGATGGCACGGTGGTGAAATGGGCTTACGAAGGGCTCAGCAACATGCCCACCCAGGTCACCATCAAAGGCAAATCAGGCACGGAGAAGCAGCTGGGCAAACAAACCGTGCGCGGCGACCAAATCGCGTCGAGGACGGTGGGCGCCGACGGCTCGGCACAGACGATCACGTTCAACCGCAGCCTTTATAGACGCGCTGATGGCACTGAAGTGACCAATGAAAACAGTAACGACGGCTCAGCATTGACGATCACCAAGGGCTATCAACGAGCTGATGGCACTGAAGTAACAAACGAAAGCAGCGACGACGGCAACAGCGTGTCCTGGTACGCCAAGGGCAGCCAGCAGGCTGCAGTCAAGGTGGCGCTTGCGACATTCACCTACAACGAACTTACCCAGGCCATCAAGGCCGAGCGCCCCCAAACCGAAGCGAACCTGCAAAGTCTGATCAGCACCGAGAGCATTTCGCCCCGTTTGCTCGGGCAAACACTGACATCCCGAAAGCTTCGCAGCATGCAGCAGCACGAACGGGTTCAGCATTCGCTGCGTGGCACCCTCGGCCGCACTGCCTTGACCAACGGCATCAGCAGCCAGGCCTGGCACGATGGGCAGAATCGACGCAGCCGGGTACGCCGCGGGGCCTTGGACTATCGCTATCGCTATGCTGCACAAGGCGAGCTCGAACAATTGCTCGTGAGCGACCGGCGCAATGGTACAAACCTGCTGGTGGCCTTTGCGTACGACAGCTTTGGCCAGGAAACCCAGCGGACATACACGCTGGATGGCGCTATCAAAAGCCGCTATCAACAAACGTGGTCGGTGACCGGGCAGCTCTTGAGCAAAACGTGGTTCCGCAACGGTGAAAGCGAGGCCACACGTACCGAGACCTTTACCTACGCAACCGATCGCAATGAACTCACAAGCTGGCGTGTGGCGGCAGTCACAGGCTACGAGATTCAAGACAAGGACAAGCAAAGCATCAAGGACCAGGCCTACACCTATGATGTGCTTGGCAACCTGCTGACCTGCACAACGACCTATGTAGACGGCGCAAGCGAACTGCGCCGCTACGTTTACGGCAATACACTGCAGCCCACCCAGCGCACAGCCGTCACGGTGACGAAAACCCCCAAAAACGGCACAGCGGGCACGCCCACAACCCTCACACTGGCCAGTGACGGCAATGGCAGCCTCACCACTGACGCCTCAGGGCATCAGCTCACCTACACGCCGGAAGGCCAGCTGCAGTCAATAACAAAAGTCGGTGCTACCAAGCCACTGGCAAGCTATGAATATGACCACATCGGTCGCCTGGCCTCCCAGTGGGATGAGGCCCACAAACAACGCCGGGTCATGCAATACAAAGGCGACCTGCTGTGTGGGGAAATGTGGCTGGATGCGCACGGCAAACCTGTGCGGCACCGGGTGCTCGATGAAGAGGCTGGGCTGGTGGTGCAGTGCCTGGAAATAGGCCAGGCGACCCCCACTGCACATACCCTTTTCCTGATGCCAGACCCACAAAATGGCGCTGCCGAAGAGTATTCGATTGATGCCGACGGCCGCTGGAAAAGCCAGGCGACAGGCTTCACGCCTTGGGGCGAGGCACCCCTGGATCAGCTCAATGCACTCAAGTGCGGCCTGGGCTATAACGGCCAGCGCGTCGACCCGGTAACCGGCGCCTACCATCTGGGTAACGGCTACCGCGTGTACGACCCCAGGTTCCAGGCCTTCTTCCAGGGTGACAGCCTGAGCCCATTCGGCGAAGGCGGCTTGAATGACCGGGCGTATTGCGCAGGGCGTGACCCAGTGAACTGGCATGACCCGAGTGGGCACATCATGGTCAGTCGCCGGGAACAATCGGCACAGCTGGCTTCCCTGGACGACATGATCCGCGAGACCACGCCACCCCATCATGAACCTGCAGCGTGGTGGGAATGGCTGCTGCTGGCTGGCGCTTTTGTGCTGGCTATCATCGGGTCGATCCTGACAGGCGGCTTGCTTGGGGTCTTGTTACTTGCTGTTTCCGCACTGGCGTTTGCGCTGGGCGCAGCGGAACTGTCGCTGCGACAAAGCAACCCGAGCTTATCGGAGAAACTGGGCTGGGCAAGCATGGCCGCTAGTGTGTTCGACGCCTCCGGCAAGGGCTTGGCGAAAGTAGGCAGTTTGCTGATGAGAGGGGCCAGCAAGGGCGTTCAGAGGCTACGCCTGTTGCGTATTTCTGCGTTGAAACGGTTGAAAAGCCTGTCCGGATCGGTCTCATCGCGCATGGGCTCATGGCGACGACACGTGGGTCGCAGTCATTTCTACGAGCTCAATGGCGGCCCAGCAACAGCTTCAACGACGCCAGACGTTTACACCTTGTACCAAGGCTCAAGCGAACCCCGCCAACTGCTGATCTTTAGTCATGGCCGTCGTGTTTCCGGCCCTATGGCAAAAGGGTACAACGCTCCGGGGGCATTCGAAGCCCCTACAACGATGAACTATTTTACCCGGAATGGGTTCAGGGCGGTGGTCGATACAGATTCCGCTTCGCTACGCTCCCTTGCCTCGTCTATCAAGGGCAAACGTCCAGTCACGCAGAGTTATGCAAGAGGTGCGAGCGTTCCAAATTATGAGCTGAGGGAGGCTGTGCCAGGGCGAACTTCTCATGAAGTAATACCCAATTATGAGAGAGCCCCATTCAGGATGATGATGGAGAGGATGGCAAACGAACACAACGTTGACATTTTGCTTGTCAACAGGCCCACCTCCACTCTGGAAGTAATGCAATCACTGAAAGCCAAAGGGCTTCACTACGACGCTGTCGACAACCTGTATTGCCGAGGCACGAAACTCAGTAGCAGGCCTTTGTTCTACCAACGAATTTACAGCGCATACATTAACAGTTTAGACAGCGCACTGCCTGTTACAAAAGTATGAGCCGGACGGTGTTGCTCTCTCATCACCGATGATTACGCTTCGCCCGCGCTGAGCAGCCCGCTGCACAGGAGCCCCAAACATGAGCACTACCGCCACCGAGAACGTTACACCGACGTCATCCGCTTCTACAGAAAACACACAGTTCACTTATGATCAGGCGACTGGGCTAGTGACGAAGACCTTCACCAGCGACGGTCTGACCCTCGAATTTTGCTACTACCCCGCTGACGCCAGCACCGGGACACCAGACCGAAGCGACAAAGTACCTGATGTGACGCAGTTGCTGAGCGGGTTTACACTTGAGAACGTAGAAGCAACTTCCCTCGTGGACGCCCTGACACTCAAGTGCGAAAGCCTGCCAGATAAAAGCACGCCACCCCTCATGGCGCAATGTGAGTACTTGACTTTCCCGGATGGCACGCGGTCGACTACCACGTTGACGTTGTACGGTTACGCTAATGCAACAATCGATAACGCAGGCGTTTTGATACCCGATACCGTACTGAACCTAGAGGGTGTAGCCGTTGATACAACCACCACACCCTGGACCGTCACACAAGCAACGGGGCGCCAAGGAATTACCGTTGCCTTGCAACAACTGACCACTGCCAGGGATGGCCTCGAGAAGGTAACCACCTCAACGCAGTGGCACAAGAACGACACAGCGCGGCAGACCCGCTCCATCACGGAAACGACCCAGGTTAACAGCACGGCCGGAACGTTGACGTCGATAAGCACGACGCCCATGCAACGAAACTTGTTCACGCCTATCGCCACCTTGTCCAATCAAGTGCGCTCAGCCCGCAGTGGTCGTGTGCTGCGCGAGACACAGCAAGATGACCTGGGCAATCCCGCGCTCATGGTCTACCACACATACGATGCCCGGGACCGTCTACTGGGCAGTACCACGCAAGTTTGGGAGGAAGAAGGCTTCGCCACAAGCGCCCATGCAGGCATCGCGGTAAACATCCATGAAACGCACTGGCTGGAAACAGGGAATGGCACCTGGGTCCGTACGGTCGGCCCGGACGGGCGCTGTGGGCGCACGCTTCTGGATGGTCTACAACGTCCAGTGCGGCGCGAAATGCAGCGGGTGGCGGGTGATGATCACTCGCCCAGCAACTATGTATGCCTCGAGGAAGTCGCTTACGGGGCCGACGGTGAACGTCAGCATCAGTGCGTCTACGACTATCTCCCTGGAGGATTGCGCCTGGTGAACGAGGGCGCGACCTTGTCGGAAAATCTGCGGGATTGGTTCTGGGAGGAGGAAACCCACTCGCATGCGCAACATGCGGCCACGGGGGAATCACTGACCACTGAAAGCGTGTCAGGCACATTGCTACAAGGCCCACTCCGCAGTGTGCAGAAAACTCAGCGCAATCATCGGGATGGCAAGGTCACACTCACCCAATCGCACAAGCACTGGGACGCACAGGAGAATAAATTCGGTACCCCAGCGCTCTCCATCGAGGAGCATATCGATACACAAGGGCAGCGCGTACGCGTGAAGGAAAGCCTGGTCGCCGGAGCGCAAAACGTGGAGCGCGAATGGGAATGCGTATATGACGAACTCGGACGCCGAACCCAGATCACTACGCCGGATAAGACCGTGGTCAAGTGGAACTATCAAGGTCTCTGCGTAGTCCCCGTCAAAGTCACCCTGACACCTGAAAAAGGCGCCGAACAAGTGCTCGGGGAGCAGACCCTGCTAGGCAGTGGCAACCGAGGTGACGAGATCACCACCCGTAAGGTTGGCAGTAGTGCTTCGCGCGTGGAGCACACCTTCAGCCCAAGGACGCAGCAGCGACCAGACGGCGTGCGGCTTTGGAGCGAGCCCAGTGAGGATGGTGCCGTACAACTCTGGTACACCGAGACGGCTGACAGTGGTGTAAGGGTTCCCAAAACACTGGTTGCCTCGTTCTCCTACAATGAGGTCACTCAAGCCCTGCACACTGAACGTCCAGCAACAGCGGATGCGCGCCAGAGTGCTATCCACAGTGACAGCACAGCCCCTCAACTCCTCGGAACGTCACAATCGACAAGGATTGTGCGGGGCGCCCAGATGCAACGCCTTGCGCAGCATTCATTGCGTGGCAACGTCGGCCAGGTGCAACACACCAATGGGACGAGAGCCCGCACGTGGCGGGACGGCCAGAATCGGCGCAGCCGCATTCGACGCGGTCGGATGGAATACCGATATCGCTATGGTGCGCAAGGCGAGGTCGACCAATTGGCCGTGCTGGATCTGCATAGCGGTCGAAAGCTGACAGTGTCAATGGCATACGACGGGTTTGCCCGGGAAACCGAACGAACCTACCGCCTGGACGGCGTAATAAAGAGCCGCTACGTGCAGTGCTGGTCACCGACAGGTCAACTGCTAAGCAAAACCTGGTACCGCAACGGCGATGAAACAGCCACCCGGGTCGAGACATTCACCTACTTCCCGCTACGCAATGAACTCAGCCAGTGGGACGTTGATGCGATCGAGGGTTTCGGGATAGAAGATGCGGCTGCGAGAACGATCAAATCGCAGTGTTATGGCTACGACGCTCTAGGCAACATCCTGACCTGTACTACAACATTCACTGACGATGAAATTGAAACCCGCACGTACACTTATGATGCCAATCAACCGACGCTGCGCAGTACCTGTAGCGTGGCCCGGGCGGGTAAGCGCAAGGCCCTTTCGCATACCAGCGACCTCAATGGCAGCCTGACCACCAACGCCTCAGGGCAGGCCCTCGCCTATACCCACGACGGCCAATTGCTCCGCGTCAGCAAAGACGATAGATGTATCACCCACTATGAGTACGATGAGCAGGGGCGGCTGGCTGCGCAATGGGATGAAACGCGCAAACAACGCTGCATTCTCCAATACAACGACGACCAGCTGTGTGGGGAGCAATGGCTGGATAAGCAGGGTAAGCCCCTGCGCCGCCGTGTACTAGATGACGAAACAGGTCTCGTGGTGCAATGTTATGAGATGTACAAGGATGCAGAAATAGTACAGACCTATTTCGTCATGCCAGACCCTCAGAACACGGCAGCGGAAGAGTATGCATGGGATGCCCAGGGCAACTGGAACAGTCAATCCATCGGTTTCACACCCTGGGGGGAAGCGCCACTGGCACGCCTGAACCAGATGAAGAGTGGTGTGGGTTACAACGGGCAGCGGGTCGATCCCGTCACCGGTTGCTATCACCTGGGCAATGGTTACCGGGTGTATGAACCGCGGCACCAGGCGTTTTACCAAAGTGATGCCCTCAGCCCCTTTGGCGAAGGGGGGCTGAATGACCGCGCCTACTGCGCTGGCCGCGACCCAGTCAACTGGCACGACCCCAGTGGGCACATCATGATCAACCGCAGGGAAGGCAATGACCGCCTCGCCTCACTGGACGACATGATACGAGATACGACACCTCCCCACCATGAAGCTGCCGCCTGGTGGGAGTGGGCGTTGTGGGCTGCAGCCACCGCGCTCGCGGTTGTCGGCTCCTTCGTAACCGGAGGGCTGCTGGGCGTTGTCTTACTGATTATTGCCGTTGCCGCATCCGCCTTGGGTGCGGCAGAGCTCGCCTTGCGCCAGCGTAACCCCGCGTTGGCCGAAAAGTTGGGCTGGTCTTCCTTGGCGTTAAGCTTATTCGATGCCTCTGGAAAAGGCCTGGCGAAAGTAGGCAAGCTGCTCCTGAAAACTGCGCAACGCGGTGTGAAGGCCATACGTACATTGCGAAATGCCGTCAAGTTACATGGGCTGTCATCGCTATTCAAAGCCTCGAGGCGATCCCGATACTTAGTGAACAATAGTAAATCCACAAAAGCCCTGAGCGCGGTGGTTGATATCGATGGATACGACCTTGGCGGTAGCATGAAGAACATGCACATCCTGTCAAAGGATCCTAACCTCATTCCGGGCATCGGTATCTTTGATGATTGGGTCAACGTCAAGTCCACGATCACGCACAATGCCGAGCTGATGAGCGTATTTGCCACGACTGAAGAAGCAACGATTGCTGCAGCACGCACCGCCGGCTTTAAGTCCCCGACGACGGAAAAATATTTAACAGCATTGACAAATGCCAAGACAGCACAGTCGGAGCTTATTAGGCTTCGAGACGAGTCAGCGCGCCTGAAAAAAAGCTTCAACACTGACATTGACCATGAATACAGAACCTGCCTCTCCGCCTCACGTGAACTGCAATCAATCTTGTCCGGCACAACGATAATAAATGGAGAAAAGGTTGAAACAGTCGCCCTTAAAAGCCTCACAGCCGATACGGTCGATGACTTCGCCTCCCACCTACTCGATTTCGATTACAAATACAGCGACGCTGTTTTCAACAAAAAAATCAGTAAACTCATCAGCGAGGCCGTGGCGTCGGCCCCCAGCGAGAGCACTGAATCCGCAGTCAGGCAGTGGAAGAAGATCATAGAAAGACTGGGCAAACAGCTAGACACGCAAGAAGCCAGGCTAAAAAGCCTTCACACGACAGCAGCACTGGAGGTAAAAAATGTCAATACATCGATCCAAAATGCATTTGAAACCTATCAATCCACGACCTATCCGAAGCTAAAGAGAGCCGGGCAGGCTTATGCAAAAGAGCTAAGAAAATTCACTCAGGGTAAACACCTCGGATTGTCTGCTGGACAAGCCCCTCAACCCACACGCCCAGCCCTTCGCTTAAATATTAATGCACACGGTTACGCCGACGACGAGGGCATTGTTCACATCGTTCGGTATGAGCCCATTGAGGGGCGACCCGGGAAACACAAGCCCGTCAGGACCAGCCCTAAAAAATTTCATGCCCTGCTAGGCAGTAACTTGAAAGCGCGGATGCGTGCGGCACCCGACGAACTGAAAAAAATCACTGGCAAAACCTGGGCAAATATAAGCGACGCAGAGTGGCAGGAACTTTCTACTAAACGTTACCAGAATATCCGCCTGTTGTCCTGCCACCTAGGCTACGCGTCCCCACACTCTCCAAACGGCGAGTCATTTGCGCAGACATTCAGCAACCTGACAGGAAAACCTGTCAAAGCATCTATGGGAAGATTGTTTATCTCATCAGCCGACAACAAATCACTCTTCAACCAGTTCAAAAATTCTGGCCTAAAAGACTTTACAACTTACTTTAGAAATCACTTCAAGAAACCCCAAAATCACTTCCTTCTCAGCAAACAACGCGACATGGTTGGCGACCATATGTATTACGGCTCTGACGTGGGTATCAACTACTCCATGAGAACTTTCAATCCTACTGCCCCCTGATACAGGACAGACACATGGGCACATGCCGATCAGGGCCCAAGAGATTGGATCGGAAATCCAACCTCTTGGGTTGTCCTGTACCCCTCCACCCTCGGCAACTGTGGAGGACTCGTTGCAGACGGCTTGGCGGCGAAGGGCCATATCTCCTCATTACACCCGGCTCGCCGGGATCCGCCGCTCACCCATCCACTCATTCACCCGCTGCCCAAACGCCGCCGGTGCCTTGCGCCCGAAGCGCCGCGCCAGGTCGAGGATGGTCTGCTGCGCCAGCGCCTCTTCCATGCGCTTCTGCGCCCCCAGCATCATCGCATGAATCGCGCAGGTGCCTTCAGTCGCCCAACCGGGCGGCGAACCTTCGAACAGCGTGCAACGCTCACGAATCTCGCGGCAGTCGAAAATAGCCTTGGGCCCGTCGATGGCATTGACGATGTCCAACACGGTGATTTCGTCCGACGGCCGCGCCAGGCGGCTACCCACGCAGCACTTTCACCTCACCTTGCTTGCCGTCCGTTTCGCGCAGGTACTCCTGCAGCGAGTCGTCCATCGCCTGCAGCCAGCGGGTATGGTGAGGCACGGCTTTGGTGCCGGTGATCACTGAGCGGTACGATTTGTCACGGTAACCCATGATGTCGTGCTTCTTGTCGCTCTTCCATTGCAGGAAGATGCGGTTCACCGCATCGATATCGAAGCGCGGGTAATCGGTCTGCTCGATCAGGTGCTTGATGTATCGGCCCTGGAATTCATACATCGAAGCTGTGGTTGCCAGCTGCTCCTCATCCTTGCGCCAGCGCGCGCTGTCGGCCTGCATGGCCGCCTTGGCCGGCAGCTTGATGCGCCCCAGCATGTAGTCGCGTGCAAACCATGCCTGGGCGTCGAACAGGTTGAAGCTGTACCAGAGGTCCTGCATGCCCAGGTACAGCAACTGCGGGTTTTGCTCCCACACCACGCCTTGGTACAGCCCGGCTGGCCACAGGCGGTTGTTGGTCTTGAGGGTGAGTTCATCGGGCAGGAACGGGAAGTGATGCTGGTAGCCCGTGCACAGGATGATCGCATCCACACGCTTGTTCGAGCCATCGGCGAAGAACGCCAGGTCGTTCTCGACGCGGACCAACTGCGGGCGCTCTTCCCAGCCCTTGGGCCATTTGTAGCCCATCGGCTGGGTGCGGTAGGCCGTGGTGATCGAGCGCGCGCCGTACTTGTAGCACTGCGAGCCGATGTCTTCGGCCGAGTAGCTGCTGCCGACAATGAGCAGGTCCTGGCCGTTGAATTCCATCGCTTCGCGAAAGTCGTGGGCGTGCAGGATACGCCCGGTGAACCGCTCGAAGCCTTCAAACTCCGGCACGTGCGGGGTAGAGAAGTGCCCGCTGGCCACCACCACGTAATCGAACACCTGCTCGATACCAAGCCCCGCGCTGTAGTCGTGGGCGCTCACGGTGAACTCGCGGGTGCTTTCATCGAAGCTGACGTTTTTGACTGCGGTATTGAAGCGGATGTAGTCGCGCACCCCGGCCTTCTTCACGCGGCCTTGGATGTAGTCCCACAGCACTTCGCGTGGCGGGTACGAGGAAATCGGCCGGCCAAAGTGCTCATCGAAGCTGTAGTCGGCGAACTCCAGGCATTCCTTGGGGCCGTTGGACCACAGGTAGCGGTACATGCTGCCGTGCACTGGTTCGCCATGCTGGTCGAGGCCGGTGCGCCAGGTGTAGTTCCACATACCGCCCCAGTCGGCCTGCTTTTCGAAGCATACGATCTCGGGCATGGGTGCGCCCTGGGCATGGGCGGATTGGAAGGCACGCAGTTGCGCAAGGCCGGACGGGCCGGCACCGATGATAGCGACACGAAGAGTCATAGTGATTCCTGAACAGTTGAACGCTGAAAAAATGCAAAGGCTCCCCAACCCCGAACGGTAAAAGACCGGGGGTGGTGGAATTCAGGCGCTACGGTGCAGGTGGAGGGACGGGGCGTTTGCGCATCTGGGTCAGCAGAAGCTTGACCGGCGGGATCGACAACACGTGGAACAGGCTCGAAAGCGGAGAAGGCGTCATTGAGGTCGGCCCGTATCCATCTGCGCAGGGCGCGATATGGGGGCCTGAGGGGCGGAAGATACGTGTGATCTCGTGCATGGGGGCTGAAATGGCCTCTTTTCTTTATGGTTTCCTTTTTATCTATAACGGATGGGGGTGGGGATATCAAGGACAATGCGGCAGCCGACCTGCTCGGCGTCGAACCTGTTATCTACCGGCAGCCCAAATATGTCACCTGCCTCGACCTGGGCGACTGGGGCGCGGCCTACAGCGAGGGCTGGGAACGGGAGCTGAAGCTGCACGGCCAGGAGGGCAAGGCGCTGAAACGCCAGATCAACTCGGTATGGATCTACCCGCCCGCCGCTGACCGTGCGCTGGCACTGGCCGCTGCCGACCCGTTGATCCCGATCGTGTGACACCTGATTGCGGGCAAATCCGTCAGTAAACGACGGATTTGTCAGCACACGTCGTTACATTGAATGACTGGTCAATAATGATGGCTATGTGACATCATTTAAATAAAAACGTACGAGGGTAAGGCACACACACTAAATCCGCAGCGCATCGAGAGCTGGCACCCCCCTGGTGAGCCGGCCTTCCGTCCATGCTCTTGACGCCTGCACGCCACCGTCAAGGAGCATTCCATGCAGTTACGGAATATGAAGATCGGCATTCGCGCAGCCAGCGTATTCGCCCTGTTGGGCGTATTGGTACTGGCCATGGGCTTGATAGCCCTTTATGAAACCCGGCAAATGGACGAGGCCACGGATGAAATCCGTGTCACCTGGATGCCGGCCGTGGTAGCCCTCAGTGAAATCAGCAGCAACCTCGGCCGAGCGCGGGCGGTCACCCTGCGCGCAGCGCTGGAAGAAACCGACCTGGAGCGTGCGCGCAGTCTCGACATGCTCAAAAGCATCAATGCGCAACTCAAGGATGGCCTGAAGGCCTACGACAACACCATCATCGCCGCCGATGACCGCGCCCTGTTCAACCGCTTCAATACCGCCCACGAGCAATACGTCAGCCTTCAGGCGCAGGTCATCAGCGACATTGCTGGCGGGCGCCTCGACCAGGCCAAACTGCAGATCAACGGCCCGCTTTCCGAGCATGCCGACAACATGATGAAAGCCATGGCCGCGCTGATCGCCTACAACGGCAAGGGCGCCGAAGAGGCCTCGCAACGCAGCAGCGACGTCGCTGACCAGGCGTTGACCGCCATCATCGGTTCATTGCTGGTCATCATGCTGGTACTGGCCGCCATCGCCACACTGCTCACCCGCAGCATCGTCGTGCCCCTGGCCGCTGCCGTGGCCGTGGCCGAGCGCGTGGCCACCGGCGACCTGACCCAGAACATCCTGGTCACCGGCCGCGACGAGCCGGCCCAGCTGCTGCGCGCCTTGGGCCGCATGCAAGAGAGCCTGCGCGACACCTTGCGCAAGATCGCCGCCTCGTCCGACCAACTGGCCTCGGCCTCCGAAGAGCTGCACACCGTCACCGAAGACACCAGCCGCGGCCTGCATCAGCAGAGCGCCGAAATTGACCAGGCAGCCACCGCAGTCAACCAGATGACCGCCGCCGTGGAAGAAGTGGCCAACAATGCCGTGAGTACCGCTGACGCCTCCAAAGGCGCCGACCGCACCACCCGTGACGGCCGCGACCAGGTCAACCAGGCGCTGGCGTCGATCCAGCACCTGGTCGCCGACGTGACCGGCACTTCAGCCGAGATCGAACAGCTGGCCAACAATGCCAATGAGATCAGCCGCGTGCTGGATGTGATTGGCGCAATTGCCGGGCAGACCAACCTGCTGGCATTGAACGCCGCCATTGAGGCTGCTCGCGCCGGCGAGGCGGGCCGTGGCTTCGCCGTGGTGGCCGACGAAGTTCGTGCCCTCGCCCACCGCACCCAGCAGTCGACTGCGGAGATCGAGCAGATGATTGCCGGCATCCAGAACGGTACCGAGCGGGCCGTGACCGCGATGCACAGCAGCCAGGGGCGTGCCACCGGCACGTTGGAGGTGGCGCAAGGTGCCGGTCAGGCGTTGGAGGTGATTGCCGAGGCGATTGCCTCGATCAACCAGCGCAACCTGGTGATTGCCAGTGCTTCGGAGGAGCAGGCGCAGGTGGCGCGGGAGGTGGATCGCAATTTGGTGAACATTCGTGATCTGGCGATGCAGACCTCGGCGGGGGCTAACCAGACCAGTGCGGCGGCGCAGGACCTGTCGCGGTTGGCGGTGGATTTGAACGGCATGGTGGCGCAGTTCAAGGTTTGATCTGAGATAGCCGGGGCCGCGTTGCGGCCCTTCGCGGGCTTGCCCGCTCCCACAGGAATGTGGCTTGCCTCAAGAGCAACACAAAACCTGTGGGAGCGGGCAAGCCCGCGAAGGGCTGCAAAGCAGCCCCATTTACAGCAAAATTCATATATCAGTCGTTAACACTCACAACCCGCCCCGCCTTCTCGGCAGCCTTGCCCCGGGTCGCCAGGCAATAATACAGCGGCACCGTCACGATCAACCCGAACACCCACGACAAGTCCGCCCCTTCGACAATGTTCGAATACGGCCCCACATACAACGACGTGTTGGCAAACGGCAACTGCACCAGGATGCCGCAGGCATAGGCAATGATCGCGTGGTGGTTGAAGCGGCCATAGATGCCGCCGTCAGCACTGAAGATCGAAGCGATGTCGTACTGGCCCTTCTTGATCAGATAGAAATCGATCAGGTTGATCGAAGCCCACGGCACCAGCACCAGCAGCAGCGCCAGGATCAGGCCGATGAAGTGGCCGATGAAGTCCGCCGAGGCGTTCAGTGCCACCATGCCGCAGCCCACCAGAATTACCGCGGCCAGAATCACCCGCACCTTGATGCTCGGCGTCCATTCGGCGATGAAGGTCTGGATCGCGGTGACGATCGACAGCACCGCGCCATACAGGTTGAGGGCGTTGTGGCTGATGATGTTGAGCAGGAACAGCACCATCAGGATCGGGCCCAGCCAGCCGGTGGCCTGCTTCACTGCGTCCATGGCATCGGTACCTTCCGGCACGCACAGCACCGCCACGGCACCGAAGCTGAAGCACAGGATGGTGCCCAGGGTGGCGCCGAAGTAAGTGGCCCAGAACGGCTTGGCAATGCCCACTTCACGCGGCAGGTAACGCGAATAGTCGGACGTGTACGGCGAGAAGCTGATCTGCCAGATGGTGCCCAGCGACACCGTGGCGATAAAGCCCGACAAGTTGAATGCACCACGGCTGAAGAAGTCGGCCGGCAGTTCCTGGGCGAACATCATGATGAAGCCCGCCAGCAGCGCAGAGCCCATCACCCAGGTACCGATGCGGTTCAGCACATGGATGAAGCGGTAGCCGATCACGCCAATGGCCGTGGCGCTCAGGGCACCGATCACGATCGCGCCCGGCATCGGCATGCTCGGGGCAATGCCATGAATGGTCTTGCCCGCGAGGACGATGTTGGAAATAAAGAAGCCGACATAGATCAATGCGGTGAAGAACACGATCAGCAAGGCACCGTAGCGGCCGAACTGGCCACGGCTTTGCACCATCTGTGGAATGCCCAGCTGCGGTCCCTGCGCAGAAGCCAGGGCGATGACCACGCCCCCGACCAGATGGCCCAGCACGATAGCGATCAGCCCCCACAACAGGTTCAGGTGGAACACCTGGACCACCATGGCGCCGGTAACGATAGGCAGTGGCGCAATGTTGGTACTGAACCAGAGGGTGAACAGGTCGCGCGCCTTCCCGTGGCGCTCGGCAGGTGGAACGTAATCGACCGTGTGATTCTCGACAAACTGGTGTTGCGATGACGGTTGGGACATAGGATTCAGCTCGAAAGGTCGTTTTTATCGTTGTAAGGAAACCGCATCCAGGGCGGCCTCTCAGCTGCGGACCATATTATGGTATTCCAAACTTTTGACAACACTGATCCGCACGAAAAAGCGTCCACTGATCTGCTTGGGAAACCCCTGCGACAAACCGCCTCACCACTCAAAGCCACGGTTTACGTGGCCTTGAGCCGTTCATCGCGCAATAACCCTGCTTGAAAATTCCGCTTGCAAAATAGGTATTACGGTATACCATCAGACACATCAACGATAAAAACCGCGGACCACCGCAGCCCTTTAGAGGTACTCCCGATGATCGACGCAACCGTCTACAAGAACGTCCTGGGCTCCTTCCCGTCCGGCGTTACCGTCATCACCACCCTGGACGATGACGGCTCGGTTGTCGGCCTGACCGCCAGCGCTTTCTCCTCCCTGTCGATGGACCCGCCGCTGGTGCTGTTCTGCCCCAACTACACCTCCGACTCCTACCCTGTGCTGATCAAGCAAAAGCGCTTTGCCATTCACCTGCTCTCCGGTGAACAGCAAGCCGAAGCCTATGCGTTCGCCAAGAAGGGCAAGGACAAGGCCTGCGGCATCGAGTGGTCCCTGAGCGAACTGGGCAACCCGATCCTGGCCGGTGCCACCGCCGTCATCGAATGCGAACTGTGGCGTGAATATGAAGGTGGCGACCACGCCATCATGGTCGGCAAGGTGCATAACCTGATCGTGCCCGAAGAAGCACCACGGCCGATGGTGTACTGCCGCGGCAAGATGGCCAGCCTGCCGGCCTTTGCCTGAAACCTATTCTGAATCGTGACCACTGGTGCCCACCCTGCCAGGCGCCAGCCCCTTTCAAGCGTTGAGGAAAGCCCCATGAAATTTTCGTTGTTCGTACACATGGAACGTTGGGATGAACAGGTCAGCCATCGCCAGCTGTTCGAAGACCTGACCGAACTGACCCTGATGGCCGAGCACGGCGGTTTCAGCACCGTGTGGATCGGCGAACATCACGCCATGGAATACACCATCTCGCCAAGCCCGATGCCGCTGCTGGCCTACCTCGCTGCGCGCACCGAGAAGATTCGCCTGGGCGCTGGCACCATCATCGCGCCGTTCTGGAACCCGATCCGCGTGGCTGGCGAATGCGCCCTGCTCGACGTGATCAGCAACGGCCGCATGGAAGTGGGCCTGGCCCGTGGCGCCTACCAGTTCGAGTTCGATCGCATGGCCAATGGCATGCCCGCCACCGACGGCGGCAAGGCCCTGCGCGAAATGGTGCCGGTGGTGCGCAAGCTGTGGGAAGGCGACTACGCCCACGACGGTGAGGTGTACAAGTTCCCCACCTCCACCAGCGTACCGAAGCCTTTCAACGCCGAACCGCCGATGTGGATCGCCGCCCGCGACCCGGACTCGCACAACTTCGCCGTGGCCAACGGCTGCAACGTCATGGTCACCCCGTTGATGAAGGGTGATGAAGAAGTGCTGGACCTGCGCAACAAGTTCCAGGCGGCCCTGGACAACAACCCGGATGTGCCACGCCCGCAACTGATGGTGCTGCGCCACACCCACGTGCACAGCCCGTCCGAACCTGAAGGCTGGAAGGTCGGCGCCCAGGCCATTTCGCGTTTCTACCGCACCTTCGATGCCTGGTTCGGCAACAAGACCGTGCCGGTCAATGGCTTCCTTGCGCCAAGCCCGGAGTCGAAGTTTGCCGAAGTGCCGGCGTTCCAGCTGGAGAACATCCGCAAGAACACCATGATCGGTACACCCGAAGAAATCATCGCGCGCATCAAGTACTACCAGGAACTGGGCGTCGACGAGTTCAGTTTCTGGTGCGACAACAGCCTGCCCCACGCCGAGAAGAAGAAGTCGCTCGAGCTGTTCATCAACGAAGTGGTGCCGGCGTTCGCCTGAATTCCCTTTGCCTGAAGTAGTTGCGGGATCAGCCCGCTCCCGGGGGTCCTTGTGGCCCTCGCGAGCGGGCATTTTTTTGAGTTTTTCGGCCAGTACAGACGCCGCGCAAATCAAGGGATCAAGACGCCTTTCGTCCCCCGGCAAGAGATTTTTCCAGCCCCCTCTTGCGCAACAAATATTATGGTATACCATCAGACAACAAGAGCTGATAACCCTCACCAGGAGCCACCCATGAGTTTCGAAATCCGCAAGATCGTCACCTACTCCGAAGAGACCCGCATCGAAGGCGGCAAGGCCACCGACAAACCGGTGACCATGGTCGGCCTGGCCGTGGTGATCAAAAACCCATGGGCCGGTCGCGGTTTTGTTGAAGATCTGAAGCCGGAAATCCGCGCCAACTGCTCCGAGCTGGGTGCGCTGATGGTCGAGCGCCTGACCGCCGCCATCGGCGGTGCCGACAAGATCGAAGCCTACGGTAAAGCCGCAGTGGTCGGCGCTGATGGCGAAATCGAGCACGCCTCTGCCGTGATCCACACCCTGCGCTTTGGCAACCACTACCGCGAAGCGGTGCAGGCCAAGAGCTACCTGAGCTTCACCAACAAGCGCGGCGGCCCTGGCACCTCGATCCAGATCCCGATGATGCAGAAGGACGACGAAGGCCTGCGTTCGCACTACATCACCCTGGAAATGCAGATCGAAGACGCCCCGCGTGCCGATGAAATCGTCGTGGTGCTGGGCGCTGCCGACGGCGGCCGCCTGCACCCGCGCATCGGCAACCGCTACATCGACCTGGAAGAACTGGCTGCCGAAAAAGCCAACGCTCAATAACAACAATCAAGACGGGCCGGGGCGTGGCGTGCTTACCCGCCGTGCCCGACCTTCAAGGAGCGCCCTCCATGATTCAGCCTGTCGCTGAACGTACACCTGCCGGCACCAGCTACCTGTCCGTAGGCCAGGGCCAACCCGTGGTATTGATCCACGGCGTGGGCCTGAACAAGGAAATGTGGGGCGGTCAGATCGTTGGCCTGGCCACTGACTACCGCGTCATCGCCTACGACATGCTCGGCCACGGTCAAAGCCGCGTACCGGCTGCCGACACGCCGCTGGAAGGCTACGCCGACCAGCTCGCCGAACTGCTCGACCACCTGCAAATTCAACAAGCGACCGTGATCGGCTTCTCCATGGGTGGCCTGGTTGCCCGTGCATTTGCGCTCAACTACCCGCAGCGCCTGGCTGCGCTGGTCGTGCTCAACAGCGTGTTCAACCGCACCCCCGAGCAGAGTGCCGGCGTGATCGCCCGCGCTGCCCAGGCGGCGGAGCTGGGCCCCGACGCCAACGTCGATGCTGCCCTCGACCGCTGGTTCAGCCGTGAATACAAGGCTGCCAACCCCGCGCAGGTCGCCGCCATTCGCCAGGTACTGGCGAGCAACGACCCGCAGGGCTACCACACCACGTATTCGCTGTTCGCCACCCAGGACATGTACCGCGCCAGCGACCTGGGCAGCATCCAGGTGCCGACGCTGATCGCCACCGGCGAACTCGACTCGGGCTCCACCCCGGCCATGACCCGCCAGCTTGCCGCCAGCATTCCGGGTGCGCACAGCGTGGTCCTCGCCGAGCAACGGCATATGATGCCGGTAGAAGCA
Source organism: Pseudomonas putida W15Oct28 (assembly GCF_000708715.2). GTDB lineage: Bacteria > Pseudomonadota > Gammaproteobacteria > Pseudomonadales > Pseudomonadaceae > Aquipseudomonas > Aquipseudomonas putida_R. The sequence goes on along the minus strand of NZ_JENB01000048.1, from coordinate 8,577 downwards.
CCCCGTGAAGTCAACAAGATGCTGCTGGACTTCCTCGCGCAAGCCCGCACCCTCACCGAATCCGCCAAGGGGATTGTTGCATGACCCTCGTTCGTTTCCAGATGTGCATCGACGGCCAATGGCGCGATGCCCAGAGCGGCAAGACCTTCGACAGCCTCAACCCGGCCACCGCCCAGGCCTGGGCGCAGTTGCCCGACGCTGACGAAACCGACGTCGAATTGGCCGTGCAGGCCGCCCAGCGTGCCTTCGAAAGCAAGGAATGGCGCAGCATCACCGCCACCGCGCGCGGCAAACTGCTGCGCCGCCTGGGTGACCTGATTGCCGAAAACAAGGAACACCTGGCCCAGCTGGAAAGCCGCGACAACGGCAAGCTGATCCGCGAAACCCGCGGCCAGGTCGGCTACCTGCCAGAGTTCTTCCACTACACCGCAGGCCTGGCCGACAAAATAGAAGGCGGCACCCTGCCGCTGGACAAGCCCGATCTGTTCGCCTACACCGTGCACGAGCCAATCGGCGTGGTGGCCGGGATCATCCCGTGGAACAGCCCGCTGTACCTCACCGCGATCAAGCTGGCCCCGGCCCTGGCCGCCGGCAACACCATCGTGCTCAAGCCCTCCGAGCATGCCTCGGCGACCATCCTCGAGCTGGCCCGCCTGGCCCTCGAAGCCGGCTTCCCGGCCGGTGTGGTGAACGTGGTCACCGGCTATGGTCCAACCACCGGCGCGGCGCTGACCCGCCACCCCCTGGTGCGCAAGATCGCCTTCACCGGCGGCGCCGCCACGGCCCGCCATGTGGTGCGCAGCAGTGCCGAGAACTTCGCCAAGCTGTCGCTGGAGCTGGGCGGCAAGTCGCCGAACATCATCTTCGCCGACGCCGACCTGGACAGCGCCATCAACGGCGCCGTGGCCGGCATCTATGCCGCCTCCGGGCAAAGCTGCGTGGCCGGCTCGCGCCTGCTGGTGCAGGACGAGATCTTCGACGAATTCGTCGAGCGCCTGGTTGCCCGCGCCAAGCGCATCCGCATCGGCAACCCGCAGGACGACGCCAGCGAAATGGGCCCGATGGCCACCGCGCAGCAGCTGGCCGTGGTCGAAGGCCTGGTGGCTGCCGCCAAAGCCGAAGGCGCCAAATTGCACATGGGCGGCAAGCGTGCCGAGGTCGAGGGTGACGGCTGGTTCTACGAGCCGACTCTGTTCGAGTGCGACAGCAACTCGATGACCATCATGCAGGAAGAAGTGTTCGGCCCGGTCGCTGCGGTCATCCGCTTCAAGACCGAAGAGCAAGCCCTGGCCATCGCCAACGACTCGCAGTTCGGCCTGGCTGCCGGCATCTGGACTCGCGACCTGGGCCGTGCCCATCGCCTGGCCCGCGACGTGCGCTCGGGGATCATCTGGGTCAACACCTACCGCGCCGTGTCGGCCATGGCGCCGATCGGTGGTTTCAAGAACAGCGGCTACGGCCGTGAGAGCGGCATCGATTCGGTGCTGGCCTATACCGAGCTGAAGACCGTGTGGATCAACCTGTCCACCGCGCCGATGCCCGACCCGTTCGTGATGCGCTAGGAGGAACACAAGATGATCGAACCCGGCATCTACAAAGACGTGATGGGCTCTTTCCCGTCCGGCGTCACGGTAGTCACCACCCTGGACGCCGACGGCGGCATCGTCGGCATCACCGCCAGCGCCTTCAGCGCGCTGTCGATCGACCCGGCGCTGGTACTGTTCTGCCCCAACTACGCCTCTGACACCTACCCGATCCTGCGGGACAGCAAGCAGTTCGCGATTCACCTGCTGTCCGCCGGGCAGACCGCCGAGGCCTATGCCTTCGCCGGCAAGGGCAAGGACAAAGCCAAGGGCGTCGAGTGGCACTTGAGCGAGCTGGGCAACCCGCTGCTGGCCAAGGCGACAGCGATCATCGAATGCGAACTGTGGCGCGAGTATGACGGCGGTGACCACGCGATCATCGTCGGCGCGGTGAAGAACCTGGTGCTGCCGGCCGAGCCGGTGACGCCGATGGTGTACCACAAAGGCAAGCTGGGCGCCCTGCCCCCACTTGGCTGACAGATCTTGAAATCGGCGGTGGCTTCTTCGCGGGCTTGCCCGCTCCCACAGGTACTGCACAGGTTTCAGCATCTGTGCGATCCCTGTGGGAGCGGGCAAGCCCGCGAAGAAGCCAACACCGATCACCCTGTTTTCAGGGGCTGCGCTATCGTCTCACCCTCGGTTGCGGCCCCTTTTTTCTTCCGGAGTACGGCACATGAGTAACGAGAAGTACGACAAAGGCCTGGCCATCCGCACCCAGGTGTTGGGCGAGGACTACGTCAACCGCTCGATCCAGAACGCCGACGAGTTCACCAAACCGTTGCAGGAACTGGTCACCGAATACTGCTGGGGCCACGTCTGGGGCCGCGAAGGCTTGTCGCTCAAAGAGCGCAGCATGATAAACTTGGCCATGATTTCCGCGCTCAACAGGCCCCACGAGCTCAAGCTGCACATTCGCGGTGCATTGCGCAATGGCCTGAGCCGTGAACAGATTCGCGAAATTCTGCTCCAGGTCGGTATTTATTGCGGCGTACCCGCGGCGGTGGACAGTTTCCGCCTGGCCCGTGAAGCGTTTGCCGAAGCCGATGCGGAGTCAACCCGATAACAACGGGCTGTTCGAACCACTGCATGGAAAGCCTCGGTTCGGGGCGTTCCGCGATGTTGGCGCAACAGCCTCTTAAAGAGCGCACCTGATGAAACGCCAGCCACTCGACGACAGCTTCAAGGTCAACCGCAACCCCGTTACCCTGCGCGAAATCGTGCTAGACAAGCTGCGCGCTGCGATCATGAACTTCCACCTGCTCCCGGGCGACCGCCTGGTCGAGCGCGACCTCTGCGACCGCCTCGGGGTCAGCCGTACCTCGGTGCGCGAAGCCCTGCGCCACCTGGAGTCCGAAGGCCTGGTGGAATTTGCCGACGCCAAGGGCCCACGCGTGGCCATCATCACCCTGGAAGACGCCCGCGACATCTACGAGCTGCGGTGCGTGCTCGAAGGCCTGATCGTGCAGCTGTTCACCCTCAACGCCAAGGCCAAGGACATCCGCGCCCTGGAACGCGCACTGGAGGTCAACCGCGAGGCCCTCGAAGAGGGCGAGCTGCAACAGGTGCTGGATTCGGTACAAGGTTTCTACGATGTGCTGCTGGAAGGCTCGGGCAACCAGGTGGCCGCCCAGCAGCTGCGCCAGTTGCAGGCGCGCATCAGCTACCTGCGCGCCACCTCGGTGTCGCAGGAAAACCGCCGTGGCGCCAGCAACCGCGAAATGGAAAAGATCGTCGAAGCGATCAAGGGTGGCGACCCGCTGGTGGCCCATCAGGCCTCGGTCGACCACGTCCGCGCTGCCGCCAAGGTGGCCCTGGACTACCTGCGTCAGAAGCAGGATGACAACCCCAAGGTGCGCGACATCGTCGAGCCCCTGGCCCTCAAGGAACCCCGCATAGGTCGCTGATCATGCCTACCGCCCCGCGCTATTGCCCGCACTGCACCACGGAACTGGCCCGGGGCGTTCCCACAGGCGACACCCACGAACGCCTGCACTGCACCGGCTGCGGCTACATCCATTACATCAACCCGAAGATCATCGCCGGCTGCATCATCGAGCGCGATGGCAAGTACCTGTTGTGCCAGCGCGCCATCCCGCCGCGCCCCGGCACCTGGACCTTGCCGGCCGGGTTCATGGAGGCTGGCGAAACCACCGAGCAGGCGGCGCTGCGCGAGGTCTGGGAAGAAAGCGGCGTGCGCGCCGACATCGTCTCGCCCTACTCCATCTTCAGCGTGCCGATAATCAGTGAGGTGTACATCATCTTCCGCGCCAGCGTCACCGAAGAAACCGGGCAGTACGGGGCGGAGACCCTGGCGTACAAGTTCTTCGAACCCGACGAGATTCCGTGGGACGAGATCTACTACCCGGCGATCCGGCAGATTCTCGAGCGCTACATCCTCGAGCGGCAGGCCGGGGTGTATGGCATCTACATGGGCAATGACGACACCGGCAAGGTGCACTTCATTCGCTAGCACAGGCCTCCAGGCCAATGCCGAAGGTGGGCACCCGGGGTTTACCTTCCTGGCCAAGCCTTATTCGGCAAAACAGGGGCGCCAGATGCTCGGGAAAGTACGGCCACTGAATGCTCGCGTCGCGATGAGCGATCAACGCCGCCCTTCTGCCAGCATGCGCAGCGCCAGCCCTGCCAGCACCGTACCCATCAACCAACGCTGCACCTGTTGCCACAGCGGCCTGCCCGCCAGGAACACGGCGATGGACCCCGCCATGACCGCAATCATCGCGTTGACCGTGACGCTGATGGCGATCTGTGTCGAACCCAGCACCAGCGACTGCAGCAGCACGCTGCCATGGCCCGGTTCGATGAACTGCGGCATCAGCGACAGGTACATGACGGCGATCTTGGGGTTGAGCAGGCTGGTGGCAAACCCCATGGTGAACAGCCGCCGCGGGCTGTCGGCGGGCAGGTCACGGACCTGGAAGGGTGAACGGCCACCGGGCCGCAGCGCCTGCCAGGCCAGGTACAACAGGTACAGCGCGCCACCGATACGCAGCGCGTCGTAGGCAAAGGGAACTGCCATTACCAGCGCCGTGATGCCCAACGCCGCGCAGAACATGTAGATGACAAAGCCCAGGGCCACACCACCCAGGGAAATCAACCCGGCCTTGCGGCCCTGGCAGATCGAACGGGAGATCAGGTAGATCATGTTCGGCCCCGGGGTCAGCACCATGCCGAGGCAGATCAGGGCGAAGGTGAGCAGTTGGGTGGTTTCAGGCATGGGGCACATCCTGGTTGTGCGTGGGTTTGCGGCGAGTGTATCTGAAGCCATTTGTCACGAGTGAAATCAGTTGATCTGCCCGGCAATCAAGCCCAGGGCCACTGTAATCATCGCCACCCCCGATACCCGCCCGACCAGCTTCGCCGCCCCCGGCCGGGTGCTCAGTACGGCTTTGGCGCCATAGCCGACCAGCGAATAGATCACCAGCGAGCTGCACAGGTGCACCAGGCCCAGCAGCAGGATCTGCAACGGCACCGGCCAGCTCGACTGCGGGTCGGTGAACTGCGGCAGCAAGGCCAGGAACAGCAGGAACACCTTCGGGTTCAGGCCGCTGACGCAAAACCCTTTCAACGCCCAACGCGAACCCGACTCCCCCTCACCGCCCTGCCCGGCCTCGGGCAATGCCGGGCTCAGCAACAGGTTGCCGCCCAACCACAGCAGGTAGCTGCACCCGGCCAAGGTCAGCAGGGTCAGCGCCAGCGGGTGGCCCGCCAACAGGCTGCCTACACCTGCAGCCACCACCAGTGTCGCCAGGAAATGCCCTGACAACATCCCCGCCACCGCTGGCATCACCCAGCGCCCGCGCATGCCTGCCGAAATGGCGTAAGCCCAGTCTGCGCCCGGGGTAATCACGAACAGCATCGACACGGCCCAAAACGCCGTCAGCACACTGATAGCCACTTGAATCTTCCTTATCTACTGCATTGGGATGTCGAAAGATTACGGATTCCGCTCGGGGATTTTCTTTCGTATATTCCCTGTAATCGCTCAATTACTGGAAGATTCTCCTCAATGGACAGGACGGATAGAAAAATACTTGCCGAGCTGCAAAAAGACGGTCGGCTGTCGGTGACCGAGCTGGCCGACCGCGTGGGGCTAAGCCTGTCGCCCTGCCACCGGCGTTTGAAGGCACTGGAGGAGTCCGGGGTAATACTCGGCTATCACGCCCGCCTGGCGCCAAGCGCCCTGGGGCTGAACTTTGCCGCGTTGGTGTTCGTGACCCTGCGCGAGGTCACCCGCCAGCCGGTGGCGGATTTTGAAGCGGCACTTTCGGAGATCCCACAGATTGTCGAAGCGCAGCGGTTGTTCGGTGACCCGGACTATCTGCTGCATGTGGTGGCCAAAGACCTGCCGGCGTTTCAGAAGCTGTACGACGAGAAACTGACCAGCATTCCCAATGTGAAGCGCCTGAGCTCGACCCTGGTGATGAAGGAAGTGATTCAGGACCGGTTGTTGCCGATGTAGCTCTATTGCCGGTACTGGCCCTTTCGCGGGCTCGCCCGCTCCCACAGGTTGATCACAAGTACTGAAAGCTGCGCCATACCTGTGGGAGCGGGCAAGCCCGCGAAAGGGCCAGTACAGGCAACCATTCAGCTGCCCTGAAAATGCGCACGACGCACCATCAAAGGCCACCGTTTTCTACCGACACTGGGCTGAACCCCTCTATCCCAAGCCCTCCCGCCAACTGGCACCCTCCTTGCTACCGTCCCCCTCTTAAGCTTTTGTCAGCCTTAGGTTTTTTAAGGTTTATGGGTACATATTTACTAATTTCTCGTTATCCCCGCGCCCCGCATCATCCCTCCAACAAGAACGCGTCGCCCATCGCCGGCACGCCCCCGGGCAGCTCCCGATGCCCTACCTTGCCTTGGAGTCAGTCATGACCAGTGCAGCCAATTCGGCACCCCTGATAGAAAAACACACAATCGGCTACGTGCCCCCGCAAGACCGCCATGGAAAGGTAAGGGATCTGTTCACACTGTGGTTCGGCGGCAACATCGCGCCGCTGCCCATCGTCACCGGCGCGCTGGGCGTGCAGCTGTTTCACCTGAACCTGATATGGGGCATCGTCGCCATCCTGGTCGGCCATCTGGTCGGTGGGGTACTGATGGCGCTGCACTCGGCCCAGGGCCCGCAAATGGGCATCCCGCAGATGATCCAGAGCCGCGCCCAGTTCGGCACACTCGGCGCACTGCTGGTGGTGGTGATCGCCGGCGTCATGTACATCGGCTTCTTCGCTTCCAACATCGTGCTCGCCGGCAAGTCGCTGCATGGCGTGGTAGACACCGTGCCAGTACCGGTGGGCATCGTCATCGGTGCGCTGGGGTCGGGCATCATCGGCATCATCGGTTACCGCTTCATCCACGTGCTCAACCGTATCGGCACCTGGGTGCTGGGCATCGGCATCGTGGTCGGCTTCGGCTACATCTTCACCCACGTGCAAAGCGACGACTTCCTGACCCGTGGCAGCTTCAACCTGGCCGGCTGGCTGGCCACCGTGTCGCTGGCGGCGCTGTGGCAGATCGCCTTTGCGCCCTATGTGTCGGACTACTCGCGCTACCTGCCAGCGGATGTGAAAGTCAGCTCGACGTTCTGGACCACCTACCTGGGCTCTGCCCTGGGTTCGAGCCTGTCGTTCATCTTCGGCGCCGTGGCGGTGCTGGCGATCCCGGCCGGCATGGACACCATGGATGCGGTCAAGCTGGCCACCGGCACCCTGGGCCCGATCATGCTGGTGCTGTTCCTGCTCAGCGTCATCAGCCACAACGCCCTCAACCTGTATGGCGCGGTGCTGTCGATCATCACCCTGGTGCAAACCTTCGCTTATCGCTGGATTCCTACTGCCAAGAGCCGTGCGGTGCTGTCGCTGATCGTGCTGTCGGCCTGCTGCGTGGTGGCAGTGTTCGCCTCGGCAGACTTCATCGGCCACTTCGTCGACATGGTGCTGGTGCTGCTGGTGGTGCTGGTGCCGTGGACGGCAATCAACCTGATCGACTTCTATGTCATCCACAAAGGTGACTACGACATCCAGTCGATCTTCCAGGTCGATGGCGGTATCTACGGGCGTTACAACCCACAGGCGCTGATCGCCTATGCGGTAGGTATCGTGGTGCAGATCCCGTTCATGAACACGCCGCTGTATGTCGGGCCGATTTCCGAGCACATCAACGGGGCTGACCTTTCGTGGCTGGTGGGGCTGGCGGTTACTTCGCCGCTGTACTGGTGGCTGGCCAGCCGTGACAGTGCCTACCGTCGTCGGCAGATGAGTGCCAAGTTGGCCATGGGGCACTGATTCGACCTGTACCGGCCTCTTCGCGGGCACGCCCGCTCCCACAGAGACACCACGGATTTCAAACCCTGTGGCATTCCTGTGGGAGCGGGCTTGCCCGCGAAGAGGCCGGCACAGGCGACAGATCAATCAGAGGTTGTACGCCCGCTCATTATGCGCCGCCAGGTCCAGCCCCTGCTCTTCTTCCTCCCGGCTGGCCCGCAGCCCGACAGTCAGCTTGATCGCCCCGAGAATCGCCCAGCTCACCACGAAGCAATACACGAAGGTGAACGCCACCCCCTTGAGCTGCACCAGTGCCTGCCCGATGGGCGATACGCCCTCGACATAGCCCCCCAGCGATGGCGCTGCGAACACCCCGGTCAGCACCGCCCCGACCATCCCGCCAACGCCATGCAGCCCGAACACATCGAGGCTGTCGTCATACCCCAGCGCCTGCTTGAGCCGGGTCACGGCAAAGAAGCAGATGGCCCCGGTCAGCACACCGATCACCAGCGCACCCAGCGGCCCGACGAACGCGCAAGCTGGCGTGATGCCCACCAACCCGGCCAATGCCCCCGACGCAGCACCCAAGGCAGTCGGCCGGCCATGCATCACCTTCTCGGTCAGCAACCAACCGACAATCCCGGCGCAGGCCGCCACCATGGTCGCCAGCATCACCACCCCGGCCCCCTCGTTGGCCGCCAGCCCCGACC
>NZ_JENB01000047.1 GCF_000708715.2 Pseudomonas putida W15Oct28 | reverse complement strand
CGCCAGCACCCGCCCCCGAGCCCGAGGTGCGCCCCACCCGCATCATCACTTCGCCGGTGCGCGGTGGCCAGCAGATCTATGCTCAAGGTGGCGACCTGATCGTTACCGCCTCGGTCAGCCCGGGCGCGGAACTTCTGGCCGATGGCAATATCCATGTGTACGGCGCCATGCGCGGCCGGGCCCTGGCGGGCATCAAAGGCAATACCAAGGCGCGCATCTTCTGCCAGCACATGACTGCCGAAATGGTCTCCATCGCCGGCCAGTACAAGGTTTGCGAAGACCTGCGCCGCGACCCGCTGTGGGGTACCGGTGTGCAAGTCAGCCTGTCCGGTGATGTGTTGAACATCACCCGTCTTTAACGGATACTTGCCGTCATTTTCAGAGCAACTTTTTTAACTGTTGCCGTTTTTTTGCTTTTTGCCGGGACACATGTCCCGACTTATTTTAGGGGTGAAACACCTTGGCCAAGATTCTCGTGGTTACTTCCGGCAAAGGGGGTGTGGGCAAGACCACCACCAGCGCCGCCATTGGTACCGGCCTCGCACTGCGTGGCCACAAGACCGTCATCGTCGACTTCGACGTGGGCCTGCGTAACCTCGACCTGATCATGGGCTGCGAACGCCGCGTGGTGTACGACTTCGTCAACGTGGTCAACGAAGAAGCCAACCTGCAGCAGGCCCTGATCAAGGACAAGCGCCTCGAGAACCTGTATGTACTTGCCGCCAGCCAGACCCGCGATAAAGACGCGCTGACCCTGGAAGGCGTCGAGAAGGTGCTGATGGCGTTGAAAGAAGACTTCGAATACGTCATCTGCGACTCCCCGGCGGGTATCGAGAAAGGTGCACACCTGGCGATGTACTTCGCCGACGAAGCCATCGTGGTGACCAACCCTGAGGTGTCTTCGGTACGTGACTCGGACCGCATGCTGGGTATCCTGTCGAGCAAATCGCGCCGCTCCGAAAAGGGCGAGGAGCCGATCAAGGAACACCTGCTGATCACTCGCTACAACCCAGAGCGCGTCGTCAACGGCGAAATGCTGAGCATCGACGACGTCACCGACATCCTGGCGATCAAGCTCAAGGGTGTGATCCCTGAGTCCCAGGCTGTGCTCAAGGCCTCCAACCAAGGTATCCCGGTCATCCTCGACGACCAGAGCGATGCTGGCCTGGCGTATAGCGACACCGTCGACCGCCTGCTGGGGAAAGACAAACCCCTGCGTTTTGTTGAAGTGCCGAAGCAAGGATTCTTCGCGCGCCTGTTTGGAGGCAAGTAAACCATGAACCTTTTTGACTTCTTTCGTGGCAGACAGAAACAGACCAGCGCGTCGGTAGCGAAAGAGCGTCTACAGATCATCGTGGCGCACGAGCGCGGCCAACGCAGCGAGCCGGACTACCTGCCGGCGCTGCAGAAAGAACTGCTGGAAGTGATCCGCAAGTATGTGAACATCGGCAACGATGACGTGCATATCGAGCTGGAAAACCAGGGCAGCTGCTCGATTCTGGAGCTGAACATTACCCTGCCGGATCGCTGATCCGCGCTACCGGCAATTTGGGGCTGCTTTGCAGCCCATCGCGACACGAGGCCGCTCCTACAGGGGTTACGCATTTCCCTGTAGGAGCGGCCTCGTGTCGCGATGGGCCGCAAAGCGGCCCCAATAGCTTTCCCGCGATTTAACAGAGACCACGCAATGCCGCTGTCCAATATCCAGATCCTGCACGAAGACGCCGCCATCCTGGTGATCAACAAACCGACCCTGCTGCTGTCGGTGCCTGGCCGTGCCGAGGACAACAAGGACTGCCTGATCACCCGACTGCAGGAAAACGGCTACCCCGACGCGCTGATCGTGCACCGTCTGGACTGGGAAACCTCCGGCATCATCCTGCTGGCCCGTGATGCCGACAGCCACCGCGAGCTGTCGCGCCAGTTCCACGACCGCGAAACCGAAAAGGCCTACACCGCACTGTGCTGGAGCCAACCGGCACTGGACAGCGGCAGCATCGACCTGCCGCTGCGCTACGACCCGCCAACCAAGCCACGGCATGTGGTGGACCACGAGCAGGGCAAGCATGCGCTGACGTTCTGGCGCATCGTCGAGCGCTGCGGCGACTACTGCCGGGTAGAACTGACGCCGATCACCGGGCGCTCGCACCAGTTGCGCGTGCACATGCTGTCGATCGGCCACCCGCTGCTGGGTGACCGGCTGTATGCCAACCCCGAGGCGCTGGCAGCCCATGAGCGGCTGTGCCTGCATGCCTCCATGTTGAGCTTCACCCACCCGGTGTCCGGGGAGCGGTTGAAGTTCGAGTGCCCTGCGCCCTTCTGATTTTCGGCTGGCCGCCCCGGCCTCTTCGCGGGCTCGCCCGCTCCCACAGGGATGACACTGCACTGGAAATGTGTGCGGTACCTGTGGGAGCGGGCAAGCCCGCGAAGAGGCAGACACAAATTGTCGACATTGTGCGTTAAACTCGCGCCACTGCTGTCTGGAGTGAGCTATGCGCGACGAACTGAATTCTGGCCTTATCGATTTCCTCAAGGCCTCCCCCACGCCCTTCCATGCCACCGCCAGCCTGGCCCAGCGCCTTGAAGCTGCCGGCTATCAGCGCCTGGACGAGCGTGACAGCTGGGCCACTGTGCCTGGCGGCCGCTACTACGTCACCCGCAACGACTCGTCGATCATCGCCATCAAACTGGGCAAGCAGGCACCGTTGCTGAACGGTATCCGCATGGTCGGTGCCCACACCGACAGCCCGTGCCTACGGGTCAAGCCGCAGCCCGAGCTGCAGCGCCACGGCTTCCTGCAACTGGGTGTGGAAGTGTATGGCGGCGCCCTGCTGGCGCCTTGGTTCGACCGCGACCTGTCCTTGGCAGGCCGGGTCACCTACCGCCGTGACGGCAAGGTTGAAAGCCAGCTGATCGACTTCAAGCTGCCGATCGCGATCATCCCCAACCTGGCCATCCACCTGAACCGCACCGCCAATGAAGGTTGGGCGATCAACCCGCAGAACGAGCTGCCGCCCATCCTGGCCCAGGTCGCGGGTGACGAACGCATCGACTTCCGCGCCCTGCTTACCGAGCAACTGGCCCGCGAGCACGAGTTGATCGCCGACGTGGTGCTGGATTACGAACTGAGCTTCTACGACACCCAGGACGCTGCGCTGGTCGGCTTGAACGGCGACTTCATCGCCGGGGCCCGCCTGGACAACCTGCTGTCGTGCTACGCCGGCCTGCAAGCCCTGCTGGCCGCTGACAGCGACGAAACCAGCGTGCTGGTGTGCAACGACCACGAAGAAGTCGGCAGCAGCTCGGCCTGCGGCGCCGACGGCCCGATGCTGGAGCAGACCCTGCAGCGCCTGCTGCCCGATGGCGACGCCTACGTACGGACCCTCCAGCGCTCGCTGATGGTGTCGGCAGACAACGCCCACGGCGTGCACCCCAACTACGCCGACAAGCACGACGGCAACCACGGGCCCAAGCTTAATGCCGGGCCGGTGATCAAGGTGAACAACAACCAGCGCTACGCCACCAACAGCGAAACTGCCGGTTTCTTCCGCCACCTGTGCATGGCCGAGGAAGTGCCGGTGCAAAGCTTTGTGGTGCGCAGCGACATGGGCTGTGGCTCAACCATTGGGCCGATTACTGCCAGCCACTTGGGCGTGCGCACGGTGGATATCGGCTTGCCGACCTTTGCCATGCATTCCATTCGCGAGCTGTGCGGCAGCCATGACCTGGCGCACTTGGTGAAGGTGCTGACTGCCTTCTACCGTAGCCGCGAGCTGCCTTGATGTAAGCAGGCCCGGCCTCTTCGCGGGCTCGCCCGCTCCCACAGGGACCGCACAACCTTAGGGAACTGCTCTGACCCTGTGGGAGCGGGCAAGCCCGCGAAGAGGCCGGGCCTGCTCAAGGTCAATCCCGCCTCGCTTGCCAAGCGCTATGCTTGTTACATGGCCCCACTGCAAAAGGATTGCTGTCCATGTCCCCGTTTCTGTCCCTGTTCGTGCCGGTGTTCCTGTTCCTGATGCTGCTGACCATCGGCTTCAGCATGCGCGAGCGCAATATCGGTGTGCTGATGATGTGGATCGGCACCTTGGGCATCTTCGGCCTCACCTGCTGGAAGATCCTCGAGAAACTGCCGACATAAACCTCTACACTCGGTCAATCGTTTGACCTGAGGTAGATTTGCCAGTGCCTGCCCTCCTGCGTTACCTGTTCCTGCTGCTGTTTTTGTTCATCACACCGGTACAGGCGGCGGGCCTGCCCGGCCTGCTGGGCGGCAGTGCGCCCGCGCAACCGGAGGCCACCGAGCCGCTGGGCAAGTCGCTGGACGAAGTGATCAAGAACCTTGAAAACGACCAGCAGCGGGCCAAGCTGCTGGCCGACCTGAAAAAGCTGCGCGACGCCACCAAGCAATCACAACCCAGCGTGGAACAGGGCGTGCTCGGCCTGATCGGCGGCGCCCTGCATGATTTCGAAAAACAGTTCAGCGGCGATGCCAGCCCGTTCCACCGCTGGTCTACGGAAATCGAACAAGCCCAGGCCGAACTGACCGAGCTGATGGTGCCGGTGCACCAGTGGCCGGCGATCCTGTTCGGCTTTGCCGCCGTCATTGCCGTGTGGAGCGTGCTGGCCTACGCCTTCAACTGGGTCGGCCACCGGATACGCCTGCGCTTTGGCCTGAGCGAAGAACTGCCCCAGCACCCCCGCACCTGGGACCTGGTGCGCTTTGCCCTGCGCAAGCTTGGCCCGTGGCTGGTGGCGCTGGTGTTCACCGTGTACCTGAGCTTTGTGCTGCCGCCGTCGCTGGGTAAGTCGCTGGCCATGGTGCTGGCCTACGCGCTGGTGGTCGGAACCTGCTTCTCGGCCATCTGCGTGATCGCCTTCTCGCTGCTCGATGGCCCGCACCGCCACCGCGCCCTGCACATTCTGCGGCACCAGGCATTCCGCCCGCTGTGGCTGATCGGCAGCTTTGCTGCGTTTGGCGAGGCCATGAGCGACCCGCGCATGCTGGTGGCACTGGGGACCCACCTGGCCCATGCCCTGGCGACCCTGGCCAACGTCATCGCCGCGCTGTGCACCGGGCTGTTCATCCTGCGCTTCCGCCGCCCGATCGCCCACCTGATCCGCAACCAGCCGCTGGCGCGGCGCCTGACCCGCCGCACCCTCAGCGACACCATCGAGATTCTCGGCAGCTTCTGGTTCATCCCGGCGCTGATCCTGGTGGCCATCTCGCTGTTCGCCACCTTCGTCTCGGCCGGCGACACCAGCACCGCCCTGCGCCAGTCGCTGATGTGCACCGTGCTGGTGGTGGTGTGCATGGTGCTCAACGGCCTGGTGCGCCGCCACGCCGCCAACCCCAAACGCGCCAACAAACGCCAGGCGGTGTATGCCGAACGCCTGCGCAACTTCGGCTACCTGCTGGTGCACCTGTTCATCTGGCTGGTGTTCATCGAACTGGGCCTGCGGGTGTGGGGCCTGTCGATGATCAGCTTCGCCGAGGGCGACGGCCACGAAGTCAGCCTGCGCCTGCTGGGCCTGGCCGGCACGCTGATCGTCGCCTGGCTGGTGTGGATCCTTGCCGACACGGCCGTGCACCACGCCCTGGTGCGCTCGCGCCGGGGCCTGGCCAACGCCCGCGCGCAAACCATGATGCCGCTGATCCGCAACGTGCTGTTCGTGGTCATCTTCATCATTGCGGTGATCGTAGCCCTGGCCAACATGGGCATGAACGTGACCCCGCTGCTGGCCGGTGCAGGCGTGATCGGCCTGGCCATCGGCTTTGGCGCGCAATCGCTGGTGGCCGACCTGATCACCGGGTTGTTCATCATCATCGAAGACTCGCTGGCCATCGACGACTACGTGGACGTGGGCGGGCACCTGGGTACGGTGGAGGGGCTGACCATCCGTACCGTACGCCTGCGGGACATCGACGGCATCGTGCACACCATCCCGTTCAGCGAGATCAAGAGCATCAAGAACTACTCGCGGGAGTTCGGCTACGCCATCTTCCGTGTGGCCATCCCGCACAACATGAGCATTGACCGGGCGATCACGCTGGTTCGCGAGGTAGGGCAAAAGCTGCGCAACGACCCGCTGATGCGCCGCAACATCTGGTCGCCGCTGGAGCTGCAGGGGGTGGAAAGTTTCGAGTCGGGGTCGGCGATCTTGCGGGCCCGGTTCAAGACCGCGCCGATCAAACAGTGGGAGGTGTCGCGGGCGTTCAACCTGGCGCTGAAGCGGCAACTCGATGAGGCGGGGCTGGATTTGGCAACACCACGGTTGTCAGTGCAGGTGGTGACTGCCGGGGGCGGTGGGATGACAGAGGCCGGTTCCTCCAGTTAGGGCCTCTTCGCGGGCTTGCCCGCTCCCACAGGTGCTGCACAAGGCTCAAGGCCTGTGATGGACCTGTGGGAGCACAGATGCTGCACAGGGCTCAAGGCTTGTGATGGACCTGTGGGAGCGGGCGAGCCCGCGAACAAGCCAACACCTCATCCAGCCTGAGCGCGGATGCGGATCGCATCGTGCCGCCAATACTCCAGGTCACAGTCGATCAGGTGCCCATGCTGGTCGCTGTTGACCCGGGTGATGTGCAAGCCCGGGCTGCCCACCGACACCTTCAATGCCGCCGCTGCCTCCACCGGCAACGCCGTCGGCAGGATCTCGAAACACACCTGCCCATACCGGATGCCGTACACCCGCCCATAAATCTCGGTCAGCGACTGCGCCAGGTCCTGCTCGAGAATGTCCGGAAAGTACCGGGGGTTGAGGTAATGCTCGGCATACAGCACTGCCCGCCCGTCAATCCGCCGTAACCGGCAGATACGCACCACACTGGACAAGGCCGGTAGCTGCAAGCGCGCACAGATGGCCGCCGAAGCCGGCTGCAGCCGTGCGGACAGCAGTTCGGTACTGGCCACACGGCCCTGGTCGCGCACCATGGCATGGAAATGACTGCGCTCGATCAGGTCGTAGGTCAGCCGCTCGGGCGCGACGAACCAGCCGCGCCGCTCTTCGCGGTAGATCAGGCCCTCGGCCTCCAGCTGCGCCAGCGCCTCGCGCAGGGTGATGCGCGTGGTGTCGAACACCTCGCTAAGCTTACGCTCGGCCGGCAGCTTGCCGCCCGGCGCCAGCAGGCCGTGCTCGATCTGCTCCTGCAGGGCATGGCAGATGGCTGTTACCGCACGCGGTGGCATCGGCTGCATCAATGGTTACCTATCTGGACTAGTCCAGCCCCAGAACAGGGCACTTGGAGAATAGTGCAAGCCTAGGCAGGGCTGATGAACATCCTGTGACACGGCTGCGCACGAGGTACTGCCAGAATCGGGCCAGCCCCGCAAAACCGGGGGTTCACCATGGTCTACGCTGTATTGCCAGGAGCCCGCAGCCACCTGCAGGGGCCCTTCCCTACATCAAATTGTCACGCAAGCGGCCTACCTTGGCTCAAGGTTTGCTGACCTAGACCAAAGGTTCCAGGCAACGGTTTCACTCATAACAATGATCGGTTAAAGGCACCCACCCAAGGAGCTACGGATGAAAAAGTTGTTCATGGCGTCACTGCTCGGTTCGGCCATCGCGTTCTGTACCTCGGCCATGGCCGAGGACCTCAAGGCCCTGGAAGATGCCGCCCGCAAGGAAGGCACCGTCAATAGCGTGGGCATGCCCGATGCCTGGGCCAACTGGAAAGGCACCTGGGAAGACCTGGCCAGCAAGTACGGCCTCAAGCACAGCGACACCGACATGAGCTCGGCCCAGGAAATTGCCAAATTCGACGCCGAGAAGGACAACGCCAGCGCCGACATCGGTGACGTGGGCGCCGCCTTCGGCCCAATCGCCGTGACCAAGGGCGTGAGCCAGCCGTACAAGCCAAGCACCTGGGACCAGGTGCCGGAGTGGGCCAAGGACAAGGACGGCCACTGGGCGCTGGCCTATACCGGTACCATCGCCTTCATCATCAACAAGGACCTGGTCAAGGAAGAGGAACGGCCGAAAACCTGGCATGACCTGGAAAAAGGCAAGTACAAAGTCGCCATCGGCGACGTCGGCACTGCCGCCCAGGCCGCCAACGGCGTGCTTGCCGCCGCCATCGCCTACAAAGGCGACGAAAGCAACGTGGCGCCGGGCCTGCAACTGTTCACCAAACTGGCCCAGCAGAAGCGCCTGTCGCTGGCCAACCCGACCATCCAGACCCTGGAGAAGGGCGAGGTGGAAGTGGGCGTGGTGTGGGACTTCAACGGCCTGAGCTACCGCGAGCAGATCGACCCCAAACGCTTTGAAGTGCTGATCCCGTCGGACGGTTCGATCACCTCGGGCTATACCACCATCATCAACAAGTACGCCAAGCACCCGAACGCGGCCAAACTGACCCGTGAATACATCTTCAGCGATGCCGGGCAGACCAACCTGGCCAAGGGGCACGCCCGGCCAATCCGTGCCGAGCACCTGAAGCTGCCGGCGGACGTGCAGGCCAAGCTGCTGCCCAACGAGCAGTACGGTGCAGCCCAGCCGATCAAGAATGCCGAAGCCTGGGAAGCCACCTCGAAGAAACTGCCGCAGATGTGGCAGGAGCAAGTGATCATCGAGATGGAGTAAGGGGCTAGCTTATCTAGTGCCTGACCCGGCCCTTTCGCGGGCACGCCCGCTCCCACAGGGACCGTGCAAAACCCTGTGGGAGCGGGCGTGCCCGCGAAGAAGCCAACGCGGTTTATGACTGGAGCCACCATGCAACACAACGTCATCCTGGTCCTGCTCGACGGCCTCAACTACCAGGTCGCCCACCACGCCATGGGCCACCTGCATGCCTATGTCGAGGCCGACCGCGCCGCGCTGTACCGCGTGGAATGCGAGCTGCCGTCGCTGTCACGGCCGCTGTACGAGTGCATCCTCACCGGCGTGCCGCCCATCAACAGCGGCATCGTGCACAACAACGTCAACCGCCTGTCCAACCAGCGCAGCGTGTTCCACTACGCACGCGAAGCCAACCTGGGCACCGCAGCGGCGGCTTATCACTGGATGAGCGAACTGTACAACCGCTCGCCCTTCGACCCGCAGCGCGACCGCCACACCCACGCGCCGAAGCTGCCTATCCAGCACGGGCTGTTCTACTGGGACGACCGCTACCCCGATTCGCACCTGCTGGCCGATGGCGAATACCTGCGCCGCCGCCATGCCCCCAACTTCCTGCTGGTGCACCCGATGAGCGTCGACGATGTCGGCCACCGCCACGGACTGGACAGCAGCCAGTACCGCAACGCCGCCCGCAGTGTCGACATCCTGCTGGCCGACTACCTGCCCGGCTGGCTCGAAGAGGGC
Source organism: Pseudomonas putida W15Oct28 (assembly GCF_000708715.2). Classification (GTDB taxonomy): domain Bacteria; phylum Pseudomonadota; class Gammaproteobacteria; order Pseudomonadales; family Pseudomonadaceae; genus Aquipseudomonas; species Aquipseudomonas putida_R. Next base: position 31,751 of record NZ_JENB01000047.1, on the reverse strand, counting down.
TATCAGGTGCTGGTCACCGCCGACCACGGCATGAACAACGACCGCTCGCACAACGGCCTGCTCGCCGAGGAGCGCGAAGTGCCGCTGTTCGTCTTTGGCGACGCCTTCAGCCTGGACCCGGCGGCCAAGCCGTTGCAGACCGAGCTGTGCGGCACCATGTGCGAGCTGCTTGGCGCTGCCCACGACAAGACCGTGTGCCGGGAGCTGCTGAAGTGACTGCACCCAAGCGCAGCGGCGCCCGTGGCCGCTACCTGGCCCTGCTCTGCCTGCTGCCGTTTGCCGTGTTCTTTGTCGTTTTCCAGATTGCCCCGCTGGCCTGGGTGGCGATCAACAGCGTGCAATCGGAAGCCGGCTGGGGCGTCGAGAATTTCAGCAAGGTATTCAGCTCGAAGTTCTACCTGCAGGCCCTGCAACGCAGCCTGGAGATCAGTTTCTGGTCGAGCCTGTTCGGCATCATCATCGCCACCCTTGGCGCCTATTCGCTGCGCCAGGTGGACTCGAAACTGCGCGACTTCGTCAGCGCCTTCGCCAACATGACCAGCAACTTTACCGGGGTGCCGCTGGCCTTCGCCTTCATCATCCTGCTCGGTTTCAATGGCGCGCTGACGCTGCTGCTGAAGCAGATCGGCCTGCTGGAAGACTTCAGCATCTACTCCAAAAGCGGGCTGATCCTGGTGTACACCTACTTCCAGATCCCGCTGGGCGTGTTGCTGCTCTACCCCGCTTTCGACGCCCTGCGTGAAGACTGGCGCGAGTCGGCCGCGCTGCTCGGTGCCAACCACTGGCAATACTGGCGGCACATCGGCCTTCCCGTACTCACGCCGGCACTGCTGGGCACCTTCGTCATCCTGCTGGCCAACGCCCTGGGCGCCTACGCCACCGTGTACGCGTTGACCACCGGCAATTTCAACGTACTGCCGATCCGCATCGCAGGCCTGGTGGCCGGCGACATCAGCCTCGACCCCAACCTGGCCAGCGCCCTGGCGATGGTGCTGGTGGGGCTGATGACGCTGGTCACGGTGGTGCATCAATGGCTACTGAAACGGAGCTACCATGCGCGCTGACACCCGTTCCGGCGGCTGGTACCACCGCATCGTGGTCTACCTGCTGCTCCTGATCCTGCTGCTGCCACTGGCCGGCACCCTGCTCTACTCGCTGGCCACCAGCTGGTCGGCCAGCCTGCTGCCCAGCGGCCTGACCCTGAAATGGTACGTGGCACTGTGGAGCGAGCCGCGCTTCCTGGCTGCGTTCGGCCAGTCGCTGCTGGTGTGCATGGGCGCGCTGCTGCTGTCGGTGGTGCTCATTTTGCCGCTGCTGTTCGTGGTGCACTACCACTTCCCGCGGCTCGACGCGCTGATGAACATCCTCATCCTGCTGCCATTCGCGGTACCGCCGGTGGTGTCGTCGGTGGGGCTGCTGCAGCTGTATGGCAGCGGGCCGATGGCCATGGTCGGCACGCCGTGGATCCTGATCGGCTGCTATTTCACCATCGCCCTGCCGTTCATGTACCGGGCCATTACCAACAACCTGCAGGCAATCAACCTGCGCGACCTGATGGACGCCGCCCAGCTGCTCGGGGCCAGCACCTGGCAGGCCGCGCTGCTGGTGGTGCTGCCCAACCTGCGCAAGGGCCTGATGGTAGCGCTGCTGCTGTCGTTCTCGTTCCTGTTCGGCGAGTTCGTGTTCGCCAACCTGCTGGTCGGCACCCGCTACGAGACCCTGCAGGTGTACCTGAACAACATGCGCAACAGCAGCGGCCACTTCAACAGCGCACTGGTGATCTCGTACTTCGCCTTTGTGCTGGTACTGACCTGGGTCGCCAACCGCCTGAACAAGGACAAGACCTGACATGAGCTTCGTCAGCGTACAGAAACTGCAGAAAAGCTACGCCGGCAGCCCGGTGTTCGAAAACATCGACTGCCACATCGAACGCGGCGAGTTCGTTACCCTGCTAGGCCCGTCCGGCTGCGGCAAGTCCACCCTGCTGCGCTGCATCGCCGGGCTTACCCCGGTGGACAGCGGGCAGATCCTCCTCGACGGCCACGACATCGTGCCGCTGAGCCCGCAAAAGCGTGGCATCGGCATGGTGTTCCAGAGCTACGCGCTGTTCCCCAACATGACCGTGGAACAGAACGTGGCCTTTGGCCTGCGCATGCAGAAGGTCAAGGCCGACGAAAGCCAGGCCCGGGTACGCGAGGTACTGGCGCTGGTGGAGCTGGGCAACTTTGCCGGGCGCTACCCGCACCAGTTGTCTGGCGGCCAGTGCCAGCGCGTGGCCCTGGCCCGCTCGCTGGTTACCCGCCCACGCCTGCTGCTGCTCGACGAGCCGCTGTCGGCACTGGATGCGCGTATTCGCAAACACCTGCGCGAGCAGATTCGTGCCATCCAGCGCGAGCTGGGGCTGACCACCATCTTTGTCACCCACGATCAGGAAGAAGCGCTGACCCTCTCCGACCGTATCTTCCTGATGAACCAGGGGCGTATCGTCCAGAGCGGCGATGCCGAAACCCTCTACACAGCGCCTGTGGACCTGTTTGCCGCCGGCTTTATCGGCAACTACAACCTGCTCGACGCCGACAGCGCCAGCCGCCTGCTGCAACGCCCGGTGGCCAGCCGGCTGGCGATCCGCCCGGAGTCGATCACCCTGAGCGTGAATGGCGAACTGGACGCAGAAGTACGCAGCCACAGCCTGCTGGGCAATGTGATTCGCTACCGCGTAAACGTGCGCGAGGTGGAGTTGGTGGTCGATGTGCTCAACCGCTCGCCGGCCGACCTGCACGCGGACGGAAAACGGGTTAGCTTGTCGATCGACCCGACAGCGCTGCGGGAAGTGGCTTAAGGAGATTCAACACAATGGCACTGGCAATTTTCGATCTGGACGAAACCCTGATCCACGGGGACTGTGCGTCGCTGTGGAGCGAGCAGATGGCCCGGCTGGGCTGGGTCGACGGCAAGGACTTCCTGCGCCGCGATCGTGAGCTGATGGAGGCCTACGGCAAGGGCCACCTGCAGATGGAGGACTACATGGCCTTCAGCCTGGAGCCGATGGCCGGGCGTACCCTGGAGGAGGTCGAGCATCTGGTTGAGCCGTGGGTCGAAGAGGTGATCGAGCCGATCATCTACGGCGACGCCTGCCGCTGCATTGCCGAGCACCGCAAGCGCGGGGACCGCATTGTGATCATTTCCGCTTCGGGGACGCACCTGGTCGGGCCGATTGCGGCGCGCCTGGGGGTAGATGAATACCTGGCGATCGAGCTGGAGGCGGTGAACGGGGTGTATACGGGCAAGACCCACGGGGTGCTGACCTACCGCGAGGGCAAGATCACCCGGCTGCTGGAGTGGCTGGATCAGGAGCAGGAGAACCTGGAGGGCGCGAGTTTCTATTCCGATTCACGCAATGACCTGCCGCTGTTGCTGAAGGTGGATCACCCGCATGTGGTGAACCCGGATGCGGTGTTGCGCGAGCATGCCCAGACCAATGGCTGGCCGATCCTGAGCTGGTCCTGAAGATTTGGGTGGGCCCTTTCGCGGGCACGCCCGCTCCCACAGGGATCACCACAAGTTCGAACACTTCGGGATCCCTGTGGGAGCGGGCGCGCCCGCGAAAGGGCCGGGCCTGCTTATGAAAGGCTAGGGTCGATCACCATCACCAACTTACCCGAGACCTGGTTGCTCTCAAGCGCGGCATACGCCGCCTGGGCAAATGCCACCGGGTAGGTATCGACCAGCTGCGGCGACAAACGCCCTTCTGCGAACAGCGGCCACACCTGCTGTTGCAGCTCGCGCAGCAACTCGGCCTTGAAGCCGTCATCCCGGTTGCGCAGCGTAGAGCCGGTAATCTCCAGGCGCTTGGCCAGCACCTGGGCCAGGTCCAGCTCGAACTTGCGCCCGCCCATCAGGCCGATGATCACCCAACGGCCGTCACGGGCCAGCAGCTTGAGGTTGAGCTCGCCGTAGCTGGCACCCACCGGGTCGAGAATCACGTCGAACGGCCCGAAACCTTCCAGGGCATCCAGGTTCTCGTTGCGTACCACGCCACCCGCAGCGCCCAGTGCTTCGCAATAGGCCAGGCGGTCCGGCGAACCGACGCTGACCCACACCGGGCTGCCGAAAGCCTTGCACAACTGGATGGCGGCTGAGCCAACACCACTGGCGCCAGCGTGCACCAGTACCTTCTCGCCAGCCTTCACAGCACCGAGCTGGAAGATGTTAAGCCAGGCGGTGGCGTACACCTCCGGCAACGCTGCCGCTTCATGCAGGCTGAGTCCTTCGGGCACCGGCAGTACATGACGGGCATCGACCACCACTTCCTCGGCCATGGCGCCGCTGGCCAGCAGTGCGCACACCCGGTCGCCCACCCGCCAGTCGGCGCCGGCACCCACTTCCTCGACCACACCGGCGCATTCAAGGCCCATGTACGGGCTGGCGCCTGGCGGTGGCGGGTACAAACCTTTCATTTGCAGCAGATCGGCGCGGTTCAGGCCCGCAGCAGCCACGCGAATGCGCACTTGGCCCGCGTCACAGGCCGGGCGCTCGGCCTCGACCCACTCCACATGTCCGTCAACGCCTTGCAATGCCTTCACAGTGCCTCCATAGTTGAATCATGACTGGGCCTGGGGAACGCACACCCCAGGCTTTTTGCAGTATTTGCCCGGTTCCATGGAACCGGCAACGGAAAAGACGGCCTACTATGCGTGATCAATTGCCTCCACGTCGAATCAGCATGAAGCATTTCCTCCCAAGCACCGCCCTCGCTGTAATGATCGGCCTGGGCAGCCTCACGCTCGGCGGCAATGCAGCGGCCGCCAACAAGTGGGACGGCCTGCAGCCGGACCGCGACGAGATCGTCGCCAGCCTCAACGTGGTGGAATTGCTCAAGCGCCACCACTACAGCAAGCCGCCGCTGGACGACGCCCGTTCGGTCATCATCTACGACAGCTACATCAAGCTGCTGGACCCGGCGCGCAGCTACTTCACCGCGGCCGACATTGCCGAATTCGACAAATGGAAAACGCAATTCGACGATTTCCTCAAGAGCGGTAACCTGGACCCGGGCTTCACCATCTACAAACGCTACCTGGACCGCGTCAAGCAGCGCCTGGACTTCGCCCTGGCCGAGCTGAACAAAGGCGTGGACAAGATCGACTTCACCGCCAAGGAAACCTTGCTGATCGACCGCAAGGACGCCCCCTGGATGAAGGACCAGGCCGAGCTCGACGACTTGTGGCGCAAACGCGTCAAGGACGAAGTGCTGCGCCAGAAGATCGCCGGCAAGGAACCCAAGCAGATCCAGGAAACCCTGACCAAGCGCTACAAGAACCAGCTGGCGCGCCTGGACCAGACCCGTGCCGAGGACATCTTCCAGGCCTACATCAACACCTTCGCCCAGTCCTACGACCCGCACACCAACTACCTGTCGCCGGACAACGCCGAGAACTTCGACATCAACATGAGCCTGTCGCTCGAAGGCATCGGCGCGGTGCTGCAAAGCGACAACGACCAGGTCAAGATCGTGCGCCTGGTGCCGGCAGGCCCGGCGGCCAAGACCAAGCAGGTCGCCCCGGCCGACAAGATCATCGGCGTGGCGCAAGGCAACAAGGAAATGGTCGACGTGGTCGGCTGGCGCCTGGACGAAGTGGTCAAGCTGATCCGTGGCCCGAAAGGCTCGGTGGTACGCCTGGAAGTCATCCCGGCCAGCAATGCACCGAGCGACCAGACCAGCAAGATCGTGTCGATCACCCGTGAAGCGGTGAAACTTGAAGAGCAGGCGGCGAAAAAGTCGGTGCTCAAGCTCAAGCAGGACGGGCGTGACTACAAACTGGGCATCATCGAGATCCCGGCCTTCTACCTCGACTTCAAGGCCTACCGCGCTGGTGACCCGGAATACAAGAGCACCACGCGTGATGTGAAGAAACTGCTCACCGAACTGCAGAAAGAGAAAGTCGACGGCGTGGTCATCGACCTGCGTAACAACGGCGGCGGCTCGCTGCAGGAAGCCACCGAGCTGACCAGCCTGTTCATCGAGAAAGGCCCGACCGTACTGGTGCGCAACAGCGACGGCCGCGTCGACGTGCTGGAAGACGAAAACCCGGGTGCCTTCTACAAGGGCCCACTGGCGTTGCTGGTCAACCGCCTGTCGGCCTCGGCATCGGAGATCTTCGCCGGCGCCATGCAGGACTACCACCGCGCACTGATCATCGGTGGCCAGACCTTCGGCAAAGGCACCGTACAGACCATCCAGCCGCTCAACCATGGCGAGCTGAAGCTGACCCTGGCCAAGTTCTACCGGGTTTCCGGGCAGAGCACCCAGCACCAGGGCGTGCTGCCGGATATCGACTACCCGTCTATCATCGACACCAAGGAAATCGGCGAGAGCGCCCTGCCCGAGGCCATGCCGTGGGACACCATCCGCCCGGTGGTCAAGCCGGCGGCCGACCCGTTCAAGCCGTACCTGGCCCAGCTCAAGGCACAGCATGAAGCGCGCAGCGACAAGGATGCCGAGTTCACCTACATTCGCGACCGCCTGGCCCTGACGCAAAAGCTGATGACCGAAAAAACCGTCAGCCTCAACGAGCAGGATCGCCGTGCACGCCACGACGATATCGAGGCCAAGCAGCTGGCGCTGGAAAACGTCCGCCGCAAGGCCAAGGGTGAAGAGCCGCTCAAAGAGCTGAAGAAAGAGGACGAGGACGCGTTGCCGGTCGAGGATGAAAACACCAAGCCGGAAGACGACGCCTACCTGTCCGAAACCGGTCGCATCCTGATCGACTACCTCAGCGCCAGCACCAAGGTGGCCAAGAAGTAAGGTGCAGCGGCAGTGATGGCAGAATAATGTGAGCTGTCATCAAACAGTCATCGCGCTGTCGTGAAATACGGGGGCCGGGCATGCAGATGCCCGGCCCTTTCATTTTCAGGAATACGTCATGACCGTCGCCGAACAGCTCAGTGCATTGAGTGCCATTTTGGCTCAGCGCAGCATTCACAGTCTGTTCCAGCCGATCATGTGCCTGAGCGAACAACGGGTTTTCGGCCATGAAGCGCTGAGCCGCGGGCCGTCCAACAGCCCGCTGCATGCACCACTGAACCTGTTCAGCATCGCCCGCCAGGCCGGCCGCCTGACCGAGCTGGAAGCAGCCTGCCGCGAAAGTGCCTGTCGGCGCTTCAGCGAGCAGCAGTTGCAGGGCAAGCTGTTTCTCAACATCTCGCCCGAATCGTTGCTGGAGCCACACTACCCGTCCGGCCTTACCCTGAAGCTGCTGGAGCAGGTTGGCCTACCGCCCAGCCGGGTGGTGATCGAGCTGACCGAGCACACCCCCACCGACGACTTCCAGCTGCTGTCCAATGCCCTGCACCACTACCGCGACATGGGTTTCTCGATTGCCCTCGACGACCTGGGGGCGGGTTATTCGAGTTTGCGCCTGTGGTCGGAGCTGCGCCCCGAATACGTGAAGATCGACCGCCACTTCATCGACGGCATCCACCGCGACCCGCTCAAGCGCGAGTTCGTTGGCTCGATCTTGCAGATTGCCCGGGCGTCGAAAGCACAGGTGATTGCCGAAGGCATCGAGCTGGCGGAGGAGCTGGCGGTGCTGAGGGAGATGGGGGTGGACCTGGTGCAGGGTTACCTGTTGGGGCGGCCGCAGGAGCTTGGGGTGCGGGAAAGCAGGCCGTTACCGGCGCTGATGAGCCTGCCGCTGGCTGAACAGCCGACGGTGCGGCTCAATGCGACGCTTGGGCAGTTGCTGGAGTTGTTTGAGCGGCATCAGCACCTGGAGGCATTGGAGGTGGTGGATGCTGATGGCAGGGGTTGTGGGCTGATCCACCGGCATGCGTTGCCCCTGACGGCGGTGCAGTACCTGTAGGAGCGGCCTTGTGTCGCGATCGGGCCGCACAGCGGCCCCGGCAATTCATGCGTTGACGCTGAAACCCTGGGGCTGCTGCGCAGCCCTATCGCGACACAAGGCCGCTCCTACAAAGGACCGCGTTGATGCTAACAATCAGGCTGTTTCGGGGTAGCTGTACTCGAACACCCGGACCACCTCGGAGGCATGCCACGATGCCGCCTCCATGCCATCGACCGGCCCGGCAAACCGCCCCAGCCGTTCGACACATTCAAAGAAGCCGGTGCGCGGCAAGCGGCTGGCGCCCTGGCTGATCACCAGCGAGCTGCGCAACGGCTGCTCGGCACGGGCATCCAGCACCGCCAGGTACTCCAGCGCAGCGGTCAGCGTTTGCATGGCAGGGCTGGGCAGTTGCAAGCGCTCGATCAGCGCTCGGTAGGTCAGCAAGTGACGTTGACGACGGGCCAGGTCAAGCTCGCCCAGCAGGTTATCCCAGTGCTGACGGCTGATCCTGACCTGGCTCATGATGGCTCGCTCCAGCCAGCCACCCCCAGGTGCCAGGCCAAGGCGCGGCGGATGGCAGCATCCGGCTGGCGTTCGCCCGATTCGATCATGGCCAGATACGCCGGGCTCACCCCGACATTGCGCGCCAGTTGTTCAGGGGCAATGCCCTTGGCCTGGCGAATCTGCGCCACTTCGCTGAACGCCGGCAATGGCGCCACGGCAGCTGAGCCGGGCTCTTCGCTGACGACTGCCTCGGCAGGCGCCTGCCCCGCCGCCTTGAGCAGTGCCTGGTACTGCTCCCAGGGAACGACTGCGTACTCGGGTTGACCGTCCCGGCTAATTACCTGAATACCCATTACAAACCCCTTAAAAAAGGATTACAGCATGTAATCCGTAGGCATAACCCTTATGCCAATTATATTACCAACTCCGGGGTCTGTCCGGTTGAGTGCAGTTCAGGCTGTTTTCACGGCGTATTGCGCTCCAGCCCCAGCGCTTGTGGGGTAGCCGGCAGGCGCTCGACCACCCGCAGCCGCTCGGGTGCCTGGCTGTCGCGCCAGGCCTTGAAGCGGGCCAGTTCGTCGGCCACGGTCTTCAGCACCCAGCCCAGCACGGCGATGTCATCGAGAAAACCCACGCCCAGCAGCCAGTCGGGGATGGCATCGATGGGGCTGACGAAATACAGCAGGCCGGCCACGATGGTGACCAGGGCCTTGGGGCTGATGGCGCGGTATTCGCCACGCCACCACGCCAGGCACAGCGACTGAAGCAGTTTCACGTCCTCACGCAACTGGCCGATGCGCGGGCCTTTGCGAGCCACTGCAAAGAGCAGGGCCGGCAGCCGGCCACGGCTGAGCAGGCGCTCAGCCAGGGGCAGGAAACGGGCAAAATTCCAGGGTGCGCTCATGGAGCCTCCAGACGGAACAGGTTATCCACATTTATTGTGGATAACCTTGTGAACAGGGTCGCGTTTCTGAGCCCAGGTGCCTGCCAGGCAAGGGCCACGGTCAGATCGGGCGTTTTTTACACAACCGTTTCAAGCCGTGGGTACCTGGCCGCAAACGATTTGCGCCAGAAACATCCTACATCTACTAGCTGCATTTCCTCGGACAGTATCAGTTGTTGCAGGTTCGTCCAATCGCCACAAACGAAAACGCCCCGTCAGGACGGGGCGTTTTGCAAGTACCAGCCAGTGTTACTTGGCAGGTGCCTCAGCAGGCGCTTCAGCTGGAGCCTCGGCTTGCGGCTCGCCGCCTTGCAGCTGGGCCGGATCCTTGATGGCGATCAGTTCCAGGTCGAACACCAGTACCGAGTTGGCCGGGATCAGCGGGCTTGGGCTTTGTGCGCCGTAGGCCAGTTCAGCCGGGATGAACAGTTTGTACTTCTCGCCAACGTGCATCAGCTGCAAGCCTTCGACCCAACCCGGGATCACACCGCTTACCGGCAGGTCGATCGGGCTGCCACGCTCGACAGAGCTGTCGAACACCTTGCCATCGGTCAGCTTGCCTTCGTAGTGGACAGTGACCACGTCGGTCGGCTTGGGCTGCGGGCCATCAGCTTTCTTGACCACTTCGTACTGCAAGCCCGAGGCAGTGGTGACCACGCCTGGCTTCTTGGCGTTTTCTTCGAGGAACTTCTTGCCGGCGGAGGCGGCTTCTTCGCTGGCCTTGGCCAGGCGCTCCTCGGCGCGTTTCTGCAGGGCGGTGAAAGCCTCTACCAGCTCTTCGTCCTTGATGCGTTGTTCTTTCTTGCCAACGGCGTCTTCGATGCCGAGGGCGACCGATTTCGAATCAAGGTCTTCCATGCCTTCCTGAGCCAGGCTCTTGCCCATGTTCAGGCCGATACCGTAGGAGGCTTTTTGCGCCGGAGTCTTCAGCTCGGGGCTGCTGGCCTGTTGATCACAGCCAGCCAGTACCAGGCCTACCAGGGCAACCGCAGCCGCCAAACGATGCTGTTTCATGTGTTTTCCTTGTTCATGCGCCATAAGGGCAATCAGGGTAGAAGCCGCGAGCTTATCAGGCGTCCCCAACCCATGGCTACCGGCATAAGAACCAGCAAACAGGGATTAGTTCCACAGCCTTGCCCGCGGTGGGAAAGCCTTAAAAAGTGCAAAAGATCATTCGTTACGTTTTGTATCGACCAAGATATACCATAACGCTATCATCTGCCGCTTTCAGGATACCGAGCCGGGGCGGCCAGGCTATCTAGAACGGGCTTCAGGGACGCACGATGAGATGGGATGGAGCAGTCACCTTCGGTGATTACTGGCTGGGCTACACCGGCAATACCGACCAGACTGCTGCCCATGCCCACGTCGCCATCCAACTGTGCATCGGCCTGCGCTACGACATTACCGTGGAGTTCGGCAAGCAGGTCCTCACCGCGCCCGGGGTTTTGATCGGGCCTTCCGTCGACCATCGTTCGCTGCCCAACCCTGACCGCGTTGCCTTTCTCTATTTCTATCCGGATGCGCCACTGGGCCGTGCGCTGAAGGCCTTGCTCGACGACAGCGGCAAGGCTGCAGTCAGCCAGGATATTGTCGATTGCGTGCGCCAGGCCGCCGACTTCCACGAGGTGGTGGCGGCGCTGGAACTCAAGCTGGTGCCCCCCGAAAGCTTCGACCCGCGCCTGTCCAACGCCCTGCACCTGCTGCGCCAGGACTGGGCCGGCATCGGCGCGGTATCACGCGCAGCCAACGCAGTGGGCCTGTCCAGCCCGCGCCTGCGATTTTTCGCCACGCACCAGATGGGCGTGCCACTGTCGCAGTGGATCATCTGGCGCAAGCTCGAACGTGCCTGCCATGCCCTCGCCCACGATGCCAGCCTCAGCGATGCCGCCATGGCCGGGGGTTTCGCTGACCAGGCCCACCTCACCCGCATGATGCGACGCATGGTCGGCATGTCGCCCAGCCGCGTCGCCATCGTGCTGCGCAATACAAGCGATTCGTTCAAGAATCCACAGTTCTAAATCGCCATCATTCCCTCCAGCCCGCGCCAGCCGGGGTCTCCACCACCAGGCGCAGGGCTGCTTGCCGGCCGTCCCTGAACCCAGGGCACACAGGTCGGCTTTTTTAATCGTTCCGGTCCTTGGCCCCATTGCGGCTGCCAGGCAGACGGGCGCCATGGCCGATGCCACTTCATCAACCTAGCGAGCAAGGAGTGCTAGCCAATGTCAGGACCCTCGCGGCTGACCGTTTTCCTTACCGGCGGTGCCGGCGTACTGGGCGATACCCTGATCGACCAACTGGCCGACCGCTATCACCTCGTTTGCCTGACCCGTCGCAGCAGCATCCGCCACCCTGGGGTCGAGACAGTGCGCGGTGATATCTGCCAACCGCATCTGGGCCTGTCCAGCGCGGACTACCTGGCGCTGACCAAGCGGGTCGACTGGGTCATCCACTGCGCGGCCATCACCCGCCTCGATGGCCATGCCGAAGCAGTGTTCTCGGTCAATTACCAAGGCACCGAGCAGGTGCTGGAGTTTGTCCGCGACGCCGATGTACCGCTGTACCACATCAGTACCGCCTTCACCCACCCGTGTGACTACCACCCGGGGGTGATGCCTTCTACCCCGTACGAAGTGGTCAAGCGCCAGGCCGAAAGCCTGGTGCGTGATGCGGGCGTACCGGTGTCGATCTTCCGCCCGTCGATCATCATCGGCGACAGCCACAGCGGCCACATGCCCATGCTGCAAGGGTTTCACCTGACCATGGGGCTGATGATGTCGGGCTACCTGCCGATCATCCCGTGCCCGGAGGACGGGCGGGTCGACGTGATCGCTCGCGACGTGGCGGCGGCCGGCATTGCCAGCGCCCTGGACCAGCGCCTGATCGGCGACGACTACTTCCTCAGCAATGGCCCGCAGGCGCTGGATATCCGTACCCTGCTCGACCTCATGTGCGCCGAAATGCACGATCAGGGCAAGCCTTTCCAGCGTCCGCGCTGCATGAACCCGGACATCTACGAACGCCTGGTGCGCCCGGTGTTCCTGCCGGCCCTTGAAGAGAACATCCGCGCAGCCCTGGGCCGCGCCACCCAACTGTGCCGCTACGCCAGTCTGCTGCAGCCGCTGCCCAGTTCGCTGGAGCAACTGTTGCCGGCCCAGCACCTGGCCATGCGTTCCCCGCGCCAGGAACTGGCCCTGACCCTGGCGCGCCTGTCACCCAAGCTTTCGGCCATGCAACGCATGTTGAAGATTCCGGCAGCGGGTGAAAGCCGTGGCGAACTGGCCATGGAGGCCTGAGATGATGAACAGCTTCACTCCCCTGCCCGAAGGACTCGACGCCGAGCGGGTACGGACGCAATACCGTGACCATGTGAATGCCGGCTATGCACGCCTGGCCTCGATGATGAACCTGCCGATTGAGGTGGCAGGTGAAGGCGTCTACCTGTTCGACATGGACGGCAACCGCTATCTGGATGCCGGTGGTTACGGCGTATTTCTGCTCGGTCACTCGCACCCGCAGGTGGTCGAACAGGTCAGCCGACAGCTGCACAGCCACCCGATGGCCAGCAAGCTGATGCTGAACCCGTTCCAGGCCCGGGCCGCCGCAGCCCTGGCTGCGCTATGCCCCGCCCCGCTGCAGTACGTGTACTTCTGCAACTCGGGCACCGAAGCCACAGAGGCTGCACTGAAGCTGGCCTGGCTGAACGGCTGCCAGCAGGTGATCTCGACCCAGGGTGGCTATCACGGCAAGACCCTTGGTGCGCTGGCGGTGACCGGACGTGAACTGTATCGCTCGCCGTTCGACGACCGCCTGGGGCACACCCACTTCGTGCCATTCGGTGATGCCGAGGCGCTGCGCCGGCAGTTGCAGGCGCAACCCGAGCGGGCCTGCGTGATCCTCGAGCCGGTGCAGGCCGAAGCCGGAGTAATCGTGCCGGCGGCTGGCTACCTGCAGCAGGTGCGCACACTGTGCGACCAGTACGGCGCGGTACTGATTGCCGATGAAATCCAGTCTGGCATGGGCCGTACCGGGCGCTGGTGGGCCTGCGACCACGAGGGCGTGGCACCGGACATCCTGCTGGTCGGCAAAAGCCTGTCCGGTGGCTGCGTGCCGGTCAGCGCCATGGTGTGCACGGCCGACCTGCAGGCACCGCTCAATCGCAATCCATTGATGCACACCTCCACCTTCGGCGCCAACCCGCTGGCCATGGCAGCAGTGATGGCGACCTTGCAGGTGATGCAGCGCGAACAGCTGGTGACGCGTGCCGCCGACCTGGGGCAACGCCTGCAGCTGGGCCTGCAAAGTGTGCTAGGGCAACACCCGCGTGGTGCCGAGGTACAGCTACGCAGCGCCGGCCTGTTGCTGGGGCTGGAGTTCGCCGATGCCGGGCTGGCGGCAAACATGGTCATGCACCTGATCGACCAACGCATCGTGATCAATCATTCGCTCAACGATCACCGGGTAATCCGCCTGACACCGCCAGCCCTGTACAGCGACAGCGACGTTGAATGGCTGCTCGGCGGTTTCGCGCGCGCCCTTGCCCGTACCTTTGAATAGGACACCGAAATGAAAGAAGTCAGCCTGAACGCCCATGTTCCCAGCCAGAGTGCCGAACAGGTCTACGCCGCCATCAGCAACTTCAGCGTTTACCCGCAGTTGTGCGAGTCGGTGCGCAACATCGAGATCGAATCGATCCATGAGCACGAGGTGCTGAGCAACTGGGAGGTGAACTTCCACAGCGGCATTCTCAAATGGCAGGAACGAGACCTGTTCGACCCGGCCAACCTGCAGATCCATTTCCGCCAGACCGCTGGCGACATCGATCACTTTTCAGGCTCCTGGCAAGTCAGCGACACCGCCGAAGGCGCCAGCATTGCCTTCCGCTCCTGCTTCGACCTGGGCCTGCCGATGCTGGCCGACATGCTCGACCCAGTCGCCCGTCAAGCGATCCGCGACAACATCAGCGCCATCATCCATGGCCTGTTCCCGAACAGCCAGATCAAGGATTGATGCCATGCCTTTGTCACTCCTGCACAACGCCAGGGAAACCCTGCAACGCTTCGCCCCGGACTTTGCCAAGCTGCTGACGGAACTGCCATTCGAAGAGCGCGAAGCCGCAGGCAGCCCAGTGGTGGACTGGTTCAAGCACACCGGCCCGGTAGCCCTGCTGGTGCCCAAGGCCGGAGGTGGCCTGGGCGCCAACGCACGCGAAGCGCTGCACGTGCAGCTCGCCCTCGGTGCCTTGTCGCCGTCGCTGGCCGTGGCCAGCACCATGCACCAGTTTTCCGTGGCCAGCCTGGTAACAGTGGCCGGCAATGGCGCAGGCGCCGAAGGCCTGCTGTTGTCGGCCATCGCCCAGCAGCGCCTGCTGCTGGCCTCGGGCTTCGCCGAAGGCGTGCCCGGTGGCGGCATCCTTGATGCCGGCATGGAGGCTGTGCAACTGGCCGACGGCGTACGCCTGAGCGGCAGCAAGCAACCGTGCAGCCTGAGCAGTTCGATGGACCTGCTGACCGCCAGCTACAGCCGCGCCAGCGAGCACGGTGAAGAACTGATGATCGCGCTGATCCCCGCCACGGCACCCGGCATCAGCCACCACCCGTTCTGGGGCAACAGCGCCCTGGCCGCGACACAGAGCCTGGAACTGCGCCTGGACGATGTCTACGTCAGCGACAAGATGATCTTCTCCGCCGGGCTGAAATCGCAGCTGGGCGACGTGCAGACCATCGGTTTCATCTGGTTCGAGCTACTGATCAGCGCCAGCTACCTGGGGGCCTGCATGGGCCTGGTGGAACGGGCGATCGACGAGCGCCGCTGGAGCGACCAGCAGCGCGTGCAGCTGGCTTGCCAACTGCAACTGTGCCTGAGTGCGCTGGAGGGCCTGGCCCACGAAGTCGATCAGGTGCAAGGCAACGCCGATGACTTGCTGGCGCGCCTGCTGCTGACCCGCTACGGCATCGAACAGCACTTGGCCAGCGCCTCCGACCTGGCCCACCAGATGCTCGGCGGCCTGGCCTTCATTCGCTCGAACCTGGGCTGCGACTGGCTGGCCAGTACCCGTGGCCTGCAGTTCCACCCTCCCGGGCGTTTCAGCATGACGGCCAACCTCGACTGCTACCTGCAAGGCGCCACCTTCAGCATTGCCAATGGAGTCACCCTGTGAAATTGCTCAACAAGATCGTCGTCATTACCGGCGCTGCACGCGGCCTGGGCCTGGAAACCGCGCGCAAGCTAAAGCGCCAAGGGGCAACGGTGATCGGCATCGACCGGCTCGAACCAGACACGGCACTCAACTTCGATGCCTACTACCTGCTCGACCTGTGCGACCGGGAACGCCTGGATGAAGCCGCCGCCTCTATTCTCGAACGCTTCGGCGACATCGATATCCTGGTCAACAATGCCGGTGTACTGACCCTTGAACGGGGCGAAACGGGGGTCAACGATGACGTGCGCCACGCCCTGGAAGTCAACCTGCTGGCGCCCTGGCAGCTGACTTCGCGGTTCTTGCCGGCGCTGCTGCGCAAGCGCGGCAAGGTGGTCAACGTGTCTTCGCTGTTTGCCCTGGTCAACGCGCCCTACGTCGCCGCCTATGCCACCAGCAAGCGGGCCATGAGCGCCTATTCGGATGTGCTGCGCATGCAATATCCCGGGCAACTGGACGTGGTCACGGTGTTCCCTGGCTTCATCGACACCGCCATTCACGCCCCGGCTGAACGGGTCGGCCTGTCGGTCAAGCGCCTGGTCAGCTTCAAGCGCGGCGAGCGCGTGCTGCTGTCGCTGGAGGAAAAACTCGATGACGCCAGCAATGGCCTGGTACGGGCCTGCACCCAGCATGGCTTGCGCAACCGCGGCCTGACCTTCCTGGGCAGCGTGGCAATGTACACCGCACGCTGGCTGCCGAGCCTGGTCGATGCCTTTATCAGCTTGCGCCTGCGCAGCCTGAGCAAGGCCGGGCAGCTGTCGCTCAAGCCCGAACTGATCGACTGAGGCCAGGCCGATGACGCAACTGGCACTGGACAAACCTTCGCTACGCCCGGAGCGCAGCCTGCTCAAGCCGTCGGCGCTGGAAACCACCTTGGTGGTCGGCTATGCGTTGCTGCTGTTCGCCGCGCCGCTGGCGCTGCTGGTGGCCACCCTCGAACAGGCACCGCAGGCATGGCCGCTGGTATTGCCGCTGCTACTGCTGGCGGGCTATGGCCTGTTCCTGCAGGGGATCCTCGGCCATGAAGGTTTCCACTTCAACCTCAGCGACAACCGCCTGTACAGCTGCCTGCTGGCGGTACTGCTGAGCTCGATGCTCACGGGCTTCTGCGTCACCGGCTACTTTGTCGACCACTGGCAGCACCATCGCCACAACGGGGGCCCCAAGGACCCGGACTGGCGCCTGCTGCGGCGCTACCGCCTGGCGCTGAGCCGGCTGCTGGTATCGCGCCTGCATGCCACCGCCTGGTATCTGCTGCAAACCGTACGCCTGGCACTGCCCGGCGCCAAGGTCAGCGGCGCGCTGCCTTTGCCGGACCCGCAGATCCGCTTGCTGGCCAGAACCAACCTGGTGTGCCAGCTGTTGTGGCCGGCGCTGTGGCTGCTGCTGGCGGCGAAGTGGCCGCTGCTGCTGCCCGCCGTGGCCGGTTGCCTGCTGCTGGCGTTGCTGATTTCTGCCCTCAACGCTTATCAGGAGCATGCCTTCGAAGCCAGCGTTGCGCTGCCGGTGGCCCGCTCACGCACAGCCCGCATGAGCACCCTGCTGCACCTGGGCTCCAACTACCACCTGGAGCACCACCTGTACCCGCGGGTACCGTGCTGGCGCCTGCCGCGCCTGCACCGCCAACTGCTCGACAGCGGTTGGTATGAAGGCCGTCAGGCGCTGCTCGAACCGCGTTTCTTCGGCGCCTTGCGCTACTGCAAGGCACGTTTCCCGTACGCCGGGGCCTGGCAAGCGATGCCACCGCCCGGCCCCTCCGGGCAGTGATTCAGGCCCGGTGAGCAACCTACACACTCAAGGAACCGAGTATGTCTTTTGACGTAGATGAACTGATTGAAAACGAGCGCCGCACCCTGCTGGCACACCCGCTGTTCGCCCGTATCAGCACCCTGGATGACGTGCGCCTGCTGATGGAGAACCACGTCTTTGCCGTGTGGGATTTCATGACCCTGCTCAAACGCATCCAGCGCGACCTGACCTGCGTCAGCCTGCCTTGGCTGCCGCCACGGCACATCATTGCCGCGCGGCTGATCAACGAGATCGTCACCGGCGAAGAAACCGACGAACACCCTGGCGGCGGCTTCATCAGCCACCTCGACCTGTACCTCAGCGCCATGGACGAGATTGGCGCCAACACCGGTCCGTTCCGCCAGTTCCAGGGCCTGCTGCAAGCGGGCGTGCCCCTGGCCCAGGCGTTGACCCATGTCGACATCCCGTTGCCGGCCAAGGTGTTCGTCAGCAAGACCCTGGACGTTGCCTTGCACGGCACTACCGAGCAGGTGCTGGCGTACTTCTTCTTCGGCCGCGAAGACATCATCCCGGACATGTTCGGCGGCCTGCTGCAGCGCTGGGCAATCGACGAGGCCAGCGTGCCGATGCTCACCTACTACCTCAAGCGCCACATCGAGATGGACGGCGACGATCACGGCCCCGCGGCCAAACGCATCATCGCCGAGATCGTCAGCGAACCGGCGCAACAGCAGGCCCTGGCGAAAAGCGCCGGCGACGCGCTGGTAGCCCGCACAGTGCTGTGGGATGGCGTACTGGAGCAGTTGCACCAGCGCGCTACCGCGACCGCGCAGGCCACCTGCGAAGCGGTAGCCAGCTGAGCATCAGCCCTTGCCTGCGCCCGCCGCAGGCAAGGGCTGATGGCCCACAACGACAAGGACGAGAGCGTGTGACATGGTGAAAGGCAAGTACGCCAAGTTGGCAGTATCGGCGCTGGTCATTGCAGGCCTGGCAGTGCTGGGGCTGCAACGCTGGCAATACGCGAGGCAGTACGTCAGCACCGACAACGCCGAAGTGGAAGGCGTGATCATTCCCATTCGGGCACGGCTTAGCGGCGTGGTGGTACAAGTGCCGGTGAACGAGAACTCACGGGTGAACAAGGGCGACCTGCTGTTCCAGGTGCGTGAGGACGAATACCAGCAAAGGGTCGAACAGGCCCGGGCCAATTACCTGGGCGCGCTGGTGGCCACCGGGCAAGGCGGCATGCCCGGCCTGATGGACAGCCAGGTACGCAGCGCTGCGGCGCGCAGCCAGGCGGCACAGGCCACCATCGGCCAGCTGGTAGCCAACGTCGAGCAGGCCCGCAGCGACTACCAGCGCACCCAGCGGCTGGCCGAACAAGGGGTAGTCAGCACCCAGGACCTGGAAACCGCGCGTGCCCGCTTCAATGCCTTGAACCACCAGTTGCAGGCGGCCCGCGACAACTCCAAGGCGGCCCGTGAAGGCACCTTGGCCAACCAGGCGGCACTGAAGGTCGAGGAGTACCGGATCAAGGCAGCCGAATCGGCCTTGGCCCTGGCCCGCCTCGAACTGCAGGACACCCGGCAGGGTTCACCCCAGGGCGGCGTGATCGTGCACAAGGATGTGCAACCCGGGCAGTTCGTGGTGGCCGGGCAAAAGTTGCTGAGCCTGGTCACCACCGAGCGCATGTGGGTGGTGGCCAACTTCAAGGAAACCCAGATCGGCCGTGTGCGCGTCGGCCAACCGGCACGCATCAGCGTCGATGCCTTTCCCGGGAAGCAGTTCGACGGCGTGGTGCACAGCCTGGTGCCGGCCACCGGCGCACGGTTTTCGCTGCTGCCGCAGGAAAACGCCACGGGCAACTTCACCAAGGTGGTGCAACGTGTCCAGGCGCGCATCGAGTTCCGCCAGTTGCCCACCGCCATGCAGCAGGCGCTTAGCCAGGGCATGAGCGTTTTCGTCGAGGTTGATACCCGCGACAGCGGCCAGCCACTATGAAGTCGCCGTGGCTGGTGGCCGTGACGGTCACCCTGATCTCGATGATGGAACTGCTGGACGTGACCATCGTCAACGTCGCCATCCCCAGCCTGATGGGCAGCTTTGGCGCTTCAGTCGACGAAATCTCCTGGGTCTCCACCGGCTACATCGTCGCCAACGTAGTGATCCTGCCGGCCAGTGGCTGGCTGTCGGCCTGGTTTGGCCGGCGCCGCTACTACCTGGTGTCGTCGGCGCTGTTCGTGCTGGCCTCGCTTGGTTGCGCGCTGTCGCAGGAGCTGTGGCAGATGGTGTTCTGGCGCGTCATTCAAGGCCTGGCCGGGGGTGGTTTGCTGGGCATTTCGCAGGCGATCATCTACGACGTGTTCCCCAAGGAAAAGGTCAGTGCCGGCATGGCCTTGTATGGCGTCGGCGTGATGATGGGGCCCACCATTGGCCCGTCGGTGGGGGGTTACCTGATCGATGAGTTTTCCTGGCACTGGATCTTCCTGATCAACCTGCCGATTGGTGCGCTGGCCCTGCTGCTGGCCTGGCTATGCGTGGACGATTCGCCCAACGAACGGCGCCCGCAAAGCATCGATTACCTGGGCTTCGTGCTGCTCGCCGTCGGTGTCGGCAGCTTGCAGATCCTGCTGGAACGTGGCGAGCACTGGGACTGGCTGGAGTCGGACCTGAGCCTGCTGTGCCTGGCACTGGCGCTGCTTGGCCTGCTGGGTTTCTGCTACTGGGAGCGGCGGGTAGCCAACCCCATCGTCAACCTGGCGCTGTTCAACAACCGCGAGTTCCTGCTCGGTTCGGTGTGCGCCTTCTGCGTTGGTTTCGGCTTGTACAGCACGCTGTTCATGGTACCGCTGCTGCTGCAGACGCTGCTGGAACAAAGCGCCTACCAGAGCGGCCTGGTGATCTTCCCCGGGGCCCTGGCCAGTGCGGTCAGTACCCTGGTGATCGGCAAGCTTTCGCAGGACAACCGCATCGATGAGCGCTACTTCATTTGCGTGGGCATCCTGGTCTACGGCTACGCCATGTACCTGCACACCCAGTTCACCCTGCAAAGCAACCCCGACACCCTGTACTGGCCGCTGATCATCCGTGGCTTCGGCCTGGGCATGATCTTCGTGCCACTGACCAACCTGGCCATGCGCCAACTGCCGGCCCAGCTGATCTCGGTCGGCTCCGGCGTGCTCAACCTGATGCGCCAGCTGGGTGGCAGTGTCGGTATCGCCATCGCCGCCACCTTGCTCACGCGTTTCTCCTGGGCACGCTACCGCCAGCTCGCCGAGCATGTCGACGAAAACCGCCTGCTCATCAGCGGCTGGGACCTGGCCAACCTCGACCCGCGCCGGCTCTCCACCGACCTGCTCGGCGCCGACCAGGCCAACGCCGTGCTGGCCTTCATCCAGGCGCGAGAACAGGCCCAGATGCTCGGTTTCAGCATGCTCTTCGGCCTGCTCGGTGCTGTGATGCTGATTGGCGTGCCCATGGTGCTGCTGATGCGCAACCCCCGCCAACCCAAGCCCTCACTTGCAAAGGAGTCCGTAACGTGTTCGGACAATGCACACGAATCCGCCTAGCGCTGCTGGTGCTGACACTGTTCTGCGCCAGCCCGGTCCAGGCCCTCGACCTGTACCAGTCTTACCAGCAGGCCCTGGGGCATGACATGGCCTACTCCGCTGCCCAGCAACGCCAGTTGGCAGCGGCGCAAAAGGCCCCGCAGGGCCTGGCCACGTTGTTGCCACACCTGTCCCTGGAAAGCGGCGCGGCCTGGGTCGACCGAGAGCACAGCGGCGCTGCCAGCCGCAACCGTGACAATTCCAATGCCTACGCGCTGGTGTTGATCCAGCCGCTGCTGCGCTGGCAGAACGTCATCGGCCACGAACAGGGCAAGGCCCTGGCCACGGCTGGCGAAATCGACCTGCTCGCTGCCCGCCAGGACCTGATGCTGCGCGTGGCCGATGCCTACTTCGAGCTGTTGCTGGCCGAAGACCAGTTGGCCACCAGCCGCCAGCAGGTGAACACCCTTGGTCAGCAACTGGACAAAGCGCAGCGTTTCCGCCGCGAGGGTTCGGGTACCGAAAACGAGGTGCAGCGTATCCAGGCCCGCTACGACCTGGCGCAGGCCGAGCATATTGCCGCCGGCAATACCTTGCGCCTCAACCAGCAGGCATTGGCCCGGCTGACCGGCAGCACCGCCGGCGAGCTGGCCAGGCTTGATGACCAGGTGGCATTCAGCGGTCCGCAGCCGGCCCGGCTGGATGCCTGGACTGACCAGGCCCGCCAGCACAACCTCAAGGTGCAGGCCGCCGAAGTACGCCAACTGATCGCCGAGCAGGAAGTGGACAAGCAACAGGCCGGGCACCTGCCCACCCTTGATCTGGTGGCCGCGCATGGCCGTTTTGCCTCGGTCGGTGGCAGCCTGTACGACGTGACCGTGCCCGAGGAGAAGTACACCCAGACGGTGGTTGGCGTACAACTCAGCGTGCCCCTGTATGCCGGCGGCGGCACCCAGAGCCGCACCCGCGAAGCCCGCGCCCTGCAGGGCGCCGCAGAGGATGAGCTGGAAGATGCCCGCCGCGAGGCCGACTTCATGGCCCGCCAGGCCTACCTCAACCTGACAGGCGGCATCAGCCAGTACCAGGCCTTGCAACAGGCCTTGCGCTCTAGCCAGAGTGACTTGCGTATCACCACGCATGCCTTCGAGGCGGGCGCACGCATCAGCAACGACGTGCTGGATGCCGAGCAGCAGCTGACCCGCACCCGCCTGCAACTGGCCCGCCAGCGCTACGCCATCCTGCAGGCTCAGTTACGCCTGATGGCGGCCAGCGGCAGCCTCAGCGACGACAACCTCAAAGCCCTCAGTGCCCTGCTGACCGCGCGGGTTCAAGGGTAGGCGCCCTCGCGGTATTGCCCTGCCACCTCGCGCAGCACCTCGCACACCCACTGCCCCGGCAGGCTCTGCGGCAGGGCGGCATTGCGACAGATGCCGACCGAGCCGCCGGGCTCGCGCACACCCAGGTCAAGCTCGACCAGTTCGCCACGGCGCAGGTCGAGCAACACAGCATCGCGCGGCGCCACCCACAGGCCATCGCTGCCCAGCAGGTAGCGCCGGCTCAGGGCCAACGACAGGGTTTCCAGGCGCTGCGCCGGCATCTGGATGCCGCATTGCACAAACAGGCTGTCGGCATGCTGGCGGATAGTGGTGCCCGCCGGCGGCAACACCAACGGGTAACGCCCTACCTGGGCGCGCTCGACCGGCATGGCGGCCAGCAGCGGGTGGCCCGGGCGTACCACCAGGCTCATCGACTCGCTGTACAGGTGCTCGAACGAAAGGCCCTGGATCTGCGGGCTGTCGGTCATGCGCCCGACCACCAGTTCCAGTTCGCCCAGGCGCAGTTGGCCGAGCAACTGCGCACTGACCCCGGTGGCCACACTGATGACCAGCGCTTCATGGCGCTGGTGCAGGCGGCACAGCACTTCGGGCATGAGCAGGCCCTCGACCGTCGACAGCACGCCAATACGCACCTGCGAAGGCGCCCGCGCTTCGCCGCGCAAGCTGCTGACGCCATCGCGCAGGGCCTGCACGCTGGGCCCGGCATAACGCATGAAACGCGTGCCAGCCGGAGTCAGCTCGACGCCCTGGCGGCTGCGCACGAACAGGCGCGCTTCCAGCAGGTCTTCGAGTTCCTTGAGGGTCTTGGAGATGGCCGGCTGGCTGATCGCGAGCACATCGGCAGCCCTGGCCAGGCTGCCCTGCCGGGCAATCTCCAGGAAGCACAGCAGGTGGCGGTATTTGATGCGGGTATCGAGGTTCATGCAGCAAGCTTAACGCATTGCCGCATGCAGATAACCTGTGCCGGCCCTTTCGCGGGCACGCCCGCTCCCACAGGGATCGGCACAGCCTTCAAGACCTGTGCAATACCTGTGGGAGCGGGCGCGCCCGCGAAAGGGCCGGTACGGGCGGTATATGAATATCAGGCTACTGCCAGTTCCACAGCCTCACCGTTCAGGCGCACCGGCCACACCCGCAGGCGCTGCCCGGCATCTTCCAGGCACGCCCCGCTCTGCAGGCTGAAGTGCTGCTTGTACAACGGCGCCGCAACCACCAGTTCGCCCTGCACACTGCCCACCAGCCCACGGCCGATGATATTGGCACCGGAGCGCGGGTCGCGGTTGTCCACCGCATACAGCGGCTGCGCCTGCCCCGGCAGGTAGAAGAGCGCCACCTGGGCCCCGTCGAGCCACACCACTACTCCAGAGTCAGCCACCAGGTCGTGCGCCTGGCACACCGCCTGCCAGTTCTCACAGGTTTTCACAGCAGCATTGGACAGGTTCATCAGACAGCCTCCTCGACAGTTGGGATCAGATGCAGTGGCGCAGCAGGCCGGCGTTGTTCGCGTTCGCGCACGAAGTGCACGTCCGGGTCGGCACGCCGGTCATTGACGAAGGTGCGGAAGCGCTTGAGCTTCTCCGGGTCGTTGAGGGCGTTGGCCCACTCGCATTCATACTGGTCGACCACATGCTGCATCTGCGCTTCCAGCTCGCTGGCCAGGCCCAGGCTGTCATCGAGGATCACCTGCTTCAGGTAGTCCAGCCCGCCTTCCAGGTTTTCGCGCCACACCGAGGTGCGCTGCAGCTTGTCGGCCGTGCGGATGTAGAACATCAGCACGCGGTCGATCAGGCGTACCAGGGTTTCGTCGTCCAGGTCGGTGGCGAACAGCTCGGCATGGCGCGGGCGCATGCCGCCGTTGCCGCACACGTACAGGTTCCAGCCTTTGTCGGTGGCGATCACGCCGATGTCCTTGCTCTGCGCCTCGGCGCATTCGCGGGTACAGCCCGATACGGCAAACTTGAGTTTGTGCGGGCTGCGCAGGCCCTTGTAGCGGTCTTCCAGGCGCAGCGCCATGCCGACGCTGTCCTGCACACCGTAGCGGCACCAGGTGCTGCCCACGCACGACTTCACGGTGCGGGTCGACTTGCCGTAGGCGTGGCCGGTTTCGAAGCCGGCCTCGATCAGTTCGCCCCAGATCAGCGGCAGTTCGTGCAACTGGGCACCGAACAGGTCGATGCGCTGGCCGCCGGTGATCTTGGTGTACAAGTCGTATTTCTTGGCCACCTGGCCGATGACGATGAGTTTGTCGGGGGTAATTTCACCACCCGGGATACGCGGCACCACCGAGTAGGTGCCGTTCTTCTGCATGTTGGCCATGAAGGTGTCGTTGGTGTCCTGCAGCGGCACCAGCGCCGGGTCCATGATCGGCTGGTTCCAGCACGAGGCGAGGATGTTGCCCACCGCCGGCTTGCAGATGTCACAACCAACGTGGCCCTTGCCGTGGCGCTCAAGCAGCTCGCTGTAGGTGCGGATGCCCTCAACCCGCACCAGCCCGTAGAGCTCCTGGCGGGTGTAGGCGAAGTGCTCGCACAGGCTCTTGTCCACCGCCACGCCGCGGGCGGTCAGTTCGTGCTCGAACACCTGCTTGAGCAAGGCCGCGCAACCGCCGCAACCGCTGGCGGCCTTGGTGCAGCCCTTGACCGCAGCAAGGTCGCTGCAGCCACTGTCGATGGCTGCGCACACCGCGCCCTTGCTGACGTTGTGGCACGAGCAGATGGTCGCGCTGTCGGGCAGCGCATCGGCGCCCAAGGCCGGGGCGCCACCGCCTTGCGGCAGGATCAGCGCTGCCGGGTCGGCTGGCAGGGCGATGCCGTTCTGGGCGTACTGCAACAAGGTGTCGTAATAGCTGTTGTCGCCGACCAGCACCGCGCCGAGCACGTGCTTGCCGCTGGCGTCGACCACCAGCCGGCGGTAAGCGCTGTTGGCTTCGTCGATGAAGCGGTAGCTGCGTGAACCAGGGGTGGCGCCATGGGCATCGCCAATCGAGCCGACATCCACACCCAGCAGTTTGAGCTTGGTCGACATATCGGCGCCGGTGAACGCCACCGCCGCTTCCCCCATCAGCAACGCCGCCAAGTTGCGCGCCATGCTGTAGCCCGGGGCGACCAGGCCGAACACGCTACCGTTCCATGACGCGCACTCGCCGATGGCAAAGATGCGCGGGTCACTGCTGCGGCAGTGGTTGTCGATCACCACGCCACCACGGGCGGCGATGTCCAGGCCGCAGCCACGGCCCAGGGCATCCTGTGGGCGGATACCGGCGGAGAACACGATCAGGTCGGCTTCCAGGTGCTCGCCACCGTCGAAGTTCATGCGGTAGCGGTAGGCTTCACCGGTGCTGATCGACTGAGTGGCACGGGACAGGTGTACGCCAACGCCCAGCGCTTCGATCTGCGCCTTGAGCGCGGCACCGCCCTCGCCGTCCAGCTGAACCGGCATCAGCCGTGGGGCGAATTCCACCACGTGGGCCTCCAGGCCCAGCGACTTGAGGGCGTTGGCCGCCTCCAGGCCGAGCAGGCCACCACCGACCACCACGCCCCGGCGGGCACCCGTTGCGGCAGCGCGGATGCCATCGAGGTCGTCGAGGGTGCGGTAGACCAGGCGGGCATTGCCGCTGGAGCCTTCGATAGGCGGCACGAAAGGGTAGGACCCGGTAGCCAGGACCAATTGGTCGTAGCCGTAGCGGCCCTCGGGGGTGACTACCTCGCAGCGCTCACGGTCGATTTCCAGCACGGCCTCGCCCAGGTGCAGGTGCACACCGTTGGCGTTGTAGAAATCGTGCTCGCACAGGGCCAGCGTCTCGGCACAGCTGCCGCCGAAGTATTCGGACAGGTGCACGCGGTCGTAGGCGCGTTGGCGCTCTTCGCCAAACACCCGAACCTCGAAGCGCTGCAGGGCGCCGCGGCTGACCAGTTGTTCGACGCAATGGTGCCCGACCATGCCGTTGCCGACGATGACCAGTCGCTCTCGTTGCCCGCTGCTCGCTGTTGCCTTCATAAGCCGATCCTCGATCAAAAAAAAAGCGCCTGGAGCCGAAGCTCCAGGCGCCTTTGCCTGTATTCATCACGGTAGGGGGCCCGGGTTGATCGCCGTTGATCAGTGGGCTTTGTTGTAGCTGGGGTAAAGCAGGGACTGTGCCAATCCTCTTTCCTGTACTGGCCCTATCGCCGGCAAGCCAGCTCCCACAAGGGCCGCCACAGGTTTCGAGGTTTGCGAAATACCTGTGGGAGCTGGCTTGCCGGCGATAGGGCCAGCACAGCAAGTGCACATTCCAAGTGCATCACTTCCCATCCCGGTGCACTCAGTACACATCCCGCCGATAACGCTTGGCCTTGCTCAACCCTTCGACATAGTCAGCCGCCTGCGCCGCATCCATCCCGCCATGCTCAGCCACGATCGCGCGCAACGCCGCATCCACATCTTTGGCCATACGCTGCGCATCCCCACACACATAGAAGTAAGCCCCCGCTTCCAGCCACTGCCACAGCTGCGCCCCCTGCTCTAGCATGCGCTGCTGCACATAGATCTTCTGCGCCTGGTCCCGCGAGAACGCCGTGTCCAGCCGTAAGTGCCCTGACGCCTCCCAGGCCTGCAACTGTTCCCGGTAATAGAAATCGGTCGCCGCGTACTGCTCACCAAAGAACAGCCAGTTACCCCCCTTCGCCCCCCGCGCCTCCCGCTCTTCGAGAAACGCCCGGAACGGCGCAATGCCGGTACCCGGCCCGACCATGATCACTGGCACGCTGTCGTCCTCGGGCAGCCGGAAATGCTTCGACATCTGCGGGAAAATTGCCACCTTCAACGCTTGTGCACGGTCGGCGAGAAAGGCCGAGCACACGCCCTTGCGCTCGCCGTAACGCACGGTGGAAACGGTGAGGTGGACCTGGCCGGGATGCGCCAACGGGCTGGAGCTGATCGAGTACAGGCGCGGCTGCAAGGGTTTGAGCAGGTCCAGCCAGTCGGCCAGTGGTAGCTGCTGCGGAAAGGCGCGCAGCACATCGACCAGCTGCCGGCCCCACAGCCAGTCCTGCAGCTCGGCCTTGCACTCAGGCTGCAGCAGACGCTGCAGGTCCGGGGTAATGCCAGCGAAGGCCTGCAGTTGCTGCGTGGTGACCTTGGCGATTTCCAGGTGCGCGTGCAGGGCTTCGGCCAGCGGCATGGCAGGCTGGCCCTTCAGCTCGACCATGGCCAGGCCATCGAGCTGCATCAGCGCCAGCAGTTCGTCGACCAGGGCCGGGCAATTGCGCGGCCACACGCCCAGGGCATCACCGGCGGCATAGCTGAAGCCGCTACCGCTCAGGTCGAACACCAGTTGCCGTGTTTCCTTGCTGGCACCGGGGCCGTTAAGCAGGTGGTTTTCCAGCAAAGCGGCGGCCCAGGGTTGTTGTTTGCTGTAGGCCGGCATGGGGGCGGGTTGGCTGGCCGGTTGTGGCGCAGCGGCCCTGCCCAGCGAGGGCAGCAACGCGTCGAGCCAGCCTGCGAACGCTTCGTCAAAGTCTGGCTCGCAGTCCACCCGTTGCAACAGGCGCCGCCCGCCCAGCTCGGCCAGGCGCTGGTCGAGCTTGCGGCCAAAGCCGCAGAACTGGTCGTAACTGGAGTCGCCCAAGGCCAGCACGGCATAGGGCAGTTCGGCGCAACAGGCGCCCTCCTCGCCCTGCAAGGCCTGCCAGAACCTCGCCGCGCTGTCGGGCGCGTCGCCATCGCCGAAAGTGCTGGCGATCAATACCACGCTGGCAGCGCCCTGCAGCTGCGCCGGGCTGACCGCCTCCATGCAACTGAGCTGCACATCCAGGCCGGCACCGCGCAGGCGTGCGGCACAGCGCTCGGCCAACTGCTCGCCGTTGCCGGTCTGCGAGGCCCACAGCACCTGATGCCGTGGCGTTGCCAACGCCGCAACGGGCAGTGCCTCAGGCTGGGCGAACAGCCCGGCCAGCAAGCCTTCGATAAACAGCCTGCGGTTGGCCGCCAGTGGCGCACTGGCCGGCAGGCTAGGCACGCCCTCGGCGCGGGCCTGGTCCAGGCCCAGCACGAAACCTTGCAGGTAATGGCGCTCTTCTTCTGCCAGCACCGGGGTTGGCAGGGTGTCCAGGCCAAGCAGACGGGACAGGGTGGCAGTGGGCATGCGGGCGGGCTCCGAAATGGCAGCGTTCAGGTCAAGGGCGTCGATACGCTCGCCTGCAACCCGTTGCAGGGCCACGGCGCAGTGTTTGAAAGCGGGTTGCAGCGACAGCGGGTCGACGGCATCGCAGGTGACGGCATTGATTGCCAGTTGCTCGCCGGTCAGGTCGTTCCAGTGGAACGGTGCAAAGCAATTGCCTGGCATCACCCGGTCGCTGATTCGCGCCGGCAGCACGGCTTGACCGCGCCGTGAGCGGATGGCCACCTGGTCTTTTTCAGCGATGCCCAGGCGTGCGGCGTCGTCTGGGTGCACTTCGACAAAGGGGCCAGGCTCCAGCTTGTTCAGCGCCGGCACCTTGCCGGTCTTGGTCAGGGTGTGCCACTGGTGCTGCACGCGGCCGGTGTTCAGCACCATGGGGTAGTCGTCATCCGGCAACTCCGGCGCCGGCAGCCAGGGCCGGGCAAAGAAGCGGGCCTTGCCACTGGAGGTGGGGAACGCCAGCGCCGGGCAATCGCCTTGGGCATCGTGCAGCAGCGCCTGGCTGCTGCCGTCGTTCAGGTAGCGCAATGGGCTGCGGTCGCTGTCACGGCCTGGCGCACAAGGCCACTGGTGCGGTTGCTGGCGCAGCTCGGGGTAACCGATACCGCGCAGGTCGTAGCCGGTGGCGGGGTTATGGAAGCGGCGGATTTCTTCGTACACCGCTTCGGCATCGGGGTAGTCGAAGGCTTCGGCGTAGCCCATGGCGCAGGCCACCCGGGCGATGATCTGCCAGTCGGGCAGGCTTTGCCCTGGCGGCTCGACGGCGCGCGGCATCAGGGTGAGGTTGCGTTCGCTGTTGATCATCACGCCCTCGCCTTCGGCCCACAGCGCGGCCGGCAGCAGGATGTCGGCGTAGCGGTTGGTTTCGGTGTCGAGAAAGGCATCCTGGCTAATCACCAACTCGGCCTGGCGCAGGCCATCGATCACTTGCTGGCGGTTGGCGACGCTGGCCACCGGGTTGCTGCAGATGATCCAGCACGCTTTTACTTCACCCGCTTTCATCTGCTCGAACAGCGCCACCGTACCCTCGCCGCCTTCGCTGCGCAGGCTGCCGGGTGGCAGTTGCCACTGCTGCTCGACAAACGCGCGGTCGCCTTCCACCAGTGCCGAACGCTGGCCTGGCAGGCCGGGGCCCATGTAGCCCATCTCACGGCCGCCCATGGCATTGGGCTGGCCGGTCAGCGAAAACGGCCCGCTGCCGGGGCGGCAGATGGCGCCCGTGGCCAGGTGCAAGTTGCAGATGGCGTTGCTGTGCCAGGTACCGTGAATGCTCTGGTTCAGGCCCATGGTCCAGCAGCTCATCCAGTTTTTGGCGCTGCCGATCCATTCGGCGGCCTTGATGATGTCGGCCTCGGCCAGCCCGGTGATGGCGGCCACGCGCTCGGGCGTGTAGTCATCGAGGAAGGCTGGCAGTTCGTCCCAGCCTTCGGTGTGGCGGGCGATGAAATCGGGGTTGGTGTGGCCATTGCGGTGTAGCAGATACAACAGGCCATTGAGCAGGGCCATGTCACTGCCGGGGCGCACCTGCAGGAACAGGTCGGCCTTGTCGGCGGTGGCGCTGCGCCGTGGGTCGACGACGATCAGCCTGGCGCCGGCCTTGACCCGGTCGAGCAGGCGCAGGAACAGGATCGGGTGGCAGTCGGCCATGTTGGCGCCGATCACCAGGAACACGTCGGCGTGCTCGAAGTCCTGGTAGCTGCCAGGTGGGCCGTCAGCACCGAGCGACAGCTTGTAGCCGCTGCCGGCACTGGCCATGCACAGCCGCGAGTTGGACTCGATGTGGCGGGTGCGGATAAAGCCTTTGGCCAGCTTGTTGGCCAGGTACTGGGCCTCCAGCGACATCTGCCCCGATACGTACAGCGCCACGGCGTCGGGGCCGTGCTGGTCGATGATGCCGCGCAGGCGTTTGCCGGCGTCGGCGATGGCCTGGTCCATGCCGGTGCGCGCCGGTTGCTGGTTGCGCTGCTGGCGCACATAGGCGTCTTCCAGGCGGCCGGCGGCCGTCAGCGGCACGTGCGCGGTGAGGCCTTTGGTACACAGCCGGCCGAAGTTGCTGGGGTGCTGCTTGTCGCCGCTGACCTTGACGACCTTGCCATCGGCAACGCTCATGACGATGCCGCAGCCAACGCCGCAGTAGGGGCAGACGCTGCGTACTTCGCTGTTGGCCATGGGCGGGCTCCTGTGGGAAACGCAAAAAGGCGCCGGCTGCCCCGGCTTGCTGAAGCAAGCGGGGCAACACGGCGCCTTTGTCGTGAAGTTTTGTAGGCTGTCGACGTTGATAGCCCGAGATGAGGGTAGAACAGCAATTTATGGGCCAGCTATACCGACCCTTTCGCGGGCATGCCCGCTCCCACAGGGCTATCGCAAGGCCTGAGGCCGGTGCCGTACCTGTGGGAGCGGGCGTGCCCGCGAAGAGGCCGGCACAGGCGACGCACCATGCGGTGGCAACCTCCCGCCCCCTGGCGCTATGCTGGGGCAAATTTCAGCACGAGCAACTGCCCTCCCCTTATGTCCCAGGTGATCCTCAAGACCCCCGCCCAACTCGACCTGATGCGCCGCGCCGGCCAACTGCTGGCCCAGGTTTTCGCCGACCTTGATAGTTTCATCCGCCCCGGCGTGACCACGATGCAGATCAACGACCGTGCCGACGCGTTCATCGTCAATACGCTCAAGGCGCGGCCAGCGAGCAAGGGCCAGTACGGCTTCCCCTACTCGCTCAATACCTCGGTGGACCACGTGGTGTGCCATGGCATGCCCAATGCCGATGAAGTATTGAAGGAAGGCTCGATCATCAACGTCGACATCACCCTGGAACAGGGCGGCTACATTGCCGACTCGTCGAAGATGTACAGCATCGGGCACATCAGCGATGAAGCCCGACGCCTCGTCGACACCACCTACGACGCGCTGTGGAAAGGCATCGAACAGGTGCGCCCCGGGGCCACGCTGGGCGATATAGGCCATGCCGTCCAGGCCCATGCCGAGGCGGCGGGCTACAGCGTGGTGCGCGAGTATTGCGGCCATGGTATCGGCCAGCAGATGCATGAAGGGCCGGAAGTACTGCACATCGGCCAGCGCGGCATGGGCATGAAGCTGAAACCGGGAATGGTGTTTACCATCGAGCCGATGATCAACCAGGGTGGGCGCGGTACGCGCACGTTGAAGGATGGCTGGACGGTGATTACCCGCGACCACAGCCTGTCGGCGCAATGGGAGCATACCGTGGCGGTGACCGAGGACGGGTTCGAGGTGCTGACGTTGCGGGAAGAAGAGCGCCAAAGCT
Source organism: Pseudomonas putida W15Oct28 (assembly GCF_000708715.2). Taxonomy (GTDB): domain Bacteria; phylum Pseudomonadota; class Gammaproteobacteria; order Pseudomonadales; family Pseudomonadaceae; genus Aquipseudomonas; species Aquipseudomonas putida_R. The sequence goes on along the minus strand of NZ_JENB01000047.1, from coordinate 190 downwards.
GAAGCTGCAGCAAATCCCGTGTGGGAGCAACTGTCTTCTTGTGGAAGCTGGCCTCGCCGGCGATGGGGGGCGTAGCGCCCTAGGCCCGGCTGTGCCGGGCAACGCCAGCAAGGCTTGCTCCTACGAGTGAGCTATTTGCTCCTTCCAGGGCGTTCCGGTCTTGAGCATCGCATTTAGCCGCACTATCAAT
>NZ_JENB01000046.1 GCF_000708715.2 Pseudomonas putida W15Oct28 | reverse complement strand
GTAAACGGCACGCTGCGAGCTCACCACGATGTTGGCCAGAAGTGAAAAACTTCCTCGAATAGGCCTGATACATAGATGCAACCGGGTTCCTATGTTCAAAAGCGGCTAGACAGTGTGGGCGAGTCCATACATAGGAGCGGCCTTGTGTCGCGATAGGGCCGCAAAGCGGCCCCAGATTTCCGGCTTCGCAGCAGATATCGTCGGGGCCGCTTTGCGGCCCTTTCCGACCGGTCCGGCGCCCCGGCAAGGCCGCTCCTACACAGTCCGCGTTGAGGTCATAGATAGGTAACCACCTGTACCAAGCCCCATACTGGCAGCGCCCCCACCAGCCCCACCGCCAGCCGCGGCCAGTACGGTAACAACATCACCAGCAGCATCCCCGCCAACGACATCGCACCAAACCAGGCCACCGGCCCCATGGCCCAGCCCCAGGCCTGCGCGCACAGCGCAAGGCTGGCCAGCAACGCCAACCAACCCGCACTGCGCAGGCCGATACGCCACACGCGCGGACAAGTGCGATTCCACACCTGTTTGTAATGCCGCTCCAGCCCCTGGCAAAGCCCGAGCATACCGGCATAAGCGAACAGCACTGCGCCTGCAATCCACATCATCATGCCTCGGCCTCCTGCTGCCGCCCTGCCCGGGCCTTCTGCCGCAACGGCTGTGCTTGCCGCACCCGCCAGGCCACCAGCCCAACCAACACGCCCAGTATCAGTGCACAGGCCGCTACGCCCAGGCGCATGGCATCTTCGAGGCCGCCAAACGCACCCAGGCCGATGCACAGCAATGCCGTCAGCAACAGTTGCTCGGCCCATGCACGGCGTGCCGGCCTGACACCTGCATGCAACAGCGCCAAAAGCCATACACCAAAGAACGCACGTACCTCCCAGCTCTCCCGCTGTACCAGCTCCACCGGCAACAAGCGGCTGGCCCATAGCAGCCCCACGCACGCCAGCAGCAAACCGCTGATGAAACCCACGTTGCACACCTCGGCCACCCGGTACCAGCGCCGTGCCGAAGCGTCGGCCGTGGCACTGGCATATTTGCGCCCGCGCTTCACGCAGAACAGCACCAGGCCGCTGGCGATCATCAGGCAGCTGACCAGCCCGCAGACGAAGTACAGCCAACGCATCGGATAGCCGCCGAACTGGGCGAAGTGCAGGCCGACCATGACCCGCTGGGTCAAAGGTACTGCGCGCCATTCAGGCACGTCGCTGAGCAGCTGCCCGCTGACGCCATCGAAGACCATGGCCTGCCCCTTGGCCAGCGCAATGCGATTGCCCAGCCCGGGGCGGATTTCGACGCGCGCCGCCGCCGTGTTCGGGTTGCGAATGTTCAAGCCGCCAATAGGCCCCAGCCGCGCCTCGGCCTGGGCCAGCAGCGGTGCTACATCGACCAGCGCGGCCGGCTGCCTGGCCAGGCCACGGGGCTGTTCCACGCGGGCATTGCCCTGGGCCTGGAAGTAAGCCCGCGTGTCACCGGCGAACAGCGCATCGACCCCGGCGGGGATATAGATGAGCATGAAGATCACCAGGCCGGTGTAGGTGATCATCAGGTGGAACGGCAGCAACAGCACCGCACTGGCGTTGTGGAAATCCAGCCACGAACGCTGGCCCTTGTTTGGCCGGAAGGTGAAGAACTCCTTGAAGATTTTCTTGTGGATGACGATGCCGGTCACCAGTGCCGCCAGCATCACCAGCGCCAGCGCACCAACCACGAAAATGCCCCAGTTGCGTGGCAGGTCGAGGGTGAAGTGGAAGCGGAAGAAGAAGTTGCCGCCGACACTGTCGCGCACCTCGATGGCCTCGCCGGTGCGCGGGTCGAGCTGCACACCGCCGCCGTGGCGGCGCTCGCCGGTAGAAACGCGCAGCCCTGGCGCGCGTTCGCTCGGCAGGCTGATACCCCAGTTGCCAGCCTGTGGTTCATGGGCCTGCAGATAATCGATGGCGCGCCGGGCAGCGTCGGCCTGGGACACCTGAGTGGCCGGGATCTCCGGCTGCATCCAGTGGTTGAGTTCCTTGTCGAACACCGCCAGGGTGCCGGTGACGAAGATGGCGAACAGCAGCCAGCCGAAGATCAGCCCGGCCCAGGTGTGCAGCCAGGCCATCGATTGGGTGAAGGTGTTCTTCATGCCAGCTGCTCCAGTACCTGTGGCCAGAAGCCGATCAGCGAAAGGGGCGCAGCCAGTGCCAGCGGCGCCCAGGCGCGCAGGGCATCACGGCAAGCGAAGGCCCAGAGGATGGCGACGGTGTAGAAAATGAACGCCGGCAGGGTCGCGACGATGACTGCATCGGCGGCAGAAAGCGGCAGGATGCGGGCCAGGCAGGCACTGGCGGCGTAGCTGAGGGCGTAGCCGCCGAGCAACGCGGCGCCGCTGCGGGAAAGTATTTGTAGCCAGGCGGGGGCTTTAATCATCGGGGGCTCCGTAGCATAGACCAGTAGGGCATCTGGGGCTGCTTTGCAGCCCGATCGCGACACAAGGCCGCCCCTACAGGGAACGCGAATCGCCTGTAGGAGCGGCCTTGTGTCGCGATCGGGCCGCAAAGCGGCCCCCGCTGTCAGAAGTTGATATTCAACGCAGCAAACACCGCCCTGCCCGGCTGGTTATAGGTATTGGCCCCCGAACTGCTGGCGTTGCCGCCACGCAGGATCTGCTTGTCGAACACGTTGTTCACCCCCACCCGCACGTCGTAGTTGGCGTTGAACTTGTACCCGGCGCTCAGATCCACCAGGCCATAGGCCTCGACATCCTGCTGCGCAGCCTGGTCGTAGTTTTCCTGGGTGCGGTAGTTGTAGGTCGGCGACTTCTGCTTGCCGAAGTAGGTGCCCGCCACCTGGAACGACAGCTGCTCGGTCGCGCGCCAGTCCAGGGTGGTGTTGACGGTGTACTCGGGGATCACCGACAGCGGCTCGCCGGTCTCGCGGTTGTCGTTGTCGAGCATCCAGGTCAGGTTGGTGTTCCAGTCCAGGGTCGGCGTCAATTCGATGAAGAAGTTGCCTTCGATGCCTTCCACCCGCGCCTCGCCAGCGTTCTCCCACTCGGTCACGCGGCGCCCACTGTTGATGGCATAGAGCACATCGGTACCGCCGATGATCTTGTTCTTGTAGTCATTGCGGAAGTAGGTCGCGCTGGTACGCCAGGTGCCGCGGTCGTACAGCAGGCCGATTTCCTTGTTCACGCTGATCTCTGGCTTGAGGTCGGCGTTACCTTGCAGGTAGCAGCCACCGGAGTTGGTCTGCTCCACGCTACAGCCCTGGCCGCGGCTGTACAGCAGGTAGTTGGGGTTGGACTGGTAAAGGTTCGGCACCTTGTAGGCGCGAGCAATACCGCCTTTGACCGACAGCGCCTCGGTGAGCTTGTGCGACAGGTTCAGGCTCGGGCTGAAGTTGTCGCCAAACAGCTCGTGATGGTCAAAACGCACGCCAGGCGTCACCGTCGTGTCGCCGATGACAATGTTGTCCTCGACGAACAATGCGTAGCTTCTGGCGGTCATTTTCGAGTCGCTGCGGTCGAACCCGCTGATCGCGTCATTGCCCGACCCACTCGGGTCGAAGCTTTGCGGGCGGAACGAGCCCTGGTCGTTGAGCGACTCGTACAGGTACTCGCCCCCCAGGGTCAGCACATGCTCGGTGCTGCCCACGGCGAACGGCAAGTTGACCTCACTGTTCAAACGCGTGTTGCGCAGCCGCGACATCGCCGCGCCGCTGTTGTTGATCGCCCCCTCGGGGCCACCGGCCAGGCCCTCGTTGAGGCGCCAGTTGCGCACATACTCGTAAGCCAGGGTGGTCTTGCTGGTGCCCCAGGTGAAGTCACCCAGGTGGGTCAGGTCGTAAGTGCTGCGCTGCATGACGTTGGTTTCGTGGCCATACAGGCTGGAAATCAGCGCGACGTCGCTGCCGCCGTTGCTGTTCATGGTGTCGCCAGCGTAGATGTTGCCCTGGCGGCTGTAGCCTGCACTGGCTTCGAAGCGGTGCTCGTCATTGAGCTTCCAGCTCAGCAGGCCGTTGATGTCCTTGTTGCGCACGCCCTCGCGCCCGGCGACCAGTGCACTGTTGGCGTGGCTGGCGTTGATATCCAGGTCGTCTGCGTCGGTCTTGGCCAGGCCGCCGAACAGCCGGAAACCCAGGTTATCGGTGAGGCCCCCGCCGAGGTTGAAGTTGGCCCGCTGGCTGGCGCCTTCAGCGCTGTCTTCGGGCAGCTGGGTGTACAGGCTGACGCTGCCTTTCAGTTCGTCGGTAGGGCGTTTGGTGATGATATTGACCACCCCGCCCATGGCGCCGGAGCCGTAGCGTGCGGCCGCCGGGCCACGCAGGATCTCGATGCGCTCGACCGCTTCGGCCGGCACCCAGTTGGTTTCACCCCGGGTATCGCGGTCGCCGTTCCAGCCATAACGCACGGCGTTGCGTGCGCTGGAGGGCTTGCCGTCGATGAGGATCAGGGTGTTTTCCGGGCCCATGCCGCGCAGGTCGATCTGGCGGTTGTTGCCGCGTGCGCCGCTGGCGCTGTTGCCGGTCAGGTTGACGCCGGGCTCGCGGCGGATGATATCGGACAGGTCATTGGACGGCGGGTGGCGCTTGATGTCGTCGGCGGTGATGATCGACGAACCCAAGGCCTGGCGCGCCTCGCGCTCGGCGGTGATCAGGGTGTCCTGAATCACCAGCGCGTTGTCGGCAACCGGCACTTCCAGCACCTCACCCCTGCGTTGCTCTTCGGCCTGGGCCGCGGTGGCCACCACGGCCGGTGACGCCAGTGCGACGAACGCCAGGGCCAGGCTGTTGGGTGAAGTTCTGCACTGCATGGGTACATCTCCTGCGAATCATGAGCGAAACGGCACATCCCTGTAGGAAACCGGGAGCCCTCGCCCACCGGCCTCGCAAACACAGTTTGGCGGCCAACAGGGGTGGTAAATATAGGGAGTCGCAAATGCGAGTAAATCTTATTTACGAAGTTTACATGTTTGTAACTGAACTTTGCTGAGCCGCAGGGCAGAGCGCCGCATTCCTACTCCCACAGAATGCTGGCCATCCTGGAGTAATTGCCATCTGCACTGGTTACACTTGCCTTCCCCTCACCCGAGCCACCTGTTCATGCTCCCAGCCACGCTGATTTTCCTGTTCACCCTGACCCTGGTCATCTGGCAACCGAAAGGCCTCGGCGTCGGCTGGAGTGCAACCCTCGGTGCGGTTCTGGCCCTGCTGTCCGGCGTGGTGTCACTGCACGATATCCCCACCGTCTGGGCAATCATCTGGAACGCCACCGCCACCTTCATCGCCCTGATCGTTATCAGCCTGTTGCTGGACGAAGCCGGTTTCTTCGCCTGGACGGCGCTGCATGTGGCGCGCTGGGCCCGTGGCGACGGGCGTCGCCTGTTTGCCTTCATGGTGCTGCTGGGGGCAGCGGTATCGGCGCTGTTCGCCAACGATGGCGCAGCACTGATCCTCACCCCCATCGTCATGTCGATGCTGCTGGCCCTGCGCTTTTCACCCACGGCAACCCTGGCCTTCGTGATGGGCGCCGGTTTTATCGCCGACACCGCCAGCCTGCCGCTGGTGGTATCGAACCTGGTGAACATCGTGTCGGCGGACTACTTCAAGCTCGGCTTCAACGCCTACGCCGCCGTGATGGTGCCGGTGAACCTGGTGGCGGTAGCGGCCACGCTGCTGGTGCTGTGGCTGTATTTTCGCCGCGACATCCCGCTGCGCTACGCCACCGACGACCTGCAGTTACCTGCCCTGGCAGTGCGCGACCGCGCCACGTTCCGTGCGGGCTGGGTGGTACTGGTGGTGTTGCTGGCCGCGCTGTTCGTGCTGGAGCCGCTGGGCATCCCGGTCAGCGCAGTGGCCTCGGCCTGCGCCGCCGTGCTGTTTGCCGTGGCCGCCCGCGGCCACGTGATTTCAACCCGCCGCGTGCTCCGCGAAGCGCCTTGGCAGATCGTGGTGTTCTCGCTGGGGATGTACCTGGTGGTGTACGGGCTGCGCAATGCCGGCCTGACCGACGCCCTTGCCGGGGTACTGGACTGGCTCGCCGGGCATGGGCTGTGGGCGGCGACGCTGGGCACCGGACTGATCGCGGCGCTGCTCTCGTCACTGATGAACAACCTGCCCAGCGTGCTGATCGGCGCCTTGTCGATCCATGCCAGCGAAGCCCAGGGCGTGGTGCGCGAGGCGATGATCTACGCCAATGTCATCGGCTGCGACCTGGGGCCGAAGATCACCCCGATCGGCAGCCTGGCCACGTTGCTGTGGCTGCATGTGCTGGCCCGCAAAGGGGTGGTGATCGGTTGGGGGTATTACTTCAAGGTCGGCGTACTGCTGACCGTGCCGGTGCTGCTGGTGACCTTGGCGGCCCTGGCATTGTGGTTGAGTATTTGAGGTTGCCGAGCAGCTGCAGGCTTGCGCAGCCGCTGTAGGTGCGGGCTTGCCTGCGATGGGCCGCACGCAGCGGCCCCGGCGATGCCACAGCGAACGGGCTTAACGGCAACCACTCGATACAACCTCCCACTTTTGTTTACCAGACGAGAAACGCAAAATCCCTACGTCAAAGACGTAGGGATGCAGTATGCTGACAATCATTGAAGCGCCACTTTTCTCAAGACAATGGCCTGATTCGAGCGCTACCGAAAATATACCCACGCACGTGCTGCGCAAGATTGCCAAGGAGCTCAACCATGCCCCTGACTGAGAAAGAGCTGATGCTGCGCGACGCCAACCGTAACATTGGCGAAGAACTACTGGAGTCCATACGCGACGTGAAGGCTGGCCGCTATGGTGCAACACATCAGGTTGAGGTGACCGAGGCTGCCGAGGCACGGAGCAAAACGGGGCTTTCCCAGTCCAGATTTGCCGAAATGCTGGGAGTTTCGGTGCGCACGCTTCAGGAATGGGAGCAAGGTAGGCGCCTGCCGTCTGGCGCGGCGCGATCTCTATTGCAAATTGCCGCCTCACGCCCGGATGTATTTCGCGAAGTTCTACAATCGCGCTAACGTGGCCTGAGGGTTCCGGATGCCCACAGGGCTGCCAGCACGGCCGCCCTGCGGAGGATCACGTCAAACGTGGCGGGGATTACACGGCGTCAGCCGTCTTGCGCAAGAAACCCTGCTGGCCGCCATTGCGGTTTGGCGCGAAACCATTGGCCTGCAGGCTTTCTTCGACGGTGTCGTAGAACACGCCGATCTTGCTGATTTCGCGAGCCTCTTTGGCGGTGGCGATCGGCCGACCGAACTCGCGCGAAATGCGCACCAGCTGCTCGATCTGCTGCACCGTGGACATCTTCTCGGTCTGCCCCTGGTTCCACAGGTTGTCCTCGATGCCGCAGCGCACGTGCAGGCCCATGGCGATGCCCATCATGTTGATCGGCAGCACGTTGCGCATCGAGCTTTCCACGGTGAGCACCGCCCCGTCGGGCACGGCCCGCACGATGTTGGCCAGGCTGTAGATGTTCGGCACGTCCATGCCGCCGCCGATGGCTACCCAGTTCATCACCAGTGGGCCTTTGTAGATGCCACGGCGCATCAGGCGCTCGACCGACTCGAAGCTGTTCAGGTTGTAGCACTGGAAGGCGCTCTGGATACCGGCGGCGCTCAGGCGGCGCACGTGCTCCTCGACCCAGCCCGGCTGCGCGGGCACGGTCATTTCCTTGTAGGCCTCATACACCGCCGGGTCCTCCATCGAGGTCCCGCGCACATCCTGGTAGCCCCAGTGCTCCACCACGTTCATCTGCGAGGTGTTGACCGTCACCGTGACCTGATCGGGCTTGGGGTCGAGCTCGGCCAGCATGTGGCGGGTGTCGTCGCTCAGCCACTTGGCCGCAGCGCCTTCGGTCTCCGGGGCAAAGCTGATCGAACCGCCCACCTGGATGATCATTTCCGGTACCGCTTCACGCACACCGGCGATCAGCTCGTTGAACTTGGACAGGCGCTTGGAGCCCTTGCCATCCAGCTCGCGCACATGCAGGTGGAGCACCGTGGCACCGGCGTTGTAGCAATCCACGGCCTTCTGTACCTGCTCGGCCATGGTCACCGGAATGTCCTCAGGGAAGTCGGACGGCACCCAGGAAGGCGCATAAGGCGCTGCGGTGATGATCAACGGCTGCTGGTTCTCGGTGAACAGGTGGCCATCAAGGAAGTTCATGGGGTGTTCCTCATCTTGTGATTGTTGGAAAGGTGTCGGTACAGACCGACGGCTATTGGGTTTCAGCAATGCATTTCGCGGATCAGCTTCTTGTTGATCTTGCCGACGCTGGTCTTGGGGATGTCGGCCACGAAGTGCACCTGGCGCGGAATCGCCCACTTGTTGATCTGGCCACTGTCGACAAACTGCTTGAGGTGCGCCTCGAGCCCTACCTGGTCCAGGCTGTCACCCGGCATGCACACCACCAGCGCAATGGGCCGCTCGCCCCAGTGCTCGTCGGGAATGCCCACCACCGCCACGGCATTGACCGCCGCGTGCTGGCTGATCAGGTTTTCCAGCGCCAGCGAGCTGATCCATTCACCCCCGGTCTTGATCACGTCCTTGATGCGGTCCTTGATCTCCAGCACCCCATGGCAGTCGATCGAGCCCATGTCGCCGGTGTGCAGCCAACCGTCCTGCCACAGTTCGGCACCCATTTGCGGCTCGTGCAGGTAGCCCTGGGTCAGCCACGGCGAACGCACCACGACCTCGCCCAGCGCCTCACCGTCGTGGGCCACCTCGACGCCGGCCGCATCGACGATGCGCAGGTCGACCATCGCCACCGGGGCGCCAGTCTTGATCCGCTGGGTCACCTGTTCGCCCATGGGCAAGGCCAGGTCTTCGTCGCGCAGGTGGGTCAGGGTCAGCAGCGGGCAGGTTTCCGACATGCCGTAGCCGCTGAACATCAGCATGCCGCGCTCGCTGGCCTGGCGCGCCAGGCCGTGGGTAAGCGCGCTGCCGCCGAGCAGGATCTTCCAGCGGCTGAAATCGGTGTACCGGCTTTGCTCGCTGTCGAGCATCATCTGCAGCAAGGTGGGTACGCAGTGGGAGAACGTCACCCCCTCATCGCGGTACAGGCGCACCAGCTTGTCCGGCTCGTAGCGGCCCGGGTACACCTGCTTGATGCCCAGCATCGTGGCCGTGTAGGGCACGCCCCAGGCGTGCACATGGAACATCGGGGTGATCGGCATGTACACGTCGCTGGAACGCAGCAACGGCTGGCCGTCGTAGGCGGCGAAGGTGCCCAACTGGTTCAGGGTGTGCAGCACCAGCTGGCGGTGCGAAAAGTACACCCCCTTGGGGTTGCCGGTGGTGCCGGTGGTGTAGAACAGCGTGGCCACCGACTGCTCGTCGAAGTCCTCGAACTCGGCCTCCGGGCTGGCCGCACCCAGCAGCGTTTCGTACTCGCCAAGCACCGGCAGCGAGGTGGCCGCAGCCTCCCCGTCCGTCAGTTGCAGGTAGCCTTTGACCGTGCCCAGCTGGCCGTGCAGCTGCTCCAGCAGCGGCACGAAGTCGTCATGCACCAGCACCAGGTCATCCCCGGCGTGGTTCATGGTGTAGGCCACCTGCTCCGGCGACAGGCGAATGTTCACCGTGTGCAGCACCGCACCAAGCATCGGCACGGCGAAGAAGCACTCCAGCGAACGGTGGCTGTCCCAGTCCAGCAGCGCGACGGTGTCACCAGCCTGCACGCCGGCTGCGCGCAGCACGTTAGCCAGGCGCCGCACCCGCTGCTCGAGCTCGCGGTAGGTGTAGCGCAGCGTGTCGGCGTAGACGATCTGCTGGTCCGGCTGGTGCCGCACACCCGACATCAGCAGGCGTTTGATCAGCAAGGGGTAGGCATAGGCGCCGGCTGCCGGCGGCATTATTTTTGTCTTGGCCATGACGTTGGTTCCAGTTTCCATGTTCGAATCGACTAAAAAGCTGACTACGCCTGCACCCGGGCTTGCGCGCGCGGTACCTGGGTGCTGTCACGGGGCTGTGGTTCGGCTTCGAAGGGCGTGGGGGCCGCCGCGACAAAGCGCTTGTCCGGCAGCAGGAAGTGCGACAGGGCCGGGATCAGCAGCAGTGCGCCGAGCATGTTCCAGAGGAACATGAAGGTCAGCAGGATGCCCATGTCGGCTTGGAACTTGATCGGCGACCATGCCCAGGCGACCACGCCGGCGGCCAGGGTGATCCCCACCAGCCCGACCACCCGGCCGGTGAAGGCCACGGCGTTCTGGTAGGCCTCCCCCAGCGTGCGGCCCTGGCGCTGGTAATGCAGCTGCACACTAAGCAGGTACAGCGCGTAGTCCACGCCGATGCCGACGCCCAGGGCGATCACCGGCAAGGTGGCCACTTTCACGCCAATGCCCATGGCCACCATCAGCGCCTCGCACAGCACCGAGGTCAGCACCAGAGGCAGCAGCGCCACCAGGGTCGCGCGCCAGCTGCGGAACGTGATCAGGCAGAACAGCGTGACCGCCAGGTAGACGAACAGCAGCATGGTGCGGTTGGCTTCGCGCACCACGATGTTGGTGGCGGCTTCGATACCGGCGCTGCCGGCGGCCAGCAGAAACTGCCGGTCGGGGCTGCTGTTCTCACGGGCGAAGCGGTCGGCAATGGCCACCACGTCGTCCAGGGTCTGGGCCTTGTGGTCCTTGAGGTAAGCGATCACCGGCATCATCGAGCAATCGGTGTTGAACAGCTCCGGGGCGTTGACCGAGGCCTGCTGGGCGGCGTAGTTGAGCATGTCCTGGTTGCGCTGCAGGCTGCTCATCTTCGGGTTGCCTTCAAAGGAGCCCGCCGTGATCTGGCGCACGGCGTTGACCAGCGACACCGTGGTCTGCACCCCGGGGTACTGCTGCAGCTGCCAGGCCAGGCGGTCGGCGAGAATCAGTGTCTTGTAGCTCAGGCAGCCTTCCGGCGGGGTCTTGACCATCACCGCAAACAGGTCGCTGGACAGCGCGTAGTGGCTGGTGATGTAGGCGTTGTCGCGGTTGTAGCGCGAATCGGCGCGCAGCTCCGGCGCGCCACTGTCGAGGTCGCCGATCTTCAGCTGCAGGCTCACCCAGAAGCCGCCCAGGCCCAGCAGCGTGGCCACCAGCACCGCGCCGGTGGCCCACTTGCGCGTGGTAAAGCGGTCGAGGGCATCCCACAGCTTGCCGAAGCCCCGGTGCTCGGCGGCGCGCTGGTCGATGCGCAAGGCACGCTCGGACGCCTTGCGGCCCACGCCAACGTAAGACAGCGACACAGGAATCAACAGCAGCGAGGTGAAGATCAGCACCGCCACGCCGATGCTCGCGGTGATCGCCAGGTCCTTGATCACCGGAATGTCGATCAGCATCAGCACGGCAAAGCCCACGGCGTCGGCCAGCAGCGCCGTAACCCCGGCCACGAACAGGCGGCGGAAGGTATAGCGCGCCGCCACCAGCTTGTGGGTGCCACGGCCGATGTCCTGCATGATGCCGTTCATCTTCTGCGCCGCGTGCGACACGCCGATGGCGAAGATCAGGAACGGCACCAGGATCGAGTACGGGTCGATGGCATAGCCCAGCCAGCCGACAATGCCCAGCTGCCACACCACTGCCGCCAGGGAGCAGAACACCACCAGGAGGGTACTGCGCACGCAGCGGGTGTACAGGAAGATGATCACCAGCGAGGTGACCACCGCCAGGGCGAAGAACATCATCACCTGGATCAGCCCGTCGATCAGGTCGCCCATCAGTTTGGCAAACCCGATGACCCGCACCTTGTACTTGCCCTCGCCTTCCTTGCCGGACGCGCGCGCCTTGCTGTCGCCGCCGTATTCGTACTTGTCGCGCAACTGCTGTTCGAGCATCTGCGAGAACTGCCGGTAGTCGATACCGCGCCCGGTGGCCAGGTCGTGGTCGAGCAGCGGCACCACCAGCATGCTGGACTTGAAGTCGGTCGCCACCAGGCTGCCGACAATGCCGGCACGGTTGATGTTCTGGCGCAGCTGCTCGATGTCGGCCGGCTTGCCCTGGTAGTCATCGGGCATCACCGCGCCACCCTGGAAGCCTTCTTCGGTGACCTCGGTCCAGCGTACGCCCGGGCTCCACAACGACTTCATCCAGGCACGGTCGACGCCCTGGGCAAGGAACAGCTCGTCGTTGATCTTTTTCAGCACGTCCAGGTATTCGGGGTCGAAGATATCGCCCTGGGTGTTCTCCACCACTACCCGCACCGAGTTGCCCAGGCCGCGCAGCGACTTGCGGTTGTCCAGGTAGTTCTGGATGTAGGGCTGGCTCTGCGGGATCATTTTCTCGAAGCTGGGCCGCAGTTCCAGGCGGGTGACAGCCACATACCCGAGCACCAGCGTGGCCAGCACCATGAACAGCATGAACAGCGGGCGATAGTTGAAGATCATGCGTTCGAGCAGGTTGCCGGAACGTGGATCGAAATCCCGCAGGTCGCGGATCACCGGCATGGTGTCTTGCTTGATGTTGGCCATCACGAGGCTCTCTTGGAATGCTTGTGGGTCTTAGCGGGCTGGCAGCACGCGCACGCCGCGCTCGCCTACCAGCACGGTGCCGTTGCCGCGGGTCTGCAGGGCAGCCGCCACCGGTGCCAGCGGCACCTGCGGTTGCAGGGCGAAGCTCTGGCCGCCGTCGTGGCTGCGCAGCACATGCCCGGCCTGGCTGAACAGCCAGTAGTCACCTGTGCTGTCGAGGCTGGCGGCGGTGATGCTCTGGCCCAGCCCGGTGTCCACCTTGGTCCAGCTCTGGCCGCCGTCGAGGCTGCGTGCCACATGGCCACGCAGCCCGTAGGCGAGCACTTCGCCGGGCTTGCCGAGAATGCCGAACCAGGTGCCCTGGTAAGGGCCAGGCAGGGCGAGGAAGCGCTGCTGTCGGTCGTTCCACTTGAGCAGCAGGCCCTGCTCGCCGGCCACGTAAAGGTCATCGCCGACCGCCCGGATGGCATTGAGGTGCAGGCCTTGCGGGTTGTCGGTGCGGTCCTGCATCGGCACCCAGCTTTCGCCGCCGTCGTCGGTGCGCAGGATCAGGTTGAACACGCCCACCACATAACCGTGCCGGGCGTCGGTGAACCACACACCCAGAAACGGCTTGTCAGCCCCCTCCTGCTCCAGGCGCTGGCCTTCGGCGGCGAACTGCGGCCATTGCGCATCGTCGGGGTGGGCCTGTGCCAAGGCCTGGTAATGGGCCGTCACCAGCGCGCCGATCTTCCGGCCATCGAGCTGCACGGCCCAGTTCACACCGCCGTCACGGCTGTGCAGCACCACACCATCATTGCCTACCGCCCAACCCTCCTGCGGGGTTGGGAACGCCAGGGCGTTGAGGTCGGCACTGACCGGCACGCTGGCCTGGCGCCAGTCCTGGCCCTGGTTGTCGGAATACACGATGTGCCCACGGGGCCCCACCGCGACCAGCCGCTCACCGGCCCGCACCACATCGCGCAGGGCGCTGTGCACCGCTAGCGTGCTAGGCTCGGCCGGCAGGTCCAGCACATCGACGTAGGCCGCCTGGGCCACACCGCAGGTGCCGCCCAGGGCGAGCGTGATTGCCAACGCCCACGGCGCATACTTGTTCAAAGAAGCCATGCCACATCCTCTGCAAAACCTGACGGCGGCCACTTGCCGGCCGCCGCCAGACGGGTCGTCGGGGTCAGCGAATGCCGGCGCCGGCCAGGGCTTCCGGCGACCACTGCGCCTTGGACAGAGGGGCGATGTACTCGATACCACCGTGCGGGCCGATCAGGCCGTTGACGTTGTAGGTGCCTCCGACCAGGTCGTAGACCACGTGCGGGTTGTTGTTGGGAATCTGCACGTCGTAGCTCTGGGTGAAGAAGCTGAACGAGCCGCGATACAACTGGCCACGGGCGTCGTACTGGTCAGAAGCCAGCGCAAACCAGCTGTCCTCATCCAGGTAGAAGCGGCGCTTGGCATAGATGTGGCGGGCATTGCCCTTGAGGGTGCCCTCCACTACCCAGACGCGGTGCTTTTCCCAGCGCACCTGATCAGGCGAGAGGTGGTTCGGCGTGGTCAGGGGTTTCGGGTCGTGGATGTAGGTGAGCTTGTAGGTGTTGTACGGCACGTACATTTCTTTCTTGCCGACCAGTTGCCAGTCGTAACGGTCCAGCGCACCGTTGAACACGTACACGTCGTCGAAGGTGCCGGAGCCTGCAGTGCCTGGGTTTGGCGTGTCGTAGGCCAAGTTCGGCGCCAGCTTCACCCGGCGCTGCCCAGGCAGGTACTGCCAGGCGCGGCGCTCTTGCACCAGCGGGTTGGCGGCGTCCTTGAGCATCATCGACTCACCGGCGCGGCGTGCCGGGCCTTCGAAGTACAGCTTGGTCTGGAAGTAGATGTCCTTGGGTTCAATGACCTTGTTCAGGTCTTCGTAGATCGGGTAGGCGTTGTACGCCAGGCCCGTGGTGGCCAGGGCTGCGACGCCGGCGGAGTCGACGTTCCAGGAATCATACTTGGCCTTCTGTGCCACACCCTGGTAGCGCAGCAGGTGGTTCCACATGGCTTCGGCGCCCGACTGCGGGATCGGGAACGGCACGCCGGGCAGCACATTTTCGATGGCCATGCCGTCCTGCAGGGACTTGGCATTGGCGGCATTTTTCAGGGTGTTGTCGAGCAGCACCTTGGGCAACGCCGCGGTGCGGTGGCTGGGGTACACATCGATGTGAAAGCTCGGGAAGCGCTTGGCCAGCTCTACGGTGGTAGCGGTCAGCGAATCCTTGTACTGGTCGACGTTCTTGCCGTCGATCACCAGCAGCGGTTTCTCCGAGGCGAAGGGGTCGGGGCGCACGGTATCGCCCTGCTTGAAGCCGGCAGGCGGGGTGTTCAAACCACCCTGGTAGGCCGGGATCGCGCCGTCGGCACTGGCGGCCTTGTCGGCGCCGACCAGGGTCAGGTCCTTGCCCAGCCGGGCGACGTCCTGGGCCGGGGCGGCCGCATGGGCATTACCGGCAATAACGACCGCAAGCGAGGCCGACAGCAGGCTATTGAGATACTTCATCGCGTTTCTCCGCTTGTTGTTGTACTAGGAGCTTCAGAAGGTGGTCTTGAACGAGGCCGTGACCATGCCGCGATCTTTCAGCAGCGGCGCCAGCCCGGCCTGCGAAGTGATCTGCCCGGGGATGCACTGGTAGCGCCCGTTGGTGCCCGGGGTGTTGTTGTCGGTGCCGGTTTCGCAGGTATCGAACTTGCCGAAGGAGTCGACGTACTTCAGGTCGAACTTGTACTTCTGGTAGACGTCGGCGGCGATCCCGATCGAGTAGCTGCCGGAGTCTTCGTTACCGCCCAGCTGCACGGCCGAGTTGCCCTTGAGGCCGACGTTGTAGGACAGCGGCAGGGTGATATCGACCCCTGGCAGCGCCTGGAACCAGGTCGGGGTGAAGTTGACCGCCAGGGTGTAGGCGTTGGTGGTGACCTTGTCGACGCCTTCGTAGCTGGCGTCGCCCTTGAAGGTCTGCTCGCCCTTGTCGACGCTGACCAGGTGGGTCATGGCGCCTTCCACGGCCAGCGACGAAGCGTTCCACAGCGGTGTGGCGCCGAACGCCACCAGGCCGTTGAGTACCACATGCAAGGTCTTGCCGCGGGCCAGCCCGGTTTCACCGTGGCCTGGCACTTCGCCGATCAGGTTGGTGCCGCCGGCGGTGCCGGCCAGGGCCTGGTACAACGGCCCGTTGATGGTGGTGAAGTTGCTGATCAGCGGCATGTTTTCGCGGTAGTTGACGTCCAGCCCCACGCTCACCGGGCCGACGCTCTTGGCCAGGCTGATGCCGTAGATATCGATGTCGTCGGCGTAGGCCGTCATGTAGCTGGTGCCTTCCAGGCTGCCCGTGTGCAGGTTGGGGGCATTGATCAGCACCGCGGGGGTCGGGTCGGACGTGTTGCGGTAGTAGAAGCCCAGGGTGCCGTCGAGCCATTCCGGGCTCCACTTGGCCATTACGCCGAAGTCGCCACTGTTGTGCGGGCGGATGTCATGCCCGCGGGGTGCGCCATAGAAGGCACCGGCACCGCCGACCGCGTTGGGCACCGGCAGCCAGAAAATGTCGGCACCGTCGCCAAGCATGTCGTAGGCGCCCATGTAGGTGCCCCCTTCAGGCAGGCGCGAGTTTTCGAACTCGAGAAAGTACTGGGCCGCCAGGGTCAGTTCCGGGTTGATCGTGTAGCTCAGCGACAGCTGCTTGCGCGGCAGGAACAGTTCCTTGGTTTCGGTGCCGGGCACGTTGTACAGCTTGGCCAGGTCCAGTGCCGACTGGCCATAGTTGATGCCGTTGGCGGCGTTGAACAAGGTCTCGCCCCAGTACACCGAGTGCCAGCCGAGCTTGCCACTCACCATCGACTCATCACCGATTTCGGTGCTGTAGAACACGAAGGCATCGAGAAATTCGCCAGACGGGCCGTTGTAGTACCGGTCGCTGTAGTTGCTCAGGCCATGGCGCCTGGACGGGCCGCCCTGCAGCACAGTGCCGGCCGGCAGGCCACCGGCCGGGCGCGCCAGCACCAGGTTGCCGGCATTGCCCGCCTGGCCGGGAAACGGGTTGGAGTTGGAACCCACGTCGTCATAAGCGTGGTCGTACCAGCTCGCAGCACTGACGCGCATACCCATGCTGCCCTGGTACACCACGTCCAGTTCGGTCAGCAGGTCGACCCGCTGGGTCACCGCGCTGCCGACGCTGAAGTTCTTGTCACCGTCGTTGAGGTTGGCGGTGCGGGCGACCTTGGCGTTCTGGCCCTCGACCCGCTGGCCGTAGCTGAGCTTGGCGGTGTTGTCGAAGCGCACGTTCCAGTCAGGGTCGGCAAGGTCGAGCTGGAATGCCTGGGCAGCCGGCGCGCCGGCGAACAGCAACAGCGTGGCCAACAGGTTGCGGCGGTGAAGGCAGAAGAGAACGTTCTTATTGTTGTTCATGCGGTATCTCTGCTTGGGATGTGCAAGGTGCCAGCAACGATCGGGCGCCGGCCTGACCCTGAGTGCGCGTGCCCCGCGCGGTTTAGCGATCGAGTTGCTGGATCAAGGCCTCGGCGTGTGGCCATGGGCCGAAGCCCGAGGCTGGATTGAGGTGGCCAACGGCGCCGAGTTCGACCAATTCGCTGCCCCACTCATCGGCCATGCGGGCGACCGCTTCGAAGCTCGCCAGGTGGTCGTTGCTGCTGGCGGCAACCAGGCTCGGGAATGGCAGCCGGCCTTTTGGCAGCGGTGCCCAGCCGTTGACGCGCAGGGTGTCGGGGGTGGGGTAATTGGCCGGCCAATCGGTATCCAGGTCCGGTGGCGCGGCCAGCAAGGCGCCCTTGATCGGGCGTTGGTAGCGGGCGGCCCAGTGCGCCACCATCAGCACACCGGCGCTGTGCGCGACCAGGATCACCGGGCCTTCGATGCTGGCCAGTTCGCGCTCGATCGCTTCGACGCGCGCGGTGCAACTGAGCTTGTCGGTTTCCAGCGGTGGTACCGAGCGAACCTTACCCAGGCGCGCCTGCAGCAGGGTTTGCCAATGTTCGGGTACATGGTCACGCAAGCCAGGCACGATCAGCACGGTTGCGGCGGTTTGCAGTTTTTTCACATCAGGGCCCTTGCTCTGGTCAACTCGGTCGATTGCCGACTGCTTGAAGCCAGAGTAAAGAGTCGTCCTGCCAGCCGCTTTACATTGCGCGTCACGAACTTTTCAGTTGATGACACGGCAGCTGTGCCGCCCGGCCCCGGGCTCCGCTGCTCGGAAATGGCTTTGCATCTGACGACACAACCGCTATAAAAGACCACCCCGCCAGCGCAGCGGAAGCTCATCAAGATCACGTGGAAAACAATAAAATGACCGTGCTCGCCCGTGCTGCAACCCTCACCAATTACCTGGAAGTTTCACGCCATCTGGGCCTTAACGGCCATGGCCTGCTGGCTCAGGCCGGCCTCAGTGCGTCGCTGCTGGAAACCCCCGATCAACGCATCCCGGTGGCCGCCGCCATCAACGTGCTGGAGGAGTCGGCGCGCCTGAGCGGCTGCGAAGCCTTCGGCCTGCGCATGGCCGAACTGCGCCAGTTGTCGGATTTTGGCCAGGTCAGCCTGCTGATCAGCCATCAGCACTCGCTGCGCGACGCCCTGCAGGTGATCGTGCAGTACCGCCACCTGCTCAACAACGCACTGGCCATCCACATCGAGGAAATCGGCAAGACGGTGATCATCCGCCAGGAGGTCATCACCGACCAGCCGATGCACAGCCGCCAGGCCATCGAACTGGCCATTGGCGTGATGCACCGCTTCTGCTCGGCGCTGCTGGGCTCGCACTGGCACCCGATCAGCGCCAACTTCACCCACGCCGCCCCCGCAGACCTGGCCATCCACCGGCGCATCTTCGGCTGCAAGCTGGAGTTCAACACCGACTTCAATGGCATTGTCTGCTCGGCGTCCGACCTGGACACCGCCAACCCCCAGGCCAACGAAGGCATGGCGCGGCTGGCGCAGCGTTATGTGGGGTTGCTGCAGGACGAAAACCTGCCGTCGCTGACACTGGAAGTGCGCAAGGCGATCTTCCTGCTGATGCCCATGGGCCGCGCCACCATCGAGCACATCGCCCAGACCCAGGGCATGAACGTGCGCACCTTGCAGCGGCGCCTGGAAGAAGAAGGCGCGACCTTCAGCGAGCTGGTCAACGGCGTACGCCGCGACCTGGTGCTGCGCTACCTGGAAAGCCCTGGCTATTCGCTGGGGCGCATCGCCGACATGCTCGGCTATTCCATGCACAGCTCGTTCACCCGCTGGTTCATCAGCCAGTTCGGGCAGCCGCCAGCCACCTGGCGTGCGCAGCATGAGCCGCACACACAAACCAGACGCAACCGCAGCGCCGCCCAGGCAACCACCAGCGCACGCTGACGGCCCTGGGCCTCTGGGCTACATGCCGACGTGCATCAGGCCCAGCACCAGCAGCACCAGGAACACCGTCTCGCCCACCATCAGCAAAATCGGCTTGATGCCTACGGCGGCCAGCTCCTTGAGCTGGGTTTTCATGCCCAGCGCTGCGATCGATACCACCAGGCACCCGCGCGACAGTTCGTTGATACTGCCCTGCACGACCAGCGGCACCCAGCCGGTGCTGTTGACGCAGGCAAGGATCAGGAAGCCGACCGCGAACCATGGCAGCAACGGCGGACGCTTGCCGGTACTGTCGATACCCTGGCGACGGGCGATCATGGCCGCGACGACGATCACCGGCACCAGCATGGCCACGCGCATCAGCTTGACCACCGTGGCGGTATCGCCGGTTTCGGTGGACATGCTGTAGCCTGCCCCCACCACCTGCGCCACATCATGGATGGTGGCGCCGAGGAACACGCCGGCGGCTTGCGGCGACAGGCCCAGGGCGTTGGCGATCATCGGGTAAAGGATCATCGCCAGGGTCGACAGCGCCGACACGCCGATCACGGTGAACAGCGTTGCCCGCTCCTTCTGTGGGTGGCTGGGCAATGCAGCAGCCAGCGCCAGCGCCGCCGAAGCACCGCAGATCGCCGTGGCGCCGCCGGTGAGCATGCCGAACAGGCGCTGGAAGCCCATGGCCTTGGCCGCCACCATCGACACGCCAATGGTCACCACCACCAGGATCACCACCAGCGCCACCGCCTTCCAGCCAAGGCCAGCCATCTGCTCCAGGGTGATGCGCATGCCTAGCAGCGCGACGCCCAGGCGCAGCACGCTGCGTGCAGTAAACTCGATACCGGCCTTGCACTTGCCGTCCGCGCTCAGAAAGTTCAGTGCCAGCCCTAGCAGCAGGGCGAACAGCATCACCGGCGCGCCATAGTGTTCGGCCAGGAAGCTCGCCGCACCGGCGGCGATCAAGCTGACGATCAGCCCGGGCGCCAGTTCCCGTACACGGTTGTTGACCTGGGTAAGCGCCAGCGTGCTCATGCCTCCCTCTCCGCCAGGCCCGACACCGCCAGATGCATCGCCTCCAGCAAGGCCTCGGCCGGTTGGGCGCCAACCACTTGCAGTCGGTCGTCGAAAACGAAGCACGGCACGCCGCGGCCGGCGATGTCAGCGCTGGCACTGACGAACGGCAGGCCATCGCCACGGAAGCTGCCGGCCAGGGCCTCTGGGGCAAAGCCGCACTGCTCGGCGATGCGCAACAGCGTAGCGCGGTCGCCCAGGTCTTCACCCTGCTTGAAATACGCAGCCAGTAACCGCTCCAGTAGCGCCTCTACCTGTGCTTCGCTGCCCAGCTCACTGGCGTGAAGCAACAGGCGATGGGCGTCGGCGGTATTGGGCATGCGCTCGATGCGGCTGAATTCGATCTGCTCGCCCACGGTGCTGGCCGCTTCGCGCACCTGGGCCTGACGTTGCCGCACCGCCTGATCGCTGCCCAGGCGTCGCCGGTAGAACTCGGCGAACGGCTGGCCGTCGAATGGCAGCTCAGGCAACAGTTGCACGCCCTGCCAGGCCAGGTTTACCTCGACCTCTGGCTGCGCTGCCTTGAACTGCGCCAGGGCGGCTTGCAATTGCCGGCGGCCTATCAGGCACCACGGGCAGATAAAATCGAAGTACACATCAATCGACAACGAACGCTTCACGAGCGGGCCTCCAGTTCTGGCTGGACAGGCGCCTGGGCGGTTTCACCCAGCGGCAGGCGCGCCATGTCCAGGTGATAGTGACGCTTGGCATACATGAACACCGCTGCAGCGCCGATGCTGATCAACGGCACCAGCTGGAATGCCGACTGCAAGCCGATCAGGTCAGACACCTTGCCGGTGATCAGCGGGCCGGTGGCCAACCCGAGCAGGTTGTTGCACAAGGTCAGCGTGGCAAACGCGGTGCCGTGCACCGTGTAGTGGGTGAGGTTGGCGACCATGGCGCTGGACGGGCCGTTGGTGCCGGCGGCGATCATCATGCCCAGGCAAATCAGCACCAGTTGTGGCATGCCCGGCGGCAAGGCAAAGGCCACTGACAGCAGCACACAGCTGCCCAGGCAGTAGGCGATGGCCAAGCTGATCTTGTGGTCCGGGCGCTTGCGCCCCATGCGGTCGCAAAGCATGCCGCACAGCACGATGCCCACCCCGCTGCACAGCACGATGATCGCAGCCACGGCGCCGGCGCGGTCAGTGCTCATGGCGTAGTAGCGGTTCAGGTAGCTGGGGAACCACACGATCACCGTGCCACCGACGAACAACTGCAAACCGCTGCCAACGTAGGCGCTGATGACCGAGCGGCTGGAATACAGGGTACGCAGTGGCCGCATTGCCTTGAGCGCAGCCTTGTCGGGCGTTGCCGCCAGGCCTTTGGGGGCAATGCGCGCCTCGCGCACGATGAGCGGATACAGCAGCGCCAGCGCCAGGCCGAAGAAGGCCATGCCGGCAAATGCCCAGCGCCAGCCCAGGTGCTGGGCCATCACACCGCCCAGGCCCATGCCCAGTACCGAACCGAACATGCCACCGGCCATGAACGAGCCGGCCAGGGTGGCGCGCATCTCACGCGGGAACACCGCCACCACCACGGCAATGCCGACGCTGCCGTAGGCCGCCTCGCCGACACCGACCAGAAAGCGCGCGATGAACATCTGCTGGTAGTTTTCCGCCAGGGCGCAACCCAAGGTAGCCAGGCTCCACATCACGGCCATGAAAGTCAGGCTCTTGATCCGGCCAATGCGGTCGGCCAGCAACGACAGGGGGAAGGTCAGCAAACCGACCATCAGCGCGACGATGCCGCTGAGCAGCCCGAGCTGGCTGTCGCTGAGCTGCCATTCCTGCTTGAGCAGCGGGAATACGGCGTTGAGCACTTGCCGCGACATGTAGTCGGAAATCAGCAGGCCGAAGGTCAGGGCGAAAACGATCCAGGCGTAGCGCCGTGGTATGCCGAGCGAAGTATCAGTGCCTGGTTCTGCCGCACTGGTGTGATAGGTGGCCATGCTGCCTCCTCGGATATCTGAGTTTTTTTGTTGTTATTGCTTACAGGCTATCGAGTAGCGGTTGGGGCCGCATGGCGGCCCCAACGTGTCTGACGGGTCAGAAAGTCGCATCCCCCATGATCCCGGCGCGTTCCATCTTGCGGTGGCAGGCGGGGTAGTCCATGACGGCGTAATGCTGGGTACTGCGGTTGTCCCAGATGGCAATGCTGTTGGGCTTCCAGCGCCAGCGCACCTGGTACTCGGGGATGTAGGCCTGGCTGATCAGGTAGCGCAGCAACTCACCGGCGCCGGGGTTGGCGTCCTGGCCGAAACGCACGCGCTCGGGGGTGTGGTAGTTGCTGAAATGGGTGGCGAAGGCGTTGACGAACAGCACCTTCTCGCCAGTTTCCGGGTGGGTACGCACCACCGGATGCTCGGCATCGGGAAAGAGGCCCTTGAGAGCAAGGCGTTTTTCGATCGGCATGGCCGCGCCGAAGCTGGCCTCGATGCTGTGCCGCGCACGCAAGCCCTCGATGCGCGCCTTGATCTCGCTTGGCAGGTTGTCGTAGGCCAGCACCATGTTGGTCCACATAGTGTCGCCGCCCACCGCCGGGCTTTCCACGCAGCGCAGCACACAGCCCATGGGTGGCTTTTCACGCCAGGTGGCGTCGGTGTGCCAGGCATTCTCGTAACGGTCCACCGGGGTTTCTGGCGACTTGTAGATCTGCACCAGGCCGGGGTGGTCCGGGTCGCTGCCGACCACGGGGTGGTCCTCCAGCTCGCCGAAGCGGCGGGCGAACGCCACGTGCTCGGCGCGGCTGATGTCCTGGTCACGCAGGAACAGCACCCGGTGCTTGAGCAACTGGGCACGGACCTCGGCAAACAGGCCGTCATCATGAATCGCATCGGCCAGCCTGACGCCGACCAGTTCGGCACCGATGGCGCAGGTCAATTGTTCGACTTGCATGGCAGTGCACTCCTCAGATGACGAAGATCGACGAGCCGGTGGTCTTGCGCGATTCCAGATCACGGTGCGCCTGAACTGCGTCCTGCAAGGCGTAGTGCTGGTTGATCTCGATCTTGATGCGGCCACTGCCCACATGGGCGAACAGCTCGCCTGCCAAGGCGGCTTTCTCGGCCGGGTCGGCGATGTAATCGGCCAGTGCCGGGCGGGTCATGAACAACGAACCCTTCATCGCCAGGATCTGCGGGTTGAACGGCTCGATGGTACCGGAGGCGGTGCCCACGCAGACCATCAGGCCACGGCGCTTGAGCGAGTCCAGCGAGCCCATGAAGGTGTCACGCCCGACGCTGTCGAACACCACGTTGACACCCACGCCATCGGTCAGCTCGCGCACGCGCTTGGCCACGTCTTCATGGCTGTAGTTGATGGTGTGGTCGCAACCATGGGCACGCGCCACTTCAGCCTTGGCGTCGGTGGAGACAGTGCCGATCACGGTCAGGCCAAGCAGCTTGGCCCACTGCGAGACGATCAACCCGACGCCACCTGCAGCGGCGTGCAGCAGGATGCTGTCACCTGGCTTGAAGTCGTACAAGCGGCGCATCAGGTACGACGCCGTAAGGCCACGCATGGTCATGGCTGCAGCCGTTTCGAACGCGATGGTTTCCGGCAGCTTGATCAGCGGCGCGGCAGGGATCAGGCGCTCGGTGCTGTAGGCGCCGAGGGTGTTCATGAAGCCGGTGTAGGTCACCCGGTCGCCGACCGCTACGTGGCTGACACCCTCACCCACCGCCTGGACCACGCCGGACGCTTCCACGCCCATGCCGTTGGCCAGCGGGATCGGGTAGGTGCCGTTACGGAAATAGGTGTCGGCGTAGTTCAGGCCAACCGCCACGTGGCGCAGGCGTACCTGCCCAGGGCCCGGTTCGCCGACTTCGACGTCTTCGTAACGCAGGACCTCAGGCCCTCCGGTTTCGTAGAAACGTACCGCTTTGGCCATGCCAATCTCCCTTCTTGTAGTTTTTGTAGAACAGCAACATTCGTCTTGAAGGGCAATTTAGGCCGTTGCGTAATGTGCCGCTTATCATCGGACGACAACGGTTTTTCAGTTCATGACAGCGCCCGCGGTTTCGCCATCGGGGCACTGCGGACAAAGGCTCAGAAGGCCGAGATTCCCCCGTCCACGGCAATCGCCTGGCCGGTCATGTAGCTGTTTTCACGTGCACATAGCATCAACATGGCCGCAACGATTTCGTCGGGGGTGCCCAGGCGCTTCATCGGCGAGCCCTGGGCGAGAAACGCCTGCTGCTCGCCCACCTCGCTCCCGGTAACCATGGGCGTGGCGCTGTAGAACGGGCACAGCGCGTTGACGCGGATACCTCGGCGGGCGTATTCGACCGCCGCGGTTCGGGTCAGCCCGACCACCGCATGCTTGGCCGCGGCATAGGCGGCCAGCTTGGGCGCACCGCCGAGCCCGGCCATGGAAGCGATGTTGAGGATCACCCCGCCGCCTTGCGGCAACATCTGGCGCAGCTGTTGCTGCATGCAGAAGAACACGCCCTTGGTGTTGACCGCGTGGCTGCGGTCCAGCTCTTCTTCGGTGGTGTCGACGAAGCGCTTCATCGGCGTAAGGATGCCGGCGTTGTTCACCCCCACATCAAGGCGACCGAAGGTGGCCATGGCCGCGTCCACCAGCGCCTTGACCTGCACCTCACGGGTCACGTCGCACGGCACCGCCAGCACTGTGGCGCCGGCCTCGCGCAAGGTACCGGCCACCCGCTCCAGCCCCGTCACGTCGCGGTCGCCGAGCACCAGGCGGGCGCCCAACCCGGCCAGGCGCTCGGCCAACAACGCGCCAAAACCGCTGGCGGCGCCGGTGATCATCACCACCTGGTCGCGATAGCTGCCCAGGTTCATCCGGCCACCCCCGGCGCGGTGCGGGCGAGGATCTTCTTTGCCAGGCTCATGCGGTGCACTTCGTTGGGGCCGTCATAGATGCGGAAACTGCGCGCATCGCGGAAAATCCGCTCGACGATCGACTCTCCGGTAACGCCCTGCCCGCCGAGCACCTGCACACAACGGTCGATCACCCGCCAGATGGCCTCGGAGCTGAGCACCTTGGCCATGCTCGACTCGAAATTGCCGCGCTCGCCCTGGTCCAGTACCCAGGCGCAGTGCCAGATCGACAGGCGCGTGGTGTGCAGGTCCATTTCGTTGTCGGCGAGCATGAAACCCACGCCCTGATGCTCGCCCAGCGGCTTGCCGAACGACACCCGGTGGCTGGCGTAGCGGCAGGCTTCGTCATGGGCACGACGGGCCTGGCCCAGCCAGCGCATGCAATGGGTCAGGCGCGCCGGGGCCAGGCGCACCTGGGCGTAACGGAAACCTTTGCCCACTTCGCCCAGCACATCGCTGGCGGGAATGCGCAGGTTGTCGAAGCGCAGTACCGCGTGGCCGCCGGCAAAGCAACTGTCGAGCGAGTCCATCATGCGCTCGAGGATGAAACCGGGGCGGTCGGTGTCGGTGAGGAACATGGTCGCGCTGCCGTCTTCCATGCGCGCCATGATGATTGCCACTTGCGCGCCTTCGGCACCGGTGATGAACCACTTCTGGCCGTTGATGATGTAGTCGTCGCCGTCGCGCACGGCCTGGGTGGTCAGCATCGACGGATCGGAACCGGCGCCCGGGCTTGGCTCGGTCATGGCGAAGCACGAGCGGATCCGGCCCTGCACCAGCGGCTTGAGCCAGCGGTCTTTTTGCGCAGGCGTTGCCACTTGTTCCATCAGGTGAATATTGCCTTCGTCGGGGGCATGGATGTTCAAGGCCACCGGCCCCAGCGGCGAATAGCCGGCCTCTTCGAAGATGATCGCCTTCTCGATGTGGCTCAGGCCCAGCCCGCCCATCTCACGCGAGGCATGTGGGGTCAGCAGGCCGTGCTCGCGGGCACGCTCGATCAGCACCTGGCGCAGCTCGGGCGACGGGCCGTGGGGCGTCTGGCGCGGGTCGCGCTCCAGGGGGATGACGACGTCAGCGACGAACTGCCGGACTTTGGCTTGCAGGGCAATCAACTCGGCAGACAGGGCGAAATGCATGGCGGTATTCCTTATTAGTGTCGTCAGAGGTCAGGCGTGCAGGCGACGCGGGTCGATGGAGGCGTGCACATGCTCCATGACGGTCTGGTCGATCGCTGCCTTGGCTGGGTCGTAGGCTGAGTAGTTGAGGGTGCGGATGTAGGCACGCAGCACCTGCGGGCCGGCCATGTCGATATCGACGATGTTCAGGCAGGCCGGGTCCTGCTCGAAGGCAGCCAAGGCACCAAGGCCGGCGCCGCAGGCCCAGGCCAGGAGAATGCGGTTGACCGCGTCGTGGCTCACCAGCAGCAGCGACGACCAGTCCGGCTCTTCCAGCAATTGCTGGAAACTACCCAGCACCCGTTGCTGAAACGCCGCCCACGGCTCGCCGCGCAAAAAGGCCGCGTCCGGGCGATCGGACAACTGATAGGCCTGGGCCACTTCGCGGTGCAGGCATTCGCGGGGGATTTCCCGCAGGCGTCCGGCGCGTATTTCGCGAAGCTCGGCGCGTTCTTCCACGGGCTGGACGCGGCCACCCAGCAGATGGTCGAGCGTTTGCCGGGTGCGCGGGTAGTCCGAGCAGACCGCGCGGTCGAACCGCGTCGGCGCCAGCACCTCGCCCAAGGCTTGGGCCTGGGCTACACCATTGGCCGACAACGGCACACTGCGCGGGTCGAGGGGGCGGCCGCTGGGGTCGAAGTAGTCGACATGGCCATGCCGCACTAGGTAGCAGCGGCGGCGTCGCACGAGCTGGACGAGCGCGTCAGTCATGGCTCAGCACCTTCGGGTTGCTGATGCCCAGCTGCGCCCGGTTGATGGCGCGCAAAGCCGTGAGCAGGCTTGCACGGGCCTCGCCGGCCTGGTCATAGACCCCTTGGCGAATCTGCCGGGCCAGCACGGCACGGGCTTGCTCGGGCGTATCCGGCGCCTCGCCGTGCAGCGCCAGCAGGCCAGCCATGGCCTGGCGTTCGATGTCGGCACAGGCCGCCGCCTGGGCCAGCTCACGGCTGGCGATCTGCATGGCGCTGGCCACCATCCGCGCTTCGTAGTGCAACGGCGCCGGCAATGCCGGCAACAAGTGCTTGAGCAGCGTGTCGCGCGCGGTGACAAGCAGGTCTTGGGCGTTGGGCTGGTTCATGCGCGGCCTCCTTGGGTGAGTAGCAGCAGTTCCTGTTCCAGTTCACTGACCATGCGCCCGGTCAAGGCCAGCTCCAGCGAGCGCTGCTGGCCGGAGACATGGCGCTCGGCCTGCTGCAGGGCGATCACCGCCCAACGCAGGTGGGCCATGACCTGCCAGAAGCGCAGGGTTTCGCTGTCCAGGTCCAGTGCCGACACGCTGCGGTAGCCGGCGAGCAGGTCGTCCAGCCGGCCGATGCCACCCGCCTCCAGGTCTGGGCGGGCGAACCGCCAGCAACGCGCGGTGAACCAGCCCAGGTCTTCGCGGGGGTCGCCCCAACCGGCAAATTCCCAGTCCAGCACGCCGCACAGCTCCCCACCCTCGACCATGTAGTTGCCGGTGCGGTAGTCGCGGTGGATCAGGCAGGTGGCAAGGGGGGCAGGTTTGTTCAGCTCGCACCAGCGCAGGCCCCATTCGATGATCGGGTGGCGGCCCGGCAAGGCATCGAGGAACAGGCGGTACTGGTCGACGCTGGCCTGCACGGCGTCGGCCACCGGTGCAGGCAGGAACGCCAGCGCCGCTTGCGGTGGACGCAGCTGGTGCAAGCGTGCGAGGTTGGCCCCAAGCGCCCGGCACAGCCGCGGGTTGCCCTCGGGGTCGCCTTGGCCGCTGGTCAAGCGGCGGCCGCCAGCGTTGCCGGCCAGGGCCTGCATGATGAAAAAATCGCGCCCGATCACCTGCGGCGCCTGGCACAGCCACAGTGGCTCGGGCACCTTCACGCCGACCTGGTGAACGGCGCAGAGCACGGCGAACTCCTGCTCGCGGCTCATGCTGGCGGCCACGGCGGAAGCCGCATCGGTGCGCAGTACCCAACGCTGCGGCACACCGGCAACCTCGGCCTTGAGCAACCAGTTCTCCTGGATGGCGCCACCCGACAAACGCTCGCTATGGGTAATGCGCACCGGCTGGCCGTGAAGGCGCTCCTGTAGATAGGCAGACAGCACCTCATGGGCGTCTGCGACGTCGATGCGAGCACTGGATTGCTGCACGAAATGACTGCTTGGCATGGTCGGTCCAACTCACTGTTCACACGTGCCATGACGCTAAGCAAGATGGTTGCCAGCTTCCTTTTATTTAAAAAATACGTTTTGAATCAATGACTTAAATTAGATTTTCAAACGCACTCAACGCCTTTCAAATCAAACCTGAAAAGCGCCATCGCAAACCTGAAACTGCCGTTCAATTCTGCACAGCAAGCCACCGCCCTACCCCTGCAGAATTTCCCCGCGCCGGGCGCGCGCTCGGCTAGGATGTCTGGCCGAACCGATGGAACCTGCTGGCCATGCATCTTCCCGCGCTCAAACCGAACCAGCTGCGCCCGCCCGCCGAGCCGACCAGGGGCGTGGTGCGGGCGCGGCTGCTCGAGCAGCTGGCCAACGCCCTGGACGAAGGCAGCGTCGTGCTCCTGCAAGCACCGCTGGGCTATGGCAAGAGCACACTGCTTGGCCAGTTCACCCGCAGCCTGGCCGGCGCCTGGGCATGGCTGCGCCTGACCCGCGGCGAGAACCAGCCACTGGCCCTGCTGCTGCACCTGCACGCCGCGCTGCAACTGCCTGCGCAACAACGCGAGACGCCCCAGGCCGAGCACCTGTGGAGCCTGATCCTGGCCGACCTGGAGGGCCGCCAGGCGCCGCTGACGTTGCTGATTGACGACCTGCACCTGCTCAACGCCACGCCCGCCTGGCAGTACCTGGACACGCTGTTGCACTACCCGCCGCCTGCGCTGCGCCTGGTCGCCGCCAGCCAAGGGCCGCCCCCGCTGCCGCTGGCCCACTTGCGCCGCGATGGCCGGCTGATTGTGCTGGGCGCCCGTGACCTGGCTCTGGACAGCGAAGAAACACGCCAGTTGGCACTGGCCCGCGACGTCAACCTGGGCAGCGATGCGCTCTACCAGCTGCGCGCCGGCAGCGAAGGCTGGCCCAGTGGTGTGCTGTTCTGGTTCGAGGCCTACCGCGAGGCACTGCACAGCACCGGCCAGGCGCCCGCTGACCTGCGTCCGATCACCCGCCAGGCCTATGCCCATGCCCGGCAGTTTCTCGAGGAAGAACGGCTGCAGCGCTTGCCCGTGCCGTTGCGCGCATTCCTGGAACACACCGCCGTGGCCCAGGTGTTCGATGCAGGCCTTGCCAGCGAACTGGCCGCCCATGCCGATGTGCCCGCCGCGCTGCGCCAGCTGCAGCGCCTGGACCTGATCATCGAAGTCGCCCAGGGCAGCCACGCCGAATACCGCTACCACCCCGCCCTGCGCAACAGCCTCTACCAACGCCTGGAACAACGCGACCCCCAACGCCTGCGCCAACTGCATCGCCAGGCTGCCAGCTGGCTGCTGGCCCAGCGCCGCTACACCGAGGCGATCTACCAGTTCGGCCGGGCACGCGACCTGGATGCCGTGCTCAACATCGTCGACCGGCACGCTTTCGAGCTGCTGCGCGAGGGCAAGGTCAACACCCTGGTCGATGTGCTCGACGAGGTCGCCGGCCACGCCGGCAACGACAGCTTCACCTTGGCGGTGACCGAGGCCTCCACGGTGATGGTCACCAACGACATCGCCCAGGCCTGCCAGTGCCTGCACCAGCTATACGCCCTGCAGCGCCGCCAGGCGGTGCCGCGCCACCCCGAGCGGGTGCAGCAGACGGTGATGTTTCTGCGCAGCCGCCTGGCCTCCCTGGGGGGCAACCTGGGGCACGCCCTGGCCCTCGCGGCGCGGGCACTGCAGCAGTTTCCCCAGCACAACGCGGCGCGCTCGGTGCTGTATTTCGACCGCGCCAACTGCCTGGCTGCGCTCGGCCAACTGGAGCAGGCTCACACCGAAGGCAGCCGTGCCCTGCGCGAGCTGCAGGGCTTTGGCCTGAGCGGCTACACCAACCTGCTGCAACTGTTGCTGGCGCAGATCGAACTGGCCCAAGGCGCCAACGACGCCGCCTGGGCGCGCCTGCAAGGCATGGCCGAGCAGCCTGCCGCCGGCAGTTCGGGGGGCTTCTATGAACTGTTTCGCCACCTGGGCAAAGGCCTGGCACTGCTGCAAGCCAACCGCCTGGCCCAGGCACGCCAAGCCCTGGCCCAGGCCGAAGTGCTGGCACTGGGCTTCCCCCACAGCGCTGCGCTGCCCTGGGTGTTCCACCACCAGGCATGCCTGCACTGGGCGCTGGGCGAGACCGGCCAGGCCAAGGCACGCTGGGCAGAGGTACGCCGGCTGGCCCGGCAGAACAGTTTGCTCACCCTCTACCGCCAGGCCGGCGCCTGGCTCGCGCGCCTGGCCTTGCGCGACCATGACCAGGACTACCTGCCCGACTGGCTCGACCAATGGCACTGGTGCCGGCGCCAGCATGGCGAGCAACTGTTGCCCGAAGAGTGGCTGGCCTATGCCTGGGTGCAACGCCACCTTGGCCAGCGCGACAAGGCCTGGCAGATCCAGCAGCGCTTGCAGGCTCAAGCACAGGCGCAAGGCAACCGCCGCTTGCTGCTCGACGCACTGCTACTCGACGCTGCTCTACTACAGGACCGTGGCGCCCGCGACGAGGCCCTGCTCAGCCTCGAACAGGCGCTGCAATTGGCCTGCACCTACGGCTTAGGGCAACTGTTGCAGTATGAGGGCGATGCCTGCCTGGAGCCCCTGCGCCAACTGCTGCTGCCGCAGGTGCGCGAACGCCTGCGCCTGGAGGCCCCGGCGCCCTCGCGCGAGCACCTGAATGCCCTGTTCCGGCCATTGCTGGCGAACAAGGAAAACGTGGAAACCGCCCTGATCGTGCCGCTCTCGCGCCGCGAGCTGGAAGTGCTGCAGCGCATGGCCCGCGGGCAGAGCAACGGGCAGATCGCCGAGGCGATGTTCATCAGCCTGAGCACGGTCAAGACCCACATCAACAACCTGTTCCGCAAGCTCGATGTGGCCGACCGCGACAGCGCCCTGTGTTCGGCGCGTGAACTGCAACTGCTGGGCTGACCTCCACCTGGCCCTCGCCGCGATTCCACCCGCCATTCCACCCAGGGGTGGACGCGGCGCCCGGGCCTGCCTGTTACAACATGCCGAGTCCACCCAGCCAGGAGTTCGGCATGCCCAGCTACACCGCCCCATTGCGCGATATCACCTTTGTTGCCCAGGAGCTGCTCGGCCTGAGCCGCCACTACCAACAATTGACTGGCTGTGAAGCCCCGGACGCGGCTACCTTCGCCGCCATCGTCGAGGAAGGCGCCAAGTTCGCCGAACAGGAGCTGGCCCCGCTCAACGCCGTGGGCGACCAGCACGGCTGCCAGTGGCAGGACGGCAAGGTCACCACCCCGCCCGGCTTTGCCGATGCCTACAAACGCTTCGCCGACAACGGCTGGCTGGGCCTGGACAAGGACCCGGCCTTCGGTGGCCAAGGCCTGCCGCCGTCGCTGGGGTTCGTCAACTACGAGATGGTGTGCAGCGCCAACCACGCCTGGGGCATGTACGGCAACCTCGCCGGGGGCGCCATCAGTACCCTCAGCGAGCATGCCGACGAAGCCCTGCAGCAGCGCTTCCTGCCACCGATGATCGCCGGCCGCTGGGGCGGCACCATGTGCCTGACCGAGGCCCACTGCGGTTCGGACCTTGGCCTGCTGCGCACCAGCGCCAAGCCTCAGGCCGATGGCAGCTATCAGGTCAGCGGCAGCAAGATGTTCATCTCCGCCGGTGAACACGACATGACCGAGAATATCGTCCACCTGGTGCTGGCGCGCATCGAAGGCGCGCCCGCGGGGGTCAAAGGCATTTCGCTGTTCGCCGTGCCGAAGGTCCAGGTCGATGCCCAAGGCCAGCTTGGCGCACCCAACGGTGTGAGCTGCGGCTCCATCGAACACAAGATGGGCATCCACGGCAACGCCACCTGCGTGCTCAACTTCGACAGCGCCACCGGCTACCTGCTGGGCGAGGCCAACCGCGGCCTGAACGCCATGTTCACCTACATCAACGAGTCGCGCCTGGCGGTGTCTCAGCAGGCCCAGGCCCACGCCGAAGCGTCATTCCAGGGTGCCTTGGCCTATGCCCGCGACCGCGTGCAGATGCGCGCCACGCCACGCCTGCGCAGTGACCAGCCAGCCGACCCGATCATCGGCCATGCCGATGTGCGGCGCATGCTGCTGACCCAGAAGGCCTATGCCGAAGGCGGCCGCATGCTCGCCTACACCTGCGCCAAGGGCGTCGACCAGCTGCACCACGGCGCCAGCGCCGGCGTGCGCGAGGCTGCGGCGCGCCGCCTGGCACTGCTCACGCCGATTGCCAAAGGCTTCCTCACCGAAACGGGCAACGAGGCCGCGCAACTGGGTATCCAGGTATTCGGTGGCCACGGCTACATCCGCGAGTGGGGCATGGAGCAGATTGCGCGCGACGTGCGCATCACCGCGATCTACGAAGGCACCAACACCATTCAGGGCCTCGACCTGCTGACCCGCAAGGTGCTGGCCGATGGCGGCGAGGCCCTGGGCGAACTGCTCGGTGAAATCGAAGACTTCACCCAGAGCACCAGCGCCCCGGCCCACCTGGCTCAGGCCCTGCTCAAGCAGGTGATTGCCTGGCGTGAAGTCAGTGCCTGGCTGCGTGACGCCAGCGCAGGCGATGCCAACCTGATCGGTGCCAGCGCCTACGACTACCTGATGCTCAGCGGTTACACCCTGCTCGGCTACCTCTGGCTGCGCGCTGCGTGCGTGGCCGAACGGGCACTGGCGGCCGGTAGCGACGAGGTGGCGTTCTACCAGGGCAAGCGCGAGACCGCGCGCTTCTACCTGGAGCGCCTGCTGCCACGCGCCAACCTGCATGAAACGCTGATCCGCACCGGCAGCGACAACCTGATGGGCATCAGCGAGGCCGCCTTCGCCCGTTGAGTCAACCGCGCGTGTCAAAGCCCCGATAAGCGCCGCTTTATCCTGTGGGAGCGGGCACGCCCGCTCCCACACGGCCCAATAACAAGAAGGTTACCCTCATGCAACTCATCGATTATCGCCGCGAAAACCAACTGGCCCTGATCGGCCTGCGCCACGCGCCGGTCAACGCCCTTGGCCATGACTTGCGCCAGGCACTGATGCTGGCCTGCAGCAAGGCCGCTGCCGACCCCGAAGTACAGGCCATCATCCTGCACGGTCAGCAACTGCCGTTCAGTGCCGGTGCCGACATCAGCGAGTTCGGCAGCCCACGCACCTGGGAGGCGCCGGCACTGCCCGAACTCCTTGATGCCCTGACCCGCATCGAAAAACCCCTGATTGCCGCCATCGACGGGGTGGCCCTGGGCGGCGGCCTGGAACTGGCCCTGGCTTGCAGCCATCGTCTGGCTACCGCCACCGCACGCCTGGGGCTGCCCGAAGTCCGCCTGGGCCTGTTGCCCGGTGCTGGCGGCACCCAGCGCCTGCCGCGCCTGATCGGCGTGGCCCCGGCGCTGGAGATGATGCTCAGCGGCGACCCGATCGATGCCCGTCAGGGCCTTGCCCTGGGTTTGGTCGACCGCTTGGTCGAAAGCGGGCAGGACTTGCTCGACGCAGCCTGCACCTTCGCCCGCGAGCAACTGGCCCAACCTGCCCTGCCAAGCGCCCCGGCAACCCCCTTGGCCGACGGCCTGGAAAGCGATTTCTTCGCCGGCCGCGAGGCACAGCTGATCGCCCGCAAGCCCGGCCAGAGTGCGCCCCTGCGCGTGCTCGCTGCGGTACGCGCCGCCTGCGAGATGCCCATGGCCGAGGGCCTGGCCCGCGAGCAGGTACTGTTCCGCGAAGCCCTGCAAGACCCACAGGCCACCGCCCTGCGCCACCAGTTCTTCGCCGAGCGCGAGGCACTGCGCGTGCCGGGCATCGACGCCAGCACGGCGCTACGCCCCATTGCCCAGGTAGCGGTGATCGGCGCCGGCACCATGGGCGCCGGCATCGCCACGAACTTTATCAACGCCGGTATCCCGGTGCGCCTGCTGGAGCTCAAGCCCGAAGCGCTGGACCGGGGCCTGGCGCAGATCCGCAAGACCTACGAAAGCAGCATCAAGCGCGGCAAGCTCAGCGCCGAACAACTCGAACAGCGCATGAGCTTGCTGCAAGGCACCCTCGACTACGCCGACCTGGCCGACGCCGACCTGGTGATCGAGGCGGTGTTCGAGGACCTGTCGATCAAGCAGCAGGTGTTCCGTACCCTGGACCGGGTGTGCAAACCGGGCGCGATCCTCGCCAGCAACACCTCGACCCTGGACGTCGACCGCATCGCCGCCTGTACCCGCCGCCCGCAGGACGTGGTCGGCCTGCATTTCTTCAGCCCGGCCAACGTCATGCGCCTGCTCGAAGTGGTGCGCGGCCGGCTGACGGCGCCCGACGTGCTGGCCACCACGCTGAAGGTCGCCAAGCGCATCGGCAAGCTGCCAGTGGTGTCGGGCGTGTGCTTTGGCTTCATCGGCAACCGCATGCTCGAACCCTATGCCCGCGAAGCCCACCGCCTGGTGCTTGAAGGCGCCTCGCCGGCCCAGGTGGACAAGGTGCTCACCGGCCTGGGCCTGGCCATGGGCGTGTTCGCCATGTACGACCTGGCCGGCATCGATGTCGGTTACCTGGTGCGCCAGGCACGGCGCAGTGAAATCGCCCACGACCCAAGCTACTTCCGCCTGGCCGACGAGCTCTACAGCCTGGGCCGCTACGGCCAGAAGAGCGGGCGCGGGTTCTACCGCTACGAAGGCCGCGAACGCATCGAAGACCCGGAAGTGGAGCAGATCGCGGCGCAACTGGCGGCTAGGCTGGGCATCACCCGACGCACCATCAGCGACGCCGAAATCCACGACCGCTGCCTGTTCATGCTGGTCAACGAGGGCCTGCAGTTGCTCGATGAAGGCATTGCCCTGCGCAGTGGCGACATCGACCTGGTGTGGACCAACGGCTACGGCTTCCCCGCCTGGCGCGGGGGCCCGCTGCACTACGCCCGCGAGCTGGGCCTGGACAACGTGCTGGCGGGCATCGAGCAACAGCGCGACGCGCTCGGCGCCTATGGCCACATGTGGCTGCAGCCAGCCCCGTTGCTGCGCCGCCTGGCTGCCAGCGCGAAGTTGCGCACAGCCAGCCTCTGAGCTGTTCTCCCCTGGTCATCAAGGAACCCCGGACATGAAAGAAGCCGTCATTCTCTCCACCGCCCGCACCCCGATCGGCAAGGCCTTTCGCGGCGCGCTGAACAACACCCGCTCGCCGAGCCTGGCCGCGCATGCCATCCAGGCGGCGGTGGCCCGCGCCGGCATCGCCGGCGATGAAATCGAAGACCTGGTGATGGGTACGGCGATGCCCTCCGGCACCGCCGGCTGGAACCTGGGCCGCATGAGCGCGCTGGCTGCCGGCCTGCCGGTGTCGGTCAGCGGCCAGACCCTGGACCGCCAGTGCGCCTCGGGGCTGATGGCAATCGCCACCGCCGCCAAACAGATCATGGTCGATGGCATGCAGGTAACCGTCGGCGCCGGCCAGGAAAACATCAGCGCGGTACAGGCGCGCAACTTGGAATGGGCATTGGCCGAGCAAGACAGCAGCGTGATCCAACAGGTCCCACACGCCTACATGCCGATGCTGCAGACCGCCGAGCACGTGGCCAAGCGCTACGGCATCAGCCGCGACGCGCAGGACGCCTACGCCCTGCAGTCACAGCTGCGCACCGCCGCGGCCCAGCGCAACGGGCTGTTCGAGGCCGAAATCGTGCCGGTGACAGCGCAGCAGTTGATCAAGGACAAGCAGACCGGCGAGGTCAGTTACCGCGAGGTGACCCTGACGCAGGACGAAGGCAACCGCCCGCAGACCCGCCTGGAGGACCTGACCGGCCTGAACCCCGTGCTCGAAGGCGGCTGCATCACCGCCGGCAATGCCAGCCAGCTGTCCGACGGTGCCAGCGCCTGCGTACTGATGGACGCGCGCATGGCCGAGCAGCGCAACCTTGAGCCGCTGGGCCTGTACCGGGGCATCGCGGTGGCCGGCCTGGCCCCGGAAGAGATGGGCATTGGCCCGGTCTACGCCGTGCCGCGCCTGCTGAAGCAGCATGGGCTGAAAGTGGGCGACATCGGCCTGTGGGAACTTAACGAAGCGTTCGCCTGCCAGGTGCTGTACTGCCGCGACAAACTGGGTATCGACCCCGCACGCCTGAACGTCAACGGCGGCGCCATCGCTATCGGGCACCCCTATGGCATGAGCGGTGCGCGGATGGTCGGGCATGCCTTGCTCGAAGGTAAACGGCGCGGAGTGCGCTTCGTCGTGGTGACCATGTGCGTGGGCGGTGGCATGGGTGCCGCCGGCCTGTTCGAAGTACTTTGACCAAGGACCGACAGCATGCTTGTAAACACATTTTCCCTCGCCGGCAAGACCGTGCTGGTTACCGGGGCCTCCAGCGGCTTGGGCGCGCATTTCGCACGCCTGGCCCAGGCCGCTGGCGCCCGTGTGGTGCTGGCAGCGCGCCGGGTCGAGCGCCTGCAGGTGGCACTAGCCGTGACACTGGACGTGACCCGCCGCGACAGCGTCGAACAGGCCTTCGACCAGGCGCAGGCGCACTTTGGCGTGGTCGACGTGGTCATCAACAATGCCGGTATCGGCGACCCCGGGCGCTTTCTCGACATGAGCGAGCAGGACTGGCAGCGCATGCTCTCGACCAACCTCGACGGTGTGTTTCATGTCGCCCAGTG
Organism: Pseudomonas putida W15Oct28; assembly: GCF_000708715.2. GTDB lineage: Bacteria > Pseudomonadota > Gammaproteobacteria > Pseudomonadales > Pseudomonadaceae > Aquipseudomonas > Aquipseudomonas putida_R. The sequence continues at coordinate 5,650 of NZ_JENB01000046.1, read as the reverse complement.
CGCAGCCCAGCGCCTGGTCAAGGCCGGGCAACCAGGCAGCATCGTCAACATCGCCTCGATCCTCGGCCTGCGGGTCGGCAGCGGCCTGAGCCACTACTGCACGGCCAAGGCCGCCGTGGTGCAACTGACCAAGGCCATGGCACTGGAGCTGGCCCGCTACCGTATCCGCGTCAATGCCATTGCCCCAGGCTACTTCAAGACCGAGATGAGCGAAGACTACTTCGACAGCGAGGACGGCCAGGGCTACATCAAAAGCCAGGTGCCGATGCGCCGCCTGGGGCAACTGCACGAACTGGACGGCCCTTTGCTGTTGCTGGCCAGTGATGCCGGCGCATTCATGACCGGCAGCATCGTGGCCGTGGATGGCGGGCACCTGGTAAACCCTCTGTAATGCCTCAATTGCTGCAGACAAGGAGCCTGTATGCCCGTCCCCACTTACCTGCCCCGCGTGGTGGCGTTGGTTACCCACCTGCATCGCCCCGCCGCCCCCAGCCGCATGGCGCAGCTCATCGAGCAAGTAAGCGCCGACTACCGTCAACAAGCCCGTATAGAGGTCATCGAAACCAACCTGGCCGATCTGCTACCACTGGCGCGTGAGCTGGAAAGCCGCCAGCAGGCAGACGTCATTCTGTGTTCCGGGGCTGCGGCCGATTACTTGCGACAGCACCTGAGTACCTCGGTGCGGACCCTGCACCTGGGCGAGTTCGACCTGATCCGTGCCCTGGTGCAGGCCCGCGACCGGGCCAGCCGGGTGGGTATCCTCAGTTTCGGCCAGCCGTACCCGGAACTGGCGACAATGCAGGCGCTGTTCACCCTGCAGATTCGCGAGCACACCTACACCAGCCTGGAGCAGGCCCGGGATCAGGTCGAACGCTTGGTCGCGGATGGCTTCGAGGTGATCATCGGCTCGCCAACGGTATGCCAGTTGGCCGACGCAGCAGGTGCCCAAGGCGTGCTGGCGCTGGATGCCGAAAGCCTGCGCCATACCTTTGACAGCCTGGTAGCCCTAAGTGCCAAGGCTGATGAGGCACCCACACGCCGCCTGCCACGGCGCAACCGTGAACAACCCGATGCGCGCCCGTTCAAGGCGCGCTATCGCTTCGAGCAACTGCTCGGTGACGCGCCGGCATTTCGCGCCATCAAGAGCCTGGCTCAGCGCTACGCACAGGCCGACGCCACGGTGCTGATCACCGGCGAAAGTGGTACCGGCAAGGAGCTGCTCGCGCAAAGCATGCACCACGCCAGCCCACGCCAACAGCGGCCGTTCGTGGCGATCAACTGTGCGGCACTGCCCGAATCGCTGCTTGAAAGTGAACTGTTCGGCTACGAGGACGGTGCCTTCACCGGTTCGCGCAAAGGCGGCAAGCCCGGCCTGATCGAGCTGGCGCACACCGGCACCTTGTTCCTCGACGAAATAGGCGACATGCCGGTGGCCCTGCAAACCCGCCTGCTGCGTGTGCTGCAGGAGCGCGAGGTGCTGCGCCTGGGCGCCTGCGAGCCGACGGCGGTAGATATCCGGGTGATTGCCGCCACCCATTGCGACCTGCCCGCGCGCATCGCTGACCAGCGCTTTCGCCAGGACCTGTATTACCGCCTGAACATCCTGCGCCTGGCCGTACCGCCGCTACGCGAGCGGATCGCAGACATTGTGCCGCTGTTCAATGCCCTGCTTGCGCGGCACTGCCGTGCCAGTGGCTTGTCGCCTTCAAGCGACGCGCACGTGCAGCAACTTCTGCCACTGATGCTGCGCCACCCTTGGCCCGGCAACATGCGTGAGCTAGAGAACATCGCCGAGCGCGCGGCCTTGTGCCTGAGTACGCTGGGCCACGATGACGAGGTCGATCTGGCCACGCTGTTCCCGGAGTTCTTCGCGGCCGGCGCGGCTGCAACGGCGGAGCTGCCCCCTGCCGCCAGCGACAACCTGCGCAGCCTGGGCAAAGCAGCCGAAACGGCCCATGCGCGCCAGGTGCTGGACGGCTGCGACGGCGACATGGACGAGGCCGCACGGCGCCTGGGGGTCAGCCGCAGCACCGTCTGGCGACGGGTGCGCAGCTTGGCCTGATCGGTCCTGGTTCCGGTTTGCATCCTGCGCGTGGGCTCCTACAGTTTGAACGTAGCAACGCTGACGAGACCTCAGATGCGCAGCAATGAAGAAAGCAGCGCCGCAAATACCAGCCGAACCCTGCCAAAGATCCCGCGCAGTGTCTGGGCGCTGGGCTTTGTGTCGATGTTCATGGACATTTCTTCGGAGATGATCCACGCCCTGCTGCCACTGTACATGGTCACCGTGCTCGGCACTTCGGTGGTGGCGGTGGGCGTTATCGAAGGTATCGCCGAGGCGACCGCCTCGATCACGAAAGTGTTTTCCGGTGCCCTCAGCGACCGCCTGGGCAAGCGCAAGCTGCTGACCGTGCTCGGGTATGGCCTGGGCGCGCTGACCAAGCCGGTATTCCCCATGGCCTCAGGCCTGGAGTGGCTGATCGCAGCACGTTTCGTCGACCGGGTCGGCAAAGGCATCCGTGGGGCGCCGCGTGATGCGCTGGTGGCTGATGTCACGCCGCCCGAGCTGCGTGGTGCCGCCTTCGGCCTGCGTCAGGCGCTGGACACGGTGGGCGCTTTCCTCGGGCCATTGCTGGCGATCGCGCTGATGTGGCTGACCGCGAGCCACTTCCAGACAGTGTTCTGGGTGGCGGTGATCCCGGCGTTCGTGGCGGTGTACATCCTCATCGCCTTCGTGCGCGAACCTGAAGCGCCGGACACGACACGGCCGGTGCGTGCACCGCTGGCGCTGCACGAACTGCTACGCCTGGGCTCGGCCTACTGGCGGCTGATCGGCCTGGCCACAGTGTTCACCCTCGCCCGCTTCAGCGAGGCCTTCCTGCTATTGCGCGCCCAGGACATGGGCCTGGCGGCAATGTGGGCGCCCGCGGTGCTGGTGCTGATGGCACTGGCCTACTCGGTGTCGGCCTACCCTGCCGGGGTGCTGTCAGACCGCCTGGGGCGCCGCGGCGTGCTGATGACGGGGCTGGGATTGCTGATCGCCGCCGACCTGCTACTGGCGCTGCTGCCTGGCTGGGCCGGGTTGGCCCTGGGGGTTGCTGCCTGGGGCCTGCACCTGGGCTTCACCCAAGGCATCTTCGCGGCCATGATCGCTGACAGCGCACCCGCCAACCTGCGCGGTACCGCCTTCGGCCTGTTCAACCTGCTGACCGGGGTGGCACTGCTGGCGGCCAGCGTGGTGGCGGGGTTGTTGTGGGATGGTGCGGGGTTCCAGGCAACCTTCCTGGTCGGCGCAGGGCTCGCCAGCACCACCCTGATGGGAGTGATGCTGTTACGTTGAGCACACCGGACTACGCCAACGCCGGCTCCTGCTTGAGCAACGACCAGCCCCCCTGCCCATCCACCTCCAGCCGGTGAGTGTGGAACCCTGCCAGCGTGCTGCGATGGCCAACACTGACCAGCAGCGCGGCCGGCATTTCCGTGCGCAACAGCGAATACAGGGTGTGCTCCAGCCCTTCGTCCATCGCCGAGGTGGACTCGTCGAGAAACACTACCTGAGGCCGGTTGAACAGCACCCGGGCGAACGCCAGGCGCTGCTGCTCACCCACCGAGAGAATGTGCGACCAGTCGCAATTGATCTCCAGCCGCTCCACCAGATGAGCCAGGTTGACCTGCCGCAAGGCCTGCTGCATCCGCACTTCGTCCTCGGGCTTGCTGGCTGCCGGGTAGGCGATGACCGTCCGCAAGTCGCCCAGCGGCAGGTAGGGACGCTGCGACAGGAACAACGCCTGATGGCCTGGCGGGCGCCTGACCTTACCTTCAGCGTATGGCCAAAGGCCCGCCAGGGCTCGCAGTAGCGTGGTTTTACCACTGCCCGACGGGCCCTTGATCAACAATGCCTGACCGGCGTGCAGGCTCAGGTCAAGGTCAGCGACAAGGGCATGCCCGTCCGGGCGCAGCACCTGCAGATCAGTGATTTCCAGCGCATGTTGCTGAGCCTCGGTGGTGACACGCGGCAAGGCGCTTGCCTGTTCGTTGGCATCGAGGAAACCGGTCAGACGGTCGAGGGTGGCCCGGTATTGAGCGAACGCATCGTAAGATTCGCGAAAGAACGACAATGAATCCTGCACCTGGCCAAAGGCCTGGGCGGTCTGCATGACGTCACCCAACTTGATAGCACCGCTGAAGAAGCGTGGCGCCTGGAGAATAAACGGGAACACCACGGCAACCTGGCTAACCCCCAGGTTGAAACCGCTGAATTTCAGGTTCCGGAACACCAACGCCCAGGCATTGACGATCAAGGCGCCAAAGCGGCCCAGCAACGTGCCCCGCTCCACCAAGGCGCCTTGGTAGAAGGCAATGTTCTCGGCATTCTCGCGCAGGCGCATCAGCGCATAACGAAAGTTGGCTGTGAGCTTTTCATTGAGGAAGTTCAGGCGGATCAACGGGCGCCCCAGGCGGAAGGCAATCCAGGTGGCGACGATGACATACAGGTACACGGCAAACACCATTGCACGGGGGACCTCTACACCGGCAACCGCCAGCGGTGCCGACAGCGCCCAGAGAATCCCGGTGAACGCCACCAGCGACACCAGTGCACTGACTGCGCCCAGGGCGAGGGATACCGAGTTGGTGACAAAGGCATTGGCGTCCAGTTCGATACGTTGGTCAGGGTTGTCGACCGGCTCGGCGAGAAACTGCCCACGGTAGTAGGCATCGCCGTGCATCCAGTCGTGGGTCAAGCGCTCGGTGAGCCAGACCCGCCAACGAATGCTGAATGCCTGGGTTACATAAAAAGTGAACAGCGAGCGCAGCACGTGGATGGTGGCCAATACGGCAAAGACGCCGAGCATGTACCAGAATGCGGCTTGATCCAGGCCCTGCAAGGCGCTGTAGAAGCCGTTGTACCAGAACGAGAACAGTACGTTCAGGCGCACCGAGAACAACGTCAACACCAGCAACAGCGCAAACACCAACAGTGGCCGCCAACTGCGCCTGAAACTGAAATAGGGCCCGGCAAGCTGCCAGAACTGGCTGCCCCATCGCGTACAACGTACGGCCAGCGTCGCGGCAGCAGTAAAGCAGACAAGGGTGATGAACGAAGCGATTGCCAGCCATCTCAGGCTCTCTTGCAGGGCCTGGTGCCAGTTCATGTCCATGGTGGGTATCCGTGCTGAGTATTTCCGCGAGCGTAGCATTGCCCTACGGTTCATCAGCCATAGATGACGTACATTTCATGATCCTGACCTGTTACGCGGCCCCTGTAGGAGCGGCCTTGTGTCGCGATCGGGCGCGAAGCGGCCGTAATTAATGCGCCGCGGTTCGCTTGGAAGATTGGGGATGCAGGTTTTGCGGCCGCTTCGCGCCCGATCGCGACACAAGGCCGCGCCTACAGGGCACCACACAAGACCGATGGATTGGTTTTTCGACCGCAAAGACAAAACCCCTACCTGCATGCGCAGATAGGGGTTTTGCGAAATGAATCTTGACGATGACCTACTCTCACATGGGGAAACCCCACACTACCATCGGCGATGCATCGTTTCACTACTGAGTTCGGGATGGGATCAGGTGGTTCCAATGCTCTATGGTCGTCAAGAAATTCTGTAGCCAGAATGTCCAGATGGACAGCCCAGCGAATTCGGATATG
>NZ_JENB01000045.1 GCF_000708715.2 Pseudomonas putida W15Oct28 | reverse complement strand
ACGCTGTACCATGGCCCCACGCTGCCTACCCCCGGAGTCACCATGTCCCACCCCTTCGACACCCTCACCCCCGACCTGGTCCTGGACGCCGTGGAAAGCATCGGCTTTCTCAGCGATGCACGGGTGCTGGCACTGAACAGCTACGAGAACCGCGTCTATCAGGTGGGCATCGAAGACGCTCAGCCGCTGATCGCCAAGTTCTACCGCCCAGGCCGCTGGAGCGATGCGGCCATCCTCGAAGAACACGCCTTCACCGCAGAACTCGCCGACTGCGAAGTGCCGGTGGTTGCGCCAATGCAGCACGAAGGCCGCACCCTGTTCGAACACCAGGGCTTCCGTTTCACCCTGTTCCCCCGCCGGGGCGGCCACGCCCCGGAGCCGGGCAACCTCGACCAGCTCTACCGCCTTGGCCAGTTGCTCGGCCGCCTGCATGCCGTGGGCGCCACCAAACCGTTCGAGCACCGTGAAGCCCTGGCTGTGGACAACTTCGGCCATGCCTCGCTGAACACCCTGCTGGAAGGTGGTTTTGTCCCCCGCGAACTGTTGCCGGCCTTCGAGTCCGTGGCCCGCGACCTGCTAAAACGTGTCGAGGATATCTACGCCCGCACACCGCACCAGCTCATCCGCCTGCATGGCGACCTGCACCCCGGCAACCTGATGCACCGTGACGAGGTGTACCACGTGGTCGACCTCGACGACTGCCGCATGGGCCCGGCGGTGCAAGACCTGTGGATGATGCTGGCCGGCAGCCGCGAGGAGCGCCTGGGGCAACTGGCCGAGCTGATCGACGGCTATAACGAGTTCCACGACTTCGACCCGCGCGAACTGGCCCTGATCGAACCCCTGCGCGCCCTGCGCCAGTTGCACTACAGCGCATGGCTGGCAAGGCGCTGGAGCGACCCGGCGTTCCCGCCCAGCTTCCCGTGGTTCGGCCAACCCCGCTACTGGGGCGACCAGATTCTCGCCCTGCGCGAGCAGATGGCCGCACTGGATGAAGCACCGCTGAAATTGTTCTAGAAGCATGCCTGCCTCTGTCTACAATAGGCGTCGCTTTATTTAGCTACCTAAGCAAGGATTCTGCATGCACGCCGCAAACCCGCGTCGCGGGTACATCTTGGGCCTCACTGCCTACATCATCTGGGGTCTGTTCCCCCTGTACTTCAAAGCAATCCAGAGCGTCCCGGCGGTGGAGATCATTGTCCACCGGGTGCTCTGGTCGGCGCTGTTCGGCTCGCTGCTGCTCCTGGTGTGGAAACACCCCGGCTGGTGGCGCGAACTGCGCGACAACCCTCGCCGGCTGGGCATCCTGGCGCTGAGCGGGGCATTGATTGCGGGTAACTGGCTGACCTATGTGTGGTCGGTGAACAACGGCCGCATGCTCGAAGCCAGCCTGGGTTACTACATCAACCCGCTGATCAACGTGGTGCTGGGCATGCTGATTCTTGGCGAGCGCCTGCGCCGCCTGCAATGGCTGGCAGTGGGCATGGCCGCCGTGGGTGTGGCCCAGCAGGTGTGGCAAGTGGGTAGCCTGCCCTGGGTGTCGTTGGTGCTGGCGCTGAGCTTCGGCTTCTACGGGTTGATTCGCAAACAGGCGCCAGTGGCAGCATTGCCGGGCCTGGTGGTGGAAACCTGGATGCTGGTACCGCTGGCCCTTGGCTGGCTGCTGCTGCACCCATCGGCGATGAGTGCCCAGGGGGCGTTTTACACCAGCAGCGAAGCACTGTGGCTGATGGCTGCGGGGCCAGTGACGCTGATACCGCTGGTGTGCTTCAACGCTGCGGCCCGGCACCTGCCGTATACCACCCTGGGCTTCCTGCAGTACCTGGCGCCGACGCTGGTATTGCTGCAGGCAGTGCTGTTGTTCGATGAGCATTTGTCCTCGAGCACCTTGGTGGCGTTCATGTTCATCTGGGCAGGCTTGGCGATCTACAGCGTCGATGCGTGGATGAGTTTGCGCAAGCGCAGCTGATCAAAAAACAACCAAAAGTCTGCAGGCCATGCGGTTCGTGGCCTGCAGAGACATCTCCAAAGGTTATCCACACCCTCGTCCCCGTGCTTTGTGCACAAGCTGCTGATTCTTGGGTGTTTTTTGATCAAAAACCTGCAAGGCACGTGATAGCTGGGCTGGAGAGGTGCACCCCCAGGTTATCCACAAGGCCTTCCCCGTTATATCGGGATAACCGCAAGGGGCTGCCTTGTAGCCCATTCGCAGCACAAGGCTGCTCCTACAGGGGATTGCATAACACCTGTAGGAGCAGCCTTGTGCTGCGAATGGGCCGCGAAGCGGCCCCGGCAATCCCGAATCAATCCTCCGCCCGCAGCTTCAACTCCACCATCAAATCATCCGCCAGGCTCTCCAGCTTCTGCTGCAGTTCATCCAGCGAAAGGGTCAACGGCAGCGCCAGCAACGCATCGGCATGAAACAGCGGCTCGCTGCTCATCGGTGCCGGCCGCACCTCAGTGGTAAACCGCTCAAGGTTCACCCCCAGATCCGCCAGCAACCGGGTAATGTCCCGCACGATCCCCGGCCGGTCATTACCCACCAGCTCCATCGCAATCGGCTTCCAGGTGCACGACGGCTCGATGCCGCTCTCGGCAATCAGCACGCGAATGTCATACCGGGCCAACCCCTGCAAAGACGCCACCAGTTCAGCGTAATGCTCAGCCGGCACCGCCACCCGCAGGATGCCGGCAAACTGCCCGGCCATCCGCGACATGCGGCTTTCCAGCCAGTTGCCACTGTGGTCGGCGATGCACTGGGCAATACGTTCGACCTGCCCGGCCTTGTCAGGGGCAATAACAGTCAGTACAAGATGATCCACAAGCCCTTCCTCGTATCGGGCCGCGCCCGGCGGCAGAAAATCGGGGGATCGACTCAGTATAGGCAAGGCGCGGCAACCTGCCGCAGGGCGGCCAGCACAACGAATCGTGTACTGTTTCAAGATTTATCTGGAACAATCCACCTGTTTTTTGCGAACATACCCACTCCCAGCGTGACCATACGCGACCAACGGGTCGCATAACGGCGCTTTTAGTCTGATTTTGCCCCGCCTACTGCTTCATGTAGTATCCCGTGGCGCGGACTACAAAACGTCGTTTGGATGTCTGCCAAGGCGCCTGTGAAAATACGCACACTGCCTGCCGGCCTGTCTGGCAAGCCGCACCCAGCCGCGCCCGGTACAACCCGGGGGCACGCACTGGTGCCGTGTTTAGAGAAGCGCTACAGGCTTAATACAGAAGAGCGAAATAGCTGAGCAGAGTGAGGCAAGCAATGACTGGATACGTTCAAGTCGGTGGCCTTCAGGTCGCCAAGGTCCTGTACGACTTCGTGAACAACGAAGCCATCCCCGGGACCGGCATCGTCGCCGAGCAGTTCTGGGCGGGTGCAGAGAAGATCATCAATGACCTCGCTCCAAAGAACAAAGCCCTGCTCGCCAAGCGCGACGAGCTGCAAGCCAAGATCGACGCCTACCACCAGGCACGCAAAGGCCAGGCACACGACGCCGTAGCCTACAAAGCATTCCTCCAGGAAATCGGCTACCTGCTGCCACAAGCCGACGATTTCCAGGCCACCACCCAGAACGTGGACGAAGAAATCGCCCACATGGCCGGCCCGCAGCTGGTGGTGCCGGTAATGAACGCCCGCTTCGCCCTGAACGCCGCCAACGCTCGCTGGGGTTCGCTGTATGACGCCCTGTACGGCACCGACGCCATCAGTGATGAAGGCGGCGCCGAAAAAGGCCAGGGTTACAACAAGGTCCGTGGCGACAAGGTCATCGCCTTCGCCCGCGCCTTCCTCGACGAAGCCGCGCCACTGGCGGCCGGTTCGCACGTCGATTCCACCGGCTACCGCATCGAAGGCGGCAAGCTGGTTGTTGCCCTGAAAGGCGGCAGCAACAGCGGCCTGCGTGACGACGCCCAGCTCATCGGCTTCCACGGTGACGCCGCCGCACCAACCGCGGTGCTGCTCAAGCACAACGGCCTGCACTTCGAAATCCAGGTCGATGGCAGTACCCCGGTCGGCAGCACCGACGCCGCCAGCGTGAAAGACATCCTGATGGAATCGGCACTGAGCACCATCATGGACTGCGAAGACTCGGTTGCCGCCGTCGACGCCGACGACAAGGTTGTCGTCTACCGCAACTGGCTGGGCCTGATGAAAGGCGACCTGGCCGAAACCGTGAGCAAGGGTGGCAAAACCTTCACCCGCACCATGAACCCGGACCGCGAGTACGCCGCGCCCAATGGCGGCAGCGTGACCCTGCACGGCCGTTCGCTGCTGTTCGTGCGTAACGTTGGCCACCTGATGACCAACCCGGCGATCCTCGATGCCCAGGGCAACGAAATACCCGAAGGTATCCAGGACGGGCTGTTCACCAACCTGATCGCCCTGCACAACCTCAACGGCAACACCAGCCGCAAGAACACCCGCAGCGGCAGCGTGTACATCGTCAAGCCGAAGATGCACGGCCCGGAAGAAGTCGCCTTCGCCGCCGAAATCTTCAGCCAGGTCGAAGACCTGCTGGGCATGCCACGCAACACCGTCAAGGTCGGCATCATGGACGAGGAGCGCCGTACCACGGTCAACCTCAAGTCCTGCATCAAGGCAGCCGCCGAGCGCGTGGCGTTCATCAACACCGGTTTCCTCGACCGCACTGGCGATGAAATCCACACCTCGATGGAAGCCGGCGCCGTGGTGCGCAAGGGTGCCATGAAAAACGAGAAGTGGATCGGCGCCTACGAGAACAACAACGTCGACGTTGGCCTGGCCACCGGCCTGCAAGGCCGTGCGCAAATCGGCAAAGGCATGTGGGCCATGCCCGACCTGATGGCTGCCATGCTCGAGCAGAAGATCGCCCACCCACTGGCCGGTGCCAACACCGCCTGGGTGCCGTCGCCGACTGCTGCTACCTTGCACGCCCTGCACTACCACAAGGTGGACGTACAGGCGCGCCAGCGTGAACTGGCTTCGCGTACCCCGGCGTCGGTGGATGACATCCTCGCCATCCCGCTGGCCGCAGACACCAACTGGTCGGACGGAGAAATCCGCAACGAGCTGGACAACAACGCCCAGGGCATCCTCGGCTACGTGGTGCGCTGGATCGACCAGGGTGTGGGTTGCTCGAAGGTGCCGGACATCAACAACGTCGGCCTGATGGAAGACCGCGCCACCCTGCGCATTTCGGCCCAGCTGCTGGCCAACTGGCTGCGCCATGGCGTGGTCAGCCAGGATCAGGTGCTGGAAAGCCTCAAGCGCATGGCCGTGGTGGTCGACCAGCAGAACGCCGGTGACGCCCTGTACCGCCCGATGGCGCCGAACTTCGACGACAACGTCGCGTTCCAGGCAGCTGTAGAGCTGGTGGTGGAAGGTGGCAAGCAACCGAACGGCTACACCGAGCCGGTGCTGCACCGCCGTCGCCGCGAGTTCAAGGCGCGTAACGGGTTGTAAGCAACCTCTGCGAACGGGGCCGCTTTGCGGCCCAATCGCCGGCAAGCCAGCTCCCACAGGGACTGCACAGGCCTTGAAATCTGTGCGGTCTTTGTGGGAGCTGGCTTGCCGGCGATGAGGCCGGAACAGGCCTGTGCTTACTCCAACTTCAATTCCTTCTTCACCAGCTCCAGCAGCTTGCCCAGGTCCACCGGCTTGAGCAGGAAGTCCACCACCCCCAGGTGCATCACGTCCACCGCCTCTTCCACATCGGTGTCGCCCGACACCACGATGATCGACAACGCCGCCCGCTCCGACGCGCGAATCGTACGGATAAGGTCCAGGCCATCTTCGGGCTGCATGCGCAAATCCGTAATCATCAACGCGATGCGCTTCTGGTAGTGCAGGTACAGCCTGGCTTCCTCGGCCCCGTCCGCCCCCACCGCATCGATGCCCCGGCTTTTCAGGTACAGGATCAGCGCCTCGCGGTTGACCGCGTTGTCATCTACCACCAGTACCAAAGGCCTGGGCGCCACAGGCGCACTTACCACGGCCAATGCCTCGCGCTCGGCGTCGCTCAGGATGTCGGTGTGCTCAGGCATGCTCATCTCGTCAAAAAATTCCGCTTCAGCATTAGGACCACATTACTTGCGTCACCCGATTCGCCTTTCGTCGGGTCTTTGACAGGGGCGTTCATAGACTTACGTCCAATGGGCACCACCCCGCCGCAAGCCGACCATGGAGGCAGAGAACAACAAGGCCGGCACCTATATATAGATATATATAGTTCGGCGTAGCGATACGGTCAGTTTCATGAGCAAAAAGGACGCCTACAGCCAGGCGGGCAGGACAGCAGTACTGCAGAACATCCAAGGCACCCTGCAGTTCCTGCAGCGCTTTCCGCCGTTCAACCAGATGGAGCACAGCCACCTGGCCTACCTGGTCGAGCAGTGCCAGCTGCGCTTCTATGCCTGCGGCGAAAGCATTGTCAAACCTGCCGACGGGCCGGTCGAGCACTTCTATATCGTCAAGCAGGGCCGCGTGGTTGGCGAGCGCCAGCACCTGGTCAGGCCTGGCGTGGAGACCACCTTCGAAATCACCAGTGGCGAATGCTTCCCGCTGGCCGCCCTGCTGGGCGAGCGGGCAACCCGCACCGAGCACCTGGCCGGTGAAGACACCTTCTGCCTGCAGTTGAACAAGGCCGCGTTCATCCGCGTGTTCTCGATGTCTGAAGTGTTCAGGGACTTTGCCCTGCGCGGGGTTAGCAGCCTGCTCGACCAGGTCAACCAGCAGGTGCGCCAGCGCGCTGTGGAAACCCTCGGCACCCAGTATTCGCTGAACACACCCTTGGGTGAACTGGCCATGCGTCACCCGGTGGTGTGCACTGCACAAACCCCGCTGCGCGAAGCCGTGCGGCTGATGCACGAGCAGCAGGTCGGCAGCATCGTGGTGGTCGACCCGCAGCGCTACCCCACCGGCATTTTCACCCTGCGCGACCTGCGCCAGGTGGTGGCCTCGGCGGATGCCGACCTGGGCGCCCCCATCGAGCGGCACATGACGGTCAAACCGTTCTACCTCAGCCCTCAGGCTAGCGCTTTCGACGCGGCCATGGCCATGACCGAGCGGCATATCGCCCACGTGTGCCTGGTGGAAAACCGGCGCCTGTGCGGGGTGGTTTCCGAGCGTGACCTGTTCTCGCTGCAACGGGTCGACCTGGTGCACCTGGCGCGTACCATCCGCCATGCGCCTCGGCTGGACACCCTGGTCTCGCTGCGCGGGGAAATCAGCCAGCTTGTGGAACGCATGCTGGCCCATGGCGCATCGTCCACGCAGATCACCCAGATCATCACCCTGCTCAACGACCACACCGTGTGCCGGGTGATCGAGTTGGCGCTGGCCGAGCGCGGCGACCCGGGCGTGCCGTTCAGCTGGTTGTGCTTTGGCAGCGAAGGGCGCCGCGAGCAGACCCTGCACACCGACCAGGACAACGGCATCCTCTTCGAAGCCGCCGACAGCGCTGAAGCCGACGCCATCCGTGCCCGCCTGCTGCCGCTGGCGCAATACATCAACCAGTGCCTGGCCCAGTGCGGCTTTACCCTGTGCAAGGGCAACGTCATGGCCGGCAACCCTGACTTGTGCCTGTCACGCAGCGAATGGGCACGGCGCTTTGCCGGCTTTGTGCGTGAAGCCAGCCCGGAGAACCTGCTGGGTTCGAGCATCTACTTCGACCTGCGCGTGGTGTGGGGCGATGAGCAAAGTTGCGAGCAACTGCGCCAACGCCTGCTGGAGCAAGTGGCCGACAACCGCATCTTCCAGCGCATGCTGGCCGATAATGCCTTGCGCCAGCGCCCGCCGGTGGGCCGCTTGCGCGAGTTCGTGCTGACCCGCCAGGGCAATGACAAGGCCGCCACCCTCGACCTCAAGGTCCAGGGCCTGACGCCCTTCGTCGACGGTGCACGGCTACTGGCGTTGGCCAATGGCGTCGGTGCCTGCAATACCCTGGAGCGGCTGCGCCAGCTGGTGGCCCAGGGCGTGATCGAGCCACTGGATGGCGCGGCGTATGAGGAGGCTTACCACTTCATCCAGCAAACCCGCATGCAGCAGCACCAGCGCCAGGCCCGCGACAACCTGCCTTACTCCAACCGCCTAGACCCGGACAGCCTCAACCACCTGGACCGGCGCATCCTGCGCGAGGCGCTGCGCCAGGCCCAGCGCCTGCAAAGCAGCCTGGCCCTGCGGTACCAACTATGAGCCTGTTCGCCTGGCTGCGCCCCAGCGCGCCCGAACTGGACCACACCACACGCCAGCGCCTGGCCCGGTTGCCCAAGCCCGCGCCGCTGGGGGTATGCACCCTGCGTGAACAGCGCTGGGTGGTGCTGGACCTGGAAACCAGCGGGCTCAACCCCAACCGGGACCAGGTGTTGTCGATTGGCGCAGTGGCCATCGAAGACGGCGCCATCGATTTTGCCCAGCAGTTCGAACGCACCCTGCACAGGCCTTTGCAGAAGACCAACGCCAGCGTGCTGATCCATGGCCTGGGCCCTAGCGCCCTGGCCGCCGGTTGCGACCCGGCCGAGGCCTTGCTCGACTTGCTCGATTTCATTGGCAACAGCCCGGTGCTGGCGTTTCACGCCCCCTTCGACCAGCGCATGCTGGCCCGTGCGCTGAAGGAGAGCCTTGGGCATCGCCTGCAGTCACTGTTCCTCGACGTTGCCGAACTGGCGCCGATGCTCAACCCCGACACGGTGCTGCGCGAGGCCGGGCTGGATGACTGGGTGGCACGGTTTGGTTTGCAGGTGGAAGAGCGCCACCATGCCAGTGCCGATGCCCAGGTGACTGCTGAACTGGCGCTGATTTTGTTCAGCCAGGCCCGGCGCCAGCAGCTGGACAGCCCGTTGCAGCTGGAGCAGCGGTTGCGTGGATGGCGGCGGCGCAAAGCCCAGAGTCACGGCCTTTAGATTTGTATTGGCCTTGCTGGCCTCTTCGCGGGCACGCCCGCTCCCACAGGGATCTCACAGCCTTGAATACTGTGGAGTACCTGTGGGAGCGGGCGTGCCCGCGAAGAGGCCGTCAAAGGCAACCTCTCTGATGGTGGCAATCCGATAAGCGTCCATTGCACCCACCCCCTCCCCTCTGCAACAATCGCGAATAATTATCGTTAGTTAATGCATTCGTTCCGGGGGGACGCTGCTTGTCTTCTGCACAGAGCCCACACGCCGATCTGGTCGGTACGCTGTACCGCGACCACCGCGGCTGGCTGCTCGCCTGGCTGCAACGCAGCATGGCCTGCCGCCAACGTGCCGAAGACCTGAGCCAGGACACCTTCGTGCGCCTGCTCGGCCGTGAGCAGCTGGACACGCCCCGCGAACCCCGCGCGTTTCTGGCGGCCGTGGCCAAAGGGCTGATGTTCGACCACTTTCGTCGCGCCGCGCTGGAACAGGCGTACCTGGCCGAGCTGGCACTGATCCCGGAAGCCGAACAACCGTCCCCGGAAATGCAGTTGCTGATCCTCGAAGACCTCAAGGCCATCGACCGCCTGCTCGGCAAGTTGTCGAGCAAGGCCCGCGCGGCATTCCTGCACAACCGCCTGGACGGCATGGGCCATGCCGAAATTGCCGAACGCCTGGGCGTGTCGGTGTCGCGGGTGCGCCAGTACATCGCACAAGGCATGCGCCAATGCTATGTGGCCCTGTACGGGGAGCCCACGTGAGCAATGCACCGGTTTCGTCCCGGGTCCTGGAAGCCGCCATCGCCTGGAAACTGAGCCTGGACGACGCCAGCGGCACGCCCGATGAACGCAGCGAATTCATGCGCTGGCATGCCGCCAGCGAAGAACACGCGCGCGCCTGGCGCCAGCTCGGTGCCATGGACCAACGCGTCAGCGTGGCGGCCGGCCCGGCACGCCAGACTTTGCTGCAATCGCGCGCCAGCCTGCGTCGACGCATCGGCAAGGTTGGCGGCGGGCTGGCCGGCATGTTCATGTTGGGTTCACTGCTGGCCTGGGTTGGCGCACCGTCGCTGGCCCCCAGCTACTGGCTGGCCGACCAGCGTACCGCTACCGGCGAGCTGCGTACCCTGCGCCTGGAAGACGGCACACTGCTGAGCCTGAACACCCACACCGCCGTAGACATCGACTACGCCGGCGAGCAGCGGGTAATCGTGCTGCACCAGGGTGAGATCTCGGTCGAAACCGGCCACCAGGACCCGCGCCCGCTGCTGGTGCGCACCGACGATGGCCGCCTGCGGCCACTTGGCACGCGCTTCCTGGTGCGCCGCGAAGCCGGCGGTACCCGCCTGGAAGTGCTGCAAGCCTCGGTCGCCGCCATGCCGCACAACAGCGGCGACGAACACGTGCTGCGCGAAGGCCAGCAGGTGCTGATGAACGCCAACGGCCTCGGCCAGGTCGGCGCAGTACCGGTCGGGGCCGACGCCTGGACCCGCGGCATGCTGGTGGTGGACAACGTGCGCCTGGGCGACCTGCTGGCTGCGCTGGGCAAATACCGCAGCGGTCACCTCGGGGTAGACGAGCAGGTCGCCGATTTGCGCGTGACTGGCAGCTTCCCGCTGACCAACACCGACCTCGCGCTGGAGTCGCTGGTGCCGGCCCTGCCGGTGAAGATCGAGCGGCATACCCAGTGGTGGGTCAACGTCGCTCCCAAGTAGACCTTCTCTGGCCTCTTCGCGGGCTTGCCCGCTCCCACAGGTACCCCACAAGTTTCAAGCACTGTGGCGTTCCTGTGGGAGCGGGCAAGCCCGCGAAGAGGCCGGTGCAGGCAAAAACCGGATTTAAATAATTCTCACTTTTTTTCAGATTCTCCCTGTCACTTTTCAAATCTCGCTCGGCAAGGAAGCAGCAAGCACTTACCCGTCGAGGAACCGCCGCATGTCCCGTGCCGTTGATCGTATCCTGCGCCCCAGCCTGATGGCCCTGGCCATCGGCCTGGCTGCCCCGCTGACCAGCCCTGCCTTGTTCGCCGCCGAGCAATCCACGCCGCGCGCCTACAACCTGCCCAGCGCGCCGCTAGCCACCACCCTTAACCAGATCGCCAGCCAGGCCGGCATTGCCCTGGCCATCGACCCGGCACTGGTCAACGGCCGCACCTCGGCCCCGGTAAGCGGCCAGTACGACGGCCTCGGCGCCCTGCAAGCGGCCCTGCGCGGCACTGGCCTGCAGTTGCAGCAAAGCAGCGCCGGTAGCTATAGCCTGGTGGCCGTACCGGATGGCAGCCTCGCGTTGCCGGTAACCACCATCGATGCCGCCAGCGCCAGCGAAAGCGCCTGGGGCCCGGTTGAAGGTTATGTGGCCAAGCGCACGGCTGCGGGCACCAAGACCGATACCGCGCTGGTCGAAGTCCCACGCTCCATTTCCATCGCCACCCGCGAGCAGATGAAAGACCGCGGCGTGCACAGCCTGGATGACGCCGTGCGCTACATGCCGGGCATCGTGTCGGCCAGCTTCGGCAGCGACACGCGGTATGACTGGATGCGCGTGCGCGGCTTCGAGCCCACCCAGTTCCTCGATGGCCTGCCGCTGCCACGCGGCGTGTACGCCAACCCTAAGGCAGAAACCTGGAACCTCGACCGCCTCGCCCTGCTGCGTGGCCCGGCCTCCTCGATCTATGGCCAAACCCCACCCGGCGGCCTGCTGGACATGGTCAGCCGCCGCCCACAAGCCGAAAGCGGGCACGAGATTGAAGTGCAGTACGGCAGCAACAACCACCGCCAGATCAACTTTGCCAGCACTGGCAAGATCGACGATGAAGGCCGCTTCCTTTACGGCGTCAGCGGTGTGATCCGCGACGGCGGCACGCAGATCGACCACATCGACGACAAGCGCTACAACATCGCCCCGAGCCTGACCTGGAACATCGACGAAGACACCACGCTGACCTTCCTCACCCAGTTCACCCGCGACGATACCGGCGCCACCAGCCAGTTCCGCCCCATCCAGGGCACCAAGATCGACATGCCGTTCGGCAAGATCTCGCACCACAAGAACCTGGGGGACCCGGATTACGAATTCTACGACCGTACCTACTACGCGCTGGGCTACGCCTTCGAGCACCGCATCAACGACGTGTGGCAGTTCCGTCAGAACCTGCGTTACACCAAGACAGACCTAGCGTTCCAGACCATCACGCCAGGCAGCTACTACCAGCCCGGTGGCCCGGTGAAAGACGATGGCACTGTAAGCCGCATGTCCACCAACACGGACGAAGACATCAGCCAGTTCGCCGTGGACAACAACTTCCAGGCCGATTTCGCCACCGGCGACATCAGCCACACGCTGCTGCTCGGCCTGGACCATCAGCGCATCAACACCAACTACCTGTCGATCTTCGGCTTCAACGTGCCGGACAGCAACGTCAACAACCCGGTCTACGGGGTGCCGATCACCCGCCCGGACCGCTCCACGGCGTTCTACGACTACAACCAGAAATCCCGCCAGACCGGCCTGTATGTCCAGGACCAGATGGCGCTCGGCAACTGGCGCCTGACCTTGGGCGGTCGTGAGGACTGGGTACACACCGGCACCAAGTATCTCAACCAGGGTGATGCCACCAATACCCAGCGCGACAAGAAGTTCAGCGGCAACGCGGCCATCAGCTACGTGTTCGATTCGGGCTTCGTGCCGTACCTCTCGTATGCCGAGTCGTTCCAGCCTGCCAGCAATGCCAGCGCTTCTGCGACCGAGTCGTTCAAGCCGACCGAAGGCCAGCAGTGGGAGTTGGGCGTCAAGTACCAGCCACCGGGCTCCAACACCCTGCTGTCGGCAGCCGTGTATGACCTGACCCAGAAAAACGTCTCGGTCACCAACAACGTGGGCGGCGTAACCGTCACCAGCCAGACCGGCGAAGTGAAAGTCCATGGCCTTGAGCTTGAAGCGGTTTCCGACGTTACCGAAAACCTGAAAGTGATTGCCGCTTACACCCTGGCCAAATCTGAAGTGCAGGACGGCATCTACAAAGGTAACCGCCTGCAATTGATGCCTAACCAGCAAGCCTCGGTATGGAGTGACTACACCTGGCACTCCGGCGTGCTCGACGGCTTCGGCATCGGCCTGGGCGCGCGCTACACCGGCAATACCTACGGTGACCAGGGCAATACCTACCTGGGCAAGGCCAAGGCCTACACCGTGTTCGATGCGTCGGTGCATTACGACCTGGGTCGCCTGAACAGCAGCCTGAAGGGCGCGTCGGTGGCGGTCAATGCCACCAACCTGCTGAACAAGGACTACCTCTCTACCTGTGACTCGTACTACTGCTACTACGGCGATGAACGCAGCGTAGTCGCCAGCGCCACTTACAAGTTCTGAGTGAGCTGGGGGCCGCTTTGCGGCCCGTTCGCAGCACAAGGCTGCTCCTACAAGGGATCGCATACCCCTGTAGGAGCAGCCTTGTGCTGCGAATGGGCTGCAAGGCAGCCCCAGGTTCCAACAGACAAAAATCGGTACCGTGATGAAAAGCCTAACCATCCGCCGCTGGTCCGTGGTCCACACCTGGAGCAGCCTGGTCTGTACCCTGTTCCTGTTGTTGCTGGCACTCACCGGCCTGCCGCTGATCTTCCACCACGAACTCGAACACCTGCTCGGCGACGCCCCCGAACTGCGCGAAATGCCGGCAGGCACCCCGCACCTCGACCTGCAGCAACTTGTACTGAAAGCCGAACAACACCGCCCCGGCGAGGTGGTGCAGTACTTCGGCTACGAAGAAGACGAACCCAACGGCGTTGTAGCCATCACCGCCGCCACCGCTGGCACCGACCCCAACCTGTCGCACACCTTCATGCTCGACGCCCGCACCGGCGAAGCAGTGGCCATGCCGGCTGCCAATGGCGGCTTCATGATGATCATGCTGCGCCTGCACGTGGACATGTTCGCCGGCCTGCCCGGCAAGCTGCTGCTGGCCTTCATGGGCGTGCTGTTCATCGTCGCGATTGTCTCCGGCACCGTGCTCTACGCGCCATTCATGCGCCGCCTGGACTTCGGCACCGTGCGCCACGAAAAGTCCCGCCGCCTGCGCTGGCTCGACCTGCACAACCTGCTCGGCGTGGTTACCCTGGCGTGGGCGTTGACGGTGGGCGTGACCGGTGTGATCAGCGCCCTGTCCGACCTGGTCATCGCCGCCTGGCGCAATGACAGCCTGGCAACCATGGTCGCGCCCTACCGCGATGCCCCGCCGCTCACCGAGCGCGCGCCAGCCACGCGCCTGCTGGACATTGCCGAACAGGCCGCCCCCGGCATGCGCCCGGACTTCATCGCCTTCCCCGGTACGCGCTTTTCCAGCGAGCACCACTACGCGGTGTTCATGAACGGCTCCACCCATCTGACGTCGCACCTGTTCACGCCGGTGCTGATCGACGCCCGCACCCTGGCAGTGACAGCGGTAGGCCACCGCCCCTGGTACATGGACGCGATGGGCCTGTCGCAGCCGCTGCATTTTGGCGACTACGGCGGGCGGCCGATGCAGATCCTCTGGGCCGTACTGGACGTGCTGACCATCATCGTGCTCGGCAGCGGCCTGTACCTGTGGTGGGGCAAGCAGCGCAAACCCAGGGAGGCGCGCGCATGAGCCACAAGTCGCAATCCACTGCGCGCCTCTTCGCCTGGCCAGCGCTGATTGCCCTGCTGGGCTTCCTGGGCCTGTTCGCCGCGCTGCTCGGTGACGGTGGCTGGGACGTGCTGGCCTGGGCCGGCCTGGGCCTTCCGGCCTTGCTGAGCCTGCGCGGGTTGTTCTGGCGCCGGCGGAACTAGCCCGCTACCACCCCGCAGCCGCGGGTATTGCCAAGCATGGGGTTTTCCTCAACCAAGGATCAGCCCCATGCGCCCCCTCGAACAGCTGGAACAGATCGACCAACAGATCGCTGACCTGCTTGCCGGCCTCCCGACCCTCGACGTCAAACAGCCCATCACCCCCGCCACCCGCACCTGGCTGCACGGCGAGCTGGCCAGTTTCTGGACCACGGCCGATGAGCAAGGCAACACACCCAGGCAGCAGCTGCTGACACTGCGCAAGGCGTTGATGCTGACCGAGATCGAGTTGCGCCTGGCCGACCAGACCTTGGGCAACGGGCAGGCCCTGCAGTTGCGGGCCTGCCTGGAGCAGCCGCTGCCCTCCCAACGCCGGCACTTGCCCCTGGCCGAACGGCCACAGGTCTACCGCATCCTGCTGGAAGACAGTCGGCCCAACTGGCGCAGTTACCTGCCAGGCACACTGGTCATCGTTGCCAGTACCGCCGAGGGCCGTATGCTCACCGCTGATGACTCCGCTGGCAGCGCCTTGCTGTGCAGCCTGTCACAGGGTATCGAGGCCTTCGATTCCCTTGCCGCACTGCACAAAGAGCTCTGCGAACGCCTGGAAGACCCTCTCCAGAGCAGGCCACTGCTGCACCTGTACCTTGATGAACAGGCAGACCGCTCCCGCCGGTCACAACGCCTGCGCTATGACTGGTATGCCGACAGCCTGCTGGAGGCTCAGGTTGACTGGGTGATCGAAGCCCAGCGCCAGCGGTTGAGTGAACCCGCTTTATGGGGCATCGATACAACCGACCAGCACACCCGATTGAACAAGGCCATGGCGCTTCTCCACGAAGTCGGCGCCAAACCTGTTCTGCAAACACGCTACTCGCAGTTGCTGGAAAAGAACCTGCCAAACTGGCTGCGCAATACCTCCGCGCAAGGCTTGAGCCATATCATGCAGACCATGCAGGAGCTGGTGGCAACCGCCGAACGGGCTGCTGCCCCCGGGGTGCTGAGCCTGAACGATTTCAAGCAACGCCACAGCCTGCTGGCCTGGGCCAATGCCCGCCTGCGCGAACGCCTGAGCCATGACCTGTACTACCACGCAGACCCTCGCGACATTGAAGTCAGTATCGTCCGCGCCCGGCGTACCGGCGCTGTCATGCATCCCTTCGCCACCTCCTCCTATGTCACCTATACCGGCATGCAGCGCGTGGGCAATGAGATGGTGGAAATGGTTGAGGAACGCAACACGCTCGAGCAACTGGCGCTGAAGAACCTGCCATGGTTCGACACCGACTACTGGCTTACCGCGCGCGTGGTCCATGCCCAGGGGAGTGCGATGCCAGCCGGGCTCACGGCGCACTATGTGAAAAGCATGATCCGCGAACTGAACGTGGGCGACAGCTACGCAAAGTACCTGCATACCCAGCTCATCAGCTCCAGAGCCGGCAAGTGGCGCCAGGCCGCACACAGCCGGGTAAACCTGGCGCGCATGCGTGCAGAAGCCGTCAAGGCGCGCCATGCCGGGCACTTCGGCGATGACCCTTTCGAGCATGGCTACAACTGGGTGTGCGCAGTGCTGGACCAGCCGCACAATGCCTTGCGTGCCCCGGTAGCGGGCTGCCCGGTCACGGTTCGGCAATTGAACATCATGGGCCATACCCTGCAGGGCGTGCTGCTGCTCAATAGCACCCCCTACAAGTCCCAGGCATGCGTGTTGTATACCCCGGACGCCCCGGACCGCAGGGCCTGGCGCCGCTTTCGCACCACCCGCGAGCTGCTTCGCACCTTGCGCCAGCGGCCCGGGTTGAAAGCGTACGTGGCGCAGCGCCTGCCATTGCTTCCCGCTGCCACGGTACAGCGCCTGCTGGACAAGGGGCGCCTGGGCACACATGTGCAAACCCCTGCGGTCGACGACGACCTGTTCTTCGTCTACTACCTGGCCGAGGCCCAGGCGCTGATCGCCCAGGCGGATGCCGACAGCATGACCACCCAGGAAGTGAACGCGCAGTCTGTCATCGCGCTAAGCTGGCGCCTGGTGGACTTCATCAGCCTGCTGCTGCCCAACCATGCCCTGATGGCATTGTCGATCGGCCGCATGGCCATCGACATCTGGGACGGCGCCGAGGCCTTCAGGCAGGACGATGCCGAAGGGGTGATGCGACACGCCTACAACGCTCTCAGCTACCTCAATGATGCAGCGATCAGTTATGTAGGCTCCGGCCTGCTGCGACGCTCGTTGCGTGGCATGCCCAAGCAGCCGCCATTGCCGTTGCCCGCGCGCTTCCAGGCACAACCGGACAGCAGCAACCTGCGCTATCGCATAGACGGGATCTACGGTGAAGGGGTGTACGAACAGACCATGGCTTTTGGCGGGCTGTCGCTGTACTTCGTCAAGGACAACGACAACCGCTACTACCAGGTCAGCTTCGACGGCTACCGCTGGCGGGCCATTGACCCTGATCAGCCGGATGCCTACCTGCAGCAGCCGATCAAGCGCAAAGCAGACGGGCAATGGGTAATCGACTCACCGGTGCATTGGTACGACGGGCTGCCCGACCTGACGCAGTTGCTGCAGGACTGCTACCTGCAAGCGCCCCTGACGGGCACGCCGCTGAACATCGAACAGGGGCTCTACCAGGCTGACGATCAGCTGTACCTGGCGCTCAAGGGCGGCCAGTTACCTGTGCGCGGCCACTTGCTGCCGGACCGTTATCACTTGCAGATTGCGGTTGCCAGCAACGCTGGTGTGGTGCCATGGGCGGTGCTGCGCCACGAGAACAGCCAGTGGCTGATACGCGTTCGCCAAGCCGGGCGCAGCAGCGACTGGCTGGCATTGCCAGATCAGCCACAGCCGGCCCGCTAAATGCCCGAACCGGGCGCCCTAGTCGCCCAGCTTCGGCAATAACCGGTCCAGCCGCTGGTGCAAGGCACTGCCACTCGGCCAGTTGCGCAACAGCCGCGCCCGGTCACGGGCGTAGGCCGGGGCAAAGCTGAGCTGGGTAGCGTGCTGGCACATGGCGTCGAGGTCGATCAGCGACCACTGGCCATTGTCCCAGAACAGGTTGTGGCCCTTGAAGTCGCCATGGCTGATGCGTTCGCGAATCAGCTGTTGCATCACATGCACCAGGGCATCCACCTGCGCCTCGGGCGCATCGCCGTTTTCGACGAAGGGCGCGAAGCACGCGGTCAGGTCCGGGCCATCGACGTACTCGGTCACCAGGTAGGCACGGCTGCGCAGCCCCATCACCCGTTGCTCCAGCACCGCCAATGGCTTGGGCGTGGCGATGTCGAGAAACTCCAGGCGGTGGCCTTCGATCCACGAATGCCAGGCACGGCTCGGGCGCCAGAAGCGCTTGAACCAGTGCGCGGTGTTCTTGATGTTGTAGCGCTTGAGCACCAGCTGGCGACCGTTCACCTCGATGCGCGCCACACTGGCGGCGCCACCGGTCTTGTACAGGTGGCCCTTGTCGATCAGCGCATCGGCCTGCTCCAGCAGCGGCTGCATGGCGTCGACTTCGCTGCGGCGGATCGCCTGCAAGCCCGAGAGGCTGCGCTGCACGCTGAACAGGCTGCATTCGCGCCCGGCCTTTTCCAGGTAGTCCTTTTGCCGCCAGTTGCGCACCTTGTCCACCTGCTTCTGCAAGGCTTCCAGCGGCAGTGCGTGCTCGGCATTGGCCAGCAGGTAATGCACCAGCAATTCTTCGATGAACGGCTCCAGCCGCTTTGGCAACTGGGCGAAGAACACCCCGAGGTTTTCCAGCACACGCGGGCGTGACAGCTGTTGGCCGGGCGTCTCGGCCTTGATGCCGGCGCCGTCGATCAGGTACAGCTTGCCGCCGTGGCGCAGCAGGTTGTCCAGATGCAGGTCTTCCTGCCAAAGGCCCTGGGCGTGCATGTGTGCGACCGCAGTCAGCGCTTCGCCCAGCACCAGGTGTTGTTCGTCAGCCAGCACCGGCAGGTTTTCCACCGCCGCCCAGGCATCGGCCAGGCTTTCGGCGCCGTCGAGGAATTCGAACAGCAGCCAGCCGCCCTCGCCTTCCTTGAGGCCGTCGGCCAACAGTTTTGGCGTGGTCAGGCCTTGCTCGGCCAGCAGCTTCACACCTTGCAGTTCGCGCTGGAAATGCCGGGCGGCGTTACCGCCCACCAGCAGCTTGGCCAGCACCGGGGTACCCCGCCACACGCCGGCGCCAACATAGCGCTGGCCCGGCAACACGCGCAGCAGGCTGAGCAGTTGCAGCTCGGCGCTGCCGGCGGCATCCGCCAGGGTGATGCTCAGGGGCAACGTCGGGCTGCGCCCGGCATCCTTCAGTTCAGACAAACGCATCAGCGGGCCTCTTTTTCACGACGGCGTTGCGTCAGGCGTTGCAACCAGGTGTTGACCAGCGTGCTGTCAGCCGGCTGCGCCAGGTAGGTCGCCAGCATGGTGCGCACATCGGCCTCGCTCCAGGCCGGGGCGCGGCGCAGCAGCGGCTCCAGGTCCTTGAGGCGGTCGCGCATGCCGAACAGCAATGGCCGGGTCTTTTCCAGGTCGATCAGTTGCGCGTCCCAGCCTTCACGGCGCTGGCGCAGGAAAATGTGCTTGGGGTAGAAGCAGCCATGCACCTGGCCGGCGCTGTGCAGGGTGCGCGCCAGCTGGCCGCACGCCTGCAGGATGCCATTGCGTTCGGCATCGCCCAGCTGTGGCCACTGGGCCAGCAGGCTGTCGAGGTCGGCCCACTCGTCCAGCGCGCGGGTCATCAGGATGGCCCGGTGCTTGCCGCCCTCCTTGCGCTCGCCATAGAACACCGCCTGCAAGGCCGGAATGTGCCGCTTCTGGTAGCGGCTGATGTTGCGAAATTCGCGGGCGAAGGTGGGCTCGCCAAACGGCCGGTGCAAGGTGCGGGTCAGGTAGTCGCTCTGGCGCTTGAGGTAGTAGCCCTTGCCCTCGAGTTCCAGGCGGAACACGCTGCTCCAGCCGCCACGGCCGGTGTTGGGTTCATCCACCGCCTCAAGTTGCAGTGCCCACAGCGCCTCGAAGTCGTCCAGGCCATGGCGTTTGAGCAGCGCGAGGTCCGCGCTGGCCAGGTAATCGGTCATTCCCTTCCCTCGAAAAAGCCCAACACCTGGCGAATGCGCTTCTTGTCGCGCTCATTCAGCCGGTCGCGGCCACGGTATTGCAGATAGAAACGCAGGCGCTGGGTGGCCGACAGGTGGTATTTGGCCACTTTGTCCAGGCACGCCAGGTCCTTGATCATCCGGTGCCGCCACATGAAGCCGCGCCAGAAGTCGCCGGTGGGGCAGTCGATGAAGAATAGCGTGCCCTGGTCGTCGACCAGCAGGTTGCGCCACTTCAGGTCATTGTGCGCAAAGCGGTGCTCGTGCATGACCCGGGTATGGTGCGCCAGCTGACGGCTGAGGTGGTCGACCCAGGCCCGGTCGGCCAGGCGTGCATCGTTGCGCTCGGCCAGCGCCGACAAGTCTTCGGTGTTCGGCAGCTCGCGGGTGATCATGGCACCGCGACCAAAGGCCAGGCCCTTGCGCTCCAGGCCCCAGGCCACCACTTCGGCGGTAGGGATGCCCCACTTGGCGAACTGCTTGAGGTTCTGCCATTCGGCCTTGATGCGCGGCCGGCCCAGGTAGCGGCGCATGTGCTTGCCGGCCCCGGTGTAGCGCTTGACGTAGTAGTTGACCCCATCACGCTCGATGCGCACCACCTCGCTGAGCGGGTCGCGGGTCAGGCGTTCGCCTTGCAGGGCGAAGACCGCATCAAGGCTGCCGAAGTCCGCCGCCAGGTGTTCGTAACCTGGCGCCAGTGTCCAGCCCGCCATCAGAGCGCATCCCCATAGCGTTGCTTGCGGTCGTAGAGTTTCTGCGCCTTGCGCTCCAGCCAGGCGAGCAGCTGCGCTTCGTCCTTGAGGACTTGCCGCAGCGGGCGCTGGAAGTAACCCCGCAAAAAGCGCAGCTTGTCGCGCTGGGTCAGGCCGATGTCCAGCGCCGAGAAGTACAGCGCGGCCAGGTCCTTGTCACGCCAGCGGCGGCTGATTGTCGCCCGGGTCTGGGCGCGGTGCAGGTCGATGACCGACAGCCTGAAGTCATCTGCCGTCACCGGGCGGTCGGTGTGCAGCAGGAAATGGCAGATGTAGCAGTCGCGGTGGTTGACCCCGGCGCGGTGCATGCCGCCGGTCATCTTCGCCACTTCGGCGATCAGCGCACGCTTCAGGCGCGGCTCGGGCGGCTGCCTGACCCAGTCGATACTGAAGTCTTCCAGGCTGATGGTCGGCGCCAGCTCTTCGGTGATGATGAACGAGTGCTGCGTGGCCGGGTTACTGCCACGCTCGCCATAGGCAACTGCGGTCATGGTCGGCACACCCACTTCGTGCAGACGCTGGATGGCCCGCCATTCCTGGCCGGCACCGAGCACCGGCAGCTTGGCGGTGAACAGGTTCTTGAAAACCTCGCCCCAACCGATACCGCGGTGGATCTTGACGAAGAAACCCTCGCCTTCCACCACGGTACGCAGCGTGCGACGCCCTTCCAGCTCGCGATACACCTCGCCTTGCAGCGCTTCTACGGCATCGAAGGCATCGCGCCCAGCCCACAGGCGCTTGAACGGTTCGGCCAGTATCAGCTTCATGCAGGCTCCTGCCCCAGGATCACATCGGCGGCATGCTGCGGCATGCTGTACAGGTCGGCGGTTTCAGCAAACGCCAGGCCGTTGCGCGACCAGCTGGCACGCGCCTGCGGGTCTTCGAGCATGCGTTGCAGGTAGCCGTTGAGCTGGTCCTGTTCGAATGGCTCGTCCAGCACCAGGCCGCAGTCGGCCTCGGCAATGTAGTGGGCGTAACCGCACACCTTGGATACCAGCACCGGCAGGCCAGCCACCAGCGCTTCAAGCAGCACGGTGCCGGTGTTCTCGTTGTACGCCGGGTGAATCAGCAGGTCGGCACCCAGCAGGAAGCGCGGGATGTCGCTGCGGCCCTTGAGGAACTGCACCTGGTCACCCAGGCCGAGGGTGGCGCTCTGCAACTGGAACACCTTGGGGTCGTCCTGGCCGATCACCATCAGCTTCGTGCGTTTGCGCAAGGCCGACGGCAGCGCGGCCAGCGCCTTGAGGCTGCGGTCCACACCTTTGGTCTTGAAGCCCGAGCCAATCTGTACCAGCAACAGGTCGTCATCGCTCAGGTTGAATTCCTTGCGGAACTCGGCGCGGATCTCGGCGGCATTGGCCGGCGCACGGCGATCCTGGGAAATGCCCGGCGGCAGCAGGTGGAAGCGTTCCACCGGGGTGCCGTAATGCTTGATGAACAGCGGCTGCTGCACCTCGGAAATCATCAGCACTTCGGTGTGGGCGTCCTTGGCGAACACCGCACGCTCGTACTCGGCAAAGTGCCGGTAGCGGCCCCAGCGGCGGTACAAGCCGCCGCGCAGGGTCTGCGCCTTGTCTTCGAAGCAGCCGTCGGCGGCGTAGTACACGTCCAGCCCCGGCATCTTGTTGAAGCCGATCAGGCGGTCGACCGGGCGCTTGGCCAGGTCGGCGGCCATCCAGGCGCTGAGTTTCTCGTTGCGACGGTGGTTGAAAATCGCCTTCACAGGCGCCACCAGCACTTCGAAGCCAGGCGGAATGTCACCCTCCCAGATCAGCGTGTACACACGAATCTGGTGGCCCCGCTTCTGGCATTCCAGGGCAATGCGCATGAAATCGCGCTGCAGCCCGCCGAAGGGGAAATATTTGTAAAGCACGAAAGCCAGTTGCATCAACGGACATCCTCAGCCAGCAGCAACGCGCTCAAGCGGCCCGCCACATGCTCGGGATTCAGGCGAGTGAAGCACAGCGGCCACTCGCGTTTCAGATCGAACCGGCGCAGGTCGTCGGCGCTCGGTTTGTAGGTGCACTTCTTCTGCAGGCAGGGAGCGCAAGGCCAGTCACTGGCCTGGTGAATCTGGGTCCGTCCGTAGGCGCCAGTCAGGCCCGGGTTGGTCGGGCCGAACAGCGAAATGGTCGGCACATCAAGTGCCGCTGCCAGGTGGCCAAGGCCGGTATCGACCGCCACACAGGCCTTTGCCGCCGCCAATACACGCGCAACGCCGGCAAGGTTCAATTTGGGGAGCACCTGGCAGTTGTTCAAGCCCTGTGCAATGCGCTCGGCCCGCGCCTTCTCGGCCGGGTTGCCCCAGGGCAGGCGCACTTCCAGCTTGCGCCGGCCCATGCGCTCGGCCAGCTCGCGCCAGTAGGCTTCAGGCCAGTGCTTGGTCGCCCAGGTGGTGCCATGCAGAAACACCACGTAAGGCGCGGCGGGCGGCAACTGCAGGCGCTCCAGGTCCAGCCCGTAGTCGCCAATGCCTTCTGGCAAGTCGTAGGCCAGGGCCATGGCGAACAGCTGGCGCACCCGCTCCACCGCGTGCTGGCCGGTGGCAACCGACAGGCGCCGGTCATAGAAGCGGCTGGCCCAGCCTTCGCGGGCCGAGAAGCGGTCCAGGCCGGCGACCGGGGCCTTCACGTAGCGGGTCAGCCAAGCCGACTTGACCAGGCCCTGGGCGTCAATCACCAGGTCGTACTTGCGCTCGCGCACACGCTGCTTGAACGCCTTCCACTCGCCGCTCTTGAGGGTTTGCCAAAGGTTCTTGCGCCAGCGGCGGATGGCCACCGGGATAACCTGGTCGACCGCAGGGTGCCAGCTGGGGATTTCGGCGAAGCCTTCCTCCACCACCCAGTCGAAACGGATGCCCGGGATGGCATGGGCGGCATCGGTGAGCGCCGGCAGGGTGTGGATCACATCACCCAGCGACGAGGTCTTGATGATCAGTACCCGCACTTAGTCGACCTCGGCCACGGTATCGATCAGGTCCGGCCCGCTCAAGCTGTGCAGGGCGGCGATGACCTTGCCCGGTTCCAGCAGGCGCAGGCAATTGTAGTGGCCGAAGCGGCAGGTACGGTCGAAGCATGGGCTGCACTCGATACCGGTACGCACCACCTCCACCTGGTCGGCCAACGGCGGGGTAAAGCCGGGCGACGTCGAGCCGTACACCGCCACCAGCGGGCGGTTCAGCGCGGCGGCCACGTGCATCAGGCCGGAGTCGTTGGACACCACGGCATGGGCACAGGACATCAGGTCGATGGCCTCGGCCAGCGAGGTTTCACCGGCCAGGTTGGACGATTCTTCACGGAAACCCGGGATCAGCCGGTCGCGGATCTGCTCACCGACCGGGTGATCGTTCTTCGAGCCGAACAGCCACACCTGCCAGCCCTGGCGGATCATCGCATCGGCCACGGCAGCGTAATGCTCGACCGGCCAACGCTTGGCCTCCCCGAACTCGGCGCCAGGGCACAGCGCCAGCACCGGGCGGTCCAGCTCCAGGCCGAACTTGGCCAGTGCAGCATCGCGGCTTTGCGCTTCGATCTGCAGGCTGGGGCGCGGGTACGGCTGCGGCAGCTCGGTGCCGGGCGCGTAGGCCAGGGCCATGAAGCGCTCGATCATCAGCGGGTAGCGGGCTTTGTCCAGCTTGCGCACATCGTTCAGCAGGCCGAAGCGCAGTTCGCCGCGCCAGCCGGTACGCTTGGGGATGCCAGCGAAGAACGGCA
This sequence comes from Pseudomonas putida W15Oct28, assembly GCF_000708715.2. Lineage (GTDB taxonomy): Bacteria > Pseudomonadota > Gammaproteobacteria > Pseudomonadales > Pseudomonadaceae > Aquipseudomonas > Aquipseudomonas putida_R. The sequence goes on along the minus strand of NZ_JENB01000045.1, from coordinate 82,248 downwards.
CCAAGGCCGACTTCAGCGAGTTGGGCAGGAGGATGGCCTGGTCGTACTGGCCGACCAGGGATTTGCCGATGCGCCGACGCGTAGCCAGCTCCAGTGCGCCGTGGCCGAGCGGGAAGCTCAAGGCCTGGCGTACCTCGGGCATACGCTCCAGGATCGGCCGGCTCCACTCGGGCGCCAGCACGTCGATCACGCAGTCGGGGTGCTGCTGTTTCAGGCACTGGAACAGGGTTTGCGCCATCACCATGTCGCCGACCCAGCTGGGGCCAATGATCAGTATTCTCATGCTTAGTCCAGAAACGCTCGGGGAGGCTACAGGCTGCGGTACAGCCTGGCCTCCCCTCTTTATATTCAGGCTATGTGGCGGACAGTGTACCACCGGTGGTGAGGCATGAGCCTTTGGGGCTGCTTTGCAGCCCATTCGCAGCACAAGGCTGCTCCTACAGGGGAACGCGATCCCTTGTAGGAGCAGCCTTGTGCTGCGAATGGGCCGCAAAGCGGCCCCAGCAATCTCAAGTCAAACCCAATTCACCCCAGATCCGCCGCACTTCACGGCGTTCATCGGCAAACTGTGTCGCATCGATCACCCCGGCCTGTTTCTGCAGGGCCTGGCGGTGCGAGGCCGAGCGGAACGCCTTGTACACTTCACGCAACAGCACCGCGTCACTGGCCGGCATCAGGCTCGCCTGCTCCAGCTCTTCCAGAATGCGGATGTTATCGGTCCATCGGAGTATGGCCGGATGGTCGTGAGACCAGGCCAAAGCGGCGTATTGCACCATAAATTCGATATCGACGATACCGCCGGCATCCTGCTTGATATCGAACGGCACACCGGCCTCGAAGGCGTTGGCCGCAGTACCGGCAGCCGTGGCCTTGGTACCGAGGTTGCCGCGCATCTTGGCGCGCATTTCACTCACTTCGGTGCGCAGTTTTTCCAGGTCACGTGCCTGGCCCAGCACCTTGGCGCGCACGCCTTCGAACGCCGTGCCCACCTGCTTGCAACCCACCAGCACGCGGGCCCGCACCAGGGCCTGATGCTCCCAGGTCCAGGCTTCGTTCTGCTGGTAGCGCTCGAATGCGCCCAGCGAACTGACCAGCAACCCGGAAGCACCCGACGGGCGCAGGCGCATGTCCACGTCATACAGCTGGCCCGAGTTGGTCTGGGCGGTCAGCAAGTGAATGATGCGCTGGCCCAGGCGGGTGAAGAACTGCGCACTGTCGATGGGCTTGCTGCCGTCGGTTTCCGCGTGCGGGTCGCCGTCGTGGATGAACACCAGGTCCAGGTCCGAGCCATGGCCCAGCTCCAGGCCGCCGACCTTGCCGTAACCAATGATGATGAACCCTGGGTCGCACAGGCTGCCGTCACTGCGCTTGGGCTGGCCGTGGCGGGCCACGGTCTGGCGCCAGGCCAGGGCCAGCACCTGGTCGAGGATGGCTTCAGCCAGCCAGGTCAGGTAGTCGCTGACCTTCATCAACGGCAGGTTGCCGCTGATTTCCGATGCGGCCACACGCAGGCTGTGGGCCAGCTTGAAGTGGCGCAGCGCTTCCATCTGCTGCTCCAGGTCGTCCTCGGGAATGCGCGTCAGGCGTTCGCGCAACTCGCTGGCCAGCTCTGGGGCCAGTGGCGGGCTGAACAAGCGGCCTTCATTGAGCAGTTCGTCGAGCAACAGCGGGTACAGCGCAATCTGCTCGGCAATCCACGGGCTGGCGGCGCACAACGTCAGCAGACGGCGCAGGGCGCCCGGGTTTTCGGTCAGCAGTACCAGATAGGCAGAACGCCGCGCCACGGCCTCGACCAGCGGCAACACACGCTCAAGTACCAGGTCAGGGTTGTCATGCTCCACCGCCTGGGCCAGCAGCCGCGGGATGAAAGCATCCAGGCGCTCACGGCCGATACGCTGCATCGAGCGCAGCTGTGGGCTGGAGCGCAACCCGGCCAGCCGTCGCAGGGCTTCGACGGGCTGCTTGAAACCGGCCTCTTCCAGCTGCCGGCCAGCGGCTTCCTCGTCCTGCGCCTGCTCCCACAGCGGCGACCATTCGCCGCCCACCACCAGTTCGCCCTCACCGTCTTCGTCATCCGGGTCAGCGATCACCTGGCGGAAGTGCCAGTCGATACGGCCACGCCAGTACATCAACTGGTCGTGGAAGCTCTGCCAATCGGCAAAGCCAAGCATATAGGCCACCCGCGCCTGGTCGGTCTCGCTTTCCGGCAGCATTTGCGTCTGGCGGTCGGCGATGGCCTGAATGGCGTGCTCGGTGTAGCGCAGGAACTCATAGCCCTCGCGCAGCTCGGCGACCACCGCTGGCGGCAGATAACCCTGGCCCTCGAGGGTTGCCAGCACCTTCAGCAACGGCCGCTGCTGCAGGCTGAGGTCGCGCCCGCCGTGGATCAGCTGGAACGCCTGGGCGATGAACTCCACCTCGCGGATGCCACCGGCACCCAGCTTGATGTTGTCGGCCATGCCCTTGCGCCGCACTTCCTGCTGGATCAGCTGCTTCATGGTGCGCAGCGCTTCGATCGCAGAAAAGTCCAGGTAACGGCGGTACACGAACGGCCGCAGCACCTCCTGCAACTGCGCCCCGGCGGCCTGGTCGCCAGCCACCACCCGCGCCTTGATCATGGCGTAGCGTTCCCAGTCGCGGCCCTGGTCCTGGTAGTACTGCTCCAGGGCATTGAAGCTGAGCACCAGTGCGCCGGCCGAGCCATAAGGGCGCAGGCGCATGTCGACGCGGAACACGAAGCCGTCGACGGTGACCGGGTCCAGCGCCTTGATCAGGCGCTGGCCAAGGCGGGTGAAGAACTCCTGGTTTTCCAGCGAGCGCTTCACCCCTTCGGTTTCGCCACCCTCGGGGAAGCCGAAGATCAGGTCGATGTCCGAGGACAGGTTCAGCTCCACCGCCCCCAGCTTGCCCATGCCCAGCACCACCATGTGCTGCGGCTGGCCGCTGCGGTTGCCGATGGGCGTGCCGAACTGCTGGCAATGGCGCGGGTACAACCATTGGTAGGCTTCGTCGATGGCGGCATCGGCAAGGTCCGACAGGTCGCGGCAGGTTTCGCCAAGCTCCGCCTGACGGGTGATGTCGCGCCAGATGATGCGCAGCTGCTGGCGGTTGCGCGCGCGGCGCAGGTTACGCGCCAGCTCGTCGTCGCTCTGCGCCGCCTGGGCGGCCGCAGCAATTTGCCCACGCAGCTCGCCCGGCGCATAACGCCGCTCCAACTCGCCGCTGGCCAGCAGGTCGAACAGCATGGCCGGCTCACGCTGGGCCAGGCCCAGAACAAAGTCGCTGGCTGCAGCAACCTGGTCGAATTGTTGCCGGTGCACCGGGCTCCAGGCATTCAGGTCGAGTTCGGCGTGAGTGGCCACTGCATCGCTGAGGAATTGCTGGTTGCGAGCGACCAGCGGCTGGAGGGTGGCGGGCAGATCGGACGGCAAAGGCAGGCGCATGGTCTATCCTTGATCGGCGTGAAATAGAAGGGAAAAAGCGGCCAAGGGGAAGCCGGACCACGGTTGGACTGTCATACAAAAGTTGGAAATAGCTGAAAAAAACGAAAACTTGGCAACAAACATCAAGAAGCACCCGTTCGCGTCACAATGCCAACCACCATGAACGTTTTTCCTCACAAGCCAAGGTGCGACCAAACGTCGCAGAAATGTAGTTTTACTACTACTCATGTCGTGTAAAAGCATGAAATGCGCAAGCAAATGTAGTAAAACTACACGGCGCCGGAAGACACCCCGGTAATCCAAGAATTCACGACGTCTGCCCATAAGGCCAGTCGCAACTTCAGGCAATCGATTCTGGTTGCCTTTCCGCCCTGGAGCAAGCCATGCAAGACCTCGATCCAATCGAAACCCAGGAATGGCTGGATGCCCTGGAGTCGGTCCTCGACAAAGAAGGCGAAGACCGCGCTCATTACCTGATGACCCGTATGGGCGAGCTGGCCACCCGCAGTGGCTCCCAGCTGCCGTATGCGATCACCACGCCATACCGCAACACCATCCCTGTCACCCACGAAGCACGCATGCCTGGCGACCTGTTCATGGAACGCCGCATTCGCTCGATGGTGCGTTGGAACGCCCTGGCCATGGTCATGCGCACCAACCTGAAAGACTCGGACCTGGGCGGACACATCTCCAGCTTCGCCTCCAGCGCCACCCTGTACGACATCGGCTTCAACTACTTCTTCCAGGCCCCGACCGAAGAACACGGTGGCGACCTGATCTTCTTCCAGGGCCACGCTTCGCCGGGCGTCTACGCTCGCGCCTTCATGGAAGGCCGCATCAACGAAGACCAGATGAACAACTTCCGTCAGGAAGTGGACGGCAAAGGCCTGTCTTCGTACCCGCACCCATGGTTGATGCCTGACTTCTGGCAGTTCCCGACCGTATCGATGGGTCTGGGCCCGATCCAGGCTATCTACCAGGCCCGCTTCATGAAGTACCTGGAAGCCCGTGGCTTCATCCCGGCCGGCAAGCAGAAGGTCTGGTGCTTCATGGGCGACGGCGAGTGCGACGAGCCGGAATCCCTGGGCGCAATCGCCCTGGCCGGCCGCGAGAAGCTGGACAACCTGATCTTCGTCATCAACTGCAACCTGCAGCGCCTCGACGGCCCGGTTCGCGGCAACGGCAAGATCATCCAGGAACTCGAAGGCGTGTTCCGTGGCGGTGGCTGGAACGTCAACAAAGTGGTCTGGGGCCGTTTCTGGGACCCACTGCTGGCCAAGGACACCAACGGTGCCCTGCAGCGCCGCATGGACGAAGTCATCGACGGCGAGTACCAGAACTACAAAGCCAAAGACGGCGCGTACGTTCGTGAGAACTTCTTCAACACTCCAGAACTCAAGGCCATGGTCGAAGACCTGTCCGACGACGAGATCTGGAAGCTCAACCGTGGCGGCCACGACCCGTACAAGGTCTACGCGGCGTACCACCAGGCTGTGAACCACAAAGAGCAGCCTACCGTCATCCTGGCCAAGACCATCAAGGGTTACGGCACCGGTGCTGGCGAAGCCAAGAACACCGCGCACAACACCAAGAAGGTCGACGTCGACAGCCTGCGTCACTTCCGTGACCGCTTCGACATCCCGGTCAAGGATGCCGACCTGGAGAACCTGCCGTTCTTCAAGCCGGAAGAAGGTTCTGCCGAAGCCAAGTACCTGGCCGAGCGCCGCGCAGCCCTGGGTGGCTTCGTACCTCAGCGCCGTGCCAAGAGCTTCAGCGTACCGACCCCATCCCTGGAAACGCTGAAAGCGATCCTGGACGGCTCGGGCGACCGCGAAATCTCCACCACCATGGCCTTCGTGCGTATTCTGGCGCAGCTGGTCAAGGACAAGGAAATCGGCCAGCGCATCGTTCCGATCATCCCGGACGAAGCCCGTACCTTCGGTATGGAAGGCATGTTCCGCCAGCTGGGCATCTACTCGTCGGTCGGCCAGCTCTACGAGCCAGTCGATAAAGACCAGGTGATGTTCTACCGCGAAGACAAGAAGGGCCAGATCCTCGAGGAAGGCATCAACGAAGCCGGCGCCATGTCGTCGTTCATCGCTGCCGGTACCTCGTACAGCTGCCACAACCAGCCGATGCTGCCGTTCTACATCTTCTACTCGATGTTCGGCTTCCAGCGCATTGGCGACCTGGCCTGGGCCGCTGGCGACAGCCGCACCCGTGGCTTCCTGATCGGCGGTACCGCCGGCCGTACCACCCTGAACGGTGAAGGCCTGCAGCACGAAGACGGTCACAGCCACCTGATGGCGGGCACCATCCCGAACTGCCGCACCTTCGATCCTACCTACGGCTACGAGCTGGCGGTGATCATCCAGGACGGCATGAAGAAGATGACCGAAGAGCAACAGGACATCTTCTACTACATCACCGTGATGAACGAATCCTACCAGCAGCCAGCCATGCCGGCCGGTGTCGAGGAAGGCATCATCAAGGGCATGTACCTGCTGGAAGAAGACACCCGCGAAGCCGCGCACCACGTACAGCTGATGGGCTCCGGCACCATCCTGCGCGAAGTCCGCGAAGCCGCGAAGATCTTGCGTGAAGAGTTCAACGTCGGTGCCGACGTGTGGAGCGTCACCAGCTTCAACGAACTGCGTCGCGACGGCCTGGCCGTTGAGCGCGCCAACCGCCTGAAGCCTGGCCAGAAGCCACAGCAGACTTACGTCGAAGAATGCCTGGCCGGCCGCAAGGGCCCGGTCATCGCCTCTACCGACTACATGAAGCTGTTCGCCGAGCAGATTCGCCAGTGGGTGCCGAGCAAAGAGTTCAAAGTCCTGGGTACCGACGGTTACGGTCGCAGCGACAGCCGCAAGAAGCTGCGTCACTTCTTTGAAGTCGACCGCCACTTCGTGGTACTGGCTGCCCTGGAAGCCCTGGCTGACCGTGGCGAGATCGAACCCAAGGTTGTGGCTGACGCCATCGTCAAGTTCGGTATCGACCCGGACAAGCGCAACCCACTGGACTGCTGAGGAGTATTTTTAAGTGAGCGAACTCATTCGCGTACCTGACATCGGCAGCGGTGAAGGTGAAATCATCGAGCTGTTCGTCAAGGTCGGTGACCGTATCGAGGCTGACCAGAGCCTGCTGACCCTGGAGTCCGACAAGGCCTCCATGGAGATCCCGGCCCCCAAGGCCGGTATCGTCAAGGAACTGAAGGTCAAGCTGGGCGACCGCCTGAAAGAAGGCGACGAGCTGCTGGTGCTGGAAGTCGAGGGTGCCGCTGCTGCGGCGCCTGAGGCTCCGGCCGCGGCCGCTGCCCCGGCAGCTGCTCCAGCGCCTGCCGCCGAAGCCGCGCCTGCGCCTGCCGCAGCCCCGGCTGCTGCCAGCGTGCAGGACATCCACGTGCCGGACATCGGCTCGTCGGGCAAGGCCAAGATCATCGAAGTGCTGGTCAAGGTCGGCGACACCGTCGAAGCCGACCAGTCGCTGATCACCCTGGAGTCCGACAAGGCTTCCATGGAGATCCCGTCGCCATCCGCTGGCGTGGTCGAAGAAGTACTGTGCAAGCTGGAAGACGAAGTCGGCACTGGCGACCTGATCTTCAAGCTGAAAGTGGCGGGCGCTGCCCCGGCTGCTGCTCCGGCTCCGGCCGCTGCTGCACCGGCCAAGGCTGAAGCTGCCCCGGCAGCCGCACCTGCCGCTGCCGCCCCGGCTGCTGCCCCTGCTCCGGCTGCTACCGCACCGGCTGCAGGCAACAACGCCAAGGTTCACGCAGGCCCGGCCGTTCGTCAGCTGGCCCGTGAATTCGGTGTCGAGCTGGGCGCTGTCGCTGCCACCGGCCCGCACGGCCGCATCCTGAAGGAAGACGTGCAGGTTTACGTCAAGGCGATGATGCAAAAGGCCAAGGAAGCTCCGGCAGCCGCCGGTGCAACCGGTGGCGCTGGCATCCCGCCGATCCCGGTAGTGGACTTCAGCAAGTTCGGTGAAGTGGAAGAAGTGGCCCTGACCCGCCTGATGCAGGTCGGTGCCGCCAACCTGCACCGCAGCTGGCTGAACGTGCCACACGTGACCCAGTTCGACTCCGCCGACATCACCGAGCTGGAAGCCTTCCGCGTTGCGCAGAAGGCCGTGGCCGAGAAAGCCGGCGTGAAGCTGACCGTGCTGCCACTGCTGCTCAAGGCCAGCGCCTTCCTGCTCAAGGAAATGCCGGACTTCAACAGCTCGCTGGCGCCAAGCGGCAAGGCCATCATCCGCAAGAAGTACGTGAACATCGGCTTCGCCGTGGACACCCCGGACGGCCTGCTGGTCCCTGTGATCAAGAACGTCGACCAGAAGAGCCTGCTGCAACTGGCTGCCGAAGCCGCTGCACTGGCCGAGAAGGCGCGCACCAAAAAGCTGTCGGCCGACGACATGCAAGGTGCCTGCTTCACCATCTCCAGCCTCGGCCACATTGGCGGCACCGGCTTCACGCCGATCGTCAACGCGCCGGAAGTGGCTATCCTGGGCGTCTCCAAGGCGACCATGCAGCCCGTGTGGGATGGCAAGGCCTTCCAGCCGAAGCTGATGCTGCCGCTGTCGCTGTCCTACGATCACCGTGTGATCAACGGCGCTGCCGCCGCGCGCTTCACCAAGCGCCTGGGCGACGTGCTGGGCGATATCCGCACCATGCTGCTGTAAAGCAGCCCGCTGCCCCTCCTTGCGAGGGGCAGTACCCTTTTCGAGCTGCCACGCTCGTACCTCAACCCCGTCAATTGGCGGGGCTTTTTTTGTCTGGATATCTTGGGAGGGCTTCGCCCTCCATCGCGACACAAGGCCGCTCCCACAGGGTACCGCGATCGCCTGTGGGAGCGGCCTTGCGTCGCGAATGGGCCGCAAAGCGGCCCCAAATTCCCCTGCCGAACTACAGATTCCAGCCAAACAGCCGATAACCCTTCCACAGCATCACGCATGGCCGCTTGCCAGCCCTCGGGACATGATGCAACCTTGCCAGATCCACCGTCGCCGCCAGGCTGCGTTCCCTCTTCAAGCGAGTCTTCGATGAAAAGCCAACCCGATGCCGCCAGCCGTGTGGCGGCCGAGGTCGTCACGCCGTTACCCGTGCCCTCGCGGCTCGGTATGCTGCGTTTCGAAAGGCTCAACGAAGCCACCTGGTCCATGCTCTACCTGGACCCGGCCTGCGAGCGCCAGTTTGGCCTGCACGCCGCCGACCTGTGTGCCCTGGTGGACGCGCCCTACGCCAGCCTGATGGAGCCCGAGGCCCGCTACCGGCTGCACGACGAGATCCAGCGGCAACTGGCCCAGCGCGGCTACTACCGCGTGCGCTACTCCCTGCACACGCCAGTCACCTCGCTGCGCTTGCTGGAAACCGGTGAAGCCTACAAGCAGCACAACCGCCAGCTGTTGCGCGGTTACCTGAGCGTGCTCGACGACCAGCCCGACGACGCAGGCGAGAGTGCCAGCGACCTGGAGTCGCGCAACAACCGCCTGCAACTGGCCCTGCAACTGAACCAGCGCGCCCAGCAGGAACAACTGGAACACCTGGAGCGGGTACGCGGTCAGCAGGACCTGATCCTGCGCCTGGCCCGCCAGCGCTACAGCGCCGAGAACTCCCTGCTGGAAGCCGCCCAGCTGATCACCCAGAGCGCCTGCGAAATCTACAAGGTCGACAGCGCCAGCATCTGGCACCTGGACGACCAGCGCCTGGAACCGATCACCGCCTGGTACCGCGACGCGCAGGAGCATCGCCAGCCCGAGGCCATCGATGCCAGCCGCTTCCCCGACTACCTGGAGGCGCTGCACGCCAGCCGCGCCATCGACGCCCACAACGCCGGCCACGACCCGCGCACCCGCGCCCTGACACAAAGCCTGCGCCCGGAAAACAAGGCCATGCTCGATGCCAGTATCCGCGTCGATGGCCAGGTGGTCGGCGTGCTGTGCCTGGAGCAGAGCGGCCAGCCACGGGCCTGGCAATCGGACGAGATCGCCTTTGCCGGCGAGCTGGCCGACCAGTTCGCCCAGGTCATCACCAACCACAACCGGCGCGCTGCGGCCAGCGCACTGCACCTGTTCCAGCGTGCGGTGGAGCAAAGCGCCAGTGCCTTCCTGCTGGTAAACCGTGATGGCCGGGTGGAGTACGTCAACCCAAGCTTCACCGCCATCACCCAGTACAGCACCGACGAAGTGCAGGGCCGCCAGCTGGGCGAGCTGCCGGCACTGGAAAACCTGAGCGAACTGCTGTTCGACTCGCCCTCCAGCCTGGCCATGGGCAATAGCTGGCAGGGCGAGTTCAAGAGCCGGCGCAAGAACCTGGAGCCCTACTGGGGCCAGCTGTCGATTTCCAAGGTGTACGGCGACAACCGTGAGCTGACCCATTACATCGGCATCTACGAAGACGTCACCCAGACCAAGCTGGCCCAGCAGCGCATCGAGCGGCTGGCCTACACCGACAACCTGACCAACCTGGGCAACCGCCCGGCGTTCATCCGCAGCCTGGACGAGCGCTTCGCCCGTGATGGCGAAGGCTCGATGTGCCTGCTGCTGGTGGACATCGACAACTTCAAACGCATCAACGACAGCCTCGGCCACCAGACCGGCGACAAGCTGCTGATCAGCCTGGCCCGGCGCCTGCGCAACAGCCTGCACACCGGCGGCATCCTGGCGCGCTTCGCCAGCAACGAGTTTGCCGTGCTGCTGGACGAAACCGGCCTTGAAGAGGGCCAAGGGGTTGCCCAGCAATTGCTGCGCACCCTCGACAAACCGATGTTCGTCGACAACCAGCTGATCAATGTCACCGCCTCGGTAGGCCTGGCCTGCGCGCCGCTGCATGGCACCGACCCGGCCAGCCTGATGAAAAACGCAGGCCTTGCGCTGCACAAGGCCAAGGCCAACGGCAAGCACCAGGTACAGGTGTTTACCGAGGTGCTCAACGCCGAGGCCAGCTACAAGCTGTTCGTCGAGAACAACCTGCGCCGCGCCCTGACCCAGAACGAGCTGGAAGTGTTCTACCAGCCCAAGATCTGCCTGCGCAGCGGCCGCCTGCTGGGGCTGGAAGCATTGCTGCGCTGGAACCACCCCGAGCGCGGCATGATCCGCCCGGACCAGTTCATCAGCGTGGCAGAAGAAACCGGCCTGATCATCCCCATCGGCAAGTGGGTGGTACGCCAGTCGTGCCGCATGAGCCAGGAACTGCGCGAGGCCGGCCTGGGCAACCTGCACGTGGCCATCAACCTGTCGCCCAAGCAGTTCTCCGACCCGGACCTGGTGGCGTCGATCAGCAGCATCCTCAAGGAAGAAGCCCTGCCCCCGCACTTGCTGGAGCTGGAGCTGACCGAAGGCCTGCTGCTGGAAGCCAGCGAAGACACCCACCGCCAGCTGGACGAGCTGAAGGCCCTGGGCCTGACCCTGGCCATGGACGACTTTGGCACCGGTTATTCGTCGCTCAGCTACCTGAAGAAGTTTCCGATCGACATCCTCAAGATCGACCGCAGCTTCATCAACGAAATCCCCGACAACCAGGACGACATGGAGATCACCTCGGCGGTGGTGGCCATGGCCCACAACCTCAAGCTCAAGGTCGTGGCCGAGGGTATCGAGACCCCGGAGCAGCTGGCGTTCCTGCGCCGACACCGCTGCGACGTTGGGCAGGGCTACCTGTTCGACCGGCCGATTCCGGGGCGCGAGCTGGCTGAGCGGCTGAAGCGCTATCCGCGTGGACCAGTGGCCTGACCTCGGGCACTATGGAAACCATTCGGGCCCTTTCGCGGGCACGCCCGCTCCCACAGGTATTCTGTAACATTCAGATCCTGTGACAATCCCGTGGCTCCCATGAGCCCATCACAGCATTAAAACCCTGTGGTGATCCTGTGGGAGCGGGCATGCCCGCGAATGCCCCAACACCTATCCAACTGAATAAACACAGAGGAACGGCCATGGTCCTGCGTTCGGAAATCCTGGTGAACAAAAACGTCCTGCCAACCGCGGAACAGGCCCTGCCTGGCCGCGAAACGCCAATGAGCCTGCCCGAATTCCACTACGTGTTCGAAGGCACCCCGCTGCTGGGCCCCTTCTTCGAAGGCGCCATCGACTTCGCCATCTTCGGCCTGGGTTGCTTCTGGGGCGCGGAGCGGCGCTTCTGGCAGCGTGAAGGTGTGGTCAGCACCGTGGTCGGCTACGCCGGCGGCATCACCCCCCACCCTACCTACGAAGAAGTCTGCTCGGGCCTGACCGGCCACACCGAAGTAGTGCTGGTAGTGTTCGACAAGGACAAGGTCAGCTACCGCGAGCTGCTGGCGATGTTCTGGGAACTGCACAACCCGACCCAGGGCATGCGCCAGGGGAACGACGTCGGCACCCAGTACCGCTCGGCCATCTACTGCACCAGCCCTGAACAGCTGGAGCAGGCCAAGGCCAGCCGCGACGCCTTCCAGGCCGAACTGAACAAGGCCGGCTTCGGTGAAATCACCACCGAAATCGACCAGGCACCGACCGTGTACTTCGCCGAGGCCTACCACCAGCAGTACCTGGCCAAGAACCCGCAAGGCTACTGCGGCATCGGCGGCACCGGTGTATGCCTGCCACCCAGCCTGCAGGGCAACTGAACCATGGCCACGATGACCCTGTTCCACTCGCCATTGTCGCCTTTCGTGCGCAAGGTCATGGTGGTGCTGCACGAAACCGCCCAGCTTGAGCGCGTGACGCTGCAACCGGTCAACATCAGCCCGGTGAGCGGCGACCCGCAGCTCAACCAGGACAACCCGATCGGCAAGATCCCGGCCCTGCGCCTGGACGACGGCACCGTGCTGCATGACAGCCGGGTGATCTGCGAATACCTCGACCAGCAACACGTCGGCCTGCCGCTACTGCCCCGCGAAGGCTCGGCACGCTGGCGGCGCCTGACACTGGTGTCGCAGGCCGATGCAATCATGGATGCGGCGGTGTCGTCGCGCTACGAGAGCTTCCTGCGGCCAGAAGACAAGCGCTGGGACGGCTGGTTGCAGGCGCAGGGCGACAAGATCCGCCGCAGCCTGGCCAACCTGGAGCAGGAGCACCTGCCCGAGCTGATGTCCGGCTTCGACCTGGCGGCGATTGGCGTGGCCTGTGCGCTGGGGTATCTGGATTTGCGTCAGCCCGAATTTGGCTGGCGTGAGCGCCAGCCTGGGTTGGCGGCGTGGTACGCCGAGGTGGCCAAGCGGCCGTCGATGGTCGCCACATCTCCAGTGGCCTGACAGGGCCTCTTCGCGGGCACGCCCGCTCCCACAGGTAGAGTGCGCCGTACCTGTGGGAGCGGGCGTGCCCGCGAAAGCTTCACCTCGGTATTGCAGGAAACAGATGCCCAATCCTGAAGGCCAACCACCGCCCGATTTCTCTGTCCTCCCTCATGCCGACCTCCCCACTCGCGCCCAGTCCAGCCGCCGGGTCAGCACCATGAACACCCCCAGCAAGCCAAAGCACAGCAGCGACCCCATCAGCAGTGCATAGTCTTCGGCACTCAACAGCCCGTAGAGCAGCGCATACAGCGCCGCCAACCCCGCCGCAAAACCCACCCCTCGGCCCAGGCTGCGCAACACATGGCTGAGGTAGAAGCCGATCAGCAGCACACACGCCGACGCCGACAGCCCATACGCCAGGCCAAAGCCGATGTGCTCGGACAACGACAGCAACAACAGATAGAAGAACGCCAGCGCCACGCCGACCAGGATGTACTGCACCGGGTGCACACTCAGGTTTTTCAGCACCTCGAACAGGAAGAAGCCGGCAAAGGTCAGCGCGATGAACAGCAACGCGTATTTGATCGCCCGCTCACTCTTCAGGTACTGGTCCACCGGGTCGACAAAGCTCACGCCAAAGCTGCGCTCGCTGAAGTCTTCGCACTGGCCGGCGGTGGCGCATTGGCGCAGGGCATCTTCAAGGTTGGTGGCGAAGAACGACGTCTGCCAGTGGGCGCTGAAGCCCTGGGCATCAATGTCGCGGCGGTTGGGCAGGTAGCTGCCGACGAAGCTCGGGTGCGGCCAGTTGGCGCGCATGGCCACGCTGCTGGTGCGGCCCACCGGCACGATGTGCAATTGCCCGGTGCCTTGCAATGCAAGGTCGAAACCGTAGCTGAATTCCCGTGCTTGCAGGCCGTCCAACCCCGGCAGGCTGGCATGCACGCCACCGCGCATCCAGTCGAGCTGGGTGCCGGCCTCGAACGGCAGCTTCTGCTCGTCGATGCTCAGTTCCAGGCCATTCTCGATGCCGCGGATATCGCTGATGCCCACCACCAGGAAGGGTTTGTCGAAACGGTAGTCGTCGAAGTCCTTGTCGATGCCCCAACGCTCCGGGAGCTTGAAGCGGCCACTGACGCGACCCTTGGCGTGGAACAGCCGGGCCTGGTAGATGCCGCGGGCACGCAGTTCGGTGTCCACACCCAGGTCGGCGTCGAAGGTTTCCGGCAAGAAGTACAGGTGACCGGCAATGGTGCTGGTTTCCTGGGTGCGCTCGCCGTCCTTTTCGATCCAGCGGCGCTGGTACTTGCGGTATGGCACCACCAGCAGCGGGCCGCTGAGTTGCTGGTCGAAGCTGGCACTCTGGGCGATGTCGCGCAGTACGTTGTCGCGCAGGGCCTGGCGTTCATCGATCAGGCCGTTGATCAGCAGCAGCGGGACGAGCAGCAGCAAGATGAGCACGGCGATCATGCCGAGCTTGTAACCGAGGGTCTTGTTCATGGGGCCTCCTGTGGCAGTGGGCGCAGTGTCTGCGCCTTGCGTGGAGGCCTTGGGGAGCTTGTGTGGAGATTGTGTGTTTTCGCGGCCGCGCGATGTTCAAACCTTGCGCGGCCCCTGTAGGAGCGGCCTCGTGTCGCGATGGGGCGCGCAGCGGCCCCAGCAATCTCAGCTGATACGCCGCACCGGCAACCACAACCGCACCCGCACCCCGCCATCAACATTATCCACCGCCAACGCCCCGCCATGCAGCTGCATCACCTCGGCCACAAAATTCAGCCCCAGCCCGGTGCTCTTGCGCCCGCTCCCCGGCCGCGGCAGCGAGTAAAACCGCTCGCTGACCCGCCCAATGGCATACGCCGGTATCGCCTGCCCCTGGTTGAACAGGCTCAACGCCACCCGCTCGCCATCGCGCTCCAGGTCAAACAACAGCGCGCCACCCTCGGGGGTGAAATCCAGTGCGTTATCCAGCAGGTTGGCCAGCGCTTGGCGCATCAGGAACGGGTCACACAACAAACGCAAACCGGCGGGTACCCGCTGACGCGCATGCAAACGGGCGCTTTCGATGCGCGCAACATGGGCCAGCAGCAACTCGTCCACCAGCGCCGCCAGCGCCACCTGCTGTTCATCCTCCAGCGCCTGCATCTGCTCGACCCTGGCCAGGTTGAGCAGGCGCTCGACCATCTGCTGCAAGCGCTCGCTCTCGCGCTCGATATTGCCGGCAAACCGCGCGCGCTGGTCGGCGGGCATGCCCTCGTCCTGCAGCAGCTCGCAAGCCCCACGAATGGCCGCCAGCGGGCTTTTCAGTTCGTGCGTCAGGGTATGCACATAGCGCTCGACATAGGCCTTGCCCTCCAGCTGGGTGCGCATGCGCTCCACCGCCTGGGCCAGGTGCGCCAGCTCGCCACCCTTGTAGTGCGGCAACGCGGCACGCTCGCCCTCGCTGACCGCCTGGGCATAGCGAGCTAGCCGGCGCAGCGAGCGCGCCAGCCACCACGACAACGCCGCGCCGATCAGCAAGCCGAGGCCTATCAGCCCCAGGCCCAGCGTGAGCAGGCGTTGCTCGGAACGGTCGATGTACGGCTGCAGCGAGCTGTTGGGTTTGGCCACGGTGACCACGCCGATGATCTTGCCGTCGTCGATGATCGGTGCGCCAACGTGCATCACCGAGGTGCTTTCATCATTGGGGTCGCTGCGGGTGGAGCGGGCGCCGTACTGGCCACGCAGGGTCAGCAGCACGTCGTTCCACTGCGAGTAATCCTTGCCCAGGGCCTCACCGCTGGAGTCCAGCAGCACGGTGCCCTTGGCATCAGTCACATAGATGCGGTGGCTGACCTGGTTCTTGGCCAGGCCCCAGATCTGCGCACCCGGGCTGCGCGACCCGTAGGCCTTGAGTACCTCCGGCAGGCGGCTCTGGTTCAAGGTGCCGGCCTTGACGTCCTCGCGCAGGATCTCGGCCAGCAGGTTGGCGGTGTCTACCAGTGTTTCTTCGGAAGACTGGCGCACCACCGGGCGGATCTGTTCACGTACCGTGTTGAGCAGAAAGTAGCCCGCCAGGCCGACGAACAGGAAGTACACCAGGAAGATCCGGATGCCCAGGCGCATCAGGCATGGTCCGGGCTGTAGCTGTAGCCAAGGCCGCGGTGGGTCTGGATCGGTTCGGCCTCACCCGCTACCAGGCGCAGCTTGGCGCGCAGGCTTTTGATATGGCTGTCGATGGTGCGCTCGTAGCCCACGTCGGAGGCCACGCCAAGGGCGTCTAGCAGTTGTTCGCGGCTGAACACCCGCTGCGGTTGCTCCAGCAGGGATTGCAGCAAGCGGAATTCGTGGCGGGTCAGCGTAAGTGGCTGGCCGCGGTAGGTGATCTGCATGCGCAGGGTGTCGAGCTGGAACAATGCCGCATCGGTAGCAGGCTCAGCCCTGGGGGCCATGCGCTTGAGGATCGCCCGCACCCGGGCAGCCACTTCACGCGGGCTGAAGGGTTTGACCACGTAGTCGTCGGCACCGATTTCCAGGCCCACCACGCGGTCGATTTCACCGTCGCGGGCGCTGAGGAACATCACCGGTACTTCGGTGAAACGGCGCAATTGGCGGCAGGTTTCGAAGCCACTGATGTCGGGCAGGCCGATGTCGAGGATGATCAGGTCGGCCGGGCGCTGGCGCTGCTGTTCGAGGGCGGCGCTGCCCAGGGTCACCCATTCGGTGCTGTGGCCGTCGGCCTGCAGGGCGTAGACCAGGGTGTCGGCGATGGCGGCTTCGTCTTCGACGATGAGGATATGGGGCATGATGCGCGGCCTGTGCAAATGTCGATGGCGACGCACTATTGTGTAGGAGCGGCCTTGTGTCGCGAAAGGGCCGCAGAGCGGCTCCGGCAACATCTGCATCAACGCTGAGATCGTGGGGCCGCTTTGCGGCCCATCGCAGGCAAGCCAGCTCCCACAAGTACTGTGCTGCCTTTGAGAGCAGCGCTATCCCTGTGGGAGCGGGCGTGCCCGCGAAAGGGCCGGAACAGGCGACTTGAGTCAGCAGTCAGGCTTGCCAGCGGTAAACTTCTTGGCCGGGTTGACTGCGGCCTTGAACTCGCGCAGCGCCTTGGAGCCCACCAGCAGCGGGTAATTGAAGCTGCTGCGGTCCACCAGGTTCACTTCCACGGTGCGTTTCACGTCACCCAGGCACAACTCCAGGTCCACCACCGGGCGCTTGGAGATTTCCGGCGCATCGCCCTCTTCCTCTTCATCGGCACGGCCCTTGATCTTGCTGATGCGCGAGACCTTGTGCTCGTACACCTTGCCGTCCGAGTCCTTGGTCGCCAGGCGGAAGCGTACCCACTCCTCGCCATCGCGGTTGAACAGCTCGATGTCCTTGGCCGACAGCGACGCGGTAAAGGCACCGGTGTCCATCTTGGCTTTCAGGGTTTCGCCAAGCTCGGGCAGGGCGATGTTCTCGTAACGGCCGTAGATCGTGGGCTCGGCGGCCATTACCGGCAGTGCCAACAGCGACAACAGGGCAAGCAGAGGTTTCACAGGCAGGCTTCCTTGAGAGGGGTCAGTGCTTAGACTGCACGGGCAGGATAGGTTCGCTGTCACAAGCGTAACCAACATGTTGTGAAACATTTGTCCCCACCAGCGGCCATTGGACATTTGGCGTAGGCAGCGGCCCTGCTTATCATTGCCCACTGTTTATTTCCCACAACACGAGTTTCTTTATGCGTCGCCTGCTGACCGGCATCTTCACCACCCTCCTGCTGCTGCTCAACACTGTGGTGTTGATCTGCCCACTGCTGGTCTTCGCCCTGCTGAAGCTGGTGTTGCCGGGCCGTGGTCGCGACTATGCCTCGTGGGCGGTGATGTGGGTGGCTGAAACCTGGTCGGAAATCGACAAGGCCATCTTCGCCCTGTGCATTCCCACAAAGTGGGACATCCGCGGCGTAGAGAACCTGCGCAAGGACACCTCCTACCTGGCCGTGAGCAACCACCAGACCTGGGTCGATATCCCGGCGTTGATCGAAAGCCTCAACCGACGTACGCCGTTCTTCAAGTTCTTCCTCAAGAAGGAATTGATCTGGGTACCGCTGCTGGGCCTGGCCTGGTGGGGGCTGGATTACCCGTTCATGAAGCGCTACAGCAAGGCGTTTCTGGAGAAACACCCGGAGTTAAAGGGCAAGGACCTGGAAATCACCAAGGCGGCCTGCGAGCTGTTCAAGCGCCAGCCGGTGACCGTGGTGAACTACCTGGAGGGCACCCGCTTTACCGAAGCCAAGCGCCAGGAACAGCAGTCGCCGTATCGCTACCTGCTCAAGCCCAAGGCGGGCGGCGTGGCGTTCGTGCTGGCGGCATTGGGCGAGCAGCTGGATGCCTTGCTGGACGTGACCATCGTGTACCCCGGCAACCAGGCACCGGGGTTTTGGGCGCTGCTCAATGGCAGCATTAGCCGGGTGATTATCGACATTCAGGTGCGAGAGCTGGACCCGGCGTTGTGGGCGGGGGATTACGAGAATGACCCGGTTTTCCGCCAGACCGTACAGGCCTGGGTGAACCAGCTGTGGGTAGAGAAGGACCAGCGGATCGAGCTGCTTAGGGCCGAAATGGGCTGATATGTTTATTGTCTGACCGGGCCTATTCGCGGGCAAGCCCGCTCCCACAGGGACTGCACAACCTTCGAGTGCGGTGCGGTCCCTGTGGGAGCGGGCTTGCCCGCGGTACAAACCGGAGACATCGTTTACATTCCAAACCGGGGACATGGTTTACAGGCTAATACGCATGATCAGGAGGTATCTGATCATGCCCTGGAATCAAGAGTCCCCCATGGATCAACGAGTCAGATTGATCGGCGAATGGCTTTCCGGTGATTACACCAAGAGTCAGCTTGCTCATNAAACCGGGGACATGGTTTACAGGCTAATACGCATGATCAGGAGGTATCTGATCATGCCCTGGAATCAAGAGTCCCCCATGGATCAACGAGTCAGATTGATCGGCGAATGGCTTTCCGGTGATTACACCAAGAGTCAGCTTGCTCATCGGTACAACATCAGCCGCCCGACGGTCGACAAGTGGATATCGCGATATACGGCAGGCGGCGCTGAAGCGTTGTCCGACGCATCGCGACGTCCTAGCAACAGCCCTAACAAGACCAGTGACGAGCTGTTGGCCCGCATTTTTGCGATGAAAGAGGCGCACGATAAATGGGGCCCCAAGAAGCTCATTGAGCTGCTGCGCCTTGAAGATCCATCAATTGATTGGCCGTCACCAAGCACGGCGGGGCAATGGTTGGACCGGATGGGTATGGTGCACAAGCGCGGGCTAAAACGGCGCTACGGCAAAAGCCCCACCAAAATGCGAGAGGCCAACGAGCCGAACCAGACCTGGTGCATCGATTACAAAGGTCAGTTCAAGATGCTCAACGGTCAGTGGTGCTACCCGCTAACAGTTACTGACCATGCTTCGCGCCTCATCTTGGCCTGCAAAGCCCACAAGAACATCATGACGAAACCTGTCATGCAGACGCTTGAGTGGCTTTTTCAGGAGTATGGAATGCCAGAGGTCATCCGCTCTGACAATGGCAGCCCGTTTGCGTCGACGGGCTTGGCAAGGATGTCCACAATCGCTGTTTGGCTGATCCGTCTTGGAATTTTTCCCGAACGAACCGCACCCGCGCGCCCAGATCAGAATGGCCGTCACGAGCGGATGCACCGCAGCATGAAGCTAGAGCTGCCGCTGGGTGACAACCTGATTGATCAGCAACTGCTGCTTGAGCACTTCCGGCAGGAGTTCAACTATGTCCGGCCGCACGAAGCGTTGGGCATGAAACGCCCATTCGAGCTGTATGTGCCATCCAATCGGTCTTACCCAGGGTGCCTACCAATTGTGGAGTACCCCACCGGAATGGCTGTACGCAGTGTTAGGCAAAATGGTTCGATCAAATGGAAAAACAAGCTGCTGTTCATCAGCGAGGCATTGTCTGGCGAACAAATCGGCCTGAAAGAAGTAGAAGATGATGTTTGGGATGTGTTCCTGTGTGACCATCTCCTGGGGAGGCTTGAACGGGGTGCAAACCGCGTCCAAGCCTCAAATGTGTAAACCATGTCCCCGGTTTACGATGTAAACNTTGTCTGGCGAACAAATCGGCCTGAAAGAAGTAGAAGATGATGTTTGGGATGTGTTCCTGTGTGACCATCTCCTGGGGAGGCTTGAACGGGGTGCAAACCGCGTCCAAGCCTCAAATGTGTAAACCATGTCCCCGGTTTACGATGTAAACGATGTCTCCGGTCGTACACCGCGAAGAGGCCGGAACAGACAGTGCAGATATCCGATTAGAAATCTGGCTAATAATCAGCATAAGTAATACTTCTTTGTCACACCCTACCTAAGTGGATAAAAATCGACCAAAGCACAACTACAAAAAAGCCTGGATCGATCAATGGCCAACCAACCTAGCTCCGCCCCCGCCCAGCTCCGCCGTGTCCTCGGCCTTCCCGCCCTGGTGTTTTTTGGCCTGGTGTACATGGTCCCGCTGACCATCTTCACCACCTACGGCATCGTCACCGAACTCACCGGTGGCCGCACCGCCGGCGCCTACCTGGTCACCCTGGTGGCCATGCTGTTCACCGCTGCGTCCTACAGCTTCATGGTCAAACGCTTCCCTGTAGCGGGCTCGGCGTATTCCTACACCAACATGGCCTTCGGCCCCAACATCGGCTTCCTCGCCGGCTGGTCGCTGCTGCTCGACTACCTGTTCCTGCCGATGATCAACTACCTGCTGATCGGCCTGTTTCTCAACATTGCCTTCCCCGCAGTGCCCGCCTGGGCGTTCGTGCTTGCGTGCATCGCCGTGGTGACAGTGCTGAACGTGGTCGGCATCAACTCGGTGGCCAAGACCAGCAACCTGATCGTGGGCGCGCAGATCGTGTTCATCGGCGTGTTTGTCGCGCTGTCCTGCCAGACATTGGCTGGCCAGCCGCTCGACCTGCTGTCGCCGTTAATCGGTGACGGCAGCAAACCTGGCTTTGGCCACCTGATGGCGGGTGCTGCGGTACTGTGCCTGTCGTTCCTGGGCTTCGACGCCGTATCGACCCTGGCCGAAGAATGCCGCGACGCACGCCGCGACGTGCCACGGGCGATCATCCTCACCACCCTGTTTGCCGGTTTGCTGTTCACCCTGCTGGCCTACGTCAGCCAACTGGTGCTGCCGGGCAGCAGCTTCGCCAATGCCGACGCAGCAGCCAACGAAGTGATGTTCAAGGCTGGCGGGCAGTTCCTCACCAACTTCTTCACCGCCGCGTATGTTGCGGGCAGCCTGGGTTCGGCGCTGGCCTCGCAGGCGGCGGTGTCGCGCATCCTGTTCACCATGGGCCGTGACAACGTGCTGCCACGCCGTAGCTTCGGTTACCTGTCGCCGCGCTTTGGCACACCGGTGTTCGCCATTTTGCTGGTGTCGGCGTTCTCGCTGCTGGCGCTGGTGATCGACCTCTCCACCCTCGCCTCGCTGATCAGCTTCGGCGCGCTGGTGGCGTTCTCGGCGGTGAACCTGGCGGTGGTGAAGACGCACCTGATGGACGATGCCAGCCAGCGTAACGCCAAGGGGCTGTTGAGCTATGGCGTGGTGCCGCTGGTGGGGTTGGGGCTGACACTGTGGCTGTGGACCAGCCTGTCGGCGCTAACGCTGGTGATCGGGTTGTGCTGGTTTGCGCTGGGGTTGGCCTATCTGGCAACACTGACTGCCGGTTTCCGCCGTCCGATGAGACTGGTGGACTTCACCGAAGCTGCCTGAAACGGCGACGAGTACTGACAATTCTGCTAGTTGCACGTACCCTCGCGAACCTCAAGACTTAAGGCATACCCGTCTTGTGAGCTCAGACACTGTGAACGCTCCGCGTGCCTATAGCCCTTATGGGCAACATGAACACAAAGGCAGCCAGGCCATGCTTGGCTTTAATGGTGAGCGGTGTGACCCGCTCACCCACACATATGCCTTGGGCCAGGGCTACCGCAGCTATAGCCAGGTCTTGATGCGCTTTCAAAGACCCGACAATCTCAGCCCATTTCTGGAGGGCGGGCTGAATGCCTATGCCTATTGCAAGAATGATCCCGTAAATTATCAAGACGGCTCAGGGCACTCCCCGACGGTTGCGCAATTGCAGGCAGCCATCAAAAAGCGGAAGCGCACTCCAACGGCCTTGGCCGAGCCCGCTGTGGTCGACGTCTACCAAAAGGCGAAGAGCTTCAGCTCTGAAGAAGCCACCATCTTTGAAAGAAAATACTCGGCCCAGCCCGAGCCCCCTGTGGTCAGAGTCCATCAAAAGGCAAAGAGCGTCAGCTTCGCAGAAAGTACCATCGTTGAAAGAAACTACTCGGCTCACTACAAGCATTTCCAGGAACGAAAAACACTTCTCAACCAACTGAATCGCCTGAACACTTTTAATGAATTACTCAATAGCGACCTCGATCACCTCTGGAACCCTGCCACTCGACTTAACTACAGAGAAATCAACCTCTTCCCTGCTTATCGGCGCCGCCTTACTTCAATGAACCAAAGCCTCCAAGCAGTAATGATTGAAAAAGAACGCATCCAGCATCGTCTGCAAGAAATTCGCTGGTAGGTCACACAAACTCATACCGACGGTGCGGTCACCGCTGCTGGCGTTGTCCACAAACTACCCAGATTCTGCAACAACGGCCCGGCAATCCCCTGCTGCCCCAGGTATTGCAGGATCAACGGCGCAAACTGCCCGATCATCCCGGTATCCATCCCCAACGCCTTGAACGCACTGTCCAGGTCGCTGCGGTTTTCCACGTTGTTGCCCAGCGCATTGCTCAAGGCCGACTGGCTTTCGCTGTTCTTGCCCAGCAAATCACCCAACCCACTCAAGCCACCCAGCGCATTGGCCCCAGCCAGCAGGTCCAGCCCCGGTACCGCCTTGGTCAGTTGCCCATAGTCATCGCTGCTCAGGTTGTTGCGTGCCAAGCCCAGCATTGCTCCTGCGCCGCCAACGGCCTGTTCGGGGGTGATCTTCAATTCGCTGCCCAGGGTGTTGAGCAGGTTGGCCTGTGCCTCGGGTGCCTGCACCTGGCCTTGCTGTTTCTGGGCCTGCATGGCTGACACGGCATTGGCGGCGTCGCTGAGGTTGAAGGCAAACACCGGGCTTGCGGCCAGGGTCATCAGGGTTGCCAGGGTGAATGCTTTCATCGGGAGGGACCTCGTGGGCCGGGATGGCCAGGGAAACGAGGATTTGACACGTAGTTTGGAGGTTTGTTCCTGACGGGTATCGAGCTTTGTTTAGCCCTCACCTGTCATTTCTGCTAGTTGTCACAACACCAAATTAGCTGGAGACTCAGAAACACCCGCAGACAATGCTAGAAAATGGCCGAGATAACGATGCCTAATATAAATCAGCGCTTCTATCAAAAAAACCAGATCGACAGCGTAAAGGTAGGTCAGGATGTCCGGAAGATTTTGCGCACTCCAGAGACCAG
Organism: Pseudomonas putida W15Oct28; assembly: GCF_000708715.2. Lineage (GTDB taxonomy): Bacteria > Pseudomonadota > Gammaproteobacteria > Pseudomonadales > Pseudomonadaceae > Aquipseudomonas > Aquipseudomonas putida_R. The sequence continues at coordinate 59,133 of NZ_JENB01000045.1, read as the reverse complement.
CCTTGCAGAAATAAAAGTCTCAAACGATACCACGGTGACGCTCGCGTTGACCGACGGGCAAAATTCAACGATTCGATCTGAAAGCGCTGGCAAACCAGAACTCTTCAACTACACACCCTACGGTAGAACATGGAACCTGCCCTCTCAGTCAACTTTTCTAGGATTCAACGGCGAACCATATGACACCAAAACAGAATCCTACTTATTAGGATTAGGTTATCGAACATACAGCCCCAGGCTGATGAGATTCTTCTCTCCCGATAACATCAGCCCCTTCGGAGCTGGAGGCGTCAACAGCTACGCCTACGTAGGGAACGACCCAATCAATAATACCGATCCAACTGGCCACCTCAAAATTTTCGGCCTACGGCTGAACAGGAAATTAAAAGTATTCTCCGGGAATGCAAAAGTAGTTGACGAAATGTTTGTATATTATAGCCAACACCCTACAAACAAAAAATCCAAAGCAATAACACTTGTTCAACACGGCAACCAGGGGGAAGCAATAGATACATATTCACTAAACAAGAATTTAAAAAAATCCGGATTTGACACAGCAGGATACGACACCCATTTTATCTTATGCTATGGCGCAAACCCGAATAATGGCGGCCTTTCAAATATTCAAAGAATGGCCAACGAGACCGGCCGTAAATCGCACGGATATCTTGAAAAAGTCTCAGCCCAAGCCCCCCGAATTGACTCGAGAAACATAGGCGCGAGCGGAACTCCGATCAGGGTACCCCTGATACAGAAAGAATCAATTTGGAACAATCCGAAAGATCATAACTATGAACCCAGAACTGCCAACCCCATGATACGGAGCACCTGAATTCTACACGAAGTGCTAAACAGAGCCGGTCTCTTGGCACGCAAGCCCGCTCCCATACTCTTTCCGACTATCAAGGCTGACTCGGTTCAAGGCAGGAGCAGTGCAGGCTGCGGGATCAGTACTGGCAACTACGAAAAAGCCCCTCGTTTCGAGGGGCTCTGGTTAACAGGCGCTGATTACGCCGCACCCCACATCTTGTGCGGGTCAATCACAAACTTCTTCGGCACACCCGCATCAAACTCGCCATACCCTTCCGGCGCCTGATCCAGGTTGATCACCTGCACGCCAACCACTTCGGCAATGTTGATGCGGTCCCACATGATCGCCTGCATCAGCTGGCGGTTGTACTTCATGGTCGGGGTCTGGCCGGTGTGGAAGCTGTGCGACTTCGCCCAGCCCAGGCCGAAGCGGATGCTCAGCGCGCCGATCTTGGCGGCGGCATCGGAGGCGCCCGGATCTTCAGTCACATACAGGCCCGGGATACCGATACTGCCGGCGACGCGGGTAACCTGCATCAGCGAGTTCAGCACGGTGGCCGGGGCTTCATGCTTGGCGCCTTCGTGGCCATGGCCGCGGGCCTCGAAACCAACTGCATCCACCGCGCAATCCACTTCTGGCTCGCCGAGGATGTCGATGATCTGTTCGTGCAGCGGGGTGTCCTTGGACAGGTCGACCACTTCGAAGCCCTGGGACTTGGCGTGCGCCAGGCGGGCCTGGTTGAGGTCGCCCACGATCACACAGGCGGCACCCAGCAGGCGGGCCGAGGCAGCGGCAGCCAGGCCGACCGGACCAGCACCCGCGACGTAAACGGTGCTGCCTGGGCCAACCCCCGCAGTCACGGCGCCGTGGTAGCCGGTTGGCAGGATGTCGGAGAGGCAGGTCAGGTTACGGATTTTTCCCAGGGCCTTGTCGCGGTCCGGCAGTTTCAGCAGGGAGAAGTCAGCCTATGGCACAAGCACGTATTCGGCCTGGCCGCCGCTCGAGTCGTTCAACTGTAGGATTAGGCCATTGTTCCTGGCGGGATATCGGCGAAAACGGTGATGCATACAGCTTGAAACGCCAGCGCTTTCGCACCGCCTCCTATTATTTTTGTCAGTAGCAGCCCCCCCGACAGGAAAGGATACTTGATAAAGCAGAAGCCAACCTTTCCCAACAGTGGAGTGCACCCATGAGCCAGAGCAGGATTTTTTATCAAAACGGTCGAGTTACCACGGTGACAGAAGACCAAAAGCGCCGCTCTATACTTCAAGGCCACCAGATTTCACTCGCCGAGAAACAAACGGCAAACGCAGAGCATTGTAACTTCCTAGCAACAGATATCAAAGGCTCAGTCTTCTCCGTAAAAGGTCAGTTTTCAGACGAAACTCATCAGTATTCTGCTTACGGGGGCGCCTGCAGTATACCTTCCTCTGCATCGTTGCTTGGCTACAATGGAGAGCGCCCTGAGCGCTCGGGGCTCTATCTGCTTGGTAGCGAACGCGCTTATTCTGCAAGCCTCATGCGCTTTCATTCCGTCGACGTGCTCTCTCCCTTTGGCGAGGGAGGCATGAATGCCTACGCTTACTGCAAGAATGATCCTGTCAACTATACCGATCCTACGGGGCAAATGCGAAAATCTGTCATACCTCCGCTAGTAGTTAACAAGGAAAATGTCAAAAGATTGCGCACACAAAAGGCCGAGATGAAAGGCATAGTACGCAGCGAAAAAGAACTATTAGCCAGTAATTCGAAAGAAATCGAAAGCAACCGGACCAAATGGCATAGATACAATCAAGACCTAGAGAAAGATAAATCATTAACTCGCAAAGAAAGGATGCACGCAACCACGAGGGCGAAGATTGAGAAACAGCAAAGTGAAATGGAAGTGCGTAATGCGGAGCTAACAGCTCAAAACAACGAAATCTCGCGCTTCCTAGAAAAAGACGAAGCTTCCCTGCTAAGAGATAGAATGGATCTTCGCGAGGCCAAACGCATCTTGGGCCGCACGATTTATGATGCTTGGAAAGCTGAAGCTACAGCTTCCAATGTACGTAAATAATTCTGCGAAACCGTGTTCGGCAGAGCGTAGTAAAGGAAAAGCCCCTCCGGTCGAGGGGCTTTTCCTAGGCGACGGTTATTACGCCGCACCCCACATCTTGTGCGGGTCAATCACAAACTTCTTCGGCACACCCGCATCAAACTCGCCATACCCTTCCGGCGCCTGATCCAGGTTGATCACTTGCACGCCCACCACTTCGGCAATGTTGATACGGTCCCACATGATCGCCTGCATCAGCTGGCGGTTGTACTTCATGGTCGGGGTCTGGCCGGTGTGGAAGCTGTGCGACTTGGCCCAGCCCAGGCCGAAGCGGATGCTCAGTGCGCCGATCTTGGCGGCAGCATCGGAGGCGCCCGGGTCTTCAGTCACGTACAGGCCCGGGATACCGATACTGCCGGCGACGCGGGTAACCTGCATCAGCGAGTTCAGCACGGTGGCCGGGGCTTCATGCTTGGCGCCTTCGTGGCCATGGCCGCGGGCCTCGAAACCAACGGCATCCACCGCGCAATCCACTTCTGGCTCGCCGAGGATGTCGATGATCTGTTCGTGCAGCGGGGAGTCCTTGGACAGGTCGACCACTTCGAAGCCCTGGGACTTGGCGTGCGCGAGGCGGGCCTGGTTGAGGTCGCCCACGATCACACAGGCGGCACCCAGCAGACGCGCCGAGGCAGCAGCGGCCAGGCCAACCGGACCAGCACCTGCGACGTAAACGGTGCTGCCTGGGCCTACGCCAGCAGTGACGGCGCCGTGGTAGCCGGTCGGCAGGATGTCGGACAGGCAGGTCAGGTCACGGATCTTTTCCATGGCCTTGTCGCGGTCCGGCAGTTTCAGCAGGTTGAAGTCAGCGTAGGGCACCAGCACGTATTCGGCCTGGCCGCCGGTCCAGTCACCCATGTCGACGTAGCCGTAGGCACCGCCGGCGCGGGCCGGGTTGACGGTGAGGCAGACACCGGTGTGCATCTCTTTGCAGGAGCGGCAGCGGCCGCAGGCAACGTTGAACGGTACCGACACCAGGTCGCCTTTTTTCAGGCGTTCGACATCACGCCCCAACTCGACGATTTCACCGGTGATTTCGTGGCCCAGCACCAGGCCGACCTGGGCAGTGGTGCGGCCGCGGACCATGTGCTGGTCGGAGCCGCAGATGTTGGTAGAGACTACCTTCAGGATAACGCCGTGCTCGATCTTCTTGCCGCGCGGGTCCTGCATTTTCGGGTAGTCGATGTGTTGCACTTCGACCTTGCCGGCGCCGAGATATACCACTCCACGATTGCCAGACATGCTCTTACCTCGCTTGATTTTTATTTATGCAGCGGTGGTTGAACGCGCCGCCATCCATGGGCGGCATGTGTTTCTGGAATGAGGGGAATTGTGGGCCTGATGGGGCGAGATGCACTGACTGAAAACGACAGGGGGATGCCTTTTTACGGCAGACCAAAAACTGGGGCCGCCTTGCGGCCCTATCGCGACACAAGGCCGCTCCTACAGGGGAACGCGATCGCCTGTAGGAGCGGCCTTGTGTCGCGATAGGGCTGCGCAGCAGCCCCAGAATTGTTCAGAGAACGACAGTGCGGTTGGCGTTGAGGAACACCCGCCGCTCGATGTGATACCCCACAGCCCGCGCCAAGGTCAGGCATTCGATATCACGCCCTTTGGCAATCAGGTCTTCCGGGTAATGGCTGTGGTCCACCACCTCGACACCCTGGGCAATGATCGGCCCTTCATCGAGGTCGTTGTTGATGTAATGCGCCGTGGCACCGACCATCTTCACGCCCTTGTTGTACGCCTGGTGATAAGGCTTGGCGCCTTTGAACCCTGGCAACAGCGAGTGGTGAATGTTGATCGCCCAGCCATCCAGGCGCCGGCACAGCTCTGGCGACAGCACCTGCATGTAACGGGCGAGGATAACCAGCTCGGCGCCGGTCTCCTCGATCACCTGCAGCACCTTGCGCTCTTGCCCTGCCTTGTCGTTGGGGTCGAGGGCGAAGTGGTAGTAAGGGATCTTGTGCCAATGCGCCAGCGGCTCGAGGTCGGGGTGGTTGGACACCACCGCAACCACGTCCATGCCCAACTGGCCGATGCGCTGGCGATACAGCAGGTCGTTCAGGCAGTGGTCGGCCTTGGACACCATGATCACCACCTTGGGGCGGTGATTGGGTGCGGTCAGCTCGAACGTCATGCCGAACGCGTCGCTGCGCTCGGCGAGGCCGGCACGGAAGCCTGCCTCGTCGAAATCGTCCGGCTGGCGGAATTCGACGCGAATGAAGAAGCGCCCCGACTGCCGGTCATCGAAGGAGTGGTGCTCCGTCACGTAGCAGCGCTGCTCGAAGAGGTAACGCGTCACCACGTCGACGGTACCGAGCATGCTCGGGCAGTCGGCGGTGAGAATCCAGGTATCCGGTGCCCGACTCATGTTCTGCTCTCCTTAAGCTTCGATGCTCAGGCCGTATTCGGCCGAAGCGTCCTGCAGCCACAGCCACCAGTAATCGGCGAAGCTGCGGCGAATCACCAGTTCCCAGGTGTCTTCGGCGGTGCGGCGGATCACCAGTTGCGACTTGGCGAACACGGTGCCGACAGCCTTGCCCACCGGGAAGTTGTTCGGGTGAACATCATAGCTGGTGGACTTCATCAGCACTTCGCGCACGTTAGGGCCGCGCAGTTCCAGCAGGCTTTGCCCACCGCTGACGTTGACCACCTGAATGTGCTGGCCATCAAGGGCCGCGCGCAGCTTCTGCTCGACCGCCAGTTCCTGGCCGCCGGGCACGATCAGCAGCCACTCGTCGGGGCCGACCCATTGCAGCGACATGTCGTTGTTGGCGACCACGGTCAGCGCCACTGGCAGCTCCAGGCCCAGGGCCTTGTGCACGCCGGCGGCGAATTCCGGGTTGTGGCCGTCGCCACGGATAGTGAGGTGGCCAAGGAACTTGCGTTCACGCAGGGTCACACCTGCGTTCTTGCGGCCTTTGCCAACCAGGCTGGCCAAATCGGCGTGGTGCAGTGGCGACTGGGCCTTGGCCTCGGCGCCGGGGTTTTGCTGGTAGACGTTGATAGCGCTCATTTCTTACCTGCCTTGAATTCTGGAGTCGACCACGATGCCTGCGGGTGACGGTCATCCTGTGGGAGCGGGCATGCCCGCGAATGCGATGGTGGATTCACCGCCCTCTTCGCGGGCACGCCCGCTCCCACAGAGACCTCATTCCAAACTAAGCATCGGTTGGTACCGGGGCCTTAGACGTTCTGCCGCTCACCCTTCGGATCGAAGAACACCGAAGACACGATCTCCGCCTCGATCACGCTGCCATCTGCCTGTGGCGAGTAAACACGCTCGCCCATGCGCTTGAGGCCGCCTTTGACCACGCCCATGGCAAACGAGTAGCCCAGGGAGTTGGACGCGTAGCTGGAAGTGACGTGGCCAACCATGTCCATCGGGATCGGCTGTTTCGGGTCGAACACCAGCTGGGCGCCTTCCGGCAGCCACTTGGTCGGGTCGACCGGCTTCAGGCCTACCAGCTGCTTGCGGTTCTCGCGCACGCAGTCTTCACGGTTCATGCCACGCAGGCCGATCCACGAGTACGGCTTGTTGCGGCCCACACACCAGCTCATGTTCAGGTCGTCCGGGTTCATCGAACCGTCGGTGTCCTGGCCAACGATGATGAAGCCCTTCTCGGCACGCAGTACGTGCATGGTCTCGGTGCCGTACGGGGTCAGGTTGTACTTCTTGCCAGCCTCGATGATCTGTTCCAGCACGCCCATGGCGTAGTTGGCCTGCACGTTGACTTCGTACGAGAGCTCACCGGTGAACGAGATACGGAACACACGGGCCGGCACGCCGCCGACGTTGCCTTCCTGCCAGGTCATGAACGGGAAGGCTTCCTTGTCCATGTCGATGTCGGTCAGCTCGCTGAGCAGCTTGCGGCTGTTGGGGCCGGACAGGGTCATGGTGGCCCAGTGGTCGGTGACCGAGGTGAAGTACACCTTCAGCTCCGGCCATTCGGTCTGGTGGTACAGCTCCATCCACTGCAGCACGCGGGCGGCGCCGCCGGTGGTGGTGGTCATGATGAAGTGGTTGTCGCCAACGCAGGCGGTTACGCCGTCGTCGAAGACCATGCCGTCTTCCTTGCACATCAGGCCGTAGCGGGCCTTGCCCACGTCGAGCTTGGTCCAGGCGTTGGTGTAGATGCGGTTGAGGAACTCACGGGCGTCCGGGCCCTGGATGTCGATCTTGCCCAGGGTGGAGGCGTCCAGCAGGCCCACGCTGTCGCGCACGGCCTTGCATTCGCGAGCCACGGCGGCATGGATGTCTTCACCGGCTTTCGGGAAGTACCACGGGCGCTTCCACTGGCCGACGTCTTCGAACTCGGCGCCATTCTTCACGTGCCAGGCATGCAGGGCGGTGAAGCGTACGGGCTCGAACAGGTGACCACAGTGACGGCCCGCTACCGCGCCGAACGTGACCGGCGTGTAGTTGGGGCGGAACATGGTGGTGCCCATTTCCGGGATGGTGATGCCGATCGAACGGGCGGCGATGGCCAGGCCGTTGATGTTGCCCAGTTTGCCCTGGTCGGTACCAAAGCCCAGCGCGGTGTAGCGTTTTACGTGCTCTACCGACTCGAAGCCTTCACGGGTGGCCAGTTCGATACCGGCGGCGGTCACGTCGTTCTGTTGGTCGACGAACTGCTTCGGCCCCTTGGTGCCTTTGTCGTGCGGCACCTGGAACAGTGCCACGGTGGCCTCTTCCTTGCGCGCCACGGTTTTTGGCAGGGTGCCGACAGAGGCTTTGAAGCCTGCTTCAGTGGCTGCGCGCACGCCGCCTTCGAAACCGTCAGCGATCACATCACCGAGGGCGTAGACGCCGTTGATACCACCCACGCACTCGCGTTTCTGCGGCGCATCGCCCGGCACGAAACCGAGGATGTCGTCACGCCATACCGGGCGACCGCCCAGGTGCGAAGCCAGGTGGACGATAGGGCTGTAGCCGCCGGAAGTTGCGATCAGGTCGCACTCAAGGGTTTCGCCTGGGCTGGTGACTTTGTGCGCCTGCACATCGATGGCCGCCACGCGGGCGCCGGTCACGTGCTTGCTGCCTTTGGCCTCGACCACGGCGCTGGAGGTGAGAATGCGGATGCCTTTGGCACGCGCTTCTTCAACCAGCGAGCCACGCGGGTTGTGGCGGGCGTCGGCGATGGCGACCACTTGCAGGCCAGCGTCGTGCCAGTCCAGCGCGGCGCGGTAGGCGTGGTCGTTGTTGGTCGACAGCACCAGCTTGCGGCCCGGGGCCACGCCGTAGCGGCGAACGTAGGTGGACACAGCACCGGCCAGCATGTTGCCCGGCACGTCGTTGTTGCCATACACCAGCGGGCGCTCGTGGGCGCCGGGCGCCAGTACCACGCGCTTGGCGCGGACACGGTGCACACGGTGGCGCACCTGGCCAATCGGGGCGCGGTCGCCGAGGTGGTCGGTAAGGCGCTCGTGAATGGTCAGGAAGTTATGGTCGTGGTAGCCGTTGACCGTGGCGCGTGGCAGCAGGGTCACTTCCGGCAGGCCTTCGAGCTCTTTGATGACGGCGTTGACCCAGTCGGCGGCAGGCTTGCCGTCGAGGGTTTCGCGGCTGTCGAGCAGGCTGCCGCCAAACTCTTCCTGCTCGTCAGCCAGGATCACACGGGCGCCGCTGCGTGCAGCAGCCAGTGCAGCGGCCAGGCCAGCAGGGCCGGCGCCGACGATCAGCACGTCGCAGTGCTGGCTCATGTAGTCGTAGCTGTCCGGGTCGTTCTGCAGCGGTGCACGGCCAAGGCCTGCCGCTTTGCGGATGTACTTCTCGTACGTCATCCAGAACGATTTCGGGTACATGAAGGTTTTGTAGTAGAAGCCCGGCGGCATCATGCTGCCGCCCACCTTGCCGAGGATGCCCATGACGTCGTTGTTGACGTTCGGCCAGCCGTTGGTGCTGGTGGCGACAAGGCCTGCGTACAGCGCCTGTTGGGTAGCGCGCACGTTCGGGATCTGGGTAGCTTCGCTGGAGCCGATCTGCAGGATGGCGTTCGGCTCTTCGGTACCCGCAGCGATGATGCCGCGTGGGCGCGAGTACTTGAAGCTGCGCCCAACGATGTCGACGCCGTTGGCCAGCAACGCGGCGGCCAGGCTGTCACCGGCATAACCCTGGTAGGTCTTGCCGTTGAAGGTGAAGTTCAGGACCTTGCTGCGGTCGATGCGGCCGCCGCTGGCGAGGCGATAGGTCTGGCTCATACTTTTTCCCCTTGGCCTTTGACGGTCGACGGTGCGTTCGCAGCTTTACCGTTGGCGGTCACTTGCGGCTTCTCGCCAATCTTGTAGGTTTCCAGAATTTCGTAGGTCACGGTGTCGCGGGTGACGTTGAAGTACTGGCGGCAGCCGGCAACGTGGTCCCACAGTTCATGGTGAATACCGCGTGGGTTATCACGGTAGAACATGTAGGTACCCCACTCCTCGTCGGAGCAGGCAGCAGGGTCCAGCGGGCGGGCGATGTGCGCCTGGCCAGAGGCGTGGAACTCTTCTTCGGAGCGCAGCTCGCCGCAGTGGGGACAGAAAATATGCAACATGACGGTGTCTCCGGTTAGTGGGCGACGGCGGCGGCGCCGTGTTCGTCGATCAGTGCGCCGTTGTAGAAACGGTCCATGGAGAACGGCGCGGCCAGTGGGTGCATTTCGCCCTTGGCCAGGCTCGCGGCGAAGACGTTGCCCGAACCCGGGGTCGCCTTGAAGCCGCCAGTGCCCCAACCGCAGTTGAAGAACATGTTCTTGACCGGGGTCTTGGTGATGATCGGGCAGGCGTCTGGCGAGGTGTCGACGATGCCGCCCCACTGGCGGTTCATGCGCACGCGCGAGAGGTTGGGGAACATCTCGACGATGGCCTGCAGGGTGTGCTCGATCACCGGGTACGAACCGCGCTGGCCGTAGCCGACCCAGCCGTCGATACCGGCACCGATCACCAGGTCGCCCTTGTCGGACTGGCTGATGTAGCCGTGCACGGCGTTGGACATGATCACGCTGTCGATGATCGGCTTGATCGGCTCGGATACCAGCGCTTGCAGCGGGTGCGATTCCAGCGGCAGGCGGAAGCCGGCCAGCTTGGCCATGTGCCCGGAGTTACCGGCGGTGACCACACCGACGCGCTTGGCGCCGATGAAGCCTTTGTTGGTTTCCACACCAATGACCGCGCCGTTTTCCTTGCGGAAACCGATCACTTCGGTCTGCTGGATCAGGTCCACACCCAGGGCGTCGGCAGCGCGGGCATAGCCCCAGGCCACGGCGTCGTGGCGGGCCACGCCACCACGGCGCTGAACGGTTGCGCCAAGGATCGGGTAGCGGGTGTTCTTCGAGCAGTCCAGGTACGGGATTTCGGCCGCGACCTGGGCGGTGTTCAGCAGCTCGCCATCGACGCCGTTGAGGCGGTTGGCGCTGACGCGGCGCTCGGAGTCACGAATGTCCTGCAAGGTGTGGCACAGGTTGTAGACGCCGCGCTGGGAGAACATCACGTTGTAGTTGATGTCCTGGGACAGGCCTTCCCACAGCTTCATGGCGTGTTCGTACAACTGCGCCGACTCGTCCCACAGGTAGTTGGAACGCACGATGGTGGTGTTACGGGCGGTGTTGCCGCCGCCCAGGTAGCCTTTCTCGATCACGGCAACGTTGGTGATGCCGTGCTCTTTGGCCAGGTAGTAGGCCGTGGCCAGGCCATGGCCGCCACCGCCGACGATAACCACGTCGTAGACCTTTTTAGGGGTTGGCGTGCGCCACATGCGCTGCCAGTTTTCGTGGTGGCTGAGGGAGTGTTTGAAGAGGCCGAAGCCCGAGTAGCGTTGCATGGTCGTTTACTCCACTCAGCGGTAAACAGGGAAGTCTGCGCACAGCGCCGCGACGTTCTTCGCCACATCGGCTTCGACGTCTGCGTCACCGAGGTTGTCGAGGATGTCGCAGATCCAGCCGGCCAGGGCCACGCATTGGGCGACCTTGAAGCCGCGGGTGGTGACGGCCGGGGTGCCGATGCGCAGGCCCGAGGTGACGAACGGCGACTGCGGGTCGTTCGGCACGGCGTTCTTGTTGACGGTGATGTGCGCGCGGCCCAGGGCGGCGTCGGCATCTTTACCGGTCAGGCCCTGACGGATCAGGCTGACCAGGAACAGGTGGTTGTCAGTGCCACCGGAAACCACGTCGTAGCCGCGGTCGATGAACACCTGGGCCATGGCCTGGGCGTTGTCGATCACTTGTTGCTGGTAAGCCTTGAAGCCAGGCTCCAGCGCTTCCTTGAAGCACACGGCCTTGGCGGCGATCACGTGCATCAGCGGGCCGCCCTGGGCGCCCGGGAATACAGCGGCGTTGAGCTTCTTCTCGATCTCTTCGTTCGACTTGGCCAGGATCAGGCCGCCACGTGGGCCGCGCAGGGTCTTGTGGGTGGTGGTGGTGACCACATCGGCGAACGGGATCGGGTTCGGGTACAGGCCAGCGGCAACCAGGCCGGCTACGTGGGCCATGTCGACGAACAGCAGCGCGCCGACCTTGTCGGCAATGGCGCGGAAGCGTGGGAAGTCGAGGGTCTTGGAGTAGGCCGAGAAGCCGGCAACGATCATTTTCGGCTTGTGCTCGACGGCCAGGCGCTCGACTTCATCGTAGTCGATCAGGCCGGTGTCGGTGTTGATGCCGTACTGCACGGCGTTATAGAGCTTGCCCGAGGACGACACTTTGGCGCCGTGGGTCAGGTGGCCGCCGTGGGCCAGGCTCATGCCGAGGATGGTGTCACCCGCCTGCAGCAGGGCCAGGTAGACGGCGCTGTTGGCCGACGAGCCGGAGTGCGGCTGGACGTTGGCAAAATCGGCACCGAACAGTTGCTTGGCGCGCTCGATGGCCAGGGCTTCTACCTTGTCCACGTGCTCGCAGCCACCGTAGTAGCGCTTGCCCGGGTAGCCTTCGGCGTATTTGTTGGTGAGGCCGCTGCCTTGGGCCTGCATGACGCGCTGGCTGGTGTAGTTCTCCGAGGCGATCAGCTCGATGTGATCTTCCTGGCGCTGTTCTTCGGCATTCATCGCCGCCAGCAGTGCGTCGTCGTAACCCTGGATCTGGTCTTGCTTGCTGAACATCGTGTATCTCCCGGCAGCGATCGTTTTTTGTCGTGGGGCACTGTGGCCCTTTGTGGCGATGGTATGACTGGCGGGGTCGGGTCAGATGCCTGCGCACGCCTTGCAATGGCGCGTTTACGACATTCGTTGTGGTGTTGGCTTTTTCGCGGGCACGCCCGCTCCCACAGGGATCTGCACAGGCCAGGTGGTTGCTGGCTTGCCCGGCCCTTGTGGGAGCGGGCGTGCCCGCGAAGAGGCCAGCGCAGACAACATAGCAATCAGCCGATGCACGGGTTGTATAGGCAACCGCTGAATCGATGGTTTAGAGTGCTGTTCTGCGTCGTTCACAGGACCGTGTCATGACAGATAAGAGCCAACAATTCGCCAGCGACAACTATTCCGGTATCTGCCCCGAAGCCTGGGCGGCGATGGAGAAGGCCAACCACGGCCACGACCGCGCCTATGGCGACGATCAGTGGACCGAGCGCGCCTCGGAATACTTCCGCAACCTGTTCGAAACCGACTGCGAGGTGTTTTTCGCCTTCAACGGTACCGCCGCCAACTCGCTGGCCCTGGCCTCGCTGTGCCAGAGCTATCACAGTGTGATCTGTTCCGAGACCGCCCACGTAGAAACCGACGAATGCGGCGCGCCGGAGTTTTTCTCCAACGGCTCCAAGCTGCTGACGGCGGCCAGCGTCAACGGCAAGCTGACGCCGCAGTCGATCCGCGAAGTGGCGCTCAAGCGCCAGGACATCCACTACCCCAAGCCGCGGGTCGTGACCATTACCCAGGCCACCGAAGTGGGCACCGTGTACCGCCCCGACGAGCTGAAGGCGATCAGCGCCACCTGCAAGGAGCTGGGGCTGAACCTGCACATGGACGGCGCGCGCTTCACCAATGCCTGTGCGTTCCTGGGCTGCAGCCCGGCCGAGCTGACCTGGAAGGCCGGCGTCGATGTACTGTGCTTTGGCGGCACCAAGAACGGCATGGCGGTGGGTGAGGCAATCCTGTTCTTCAACCGCCAGCTGGCCGAAGACTTCGACTACCGCTGCAAGCAGGCCGGGCAACTGGCGTCGAAAATGCGCTTCCTGTCGGCGCCGTGGGTGGGCCTGCTGGAAGATGGCGCCTGGTTGCGCCATGGCAATCACGCCAACCATTGCGCGCAGCTGCTGGCGTCGCTGGTGAGTGACTTGCCGGGGGTAGAGCTGATGTTCCCGGTGGAGGCCAACGGGGTGTTCCTGCAGATGCCGGAGCACGCGATTGAAGCGCTGCGGGGCAAGGGGTGGAGGTTCTATACCTTCATTGGTAGCGGCGGGGCGCGGTTCATGTGTTCGTGGGACACCGAGGAAGAGCGGGTGCGCGAACTGGCCGCGGATATCCGCAGCATCATCACCGCCTGACAGGGCCTCTTCGCGGGCTTGCCCGCTCCCACAGGGACCGCGCAGGCCTCAAGGCCTGTGATAAACCTGCAAGGGCCACAGGTGCAGCACTGCCCTCAAGGCCTGTGATAAGCCTGCAAGGGCCACAGGTGCAGCACTGCCCTCAGGGCCTGTGATAAGCCTGCAAGGGCCACAGGTTCATCGCTGCCCTCAAGGCCTGTGATAAGCCTGCAAGGGCCACAGGTTCATCGCTGCCCTCAAGGGCAATGATGAACCTGTGGGAGCGGGCAAGCCCGCGAAGAATCCAGCACTGATCTAAAGCCTGAACCCACCCATCTGCCGCGCCAGGTCATCAGCCAATCCTCGCAACGCCTGGCATTCTTCTCGGCAGCCCTGAACCTCAGCCGCCGTCTCCCGGGCCAAATCGGAAATCCCCTGCACCGTCCGGTTGATTTCCTCAGTCACCGCCGACTGCTCTTCAGTCGCCGTGGCCACCTGATGGTTCATGTCGCTGATGTGTTCCACCTGGTCGGTAATCGCGCCCAGTGACGCCCCGGTGCGCTGGCTCGATTCCACGCCACTGCCGGTCGCCTGCTGCCCCGCCTGCATCGAACTCACCGCCGAACCCGCGCCCTGCTTAAGGCGCTGGATCATCTGCTGCACTTCGTCGGTGGACAGCTGCGTACGCCGCGCCAGCGTGCGCACTTCGTCGGCCACCACGGCAAACCCGCGCCCCATTTCCCCTGCCCGCGCAGCCTCGATGGCGGCGTTCAGCGCCAGCAAATTGGTTTGCTCGGAAATACTGCGGATAACCGCCAGAACTTCATCGATAGAGGCGACTTCGTCGGCCAACTGGCTGACTGCATCGGCTGCCTTGCCGATATCGCCCGACATGCCCTCGATGCCCTGAATCGAACGCCGCACCACTTCACGCGCCTGCAAGGCTTCATCGCGGGCCGACTGCGAGGCCTGGGCCGCATCACCGGCATTGCGGGCAATGTCCTGCACGGTCAGGCCCATTTCGTGAACGGCGGTAGCCACCATTTCGGTCATTTCCTGCTGCCGCCCCGAGCGCTCGGCGGTGTTGTCCACCACTTGGGTCACCTGCTCAACCGCCCGATGCAGCCGCTCGGAAGTCTGCAACACCTCGCCAATCAGGCTGCGCTGGCTGTCGAGAAAGCGATTGAACCCCCGGGCCAGGTCGCCCAGTTCGTCCTGGCGTGAATCATCCAGGCGGTGGCTGAGGTCGCCTGCGCCGCTGCCAATCTGCACGAGCGCAGCGGTAACGCGGCGAATGGGCCGCACCAGCCCCCGCGCCAGCAGCACCACCAGCAGCAGCGACACCAGGGCCACGCCGCCACCGATCAGGCTGGTCAGCCACACGGCTTGATGCATTTGCGCGTAGATTTCCGACTCCGGCACCTCGGCCACCAGCGTCCAGTTGAGGTCGCGCAGGGGCAGGCCCAGCGCCAGGTAGCGTTCGCCGTCACGGCTGAAGCGGCTGCTGCGCAGGCCTTCGCCGCCGGTCATCACGGCCTTGGCAGCTTCCGTGCCGAGCTGCTCGGCGAGCTGGCGCTTGCCGCTGAAGGCAGCGTCCGGGTGCACCTGGATCAGGCCATCGTTGCGCACCAGGAAGACCTTGCCATGCTCGCCAAAGCTGAAGTCGTGAATCAGCTGCGACAGCTCGGTCATGCGCAGGCCCATGCCGGCCACGCCCACCAGCTTGCCGCCCTTTTCCACGCGATAGTCGATGAACAGCGCCAGCTCGCCCGTGGCACCGTCGATGTCGATATTGATAAACCGCTCGGCGCCGCTGTCGATGTAGCCGTAGAACCACTTGTCCTTGGGGTTGCTGCGGCTGAGGGTGCGGTCCAAGCCATTTTCGTTGTAGTAATGGCCGGTTTCGGTCGAGGCAAACAAGGTAGTGAAGGCGCGGTTGCGCTGTTTGGCGGCGTCCAGGTATTCGATGAATGCCGCGGCCTGGGCGGGGTCTTCACCGGCAGCCAGCCAGTCGCGCAGCAAGGTGTTGCCGGCAATGTCTGCTGCCGCCACCAGTGGCTGGCCGAGCATGCGCTCGATGTCATTGCGGATGGCCTCGACACTGGCGGGCAGGGCAGTGTCGACCAGGTAGCGGTCGGTGAGGCGGTTGAGCGCCACGGTGAAGATGATGACCACCACCAGGATGCTGGCCAACAGGGCGGCGCCCATGCTGGTGATCAACTGCCACTGGATGCTTTTACGCCAGATACGCATGCCCCTACTCCCCCGCACATTATTGTTTTGCGAGAAGTGTATACACTTGCGTATCCAGTTAATCCAGTGATCTAGAACAACAATACGGTTCCTGTGGGAGCGGGCATGCCCGCGAAGAACACAACGCGGTGGCTGGCACCGGCTGCGCCGGTGTTCGCGGGCAAGCCCGCTCCCACAGGGATCTCGGTATCAGGCCGTCATTGCTCGGCAATGGTCCGCACGATGGCGTCCACCGTGGCGTCGATCTGCGCCTGGGTGCGCGCCAGGGTCTGCTGGTGTTCTTTCTGCAGTTCAACCTGTTTGGAGCACAGGTTAAGGGCAGCCAGCACCAGCAATTTGTCACCGATCAGGGTCGGGTACTGACGCTTGGTTTCGTTCAGGGCGGTGTTGAGCATCCGCACCGCCTGGGCCAGGGTTTCTTCCTGGCCTTCGGGCGCCTTGATCGAATAGTCGATGCCGAGTATCGACACGACATTGACCGGCTGCTCTTGCAATCTCATGCGCCAACAACGCCAGCGCTGGCGCGATCAACCAGGGCCTGCAGGCGGGCGGCGGTGCTGCCGTTCTTCTCTTCCTGCTCCATCAGCGACAGCTGCAGGGTTTCGTTCTCTTCCTTGGCCTGGGCCAGTTGCGTGCCGAGGGTGGTGTTCTGCTCGGTGAGTTGAGCGTTTTTCTGCATCAGGTCGCTGACCAGTTGCTCGATTTGATTCAGGGAAGCTTCCAGCATGGGTCTATCTCAGGTTGTTGCGAGGGGCGCACACGATAAAGAAAAGCGCGGCCCATCGCCATTAAATATCGGATTCATAAGGTGTCTAACCCGCAGATTGACAGGGTAACCACCCCCTTGTTCCGACCTGGGTCAACCGCCGGTCAGGAAAAGGTTAGCCACCTCACAAATTTGGCCGGTCGCACTCAAGACTGATCAGTCACGACCGATAGCCAGACAAGTCTTGTTTTGTCGCACCTTACGCACCTTCCCCCCCTTGCCTGGACCCTCCCCTCCATGTCTCTACGCAACATGAATATCGCCCCGCGCGCGCTGCTCGGCTTCGCGCTTATCGGCCTGCTGATGCTTGGCCTTGGCATCTTCTCGCTGGTACAGATGGGCAACATCCGCCAGGCGGGCGTGGCCATCGAACAGGTCAGCGTGCCCAGCATCAAGATCCTCGACGAGCTCACCGCGCTTAACCTGCGCATGCGCACCCTCTCCTATCGCCTGCTGCTCAACCGTGAGCCGGAAACCCAACGCGATACCCTCAACCTGCTGGACCAGCGCAACAGCCAGATCGACCGCGCGCGCCAGGCCTACCTGCCCATGATCGGTGCTGCCGACGAACAGGCTACATTCGACCAATACGGCCAGTTGCTCAACCAGTACCGCCAGCTGGAGTCGCGCATGCGCAGCCTGAGCCAGGCCGACCGCCTGGATGAGTTGCGCGACCTGCTTAACCGCGACCTGCTGGCCAACTCCGAGCAGATCAACAAAACCATGGACACCCTGGTGCGCATCAACACCGACCAGACCCGCGCCACCAACGAGAAAGCCGCCAACCAGTACGCGGCGGCCTTCGCCCTGGTGATCGGCCTGTTGGTTGCCGCTACCGTGCTGACCTTCGCCTGCGCCTTCCTGCTGACCCGCAGCATCGTCAAGCCGATCGAAGAAGCGCTGACGTGCGCCGAGCAAGTCGCCGACGGTGACCTGACCCACGTCATCCGCGCCGAAGGCACCGACGAAGCGGCCCGCTTGCTGCGCGCCATGGCCCGCATGCAGGACAAGCTGCGCGACACCCTGCAGCTGATCGCGGGCTCTGCGACCCAGCTGGCTTCGGCGGCGGAAGAGTTGAATGCCGTCACCGACGAAAGTGCCCGTGGCCTGCAACAGCAGAACAACGAGATCGAACAGGCCGCCACCGCCGTCACCGAAATGACCAGCGCTGTGGAAGAAGTAGCGCGCAACGCCGTGAGCACCTCGGAAGCATCCAGCGAAGCCAGCCGCTCCACCGGCGACGGTCGCGACCTGGTGATGGAGACCGTGGGCGCCATCGAGCGCATGAGCGGTGATGTGCAGGCCACTGCCAAACTGATCACTCACCTGGCCGAGCAGTCGCGCGACATCGGCAAGGTACTCGACGTGATCCGCGGCCTGGCCGACCAGACCAACCTGCTGGCGCTCAATGCTGCCATCGAGGCGGCGCGTGCCGGCGAAGCGGGCCGTGGTTTTGCCGTGGTGGCGGATGAAGTGCGTGCGCTGGCCCACCGTACCCAGCAGTCGACCAGCGAAATCGAGCGGATGATCGGCAGCATTCAGGGCGGTACGGAAGAGGCTGTAGAGTCGATGCGCACCAGCACCGAACGTGCCGAGTCGACGCTGAACATCGCCCGGGGCGCAGGCATGGCACTGGATACCATTGCCGGTGCTGTGGCGCAGATCAACGAGCGTAACCTGGTGATTGCCAGCGCGGCGGAAGAGCAAGCACAGGTGGCGAGGGAAGTGGACCGCAACCTGGTGAACATCAATGACCTGTCGGTGCAGAGCGCTACCGGGGCGCATCAGACCAGTGCGGCGAGTGCTGAATTGTCGCGCCTGGCGGTGGACCTGAATGGTCTGGTAGCCCGTTTCCGCACCTGACCTGAAGCAACTGGGGCCGCTTTGCGGCCCATTCGCGGGGCAAGCCCGCTCCCACAGGTTCTGCGCTGGTTTAAAGGTTTCGGTGAGCCTGTGGGAGCGGGCTTGCCCCGCGAAGAGGCCGGTACTGCCAGCCAACATCCAGCAATCATTCCCCGCCGCACGCCACTGCGCCTCACCTATTGTTTCCCTGAGTCTTGATTCGGGAACCTCACATGGACCGTGCCAAATCCCATCTGCTGCGCCGCGGCCGTTTTTCTCAGCCGGGTGGGCTATACCTGCTGACCACGGTCACTCATGAACGCAAGCAGATCTTCACTCGACTGCAGTTCGCCCGAGGCGTGATCCAGCAAATGAGGCAGGCGGAGCTCGATGGGCTTTGCCGATCACTGGCGTGGGTGGTCATGCCTGACCATGTCCATTGGCTCATAGAACTACGAAGTGGCACGTTGTGCTGCTTGATGCGCAGATTCAAGTCACGCAGCAGTCATGCGCTTTATCAGCGGGGCATGCGGCGCGAGAAGATATGGCAGGCCGGTTATCAGGACAGGGCCTTGCGCCGCGAGGAGAGTGTGCTGCACGTAGCAAGGTACATTGTGGCCAACCCAATAAGAGCAGGACTGGTTGGCCGAGCGGGCGAATATCCACATTGGGATGCAGTGTGGATCTGATGGCCCTTTCGCGGGACAAGCCCGCTCCCACAAGTACCCCGCTGCCCTCAGGCTGAGTAGAGGACCTGTGGGAGCGGGCTTGTCCCGCGAATGGGCTGCAAAGCAGCCCCCTGCAATCTCGGATCAATAATCGATCCGCACATCCCCTTTAGGCACGCTGCAGCAGGACAGGATATACCCCTCGGCTTCGTCCTCTTCGGTAATGCCGCCGTTGTGCTCCATCTCCACTTCGCCGCCCAGCTTGAGCACCTTGCAGGTGCCGCAGATGCCCATGCCGCAGGCTTTCGGGATCATCAGGCCAACCTTGGCCGCTGCCGCATGCACGGTTTCGCCCGGCGCAACGCGGATGCTCTTCTCGCTGCCGATGAACTCCACCAGGTTGAGGTCGGAAACATCCAGCTCCGGTGCATCGGCCGCCTGCTCGGCGTGCTCCACTGCATCGGCCTTGGCCTCTGGCGGCGTCGCGCCGAACGACTCCTCGTGGTAGTTCTTCATGTCGAAGCCGACCGCTTCGAGCATGCGTTTGACCGCGGTCATGTACGGCGTCGGGCCGCAGCAGAACACCACGCGCTCCATGTAGTCCGGCGAAATCAGTTCCATCAGCCGCTGGTTCAGGTAGCCGCGGTAGCCCGCCCACGGCTCGCCCAGGCCATGCTTCTCGCAAATGATGTGCAGGCTGAAATTGGGGATGCGCGAGGCCATCTGTTCCAGCTCGCGGTGGTAGATGATGTCCTTCGGCGAACGGGCGCTGTGCACGAACACCATGTCGACATTGGCGTTGGTGTCGTAGAACCAGCGCGCCATCGACATGACCGGGGTAATGCCCACGCCACCTGAAAGGTACAACATCTTGGCCGCCGGGAAGTCGATGGCGTTGAACAGCCCCACCGGGCCGTGCACCGGCAGCTCGGCGCCTTCGTGCATGGTGTCGTGCAGGAAGTTGGACACCAGGCCGCCCGGCACACGCTTCACAGTGATCGAGAAGCTGTACGGCACCGACGGCGAACTGGAGATGGTGTAAGAGCGCATCACCGGCTTGCCTTCGATCTCCAGCTCCAGGGTGACGAACTGCCCTGGCTTGAAGAAGAACATGATCGGCTGATCGGCCATGAAGCAGAAGGTGCGCACGTCCCAGGTCTCCTGGATGACCTTGACGCAGCGCACGATGTGGCGGCCGTTGGCCCAGGTCTGGGTGGTGACCGGATTGAGGAAGGTATCGGACATGTTCATCTCCAGCAGCCGACTATTGGGCTTTTTATGGCTTGGATAATGCGCAAGCTGAGAGCGACGTACATTCCTGCCAGCGACATCGGCGTGCTTATCGCGACCAGCCCCGCACTACAAGGGCTGCGGCGTCGTAATTCAATTCGGCCATGTCGCCCGTGGATACGGATCACGGCGCCTTCGGACGCACACTCCACGGCAAATAAACAGGCTGTTTCTAGATATACAGCCTTGCGGCACCACAACAACGATTAGCCACCTTTTGCCGGCCGCACACGGCCCCGAGGAATACACGATGGACGTCACCGCAACCCTGAGCCTGGGCGATCCACTGGAACCTGCACGCAAGGCTACCGCCGAGATGCTGCAGACCCGCGAGCGGACCTACTCGCTGCCCCAGCCTTTCTACACCGACGAGCGTCTGTTCCAGATCGACATGCAGGAGATCTTCCAGAAAGAATGGTTGATCGCCGGCATGACTTGCGAAATTCCGGCGAAAGGCAACTACATCACCCTGCAGATCGGCAAGAACCCGATCCTGGTAGTACGCGGTGCCGAAGGTAAGGTGCACGCCTTCCATAACGTCTGCCGCCACCGCGGTTCGCGTTTGTGCGTCAGCGACAAAGGCAAGGTGGCAAAGCTGGTGTGCCATTACCACCAGTGGACGTATGAACTGGACGGCCGCCTGCTGTTCGCCGGCACCGAAATGGGCGCCGACTTCGACATGAAGGAATACGGCCTGAAGCCAGTGCACGTGAAGGTAGCCGGCGGCTACATCTTCATCAGCCTGGCGGAAAACCCGCCCGCCATCGACGAGTTCCTGGCCACCCTGGAACACTACATGGAACCGTACGACATGGAGAACACCAAGGTGGCGGTGCACACCACCTTGATGGAAAAGGCCAACTGGAAGCTGGTACTGGAAAACAACCGCGAGTGCTACCACTGCACCGGTTCGCACCCGGAGCTGCTGCAAACCCTGCTGGAATGGGACGACACCAACGACCCGCGCGCCAGCCAGGAATTCAAGGACCACGTGGCCGCTTCGGCCGCTGCCTGGGACGCCGAGAAAATCCCTTACCTGCACAAGAGCCACGGCCTGCGTAACCGCATCGTGCGCATGCCACTGCTCAAAGGCACGGTATCGATGACCATGGACGGCAAGCAGGCCTGCCAGAAGCTGATGGGCCGCATCAAGAACCCGGACCTGGGCTCGATGCGCATCCTGCACCTGCCGCACTCGTGGAACCACTGCATGGGCGACCACATGATCGTCTTCACCGTGTGGCCGATCAGCGCCCAGGAAACCATGGTCACCACCAAGTGGCTGGTGCACAAGGACGCCGTGGAAGGTGTGGACTACGACCCTGAGCGCATGCGCAAGGTGTGGGACGCCACCAACGACCAGGACCGCCGCCTGGCGGAAGAGAACCAGCGTGGCATCAACTCCACTGCGTACCAGCCTGGGCCTTACTCGAAGACTTACGAGTTTGGTGTGGTGAACTTCATTGACTGGTACAGCGACCGTGTATTGGCCAACTTGGGCGCAGAGCCTGCTCCGTACCTGAAAGAGGTGAAGGCGCAGTAGACCATCATCGGTGACCTGGCAGCGCTCCGGACTTAACAGCTTGAGCGCGCCAGGCAAACCGTATGGTCGGAAATTTCCCTATACGTGGACATCATGAGGGACCGGTCGTGGCGACCTGATCCAATTCGCAGCTGCTGCAAATCCTCTGCCTACCTGTGTAAACCCGCGGCCTACGGTAGAGAGCATCTCATCCAGCATCGTCAAATCCATGAAAGTCTCCCCGAATACCCCCGGAATTTCACGTGGATTAGCTCGCAAGTAGCTGAATACTTCACGTCCTGCGGCAAAATTCCCTGTCAAACCGCCGCTCAGGTTCGTGACCGTATTGCCTAAAGCCAATAGATCCACGGCATTCTGAACACTTGGGGTCACCCCGTTGGCGGCAGCGACCACCTGCCCGGCTACGCCAAAAACGCCGGTCATGCTGAACTGCTGGTTTGAAACCCTGGATAGAGTCGGTAGGTCCTGATGAGGCGCAGGAGAGGAATTCGTCCCGCTGTTAGCCGCCTTAGCCTTCCTGTGCCCGACCACATTCTTCATTGTCCGAACCCACGCGCCCGACAAGGTGGCACCGCTGGAGAGCAAGCCAATGCCCCTGAGTATGACGCCCCAGAATGCACCGCTTGGGTCATGCCGGTTTACCGGGTCTCCGCCACAGTAGGCGTACCCATTGATACCTCCCTTGGAAAATGGGCTGAGCGAGTCGCAGGTCGTGAAGCGCATCAGGGTCGGGCTGTAGAAGCGACGGCCATTGCCCAACGGATAATTGCCCGTGAGCGGATCGCGATGCTGGCCAGCAAAAGCCAGCGCCGGTGCTGGGCCGGTTTTCATCAAGCCGTAAGGTGAATAAGCGCGCAGACCTGGCAACACAGAGCGCTGCATGTCTGTCGTCAATAAATGAGTCGCCATAGGTTATCCACAGGTTTTAACTATTTGGAATACCGTAGCGGTGACTGGCAGGTTTGCCTACTGGCATAAATACCAGGACGAATCACTGATCATTTTTTAATCAATTACCACAAGGCGCCGTAACTGTTGGGCTGCAGAGGACTCCGTACACCTTACCCACAGAGACACCAACAGAGTTTGTGCGCAAAACGCTGCCATGCAGGGTTTGTTCTGTGGATAAGCGATTCAAGGGCTTGATAATCATGGATCCGAAGACTTCCGATACAATTTGATCGTTTTTTAATCAATTCCTCGCAAGCCATGACTTGCGCGGCTTTCAGGTAGTGCCGAACAGATTATCCACAGACCCGCTAACAGCGATTGTGGGCAAAACCAGACAGCGCGACGTCAATCTGTAGCTGATGAGCCGAGCCAGCGCTGATCACTTTATGATCAAAACTCTGTAAGCCCCGCTATGTAAGGCCCGCAGCCATGCGCCAACACTTTATCCACACCTTGGCGAACAGATTCCGTGGGCAAAACGGAGGGGTACCTGATATTTCTGCCAGTTTCGTCAAATGCCGCAATGTGATGGGGTAATGGCTACTACTTTGTCATTATCCAGGAGTGACTTATGCACAGCCGCCAGGAGGGCACTGTGAAGTGGTTCGATGAAGGGCGGGGGATTGGGGTGATCAGCGTGGAAGGGGAGCGCCGGGATTACCTGGTTTTGCGCTGTGCGGTCAGGGGCAGAGAACTGGCTGCAGGAGAGTCTGTGTCATTCGATCCTGTCACTGAAGAATTGGCTAACTGGGCGTTCAACGTGACCCGGCAATAGCGCTGCTGTTCTGTGGGAGCGGCCTCGCGTCGCGAAAGGGCTGCGCAGCAGCCCCAGTTTTCAGCATCACAGCAGAAATTGCTGGGGCCGCTGCGCGGCCCTTTCGCGACACAAGGCCGCTCCCACAGAGGCCTGTAATCATCCTGCTTCAGCGCAGCACACCTTCTTCCACCAGCAGCTTGAGGATGGCTTCGGCGCCTTCCTGTGGCGAAACATCCTTCAGCACCTTGCCGCCACCGCCACTGGCCTTGGCCGTCGCCGCCTTCATGCGGTCGGCACCGCTCTTGGCCTTGATCACCTTCAGCCGCTTGGGCCGAGGACGGGCCGGCTGCAGCTCTGCGTCACCCAACAGCTCATCTTCGACAATGGCCACATTACGCGCCGCCAGCACACCACGGCGCGCAGGGCCAAAAGCGCTCTGGCGCGGCTTGGGCGCAGCGTTATCCACAGTCGCCAGCAACGGCAGGCGTACTTTAAGCCGGCGCCGCTGACCCCGCGGCAAAGCCTGCAATATCTGGGCGGTGCCGTTCTCGATAGACTCCACCTCGGCCAGGCCCACGATCAACGGCCAGCCAAGTTTTTCGGCCAGCAGGAACGGCAACATGCCCGAGCCCTCCCCCGTCTCGGCCTGGCTGCCGGTCAGCACCAGCTGTGCCCCGGCGTCGCGCAGGTAATCCCCCAGCACGCCCAGCACATCGGCACCGGCCGGCTGCTCCAGCACATCCAGATGGTCCAGGCCCATGCCCAGGTAAGCGCGCAGCGCTTCTTCCTGCGGGTCGCCAGCATGCACCACCTGCAAGTTATCCCCAGCCAGCTGCAAACCCAGCTCCACGGCGCGGGCATCCTGCTCAGCGCGGCGGGCGCGGCCGGAGCTTGGGTGGGCACCAATGGAAACCAGGCTGATCACTTTCGTACTCATGCTCGTGCCCTTATGCCGCGTCGCGCTGGCCGCCGCTGCGGTAGTTGTCCACAGCCTCGATCAGTGCCTTGAGAATCGCCGAACTGTCGCCAATCACCGACAGGTCCGCCCGTTTGATCATGTCGCAGCCCGGGTCCATGTTGATCGCCACCACCTTGTCGCAGGCGCCGATACCTTGCAGGTGCTGGATGGCACCCGAGATACCCACAGCCACGTACACGCGTGCGGTGACCCAGGTGCCGGTGGCACCCACCTGGCGGTTGCGCGGCATGAAGCCGTCGTCCACCGCCACCCGCGAGGCGCCTTCGGTGGCGCCAAGGGCTGCGGTAGCCTGGTGATACAGCCCCCAGTCCTTGACCCCGTTGCCGCCCGAGATGATGAACTCGGCCTCGGCCATGGCAATGGTGGCCGGGTCCACGGCCACCGAGCCCAGGTCCTCGATGCGCGACAGGCTGCGCGCCACGCTTGTGGACAACTCCACCGGCAAGGCTTCGTGACGGGTTTCGCTGACCGGCTCGGCACACTCGGCCGCCGCCAGGATCAGGCGTGGCACGGCGCGTTGCAGGTCTTGCTGGCCGGCACCCGCGCGGCCGATGCACTGGCCGTCCTTGACCTGCCACACCCGCGTTGCCGGGCGCTCGCCCAGCGCGGCCCCCAAACGCCGGCCCAGTTCGCCGCCACCGGTGCGGCTGTCGGGCAGCAGCCAGTGGCGCGGGGTGAATTGGTTATCCACAGCCCGCAGGCCCTGCACAAGTTGCTCCGGCGCATAACCCTCAAAGGCCTCGCCTTCGACGACCAGCAGGCGGTCGACACCGGCTGTGGAAAAGTTGCTTTCCTTGTGTTCGTTGAAGACCACCGCCAGCACCGCGCCGTCGCTGCCGGCCAGGCTGTGGGCCAGGCCGAGCAGGTCGCGGTCGTGGCTGCTCAGGCGGCCACCGACCATGTCCGGCACCACGGCAATGTAGAACGCCGGCGCCGGTACCTGGTGCAGCGGCAACTTGACCTCCGCCGCCGCCGTGCGCCGCCCGCCCACACCGGTACCCTGCTGGGCGCCGCTGCGGTCAATGCGCTTGATGCCGGCCGGGCCGATGAAGCCTGCGGCAATCGCATGGGGGTTCTTGCGGATGAGGCCGTTGGGCCCCATCCAGCTGGTCTGTTGCGTCTGCATGGCCGCATGCAGCGGGTGCAGGCGGTTACGGGCGATCCACTCGGCGCGTGGGTCGCGGCGGATAATGTCGCTCATCAGTGCACCTCCGCAGGTTCACGTTTGGCCGTTTGCGGCTTTGCGGCAGACGGCGCGTCCTCTTCGATCAGCACGTCGGCCACCAGCTCGGCCAGGTCCTTGATCTGCGGGCGCGGCTCGACCACGCCTTCGAGCATGGCGGTGCACTGCGGGCAACCCACGGCCACCAGCTCGGCCTCGGTTTCGCGAATGTCGTCCATGCGCATGTCGGGGATACGCTGCTTGCCCGGGATGTCGGTGATCGGCGCACCGCCGCCACCGCCGCAGCAGCGGGAACGGAAGCCCGAGCGCTGCATCTCGCGCACTTCGATACCCAGTGCCTTGAGCACTTCACGCGGGGCTTCGTACTCGCCGTTGTAGCGGCCCAGGTAGCACGGGTCGTGGTAGGTGACGCTGCCACCCTTGTGCTGGCCCAGATTGAGCTTGTTGGCCGCGATCAGTTCGGCAATGTAGGTGCTGTGGTGCTGCACCTGGTACTCGCCGCCCAATGCGCCGTACTCGTTCTTCAGCACATGGAAGCTGTGCGGGTCACAGGTGACGATGCGCTGGAACTTGTACTTGGCCAGGGTCTGGATATTGCGCTTGGCCAGTTGCTGGAAGGTCGCTTCGTCGCCCAGGCGGCGGGCCACGTCGCCGCTGTCGCGTTCTTCCAGGCCGAGCACGGCAAAGTCCACGCCCGAGGCCTTCAACACTTTGACAAACGAACGCAGGGTGCGCTGGTTGCGCATGTCGAAGGCACCATCACCGACCCAGAACAGCACCTCGGTGGCTTTCACCTCCGACAGCAGTTTCAGGTTGAGGTCGGCTGCCCAGTTCATGCGCCCGCCCGGGGCGAAGCCGCCGGGGTTGTCGGTGGCGATCAGGTTGTCCAGCACCTCGGCGCCCTTGTTCGGGGTGGCGCCCTTTTCCAGGGTGAGGTGGCGGCGCATGTCGACGATGGCATCGACGTGCTCGATCATCATCGGGCATTCCTCGACGCAGGCACGGCAGGTGGTGCACGACCACAGCGTTTCGGCGTCGACCAGGCCATTGACGATCGGCTGGTGCGGGTGGCCACCGTGTTCACCGATCGGCTTGCCCGGGTAAGGGCTGCCGGCGAACTTGGCGTCCGTGCCACCGGCCAGGCCAATGACCATGTCCTGAATGAGTTTTTTCGGGTTCAGCGGCTGGCCGGCAGCAAAGGCGGGGCACATGGCTTCACATTTACCGCACTGCACGCAGGCATCGAAGCCCAGCAGCTGGTTCCAGGTGAAGTCCGCCGGCTTTTCCACACCCAGCGGTGCGTTCGGGTCTTCCAGGTCCAGCGGCTTGAGGCCGGTGGAGCGGCCGCCGCCGAAACGTTCGGCGCGGCGGTGCCAGGCCAGGTGCAGGGCACCGGCAAAGGCATGCTTCATCGGGCCGCCCCAGGTCATGCCGAAGAACAGCTCCGACACGCCCCACAACACGCCCAGGCCGAGAACGGCGACCATCACCCAGCCACCGGTGTTGGCGGGCAGGATGCCGGCGACCGGCAGGGTGGCAATGAAGAAGCTTGCGGCGAACACCAGCAGGCTCTTCGGCAAGCGCATCCACGGGCCTTTGGACAGGCGCGCAGGCGGGTTGAGGCGGCGCTTGAAGACAAAGATGGCGCCAGTGAACATGATCACCGTGGCCACCAGCAACGCGTAGCCAAGGATTTTGCTCTGCAGGCCAAAGCCATGCACCAGGATGGCCAGTGCGGCCGACAGCACGAAGCCGCCCGCGGTGGCCACGTGGGTCTTGGACATGTACTTGTCGCGCTCGACCACGTGGTGCAGGTCCACCAGGTAACGGCGCGGCATGGCCAGCAGGCCGCCGATCAGGTCGACCTTGGAGGCCCGGCCACGCCGCCACATGCGCACCCGGCGCAGGGCGCCGAGCACTGCCAGGCCAAGGGCAGCGAACAGCAGGATGGGTAGAAGGGTGTTCAACATGGGAGGCTCCCACAACAGCTAGATTCTTGCGCCACCCCAAAGGCCAGCGCGGACCCCATGTAGGAGCGGCCTTGCGTCGCGAAAGGGCTGCGTAGCGGCCCCAAAATCTATGCTGCCATGGAGATCTTGGGGCCGCTTCGCGACCCTTTCGCGACACAAGGCCGCTCCTACACGGGGGGCCAGTCCCGCCTCTAGAAAGGCGGTGCGATCAGAAGTCCTTGCACAGGCGCAAGGCGTCGTAGATCGCCGCATGCACGTTGCGCTGGGCCACGCAGTCGCCGATGCGATACAGCAGGTAACCTTCGCCCGGCTGGCTGAGAATCGGCTGTGGCTTGATGGCGAACAGCGCCTCCACATCGATCTGGCCCTTGTTGCGCGAGCCGTCCTTCAGCGCGTAGTACAGTTCTTCATCAGGCCGCACACCGTTCTCGATCACCACCTGATCGACCACGCGTTCTTCCTTGGCGCCGGTGTATTCGTTCTCCAGCACCGCCACCAGCTTGTCGCCTTCGCGGTAGACCTTTTCCAGCATCATGTCGCCGGTCATGATCACTTCTTTCGGATACATGCTGCGGTAGTAGGTGGGGAAGGTCGTGCCGCCCATGGCCACGCCCGGCTTGATGTCGTCGGTGACGATTTCAACCTGGCTGCCTTTGTCGGCAATGTAGTCCGCCGCCGACATGCCGGTGAATTCACAGATGGTGTCGTACACCAGCACGTTCTTGCCCGGCGCCACCTTGCCGTCGAGCACGTCCCAGCTGCTGACCACCAGCCCTTCGGCAGCGCCCCAGTGCTCGTTCTGCTCGACGAACGGATGCCCGCCCACCGCCAGCACGATCACGTCCGGGCGCAGGTCCTGGATGGCGTCCACGCTGGCAGCGGTGCCCAGGCGCAGGTCCACTTTCAGGCGCGCCAGTTCCAGCTGGTACCAGCGGGTGATGCCGGCGATCTGGTCACGCTGCGGTGCCTTGGCGGCAATGGTGATCTGCCCGCCGATCTGGTCTTTCTTCTCGAACAGGGTCACATCGTGGCCACGCTCGGCAGCCACCCGGGCTGCTTCCATGCCGGCGGGGCCTGCGCCAACCACCACCACCTTGCGTTTCACGCCGGTGGTCTTCTCGATGATGTGCGGCACGCCCATGTATTCACGGGAGGTCGCGGCGTTCTGGATGCACAGTACATCCAGGCCCTGGTACTGGCGGTCGATGCAGTAGTTGGCACCGACGCACTGCTTGATCTGGTCAATCTGGCCCATCTTGATCTTTGCGATCAGGTGCGGGTCGGCCATGTGCGCACGGGTCATGCCGACCATGTCCACGTAGCCGCCTTCAAGAATGCGCGTGGCCTGGTTCGGGTCCTTGATGTTCTGCGCGTGCAGCACCGGGACCTTGACTACTTCCTTGATACCGGCCGCCAGGTGCAGGAACGGCTCCGGCGGGTAGCTCATGTTGGGGATGACGTTGGCCAGGGTGTTGTGGGTGTCGCAACCCGAGCCAACCACGCCGATGAAGTCGAGCATGCCGGTGCCGTCGTAGTAGGCAGCGATCTGCTTCATGTCCTCGTGGCTGAGGCCATCGGGGTGGAACTCGTCACCACACAAACGCATGCCCACGCAGAAGTCGTCGCCGACTTCGGCACGCACGGCCTTGAGTACTTCCAGGCCGAACTTCATGCGGCCTTCAAAGGTGCCGCCCCATTCGTCGGTACGCTTGTTGACCCGCGGGCTCCAGAACTGGTCGATCATGTGCTGGTGCACCGCCGACAGTTCCACGCCGTCCAGGCCGCCCTCTTTGGCACGCCGCGCAGCCTGCGCGTAGTTGCCGATGACGCGCCAGATCTCTTCCACCTCGATGGTCTTGCAGGTGGCGCGGTGCACCGGTTCACGGATACCCGACGGCGACATCAGGGTCGGCCAGTTGAAGCCGTCCCAGCGCGAGCGACGGCCCATGTGGGTAATCTGGATCATGATCTTGGCGCCATGCTTGTGCATGGCGTCGGCCAGGTTCTGGAAGTGCGGGATGATGCGGTCGGTCGACAGGTTGACCGACGCCCACCATTCCTGCGGGCTGTCGATGGCGACGACGGACGAACCGCCGCAGATCGCCAGGCCGATGCCGCCCTTGGCCTTCTCTTCGTAGTACTTCACATAGCGGTCGGTAGTCATGCCGCCGTCAGTGGCGTAGACCTCGGCGTGCGCGGTGCTGAGCACGCGGTTGCGGATGGTCAGTTTGCCGATCTGGATCGGCTGGAACATTGCTTCGAATGCCATGACGCTATCTCCGGCTTACAACGGCTTTGTAACGAACAGGCCATCTTCGTGGCCTTCTTCCGACCCGCCATAGACCTGTTCGGCCACGGTGCGGATCGAGCTGCCGCGGGCAGCGAGAATTTGGTCCATTGCGCCGGCGAACCAGCCGGTGAACATGTAGTCGACCTTGCGGCCAACCTTGCCGTACACGTACACGAACGCCGAATGCTTGAGCTTGACGCTGCAGGTGCCTTTGTCCAGGTCGATGTCCTGGATCTCGAACAGGCCCCAGCCACGCTGGCTCAGGCGCTTCATGTAGTGCTCGAACACCGCCACGCCTTCCAGGCCATGGCACTCGGCTTCTTTCTCACACCAGTGCCAGGCGGACTTGTAGCCGGCCTTGTAGAGGATCTCGGCATAGGCGTCGGCGCCCAGCACTTCCTCGATGCCGATGTGGTTGTTGACGAAGAAATGGCGGGGCACGTACAGCATCGGCAAGGCGTCGCTGGTCCAGACACCGGTCTCGCTGTCGACTTCGATTGGCAATTGCGGGGCGATCTTGGCCATGGAAACTCAACTCCATACAAATTTTTATGTGGGTGCCCCGGCGTTGCTGGCAGGGGCTATCAGGCTTGGAGAGCGGCTTACTCGCCCCAGACGTCCTTGAGGACGTTGACCCAGTTCTCGCCCATGATCTTGCGCACCACACGCTCGGAATGGCCGCGCTTGAGCAAGGTTTCGGTGAGGTTGGGGAATTCGCCCACGGTGCGGATGCCCAGCGGGTTGATGATCTTGCCGAAATTGGTCAGGCGACGGGCGTAGCCCTTGTCGTGGGTCAGGTACTCGAAGAAGTCCTGGCCGTGGCCCTGGGTGAAGTCGGTGCCGATACCAATGGCGTCTTCACCAACGATGTTCATGGTGTATTCGATGGCTTCGGCGTAGTCGTCGATGGTCGAGTCGATGCCCTTGGCCAGGAACGGCGCGAACATGGTCACGCCAACGAAGCCGCCGTGGTCGGCGATGAACTTCAGCTCTGCGTCCGACTTGTTACGCGGGTGCTCTTTAAGGCCGGACGGCAGGCAGTGCGAGTAGCACACCGGCTTTTTCGATTCGAGGATGACTTCTTCGGACGTCTTGGAGCCGACGTGGGACAGGTCGCACATGATGCCGACGCGGTTCATTTCCGCCACGATCTCGCGGCCGAAGCCAGACAGCCCACCGTCACGCTCGTAGCAACCGGTGCCCACCAGGTTCTGGGTGTTGTAGCACATCTGCACGATGCCCACGCCCAGCTGCTTGAACACATCTACGTAGGCGATCTGGTCTTCGAACGCATGGGCGTTCTGGAAGCCGAAGAGGATGCCGGTCTTGCCCAGTTCCTTGGCCTTGCGGATGTCGGCGGTGGTGCGCACCGGCATCACCAGGTCGCTGTTGTCGCGAATCAGCTTCTGGCTGGAAGCGATCTGGTCGACGGTTGCCTTGAAGCCTTCCCAGACCGACACCGTGCAGTTGGCCGCGGTCAGCCCGCCTTTGCGCATGTCCTCGAACAGCTCGCGGTTCCATTTGGCAATGATCAGGCCGTCGATGACGATGCTGTCGGCGTGAAGTTCGGCTGGGCTCATCAGGCTGTCCCCTTTTATTGAATGGTTGGCGCCAAACCTTGTGCCGGCGCTTTGGGGCCAGCATATGCCTGTGCCCAAAGGCGCCCCGATGCAAAAACGACAGGGGGTTTGCCGAAAGCGTCAATGCGCGACAACACGCCCTCTGGCACGCCGCCTGGTGATGAGAGACAGTCTCGATAACGACGTTTCTGGCTGCTTTATGAACATTTGGACAGGTAGCTACCCACACGCCTTCGTCTGAGCGAGAATCCCTGCGATTCGTCAGCCTGTTGAGGAGAAAAGGGATGAAATCATTGGCATGGCTGGCACTGCTCGCCGTCGTATCGGGCGCCCAGGCCGGCGAGGAAGAAAGCACCCCGTGCGACAACGTCGACACCGACCAGCAGACCTACGCCTGCGCTGCATTCAACAAGCAGACGGCCGAGCGGGAGCTGAAGTCGGCTTACGATGACTTGATCCAGCGGATTCGCGATCAATATGCCGACGAAGGCGACCAGGCCACGGCGCTGATCGGGCGCATGGATGCAGCCGAGAAGCTGTGGACACAGCTGCGTGATGCTGATTGTAAGGTCGAGACCTATGCCGAGAAGCAGGGCAGCAAGGCGTTTGAGGCGGCGTGGGATACCTGCGTCGCACAGCGCAGTGATGACCGGTCGGAGTATCTGCAGTCCATCGGTCAGCAGTAAACCTGTACCGGCCTTTTCGCGGGCACGCCCGCTCCCACAGGGACCCCACATTTCTCTGGCCTGTGGTAATCCTGTGGGAGCGGGCGTGCCCGCGAAGAGGCCGGCACAGGCAAAACTACACAGCCCTGGCCAACCTGTCCTCCCGCGGGCAACGCTGGTACCGTGCCCGATAACACCGGGTAAAGTACGAAGCCGATTCGAACCCGCACGCCACCCCCACCTCCAGCACGCTCATGTCGGTCTGGCGCAACAGCTGCCGGGCCTTGTTCAGCCGCAGTCGCAAATAGAACCCACTGGGCGTGTCGTCCAGGTGCACACGAAACAGCCGCTCCAGCTGGCGCCGGGTCACCTGCACCGCTTCGGCCAGCACCTGGGTATTGAGCGGTTGTTCGGTGTTGCGCTCCATCTCGCCAATCACCTTCACCAGCTTCTTGTTGCTGATGCCATAGCGGCTGGCGATCTGCATGCGTTGGTGGTCTTGTCGCTGACGGATACGCCCAAGCACGAATTGCTCCGACACCTGCACCGCCAGCTCGCTGCCGTGGGCCTGGGCAATCAGGTCGAGCATCAGGTCAATTGACGCCGTGCCGCCAGCACAGGTGATACGCCGCCGGTCGATCTCGAACAGCTCCTGGGTCGCCTGCAGGCTCGGGTAGTTTTCCTTGAACGCTTCCAGCGCCTCCCAGTGCACGGTGGCGCGGTGGCCGTCGAGCAGGCCGGCCTCGGCCAGTACTACCGCGCCGGTATCGATGCCGCCGAGTATCACGCCTTCATGATCCAGGCGGCGTAGCGCCTGTTGCAGCGCCGGGCCATAACAGGCCAAGGGGTCGAAACCGGCCACGATCAGCAAAATGCCGGCAGGCTCACCTGCCGCCAACGCCGCATCGGCGTTTACCGACATACCGTTGCTGGCCTGCACCGCCCCGCCATCCAGGCTCAGCACCTGCCAGCGATAGGACGGCCCCTTGAAGCGGTTGGCTACCCGCAGCGGCTCGAGGGCACTGATGAAGCCCATGGCCGAGAACCCGGGCAACAGCAGAAAGTGAATGTTTTGCAGCATTGCATGCTCCACGGCAAAGGTGGTCGCCTCCGTGCAAGTGTTGGTCGCCAGGGTGCGATTTTTCACCCTGCCAGCAGCGTAGCGTGTTCGAACGGTCCAGAGAGATCGAACCCCATAACAAATATGCACTGCCGATGGAGAGCCACCATGCACAGCTTGATCCGCCGCAGCCTGTTGACCCTTGCCCTGAGCAGCATCGCCACTTCCCCGCTTTTTGCCGCAGAGCCCGCGGCCTGCAAGAACGTCCGCCTGGGCGTGGTCAACTGGACCGACGTCATCGCCACCAGCGCCATGGCGCAGGTGCTGCTCGACGGCCTGGGCTACCAGACCAAACAGACCAGCGCCTCGCAGCAGATCATCTTCGCCGGCATCCGCGACAAGCGCCTGGACATGTTCCTGGGTTACTGGAACCCGATCATGACCCAGACCATCACCCCGTTCATCGATGCCAGCCAGGTCAAGGTGCTGGACAAACCAAGCCTGGAGGACGCCCGCGCCACCTTGGCCGTGCCGAAATACCTCTACGACAAGGGTTTGAAGACCTTCGCCGACATCCACAAGTTCGAGAAGGAACTGGGCGGCAAGATCTACGGGATCGAGCCCGGCTCCGGTGCCAATACCCAGATCAAGGCGATGATCACCAAGAACCAGTTCGGCCTGGGCAAGTTCCAGCTGGTCGAGTCCAGCGAGGCCGGCATGCTCGCCGCCGTCGACCGCGCCGTGCGGCGCAAGGAAGCCGTGGTGTTCTTCGGCTGGGCGCCGCACCCGATGAACGTGAACATCGACATGGCCTACCTGGGCGAGAGCCAGGACGCCCTGGGCCCTGACGAAGGCCGCGCGACGGTGTGGACGGTGACCGCGCCGGACTACGCCGAGCGCTGCCCCAATGCCCACCGCCTGCTGGCCAACCTGAACTTCAGCGCCGAGGACGAGAGCCGCATGATGCAGCCGCTGCTCGACCATAAGGACGCGCTGGAATCGGCCCGCCAGTGGCTGAAAGACCACCCCGAGGACAAAGCCCGCTGGCTTGAGGGTGTGACCACCTTCGATGGCAAGCCGGCTGCGGACAACCTCAAGCTTACCGTCAACTGACAGGGCCCTTTCGCGGGCACGCCCGCTCCCACAGGTACAGCGCCACACTCAGGATCACATTGATCCTGTGGGAGCGGGCATGCCCGCGAAAAGCCAGACACAGACATCACAAGGAACGCACCATGAACCACGACGTCATCATCACCTGCGCCCTCACCGGCGCCGGCGACACCGCCTCGAAAAGCCACCTGGTCCCGGTCACCCCCAAGCAGATCGCCGAAGCCGCCGTCGAAGCCGCCAAAGCCGGCGCCACCGTGGTCCACTGCCACGTCCGCGACCCGCAAACCGGCCGTTTCAGCCGCGATGTGGCGCTGTACCGCGAAGTGATGGAACGCATCCGCGAAGCCGATGTGGACATCATCGTCAACCTCACCGCCGGCATGGGTGGCGACCTGGAAATCGGCCCGGGCGAAACGCCCCTGGAGTTCGGCCCGGGCACCGACCTGATCGGCCCGCTGGAGCGCCTGGCCCACGTCGAAGCACTGCTGCCGGAAATCTGCACCCTCGACTGCGGCACCCTCAACTTCGGTGACGGCAATTCGATCTACGTCTCCACCCCGGCGCAACTGCGCGCCGGCGCCAAACGCATCACCGAACTGGGCGTGAAGGCCGAACTGGAAATCTTCGACACCGGCCACCTGTGGTTCGCCAAGCAGATGATGAAAGAAGGCCTGCTTGAAGACCCGCTGTTCCAGCTGTGCCTGGGCATCCCGTGGGGCGCGCCGGCCGACACCACCACCATGAAAGCGATGGTCGACAACCTGCCCGCCAACGTCACCTGGGCCGGCTTCGGCATCGGCCGCATGCAGATGCCGATGGCCGCGCAAGCCGTGCTGCTGGGCGGCAACGTGCGGGTCGGCCTGGAAGACAACCTGTACCTGGACCGTGGCGTGCTGGCCAGCAACGGCCAGTTGGTCGAACGCGCAAGCGAGATCATCACCCGCATGGGTGGCCGTGTCCTGTCCCCGGCAGAAGGCCGGGAAAAAATGAACCTCAAGCGCCGCTGATCCCTTCAACGATTTCAGCCGCACCAACTCCCCCTGTGGGAGCAACTGTCTTGCTCAAAACCTGAAAGCTTGCGCGATCACTGTGGGAGCGGGCATGCCCGCGAACACGGGCGAAGCCCGTGCCATCCACCGCGTCGCTTGCTTCGCGGGCATGCCCGCTCCCACAAGGATTGGCGCTCACCCGGACCATTTTATTCAGCTCTGAGGAATCCATATGCCCTTCATCACCGAGATCAAGACCTTCGCTGCTTTGGGTAGCGGCGTGATCGGCAGCGGCTGGGTTGCCCGCGCCCTCGCCCACGGCCTGGACGTGGTCGCCTGGGACCCGGCACCCGGTGCCGAGCAGGCCCTGCGCAAGCGCATCGCCAACGCTTGGCCGGCACTTGAAAAACAAGGCCTGGCCCAGGGTGCATCGCAGGAACGGCTGAAGTTCGTAGCCACCATCGAGGAATGCGTGCGCGACGCCGATTTCATCCAGGAAAGCGCACCGGAGCGGCTGGACCTGAAGCTCGACCTGCACGCAAAAATCAGCGCCGCCGCCAAGCCTCAAGCCATCATCGGCTCCAGCACTTCAGGCCTGCTGCCCAGCGAGTTCTACGAGTCGGCTACCCACCCCGAGCGCTGCGTGGTCGGCCACCCGTTCAACCCGGTGTACCTGCTGCCGCTGGTCGAAATCGTCGGCGGCAACCGCACAGCGCCTGAAGCCATCGAAGCAGCAAAAACCATCTACACCGCACTGGGTATGCGCCCGCTGCACGTGCGCAAGGAAGTACCCGGCTTCATCGCCGACCGCCTGCTGGAAGCGCTGTGGCGCGAGGCCTTGCACCTGGTCAACGACGGCGTGGCCACCACGGGCGAAATCGACGACGCCATCCGCTTTGGCGCCGGCCTGCGCTGGTCGTTCATGGGTACGTTCCTCACCTACACCCTGGCCGGTGGCGATGCCGGCATGCGCCACTTCATGTCGCAGTTCGGCCCGGCCCTGAAGCTGCCCTGGACCTATCTGCCAGCACCGGAGCTGACCGACAAACTGATCGACGATGTAGTGGACGGCACCTCGGAGCAACTGGGCGAGCGCAGCATCGCCGCACTGGAGCGCTATCGTGATGACACCCTGCTGGCCGTACTCGAAGCGGTAAAAACCAGCAAGGCCAGCCACGGCATGTCGTTCAGCGACTGAGGAGAGCACGATGCCCGCACTGATCACCTACCGCACCCCGGTCCAGGCGGACTGGGTCGACTACAACGGGCATTTGCGCGATGCCTTCTACCTGCTGATTTTCAGCTACGCCACCGATGCGCTGATGGAGCGCATCGGCCTGGATGCCGATAGCCGGGGGCAGAGTGGCAATTCGCTGTTCACCCTTGAGGCGCACATCAACTACCTGCATGAAGTGAAGCTAGGCACCGACGTCTGGGTACAGACACAGATCGTAGGGTTCGACCGCAAGCGCCTGCATGTGTATCACAGCCTTCATCGGGCGGGGTTCGACCAGGAATTGGCGGCCAGTGAGCAGATGTTGCTGCATGTCGACCTGGCAGGGCCGAAGTCGGCCCCGTTCAGCGAGGGCAGCATAGGGTTGCTACAGGGGCTGATGGATGAACAGCTTCAACTTCCGGCGCCCGCCTATGTAGGCCGCGTGATCGGCCTTCCAAAAAAATAACCCCGGAAAGCCGTGAGCATCCGGGGCCAAGAGCGAGCAGCATCCACTGTGCATGAACGAGGGTGACCAAACCCTCCGTTGCGGTAGATGGCTTGAGTGTGCGCAGTTCCCGCCAGGGGGATTTAGCCGTAAACGACCTGTTCTTAGCCAAAGCAGTCATGCCGCCATTCTGTTGTTGCGGGTATGTCGCGGGCGTCACAGAATCGGTCGTAAATCACAGCAGCACTCTCTTAGCGATAAAAGGGACAACAGCCATGATGCATGCGGATTTGATTGATCAGGACGACCTGGCAGGCCACCTGCGCGCGCGCGGGTTCGAGATACCCGCGGGGGCCAGTGCCGAGCAGGCCTGCGAAGCAGTGGTGCGTGGGCTGACCGAGCCTAATGCGCGGGCGCTGAAGGGTATGGTCGAGCAGATGTATACCGGCAGTGCGACGATTCTGCCGGCGGTTCGCCAGGCCATCGACAAGCAGTTGTTGCCGGCCTTGGCGAATTTCAACAAGCGGGCCTGATTTCTTCTGTTCCGGCCTCTTCGCGGGTAAACCCGCTCCCACAGGGACTGCACTGGTTTTGAAGGCGGTGCAGTACCTGTAGGGCCTGTCTTGCACTGGCTCAGCCAGCATCTACCACAGGAATCACACTTGCCTTGAGGGCAGTGCAAGTCCCTGTGGGAGCAACTGTCTTCTTGTGGAAGCTGGCCTCGCCGGCGATGGGGGGCGTAGCGCCCTAGGCCTGGCTGTGCCGGGCAACGCCAGCAAGGCTTGCTCCTACGAGTGAGCTATTTGCTCCTTCCAGGGCGTTCCGGTCTTGAGCANCCTGTGGGAGCAACTGTCTTCTTGTGGAAGCTGGCCTCGCCGGCGATGGGGGGCGTAGCGCCCTAGGCCTGGCTGTGCCGGGCAACGCCAGCAAGGCTTGCTCCTACGAGTGAGCTATTTGCTCCTTCCAGGGCGTTCCGGTCTTGAGCATCGCATTTAGCCGCACTATCAATACTCGCATACACGCCACCACAGATACTTTCGCGCATTTCCCCTGGGCTCGCAGTGCTTTGTAACGCTCGCAGAAGTCCTTGTTGTGCCGTATCACCACCCAGCAGGCCATATAGAGCGCCCGCCTGACTTGTGAGCGTCCCCCCCAGATTGAACGCTTGCCCGACTGCTTGCCGCTGTCCTGGTTGAACGGCGCAACACCGACCAAGGCGGCAATTTCTTTCTTATCCACCTGACCCAACTCTGGCAGCAAGGCCACCAGTTTTCCGGCAGTTATCAGACCAATTCCTTTGNCCCCCCAGATTGAACGCTTGCCCGACTGCTTGCCGCTGTCCTGGTTGAACGGCGCAACACCGACCAAGGCGGCAATTTCTTTCTTATCCACCTGACCCAACTCTGGCAGCAAGGCCACCAGTTTTCCGGCAGTTATCAGACCAATTCCTTTGACTTGAGTGAGCTGTTTAACCCGATCATCAGGCAAAGCTGCTGCCTGCTGTGCGATCTCTTGTTCCAGCGCTCGAATCTCACCCTTCAGATAGGCGATGTGTTGTTCCAACCGCACACAAACACTGGGAGCCCGCGCCTGCTTCAGGCGCCGCTTGTCATCGTCGCGCTGTTGTACGAAGCGATCCCGCTGCATAAGCAGTTCGCGCAGCAAGGCCCGCTCAGGTGTCATCACCTGACAAGGCCGTGGAGGCATAACTTCAGCCAGGTGAGCCAAAACAGCTGCGTCAATGGGATCGGTCTTGGCTCGTTTACCCATCGACTTGGCAAAGTCCCGGGCACGACTGGGATTGATCCGGCAAACCGGAAAATCGGCATCCTGCAGCGCTTTTAGGACATTGCACTCGTAGCCACCGGTAGCTTCGAGCAAGACCATTGAAACTGCATACCCGCCAAGCTTTTCGACGAGCAGTTGGAATCCCTTCAAGTCATTGGAAACACTGAAGTTCACACCCTCAGGGCGGATGTGAACGGCAAGTGTGGCACTGGAAACATCGATGCCGACAGAGGAAGACATAGCCAAACCCTCTTAAACTCAAGGAGTGAGAGCGCTTTGGCTTGGCCCACGCTTGTGATTCGAGATTACGGCCCTCATCCAACTGTTCGGGCTCTCGCCAAAGTGGAACGGTGAATGGCAGCTTTTGCTCCCACACGTGCTCTGGGCACCTCGGGTTATCAGCTTGCCATTCACCGCTCTCACTTCAGATTCTATTCCCTCTCCAAGACACAAGCGGGTTNAGATTACGGCCCTCATCCAACTGTTCGGGCTCTCGCCAAAGTGGAACGGTGAATGGCAGCTTTTGCTCCCACACGTGCTCTGGGCACCTCGGGTTATCAGCTTGCCATTCACCGCTCTCACTTCAGATTCTATTCCCTCTCCAAGACACAAGCGGGTTCACCCGCGAAGCATGCGACACGGTGTATGGCACCGGCTTTGCCGGTGTTCGCGGGTGAACCCGCTCCCACACTGGCCTGGCGGTGCTTTTAAGGACTTCGACATATTGCAGACACAAAAAAAGCGACCCTAAGGTCGCTTTCTTTGTTACTTCCAGGTGTTCAGTGGGCCTGGAAGCGGAATATGGCGCAGCGGACGGGACTCGAACCCGCGACCCCCGGCGTGACAGGCCGGTATTCTAACCGACTGAACTACCGCTGCGCTATACATCGAGTGGTGGGTGATGACGGGATCGAACCGCCGACCCTCTGCTTGTAAGGCAGATGCTCTCCCGGCTGAGCTAATCACCCATGTCTCTCGGTGTGGCGCGCATTCTACGGGCGACCTTGCGCTCTGGCAAGCACTTATCGAAGTTTTTTCACACTTCTTTCAAACACCAAAATTCAGGCACAAAAAAAGCGACCCTAAGGTCGCTTTCTTTGTTACTTCCAGGTGTTCAGTGGGCCTGGAAGCGGAATATGGCGCAGCGGACGGGACTCGAACCCGCGACCCCCGGCGTGACAGGCCGGTATTCTAACCGACTGAACTACCGCTGCGCTATACATCGAGTGGTGGGTGATGACGGGATCGAACCGCCGACCCTCTGCTTGTAAGGCAGATGCTCTCCCGGCTGAGCTAATCACCCTTCGTCTCGGTGTGGCGCGCATTCTACGGACGACCCCGCACCCTGGCAAGCACTTTTTAAACTTTTCTCAAAAAAAACCTCATGCCTTTCAAAGACCTAGCGTTACCGGGTGTTTCTTTTATGCATAAGCCACTGCTGGCCCTCTGACAGGGTTGGCCTGAGAGCACCGCTCGGAGAATA
The DNA here is from genome assembly GCF_000708715.2 of Pseudomonas putida W15Oct28. GTDB lineage: Bacteria > Pseudomonadota > Gammaproteobacteria > Pseudomonadales > Pseudomonadaceae > Aquipseudomonas > Aquipseudomonas putida_R. The sequence continues at coordinate 18,968 of NZ_JENB01000045.1, read as the reverse complement.
ATGCCCGCCTTATGCATTAAGGAGAGTTACCCCTCATGTGGTTCAAGAACCTGCTGACCTACCGCCTGACCCAGGAAGTCCCGTTCGAGCCTGAAGCGCTGGAAGCCGCCCTGGCCAGCAAGCCGGCCCGCCCCTGCGCCAGCCAGGAGCTGACCACCTATGGTTTCGTCGCGCCGTTCGGCAAAGGCGAAGACGCTCCCCTGGTGCATGTCAGCGGCGAGTTCCTGCTGATTGCCGCGCGCAAGGAAGAACGCATCCTGCCGAGCAGCGTGGTCAACGACGCGGTCAAGGAAAAGGTCGAAGAGATCGAAACCGAGCAGATGCGCAAGGTCTATAAAAAAGAACGCGACCAGATCAAGGACGAGATCATCCAGGCCTTCCTGCCGCGTGCGTTCATCCGCCGTTCGATGATCTTCGCCGCCATTGCCCCGCGCCTGGGTGTGATCCTGGTGAACTCGGCCAGCGCCAAGCGTGCCGAAGACCTGCTGTCGACCCTGCGCGAAGTAATGGGCTCGCTGCCGGTGCGCCCGGCCACAGTGAAGATTGCACCGGTGGCCACGATGACCGACTGGGTCAAGTCGCAGCAAACCGCCGAAGGTTTCTATGTGCTGGACGAGTGCGAACTGCGTGACACCGCCGAAGACGGCGGCATCGTACGCTGCAAGCGCCAGGACCTGACCGGCGAAGAAATCCAGCTGCACCTGAGCACTGGCAAGGTGGTGACCCAACTGGCCCTGGCCTGGCAGGACAAGCTGTCGTTCATTCTGGACGACAAGATGGTGATCAAGCGCCTGAAGTTCGAAGAGCTGCTGCAGGAGCAGGCCGAGCAGGACGGTGGCGATGAGGCGGCGCAGCAGTTCGATGCCAGCTTCCTGCTGATGATGATGACCTTTACCGAGTTCCTGCCGGTGCTGTTCGAGGCGCTGGGTGGGGAGGAGATTCCGCAAGGGGTCTGATGTTTTGAAATGCCGGTGCTGGCCTGAAAGTGATTTTTCGCCAGTACCGGCCTCTTCGCGGGTGAACCCGCTCCCACAGAGACCGCACAGATACCCAGTCTTGTGCAGTACCTGTGGGAGCGGGTTCACCCGCGAAAGGGCCAGTGAATTTAATAAAGCTATAAATAGAAAAGGAATTGCCCCATGCGTGCCCTCGCCGCCTTAAGCCGCTTCGTCGGCAATACCTTCGCCCTGTGGGTGCTGGTGTTTGCCGTGCTGGCCTTCCTGCAACCGCAATGGTTCATCGCCCTGAAGGTCGCCATCGTGCCGCTGCTGGGGCTGGTGATGTTCGGCATGGGCCTCACCCTCAAACTCGACGACTTTGCCGCCCTCGCCCGCCAGCCCTGGCGGGTGATGCTGGGGGTGGTCGCGCACTTTGTGATCATGCCGGGCATGGCCTGGCTGCTGTGCCAGCTGTTCCACCTGCCGCCGGAAATTGCCGTGGGTGTGATCCTGGTCGGCTGCTGCCCAAGCGGCACGGCCTCGAACGTGATGGTATGGCTGTCACGCGGGGACCTGGCACTGGCCGTGGCGATTGCTGCAGTCACCACCCTGCTGGCGCCGCTACTGACCCCGGCGCTGATCTGGTTCCTGGCGTCGGCCTGGTTGCCGGTGTCCTTCATGGACATGTTCTGGTCGATCCTTCAGCTGGTGATGCTGCCGATCGTGCTCGGCGTGCTGGCGCAGCGCCTGCTGGGTGCCCGGGTGCAGGCGGCGGTGCAGGTGCTGCCGCTGGTATCGGTGGTGAGCATCGTGATGATCGTGTGCGCAGTGGTGGCGGCCAGCCAGGCGAAGATCGCCGAGTCGGGGCTGTTGATCATGGCGGTGGTGATGCTGCACAACAGCTTCGGCTATTTGCTGGGCTACCTGACCGGCAAGCTGTGCAAACTGCCACTGGCCCAGCGCAAGTCGCTGGCGCTGGAAGTGGGCATGCAGAACTCCGGGCTGGGCGCCGCACTGGCGGCGGCGCACTTTTCGCCATTGGCGGCGGTGCCGAGTGCGCTGTTCAGTGTTTGGCACAATATTTCCGGGGCGTTGCTGTCGACCTGGTTCCGGCGGATGGACGAGCCTGCGGTGGAAGCTGAAGAAGTGGAGCCTGCCAGGCATTGATGGTGCCTGTACTGGCCTCTTCGCGGGTAAACCCGCTCCCACAGGATCACCACAGGGCTGAACATTGTGCGATCCCTGTGGGAGCGGGCGAGCCCGCGAAGAGGCCAGCACAGGCTTGCCTCCAACCCTGCAGGTGTGCACCATAGTGCCCACTGTGAGGACGGCCTCACGACGCACCGCGTGACCATTCCGGGGACGGCCCCATCATTCAAACGATGGAGACACACTCATGTCCTGGATCATCCTGTTCTTCGCCGGCCTGTTCGAGGTCGGCTGGGCCGTGGGCCTGAAATACACCGACGGCTTCAGCAAACCGATTCCCACCGTACTCACGGTCGGCGCCATGGTCATAAGCCTGGGCCTGCTGGGCCTGGCCATGAAAGAACTGCCGCTGGGCACCGCCTATGCCATCTGGACCGGTGTTGGCGCAGTCGGCACAGTCATCGCCGGTATCATCCTGTTCGGCGAGTCCATGGCCCTGGTACGGCTGGTCAGTGTGGCGCTGATCATCTGCGGCCTTGTCGGCCTGAAAGTCAGCGCCAGCTAGCCCCCTCCCCTAGCGCAGGTCACCGCGCAAGCGGCTGACCTGTTCGCGCAACAGCTCAGGCTGCGCTGCCTCCACCGGGATGGCGGCGCCCGCCACGATGGTCACCCGCGACCACAGGCGCTTGAAGAAGCCCTTGGCCGGGTCACGGCTGAAGAAGCTGCCCCACAACCCCTGCAAGGCCACCGGGATCACCGGCACCGGGGTTTCTTCGAGGATGCGGTTGACGCCGCCCTTGAACACATCGATCTCACCATCGCCGGTCAATTTGCCCTCCGGAAAGATGCACACCAACTCACCCTCGGCCAGGTACTTGGCAATACGCGCGAAGGCACGCTCGTATGTGGCGGGGTCTTCGTTGCGCCCGGCAATCGGGATGGCGCCTGCGGTGCGGAACACGAAGTTGAGCACTGGCAGGTTGTAAATCTTGTAGTACATGACAAAGCGGATAGGCCGGCGGATCGCCCCGCCCAACAGCAACGCATCGACGAACGACACGTGGTTGCACACCAGCAATGCTGCGCCTTCGTCGGGAATGCGCTCAAGGTCGCGGTGCTGCACGCGGTACATCGAATGGCTGAGCAGCCAGATCAGGAAGCGCATGGTGAACTCGGGCACGATCCTGAAGATGTAAGCGTTGACCGCGATATTAAGCAGCGACACCACCAGGAACAGCTGCGGGATGCTCAGCTCGGCCAGGCCCATCAGGATGATGGTGAGCACTGCCGACACCACCATGAACAAGGCATTGAGGATGTTGTTGGCCGCAATTACCCGGGCGCGCTGGTCTTCGACCGTGCGGGCCTGGATCAGCGCATACAGCGGCACGATGTAGAAGCCACCGAACACGCCAAGGCCGACGATCGACAGCAGGATCCACCAGGCCTGGCCCATGCCCAGCAGCGCCAGCCAGTCGTGCGGCACTGCTGCAGCCGGCACATCGCCGGAATGCCACCACCACAGCAGGCCGAACAGGGTCAGGCCGAAGGAGCCAAACGGCACCAGGCCGATCTCCACCTTGCGCCCGCTAAGCCGTTCACACAGCAGCGAACCCAGGGCGATACCTACCGAGAACAGCGTCAGCACCAGGGTCACCACCGTGCCATCGCCGTGCAGCCAGTCCTTGGCATAGGCCGGGATCTGCGTGAGGTAGATGGCACCGACAAACCAGAACCACGAGTTACCCACGATCGAGCGCGACACGGCGGGCGGCTGCCCCAGGCCCATGCGCAGGATCGCCCACGACTGCCTGAAGATGTTCCAGTCCAGCGGCATGTTCGGCGAAGCGGCAGCGGCCCGCGGGATCCAGCGGCTGGCCAGGTAGCCGAGCACCGCGGTGCCGACCACCCCACCGGCCACCACCGTGGCATAGCTGTCGGCCGACATCATCACCCCGGCGCCGATGGTGCCGGCCAGGATGGCGAGGAAAGTGCCGGTTTCCACCAGGCCGTTACCGCCGACCAGTTCTTCCTCGCGCAGGGCCTGCGGCAGGATCGAGTACTTCACCGGGCCGAACAGCGCCGAGTGGGTACCCATGCCGAACAGCGCCACCAGCATCAGCGCCAGGTGGTTGGTGATGAAGCCGAGTGCACCGATTGCCATGATGACGATCTCGGCCAGTTTGATCGCACGGATCAGCGCGTCCTTGGCGAACTTCTCGCCAAACTGCCCGCCCAGCGCCGAAAACAGAAAAAACGGCAGGATGAACAGCAAGGCGCACAGGTTGACCCAGATCGAACGGTCACCGTCGCCCAGGCTGAGCTTGAACAGGATCGCCAGGATCAGCGATTGCTTGAACAGGTTGTCGTTGAAGGCACCCAGCGACTGGGTGATGAAAAACGGCAGGAAGCGCCGCTTGCCGAGCAAGGTGAATTGCGAGGAGTGACTCATCGTCCTTGGTCCTGGGTTCAGCCACGGATGGCAGTTGCCTTATTAGAATGCGCGCGGGCCATGCAAAGCCACATCGTCGATGTCAACTGACAGAACTACCAGTAGCGAGTTGCATCGTCCAGGCGCCACTGTGCGAGTTTGATCAAGCGCGACTCAATGGAATGAAAAAAACACTTGCCAGCCCAAGCATGATTACAGGGCGGATCGCCGTTTCCTTGGCGTTGTGGCTGATGGCGCCCCACGCTGCAGCCACGGACATGCAAACAAACAAGGACCGGTTTGTCGACAGCCTGCTGGCGCAGATGACGCTGCAGGAAAAGGTCGGCCAGTTGCGCATGGAGTATGCGGGTGCCGGCCCGAATCCTCAGGCGATGCTCGACACCATCGCAAATGGGCAAGTCGGTGCGATGTTCACCGCCCCCGCTGCCAGCCAGGCAGGCTTGCGCGAACTGCAGGATGCCGCGGTGCAGCGCAGCCGCCTGCGCATCCCGCTGTTTTTTGCCGGAGATGTGGTACACGGCCAACGGACCATATTCCCCATCAACCTGGGCCAGGCCTCCAGCTGGGACTTGCAGGCGATCGGCAAAAGTGCCCGGGTAGCCGCGCTCGAGGCCACCGCCGACGGCCTGGACATGACCTTCGCCCCCATGCTGGACATCAGCCGCGACCCGCGCTGGGGCAGGATCTCGGAAGGCTATGGCGAAGACACCTACCTTGTGTCGCGCATCGCCGGCACAGTGATACGTGCCTTGCAGGGGCCGACCCTGGGCGCGTCCGACAGCCTGATGGCGTGTGCCAAGCATTTTGCCGGTTATGGCGCGGTCGAGGGCGGCCGTGACTACAACACCTCGGACATGAGCGAACGCCGTCTTGTCGAGGAGTACCTGCCGCCTTTCAAGGCCGCCCTGGATGCCGGGGCGGGCGCAGTCATGACTGCATTGACCAGCCTCAACGGTGTTCCGGCGACCGCCAACGGCTGGCTGCTGCACGACATCCTGCGCCAGCAATGGCAGTTCAAAGGCCTGGTCATCAGTGACCACGGCGCCGTCGAGGAACTGATCGCCCATGGCGTGGCTGAGGACGGTAACCAGGCAGCGCATGCCGCTCTCGCTGCCGGCACGCAAATGAGCATGAGCGACCGCCACTTTGCCCGTGGCCTGACAAGCCTGGTCAACCAAGGGCAGGTGACAGAGCAACAACTCGACAATGCCGTACGCCAGGTGCTGGCCACCAAATACGACCTTGGCCTGTTCGAGGCGCCCTACCGCCGTTTGCAGCCAGGCAGCGGCCCTGACAACCAAGCCAGTCGCCAGCACCGTACCCACGCCCGGGACATGGCTCGCCGCTCGCTGGTATTGCTGAAAAACCATGATGAGGTACTGCCGTTGAGCCGGCACGCAACCATCGCCCTGATCGGCCCGCTGGCCGACAATGCCGTGGACATCCTTGGCAGCTGGCACGCCAATGGCAAAGCCGAACAGGCAGTGACGCTGCGCCAGGGGCTGCAAAGTGGCCAGGCCGCCAACGCACGCCTGCTGTATGCAAAGGGGGCGAACATCAGTGACAGCCCGCAGGCATTCGCGCTGCTTGCCGATAACCAGGTCAACTTCGACCCACGCCCAGCTGAAACCCTGCGCGCCGAGGCAGTGGCCGCGGCTCGTCGGGCGGATGTCGTGGTGGTGGCGCTGGGTGAGGCGCGCGGCATGTCCCACGAGGGCGCCAGCAGGACCGAGCTGAACCTGCCGGGACAGCAACGTGCCCTGCTGCGCGCACTCAAGGCGACCGGCAAGCCGCTGGTGCTGGTACTGATGAATGGCCGCGCGCTGACCATCAGTGAAGAAAGCCAATGGGCCGATGCCGTGCTGGAAACCTGGTTCAGCGGCAGCGAAGGCGGCAATGCCATCGCCGATGTGCTGTTTGGCGAGTACAACCCGTCCGGTAAATTACCGGTTACCTTTCCGCGCAGCGTCGGCCAGGTCCCCCTCTACTACAACCACCTCAACACCGGGCGGCCGTTCGACCCGGCACATCCGGTTGCCTACCGCTCGCGCTACTACGACATCGACGATACGCCGCTCTACCCTTTTGGCCATGGCTTGAGCTACACAAGCTTCAGTGTCTCTTCGCCACGCTTGTCCAGCACACGGCTGCAGGCCGGGCAAAGCCTGCAAGTGCAGGTAACTGTCCGCAACGAAGGTTTGCGTGCAGGGGAAACAGTCGTGCAACTGTACATCCGTGACCGTCGCGCCTCGGTGAGCCGGCCCGTGAAAGAGTTGAAAGGTTTCGACAAGCTGTTGCTCGCCCCCGGGCAAACACGGGAAGTTACCCTTCATCTGCCTCCCTCCGCGTTCAGCTTCGTTGACCGCAACCTGCGCTGGGTCATCGAACCGGGCTGGTTCGACGTGATGGTCGGCCTGGACTCGCAAAACGTGCAGACAGCCCGCTTTGAACTGATGCCTTGAGTGCCTTGGAGATCGGAAAAACGCCAGCACAATCGTCCCCGGTTTCGGCCTGATGCCATGCCTGACCCTGTTCCTTTGAGAGCGCTGGCTTGTCGGTGATGAGGCCAGTGCAGGCAAACCCCAGGTGGCATATGCTCCCAATCGGCTATTCCACAACAAGGACGTGGCAATGCTCGCCGCCCTGAAACGCTACCCGCATACCGTACGCCTGCTGCTGCTGACCACCTTCACCCTCACTGTCGCCCGCGCCCTTACCCTGCCCTACCTGGTGGTGTACCTGGCCGACAACTTCCTGCTGCCGATCAGCCAGATCGGCCTGCTGATCGGTGGTGCGCTGATCATCGCCTCGCTGCTGAGCCTGTATGGCGGCCATCTGGTCGACACCTTGCGCAACCACACGTTGGTCAGCGCAAGCACCCTGCTGTTCGCCCTGGCCTTCGTCGGCGCGGTCGCCAGCGAATCGGCGCTGTTGTTCTTTTTGTGCCTGGTGCTGATCAACCTGGCCCTGGCCGTAGTCGACATCGCCGCCAAGGCAGGCTTCTGCGCTTTGCTGCCGGTGGAAGAGCGGGCCGAGGTGTTCGCCATCAAGTACACCCTCAGCAATGTCGGCTACGCAGCCGGCCCGTTGCTGGGCGTCGCCATGCTGGAGCTGGAGGACCACATGCCGTTCATCGCCTCGGCCCTGCTTGGCCTGGGCATGTGCCTGGCTTACTGGCGTCTTGGCGACCGTAGCCTGCAGACCAGCGCGCCGGACAAGCCAGCGGCCGGCTTCGGCCAGGTGGCGCTTGGGCTGGCGCGTGACCGCCGGCTGGTGTATTTCACCCTGGGCGGGGTGCTGAGCGCGGTGGTGTTTGGCCAGTTCACCGCCTACCTGTCGCAGTACCTGGTGGTAACCAGCAGCCCGGCGCAAGCCGCGCGGCTGGTCGGCTACCTGGTCACCACCAACGCGGTGACGGTGATTGCCCTGCAGTACCTGATTGGCCGACGCATAAGCCGCCAGCGCCTGATGCCCTGGCTGCTGGCCGGCATGGCCCTGTTCATCGCCGGGCTGCTGGGCTTTTCGTTGGCAGGCTCGGTGCTGGCGTGGTGCCTGGCGATGCTGGTGTTCACCTTGGGCGAGATCATCGTGATCCCTGCCGAGTACATGTTCATCGACCTGATCGCCCCGGAGCATTTGCGCGGGGTGTATTACGGCGCGCAGAACCTGTCCAACCTCGGGGCGGCGCTGGGGCCGGTGATGGTGGGGTTTGCCCTGGTGCACCTGTGGCCGGGGGTGATCTTCTACCTGCTGGTGCTGTCGGTGATACTGGCGGGGGTGTTTTACTGGCTGGGTACCCGCAGTAATTGATGTTGGTTGTGCCGGCCTCTTCGCGGGTGAACCCGCTCCCACAGGGATATCACATGCCTTGAGGGCAGCGCCGTACCTGTGGGAGCGGGTTCACCCGCGAAGAGGCCAGCACAGGCTTATCATGCAACCTGCGACCACCTGCCACTGCGACCATCGTCTGCGCTGACGAAGCGGCGCCTGCGTGCCAGACTGGTTGATCGGGACCGCGTTATATTTTTTGCTTCGGAGTCTTCATGTCGTTGTCCAGCGGGCTGATCGCCGTGGTCGCCCTGGCCTATATGGCCGTCATGTTCGCCATCGCCTTCTATGGTGACCGCCGCAGCACGCCGTTGCCGCCGAAACTGCGCGCCTGGGTGTACAGCCTGTCGCTGGCCGTGTACTGCACCAGCTGGACCTTCTTCGGCGCGGTCGGCCAGGCCGCCGAGCAGCTCTGGGCCTTCCTGCCGATCTACCTGGGCCCGGTGCTGCTGATGGTCTTCGCGCCCTGGGTGCTGCAGAAGATGGTGCTGATCAGCAAACAGCAGAACATCACCTCAATCGCCGACTTCATCGCCGCACGCTACGGCAAGTCGCAAACCCTGGCGGTGGTGGTGGCGCTGATCTGCCTGGTCGGCGTGTTGCCGTACATTGCCCTGCAGCTCAAAGGCATCGTGCTGGGCGTCAACCTGCTGATCGGGGCCAACGCCGACGCCACCGGCACCCGCGTGCAGGACACCGCGCTGGTGGTGTCACTGGTGCTGGCACTGTTCGCCATCGTGTTCGGCACCCGCAGCCTGGACGTGACCGAACACCACCGGGGCATGGTCCTGGCGATTGCCTTCGAATCGCTGATCAAGTTGCTGGCCTTCCTGGCCGTGGGCATATTCGTCGTGTTCAACCTGTACGACGGCTTCGACGACCTGTTCAGCCAGGCACGCCAGTCGATCCACTTACAGGACTATTGGCAAGAGACCATCAACTGGCCGTCGATGGTGGTGCAAACCGCTGTGGCGATGATGGCGATCATCTGCCTGCCGCGGCAGTTTCACGTCACCGTGGTGGAGAACATCGAACCCCAGGACATGCGCCTGGCGCGCTGGGTGTTTCCGATGTACCTGGCGCTGGCCGCGCTGTTCGTGGTGCCGATTGCCCTGGCCGGGCAGATGCTGCTGCCAGGCACGGTGATCTCCGACTCGTTCGTCATCAGCCTGCCACTGGCCGAGGCGCACCCGAGCCTGGCCCTGCTGGCATTCATTGGCGGCGCTTCGGCAGCCACCGGCATGGTCATCGTCGAGGCGGTGGCGCTGTCGACCATGGTGTCCAACGACATGCTGCTGCCCTGGCTGCTGCGGCGCAACAACGCCGAGCGGCCGTTCGAGGCGTTCCGCCACTGGATGCTCTCGGTACGCCGGGTAACCATTGTGGTGATCCTGCTGCTGGCCTACGTCAGCTACCGACTGCTGGGCTCCACCGCCAGCCTGGCGACCATCGGCCAGATCGCCTTCGCCGCCGTCACCCAGCTCACCCCGGCCATGCTCGGCGCGCTGTACTGGAAGCAGGCCAACCGCCGCGGCGTGTTCGCCGGCCTGGCGGCAGGTATCTTCCTGTGGTTCTACACCTTGGTCCTGCCGATTGCCGCGCACAGCCTGGGCTGGTCGCTGCAGCTGTTCCCGGGGCTGGCGTGGCTGCACGGCAACCCGCTGGGCCTGCCGATCAGCCCGTTGACCCAGGGGGTGGTGCTGTCGCTGGCGGGCAACTTCACCCTGTTCGCCTGGGTTTCGGTGCTGTCGCGCACACGGGTTTCCGAGCATTGGCAGGCCGGCCGCTTCATCGGCCAGCAGACCAGCGCCCGCCCCAGCAGCAAACCGCTGCTGGCAGTGCAGATCGACGACCTGCTGACCCTGGCCTCGCGTTTTGTCGGTGAAGAACGCGCCCGGCAGAGCTTCATCCGCTTCGCCTACCGCCAGGGCAAGGGCTTCAACCCCAACCAGAATGCCGACGGCGACTGGATCGAACACACCGAACGCCTGCTGGCCGGGGTGCTCGGCACCTCATCGACCCGCGCCGTGGTCAAGGCCGCCATCGAAGGCCGCGACATGCAGCTGGAAGACGTGGTACGCATTGCCGACGAAGCCAGCGAGGTGCTGCAGTTCAACCGCGCGCTGCTGCAAGGCGCCATCGAGAACATCAACCAGGGCATCAGCGTGGTCGACCAGAACCTGCACCTGGTAGCGTGGAACCGTCGCTACCTGGAGCTGTTCAACTACCCCGACGGGCTGATCAGCGTGGGCCGGCCGATTGCCGACATCATCCGCTACAACGCCGAGCGCGGCCTGTGCGGCCCGGGCGAAGCGCAGGTGCATGTGGCGCGGCGCCTGCACTGGATGCGCCAAGGCCGCGCGCACTCTTCCGAACGGCTGTTCCCCAATGGCCGGGTGATCGAACTGATCGGCAACCCGATGCCGGGTGGCGGCTTCGTCATGAGCTTCACCGACATCACTCCGTTCCGTGAGGCCGAGCAGGCCCTGCGCGATGCCAACGAAGGCCTGGAGCAACGGGTGGCCGAGCGCACCCACGAACTGTCGCAACTGAACCATGCGTTGTCCGAAGCCAAGAGCCAGGCCGAAGCGGTCAGCAAGTCCAAAACCCGCTTCCTGGCCGCGGTCAGCCATGACCTGATGCAACCCCTGAACGCCGCCCGCCTGTTCTCCGCCGCCCTGTCGCAGCAGGCGGAGGGCATGAACGAAGAGGCCCAGCAGTTGGTGCAGCACATGGACAGCTCGCTGCGCTCGGCCGAAGAGCTGATCAGCGACCTGCTGGACATCTCGCGCCTGGAAAACGGCAAGATCACCCCAGACGCCAAGCCCTTCGCCCTCAACGAACTGTTCGACACGCTGGGTGCCGAGTTCAAGGTGCTGGCAGCCGAGAAAAACCTGGAGTTCCGCCTGCGTGGCAGCCGCCTGCGGGTAGACAGCGACATGAAGCTGTTGCGCCGGGTACTGCAGAACTTCCTCACCAATGCCCTGCGCTACGGCAAGAGCCCGATCCTGCTGGGCGCGCGCCGCCAGGGCGAGCGCCTGTGGCTGGAAGTGTGGGACCGTGGCCCGGGCATCGCCGACGACAAGCTGCAAGTGATCTTCCAGGAGTTCAAGCGCCTGGACAGCCACCAGACCCGCGCCGAAAAAGGCCTGGGCCTGGGCCTGGCGATTGCCGATGGCCTGTGCCGGGTGCTGGGGCACCCGCTGGAAGTGCGCTCGTGGCCGGGCAAAGGCACGGTGTTTCGCGTCTGCGTGCCGATTGCCCGCCAGGCCGCCCCGGCGCCAAGCGCTCCCGCGGAACAACAGGGTGGCCAGCCACTGGCCGGCCTGCAAGTGCTGTGCGTGGACAACGAAGACAGCATCCTGATTGGCATGAACAGCCTGCTCAGCCGCTGGGGTTGCCAGGTGTGGACCGCGCGCAACCAGGCCGAATGCGAAGCCCTGCTGGCCAAGGGCATGCGCCCGCATCTGGCACTGGTGGACTACCACCTGGATGACGGCGAGACCGGCACCGGGCTGATGGGCTGGCTACGTGCGCGCCTGGGTGAACCGGTGCCAGGCGTGGTGATCAGCGCCGACGGCAGCAAGGAAACCATCGCCATGGTGCATGCGGCAGGCCTGGATTACCTGGCCAAACCGGTCAAGCCGGCAGCCTTGCGCGCCATGCTCAATCGCCATCTGAGCCAGGTTCAGTGACTGCGGCGTCCGGCACCTCATCGGACAGCGCCCGTTCCAGCAAGTCTGCTGGCAGGCTCTTGCTGGCGCGGGCGCCCAGCAGTTTCAGCTGTTCGCTGCGGCTGACCAGGTTGCCGCGCCCTTCGCACAGCTTGTTACGGGCAGCGGCATAAGCCTTGTCCACCTGTTGCAGGCGGCTGCCCAGCTCGTCCAGGTCCTGGATGAACAACACGAACTTGTCGTACAGCCAGCCGGCGCGCTCGGCAATTTCCCGGGCATTCTGGCCCTGACGCTCCTGCTTCCACAGGCTATCGATCACCCGCAAGGTAGCCAGCAGGGTGGTAGGGCTGACGATCACGATATGCTTGTCGAAGGCCTCCTGGAACAGGTTCGGCTCGGCCTGCAGGGCTGCCGAGAAGGCCGCTTCGATGGGCACGAACAGCAACACGAAATCCAGGCTGTGCAGGCCTTCGAGGCGGTTGTAGTCCTTGCTCGACAAGCCTTTGACGTGGCTGCGCAGCGACTGCACGTGCTGCTTGAGCGCGGCCTCGTCGTTGTTGGCGACAAACTGCTGGTACGCCGTAAGGCTGACCTTGGCGTCTACCACCACCTGTTTGTCGCCGGGCAGCATGATCAGTACATCGGGCTGGAAACGCTCGCCGTCAGCGCTCTTGAGGCTGACCTGGGTCTGGTATTCACGGCCTTTTTCCAGGCCCGCATGTTCCAGCACCCGTTCGAGGATCAGCTCGCCCCAGTTGCCCTGGGTTTTCTGGCCTTTCAGGGCCTGGGTCAGGTTGGTGGCTTCGTCGGACAGGCGCAGGTTGAGCTGTTGCAGGCGCTCAAGCTCTTTGCCCAGGGAAAAGCGTTCGCGGGCTTCCTGCTGATAGCTTTCTTCCACGCGTTTTTCGAAGGACTGGATGCGCTCCTTGAGCGGGTCGAGCAACTGGCCCAAGTGCTGCTGGCTGGTCTGGGCGAAGCGTTGCTCGCGCTCGTCGAAGATCTTGGTGGCCATGTCGGCGAACTGGGCGCGCAGGGTGTCGCGGGCTTCCTGCAGGTCTTCCAGGCGCTGCTGATGGCTTTCCTGCTGCTCTCGCAGTTCAGCCTCCAGGCGCGCGCCCTGCGACTCCAGACGACGCAGCTCAGCTTCACGGTTGGTGCGTTCCAGGCTCCAGGCGTGGGCAGCGTCACGGGCGTTGTCGCGGTCGATCTGCAGCAGTTCCAGTTCACGGCCTTGGGCGGCCAGCTGGGCCTGCTTGACGGTGTTGGCTTCGCTGAGGTCGCTGACTTCGTCGCGGCTGGCTTCCAGCTGCGCCTGCAGGCCGGCCAGGGCCAGTTGGGCTGCGTTGAGGCGCTCTTCGAGCAAGGCCTGCTCGCCTTGCCGTGCGCCCTGGCGGCGCTGCACCTGCATGACCCAAAAAAGACAGGGTAAAGCACCTGCCACCAAGCCCAGCAGAATGCTGGCCAGATCCACTGTCATGCTTACCCCGATCACGCTGATGCAAATTGAGTGCAGCTTATCAGCCTGGGGCTTGTCGGAGCATTACTTCGCCTGGTCCGGATCGTTTTGCTGGCACAGACGCGCATACTCCAGCTGCGCCCGCCGGTCACCGGCGCGGGCTGCCTGGCGCAGCAGTTCGTGGCCAATACGCCGGTCACGGGCGTTGCCGCAATCGCGGCACAGCATCTGCCCCAAGCGGCTCTGTGCCACCACCACGCCCTGACGCGCCGGCTGCTTCAGCAGCCGCCCGGCCAAGTGCTTGACCTGGGGTTTGTCGCCCAGGCGCGGGCTGTCGAGCAGCCACAAGGCCACTTTCAAGGAAAAGCGCTCGGGAGGAGGCGTCGTTGCAGCAGGGCTGGCGAGGTGTTTACCGCGAAACTTCATGAGCAACAGGTTTGGCAACTCGAAAGGCGCGCCACTCTACTCTTTTTTTTTCGCCGTGACCTGTCGATTTCTGGAGGACTGAAAAAATATTTCAATGATCTTTTCTTGACGTTTTCGAGTGGATGACCAACCGGTCTGTCGGGGCATGTCGATTGTCGGACAGTTCACCGCAATGCTGGCACGCCCGTGCTAGAGCAAGCGCCCGGGACAATCCACAGTTCCTGTGGATAACTCGGTGGACAACCCCCTTACACACCCCGCAAAGCCCCGTGAATTGGGGCTTTGTCTCAAACTGACGATTTTTTCACCAGCTAAAAATAGTGTTTTTTTTCATTGACTTAACCGCCCAGTCAAGGCATTGGCGAGCCTGTTGCAGCGTGTTTCCGGGCTGTTACAACCGTTGCCCCGAATGTGAACAAGTGCACCAGGATCCCTCATTTGAGTGCACGAAATGGGCACATCCGCCTGGATACGGGCCATTTGCCCCCTCTTCACAGCGATGCAAATACGCGCCATACTGCTCGGCTCACCTGAACAAACGTAGTGCTTGCCAAGCACCGGCATTTCCGGTAAGGTGCGCCTCGTTAGTACCAAGCTGAAAGTCAATTCGGGCCCCAACATCCTTGCAGACCCACTTCCCAAAAAGTGCGCTGCTGAAAGCAGGATTGCCCATTCGATGATTCACTCGCCAGCCTAAGGCTGCTCAAGCACGAATCACGTGACAGATTGATCAGGATTCCACCCGACGGCCTAGAACCTTGGCCCCGACGTGCTGCCTGCCTTCCGAAGTACCTACCAGTCAGCCCAAGCGCCCACTTTTGATTGCGCTCTCTCTGGCTGCTTTGTTCCAGTCAGGTTCGTTCGTCCCTTAATAAAGGCGTCACTGGAACGTTTCTATCATGCACGGATCATATCTCCCGTGTTTAAAGCAGGAACCTCCAACAATATGCAAACTCATCATCAGATTCAGGCTGCCATTGGCACCCTCTCCCAGGCCTTCTCGCCGTTGAAGTGCCTTCTCGTTGCTCCCCGCAAGGGCAGCTTCAGCTTCACCCTGGTAGACGAACACGGCGTCGCCTGCCACACCGAGCGGCTGTACCATGAACAGTACAGCCGCAACGAACCGCTGCAGGCGGTCATCGCCCGGACTCGCCAATCGCTCACTGCGTGAGTGGCGAATACCGCAGCATTCAAGCGCTGAATGATCCCATCGCAAGCCTGCCTGAACGTTCTTGGCGTAATTGCCTCCGGGCATATAGCCCGGTACGTCAGGCAGCAATCGATTTAAAAACAGCTCTTTACATCACGATTATCACACTACACTTCAACTCGAGCGGTGCTTACCGCTTCCGGCGGGCCTGATCATTCACCAGCTGCCAAGCTCCAGCGCCCGTCCGGCCCTTAATTGCTCGAGGGCATCATGGGTATTGCGGCGAATGAATTGTGTCAGTATGTGATCCGACCCACCCTGGTCTACCTGAACCGTCACTGCGCCAGCGCGGAAGCCTTGTTACTGGGCATTGCCGCCAGCCAGTCGGCACTCGGGTCCGCCCTGCATGACCGACGCGGGCACGGCCTTTACCGCATTGGCGAACACCGTCACCAGGCGCTCTGGGACGATTACCTGGCCCGCGACCCCGACCTGGCCAGCCTTGTGCGCGGCCTGGCCAGCCAGCACGCCTTCCTCGGCGGCCCGCACCTGGAACTCACCGTCAACCTGCGCTATTCCACTGCCATCGCCTGGATGCTCGTCGAAGAGCAGGCCACAGTGCTACCCGCCGCTGACGACCTGATGGCACTGGGACGGATCTGGCGTCAGATTTTCCACCCCCAAGGTCGCCTGCGCGACTTCACTGAAGCCTGGCATACCTGCATAGATCAGAGATTGCCACAGGTATCTTAAGAAGCGTCCTACAGCATTGCCGGAAAAAAGGGAATTTTGGTCGGATTGTCCTACAAAACCGCTCTATCTTCTGCGATTGAGACTATGGCGCAGCGCGTGATTTGTTGGTAGCTTTTCGCCCCGGAGATCCCAAGGAGTTTTCTAATAATGAAAAAAGTAATGCTCAAAACCTCCCTCGCCGTCGCTGTTGCCGTGGCATCCAGCCAACTGTTCGCTGCAGGCTTCGCCCTGAACGAACAGAGCATCAGCAGCATGGGGACAGGTTTCGCGGGACGTTCTTCTTCTGCCGAAGATGCCAGCACCGTGTTTGGCAACCCGGCCGGCATGTCCCGGCTCAAACGCGAACAGTTCACCGTGGGCGGCGCCGCCGTCATCGCCAAGTCCGACATCTCGGGCCGGGGCAGCAACCTCGGGGGGGAAACCGATGGTGACATGGTGCCTCTCGTTGGCGTACCCATGGGTTACTACGTCAAGCCGATCGACGACCACTGGAGCGTCGGCTTCGGTGTCTATGTACCGTTCGGCCTGGTAACCGACTACGGCAGCGATGATGCCGCACGCTACTGGGGCAAGAAGAGCCACGTCGAGGTAGTCACCTTCCAGCCGACCGTCAGCTACGCCTTCAACGACAAGGTCTCGATCGGTTTTGGTCCTACCATCAACCGCATCAAGGGTGAACTGGGCTCGAGCCTGATCAACCCGTTTACCCCTGGCCGTAACGATGGCGAAGTGAAAATCAAGGGCGACGATACCGCCGTTGGTTACAACATCGGCATCCTGGTACAGGCTACCGACAGCACCCGCCTCGGCCTGACCTACCACTCGATGGTCGACTACAAGCTCGAGGGCAAGACCCGCGTCAGCACCCCGCTGATCGGGCCGTTCAACGGCAACAAGTTCGACGCCACACTGAAGATCAAGACGCCGGAATCGGTCGACTTCTCGGTTACCCATGAACTGGACGACCAGTGGACCCTGTATGCAGGCAGCACCTGGACCCGCTGGAGCCGCCTGAAAGACATCACCGTGCAGAACGATGTCCCGGCGCCATTGGCAGGTTCGGCATTCCAGACCATCACCGAAGAACAGAACTGGCATGACACCTGGGCCCACGCCATTGGTGCGTCGTACAAGGTCAACAAGGAGTGGGTGCTGCGCACCGGCTTCACCGTCGACCAGTCGCCGACCAACAACCATGACCGTTCGCCACGTATCCCGACGGGCGACCGCAAGGTGTTCAGCCTGGGTGCCGGCTGGAGCCCGACCGACGATATGACCATCGACGTGGCCTATTCCTACCTGTGGGAAGAAGACACCAAGGTCAATCAGGTGAGCGCGACCAAAGGCAGCTACCAGGCCAAGTACGAGAACAGCGCTCACGGTATCGGTGCATCCCTCACCTACCGCTTCTGATTCGTACGTACCCCATTAAAAACCGCCCTCGTGGCGGTTTTTTCATGCCTGCACCTGCCAACTGTCCCCCAGGCATTCACGCAGGTAGTCCATGAACACGCGCACTTTCGCGGTCATGGCGAAACGGTCGGCCAGGCACAGGTAGATGTCCATTGGTTCGGTCTGGGCGTAGGCCTGGCCACTGTCGCTGTACTCGAACAACGGCACCAGCGCACCGCTGGCCAGGTGCGGTCGCACCATGAACTCGGCCAGGCGGGTGATGCCGCCATCGTGCAGCGCCATCTGGGTTAGTGCGTCGATGTCGTCGCTGATCAATACGCTGCCGAACTCCGCTTCGAAACGCAGCCCATCACGCATGAAGCCCCAGCGCAAAAACCGCCCATCCACCGGGTAACGGAACACCAGGCAACGGTGATCGCGCAATGCCTCGGGCGAACCCGGCACCCCAGCGCTTTGCAAGTAACCGGGCGAGGCACAGCAAATGAACGGTATACGGGCGATGTGCCGGGCCAACAGTTGGTCTTCCAGTTGCGGGGCAATGCGCAGGCTTACGTCGACGTCTTCACGGGCATGGTTGACCCGGCGATCAGTCGTTACCAACTCTATCGAAAGCAGTGGGTAGCGGGCACTGAAGGCAGGTATGAGTGGCGCCAGCACGTGGCGGCCAAAAGCGGACGTCGAGGCAATGCACAGCCGCCCTTGGGGTTCGCTGTCTGGCGTAGTGACAGCCTGCTCGGCCAGGGCCAAGTCACGTTCAATATGCCTGACACGCTCATAATACTGCGTACCTGCCGGCGTCAGCGCCATACTGCGGGTGGTACGGCTGAGCAGGCGCACCTGCAGATGACCCTCCAGGCGCGCCAGATTCTGGCTGACCGCTGCCGGGCTAAGACCCAGGTTACGAGCGCCGCCGGCGATGCTGCCGGCCTCGACCACCTTGATGAAGCTGCGGATGGCGTTGAGCAGGTCCATGGGTGAGCTCTTGGATTCGTAAGAATCTCTTTATAAAGAACTCAGCAAGGCGGGTCTACAGCTGCGGCCGGGTGGGTTGCTAACCTGCGCCTCCATTCACCTTTCAGGAGTTCACATGAGCAACCTGTCCCAATCGCGCAGCCGACGCAAACTGCACCCGGGTGCTACGCCTTACGTTTTCGCCTTTTTCATGTCGTCGATCATGGCGCTGTTGATGTGCTTCGTGATCACGGCAGCAAATGCCGGGGTGACCCCGGAGTACCTGAACAATGTGCTGAAGGCCTATCAATTGGCGATGCCAGTGGCTTTCGTTTGTGTGTTGATGGTGAGGCCGGTGGTGGTGCGGTTGGTGGCGATTACGGTGCATGCGAACTGAAGTCACCCGCAGCCCAGCCACGCCCACGGCTCTTGATCTTGATCTTGATGTTGATCTGGCTTTTGATCTTCGCGACTTCAGGAGGCCGAACGCAGGCCTTGCGCGGGAGGTGACGGGCATGGATGCCCGTCAAGCGCTGGGCCCCAGGATGGGGCCTGCAGCGCGGTCCTCCCGGGAGCAAGGCCGGAGTGAGGGAACCCCGCAGCGCAGCGCAGGGGCCGGATGATCGGAGCGCAGCGTTTTTTGGTTACTTTTTGTCGCGTTCCCCCCGTGTCAGCCTACCTGTCGCCTCTATTGATTGACTCAATCTTCCAAGGGGGCGAAGGTGCAAGGTAATGAAAAAGCGTTATGACTCTGAATTCAGAGACTGGGCTGTTCAGC
>NZ_JENB01000044.1 GCF_000708715.2 Pseudomonas putida W15Oct28 | reverse complement strand
AAACCCTAAACTTGGCTCAGCAATCTCAAATGACTATGTGATTTCTCGCATGGTCACTTGTGATGCTGATAATCTTTTTGACTATCAGTCCATACTCACAAGCACCCACACGAATTGCTTGATTCAATTTGTTAAAGAGCGTTTGGTTAAGAGCTTTTCGTCTCAACCGAGGCGCGCATTCTACGCTTTCCTCAGAGCCTGTCAAGCGTTTATTTTGAAGTTTTTTCCGAGAAACTCGTTTAGCTTCAAACACTTAACTCGCTGCGATCTCTCGTAGCGGGAGGTGAATCATACAGCGTTTAGAAGCGCTGTCAACCACCATTTCAACCGCTTGCGATCTTTCGATCGCAGCCCTTTCAACACCACCTTAACTACCTAACTCATTGAATCTCAAGGAGTTTGTCGTTCCGATGTCGCTGGAAGTGGGGCGCATTATAAGGGAATTCGAAAGCGCGTCAACACTTAATTTCAAGAAAGTGAAATATAGGGGGGAAAGACCCTATAAAGGCCACCAGGTGCCCGCCGCAACACCTTCGGCGCCTGGGAGATCGAGCGCCGCCCGCGCGGCGCATCGCCGGCAAGCCAGCTCCCACATCTGTTTCGGGCCAGTTACTCCTGCCTCCTCCGCACTCGCACCCTGGGTGAATGGCTGGAGGTTGCAGAGAAGCGGCGGCGCAACCTTCGATATTCAAGGGAACACACAAGGGGTCGCGCGCCAAAGGCACAGGCAATATTGGCCCGAAACAAATGTGGGAGCTGGCTTGCCGGCGATGCGCCGCGCGGGCGGCGCTCGATCTCCCAGGCGCCGCAAGACCCAAGGCGAACAAACCCAAAAACAAAACGGGGAGACCTTTCGGCCTCCCCGCTTCTATATAGCTACACCTGCAAGTGCTCACTCAGCCTTGAGGGTAACCCGCGCAAACGACTTCTTGCCCGCCTGGCACACATGGGTTGCACCCAGCGCAAACACGAAGTCACGATCAACTACCGCGCCATCGACCTTAACAGCGCCGCCACTCAGCAGATCACGCGCCTGAGCCGAGTTCTTCACCAGGCCAGCCCGGTTCAGCACGGCCGCAATCGGCAAGTCTTCCGCTGCAGCCACTTCGACTTCCGGCAGGTCTTCCGGCAACTCGCCTTCTTTCATGCGGTTACCTGCGCCACGGTGAGCGTTGGCCGCAGCCTCCTCACCATGGAAGCGCGCAACGATCTCCTCGGCCAGCTTGATCTTGATGTCGCGCGGGTTGGCACCCTTGGCGACGTCGGCACGGAACTGCTCGATCTCTTCCATCGAACGGAAGCTAAGCAGTTCGAAGTAACGCCACATCAAGGTATCCGGGATCGAGACCAGCTTGCTGTACATCACCCCCGGCGCTTCCTGGATACCTACATAGTTGCCCAGCGACTTGGACATCTTCTTCACGCCGTCGAGCCCCTCGAGCAGCGGCATGGTCACGATGTTCTGCGCTTCCTGGCCATAGGCGCGTTGCAGCTCGCGGCCCATCAGCAGGTTGAACTTCTGATCGGTACCGCCCAGCTCGACGTCCGCCTTCAGCGCTACCGAGTCATAACCCTGCACCAACGGATAGAGGAACTCGTGGATGGCGATCGGCTGGTTGGTGGTGTAGCGCTTGTCGAAGTCGTCGCGCTCAAGCATGCGCGCCACGGTGTACTGCGACGCCAGGCGAATGAAGTCGGCCGGGGTCAGTTTGTCCATCCAGGTGGAGTTGAACGCGACCTCGGTCTTGGCCGGGTCGAGAATCTTGAACACCTGCTGCTTATAGGTCTCGGCGTTGTCCAGCACTTGCTCACGGGTCAGCGGGGGGCGCGTGGCGCTCTTGCCGCTGGGGTCACCGATCATGCCGGTGAAATCACCGATCAGGAAAATGACCTGGTGGCCCAGCTCCTGGAACTGACGCAGCTTGTTGATCAACACCGTGTGACCCAGGTGCAGGTCAGGCGCAGTCGGGTCAAAGCCGGCCTTGATGCGCAGAGGCTGGCCGCGCTTGAGCTTCTCCACCAGTTCCGACTCGACCAGTACTTCTTCCGCGCCGCGCTTTATAAGCGCCAGCTGCTCTTCAACCGACTTCATAGACAAACCCGCAAGGCTCAGATTCAGGGGGAGCCAACCATACAAGATCGGCCGTCAAATACAAGTTTCGCAAAGGAATGTGACCCGGGCACGGGCTTGCGGCGTCTACGCGCCCTTGCGTGAAAATGGATTTGGTTATATTTTATACAGTTATTTCATCTTCATCATGTCATTCATCTTTTCCATTTCACTTTTTTCAAAGTCACCTTACCCATGACCAACGAACCGCCTAAAGCGCCCCCGCTTTATCCGAAAAGCCATCTGTTGGCCGCCAGCGGCATTGCCGCCCTGCTTAGTCTGGCTCTGCTGGTATTTCCGTCCAGCGAAGTGGAAGCCAAGAAAACCACCCTCAACCTCGAGCTGGAGAGCCCTGCCGAGCAGCTGAAAGACGAATCACGCGCTGCGCCCCTGGTGCAGGCCGAAGGTGAGCAAGGCTCGCCATTCGCCCAGATCGAAGAAGCCGCCCCGAAGACCCAGAAGGCCGAGCAGCCAGCCCCTGCCGCCGAACCCGTCGCCGAAGCCGCCAAGCAGCCTGGCCACCGCGAGGTCACCGTGGCCCGTGGCGACACCCTGTCCACCCTGTTCGCCAAGGTCGGCCTGCCGACCAATGCGGTGCACGACCTGCTGGCCAGTAACAAGCAAGCCAAGCAGTTCAGCCAGCTCAAGCACGGCCAGGTGCTGCAGTTCGAGCTCGACAAGGATGGCCAGCTGGCCAGCCTGCACAGCAAGGTCAGCAACCTCGAAACCATTCGCCTGACCAAGTCCGCCAAGGGCTACACCTTCAACCGTGAAATCAGCAAGCCGGTGGTGCGTACTGCTTACGCCCACGGCGTAATCAAAAGCTCGCTGTCGGCCTCGGCCCAGCGCGCCGGCCTGTCTCACAGCATGACCATGGACATGGCCCGGGTGCTGGGTTACGACATCGACTTCGCCCAGGATATTCGCCCAGGCGATGAGTTCGATGTGGTCTACGAGCAGAAGGTGATGGACGGCAAGGTGGTCGGCACCGGCAACATCCTGTCCGCCCGCTTCACCAACCGCGGCAAGACCTACACCGCCGTGCGCTACACCAACAAGCAGGGCAACACCACCTACTACACCGCCGACGGCAACAGCCTGCGCAAGGCCTTCATCCGTACTCCGGTGGACTTCGCCCGCATCAGCTCGCGCTTTTCCGCCGGCCGCAAACACCCGATCCTGAACAAGATCCGCGCCCACAAAGGCGTCGACTACGCCGCCCCGCGCGGTACGCCAATCAAAGCTGCCGGTGACGGCCGCATCGAACTGGCCGGGCGCCGTGGCGGTTACGGCAACACCGTGATCATCCAGCACGGCAACCGCTACAAAACGCTGTACGGCCACATGCAGGGCTTTGCCAAGGGCATCAAGACTGGCAGCTCGGTGAAACAGGGCCAGATCATCGGTTACATTGGCACCACCGGCCTTTCCACCGGCCCGCACCTGCACTACGAGTTCCAGGTCAACGGTGTGCACGTCGACCCGCTCAGCCAGAAAGTACCCATGGCCGACCCGATCACCAAGGGCGAGCGCCAGCGCTTCCAGCAGCAGAGCCAACCCCTGATTGCCCGTATGGATCAGGAAAAGGCCACCCTGCTCGCAGCGAACAAGCGCTAAGCCCATGGCGCTCTACCTGGGGGTGATGTCCGGCACCAGCCTTGATGGCCTGGACATTGCCTTGATCGAACAAGGCGAGCAGCTTGAACTGCTCGCCACCCATTACCTGCCCATGCCCGGCGACCTTCGTCAGGAGCTGCTTGCCCTGTGCAGTAGCGGCCCAGACGAGATCGCGCGTGCGGCGCTGGCAGAAAACCGCTGGGCCAGCCTGGCAGGCGAAGGTATCCGCCAACTGCTGGCCCGCCAGGGCCTGCAGGCCGATGCCATTCGCGCCATCGGCAGCCACGGCCAGACCATCCGCCACGAGCCCGCACGCGGCTTTACCGTGCAGATCGGCAACCCGGCGCTGCTCGCCGAGCTTACCGGCATCAGCGTGGTCGCTGACTTCCGCCGGCGTGATGTGGCTGCCGGTGGCCAAGGTGCGCCCCTGGTACCTGCCTTCCACGAAACCCTGTTCAGCCACTTGGGCCAGCACCTGGCAGTCCTGAACGTGGGCGGTTTCAGCAACCTCAGCCTGATCGAGCAGGACAAGCCGGTCCACGGTTTCGACTGCGGCCCGGGTAACGTGCTGATGGATGCCTGGATAGAGCGCAAGCTTGGCCACGCCTACGATGCTGATGGTGCCTGGGCGGCCTCCGGCGTGGTGCAGGCGGGCTTGCTCAGTGCATTGCTGGCCGACCCGTTCTTCGCCGGCAGCGGCCCGAAGAGTACCGGCCGCGAGGTGTTCAACCTGCCTTGGCTGGATGCCCACCTGGCGGGCCTGCCCGCTTTCCAGGACGAGGATGTACAGGCGACGCTGCTGGAGCTTACCGCTCGCAGCATCATCGACTCGCTGAGCAATGCCCAGCAAGGCACCAAGGCGCTGCTGGTGTGTGGTGGTGGCGCGCGTAACGGCGCCCTGATGGCGCGCCTAGGCCAGCTGCTACCCGCGGCCCGTGTCGCCAGCACCGGCGCCCATGGCGTAGACCCTGACTGGGTCGAGGCCATGGCCTTTGCCTGGCTGGCTCACTGCTGCCTGGAAGGCATCAGTGCCAACCGCCCAAGCGTGACGGCGGCCAAGGGCCTGCGGGTACTGGGCGCAATCTACCCGGCTTGACCGCTACGCCAGAAAGCAAAACGCCGCGCAATTGCGCGGCGTTTTCGTATGGCCAGGCTTCAGATCGAGAACGAGGAGCCGCAACCGCACGTCGTGGCAGCGTTCGGGTTCTTGATCACAAAGCGCGAACCCTCCAGGCCTTCCTGGTAGTCCACCTCAGCACCAGCCAGGTACTGGAAGCTCATCGGGTCGACCACCAGCGCCACGCCTTCGCGCTCGACGATGGTGTCGTCTTCGGCCACATCCTCATCGAAAGTGAAGCCGTACTGGAAGCCCGAGCAACCACCACCGGTCACGAACACCCGCAGTTTCAGACGCTCATTGCCTTCCTCATCGACCAGGTTCTTCACTTTCTGGGCTGCCCCATGGGTGAATTCCAGACCGGTAGGGGTGAAGGTTTCGACGCTCATGTTGACTCTCCCGGCGCAGTTGCCGTCTTAAAACTCGATGACGCGCATTATCCGCTTTCCCGAGAAAATCGGTCAACAATTGTGCGGCTTTAGTCGCGACAAACAAAATGGCCCGCGCGAGGCGGGCCATTTCGATAGCGGCTTGCTTACGGCAACAAGCCCGCGTGGGACAGGCCCATGCGCTCATCCAGGCCAAACAGGATGTTCAGGTTCTGTACCGCCTGGCCCGACGCGCCCTTGACCAGGTTGTCGATCACCGACAGCACTACCACCAGGTCACCACCTTGCGGCCGATGGACAGCAATGCGGCAGACATTGGCGCCGCGCACACTGCGGGTTTCCGGGTGGCTGCCAGCTGGCATCACATCGACGAACGGTTCGTCGGCGTAGCGCTTTTCGAACAGCGCCTGCAGGTCGACCGAGGTGTCGACAACATTCGCGTACAGGGTGGCGTGGATGCCACGGATCATTGGCGTCAGGTGCGGCACGAAGGTCAGGCCGATGTCCTTGCCAGCGGCCAGGCGCAGGCCCTGGCTGATTTCCGGCAGGTGACGATGGCCCTTGACCGCATAGGCCTTCATGCTTTCGCCAGCTTCGCAGAACAGCGAACCCACCGCCGCACCACGACCAGCGCCGTTGACACCCGACTTGCAGTCGGCAATCAGGCGCGACGGGTCGGCCAGGCCCGCTTCCAGCAGCGGCAGGAAGCCCAGCTGGGTAGCGGTAGGGTAGCAACCCGGCACGGCGATCAGGCGCGCCTGGCGAATCTTCTCGCGGTTGACTTCAGGCAGGCCATATACCGCGTCCTTGAGCAGCTCTGGCGCGCCGTGCGGCTGGCCATACCACTTGCCCCACTCGGTGGCATCCTGCAGGCGGAAGTCGGCCGACAGGTCGATCACCTTGGTACCGGCCGCCAGCAGTTCGCCAGCCAGGGCATGGGCAACACCGTGCGGGGTGGCGAAGAACACCACATCGCAGGCGGCCAGGGCCTTGCTGTCCGGCACGCTGAACGCCAGCCCGTCATAGTGGCCGCGCAGGTTCGGGTACATGTCCGCCACCGCCACGCCGGCCTCGGAGCGCGAAGTGATGACCGCCACTTCGGCCTGTGGATGCTGTGCCAGCAGACGCAACAGTTCGACGCCGGTGTAACCCGTGCCGCCGACGATACCGACCTTGATCATAACGCTTGCCCCTTATCAACGAGCCGTCTGGAAAGCGCACGATAATAGGGGCGCGAAGCGCCTGTAACAACTCTTCGGGTGACCCTTCGGGCGCTTGACCACTACTATCTGACGACCGTGAATACCTGAAGGAACTCCCTCAATGCTTTACCTATGGATCAAAGCGCTGCATATCGTCAGCGTGGTCTGCTGGTTCGCCGGCCTGTTCTACCTGCCGCGGCTGTTCGTCTACCACGCCCAGAGCGAGGACAGCATCAGCAAGGACCGCTTCGTCACCATGGAGCGCAAGCTGTACCGCGGCATCATGAACCCGGCGATGATCGCCACTTACGTGTTCGGCGCGTGGATGCTCTACCTCACCCCCGGCTGGCTGAGCCAGGGCTGGCTGCATGCCAAGCTGACCCTGGTCATCCTGCTGACCGGCTACCATCACATGTGCGGCGCCCAACGCAAACGCTTCGCCAGCGGCCACAACACCCGCAGCCACGTCTACTATCGCTGGTTCAACGAAGTGCCCGTGCTGTTCCTGCTGGGCATCGTAATTCTGGTGGTGGTCAAACCGTTCTGACATAACCACCCGTCCAAGGAGCCTTGCCATGTCGCTACCTGCCTCGCTCGAACAACGCCTGCGCCTGCCTGTGGTGGCGGCGCCGATGTTCCTGATCTCCAACCCCAAACTGGTGCTGGCGTGCTGCGCCAGCGGTGTGGTCGGCAGCTTCCCGGCCCTTAACCAGCGCGACAGCGCCGGTTTCAAGGCCTGGCTGGAGGAGATCGAGGCAGGCCTGGCGCAATTGCAGGCGCCAGCCCCCTATGCCGTCAACCTGATCGTGCACCCGACCAACCCACGCCTGCAGGCCGACCTGGCCTTGTGCGTGGAGCATCGCGTGCCAATCGTCATCACCAGCCTGGGGGCGGTCAAGGAAGTGGTCGATGCCGTGCACGGCTACGGCGGCCTGGTGTTCCACGATGTCACCACCCGCCGCCATGCCGAGAAGGCCGCCGAAGCGGGTGTCGACGGGCTGATTGCCGTGGCTGCCGGCGCGGGCGGCCATGCCGGCACCTGGAGCCCGTTCGCACTGGCCGCAGAGATTCGCCAGTTCTTCGACAAGACCCTGCTGCTGGCCGGCTGCCTCAACCACGGCCACGAGATCCTCGCCGCACAATTGCTGGGCGCCGACCTGGCCTACATGGGCACGCGCTTTATCGCCACAGCAGAAAGCCAGGCGCAGGATGCCTACAAGCAGATGCTGCTCGATGCCCATGCCGCCGACATCATCCACACCCCGGCAGTGTCCGGCATCCCTGCTAGCTTCCTGCGCCCGAGCCTGCAGCAGGCTGGCTACGACATGAATGCCCTCAAGGGCAGCCACGAACCAGGCAAGCTCAAGCCGATCGACGATGAAGCCAAAGCCTGGAAGACCGTATGGTCGGCGGGCCAGGGCGTCGGTGAAATCCATGACCTGCCCAGCGCCAGCGCACTGATCGAACGGCTGCACAATGAGTACCGGGAAGCCCTGGCGCGCTGCCAGATTCTGCGCGCCCGCGCCTTGTAGCAAAAGGCAACACCTTGCCCGGCCAAGCTGTACACTAGGCGCCCTCTTTCGCCCCCAGGAGCCTTGCATGACCCGTTACGCCATGATCACTGGTGCTTCCAGCGGCCTGGGCCTGGCCCTGGCGGAAGCGCTGGCACGGCGCGGGCGCAACCTGATCCTGGTGGCACGTCAGCGTGAAACGCTGGAACCCGTGGCCATCGAGCTGACCCAGCGCTTCGGTGTCGAGGTGCTGTTCCGCGCCTGCGACCTCAGCCAGCCGCTGCGCCTGTCGGGCTTCGTGCTGGAACTGGAAGAAGGCGAACGGCGTATCGACCTGCTGGTCAACTGTGCCGGCTTGCGCACCTACGGGCCGTTCCTGGCCCATGAGTGGGCCGACGAACAGGACCTGCTGGAAGTCAACGTTCTGGCCCTGAGCCGCCTGTGCCACGCCATCGGCAACCTGATGGCCGTGCAGGGTGGTGGGCAGATCCTGAACGTCGCCGGCCTGGCCGGCGTGGCACCCGGCCCGTGGATGGCGGCCTATGCCGCCAGCAAGGCGTACGTGCTGAGTTTTTCCCAGGCCCTGCGCGAAGAGCTCAAGCGTGCCGGCATCAAGGTCTCGGTGCTGTGCCCCGGCCCGGTACGCTCCCCGCGCCGGCGCATTGCCCGGCTCGACGGCAAACCCCGCTGCCTCAGCCCCGAGGAAGTCGCGCTGTACACCGTGCGTGCGCTGGACAAGAACCGCGCGCTGATCATGCCCGGCCGGCGCAACCGCTGGCTGGCATTTGCCCCGCGCCTGCTGCCGCGCTGGCTGGTGTGCAAACTGGCCGGGGCCATCCACCGACGCTATTGCCCGGCCGGCATGGAATAGCCACTGGGCGAGCGGCGCTCGGCTGAGTACACTCGGCCCGACCCTCACCATGGAGCAAGTGCTGTGGACGATCTATTCCTCAAAATCATCAACCGGGAAATCCCGGCGGATATCATCTACGAAGACGACCAGATCCTGGCCTTCAAGGACATTGCACCCGCGGCACCGGTACATTTTCTGGTCATCCCGAAAAAACACATCCGTACGCTCAATGACCTGACCGAAGAAGACAAGGCCCTGGCTGGCCACATCCTCTTCACCGCCCAGCGCCTGGCTGTCGAGCAAGGCTGCGAGGAAGGTTTCCGCGTGGTGATGAACTGCAACCCGAAAGGCGGCCAGACCGTCTACCACATCCATATGCATGTGCTTGGCCAGCGCCAGATGAACTGGCCACCGGGCTGATCCACGGCAAGCGACCCCGCCGCTATTGCGGTAAACTGTCGGGCACATTCTTGCGGAGGTGCCCGATGGCTACCGAACGTCACTACTCGCCGCTCGACCGCTTGTTGCTGCAGGCAGATACCGCCATGCGCACCTTGCTGCCCTTCAGCGGCCAACCCGCCCGGCCATCACCGGCCATTGTCCAGCCGGACGTCGACCTGGACGAGCAGCAGACCCGCCACATCGCCGGGCTGATGCGTATCAACCACACCGGTGAAGTGTGCGCCCAAGCGCTGTACCAGGGCCAGGCGCTGACCGCCAAGCTGCCCCAAGTACGCAAGGCCATGGAGCATGCCGCCGAGGAAGAAGTGGACCACCTGGCCTGGTGCGAACAACGCATTCGCCAGCTGAACAGCCACCCAAGCGTGCTCAACCCCCTGTTCTACGGCATGTCGTTCGGCATCGGCGCACTCGCCGGCCTGGTCAGCGACAAGGTTAGCCTGGGCTTCGTCGCCGCCACCGAGCACCAGGTGTGCAAGCACCTCGACGAGCACCTGGAGCAGATCCCGCACGAAGACGAAAAGTCCCGGGCCATTCTCGAACAGATGCGCATCGACGAAGAACAGCACGCCGAGTCCGCCCTGGAAGCCGGTGGTTATCGCTTCCCGGCCCCGGTCCGCTTTGGCATGAGCTTGCTGGCCAAGGTCATGACCAAGAGCACCTACCGCATCTGAAGGCACAACCATGACGGATCGATTCGACGCCAAGGACCTGGCGCGCGCCGTGCAGGCCGGCATTCTCCAGCCAGGCCAGGACCAGGCGCTGCTGGCATTCCTGCGCCAGCAACCGGCAGCCCGTGGCAGCTTTCAGCTGGCCCATGTCGCCTTCTACTTCGGCGCCATGCTGATCATGGCGGCCATGGGCTGGTTGCTCACCGAAGCCTGGATGAGCATCGGTGACGGCGCCCTGCTGGTCATCGCCAGCCTCTATATCCTGCTGATCACCTTGTTCGCCCTCAATCTGCAGCGCCGCGCCCAGCCTGTTGCTGCCGGGGTGCTGGCGGCCGTCGCGGTCAGCATCGTGCCACTGGCAGTGTTCGCCATCGAACGCCTGTTGGGCTGGTGGCCACTGGACGACGCACAAGCCAACTATCACCAGTACTACACCTACGTGCAGGGTGGTTGGCTGGCGATGGAAGCGGCCACGGTGCTTGCCGGGCTGCTGATGCTGCGGCTGATCCCCTACCCGTTCGTCGTCATGCCGATAGCCGTGGCCTTGTGGTTCATGTCGATGGACCTGAGCGAATGGTTCTTCGGCTCGCCGTTCAGCTGGGAGCAGCGCCGCGAGGTTTCGCTGTGGTTCGGGTTGGCTTTGCTGGTGGTGTTCCTGGTGATAGACGGCCGCACGCGTGAAGACTATGCCCGCTGGGGCTACCTGGCCGGGCTGGCGGCGTTCTGGGGCGGGTTGACGCTGGTGGACAGCGGCAGTGAATTGGGCAAGGCCCTGTACTGCCTGATCAACATTGTGCTGATGGGCATGGCCGTGCTGTTGCGCCGGCCGGTGTTCATGGTGTTTGGTGCGTTGGGGGTGGCGGCTTACCTGGGGTACCTGTCGTACGAGGTGTTTGCCGAGTCGCTGCTGTTCCCGGTGGTGGTGACCTTGATCGGGCTGGGGGTTATCTGGCTGGGGCTGGTTTACCAGAAGCGGCGAGAGCGGTTGAGCCACGCGATGCGAGGATGGTTGCCGGGGTGGGTGCAAGTTGCACTGCCCGCGCTTCGGAGCTGATATTGTCGGGGCTGCTTCGCAGCCCGTCGCGGCACAAGGCCGCTCCTACAGGGGAGCGCGTACTTCCTGTAGGAGCGGCCTTGTGTCGCGATGGGCCGCAAAGCGGCCCCAAAATCTCAGCTTTAACCCAGCTCTACAATCTCGTAGCCATGGGTAATCTCAACCCCGGCACGCTCGAGCATGATCGAAGCCGAGCAGTACTTCTCTGCCGACAGCTCCACGGCTCGCTTGACCTGCGCTTCTTTCAGCCCACGCCCTTTCACCACGAAGTTCATGTGGATCTTGGTGAACACCTTCGGGTCTTCGCTGGCGCGCTCGGCTTCCAGAAACGCCTCGCAGCTTTCCACCGCCTGGCGCGATTTCTTCAGAATGCTCACCACGTCAAAGCTGCTGCAGCCACCCAGGCCCAACAGCAACATTTCCATCGGGCGCACACCCAGGTTGCGGCCGCCGGCCTCGGGCGGGCCGTCCATCACGACGACATGGCCACTCCCCGATTCGCCGAGGAACATGGCCTCACCGGCCCACTGGATACGTGCCTTCATCTACCCGGACTCCTGATATTCGGAAAAGGGTGTCAGCTTAGACCTTGTGTGGCTGTGGGAAAAGCACGAGACGTGTCGGTTTAGTACCGAAACATCCGGTGGCGTCTGATAAGCTGGCGCCAAATGAATGGCGCTTGCGCCAGACAGCCTTATAAAAAGCCTACGGGTCGTATCGAACAGGATTTCGTGATGGTTGCCTCCGCCCTACCCGCCAAGATCAAGAACATCGACAAACTGTTGGTACACTGCCAGCGCCGCCGCTATATCGCCAAAAGCAACATCATCTGCGCCGGCGACCGGGCCGAGACACTGTCGTTCATCATCAAGGGTTCGGTGACCATCCTCATCGAAGACGACGACGGCCGTGAAATGATCATTGCCTATCTCAACAATGGCGATTTCTTTGGCGAGCTGGGGCTGTTCGAGCCGGTTGACGGCGAACAGCAGCGCAGTGCCTGGGTGCGCGCCAAGACCGAGTGCGAAGTGGCCGAGATCAGCTACGAGAAGTTTCGCGAACTGGCGCGCCAGGACCCGGAAATCCTCTATGCCCTGGGCAGCCAGATGGCCCAGCGCCTGCGTAACACCACGCGCAAGGTCGGCGACCTGGCATTTTTCGACGTCACCGGGCGGGTTGCCCGTTGCCTGTTGGAGCTGTGCAAGCAACCCGATGCCATGACCCACCCCGACGGCATGCAGATCAAGATCACCCGTCAGGAAATCGGCCGAATCGTCGGATGCTCCCGGGAAATGGTCGGCCGCGTCCTCAAGGACCTTGAAGAACGCAGCCTGGTGCAGGTCAAGGGCAAGACCATGGTGGTCTACGGTACCCGCTAGTCCTTGGGCAGATCCGCCAGTACCTTGGCGTAAGCCTGCGACAGGCGCTCGAACCAGGGCGCTGCAGGCGCCACTTCATGCAGGGCGATGTGTGCATCGGCGCGGCAGCGTTGCTCCAGCTCGCAGCATTCGTTGAAGCGGTTGACCGCCGCCACCATCGACTCACGCTCGTTGTCCAGCAGCAACGCACCGTGCACCAGCACTACCGGTCGCTTGCCACCCAGGCCCTGACGCCAGCGCTGGGCGGTGCCCACCAGCTTGCGGCCATTGAGGTTGACGTTGTAGCGGCCATCGCAGAACGCCCCGTCGATTTCACCCACCGACGCCACCCCGCCCCACTCGCGCAGTACATCGCACAGCGGCAGGCACAGGCGCTCGTAGGCACTTTCGATACGGCCGTGATCGCCTTCGCTGCGCGGGGCAACGTAGACCAGTGCAACGTTGACGGTGGAATGGGACTGAGGCACCGGCTCACCGCCAGTTTCGCGCAGCAGCACCGGCCAGCCGGCAATCGCCAGCTCCGAGCAGGCGGCCTCGAAGTTGTCCAGGCGGCTCATGCGCCGGGGCATGACCAGGGCATGGTCGGTGGGGCGCCAGAACAGCACGCCACTTTCGCGTTCGCCGCGGCACACCGCGGCCAGCAGGTCCTGTTCGGCGTGCAGGCCCTGTTCGACGGTCAGGGCCAGGGGTTGATCGGTCATTGATCCACCTTTGATGTTGTTTTTGATGGCCTCTTCGCGGGCATGCCCGCTCCCACAGGTCTAGCACAGGGCTTAAGAGGGTGAACAATCCGCGCAAGGGCCATGTCAGGCATACAAAAAAGCCGGCAAAAACGCCGGCTTCATTTGATCAGTCCAGTTGCTGAACAGTCTTCTTCACTTGCTCGGGGAAGAACAACCGCTGCAACTCCAGCCCAGGGTTATCAGCGCGCATGAACGCCTCGCCCACCAGGAACGAGTAAACCTCGTTGATCGCCATCAGTTCCACATCGGCCCGGTTGAGAATGCCGCTCTCGGTAATCGCCAGGCGATCACGCGGAATGCGCGGCAGCAGGTCAAGGGTGGTTTCCAGGCTGACCTCGAAGGTGTGAAGGTTGCGGTTGTTAACCCCCACCAGCGGCGTATCCAGGGTTTTCAACGCACGCTCCAGCTCGTCGCCATCGTGCACTTCTACCAGTACATCAAGGCCGACATCTTTCGCGGTCGCGGCCAGTTCGGCCATCTTCACGTCGTCCAGCGCCGAGACGATCAGCAGCACGCAGTCCGCGCCCAAGGCCCGGGCCTCGACAATCTGGTAAGGGTCGACCATGAAATCCTTGCGGATCACCGGCAGCGAAACGGCCGAGCGGGCCTGTTGCAGGTACTCGTCGGCACCCTGGAAGTAATCGACATCGGTCAGCACCGACAGGCAGGTAGCGCCGCCCTTCTCGTAGCTGACAGCGATTTCCGCTGGCACGAAGTGCTCGCGGATCACGCCCTTGCTCGGCGAAGCCTTCTTGATTTCGGCAATCACCGCTGGCTGCTTGCGCTTGGCCTGCTCGATCAGCGCATTGGCGAAGCCACGCGGGGCATCGGCGGCCTTGGCCAGGCCCTCCAGCTCGGCGAGGCTGACGCGCGCGCTGCGCTCGGCCACTTCCTGGAACTTGCGGGCAATGATCCTTTCCAGCACCGTCGGCACACTCATGCTTCGTTCTCCACCTTGAATACTGCAGTAAAGGCACCCAGTTCCTGCAGCTTCTCCCAGGCCAGCCCGGTGTGCAGTACGTCGTGGGCCAGCTCCACACCTTGAGCCAGGTTCATTGCATGATCGGCGGCATACAGTGCCGCGCCTGCGTTGAGCACGATCATTTCCGCAGCCTTCTGGCCGTTTTCGGTCTTGCGGCGCCCCAGCGCATCGCGGATCAGCTCCAGCGACGCCTGCGGGTTCTCGACGGCAAGGCCATGCAAGCTCTGGCTCTTCATGCCGAGGTCTTCCGGCTCGACCCAATATTCAGTGATTTCGTCGTTTTTCAGTTCGGCAACGAAGGTGGGTGCAGCCAGGCTGAACTCATCCAGGCCATCCTTCGAGTGCACCACCAGCACATGCTTGCTACCCAGGCGTTGCAGTACCTCGGCCAACGGCCGGCACAGGGCCTGGGCGAACACGCCGACCACCTGGTGCTTAACTCCGGCCGGATTCGTAAGCGGGCCGAGCATGTTGAACAGGGTACGCAGCCCCAGATCGCGGCGCGGGCCGGCGGCATATTTCATGGCCGAGTGATGGCTTTGCGCGAACATGAAGCCGATGCCCAAGCTGTCAATGCAACGGGCCACCTGAACTGGCGTCAGGTTCAGATAGATGCCGGCAGCTTCCAGCAGGTCGGCACTGCCGCTCTTGCCCGACACTGCGCGGTTGCCGTGCTTGGCCACGGTGCAGCCCGCTGCCGCCAGGACGAACGAAGACGCGGTGGACACGTTGAAGATATTGGCGCCATCACCGCCGGTGCCGACGATATCGACCACGCCATCCAGGCTTTTGAGTTCAACCTTGTCGGCCAACTCACGCATCACCGACACTGCACCGACGATTTCGTCGATGCTTTCACTCTTCATGCGCATGCCCATCAGGAAGGCGCCGATCTGCGCCTCGCTGCACTGGCCGGTCATGATCTGGCGCATGACATCGCGCATTTCTTCGGTAGAAAGGTCCAGGTGGCCGACGATACGGCTCAACGCGCTCTTGATATCCATGTTCGATCCTTAGCGGCGGCCGCCGGTCTGCTTGAGGAAGTTGGCGAACAGCTCGTGGCCCTGCTCGGTCAGGATCGACTCGGGGTGGAACTGCACCCCTTCGATATTCAGCGTCTTGTGGCGCAGGCCCATGATCTCGTCGACCGAACCGTCTGCATGAGCGGTCCAGGCAGTGACTTCCAGGCAATCGGGCAAGGTTTCGCGCTTGACCACCAGCGAATGGTAACGGGTCACGGTCAGCGGGTTGTTGAGGCCGGCGAACACGCCCAGGTCACGGTGGTGTACCGGGCTGGTCTTGCCGTGCATCACCTGACGGGCACGCACCACGTCACCGCCAAAGGCCTGGCCGATGGACTGGTGGCCCAGGCACACACCCAGGATCGGCAGCTTGCCGGCAAAGTGCAGGATGGCCTCGATGGACACGCCCGCTTCGCTCGGCGTGCACGGGCCCGGGGATACGACGATGCGCTCGGGGTTGAGGGCTTCGATCTGGGCGATGGTCATTTCGTCATTGCGAATGACCTTGACCTCGGCACCCAGCTCGCCAAGGTACTGAACGACGTTGTAAGTGAATGAGTCGTAATTGTCGATCATCAGTAACATGGTGTTAAACCTCTTGAATTTACTGACTTCAGAATTCGAACCTTCTTGCAGCCGCTACAGGCACGGCTTCGCCACAAAGGGCAGTAAAGAAGAAGGCAAACGGGGGCGGGCCGGGCGGGCCGGCAGGGGATAAAGTCAGGCGCGCCAACGCCAACGGGCGTGGGCCTTGATTACGCGCATCAAGAGTTTACTGACGATCAACACAGGATAGGTCTCGCTCATACGTCCCGGCACAGTAGCTTACCGGGGCGGCGGGCGCAATATGCCTGTAAACACGGGGAAACGAATGGACTTGGGAGGGATGCACTGCGATTTGCTAAGGTCGATTGGGCTGTCCTTGATAAAAACAAAGAAAAGGATGTTCCCAGATGCGAAAAGCCCCGTTATTGCGCTTTACCCTCGCTTCATTGGCCCTGGCCTGCAGCCAGGCGTTCGCTGCACCCTCGCCCTATTCCACGCTGATCGTGTTCGGCGACAGCCTCGCCGATGCGGGGCAATTTCCCGACCTGACCGGTGGTACCCCAGGCGCACGCTTCACCAACCGCGATGCCAATGGCAACTTTGCACCTGTCTCGCCCATGATCCTGGGTGGAAGGCTGGGTATCAACCCGGATGAGCTGAACCCCTCCACCTCAGTGGGCATCCAGCCCGATGGCAACAACTGGGCTGTCGGTGGTTACACAACCCAGCAGATCCTGGATTCGATCACGACAACGTCCGAAACCGTCATCCCACCAGGAAACCAGGGCGCCGGCCTGGTGCTGCGTGAAAAAGCGGGCTACCTGGCCAATGGCCTGCGTGCCGATCCCAACGCGCTTTACTACCTGACTGGCGGCGGCAACGACTTCCTGCAAGGCCTGGTGAACAGCCCGGCCGACGCCGTGGCCGCCGGTGCCCGCCTTGCGGTCAGCGCCCAGGCCCTGCAACAAGGTGGCGCGCGCTACATCATGGTCTGGCTGCTGCCCGACCTCGGCCAGACACCCAACTTCAGCGGCACGCCGCAGCAAAACCCGCTGTCGCTGCTGTCTGGCGCGTTCAACCAGTCGCTGATCAGCCAACTCGGGCAGATCGATGCCGAAATCATTCCGCTGAACATCCCCGTGCTATTAAGTGAGGCACTGGCCAGCCCCAACCAGTTCGGCCTGGCCAGCGACCAGAACCTGATCGGCACCTGCTACAGCGGCCAAGGCTGCGTGGCAAACCCGGTGTACGGCATCAACGGCATCACGCCCGACCCGACCAAGCTGCTGTTCAACGACTCGGTTCACCCGACCATCGCTGGCCAGCAACTGATTGCCGACTACGCCTATTCGATCATCTCCGCCCCCTGGGAGCTGACGCTACTACCGGAAATGGCTCACGCCAGCCTGCGCGCCCACCAGGACGAACTGCGCAACCAATGGCAGACACCCTGGCAGGCCGTTGGCCAATGGCAGGCCTTCGTCGCCACCGGTGCCCAGGATCTGGACTTCGACAGCCAGCGCAGCGCGGCCAGCGGCGATGGCCGTGGCTACAACCTGACCGTGGGCGGCAGCTATCGCCTGAACGACGCCTGGCGTCTGGGCCTGGCCGGCGGTGTGTACCGGCAAAAGCTGGAGGCCGGTGCCAATGACTCGGATTACAAACTGAACAGCTACCTGGCCAGCGCCTTCGCCCAATACCGCCAGGACCGCTGGTGGGCCGATGCTGCGCTGACCGCCGGGCACCTGGACTACAGCGACCTCAAGCGCACCTTCGCCCTTGGCGTGAATGACCGCAGCGAAAAGGGTGACACCGACGGCGAAGCCTGGGCGATGTCCGGGCGGCTGGGCTACAACCTGGCAGCCGAAAGCAGCCGCTGGCAGTTGGCGCCGTTCATCAGCGCGGATTATGCGCGGGTGAAGGTGGATGGCTATGACGAGAAGAGCGGGCGCTCGACGGCACTGGGCTTCGATGACCAGGAACGCACATCACGGCGCCTGGGCCTGGGGTTGCTGGGCAGTATTCAGGTGCTGCCGAGTACCCGGCTGTTCGCCGAAGTGGCACAGGAGCATGAGTTCGAGGATGACCAGCAGGATGTGACGATGCACTTGACCAGCTTGCCGGCCAATGACTTCACCCTGACCGGGTATACGCCGCACAGCGACCTGACCCGGGCGAGCCTGGGGGTGAGCCATGAAGTGGTGGCAGGGGTGCATCTGCGCGGGAACTACAACTGGCGCAAGAGTGATGAGTTGACGCAGCAGGGGGTTAGCCTGGGGGTGAGCGTGGACTTCTGAATTTTTGGGGCCGCTTAGCGGCCCTTTCGCGACACAAGGCCGCTCCTACAAGGGACCGCGCAGGCCTCGGGATTTGCGCGGTACCTGTGGGAGCGGCCTTGTGTCGCGATGGGCTGCGAAGCAGCCCCGGAGGCCCGTGAGTTACTTGGCCAAAGTCTGCTCTGCAAGCGCCACCGCACGGAACATCGCCCGGCGCTTGTTGATGGTTTCTTCCCACTCCAGCGCCGGCACCGAGTCGGCAACGATACCGCCCCCGGCCTGCACATGCAGCTCGCCATCCTTGATCACCGCAGTACGGATGGCAATCGCGGTGTCCATGTTGCCGTTCCAGGCAAAGTAGCCGACTGCACCACCGTAAACCCCACGCTTGACCGGCTCCAGCTCGTCGATGATTTCCATCGCACGGATCTTCGGCGCACCCGACAGGGTGCCAGCCGGCAGGATTGCCCGCAGTGCA
The DNA here is from genome assembly GCF_000708715.2 of Pseudomonas putida W15Oct28. Classification (GTDB taxonomy): domain Bacteria; phylum Pseudomonadota; class Gammaproteobacteria; order Pseudomonadales; family Pseudomonadaceae; genus Aquipseudomonas; species Aquipseudomonas putida_R. The sequence continues at coordinate 24,811 of NZ_JENB01000044.1, read as the reverse complement.
TCCATCGCCGTCAGCCCTTCACGCAACTGGCCGGTGACGTTGGAGACAATGTGCATCACGTTGGAGTAACGCTCGATCACCATCTTCTCGGTCAGGCGCACGCTGCCGGTCGAGGACACACGGCCCACGTCGTTGCGGCCCAGGTCGATCAGCATCAGGTGCTCGGCGATTTCCTTGTCGTCCGACAGCAGGTCGTCTTCCAGCGCGCGGTCGGCCTCTTCGGTCGCGCCACGCGGGCGGGTACCGGCAATCGGGCGCACGGTGACCAGGTTGTCCTCGACACGTACCAGCACCTCGGGCGAGCTGCCGACTACATGGAAGTCGCCAAAGTTGAAGAAGTACATGTACGGCGTCGGATTGAAGCAGCGCAGCGCACGGTACAGGTCGATGGGCGCAGCCTTGAAGTCGATCGACATGCGCTGCGACGGCACCACCTGCATGCAGTCACCGGCCAGGATGTACTCCTTGATACGGCCGACCGCGTTCTCGTAGTCGTCGCGGGTATAGCTGGAGCGGAATTCCGGCTCGGCAGCCTGCGGGCCGCTCAGGTCCAGGCCGCGGCGCGGGGTGATCGGCTGGCGCAGGGTTTCCAGCAGGCCTTGCAGGCGTGCCTGGCCCTGTTCAAAGGCCTGTTCTTCAGCCGGGTCGACCAGCACGATGGCGTGCATCTTGCCCGCCAGGTTGTCGAACACCACCACAGCATCGGACACCATCAACAGGATATCCGGCACACCCAGCGGGTCCGGGTTAGGGCTGGCGCCCAGGCGCTTTTCCACATAACGCACGCAGTCATAGCCAAAATAGCCGACCAGGCCGCCGTTGAAGCGCGGCAGGCCGGGGATGTCGGCAACCTTGTAGCGGTCCTTGAAGGTTTCAACGAACGCCAGCGGGTCTTCGACATCGTGGCTTTCAACCTCGACGCCATCCTGCAGGATGCTGACGTGGTAGCCGTGCACACGCATCACGGTGCGCGACGGCAGACCGATCATCGAGTAACGGCCCCATTTCTCGCCGCCCTGTACCGATTCGAGCAGGTACGAGTTGGGCTGGTCAGCCAGTTTCAGGTAGATCGACAGCGGCGTGTCGAAGTCGGCCAGGGTTTCGCAGGCCAGGGGAATGCGGTTGTAGCCGGAAGCGGCCAGGCGCAGGAATTCTTCGCGGTTCATGAGTAGCCTCGTGGCAAGCAGCAATAGGTCAGGCAAACGGACGGGCCGGCACGCGCCGGCAGGCTGAAGTCAGGCGCGCCAACGCCAACGGGCCAGGGCCTTGATGACTTTCATCCAGAATTTGCCAGTAACCACCACGGTGGGCTCTCTGTCTTGTGAGGCTTGAAGGTCCGCCAACGTTATCCCAGTGGCCGGGTCTGCGCAACCGGGTAGCAATGCGCGCAGATCGTCGATCACAAGGTTGGGGGATTCGTCGTGGATCGGCCGGCCATGGTTGTAGCCGTAGGTCAGCCCCACGCACTGCACGCCAGCCGCTTTGGCCGCCAGCACGTCACTGCGCGAATCGCCGACAAACAACGACTGCTGCGGGGTAACGCCGGCCATCTGCATGACGAACAGCAACGCCGCCGGGTCGGGCTTTTTCTGCGGCAGGGTGTCGCCGCCAATGATCCAGCGGAAGTAATTGCCGATTTTCATCTGGTCAAGCAGCGGGCCGACGAAGCGCTCGGGCTTGTTGGTGATCAGGGCCATTTCCACGCCCTGCTTGCGCAGCCAGCGCAGGGTGTCCTGCACACCGGGGTAGACCACGGTCAGTTCATGGCTTTGCGCATAGGCGTCCATGAACAGCGCCAGCGCCTGGTCGGCCAGCGCATCGTCCACGGCGGCGTGGTCGATGCCACCCGCCAGTGCACGGCGCACCAGCACCTGGGCGCCATTGCCAACCCAGTGGCGTACGGCCTCAAGGCCGGCAGGCGGGCGCCCCAGTTCGAGCAGCATGCGGTCCACGGCGGCGGCCAGGTCTGGCACGGAATCGATCAGGGTACCGTCCAGATCGAACATCACCAGCCTGGGCAGCGTCCCCGGGAACAGCTGCTCGAAGCCACTCATGGGCGGGCCTGGGCCAGCTCGGCGCGCATCTTGGCGATGACTTCCTGGTAGTCCGGGGCGTTGAAGATCGCCGAACCGGCCACGAAGGTGTCGGCGCCAGCGGCAGCGATCTCGCGGATGTTGTTGACGTTGACGCCACCGTCGATTTCCAGGCGGATATCACGGCCGCTGGCGTCGATCAGCGCACGCGCCTCGCGCAGCTTGTCGAGGGTGCCCGGGATGAACTTCTGCCCGCCAAAGCCTGGGTTGACGCTCATCAGCAGCACCATGTCGACTTTGTCCATCACGTACTTCAGGGCATCCAGGCTGGTGGCCGGGTTGAACACCAGGCCGGCCTTGCAGCCGCCGTCCTTGATCAGTTGCAGCGAACGGTCGACGTGCTGCGAGGCTTCCGGGTGGAAGGTGATGTAGGTGGCGCCGGCTTCGATGAAGTCGCCGATGATGCGGTCGACCGGGCTGACCATCAGGTGCACGTCGATCGGGGCAGTGACGCCGTACTTGCGCAGGGCGGTGCAGACCATCGGGCCAATGGTCAGGTTGGGAACGTAGTGGTTGTCCATGACATCGAAGTGGACGATGTCGGCACCCGCAGCCAATACCTTGTCGACGTCCTCACCCAGGCGGGCGAAATCGGCGGAGAGGATGGAGGGGGCAATAGCGTAGGGCTGCATGGCGCACCTGTTGGCAGAATCACGGTGGCGCGCATTGTAACTCAGGGAAGGGGATGAGGGCTGATTGGTATCAATTGGTGTCCGACACAGGGGGCGCTTTGCACCCCGATCGCGACACAAGGCCGCTCCTACAAGGGATCGCGGTCTCCTGTAGGAGCGGCCTTGTGTCGCGATCGGAGGGCAAAGCCCTCCCGACGATCAGGCAGGCTGCTGGGTCCTCAGCTTCTCGCTGCGCCCACGCAGCCACTCCAGGGTCAGCAGCAACACCACCGAGAACGCAATCAGCAAGGTCGCCGCCGCCGCAATGGTCGGGCTCAGGTTTTCGCGGATACCACTGAACATCTGCCGCGGCAGGGTCGCCTGCTCCGGCCCTGCCAGGAACAGTGTCACCACCACCTCGTCAAACGACGTGGCAAAGGCGAACAGCGCCCCCGAGATCACCCCGGGCGCAATCAGCGGCAGGGTCACCCGACGGAAGGCCAGCAGCGGCGACGCACCCAGGCTGGCAGCCGCCCGCACCAGGTTGTAGTTGAAACCCTGCAAGGTTGCCGACACGGTAATGATGACGAACGGCACGCCCAGCACCGCATGCACCAGAATCAGCGAGGTAAAGCTGTTGCCCATCCCCAGCGGGGCGAAGAACAGGTAGCTGGCCACGCCAATGATCACCACCGGCACCACCATCGGTGAAATCACCAGTGCCATCACCAGCGACTTGCCCGGGAAATCGCCACGGGTCAGGCCGATGGCCGCCAGGGTACCGAACACCATGGCCAGCACCGTCGCCGCCGGGGCGACGATGATGCTGTTTTTCAGCGCCCGCATCCATTCGGCCGAGCCGAAGAAATCCTGGTACCACTGCAGCGAAAAGCCCTGCAGCGGGTACACCAGGAAGCTGCCACTGTTGAACGACAGCGGCACGATCACCAGCACCGGCAAGATCAGGAACAGCAGAACCAGGCCGCAAAGAATGCGCAGGCTGTAGAACCAGACCCGCTCCACGGGCGACATATAGGGGCTCAACATGGCAAGGCTCCTCAGCTCAGGCGCAGGCGGCTGGCGCCGACCAGCCAGCTATAGATCAGGTACAACAGCACGGTAGCCAGCAGCAACAGCCCGCCCAACGCGGTGGCCATGCCCCAGTTGATGCTGGTGTTGGTATAGAAGGCAACGAAGTAGCTGACCATCTGGTCGTTCGGGCTACCCAGCAGCGCCGGGGTGATGTAGTAGCCGATGGCCAGGATGAACACCAGCAGGCAACCCGCGCCAACACCGGCGTAGGTCTGCGGGAAGTACACCCGCCAGAAGCTGGCGAACGGGTGGCAGCCCAGCGAGATCGCGGCACGCATGTAGCTGGGCGAAATGCCCTTCATCACGCTGTACAGCGGCAGGATCATGAACGGCAGCAGAATGTGCACCATGGAGATGTACACACCGGTGCGGTTGAACACCAGTTCCAGCGGCTGGTCGATGATGCCCATGGCCATCAGTGCACTGTTGATCAGGCCACCCGATTGCAGCAGCACGATCCACGCCGCCACCCGCACCAGGATCGAAGTCCAGAACGGCAGCAACACCAGAATCATCAGCAGGTTGCTCTGCCGGGTCGGCAGGTTGGCCAGCAGGTAGGCCAGCGGGTAAGCCAGCACCAGGCAGATGGCGGTAATCACCACACCCATCCACAGGGTGCGGGCAAAGATATCCAGGTAAATGGCCTGGTCCGGCGTGGCCTTGGCCAGCTCGCCCAGGTCGTCGATGCGGTGATCGACGGAAGCCAGCAGGTAGAACGAGGTCACCGTACTGGTATTGCGGCGTATCGCCTGCCAGTAGGCCGGGTCGCCCCAACGCTCGTCGACGGCCTGCAAGGCGTCTTTATAAGAGGCAGGTTCCGCCTTGAATGGCAGTGCCCGGGCGGTCTTGGTCAACAGGCTGCGGTAGCCGGCCAGTTCCATGTTCAAGCGTTTGGACAGGTCGCCAAGGGTCTGGTTCTTGCGCGACTCGGCCAGGTCCTGGCTCAGCGCCTTGTACACATCCTCGCCCGGCAGGCTCTTGCCATCCCACTGGGTGATGATGTCTACCGTGCGTGGCAGGCCGGCGACCACTTCCGGGTTGCCGACGCTCTTGTACAGCAGCGCCGCAATCGGCACCAGGAACACCAGCAGAAGAAACAGCGCCAGCGGCGCGATCAACGCCTGCGCCTTCCAGCGGTTGACCCGCTCGGCGTGTTTCAGGCGCTGCTTGAGACTTGGACCTGCGCCTTCGTTGAGGGGCACTGCAATGGCCATGGCGAACTCCGCAAAACAGGGAAACGGGGAGCGCCAGCGCAACGGCCAGCGCCCCTTTGATACGCCTTACTTCTTCGCCGCCCAGGCGTTGAAGCGTTGCTCCAGCTGCTCGCTGTTGTCGGCCCAGAAGGCCACATCGATCTGCACCTGATTGGCAATGTTTTCAGGTGTGGTCGGCATGTCCTTCTTCACCTCGTCCGACAGCAGGCTCACGGCCTTGGTGTTGGCCGGGCCGTAGGCGATGTTCTCGGAGTAGATCTTCTGCTGCTCGGGCTTGACGCTATAGGCGATGAACTTCTTCGCCTCTTCGACGTTCTTGGCACCTTTAGGGATCGCCCAGGCATCAAAGTCGTAGATGCCGCCGTTCCACACCACCTTGAGGTTGCTCTCTTTCTGCACAGCGGCAATACGGCCGTTGTAGGCAGAGCTCATGACCACGTCGCCCGAGGCCAGGAACTGCGGTGGCTGTGCGCCCGCTTCCCACCACTGGATGCTGGGCTTGAGTTCATCGAGCTTCTTGAAGGCGCGGTCCTGGCCTTCCTTGGTTGCCAGCACTGTGTAGACGTCCTTGGGCGCAACGCCATCGGCCATCAGTGCGAATTCCATCGTGTACTTGGCGCCCTTGCGCAGGCCACGTTTGCCTGGGAACTGCTTGGTGTCCCAGAAATCGGCCCAGCTGGTCGGTGCAGTCTTGAGCTTGTCGGCGTTGTAGGCCATGACCGTGGACCAGACGAAGAAGCCCACGCCGCACGGCTGGATGGCGCCAGGCACATAGTCGGCTGCATCGCCGAACAGTGCTGGGTCGAGTTCTTCGAACATGCCCTCATCGCAACCGCGCGACAGCTCCGGCGACTCCACCTCTACCAGGTTCCACGACACACTCTTGGTGTCGACCATCGCCTTTACCTTGGCCATCTCGCCGTTGTACTCACCGGCGACGATCTTGCCGTTACCCGCCTTCTCCCATGGCTCGTAGAACGCTTTGACCTGGGCGGCCTTGTTGGCGCCCCCGAACGAGATCACGGTGAGGTCTGCGGCCATGGCCTGGCCAGCGGCGAACAGCCCCAGGGCCAGGGCGGTCAGTTTCAACTGCTTGCGCATTCTTATTCTCTCCACAGTACAGGGTTGGTGAAGCTATCCATCAATGGGCTTCGGCAATCGGATCGAGCGCGCGGGCGTGCTCCACCTCCCAGCCCAGCGGTACCACATCGCCCACGGCCAGGGCCGGGTCGAGCTCGGCAATCGGCTGTTTCACGAAGAAGTCGGCCTTGCCGCAAACTTCCAGGCGCACCCGCACGTGGTCGCCCAGGTAAATGAATTCGGCCACCCGGCCAGAGAAGCGGTTGACGCAGCTTTCGCTGTGGCCATTCAGGCGCACGCGCTCCGGGCGGATCGACAGGGTTACCGGCTCACCGGCCTGGCCGACGTTCACCGCCAGCGCCTCGACCCGCTCGCCGCGCGGCAGCTGCACCTGGCAGCGTTTGCCATCGCTGGCCAGCAGGGTGCCGTTGATGCGGTTGTTCTCGCCGATGAAGTTGGCGACGAAGGTATTGCAAGGTTCTTCGTAGAGCGTGCGCGGGTCGGCGATCTGCTGGATCTCGCCCTGGTGGAACACCGCCACGCGGTCGGACATGGTCAGCGCTTCGCCCTGATCGTGGGTCACGTACACCACGGTCACGCCAAGGCGCTGGTGGATGTGCTTGATCTCCATCTGCATGTGTTCACGCAGCTGCTTGTCCAGCGCGCCGAGCGGTTCGTCCATCAGCACCAGTTGCGGCTCGAACACCAGCGCACGGGCCAGGGCCACACGCTGTTGCTGGCCACCGGAGAGCTGGCCGGGGTAGCGCCTGGCGAAAGCATCGAGCTGGACCATGTTCAGCACGCGTTTGACCCGCTCGCTGACGTCGGTCTTGCTCAGGTTGCGCACGGTCAGCGGAAAGGCCAGGTTCTCGGCCACGGTCATGTGCGGGAACAGCGCGTAGTTCTGAAACACCATGCCGATGTCGCGCTTGTGCGGCGGCACGTTGTTGATCGAGCGCCCGGCCAGCTGAATTTCACCGGCGGTAGGGGTTTCGAAGCCGGCGAGCATCATCAGGCTGGTGGTCTTGCCCGAGCCGGACGGGCCGAGCAGGGTCAGGAACTCACCTTTGCGGATTTCCAGGTTGAGGTCTTTGACGATCAGCGACTCGCCGTCGTAGCTCTTCTGCACACCACGGAAGCTGACCAGCGTTTCGCTGGTTGCAGCGTTCGACTTCGCCTCGCTCATGCCTGCACCTTCTTGTTGGATGACTGCGTAGGCAAAAGAGTAGAAGAGGCGCAAGCGCCCGAAAATCGGGGGCACTGAGAGAATGCCATCATCCGGATGGAAGATTTGCTGTAGGGATTGCCCTACAAGGATGACGGGTTTGGAATGCCCTTCCGAGCCACCCACCAAACCTGTGGGAGCGGGCATGCCCGCGAAGAGGCCGGCTCAGCCATAGAGATCAGCAGGCCAGGCCCTTTCGCGGGCATGCCCGCTCCCACAGGGGCCACGGCAAGTTTCGAGAACGGGGATGTCGCAATCAGACCAGCTTGTGCTCCATGGCGTACTTCACCAGCTCCGCCAGCGAGTTCACTTTCAGCTTTTGCATCAAGCGCGCCTTGTGGGTGCTGATGGTCTTGCTCGACAGCGCCAGCTGCTGGGCGATGTCGTTGACGTTGGCCCCCTGGGCCAGGCGCTCGAACACCGAGAACTCCCGCTCCGACAGCAGCGTGTGCAACGGCCGGGACTCGGTCAGGCCCACTTCGAACACCATACGGTCGGCCAGCGACGGGTCGATGTAACGCCCGCCAGCGGCTACCCGGCGAATCGCGGTCAGTAGCAGCGCCGGGTCACTGTCCTTGGTGGCATAGCCCGCCGCACCGGCCTTCAGCGCCCGCGCCGCCATCTGTGCCTCGTCGTGCATCGACAGCATCAGGATTGCCGGCGCATCGTGTAAGGCACGGATCCGCGGGATCGCCTCCAGGCCGTTCACCCCCGGCATCGAGATATCCAGCAGCACCACTTCGCACGGCGTGTGGCGCAGGGTTTCGAGCAACTGCTCGCCGTTCCCGGCCTCCCCCACCACCTGCATGTCCTTGGCCAGGCCAATCAACTGCTTGATGCCTTCACGGACAATGGTGTGGTCTTCGGCCACCAGTACTCGAATCACGATTGCTCTCCTACTCCAACGGAATGGCCACACTCAGGCTGGTGCCTTCGCCCGGTTCACTGTCCAGCGCCATGCTGCCCCCCAGCATCAGCACCCGCTCGCGTACACCCACCAGGCCGAATGACGTGGGCCGGGTCTGCTCGCGGCAAAAGCCTTGGCCATCATCGCTGACCGTCATGCGCAACTGCCCGTCTTCACGCACCAGTTCGATCTCCACGCTGTGGGCCTGGGCGTGACGCATGACGTTGGTCAGCGCCTCCTGCAGGATACGGAACAGGCCGGTGGCCTTGGCATCGCTCAATGCTGGCAGATTATCCGGCACTTGTACCAGGCAGGGGATCTGCGTGCGGGCTTCGAAGCGCCGTGCCTGCCATTCGATGGCCGAGGCAATGCCGGCATCGAGGATTGGCGGGCGCAAGGCAGTGGCGACATCACGCACCAGCTGGAACAGCTGGGCAATCAGGCGCTTCATGCTAGCCAGCCGCTCATTCAGGCCGGGGTCCAGCTCGGCAAACGCCAGCTCGCACATCGATACCTCCAGCTTGAGCACGGTCAGCATCTGCCCCAGTTCATCATGCACTTCCCGGGCGATGCGGGCCTTTTCTTCCTCGCGCACGCTTTCCAGGTGGGCCGACAGCTCGCGCAGCTGCTCCTGGGATTTCGCCAACGCCAACTCGGCCCGCTTGCCCTGGGTGATGTCCCATACCACACCGTCCCACACCACCTGGCCGTTGGTCAGGCGCCGGGTGCTGGCCTTGATGTCGGCCCAGCGTTGTTCACCCTGGCGGGTCAGGATACGCCCCTGCCAGGACCAATCCTGGTCGCTGGCCAAGGCCAGGTCCTGGACCCGGTGGTAATCGGCGCGGTCTTCGGGGTGAACCAGGTTGCGCAGGCCCATCTGTGGGTGCTGGATCTCGACAGGCGCATAGCCCACCAACGCCTCGCTGCCCTCACTGATGTAGGGGAATTCCAGCTCGCCCTCGGCCGGGTCGCGCTCCAGGCGAAACACCAGCCCCGGCACGTTGCCGGCAATGCCCTTGAGCCGCGCCTCGCTTTCGCGCAGTGCCGCCAGGGCGCGGTGGCGCTCGGTGACATCGGCGAGGTAGACCACCAGGTATTCGGAATCACGAAAGCGCAGAAAGCTCAGTGACAGCTCGACTGGCAGCAGGCTGTTGTCTGCTCGCCGGCACTGCGCCTCGAACTGGCCGACGCCGCCCTCCCCCGTGCGAGCGCCTTTCCATAACTCGAGCCAGCGGTCCATGGTCAGGCTCGGCTCGAAGGTGCTCAACGGCCGCTCCAGCAGTTCGCCGTCGCCATACCCCAGCATGCGCTCGGCGGCGTGATTGGCGTAGCGTATGTGGCTGTCCCAGTTGACCCAGAGAATGCCCACCGTGCTCTGGTCGATGGCGAACTGGCTCAGGCGCAGGGCCTCTTCACGTACTTGTCGCTCCACCAGGCTTTCCCGGGTGGTCAGCAGGCTGCGCTCCAGCTGGCGCTGCTGCCGGCGTTGCCACACCAGGGTGGCCAAGGCACACATCAGCAACATACCGAACAGCAAGGCCAGGTTCTGCCAGAAGCCAGGCGACTCGCTCAGCCGTGGGTATTTGGGCTGCAACCAGCGTTGGTGCAGTTGCTCCAGCTCCTTGGCCGGCAGTGCCTGCAGGCCGCGCTCGAGCACATCGGCCAGCAGCGGCCAGTCGCGTCGCGAGCCGATACGCAGCAGCTGCGGCAGGCCGATATCGCCGACCACCGCCAGCTCGCTGAACTCGCTCTCGCGTGACAGGCGGCTGAGCTGGGCTTCATCCAGCACCGCAAAACTGGCCTGGCCACCTACCACCAGTTGCAGGGCCTCCCGCTCGTTGGGCACCCCCTGCAGGTTGAGGTTGCCGTAGTTGCCGCGCAGGTAATCCGCCAACTGGCTGGGCATGCGAACCACCACCCGCTGCTCGGTTTCAAGCTTTTCCAGCTCTACGGCCATGGCCCCGGTGCGCGGCCCCACGACCAGTTGCGGCACGCGCATGTACGGGTCGCTGAACAACCACAGGCGCAGACTGGCCGGCGTCTGGGTCAGGCCCGGGGCGAAGTCGATTTCCCCGGCCAACAGGGCATGTTCAAGGCTGGCCTGGTCGCTGAAGTTGCGCCAGGTAAGGTCCAGGCGCAGTGCCTGCGCAAGGCTGTCTACCAGTTCTACGTTGGCCCCGTACAGTTGCTGCAGGCGCCGATCGAACTGGGCGTAGGGTGCCTGCAGCACCAGGCCGACGCGCAAGCTGCGGTGCGCGTCCAGCCACTGCTGCTGCGCAGGCTCCAGGGTAACGGTGGGCACCCCCTCGGGCCTGGCCAATGCAATCAAGGGCAGCCACAAGCAGCCGATAACCAACAGGCGACGCACTCGCTTCATCTACACGCTCGTCTTGGCAAAGGCGGCCATGCAGCATGGCCGTCACGGGCAAATACTATTAGGCTGCCGGTATCATTCTGGCCTTGGGTTGACTCATGTCCACACTTTATCGCACGACGCTGGCAATGTGCTGCCTGGCCTCGATCCTTCCACTCGGCGCCTTGGCTGCCGATGCCGAAAAACCACCCACCACTACCGAAGCGCCGACCGCCGAAGCCCCGCGCCCGCCCCTGCTGGAGCGCAGCCAGGAAGATGCCCAAGCGCTGGAGCGGCTGGTACCAAAGGCTGAGCAGCAGACCCTGCAGGCCGGTGCCGACAGCTTCCTGGCCCTGTGGAAACCGGCCAACGACAGCGACCCGCAAGGGGCAGTCATCATCCTCCCAGGTGCAGGCGAGACCGCCGACTGGCCAAATGCGGTCGGCCCACTGCGGCAGAAATTCCCTGATGTCGGCTGGCACAGCCTGAGCGTCAGCCTGCCCGACCTGCTTGCCGACAGCCCGCAAGCCAGGGTCGAGGCCACACCGCCTGCCGAGCCTGCGAAAGACCCAGGCGAAAGCGCACCGGCCAAGGATGTACCGGCCGACGCCAACGCCAACGTGGCCCAGGCCACCGCAGCCGATGCCGACGCGGCAGAGAGCACCGACGCCGAACAGGCCAGCGAGCAGGCCGACCCGGCAGATGCCGAACGCATCTTCGCCCGGCTGGATGCCGCCGTGGCGTACGCCCAGCAACACAACGCCCGCAGCATCGTGCTGATCGGCCATGGTAGCGGTGCGTATTGGGCGGCCCGCTATCTGAGCGAGAAGCAGCCACCACAGGTACAAAAACTGGTGATGGTCGCCGCGCAGACACCGGCGCGGGTTGAACATGACCTGGAAAGCCTGGCACCTACCTTGAAGGTGCCGACTGCCGATATCTACTACGTCACCCGTAGCAGCGACCGCAAGGCGGCCGCGCAGCGCCTGCAGGCCAGCAAGCGGCAGAAGGACAGCCAGTACCGGCAGTTGTCGTTGATTGCCATACCAGGGAACAAGGCGGCGGAACAAGAGCAGTTGTTCCGCCGGGTGCGGGGGTGGATGAGCCCGCAAGGATAAGATTCGCCATGATGGCCCTATCGCCGGCAAGCCAGCTCCCACAGGTACCCCACAAAATTCAGGACCTGTGAATTACCTGTGGGAGCTGGCTTGCCGGCGAAGAGGCCCTTACAGGCCCCGGCGCTTACGGATCATGGCATAGGCCTGGTGCAGCTCGCGGGTGCGCTCGGTCGCCTCGCGCACCTGCGCCTCGCTGGCACCGGTACCCGCCAGCTTGTCCGGGTGATGCCGGCTGACCAGCCGGCGATACGCCTGCTTGACCTTGTCGGTCTCGGTGTCCGCCTCAACCGCCAGCAAGCGCAACGCTGCGGCATAGGTCATGGCCACCCCTTCCGTTCCGGTTGCCTTGCGCGGCTCGTACTCCAGCGACATCGCCTGCACCTGCCGCCGGCTCAGGCCCAGCTTCTGCCCCCAGTCCAGCAGCAGCTCGCGTTCCTTGTTGCCCATCTTGCCGTCGGCCCAGACCATGCGCCAACAGGCGCGCAGGGTGCCTTCAGCCGCATGCGGCTGCTGGCGAATGCGGCGCAAATGGCTGCCCAGCCGGTCCTTGCCCGCCTTGCCGCGGTTGAACGCGGCTATCGCGCGCAGCCGGGCCGCTTCGGCCAGGTCCAGGCGCACCATTTCCTGGCGTGCCTGACGGATATGCTGCTCCGCCACCCGGCCATCACACTTGGCCAGGCGCCCGAGCATCACGAACAGCAACTCGTCGTCGCGCAAGGCCGAGCGCCCGCCCAGGCGTTCGCGCATGTCTTCCCAGCCTCGCAAGCGCAGGCGGCGGTCCATGGCCTGCCCAAGCAACCCACCGAGCAATGCCCCCGGTATGCTGGCAACAGCAAAACCGGCCCCCATACCAATCACCGTGCCTGGCCACCACATATCAGGCGCGCTCGCCAATCAAGCGCTCAGCCTCGGCCAGGCGCTCAAGCGTGCCAACATCCACCCAGTGCCCAGGGTAGTGCTCGCCAGTGACCTTGCCGTCCACCATGGCCTGGCGCAGCAACGGCGCCAGCTTGAAGGCACCGGGCTGGCAATCGTCGAACAGTGCCGGATGCAGCACCGACAGGCCACTGAAGGTCAGCGTGCCTGGTGCATCATCGCCATCGACGACCTGCTCGCCCACCAGGCGGAAGTCACCGCGCCCGTGATGGCCAGGGTTGTCGACCAGTACCAGGTGAGCAAGGCCTTGCAAGGGTGCCTGCAGGCCTGTGAAGTCGTAGTCGCTCCAGACATCGCCGTTAACCAGCAGGAACGGCGCGTCACCCAGCAACGGCAGGGCCTTGAAGATGCCGCCACCGGTTTCCAGCGGCTCGCCCTCGGGTGAATAACGGATGCTCACCCCGAAGCGGCTGCCATCGCCCAGGTGGTCTTCGATCTGCTGGCCGAGCCAGGCATGGTTGATCACCACTTCGGTAACACCCGCCGCCGCCAGAGCGTGCAGGTGGTACTCGATCAGCGGCTTGCCGGCGACCGGGATCAGTGGTTTGGGGGTATGCAGGGTCAACGGGCGCATGCGCTCGCCTTTGCCCGCTGCCAGGATCATTGCCTTCATGCACGCACTCCGGCCTGCAACTCGGCAATCAGCTCACCCAGCTCCGCCAATTCGGGCCGGCGGCCGATCACTTCTTCTATATAGGCGAAGAAACGCGGCACGTCGCCCAAGTAGCGCGGTTTGCCATCGCGGTGGCAGATGCGGGCGAAAATGCCGATGACCTTCAGGTGGCGCTGCACACCCATCAGGTCGCTGGCACGCTGGAACGCTTCGAAGTCGTCCTGCACCGGGATGCCGGCCGCCTTGGCCTGCTGCCAGTAATTTCGCAGCCAGCCTTCGACCCGTGCCTGCGGCCAGCTGAGGAAGGCGTCCTTGAACAGGCAGGTGATGTCGTAGGTGACCGGGCCGTACACCGCGTCCTGGAAGTCCAGTACACCGGGGTTGGGGGTGCTCTGCATCAGGTTGCGCGGCATGTAGTCGCGGTGCACCAGCACCTTGGGCTGGGCCAGGGCACTGTCGATCAGCAACTGGCTGACCCGCTGCCAGGTGGCTTTCTGCACTTCGCTCAAGGCCAGGCCAAGCTCACACCCCACGTACCACTCGGGAAACAGCTCTACTTCACGGCGCAACAGGGCATCGTCGTAGCTGGGCAGCGGCGCATCCATTGGCAGGCGCTGGAAGGCCAGCAAGGCCTCGATGGCGTCGGCGAACAGGCCATCGGCGTTGTCGGCATCAATTACATCAAGGTATGTCTGGTGGCCCAGATCCCCCAGCAACAGGAAGCCGCGCTCCAGGTCCTGGGCATGGATCAGCGGCACATGCACACCAGCGCTGGCCAGCAGATGGTCAATGGCGACGAACGGTCGGCAGTTTTCCTGCGGGGGTGGCGCGTCCATGATCACGAAGCTGTGCCCAGCGCCCTGCCAGCGGAAGTAGCGGCGGAAGCTGGCGTCGCTGCTGGCCGCGGTCAGGCTGCCTGCGGGCACTTCGCCCCAGGCGTTGTTCAGGAAAAGATCATTGAGCTGCTCATCGAGCCAGACCGTCAGTTGTTGCAGGCGTACATCGTGTTCAGGCATTACAAGGGTCTCCGACGGCCCTAGCCGTCAAGCGGGTCATGCTTTATTATCCAGCATCTTTTTCAGACCATCGAGAGGCGTGCGGCCCCACACGCGGGCAGATGGCACGCAGGAAGCCCGGACTAATAAGATGGCATTGAAATCCCCCGCGTTTCGTAGAAAGTTTCCGTTGCTGGTAACCGGCGGTCTGCTGGCCCTGCAACCTCTGGCCACCTCATATGTAGTGGCAGCCGAACAGTTCGACTGCCAAGTGTCCGCCTCCGGTGGTTGGGACTGCAAGCCCAAAGCGCCAGTCAACAACCTGCCGCCGCGCCCGGTGCACGAGGGTGCGGCCGTCAGCTCCGGCACAGAAGCCGCGAGCGAAGCCGAAACCGCGGACCGGCCGATGCTGGTCACCGAGGCCAAGGGCCGTGCCCTGAAGTCGCGCAGCGAAGACTACAGCCACCTGGACTGGGTGCCGCGTGACAAGCTGACTGCCGCGCAGCTGGCCGAAACCGGCCCGTATTGCGGTGGCGCGTATGTCGAGCCAACCCGCCCGGGCATGGCCGACACCACGCCGAAGGACGAGTCGCCGACCTACATCAACGCCAAGGTGTCCAAGTACCAGCAGGAGCAGCAGATTGCTACCCTCGCCGGTGACGTGGTGATGCGCCAGGGCAGCATGCAGGCCGAGGCCGACGAGGCCAACCTCTACCAGACCGAAAACCGTGGCGAGCTCAAGGGCAACGTCAAGATCCGTGACAACGGTTCGCTGGTGGTCGGTGACGAGGCACAGATTCAGCTCGACACGGGCGAAGCCCAGGTCGACAACGCCGAATACGTGATGCACAAGTCGCACATCCGCGGCAGTGCCCTGTATGCCAAGCGTGGTGAAAACGCCATCATCCGCCTCAAGGACGGTACGTACACCACCTGCGAACCAGGCAGCAACGCCTGGCAGCTGAAAGGCAACAACATCACCCTGAACCCGGCCACCGGTTTCGGTACTGCGACCAACGTTACGCTGCGGGTGAAGGATTTCCCGGTGTTCTACACACCGTACATCTACTTCCCGATCGACGACCGTCGCCAGTCCGGCTTCCTGCCGCCATCGTTCAGCACCAGCAGCGACACCGGCTTCATGCTGGTGACGCCGTACTACTTCAACCTGGCGCCCAACTACGACGCCACGTTGTACCCGCGTTACATGACCAAACGCGGCCTGCTGATGGAAGGCGAGTTCCGCTACCTGACGCCTTCCAGCGAAGGCCAGTTCGGTGGCGCGTACCTGAACGACAAGAACGACGACCGCAAAGACCAGACTGACTACAAAGAACAGCGCTGGATGGTCAACTGGCAGCACAAGGGTGGCCTGGACGAGCGCCTGATGGCCGAGGTGGACTACACCGACATCAGCGACCCGTTCTACTTCCAGGACCTGGAATCCGACCAGATCGGCGTAGAGACCCAGGACCTGTTGAACCAGCAGGGCGCCCTGACCTACCGCGGTGACAGCTACACCGCGCGGTTGAACGTGCATGCCTACGAGATGGCGACCATCTCGAAGATCACGCCATATGATCGCCTGCCGCAAATTACCTTCAACGGTAAGCTGCCGTTCGAACCAGGCGGACTGAACCTTGAGTATGAGAGCGAAGCTGTGCGCTTCGATCGAGACCTCAAAAACGATTTGGTTTTCAACAAAGACGGCCTGCCGGACACAACTGCAGGTGTGGTGACAGATCCAATCACAGGTCAAGTGCTGGGCGGTCGACGGCTCGACCAAAACGTTTCCGGTATCGCCCGCGCCAACGGCAACCGCTACAACGTTGCGCCGTCGATCAGCCTGCCGATGGAAGCCAGCTACGGCTACCTGACGCCCAAGCTGAAGTATGCGTACACCCATTACGACCTGGACCTGGACAGCCAGGGCAAAGCCCAGGCAATCGCGCAGTCGGCAAACCCGGCGTATGGCAGCTACAACAGCTCGCTGAACCGAGACGTCCCGATCTTCAGTGTGGATAGCGGACTGTACTTCGACCGCAATACGTCGTTGTTCGGCACCAACTACAAGCAAACCCTCGAGCCACGCCTGTTCTATCTCAACGTCCCGTACAAGGACCAGAAGGACATCCCGCTGTTCGACTCGGGGGAGAGCCTATTCAGCTACGATTCGCTGTTCCGCGATAACCGCTTCAGCGGCACCGACCGTATCGGCGACGAGAACAAGCTGTCGTTGGGGGTGACCACTCGTTGGATCGAAGAAAACGGCTTCGAGCGCCAGAACTTCAGTATCGGTCAGGCGTACTATTTCAAAGATCGCAAAGTCCAGCTTCCAGGGATTAACTATCGCACTCGGAAATCCTCACAGTCCGATGTATCGCCTTACGCCCTGATGTACAACTACTACTTCAACCGCGACTGGCGCTTCAATTCGGACTTCAACTGGGACCCGGACAGCCGCAGCACCCGGTCGGGGAGCGCGATGTTCCACTATCAGCCTGAGGACAACCCGAACAAGGTGCTTAACCTTGGTTATCGGTACCGTAACGACACAATCGTTTACGATTCTTCCACGGGTACTTGGAAAGAGGGTGGTAGTAGTTTTGGGAATCCCGGCGATCCGAACTACATCAAGGACTACTACAAGATCCAGCAGCACGACTTCTCGGTCATCTGGCCGATCGTTCCGCAGTGGAACGTCATCGCTCGCTGGCAGCATGACTACAACCGCAACCGCACCCTGGAAGCCATGGGCGGTTTCGAGTACGACAACTGCTGCTGGAAGCTGCGCCTGATCAACCGTTACTGGATCGATTACGACGACTTCAGCCAGGCACTTCCGGCGAACGAAAAAGGCGACCACGGTATCTTCCTTCAGATCGTTCTGAAAGGCCTCGGTGGCGTAGTGGGCAACAAGGTCGAATCTTTCCTCGACCAAGGCATTCAAGGTTACCGTGAACGTGAAGACCAAGCTTATTGATCGTCTGCGCCCAGTGTTGCTGGGCGCCGCTTTGCTGAGTGGCGCGGTGCATGCCGCGGTACAACCTCTTGATCGCGTGGTGGCCATCGTCGACAACGACGTGGTCATGCAAAGCCAGCTGGACCAGCGCGTCCACGAGGTGCAGCAAACCATCGCCAAGCGCGGCGGCGGCGTGCCGCCGACCGGTGCCCTGGAACAGCAGGTACTGGAACGCCTGATCGTCGAGAACCTGCAGCTGCAGATCGGCGAGCGCTCCGGTATCCGCATTACCGACGAAGAGCTGAACCAGGCCATCGGCACCATTGCCCAGCGCAATGGCATGTCGCTGGACCAGTTCCGCGCCGCCCTGGCCCATGACGGCCTGTCGTTCGACGACGCTCGCGAGCAGGTCAAACGCGAGATGATCATCAGCCGCGTGCGTCAGCGCCGGGTGGCCGAGCGCATCCAGGTGTCGGAGCAGGAAGTGAAGAACTTCCTCAACTCCGACATGGGCAAGATGCAGATGTCGGAAGAGTACCGCCTCGCCAACATCCTCATCCCGACCCCGGAAGGCGCCAACTCGGAAGCCATCCAGGCGGCCGCACGCCAGGTCGGCGATGTCTACCAGCAGCTCAAGCAAGGCGCGGACTTCGGCCAGATGGCCATTGCCCGTTCCGCCAGCGAGAACGCCCTGGAAGGCGGCGAGATGGGCTGGCGTAAAGCCGGCCAGCTGCCACCAGACTTCGCCAAGATGCTCAGCAGCATGCCGGTCGGTGAAATCACCCAGCCTATTCGCATCCCCAACGGCTTCATCATCCTCAAGCTCGAGGAGAAGCGCGGTGGCAGCGAGAACGTGCTGCGTGACGAGGTGCATGTACGCCACATCCTGATCAAGCCAAGTGAGATCCGCAGCGAAGCGGCCACCGAGCAACTGGCCGAGCGCCTGTACGATCGCATCAAGAACGGCGAAGACTTCGGCGAGCTGGCGAAGAGCTTCTCGGAAGACCCGGGTTCGGCGCTCAACGGCGGCGACCTCAACTGGGTAGACCCGAACAGCCTGGTACCGGAGTTCCGCGAACAGATGGCCAACGCCCAGCAAGGCGAAGTGACCAAGCCGTTCAAGACCCAGTACGGCTGGCACGTTCTGGAAGTGCTGGGCCGCCGCGCCACCGACAGCACCGAACAGGCACGTGAGCAACAGGCCCAGAGCGTCCTGCGCAACCGCAAGTACGACGAAGAGCTGCAAACCTGGCTGCGCCAGATTCGCGACGAAGCCTACGTTGAAATCAAGCTGCCTGGCGCTGACCAGGCCGTTCAGTGAAGCCCCTACGCTTCGCCGTCACTCCCGGCGAGCCTGCCGGCATAGGTCCCGACCTGTGCCTGCTGCTCGCCGCAGACGCCCAGCCCCACCCCCTGATCGCCATCACCAGCCGTGACCTGCTCGCCGAGCGGGCCACGCAGCTGGGGCTGGCCGTCAGCCTGCTGCCAGTCGCCCCGGGCCAATGGCCCGACCGACCGGCACCCGCGGGCAGCCTGTACGTATGGGATACCCCTCTTGCAGCCCCGGTAGTGCCAGGCCAGCTCGACAAAGCCAACGCGGCGTTCGTGCTGGAAACCCTGTCACGCGCCGGGCAAGGCTGCCTCGATGGGCATTTTGCCGGGATGATCACTGCCCCTGTGCACAAAGGCGTAATCAACGAAAGCGGTATCGCCTTCTCCGGGCATACCGAGTTCCTTGCCGAACTCACCCACACCCCGCAAGTGGTAATGATGCTGGCCACCCGCGGCCTGCGCGTGGCCCTGGTGACCACGCACCTGCCGCTGCGTGATATTGCCGATGCCATCACTGCCGAGCGCGTCGAACGTGTAACCCGTATCCTGCATGCCGACATGCGCGACAAGTTCGGCATTGCCAACCCGCGCATACTGGTGTGTGGCCTCAACCCGCACGCGGGCGAGGGCGGCCACCTGGGCCGCGAAGAAATCGACATCATCGAGCCGACCCTGGCCCGCCTGCGCACCGAAGGCATGGACCTGCGCGGGCCATTGCCGGCCGATACCCTGTTTACCCCCAAATATCTGGAGCACTGCGACGCAGTGCTGGCGATGTACCACGACCAAGGCCTGCCTGTACTCAAGTACAAAGGCTTCGGCGCTGCCGTCAACGTGACCCTGGGCCTGCCGATCATCCGCACGTCGGTCGACCACGGCACCGCCCTGGACCTCGCCGGCACCGGCAACGTCGACACCGGCAGCCTGCGCGTCGCACTGGAAACCGCCTACCAGATGGCCGAGAACCGACCATGAACGAGCAATACCAACACCGGGCGCGCAAGCGCTTCGGCCAGAACTTCCTGCACGACGCCGGCATCATCGACCGCATCCTGCGCGCCATCAACGCCAAGGCCGGCGAACACCTGCTGGAAATCGGCCCGGGCCAAGGCGCCCTGACCGAAGGCCTGCTGGGCAGCGGCGCACAACTGGACGTGGTGGAGCTGGACAAGGACCTGGTGCCGATCCTGCAGCACAAGTTCGGCAACCGCAGCAACTTCCGCCTGCACCAGGGCGACGCCCTGAAGTTCGACTTCAACCAGCTGGGCGTGCCACCGCGCAGCCTCAAGGTGGTGGGCAACCTGCCCTACAACATTTCCACCCCGCTGATCTTCCACCTGCTCAGCCATGCCGGGCTGATCCGCGACATGCACTTCATGCTGCAAAAGGAAGTGGTCGAGCGCATGGCCGCCGGCCCTGGCGGTGGTGACTGGGGGCGTTTGTCGATCATGGTGCAGTACCACTGCCGCGTCGAGCACCTGTTCAACGTGGGCCCTGGTGCCTTCAACCCGCCGCCGAAAGTGGATTCAGCCATCGTCCGCCTGGTACCGCACGAGGTGCTGCCGTTCCCGGCCAAGGACCACCTGCTGCTGGAGCGTGTCGTTCGCGAAGCCTTCAACCAGCGTCGCAAGACACTGCGCAATACCCTGAAAGGCCTGCTCGACAGCACGGCCATTGAAGCTGCCGGCGTGGATGGCAGCCTGCGCCCCGAACAGCTGGACCTGGCGGCCTTCGTGCGCCTGGCTGACCAGTTGGCCGATCAGCAAGCCTGACGCTGCCTGTACCGCCCCTATCGCCGGCAAGCCAGCTCCCACAGGAACTCCACAGCACTCAAGAACTGTGCTGTACCTGTGGGAGCTGGCTTGCCGGCGATAGGGCCAGCACCGACAACACAAATCCGCAAGCCTTACACCGCTGGCCCTCCCCCCTCCCAATGGCCTAGACTGCATTATTGCGTCAGCTCGCCCAAGGCCATTGCATGTCCGATCCCCGCTATCTGATCGACGTCAGCGTCGTGACCCGCTACCTCAAAGAACAATCCGACCCCGAAAACAGTCGTTTCGCCTTCGCCTACACCATCACCGTGCACAACGGCGGCTCGCTCAAAGCCAAGCTGCTGTCACGCCACTGGCTGATCACCAATGGTGACGGTGAGGTCGAGGAAGTGCGCGGCTCCGGCGTGGTTGGCCAACAGCCCAACATCGATCCGGGCCAGAGCCATACCTATAGCAGCGGTGCGGTTATCACCACCCGCGTGGGCACCATGCAGGGCAGTTACCAGATGTTCGCCGAAGACGGTAAGCGCTTCGACGCCGAGATCGCCCCCTTCCGCCTCGCGGTGCCCGGGGCACTGCACTGATGGCAACCTACGCCGTCGGTGACCTGCAGGGCTGTCTGCAACCCCTCAAGTGCCTGCTCGAACGTGTCAGTTTCAACCCGGCCGTCGACCGCCTGTGGCTGGTCGGCGACCTGGTCAACCGCGGCCCCGAATCACTGGAAACCCTGCGTTTCCTGTACTCGATCCGCCAGTCGCTGGTCTGCGTGCTGGGCAACCATGACCTGCACCTGCTGGCCGCCTGGCACAACGTCGAGCGCCTGAAGAAAAGCGACACGCTGCGCGAGATCATCGAAGCACCGGACGCCGACCTGCTGTTCCACTGGCTGCGCCAGCAAAAACTGCTGCATTACGATGAGGCACGCGGCATTGCCATGGCGCACGCCGGCATCCCGCCGCAGTGGACACTCGGCCAGGCCCTGGGCCTTGCCGCTGAGGTGGAAGAAGTACTGCGCGACGATGGCCGCCTGAAGCTGTACCTCGACGGCATGTACGGCAACGAGCCGAACAAGTGGAGCAAGAACCTCACCGGCATCGAGCGCCTGCGGGTCATCACCAACTACTTCACACGCATGCGTTTCTGCACCGCAGAGGGCAAGCTCGACCTCAAGAGCAAGGAAGGCCTGGGCACCGCGCCCAAGGGTTACAAGCCCTGGTTTGCACACAAGGACCGCCGCTCGCGGCATGTGAAGATCATCTTCGGCCACTGGGCCGCCCTCGAAGGCCGCGTCGACGAGCCGGGCGTCATCGCCCTGGACACCGGCTGCGTGTGGGGCGGCGCCATGACCCTGTACAACGTCGACAGCGGCGAATACCACCGCTGCGACTGCGCCGACGACGGCACCCTGCGCCAGCCGGCACAACCCACTACACTCAACGACCACACCTGAAGGAAGTAGTACCCATGAGCGAATTCAAGCGCATCCCTCCCGAGCAGGCCTTGGAGCTTCGCAAGCAAGAAGGTGCGGTCGTCGTCGACATTCGTGACTCGCAAGCCTTCGCCGCAGGCCACATCACCGGCGCCCAGCATCTGGATAACACTTCGGTTGCCGAGTTCATCCGCAATGCCGACCTCGACGCCCCTACCCTGGTGGTCTGCTACCACGGCAATTCCAGCCAGAGCGCTGCCGCCTACCTGGTCGGCCAGGGCTTTTCCGACGTGTACAGCGTGGACGGCGGCTTTGAGCTGTGGCGCGCCACCTACCCGGCAGAGACCGCCCAAGGCACCGCCGAATAAATATTTTCATTTTTACTGCAGCCCGCGCCACGTGCGGGCTTGCGGCTTATCTGACGAACGGTCGTTCGCAACTTCTCCGCCCCTCCGCCTTGAACTTACCGATAACCAACTATTCTTAAGCGCAGGCCATCCAGAAAAAGGGGAGAGCCGGTACACCGGCGTGCGGGTCATCGGTAGCGTTACAGGGTGTTCTGGGGGGTATACAGCAACCGGCGAAACCCGGTTGCATGCCAGCATCAGCTGACTGATCCGGCGTCGTCTCCACGTATCGAGCGAGGTGACGTCATGAGTATTTTTAGCCACTTCCAACAACGTTTCGAGTCCACGCGCCAGGAAGAACTCTCGCTGCAGGAGTACCTCGAGCTGTGCAAAGGGGATCGCAGTGCCTACGCATCGGCGGCCGAACGGCTGTTGCTGGCCATCGGTGAGCCAGAGCTGATCGACACCTCTACCAACTCCAGGCTGTCGCGCATCTTCTCCAACAAGGTTATCCGCCGCTATCCGGCCTTTGCCGACTTCCATGGCATGGAAGAGTGCATCGACCAGATCGTGTCTTATTTCCGCCACGCCGCCCAAGGCCTGGAAGAAAAGAAACAAATCCTCTATCTGCTGGGCCCGGTGGGCGGCGGTAAATCGTCGCTGGCCGAAAAACTCAAGCAGCTGATGGAAAAGGTACCGTTCTATGCCATCAAGGGGTCGCCGGTATTCGAGTCGCCCCTGGGGCTGTTCAACGCCACCGAAGACGGGGCCATCCTCGAGGAAGAGTACGGCATCTCGCGGCGCTACCTGAACACCATCATGTCGCCCTGGGCCACCAAGCGCCTGCAGGAGTTCGGCGGCGACATCAGCAAGTTCAAAGTGGTCAAGCTGTACCCGTCGATCCTCAACCAGATCGCCATCGCCAAGACCGAGCCGGGCGATGAGAACAACCAGGACATTTCCGCCCTGGTCGGTAAGGTCGATATCCGCAAGCTCGAAGAATTCCCGCAGAACGACGCCGATGCCTACAGCTATTCGGGCGCGCTGTGCCGGGCCAACCAGGGCCTGATGGAATTCGTCGAGATGTTCAAGGCCCCGATCAAGGTCCTGCACCCACTGCTCACGGCCACTCAGGAAGGTAACTACAACAGTACCGAGGGGCTGGGTGCCATTCCCTACACCGGCATCCTGTTGGCCCACTCCAACGAATCGGAGTGGCACACCTTCCGCAACAACAAGAACAACGAGGCGTTCATCGACCGGATCTACATCGTCAAGGTGCCTTACTGCCTGCGCGTCAGCGATGAGATCAAGATCTACGACAAGTTGCTGATCAACAGCTCGCTGGCCAAGGCCCATTGCGCGCCAGACACCCTCAAGATGCTCGCCCAGTTCACTGTACTCTCGCGCCTCAAAGAGCCAGAGAACTCCAACATCTACTCGAAGATGCGCGTCTACGATGGCGAGAACCTCAAGGACACCGATCCGAAGGCCAAGTCGATCCAGGAGTACCGGGACTCGGCAGGCGTCGACGAGGGCATGAACGGCCTGTCGACCCGCTTCGCCTTCAAGATCCTTTCCAAAGTCTTCAACTTCGACCCACACGAGATCGCGGCCAACCCGGTTCACCTGCTGTATGTGCTCGAACAGCAGATCGAACAGGAACAGTTCCCTGCCGAAGTGCGCGAACGCTACCTGCGCTACCTGAAGGAATACCTGGCACCGCGTTATATCGAGTTCATCGGCAAGGAAATCCAGACGGCCTACCTGGAGTCCTACAGCGAATACGGCCAGAACATTTTCGACCGCTACGTGCTGTACGCCGACTTCTGGATCCAGGACCAGGAATACCGCGACCCGGAGACCGGCGAAATCCTCAACCGCATCGCCCTCAACGAAGAGCTGGAGAAGATCGAGAAACCGGCCGGTATCAGCAACCCGAAAGATTTCCGCAACGAAATCGTAAACTTCGTGCTGCGTGCCCGTGCCAACAACAACGGCAAGAACCCGAGCTGGCTGAGCTATGAAAAGCTGCGGGTGGTGATCGAGAAGAAAATGTTCTCCAACACCGAAGACCTGCTGCCGGTCATCAGCTTCAACGCCAAGGCCAGCAAGGAAGACCAACAGAAGCACAACGACTTCGTCACGCGCATGGTGGAGCGTGGCTACACCGACAAACAGGTTCGTCTGCTGTCGGAATGGTACCTGCGGGTCAGGAAATCGCAATAAAGCGACAAGCTACACACTGCGCGCCCTGGGCTGCTACGCCAGCCCCGGGCGGCAGCAACTGCCTTGCTGCCTTTGGCTGCAGCAAGCTCGTAGCTTGAAGCGTGCAGCTGTTCCCAGCTACCGGAGGGACCATGAGCTACGTTATAGACCGACGCCTGAACGGCAAGAACAAGAGCACGGTCAACCGCCAGCGCTTCCTGCGGCGGTACCGTGAACACATCAAGAAAGCCGTCGAAGAGGCGGTAAGCCGCCGTTCCATCATGGACATGGAACATGGCGAGCAGATCAGCATCCCGGGGCGTGACATCGACGAACCCGTGCTCCACCACGGTCGCGGCGGCAAACAGACCGTCGTGCACCCGGGCAACAAGGAATTCACTGCCGGCGAACATATCCCCAGGCCACAAGGTGGTGGCGGGGGCGGCGGCGGCCGCGGCAAAGCGGGCAACTCCGGCGATGGCATGGACGACTTCGTCTTCCAGATCACCCAGGAAGAATTC
>NZ_JENB01000043.1 GCF_000708715.2 Pseudomonas putida W15Oct28 | reverse complement strand
TTCGCCGATCAATCTGACTCGTTGATCCATGGGGGACTCTTGATTCCAGGGCATGATCAGATACCTCCTGATCATGCGTATTAGCCTGTAAACCATGTCCCCGGTTTGGAATGTAAACGATGTCTCCGGTTTGTACCGCGGGCTTGCCCGCTCCCACAGGGACCGCACGGTTTACAAACCTGTGGTAAACCTGTGGGAGCGGGCAAGCCCGCGAAGAGGCCGGCACAGGCTACGCAAGTTACAAACCTTGCCCCGCCCGGTGCCACCCCTCACAATGCAGGCCTTCATAGCGTCAACCCGCAGGAACCTGCATGAAACTCGACAAACCCGCCGCCATCGCCCGGCGCAACGAAGCACTGGCCAAGCCGGTGCTGAACAGCAGCAACACGCTGTTCGCCATCCTGGACAACAACCGCAACCTGTGGTGGTTCGAAGTGCCCGTGAAGCTGCTGGGCAAGGGCCAGGCCGACTGGGTCAACCTGCTGCTGCACACGCCAGAAAGCGATGAGCTGCAGCACCTGAAGGTGCCCACCAACTTCCTCAAGGCTCACCTGGAGCAGATGGAAGTGCGCAAGCCCGGCAAGCGCCGCTCCACCATCAGCCTGGCCCTCAGCGCCGACCGCGACTCGCTGCTGCGCGACACCCGTCCGGGTGGCGAGCAGCTGGACTTCCGCAACTTCGTACAGGCGTAAGGCGGTCAGGCCTTCTCGATACGATCGTCATGGATGACGATCAGGCCCTGCTTGAACAACGCGCCGATGGCCTTCTTGAAGTTGCCCTTGCTGACGTTGAACAGCTTGCTGATCAGCGCCGGGTCGCTCTTGTCGCACACGCCCAACACCCCACCTTCAGCCTCCAGGCGCGCCATGATCTGCTCTTGCAGGCTGTCGGCCAGGGCCGCACCTACCGGTTGCAGGCTCAGGGCGATCTTGCCGTCGTGGCGCACTTCCTTGATGAAGCCCTTCTCGTGCATGCCCGAACGCAGGAACTTGAACACCTCGTTCTTGTGGATCAGGCCCCAGTGGCGGTTGTTGATGATGGCCTTGAAGCCCATCGGCGTTTCGCCGGCCACCAGCAGCTCGACCGGTTGCCCGACTTTGTAGTCGGCCGGGGTGACGTCAAGGTAACGGTCCAGGCGTGACGTGGCGGTGATGCGGCGGGTGCGCTTGTCGAGGTAGACGTGCACCACGCAGTAATCGCCGATCTTCAGCTGCCGCGCCTCTTCCGAGTACGGCATCAGCAAGTCCTTGGGCAGGCCCCAGTCCAGGAAGATACCGGCACCGTTGATGTCCTTGACCTTGAGGCTGGCGAACTCACCCACCTGCACCTTGGGCTTCTCGGTGGTGGCGATCAGCTGGTCTTCGCTGTCCAGGTAGATGAACACGTTCAGCCAGTCATCCACCTCGGTTTCGGCGTTTTTCGGGATGTAGCGCCCCGGCAGCAGGATCTCGCCATCGGCGCCGCCGTCCAGGTACAGACCGAAGTCCACGTGCTTCACGATTTGCAAACTGTTGTAACGCCCAAGCAGAGCCATTTCCGATGTTCCTCCAGACAAGGCGGCTATTCTACACCTGAAGCCAGCGGGCCGCCCGACCGCTGATGCAGTGGAACCGTCAGCAGCCCCTTGCGTCTACCGTGTGGCCAGCCATTGCAAGGAACAGCACATGCCTCTCCGCCTGTCCAAAGCCCTGCTCATCGCCATCGGCTTCGCCCTGGCTTTGGCCGCCTGCAGCCGTATCGACCTGGCCTACCGCAACCTCGACCGCCTGGTGCCGTGGTCGCTGGGCGATTACCTGGACATGAACAGCGAGCAGAAGGCCTTGCTCGACGACCGCTTGCGCGAGCACCTGGCCTGGCATTGCAAGACCCAGCTGCCCGGCTACCTCGACTGGCTGGACCGGGTACGCGCCATGGTCGCCGATGGCCAGGTGACCGACCAGGCCCTGCAGCAACGCACCCGCGAGGCCCGTGAGGCGATTGGCCGGGTGGCGGAGGAAATCACCCCGTCGGCCACCGAGCTGTTGCGCGGCATGAGCGACAGGCAGGTGGCGGAAATGCGCGACGCCTTTCGCGAGGACATCAGCGAACGGCAGAAGCAGTATGTGGATACGCCGCTGCCCAAACAGATCGCCCGCCGTACCGAGCGCATGGAAAAACGCCTGACGCCCTGGCTGGGCGAGCTGACAGCGGAGCAGAAGCAGCGGGTGCAGGCCTGGTCGCAGGCGCTGGGCGACCAGAACCGCGAATGGATTACCAACCGTGCCCACTGGCAGCAGCAATTGATGCTGGCGATGAACCAGCGCAAAGACGCCAGCTTCGAACCACGCCTGGCGACACTGTTGCAGCGCAAGGAAAGTTTGTGGACGCCTGAATACCGCTCGGCGTTTCAAAATACCGAACAACAGGCGCGTAGTTTGCTGGTGGACCTGGTGCAGCAGAGCACCCCGCAACAGCGGCGGTTTTTGCAAGAAAAACTGGGCAAGGTGCGCACCGACTTCAGTGAGTTGAAGTGTTTGAAGGGTTGAAGTCACTGGTTGCCTGTCCTGGCCCTATCGCCGGCAAGCCAGCTCCCACAGGTACCCGAGAAAGCTCAGCCCTGTGATAATCCTGTGGGAGCTGGCTTGCCGGCGATAGGGCCAGGACAAGCCAAGCATTTACCGGGCCTTGCGCCGATACGGAAACACATCAATCACCTTTCCCTCGCGAATCGCTGCCTGCAGCCCCTTCCAGTAATCCGCGTCGTACAACTCCCCATGCAAGCGGCTGAACAAACGCCGCTGGCCCATATCGGCAAACAGGAACGGCGGAAACTCTTCGGGGAACACGTCATGTGGCCCGATCGAGTACCACGGCTCGCCCGACATCTCGTCTTCGGGGTAACGCGGTGGCGGAATATGGCGGAAGTTCACTTCGGTCAGGAAGCTGATCTCGTCATAGTCGTAGAACACCACCCGACCATGGCGAGTAACGCCGAAGTTCTTCAGCAGCATGTCGCCGGGGAAAATGTTCGCCGCCGCCAGCTGCTTGATGGCCAGGCCGTAATCCTCCAGCGCCTCCAGCACCTGGCCTTCGCTGGCATGCTCCAGGTACAGGTTCAACGGCGTCATGCGCCGCTCGGTCCAGCAGTGGCGGATCAGTACCGTGTCACCCTCCAGTGCCACCGTCGACGGCGCCACCTCCAGCAGTTCGGCCAGGCACTCCGGCTCGAACTTGCCACGCGGGAAGCGAAAATCGGCAAATTCCTGGGTATCGGCCAGGCGCCCGACGCGGTCGACGCTTTTCACCAGCCGGTACTTGTCGATCACCGTGGCGCGGTCCACGGTCTTTGACGGCGAGAAACGGTCCTTGATGATCTTGAACACGGTGTTGAAGCCCGGCAGGGTGAACACGCTCATGACCATGCCGCGCACCCCGGGTGCCATGACGAAGCGGTCGTCGCTGCCGGCCAGGTGGTTGATCAGCGCCCGGTAAAATTCCGACTTGCCGTGCTTGTAGAAACCGATGGAGGTGTACAGCTCGGCAATGTGCTTGCCCGGCAGGATGCGCTTGAGGAAGTTGACGAACTCTGCCGGCACCGGCACATCGACCATGAAATAGGAGCGGGTGAAGGAAAAAATGATCGACACCTCGGCTTCGTCGGTAATCAGCGCGTCGGCCTCGATACCGTGCCCTTCACGGTGCAGCAGCGGGATCACCAGCGGCCACTGCTCATCGCTGTTGTACAGCCGGCCGACCAGGTAGGCGCCCTTGTTGCGGTACAGCACCGGCGAAAACAGCTCCACCGCCAGCGTCGGGTCTTTGCACACCCAGTCGGGCAGGCACTCGCGCAGTTGCTCCTCAAGGCGTGACACGTCGCTTTCAAGGTCGCCATAGGCGAATGCGTAGTTGGCGAGGATCGCCCGCAACAGGCCCTTGAGGTTGCCATCGGGGCGATAGGTAGAGGTTTGTGCAGCGCGCTGGCGGCTGCGGATCGACGGCCGGGTGGTGTGGATGAACATGCAGCCGTCGCTGATCTGGTCATGGCTGAACAGGCTGCAGAACAACGAGTTGTACCAGGTCTCCGACAGTTCATCGTCCAGCCGCGGGTCGATCAGCCGTATATAGGCACTTTTCACCAAAGGCCACTGCTCGACCGCCAGCAGCACCTCGTCATCGAACGCATCACGCAGCCAGCCGTTGACCTCGCCGACTTTCTGTTCGTACAGGTTGATCCGAGCGGCGGCTGCCCGCTGGCTATCTTGCCAGCGCGCCTGTTCGAAGCGTTCGCGGGCACCCAGGGTGATGCGGCGGAAATGCTCGCGGTAGTCGTCAAAGCCATCGAGGATCATCCGGGCGATCTCGCCGGCAGGCCAGTGCTGGGTCATGCGGGACACCTCGGTGCGGGGTGAGATAGACAGCTTAGTCGCACTCTCGAGGGTGTGGAGCCTGTGCCGGCCTCTTCGCGGGTAAACCCGCTCCCACAGGTCAAGCACGGTCCTTGAAGCCTGTGGTGTACCTGTGGTAGCGGGTTCACCCGCGAAAAGGCCGGTACAGGATTGCACCGCAAGAAAGCACAAGAATCCCCCCGCCCCCTGACGTACACTCGCGCCCTGCCCTGTACCCGGAGACTGCCGTGAGCCCCATCGCCCTAGCCCGCCTGCTGACCCTTGCTGCCGTCTGGGGGGCGAGCTTCCTGTTCATGCGCATCATCGCCCCCGAGCTGGGCACGGTGCCGACCGCGTTCTTCCGCGTGTCCATTGCCTGCCTGGGCCTGATTGGCATCGTCGCCGTCGCCCGCGTGCGTTGGGACTTCCAGGGCAAGCTTGGCGCCTGCCTGGTACTGGGCATGATCAACTCCGGTATCCCCGCCACCTTCTATTCCGTCGCCGCTCAGGTATTGCCTGCTGGCTACTCGGCCATCTTCAATGCCACCACGCCACTGATGGGCGTGCTGATCGGCATGCTGTTCTTCCGTGAGCCCATGACCCTGCCCAAATTGTGCGGCATCTTCCTGGGCCTGTTTGGCGTCGGCATCCTCAGCGGCGCCGGCCCGGTAGCGCTGGACATGGCCCTGCTGCAAGGCGCCCTCGCCTGCCTGGCGGCCACCACCTGCTACGGCTTTGCCGGCTTCCTTGCCCGCCGCTGGATCAGCGGCCTGGACAGCCGCCTGTCAGCGCTGGGCAGCATGCTCGGCGCCACCTTGCTGCTAAGCCCGCTGTTCGCGTGGAGCGCGCTTAGCCAACCGCCTGCCAGCTGGGGCGGCTGGCAGGTGTGGCTGTCGCTGCTGGGCCTGGGCCTGTTGTGCACGGCGTTCGCCTATATCCTGTACTTCCGCCTGCTGGAAGAAATCGGCCCGGTCAAGGCCAGCACCGTGACCTTCCTCATTCCAGTGTTCGGCGTACTGTGGGGGGCATGGCTGCTGGACGAGTCGCTGTCCATGGGGCACCTGTACGGCGGCCTGCTGATTGCCGCAGCACTGTGGCTTGTGCTCAAGCCCGCACGGCGCAGTGCCTGATAGATTTCACGGGGGCTGCCGTGCAGCCCGACCGCCACCGTTTCACCTGTAAAACCACACCCGCCTGCGTTACCCCAAATGCCCAGTTCCCTCGCACGAATATAAATTCATGCGCGGTTGCTGGGCATTTTCGTGCCATATAAAAAACCATGTTTCATATATAAAACAACCACTAAACCACCCTGAAATCGCAAGTTATTAATAAACAATAACTTTATTGATAATTACACGAAAGTTTGTACTTGGCATTGTTCATGCACTAAACGGCGTATCACCTATAAAACAGACCAGAGAGCATTCCCATGGCTGTGAAAGAGATGTACGCAATCGCCCCGCAATGGCATGAACCTCAGCGCAACGAAGCCCAGACGGAAATCGAATTCCGTAATGTCGGCAAAGCGTTCCCGGCCAAAGGGCGAACCGATGCCCCGTTCGCCATCCGTGGTGTGAACTTCAAGATCCGTCGCGGCGAAGTGGTGTCCATCATCGGCCCTTCCGGCTGTGGCAAAAGCACCATCCTCAACATGGGTTCTGGCCTGTACCGGCCCACCGAGGGCGAAGTGCTGGTCAGCGGTGAAGCGGTCAACGGCCCGGTCCCGAAAGTCGCCTTCATGCTGCAGAAAGACCTGCTGATGCCGTGGCGCAGCATCCGTCGCAACGTCGAGCTGGGCCTGGAGATCCAGGGCATGCCCGCCGCCCAGCGCAAGGTCATCGCCGAGGACCTGCTCAAGCGTTGCCACCTGCAAGGCTTCACCGACCACTACCCGTTCCAGCTGTCCGGCGGCATGCGCCAGCGCGCCGCGCTGGCCCGCACCCTGGCGATCGACCCGCAGGTGCTGTTTCTCGACGAGCCGTTCTCGGCCCTCGATGCGCAAACCAAGATGATCCTGCAACAGGACCTGGCGCAGATGCTGTTCGAGGAAAAGAAGACAGCCTTGTTCATCACCCATGACTTGGTCGAGGCCATCGCCCTGTCCGACCGCCTGCTGGTGATGAGCGCACGCCCCGGCACGATCATCGAGGAAATCGAGATCGACCTGCCGTACCGCAACAACCCGCTGGAGCGCCGCAAGCTGCCGGAAATCGGCCCGCTCGCCGGCCGCCTGATGGATCTGCTCAAGGTCGGCGAAGACCTCGACCTGCACTGACCGACGCCCCACTCACCACTCGGGAGTTAGCATGTTCACCACACACCTCAAGCGCGTGGCACACACCACCCTGGCTGCCTTGGCACTGAGCCTGGCCGCCCAGGTTCAGGCCGAGCCGACCAAGGTCACCTACCTGCTGCCCGCGCCGCCCAGCCTGCCGGCATTCGCGCCGTGGATCATCGCCAAGGAAAAGGGCTACTACCAGGCCCAGGACCTGGACGTGACCTTCATCGCCGCCAAGGGCGGCGTCGACGTGGCCAAGCAGATCGGCGCCGGCAACGCACTGGTCGGCGGCGCCATCGGCGACACCCCGATCATCGTCCGCCCCAACGGCATCCCGGTGCGCACGGTGGCGGTGCTCGGTGGCGGCGGGGTAACCATGATCGCCACCAATGCCAGCGAGAACATCCAGACGATCCAGCAGCTCAAGGGCAAGACGCTGACGGTGATGTCCTACTCCGACACCACCTACTACGCCCTGCTTGCCTCGCTGCGCAAGGCGGGCCTGGGCAAGGACGATGTGAACATCCAGGCCGCTGGCCCGTCCGGGGTGTGGCAGCTGTTTTCGGCCGGCAAGGCCCAGGCCATGGCCGGGGTACCGGACTGGGTGATCAACGCCGAGGACGCCGGGCTCAAGTACTCGCTGATCCCTCGCGAGCAAGTGTTCGAGAGCATGGCACAGGCCATCCTCGCCTCTGACGACGCCATCGAACATCACCCGCAGATCGTCCGCGGCGTGGTCCAGGCCACCCTGCGCGGCCTGCAGGACATCATCGACGACCCCAAGGCCGCCGCCGCCAGTTTTGCCCGCGCCGTCCCGGCCTACGCCGGCAAGGAAGCGTCGCTGGAAAAAACCCTGCGCCTGTATGTGGAGTACGTCTACGCCGGCCAGCCGGTGCTCGGCCGTATCGACCCGGCACGCCTGGATGCGGTGCGCAAGTTCTATGTCAGCGAGGGCATCGTCCCCCGCGAAACCAAGCTCGACGAGCTCTACAGCAACCAGTTCATCGAAACCCGCACCGCGGCCAAGTAAAGGCCCGGCAATAACAAGGTAAACGCCCGATGAGAAACCTCAATCCGTCCGTGGCCGGCAGCGTCGCCCTGCTGGTCCTGTTTCTGGTGCTCTGGCAATGGGGCCCGGGGCTGGTCGGCATGCCCGAGTTCGTCATGCCGCAACTGAGCCGGGTAGCCCAGGAAAGCCTGCTGATGTGGCAGTCCGGCAACCTGCTCGAACATACCCTGATCACTGCCTTCGAGATCATCGTCGGCTTCGCCCTTGGCGCCCTGCTGGGTGTGGCCATCGGCGTGTCGCTGGGCCTGTCGCCGTCGGCCGAGGCCATGCTGTCGCCGTACATCCTGGCCCTGCAGATCGCCCCCAAGGTGGCCTTCGCCCCGCTGTTCGTGATGTGGCTGGGCTACACCATCTACCCGAAGATCCTGATCGCCATCCTGATCGTGTTCTTCCCGGTGATGATCAACGTGCTCTCGGCCATCCGCACCGTCGACCCGGACATGATCAACCTGGTGCGCACCATGAATGCGAGCCGCTGGCAGATCTTCCGCCTGGTCGAGTTTCCCTCGGCCATGGCCGCGCTTTTTTCCGGCTTGCGCATTGCCTCCACCCTCGCGGTCATCGGCGTCACCGTCGGCGAACTGGTCGGTGGCAACCAGGGCCTGGGCTTCCTGCTGGTGGACGCTGAAGGCCAGGGCAACACCGCCGGGGTGTTCGTCGCCATCGTCATGCTCACCCTGATCGGCGTGCTCGCCTACGGCGCCGTGGTCTGGGCCGAAAAACGCGTGCTCCATTACCTCCCCAAAGCCATGCTGAGTAGCCAATGATGAGCAGCTTCAACAACCTTCTCGAAGGCCGCCGGGTGCTGGTCACCGGTGGTGCCCGCGGCCTGGGTTATGCCTTTGCCCAAGCCATCGCCCAGGCCGGCGCCCGGGTGGTCATCGCCGATGTGCTCGCCGGCCGCGTACAGCAAGCCGCCTGCGAACTGAGCGGCATGGGCCTGGATGTCACGGGCGTCAGCCTGGACCTGGCCAGCCCCGAGTCGATCGACACCTGCATCGAACGCACGGTCAAGCGCCTGGGCGGCCTCGACGGCCTGGTCAACAACGCCTCGATCACCAACTCCGGCGGCAAGAGCTGCGAGGAGCTGGACATCGAGACCTGGGACCAGGTCATGCAAGTCAACGTGCGCGGCACCTGGCTGATGACCCGCGCCGCCCTGCCGGCGCTGCGTGAAAGCGGCCGCGGTGCGGTGATCAACCTGGCCTCCGACACCCCGCTGTGGGGTGCACCGAACCTGCTGGCGTATGTCGCCAGCAAAGGCGCGGTGATTGCCATGACCCGCAGCCTGGCCCGCGAGCTGGGCAATGCCAACATCACCGTAAACGCCATCGCCCCCGGGCTGGTGCTGGTGGAGGCCACCGCCTACGTGCCCGAGGCCCGCCACCGTATGTACACCGAACAACGTGCCATCCAGCGCCCGCAACTGCCCGACGACGTCAGTGGCGCGGTGCTGTTCGCCCTGTCTGACCTGTCGCGCTTCATCACTGGACAGCCCCGCCGCTACGACTGGGATGCGCTGAAGTTCCAGGCCGACTACGACCCCAAGTTCCGCCGCGCGCAGATGCGCTACGTGGGCACTGGCGGCACCGGTGTGAGCAGTGACATGAACACCATCCCGTCCGAGCACTTCACCTTCTCCACCATGGTCATCCCGGCCGGCCACGAAGGCCCGCCGCACCTGCACACCGACGTCGAGGAAGTGTTCTTCGTGTTGCGCGGCAAGCTGAAGGTGATCATCGAAAAGGATGGCGAGCGCTTCGAGACCATCCTCACCGACCGCGACCTGATTTCGGTACCACCCGGGGTGTACCGCGAAGAGATCAACGTGGGCGATGAAGACGCGCTGATGTGCGTGATGCTCGGCGCCAAGAAGCCGGTGACCCCGACCTACCCGCCAGCGCACCCGCTGGCATCGATCAAGCGCGGGTAAGCCGATGCTGCCGATCACCCCCATCGCCCCGCTGCTCGCGCAGCTCGACCAGTGCTTCCCCGAGCGCCTGCTGCGCCTGGCCCAGGGGCGGCAGGCAGTGCGCGAAGCCGGCAGTGGCCAAGCCATGGTGCTGCTACACGGCATCGGCTCGGGCGCAGCCAGCTGGTTGCAGGTGGCCCAGGGCCTGAGCGAGCGGGCGCGGGTGATCGCCTGGGACGCCCCGGGCTACGGCCAGTCCACACCATTGCCAATGGCAGCGCCCGAGGCCCACGACTACGCCGGGCGCCTGCTGCAGATGCTCGACGCCTTGGCCATCGAGCGCTGCGTGCTGGTCGGCCATTCCCTCGGCGCACTGACCGCCGCCGCGTTCGCCCAGGCCCACCCGGCACGCGTCAGCCGCCTGGTGCTGCTAAGCCCTGCGCGCGGCTACGGTGCGCAACCCGAACAAGGCCAGGCGGTGCGCAGCAAACGCCTGCACAGCCTGGAGCACATGGGCATCGAGCAGATGGCCCGCGAACGCAGTGCGCACTTGCTGTCCGCCAGCGCCAGCAACGAGGCACTGGGCTGGGTGCAATGGAACATGGCGCGGCTACAGCCACATGGCTACCGCCAGGCCATCGAACTGCTGTGCGGTGATCACCTGTTGCGCTACGCGCCGTTGGCGGTGCCCTGCGAAGTACACGGCGGCAGCGCCGACGGCATCACCCGCGCCGACGACTGCCAGGCCCTGGCCGCTGCCCTGGGCGCGCCTTTCAAGCTGATACCCGGCGCCGGCCATGCCTGCGCCATCGAACAACCCGACACGGTGACGGGCCTGCTGGCCCGCGCCCTGGACGCCTCTCTCACAGGTAGCGTGCTATGAACGATATGGATCCGTTTAAGGAAAACCAGGACAAGTACATTGTCCCGGGGCTGGAACGCGGCCTGCTACTGCTGTGCGAATTCAGCCGGCAGAACCGCACCCTGACTGCCCCCGAGCTGGCCCGACGCCTGTCGCTGCCACGCTCGACCATCTTCCGCCTGCTGACCACCCTGGAAACCATGGGCTTCGTCACCCGCAGCGGCAACGAGTACCGCCTGGGGATGTCGGTGCTGCGCCTGGGCTTCGAGTACCTGGCCTCGCTGGAACTGACCGAGCTCGGCCAACCCCTGCTGGCACGGCTGTGCGACCACCTCAACTACCCGAGCAACCTGGTGGTGCGCGACGGCCGCTCGATCGTTTACGTGGCCAAGGTGTCGCCGCCGTCGGTGTTCTCCAGCGCGGTCACCGTCGGTACCCGCCTGCCGGCCCATGCCACCGTGCTGGGGCGCATCCTGCTGGCCGACCTTAGCCTCGGCGAATTGCGCGAGCTGTACCCGGAAGAGCACCTGGAGCAGTTTTCGCCGTGCACGCCGAAGACCGTGCTGGAGCTGTTCGACCTGGTCCAGGCCGACCGCCTGCGCGGCTACGTCAGCGGCGAAGGCTTCTTCGAGTCGACCATCTCCACAGTGGCAGCACCGGTACGCGACGCCAGTGGCCAGGTGGTCGCCGCGCTCGGCCTGACCATCCCCACCGTGCAGATCGGCCATGTCAATTTCGACAACCTGCTGGGCCAGGTCCGTAACAGCGCCGATGAGCTGTCGCGGCTGCTCAACTACACACCCAACGCAGGCCACGGCCGCGTCACCGCGCTGATGAGGGACTGAGATGAACCCCTATCAACTCCACGACAGCACGGTGATCGTCACCGGCGGCTCGTCGGGCATCGGCTACGCCTGCGTCGAGCTGCTGCTCGAAGCCGGCGCCCGCGTGGCCTTCTGCGGGCGCAACGAAGACCGCCTGCGCAGCGCCGAGGCGCGGTTGCGCGACCGCTTCCCCGAGGCGCGCCTGCTGGCCCAGGTGTGCGACGTGCTCGACGCCGGTTCCGTGCAGGCCTTTGCAACTGCCAGCCAAGCCGCACTCGGCCCGGCCCAGGTGCTGGTCAACAACGCAGGCCAAGGCCGCGTGTCGACCTTTGCAAGCACCACCGACGAGGCCTGGAACGACGAACTGCAACTGAAGTTCTTTTCGGTCATCCACCCGGTGCGTGCCTTCATGACGCAACTGCAAGGCCAGGCCAACGCCTCCATCGTTTGCGTCAACTCGCTGCTGGCCAGCCAGCCGGAACCGCACATGGTGGCCACCTCGGCCGCCCGTGCGGGGCTGAAGAACCTGGTGCGCTCGATGGCCTTCGAGTTTGCCGAACACGGCATCCGGGTCAACGGCATCCTCATCGGCCTGGTCGAGTCCGGGCAATGGCGCCGCCGTTTCGAGGCCCGCGAAGAGCGCGAGCTGGACTGGGCGCAATGGACCGCGCAGCTGGCACAACGCAAACAAATCCCCTTGGGCCGCCTTGGCCTGCCGAAGGAGGCGGCGCAGGCGATCCTGTTCCTCGCCTCACCCCTGTCGGCCTACACCACTGGCAGTCATATCGATGTATCCGGAGGCCTGTCCCGCCATGCGTAACGAAAACACTGTCACCGTCGGTGCCGTCATCACCGCGTTCCTTGAGCAATGCGACGTCAAGGCGGCGTTCGGGGTGATCTCGATCCACAACATGCCGATCCTCGATGCCTTCGCCGTACGCGGCAACATCCGCTTCGTCATGGCCCGCGGTGAAGCCGGGGCAACCAACATGGCCGATGCCTATGCCCGCAGCATGGGTGGCCTGGGCGTATGCCTGACCTCCACCGGCACCGCCGCCGGCAACGCTGCCGGGGCGATGGTCGAAGCACTCACCGCCGGCACGCCGCTGCTGCACATCACCGGGCAGATCGAAACCCCGTACCTGGACCAGGAACTGGCCTACATCCACGAAGCGCGCGACCAACTGACCATGCTCAAGGCGGTGTCCAAGGCAGCCTTCCGCGTACGCAGCGTGGAGACCGCGCTCAGTACCCTGAAGCTGGCCGTGCAGACCGCGCTGACCGCCCCCACCGGCCCGGTCAGCGTGGAAATCCCGATCGACATCCAGTCGGCCTTCATTCCCATGCCGACCGACCTGTCACCGCTGCCGATCCCGGTCGCCGCCCCCGCCGCCGAAGCCCTCGACCTGGTGGCCGAGCGCCTGGCCAACGCCACCCGCCCTCTGCTATGGCTTGGCGGCGGCGCCCGGCATGCCGGCGCACAGGTCAAGCGCCTGCTGGACATGGGTGTCGGTGTGATCACCTCGACCCAGGGCCGTGGCGTGGTCAACGAGGATGACGAGCGCTGCCTGGGCGCGTTCTCGCAGAACAAGCTGGTCGAAGGCTTCATGCAGACCTGCGACGCGCTGGTGGTGGCGGGCTCGCGCCTGCGCAGCAACGAGACCTTCAAGTATGCCTTGAAGCTGCCACGCACCACCCTGCGCATCGACGTCAACCCGGCCATCGAAGGCCGAAGCTACCCCAGTGACCTGTTCATCTGCGGCGACGCCGCGCTGGCCCTGGAAGGCCTGGCCGACCGCCTGCAGGGCCGCCTGAACATCGATCCGAACTTCCTGGCCGAACTCAAGGCCGTGCGCGAGCAGGCCCGCAAGCAACTGGTCGCCGACCTTGGCCCGTATTCGGCGCTGGTCGAGCAGTTGCAGGCGCAAACCGGGCGCAACTTCACCTGGGTGCGCGACGTGACCCTGTCCAACAGCATCTGGGGCAACCGCCTGCTCAACCTCTACCACCCGCTGTCCGGCGTGCACGCCCTCGGTGGCGGCATCGGCCAGGGCCTGGCGATGGGCATTGGCGCGGCGGTAGCAGCGGCGGAAACCGCACCCGGGCGCAAGGTGTTCGCCCTGGCAGGCGACGGTGGTTTCATCCTCAACCTGGGTGAACTGGCAACGCTGGTCCAGGAGAAGGCCAATGTGGTCATCCTGCTGATGAACGACCAGCGCTATGGCGTGATCCGCAACATCCAGGATGCCATCTACGGCGCACGCCATGCCTACGTCGAACTGCACACGCCCGACTACAGCAAGCTCGCCGAATCGCTCGGCCTGCGCCATGGCCTGGTCAGCGACCTGAACCATTTCGGCAACGTGCTCGAAGGTGCCCTGGGCACACAAGGCCCGTTCCTGCTGGAAGTGGACATGCTCAGCGTCGGTGGCTTCGCCACCCAGTTCGCCGGCCCGCCCAACAGCGAAACCAAGGCGCAGAAGGCTACGGCCTGAGGACCCCGCCATGTTGCATATCACCATGATCGGCTGCGGCGCCATTGGCGTCGGCGTGCTCGAATTGCTGGAGCAAGACCCACAGCTGTGCGTCGATGCGGTGATCGCTTCGGCCGGCTCCGAAGCGCTGGTGCGCCAGCGCCTGGCCAGCTTTCGCCAGCCGCCCCGGGTGCTCACTGCGCTGGCCACCGATGCGCGCCCCGACCTGCTGGTCGAGTGCGCCGGCCACAAGGCCATCGAAGAGCACGTGCTGCCGGCGCTGGAGCGCGGCATCGCCTGCCTGATCGTCTCGGTCGGCGCGCTGTCCGAACCCGGCCTGGTCGAACGCCTGGAAGCGGCGGCGGCACGCGGCAATACCCGCATCGAACTGCTGCCAGGTGCCATCGGCGGCATCGATGCCCTGTCAGCCGCCAAGGTTGGCGGGCTCGACGCCGTCAACTACACCGGCCGCAAACCGGCGCAGGCCTGGAAGAACACCCCGGCCGAGCAGGTGTGCACGCTGGACAGCCTCAGCGAAGCGACGGTGATCTTCGACGGCAGCGCCCGTGAAGCGGCGCGGCTGTACCCCAAGAACGCCAACGTCGCCGCCACCCTGTCGCTGGCAGGGCTCGGCCTGGACCGCACCCGCGTGACCCTGATCGCCGACCCGCACAGCGAAGAAAACGTGCACCAGGTCGAAGCCCGCGGCGCCTTCGGCCGCTTCGAGATGAGCCTGCGCGGCAAGCCGCTGGCAGCCAACCCGAAGACCTCGGCGCTGACCGTCTACAGCGTGGTGCGCGCCCTTGGCAACCACGCCCATGCCATTTCCATCTAGGGGACTGCCAATGACACTGGAACAGACCTTGCCCATCTGCATCGCCGGCACCTGGCGCCTGGGCGGCGGCGAACGCTACGCCACCTGCTACCCGGCCACCGGCGAGCCGGTCGCCTGGCTCAATGCCGCCAGCCTTGAGGATGTCGAGGCCGCCGTACAGGGCGCGCACCACGCCTTCCTGCACAGCGGCTGGGCCCAGCGCAAACCGCACGAACGCGCCGCCGTGCTGTACCGCACCGCCGAACTGATCCGCGAGCGCGCCGAAGAGCTGGCGCAACTGCAGCGCCAGGACAACGGCAAACCGATCAACGAAACCCGCGCCCTGGTCGCCAGCGCGGCCGGCACCTTCCAGTTCTTCGCCGCCGCCTGCGAAACCCTGGAAGAAACCATCACCCCGTCACGCGGCGACTTCATCAGCATGAGCGTGTACGAGCCCATGGGCGTGGTCGCAGCGATCACGCCGTGGAACTCGCCGATCGCCAGCGAGGCGCAAAAGGTTGCCCCGGCCCTGGCCGGCGGCAACGCGGTGGTGATCAAGCCAGCGGAAATCACCCCGCTGCTGGCCCTGCAGCTAGCTCGCATCTGCGAAGACGCCGGGCTGCCGAAGGGCCTGATCAGCGTGCTGCCGGGCAAGGGCTCGCTGCTCGGTGACGCCTTGACCCGCCACCCGCTGGTCAAGCGCGTCTCGTTCACCGGCGGCACCCGCACCGGCAAGCACATCGCCCATATTGCCGCCGACAAGATGATGCCGGTGTCGTTGGAGCTGGGCGGCAAGTCGCCAACCATCGTCCTCGAAGACGCCGACCTCGACCACGCCGTGGCCGGTGTGCTGTACGGCATCTTCAGCTCCTCGGGCGAGGCCTGCATCGCAGGGTCGCGGCTGTTCGTCGCCCGTGCCCTGTACGAACCGTTCATGGCTCGCCTGACCGCCGCTGCCGCGCAGCTGCGCCTGGGCGACCCGGCCGACGAACGCACGCAGATGGGCCCGCTGATCAGCGCTGCGCACCGTGAGTCGGTGGAACGCTACGTGGCCCTGGGCCTGGCCGAAGGTGGCCGCCTGCGCCTGGGCGGTGAACGCCCGCGCGGCGGGCTGTTCGACCAAGGCTACTTCTACCCGCCGACCATCCTCGAAGGCCTGGGCAACCACCAGCAGGTGTGCCAGGAAGAAATCTTCGGCCCGGTGCTGGTGGCCATGCCATTCGACAACGAAGACGAGCTGCTGGCCCAGGCCAACGACAGCCTCTACGCACTGGCCGCCGGCATCTGGACCCGCGACTACAAACGCGCCTGGGCCCTGGGCCGCAAGCTGCAGGCCGGCACGGTATGGATCAACACCTACAAGCAGTTTTCCATCTCGACACCGTTCGGCGGCTGGCGTGACAGCGGTCTTGGCCGCGAAAAAGGCCGCCTGGGCATTCTGCAGTACATGGAACAGAAGAGCCTCTACTGGGGCATGAACCAACAGCCGCTGGCGTGGGCCGGCGTGGAGGCAGGGCAATGAGCGTACTGGGCATCGACGAAGTCACCTATGGCGTGGAAGACCTCGCCACCTGCGCGCGCTTCTTCGCCGACTGGGGGCTGAGCAAGGTCAGCGAGCAGCCCGACGAGGTGATCTTCGAAACCCTCAATGGTTGCCGCGTGATACTGGCCGCCATCGACAAACCCGGCCTGCCGCCGGCCATCGAACCCGGCTCGACCGTGCGCGAAGTGGTCTGGGGCGTGGCAAGCCAGGCGGACCTGGCACTGTACAGCCAGCGCATCGCCAACGACCCGGGTTTTGTCGAAGGCAACGGCCGCATCGGCTGCACCGACCCCAATGGCCTGGCGATCCGCCTGCAGGTCACCCGCAAACGCCCGC
Organism: Pseudomonas putida W15Oct28; assembly: GCF_000708715.2. Taxonomy (GTDB): domain Bacteria; phylum Pseudomonadota; class Gammaproteobacteria; order Pseudomonadales; family Pseudomonadaceae; genus Aquipseudomonas; species Aquipseudomonas putida_R. Next base: position 27,975 of record NZ_JENB01000043.1, on the reverse strand, counting down.
TGGACATCGAATGCAGCGGCCACAACACCTGGGAGACCAAGGGCCGGATCAACAAGCCGGCGCCGGTCTACGAACGTGCCACGCCCATCGAAGTGGGCCACGTGGTGTTCTTCGTCAAGGATGTGAATGCCTGCGAAGCGTTCTACCACGAGCGTTTCGGCTTCCAGGCCTCGGACCGCTACCCCAACCGCGGCGCCTTCCTGCGCACCGCCGAGGAAGGCGGCCACCACGACCTGTTCATGCTGCAGCTGCCGGCCCCACGTGCCGGGCTCAACCACGTGGCCTTCACCGTGCGTGACCTGCACGAAGTGTTTGGTGGCGGCATGCACATTTCCCGCTGTGGCTGGGCCACCGAAATCGGCCCGGGCCGGCACCCGGTGTCGTCGGCGTTCTTCTGGTACTTCAAGAACCCCGCAGGCGCACTGGTCGAGTACTACGCCGACGAAGACCAACTGACCGGCGACTGGCAGCCGCGCGAATTCGAACCCGGCCCGACCGTGTTCGCCGAATGGGCGATCGCCGGTGGCATCGATGGCAACACCCGGCGCCAGCAGCATATCGAAGCACCGCAAGGCAAGTTCCTCACCGACAAACCCAAGAACAATTGAGGCCAATCCCATGAGCACACCCGAGGTTTACCTGCAGCCGCATCAGGCCCGCAAACGCCCCAACACGCCGTTCGAAGACCTGCTCGGCGACTCGATCGAACGCGCCTACGGCAACGGCGTGAGCGAACTGGGCGAATTGATTGCGCACCTGAACCTGGCCGGTCCGCCCTGCCCGCTGACCCGCGGTGAATGGACCGAAGACACTTTCAAAACCCTGATGGCACGGCTGGGCGAATGACCCGCCGGAGGTAGAACAAGATGAACATGCAGATCACCGTCGACCCTGTTGAAAACCACCTGGCCAACGGCCTGAAAGACCTCTGGTTCCCGGTATTACCGTCGGAGCTGCTCGGCGAGAAACCCGTCTCGATTCGCCGCCTGGGCTACAAGATCGCCCTGTGGCGCGACAACGACGGCAGCGTCCATGCCCTCGAAGACCACTGCCCGCACCGCGGTGCGCCGTTGTCCCAGGGGCCGGTACTGGGTGACCGCCTGCAGTGCCCGTACCACGGCGTCGAAGTGCGCTGTGACGGCACCGTGACCAAAGTGCCCGGCAGCCCCGGCTGCAAGCTTGAAGGCAGCCGCCCGACGCGGATGTTCCATACCCGCGAGGCCGCTGGCGCGATCTTCCTGTTCAACGCCACCGAGCCGAACCTGGACACACCGCCAGAGCTGGTACTGCCCGAACAGCTGAGCTCGCCCGAGTGGAGCAGCTTCCTCTGCTACACCGAGTGGAAAGGCGACTACCGCTACGTGCTCGACAACGTCATGGACCCGATGCACGGCACCTACCTGCACAAGATGTCGCATTCGATGAGCGAGGGTGAGGCTACCGCCAAATTCGTCACCCGCGACACCGACCAGGGCTTCTTCTTCGAGAAGGAAGGCCAGCGCGGGGTCAACTTCGACTGGACCGAATTCCTCGACAACGGCTGCCACTGGCTGCGCCTTGAAATCCCCTACCCGAAGACCGGTGGCCCGGGCGGCAATTTCTCGATTGTCGCCAGCTACACCCCTAGCAGCCGCGCCCTGTCGGCAGTATTCCACTGGCGCACGCGGCGGCTGAGCGGCTGGCAGCGCGACACCTGGCGCTTCCTCTACAAGAACCGCCTGGAGGCGCGCCACTGGGCGGTGCTGGAGCAGGACCGGGTGTTGCTGGAGTTCATGGAGTTCGACGCCAACCAGCGCGAAAACCTCTACCAGCACGACCTTGGCGTGGTGCGCCTGCGCCGTTACCTGAAGGGCAAGGCCAAGGAACAGCTGGCCCTGATCGAAACCCGGCAACTGGCCTGAGCATGAGGTGACCGATGTCCAACTCCTCCACCATCAGCGCGTTGGTGCATACCCTGCGCCATGAAGCCGAAGGCATCATCAGCGTCGAGCTGCGCCCGTGGGGCGATACCGTGTTCACGCCGTTCGAGGCCGGTTCGCACATCGACCTGCACCTGCCCAACGGCCTGGTGCGCAGTTACTCGCTGCTGAACGCGCCGAGCGACCAGGGCCGCTATGTGGTCGGTATCCTGCGTGACCGTGCCAGCCGCGGCGGCTCGCGCTACGTTCACGAGCAACTGCGGGTGGGCACGCAGTTGCAGATTTCCCAACCGCGCAACAACTTCGCCCTCGACACCCGCGCCAGCCACAGCGTACTGGTGGCCGGCGGCATCGGCATCACGCCGATCTACTGCATGTTCCGCCAGTTGCTGGCGCTGGGACGCTCGGCCGAACTGGTCTACTGCGCCCGCTCGCGCGCCGAAGCGGCGCTGGTGGAGGAGATCACCGGGCTGGGTGCAAAGGTGCTGTACCACTTCAACGACGAGAAAGGCGGCCTGCCGGACCTGGCCAGTTACCTGGCCGGGCGCCCTGCGGACACGCACTTCTACTGCTGCGGGCCGACGCCGATGCTGGATGCCTTCGAGCAGGCCTGCGAACGCCTGGGGTACCCGCATGCGCACATCGAGCGGTTTACCGCCGCCGAAGTGGCACCGTCGCAAGATGCCCAGGACAGCTACAGCGTCGAGCTGAGCAAGTCGGGCAGGACCGTTAGCGTCGAGCCTGGGTTGAACCTGCTGGACGTGCTGCTCGAAGCCGGCTGCGATATCGAGTACAGCTGCCGCGAGGGTGTATGCGGCTCTTGCGAAACGCGGGTGCTGGACGGCGATATCGACCACCGCGACGGCGTACTGACCAAAGCCGAACGTGCGGCGAACAAATCGATGATGGTCTGCGTGTCGGGCTGCAAAAGCCGGCGCCTGGTGCTCGACCTCTGAGTTGACTGGGCTGGCCCTTTCGCGGCGATCCGATTTACCCGCGAACGGGCCAGCACAGACACACCAAAAAAACTAGAACAATAAACCAGCCAGCAGTTTTCGCCTTCAGCCAGCTATCCCCTCGAAACACCCTGTCAAAAGGGTGAGGGCCCGCTGCTGCCTGCGAAAACTGCTCCAACCTTGCAGGGCACAGCATGAACAGATATCTGATAAGCCTCGGTCTGATTCTCGGCAGTTGCACCAGCTTCGCCTCCGAACCCGGCCCCGCCGCCCCGGACCAGCCACCCACCGCGAAAAAGCCCTTCCCGCACGTTGCCTGGCGCAGCGACGACGGCCAGAGCAGCCTGGACATCGGCGGCGCCCTGCGCGTCAACTACCGCGACGAACACTGGGACACCACGGAAAACAACGGCCGCTTGCTGTTCGATACCTTTCGCATCGATGTGCAGGCCAGCCACCGCCAGCTGTTCAGCGATGTCGGCTACTGGTTCCAGGACGACGGCAAGCGCTCCATCGACCGCGGTTACATCGGCTACCGCTTCAGCCCGCAAGCCAACCTGCAACTCGGCGCGCCGTTCAAGCCGTTCGGCCTGGAGCCTTACCCGCAGTTCGGCTGGAGTTATCACATTCCATTTTTCATGGGCTATGGCGTCAGCGCCGGCACGGGCCTGAAATACAGCTACAAGGATGCGCAGTGGGACCTGCAACTGGGCTACTTCCCACGCATGCTGCCCTCAAGCCTGCGCTACTCGCCGGAGGTCGGGCGCTACGCCGACCTTGACGACAATGCCGTACCTTTCACCCAGTCGCGCCAGGACAACGAAAAGCGCAACCAGGTCAACGCCCGTGTTGCCCGAACCTTCACAGGCGACGGCTGGAAGACCGAGCTGGGCGCTTCGCTGGCCGCTGCCGAACTGTACAACGCCACCACCCATGACGATGGCGACTATTGGGCAGGCGGTGTGCATGCGCTGTTCAACAAAGGCCCCTGGACGTTGACGGGCCAGGCGATCCGCTATGAATACAACCCGAAAAACCCGGCCGGCGTCAGTGACAGCGCGGTACTGATGGGCGGCAACGGCCTGACCCCGGCTTACCTGATCGCCGCCAAGGCGAACATCGCCGCAGTCAACCTTGGCTATGACGTGTTCACCCCCAAGCTTGGGCAGTTGAAGAAGATAAAGCTCTACACCGACTACAGCCGGATGATGAAGGATGAGCACGGCTGGGACGATTCGCAGATGTTCACCGTCGGCGCGCAGTTCCTGGCCATGCCGATCATGGCCTGGGTCGACTTGACCTGGGCGCGCAACGCCAACCCGTTTGGTGGGGCGGAAAATGGCACGGGCTGGACCAGCACCAGCTCGGTGGGCAGCAATGACTGGTATTACCGGACCAACATCAACATCGGGTATTACTTCTAACGCCTTATCTGTCTGTGCCGGCGATGAGGCCGGTACAGACAACACCCGCAAAGCGCATTACGATAGGCAGCCCCCCTGACACGTAATGCCCCATGCCCCCCGAGCAAACCCCAGCCTACAAGATTGTGCTCTGGCGCCTGGAGCAGGATGCCCAAGGCTACCCACCCGCTTCGGTCGAAGGGCTCTGGGCAAAACCCACGGCAACCGGTTACCAGGTCGACAGCATTCCCTTTTATGCCTACGGCATCGCACCCGGCGATACCATCTGCATTCGTGAAGACGGCGAACAATCCTGGTTCGCGGCCCTGCTGCAAAGTGGCGGCGCTTCGGTGTTCCGCGTTCTTGTAAAAGCCGCAGGCGACCTGGACCAGGTGCGTATGGCGCTCGAGGATTTCGGCTGCGCCTGCGAAGTCGAAAAGGCCGTGAGAATGCTGGCCGTCGAAGTCCCGCCAGCGCGTTCGCTCGACACCCTGCTCTACTACCTGCTCACCCAGCGCGAAGCCGGCCTGCTGGACTTCGAGGAAGGCGTACTAAGGCACGCCATCCCCGAAGAATTCCGCTAACGCCTACGCCTCTGCCAGGCGCGCGGCGGGCTTGCGAAACACGAACAGCAGGCCCACCACGATCAACCCCATGCCCAGCAGGCTGAGCGGTGCCAGGCGGTTGCCGAAGATCAGGAAGTCCATCACCGCAGTGACGGCCGGCACCAGGTAGAACAGGCTGGTGACATTGACCAGGTTGCCCTTGGCGATCAGCCGATACAGCAGCAAGGTCGCCAGCAACGAAACCACCAGGCCCATCCACAGCAGCGCGCCGACAAAGCCGCCGGTCCACTCGACATGCAGTGGTTGCAGCGGTGCGAACAACGCGCACATGGCAAAGCCGGCCAGGTACTGCAAGGGCAGCGTGCCCATGGGGTTATCGGTGATGCGTTTCTGCAGGATCGAGCCCAAGGTCATGCTGGCCAGCGCCAGCAGGGCAAACAGCATCCCCGCCAGTGACACCCCGCCCAGGTTGATGCCTTGGTAAACCACCATGATCAAGCCGCCCAATCCCAGCCCCAGGCCGAACAGACGGCTCCAGGAGCGCTGACGCTCCATCAGCACCACGGTGAGGATCGGTTGTACCCCCATCACCGTGGCCATGACGCCAGGCGTCACATGGGTATTGAGCGCCAGCAAGTAGAAAATCTGATACGCGCCGAGCAGCACACACCCTGTGCCCAGCGCACGCAGAATCGCCCCCCGGCTGCGCGGCCAGCGCAGCCCCAGCAGCGGGCCGATCAACAACAGGCCGGCCAAGGCCAGCGCCGAGCGCAACAGCAAAAAGGCGAACGGGCTGGCATGCGCCAGGCCCAACTTGGAGACGATTGCCCCGCTGCTCCACAGCAGGACGAACAGGCTGGTAGTGGCCGCCGAGGCCACGGAAGTTTTGGAAAAGACAGACATGTATGCACCTGTATTCGGGCAAAAAAGCCGAACGGTGGGCGTGAACTTCAGCTGGGGAAGTAGCCGACCGTGTTCAGTAGGTTGCGTGTGCGAAGGGGTTCGGCAGAAAGCCGATCAGCCCAGCACGACCACGCAGGGAGGCGGAGCTACGCCGCCTACAACGCCACTGACAGGTGGTGGGTAATGACTGATCATAACCGGCTGCTGGCTGCCACGCACGACCATGCCCGCGACTGGCGCGAGGGCAAAGCTTGTGGTGGAAGGGATGGCGGGCATGTTCAGGTCTTCAGGGAAGATAAGTGTTTCGGAATATAGCGGTGAACTCTTGATTGGGCAATAACCTGAACCGGCCTCTTCGCCGATAACCCCGCTCCCACAGGTACAGCATGGGCCTGAAGCCAGCGCCGTACCTGTGGGAGCGGGTTCACCCGCGAAGAGGCCGGGCCTGCAATCAGAACAACCAGCGGTACAGCAAATAAGCCACCACCACCGCCAGCACCGGCCGCAGCACGCGGTAGGCCTTGGGGTTGGCGCGCTTGAACTGCTTCACATGGCCGCTGATCTTGTTGCTGAAGCGTTTGCTCCAGGCATACGCCTGGTTGATCCCGCCCACACGCTCGTCGTCGGTGTTCTGCGGCGCAGTGGCGCGACCAAGGAAGGCGCTGACCTGGCGGTTGATGCGGGTCATCAGCGAGCTGCTCAGCGGGCGCTCGATGTCGCAGAACAGGATAACGCGGGTAACGTCGGTCTCGTTCTTGACCCAGTGCACGTAGGTTTCGTCGAACATCACGTCTTCGCCATCACGCCAGGCGTATTCCTCGCCATCGACATAGATGCGGCAAGCATCGGAGTTCGGCGTGGACAGGCCCAGGTGATAGCGCAGCGAGCCTGCAAAGGGGTCGCGGTGCGGGTTCAGGTGGCTGCCGCCGGGCAGCAGGGCGAACATCGCGCCCTTGACGTTGGGGATACTGCTGACCAGCTCGACAGTGCGCGGGCACAGGGCTTCGGCCGAAGGCAGCGGTTTGTCGTACCACTTCAGGTAAAAACGCTTCCAGCCTTTCTTGAAGAACGAACCGAAGCCGGCGTCGTTGTCCTTTTCGGCGGCGCGGATGTAACCCTCGTCGAACAGGCGCATGGCCTCTTCGCGGATGTCCTGCCAGTTGTCCTTCAGCACGTCCAGCTCAGGGAAGCGCTGGCGGTCCAGGTAGGGCTTGGACGGCACGCCGGAAAACAGGTACATCAGGGCGTTGTAGGGGGCGAACAGCGCCGAATGGTTGACGAACTGGCGCAACACCGGCAGGCGAGCCTTGCCGCGCAGGTGCACGAACAGCACGCTGCCGAAAAACACCAGCAGGACACCCGCCTTGGCTGCAAAGGAAAAGGTCATGCTTCACTCCTTGGAAAGGAGACAGGGCTGCGCAGCCTGGCTCCTGAAAATCATCCTGCCATCATAAACTGATCCCGCCGCGGTAAAAACAACCCGGGCGGGATCGCATTGATGAAGATTTTGCAATAAACCAGGCCGCCAAACGTTGCGTCGGATCAGCGGCGAGGCCGATTACTGCTGGTTTTCCTGCTCGCTGAACAGGTCACTGAACAGCATGCTCGACAGATAGCGCTCGCCCGAGTCGGGCAGAATTACGACGATGGTCTTACCCTGCATTTCCGGTTTTTCAGCCAGGCGCACCGCGGCGGCCATTGCCGCACCACAGGAAATACCGCAAAGGATGCCCTCTTCCTGCATCAGGCGAATGGCCATGGCCTTGGACTCTTCGTCGGTCACCGTTTCTACCTGGTCGACAATCGACAGATCGAGGTTTTTCGGCACGAAACCGGCGCCAATGCCCTGGATCTTGTGCGGGCTGGGCTTGAGCTCTTCGCCTGCCAGGGTCTGGGTGATCAGCGGCGATGACACCGGCTCGACAGCCACCGACAGGATTGCCTTGCCCTGGGTGTGCTTGATGTAGCGCGACACACCGGTGATGGTGCCGCCCGTGCCCACGCCCGCCACCAGCACGTCGACTGCGCCGTCAGTGTCGTTCCAGATTTCCGGGCCGGTGGTTTTTTCGTGGATGGCCGGGTTGGCCGGGTTCTCGAACTGGCCCGGCAGGAAGTACTGAGCCGGGTCGGAGGCGACGATTTCGTTGGCCTTCTCGATGGCGCCCTTCATGCCTTTGGCCGGCTCGGTCAGCACCAGTTCGGCGCCCAGGGCCTTCAACACCTTGCGCCGCTCCAGGCTCATGGAGGCTGGCATGGTCAGCATCAGCTTGTAGCCACGGGCGGCGGCGACAAAGGCCAGGCCGATACCGGTGTTGCCCGAGGTAGGCTCGACGATGGTCATGCCCGGCTTGAGCTTGCCGCTGCTCTCTGCGTCCCAGACCATGTTCGCGCCGATGCGGCACTTGACCGAGTAGCCCGGGTTGCGCCCTTCGATCTTGGCCAGGATAGTTACGCCACGCGGGGCGATGCGGTTGATCTGCACCAGCGGCGTGTTACCGATGGAGTGGGCGTTGTCTGCAAAGATACGGCTCATGGCAGGGGTCCTTGGCATGAAAAACAGCAGGGAAAGACCTCAAGGGTAAGCCCCGGCCGGTGGCCCGTAAAGCCTGTTCGAACTCGACCGGGCGCGTTGCGGTCAACCGCACATCCCGCCTTGGAGACGCCCCGATGAGAGCCCGTTACCGCTGGCCGCTGATCGGCCTGGGCAGCCTGATCGTGCTGCTGGTGGCCCTGCACCTCGCCCTGCCCTACCTGGTACGCGACTACCTGAACGATAAACTGGCCGACATGGGCGATTACCGTGGCCAGGTCGCCGACGTGGACCTGGCCTGGTGGCGCGGCGCGTACCAGATCAACGGGCTGAAAATCGTCAAGACCAGCGGCAAGGTGCCGGTACCCTTTCTCGACGCGCCGCTGATCGACCTTTCCGTGAGTTGGCATTCGCTGTGGTCCGACAGGGCGGTGGTGGCCGAGGTGACCTTTGTGCGCCCGGAGCTGAACTTCGTCGACGGCGGTAGCAAGCAGGCATCGCAGACCGGCCGGGGCACCGACTGGCGCCAGCAACTGGAAAAACTGCTGCCCATCACCCTCAACGAAGTGCGGATCGACAACGGCGTGCTGACCTTCCGCAACTTCAACTCCAAACCTCCGGTCGACCTGAAGGCCACTCGGCTGGAAGCCAGCATCCGCAACCTGACCAATGTTCGCGACAAGAAAGGCCGTCGCGATGCGAGTTTCGAAGGTACGGCGCTCATCGCGGGCGATGCGAAGGTAGAAAGCCGTGCCACTTTCGACCCGTTCAGTGATTTCGATGACTTCGAGTTCAGGCTGCGCGCCACCGGCATCGAACTGCGCAAACTGAACGACTTTGCCAGCGCCTATGGCAAGTTCGACTTCAATGCCGGGCACGGGGACGTGGTCATTGAGGCGCAAGCGGAGAACGGCCGGCTGAAGGGCTACATAAAGCCGCTGCTGCGCGATGTGGATGTATTCGACTGGCAACAGGACGTCGAGGAAAAGGACAAGGGCTTCTTCCGCTCGGTGTGGGAGGCGGTGGTGGGGGCGACCGAGACGGTGCTGAAGAACCAGCCAAAAAACCAGTTTGCCACCCGGGTGGAGCTGAGTGGCAGCGTGCGCAAACAGGACATCAGCGCCTTCGAGGCGTTTTTGCAGATCCTGCGCAACGGGTTTGTCCAGGCGTTCAATGCCCGATACGAGCGAGGGGCGCCGGATGCCGACTGAGTGGGCGTGACGGGGCATTCAGGGACTGAATACCCGGTCTGCGTTTCCAGCTGCTTAACCCCGCGTTATAGTCGGTAACGAATCGAAAACAGGTGTTGGGCCTTTCGCGGGCACGCCCGCTCCCACAGGTAACCCACAGATCCAGAGATGTGTGCAGTACCTGTGGGAGCGGGCGTGCCCGCGAAAGGGCCGGTACAGGCATACAGCAGAGGACAGACCCCATGAAGTTCGAAGGCACCCGCGACTACGTCGCCACAGACGACCTGAAACTGGCGGTAAACGCGGCCATCACCCTCGAACGCCCGCTGTTGGTAAAGGGTGAGCCCGGCACCGGCAAGACCATGCTGGCCGAGCAGCTGGCGGCCTCGTTCGGCGCGCGGCTGATCACCTGGCACATCAAGTCCACCACCAAGGCCCACCAGGGCCTGTACGAGTACGACGCGGTCAGCCGCCTGCGTGACTCGCAGCTGGGCGTGGACAAGGTGCACGATGTGCGCAACTACCTGAAAAAGGGCAAGCTGTGGGAGGCTTTCGAGGCCGATGAGCGGGTTATCCTGCTGATCGACGAAATCGACAAGGCCGACATCGAGTTCCCCAACGACCTGCTGCAAGAGTTGGACAAGATGGAGTTCTACGTCTACGAAATCGACGAGACCATCAAGGCCAAACAGCGCCCGATCATCATCATTACCTCCAACAACGAAAAAGAGCTGCCAGACGCCTTCCTGCGCCGCTGCTTCTTCCACTACATCGCCTTCCCCGACCGCACCACGCTGCAGCAGATTGTCGACGTGCACTACCCGAACATCAGCCAGTCGCTGGTCAGCGAGGCGCTGGATGTGTTCTTCGACGTGCGCAAGGTGCCGGGCCTGAAGAAAAAGCCGTCCACCTCCGAGCTGGTCGACTGGCTCAAGCTGCTGATGGCCGACAACATCGGTGAAGCCGTACTGCGCGAACGCGACCCCACCAAGGCCATCCCGCCGCTGGCCGGCGCGCTGGTAAAAAACGAGCAAGACGTGCAGCTGCTGGAGCGCCTGGCCTTCATGAGCCGGCGCGGCAACCGCTGACAGGAGCCGGGCCATGCTGCTCAACCTGTTCAATGAAATGCGCGCGGCCAAGGTGCCGGTGTCGGTACGCGAGTTGCTGGACCTGCACCAGGCCCTGCAAAAGCACGTGGTGTTCGCCGACATGGACGAATTCTACTACCTCGCCCGCGCCATCCTGGTGAAGGACGAACGCCATTTCGACAAATTCGACCGGGCCTTCGCCGCCTACTTTCAGGGCCTGGAAAACCTCGACCGGCACATCGAGGCGCTGATCCCCGACGACTGGCTGCGCAAGGAGTTCGAGCGTTCGCTCACCGATGAAGAACGTGCGCAGATCCAGTCCCTGGGGGGCCTGGACAAGCTGATCGAGGAGTTCAAAAAACGCCTTGAGGAGCAAAAGGAACGCCACGCCGGCGGCAACAAGTGGATCGGTACCGGCGGTACCAGCCCGTTCGGCTCGGGCGGCTTCAACCCCGAAGGCATCCGCGTGGGTGAGGCAGGCAAACGCCAGGGCAAAGCGGTCAAGGTGTGGGACCAGCGCGAGTACAAGAACCTCGACGACCAGGTGGAGCTTGGCACGCGCAACATCAAGCTGGCCCTGCGCCGGCTGCGCAAGTTCGCCCGTGAAGGCGCCGCCGAAGAGCTGGACATCAACGGCACCATCGACCATACCGCGCGGGACGCCGGCTTGCTGAACATCCAGATGCGCCCCGAACGGCGCAACACGGTGAAGCTGCTGTTGCTGTTCGACATCGGCGGTTCGATGGACGCCCACATCAAGGTTTGCGAAGAGCTATTCTCGGCCTGCAAGACCGAGTTCAAGCACCTGGAGTACTACTACTTCCACAACTGCGTGTACGAGTCGGTGTGGAAGAACAACCTGCGCCGCACCTCGGAGCGGTATTCCACCTTCGACCTGCTGCACAAATATGGCGATGACTACAAAGTGGTGTTCGTCGGCGATGCGGCCATGGCGCCCTACGAAATCACCCAGCCGGGTGGCAGCGTGGAGCACTGGAACGAAGAAGCCGGGTATGTGTGGCTGCAGCGCTTCATGGAGAAATTCAAGAAGATCATCTGGATCAACCCGTACCCCAAGCAGGCCTGGGACTACACCGCATCGACCCACCTGGTGCGGGACCTGATCGAAGACAAGATGTACCCGCTGACCTTGCAGGGGCTGGAAGAAGGGATGCGGTACCTGTCCAAGTGATATGGCCTGTACCGGCCTCTTCGCGGGCTCGCCCGCTCCCACAGGTATTCCACAAACCTCAGCGTCTGTGGTGTACCTGTGGGAGCGGGCGAGCCCGCGAAAGGGCCGGCGGCCTTACAACCAACGGCCCAGATATATCTGCTGCTCCCGCCAGGCCTCGTCCTGCACAACCGCCCTGAACCGCACCACCGCCCCCGGCATGCACTGCGCCAGTTGCGCCAGCGCCAACGGCGTCAACGCCCCCAGCCGCGGATAGCCGCCAATGGTCTGCCGGTCATTGAGCAACACGATCGGCTGCCCATCCGGCGGCACCTGCACCGCCCCCAGCGGTATCCCCTCAGAAATCATCGGCGCCCCCTGGTAAACCAGCTGCGGTCCCAGCAGGCGGATGCCCATGCGGTCAGCCCGGCTGTCCAGCGTCCACTCCCGGTTGAAGGCTTCGAACAGGCTGGTACCACTGAAATCACCGATCTGTGCGCCCATCATCAGGTCGAGCACAGGCTTTTCTGCGTACTGCGGGCGCAACGCTTGCGGTACCTCGCGCAGGGTTGCATCGCTGCCGGTAAACGCTAATGCCTGGCCTGTAGCCAGCGCAGCACCCTGGCCATTGATGCCACCCAGTGCTTCACGTACCACCGTGGCACAGCTGCCCAGTACATCCTCGCCGAGGAACCCGCCCGGTGCCGCCAAGTACGCCCGCACGCCCTGCTTCGGCTGCTTCAGGGTCAAGCGCTGGCCCTTGCCCAGGGCAAAGCTGCGCCAGGGCGCGACAGGCTGATCATCGACGCGTGCATCCAGATCGGCACCGGCCAGGGCCAGCACACAATCCTGTTCGGCCACTACGCAAAAGCCACCCAGCGCCACCTCGACCACCGGTGCCCCCAACGGGTTGCCCAGCAGCCAGTTGGCCCAGTGCATGGCCACCCAGTCCAGCGCGCCGCCCTGGGTCACGCCCAGGTGGCGCACGCCGAAGCGGCCAGCATCCTGCAACTGGCACAGCGGCATGCTGGCCTCGATCTTCAACTGCTTCACCCTTGTGCCTCCACATCGCCGCCCAACGCCAGGAACTCGCTGCGCGAAACCGGCACGAAACGCACCCGGTCGCCGGGCTGCAACAGGCTGTAGCCCTCCCGCTCACGGTCGAACAGGCGCACCGGGGTGCGCCCGATCAGGTTCCAGCCACCCGGCGATACCGCCGGATACGCCGCCGTCTGGCGCTCGGCAATGCCCACGCTTCCCGCCGCCACCCGCTTGCGCGGGGTGCTCAGGCGAGGACTGGCCAGGCGTTCGTCGACCAGGCCCATGAAACCGAAACCGGGGGCGAAGCCCAAAGCGAACACGGGATAATCACGTTCGCTGTGCAAGCGCACAACCTCGGCTTCACTCAAACCGCTGCGGGCCGCCAGCACAGGCAGTTCAGGGCCGACACTGGCGTCGTACCACACCGGGATCTCGTGGCGTCGGCCACCACTGCCGGTGTCTGGCTGCAACCCTTCCAGCGCCTGGGTGATCAGCGCCCTCGCCTGGCCCGGCGGCAGGTCGAACTGCACCATCAGCGTAGTGTAGGACGGCACCAGGTCCAGCAGGTGCTCGCCGAACGCGTCGCTCAGGCGCTGACTGGCGGCCAGCATCCACGGCATGTTGGCCTCGTCGATACGGTCGAACAGGCGCACCATCAGGCTGTCGATGGCCACCACTTCGATGCGTGTTTTCATCGCGGCTCCAGGGCATCGAGTGCCTGGCGTATCTGCCGCACCGCCGCCACCGAACTGTCGTTGTCGCCATGAACGCAAAGGGTGCTGGCCTGCAGGCGCAGGGCGCTGCCATCGTCCGCCACCAGCGTATCGCCACGGGCCAGGCGCACAGCCTGCTCCACCACCACCGCCGGGTCGTGATGCACCGCGCCAGGCAAGCGGCGCGACACCAGGTGGCCGCTGGCGGTGTAGGCGCGGTCGGCGAACGCCTCGAACCACAGCGGCACGCCGATTTCATCGCCCAGGGCCTGGGCGGCGCGGTTGTCGGCGGTGGCCATCAGCATCAACGGCAGGTTGCTGTCGTAGGCCGCCACGGCCTCCAGCACGGTACGCAGCTTGAGCGGGTCGGCCATCATGTCGTTGTACAGCGCGCCATGGGGCTTCACATAGGCCACGCGGCCACCCAGCACTTTGCAGATACCGTCCAGCGCACCGATCTGGTAGTGCAGCAGGTCGCGGATTTCCTCGGGGCTGCAGGCCATGGAGCGGCGGCCGAAGCCGACCAGGTCCGGGTAGGCCGGGTGCGCGCCGATTGTCACGCCATGCTCCAGCGCCAGGGCCACGGTGCGGCGCATGATGCCGGGGTCGCCGGCGTGGTAGCCACAGGCAATGTTGGCGCAATCGATGTAGGGCATTACCTCGGCGTCCAGGCCCATGCGCCAGCTGCCGAAACTCTCGCCCATGTCGCAATTGAGTAGCAGGCGTTCCACCACGCGGTCTCCCTTGTTGTTGTTCATAAGCCTACCTTACCGCGCCTTGAGCAGTTTGCCGCGGGTTTCCGGTAGGCTCAGCGCCGCCAAGATGAACACGCCACGGATCATCCCGGTAGAAAACAAGGTAAAGCCTTGTGCACGAGCACCAGACAAGGGAGATCGGGAGCGATGAGTTCAACGCCGCCCAGGTCTGGAAATTGTAATTTTTACACCGTCATGCATGGGAACAGATAATCTTCTAATTTCCAGGCCGTGGTCTTGTATCTCATTAAAGAGCTGAGATGTAGAATTCTCTGCAAACATTTGAATTGCGGCGGTACTCGGAACCCCCTCCATACGCCCTGAACGTGCCGCGTCATAAAGGAGCTCCCTTTCAAACAACCTCCCCTGAGCGGCACCTGTTTGCAAACCATCTTTCAAGCCATGCGTATAGGCCTCTTGGCCACCCATCATCGCCCCAGCTTCAAACCCCGTTACGAAACCTTCATCACGCCCCAACCCCAGCCCTTCTTCTTTACCCTTATTGAAGGCTTCCTGCGCAGCCATTTTCGCCTTCGATTCTTTTTGGGCTTTTATCTTGGCTCTATATCGCGGAGAGAGCTTTTTAAGAAATTTAGGCGTCAGCCGACTGAGCAAAGAGGAAGATTGCCCGGTAGGGTCTATACGATTAATCGGATCCCCCAGACAATAAACATAGCTATTAAACCCACCTCGATCGAATGGACTGAGAGTGTCGGCCGAATAAAACCTCATGAGAGCGGGTGAGTAAACGCGGCGCCCAGCGCCTAACAAATAACTACCAGAAGCCTGATCCAAAAGCTGCCCCACAAAACCGGTTCTTGACTCAATGGCTTCGTACTTAGCCCCAAAAAAGCCATACGCCGTATACCCTAGGTCTTGAGCGATGCCACCCATACCAAATACTGTTCCAGCATGATCCACCAACGGCAACCGGCTTAAACCGGCCGCTTGTTCGCCCAAAAGCAAGCGAGAATGCCGAAAGAACGATACAGCCTCACCAGCCTGCAAAATGGAAACAGCACCATTCGAATAGAAGAGTCTTGCTGCCGCTTTCAAAGGCTTCATACTCATCACCCTATAACTTGACTTGATTAAAGCAACAATCAAAATTAAGTCATGCATCTACCCGGGCATCAACTAGCAAAAATGACAGGTATAATGGGAGGTATTATCGCCAACTTTCCTTGACTGCCCTGCGCCGCCCGCCCAGGATTACCCAGCCAAGCCCCAGCAACAGGCTTTCGACCACAAAGGCCAGCACAAACCCTGCACCAACACCCCAGCCAACCGCCTCGGGCACCAGCAGAATCTGGTAGCTGTATCCATTGAGGGTTTCTTCGCGCAACTGCGGGTCGGCCTGCACCAGCACATGCCAGGTACGCTGGGCCCAGGGCCCTTGCAGCGCCTGCCATTCGTTTTCCAGCAGTTCGTTGCGGATCATCAGGCTTTCGATGCTGTTGGCATCACTGTTGAACACCGGGTCGTCACTGCTGCGGTAATGCTGCAGCAACGCCTGCAAGTCGCCCTTGAAAAAGCGCTCGGCCGTTTGCCGGAACCCATCAAGCGCCTCGCGCGATTCGAACAGGTGCGCCTCGACCCGCTGGCTATAGTCCTTGACCAGCCCCGGGACCTGGATACCGGCCAGCAGGCCGAAGGTGAACAGCAGCAACCGCAGGTAACTTCTGAACATGCAGCGTCCTTAGCTCTGGCCGTGCGCCACGCACTCGCCGTGCCGCCACAGGGCCCATTGACCCGGCTCGTAGCGGTGCCAGGTCTCGTTCTCGGTCAGGGCCTCGGTGGCAATCACCGTGACCACATCGTTGGGGGTGGTTTCGGTATGAAAATCGACGATCAGGTCGACATCCTTCAACCGCGCGGCACCAAACGGCGCACGGCGGGTAATGTGCACCAGCTTGGTCGAGCAGAAGCAGAACAGCCAGTCGCCGTCGCTGAGCATGCAGTTGAACACGCCCAGGCCCCGGTACTCGGCACAGGCTTCGACCAGCACCGGCAGCAGCTGTTCCACCGGCACCGGCTCGGGGAAGGCACTGCGGATGCGGTTGAGCAGGTCGCAGAAAGCCGCTTCGCTGTCGGTGTCGCCCACCGGCCGGTAGAAACTGGCCAGGCCCTTGAAGTCGCCCAGTTGCCCGTTGTGCGCGAAGCACCAGTTGCGGCCCCACATTTCCCGTACGAACGGGTGGGTGTTGGACAGGCAGACCTTGCCGACGTTGGCCTGGCGGATATGGCCGATCACCACTTCACTCTTGATCGGGTAGCGCTGCACCAGGTTGGCCACTTCCGACTCGCTGCTCGCGGCCGGGTCCTGGAACAGGCGCAGACCGCGGCCTTCGTAGAAGCCGATGCCCCAGCCGTCACGGTGCGGGCCGGTACGGCCACCGCGCTGCATCAGGCCGGTGAAGCTGAAAACGATGTCGGTGGGGACGTTGGCACTCATGCCCAGCAGTTCGCACATAGGCGTGTCTCCTGCGCTTACAGACGGGGCTCGACCCGGCCATTGCCGCGGGGTGCGGCAGGGCGTGGGTCGTCGCGGTAACGGTCGCCGCGCTCGGCGGCCAAGGGGGCTTGCCCGCCGACCTGGTTATCTTCGTCCGCCTGGCGCTTGGCGGCGGCCTCGGCTTGCGCACGGCGCTCGCGGGCGCGCTTTTCCAGCGGCCAGCGCAGCAGCACGAAGAGGAAATACAGGCCGAAGGCAATCATGCCGTACATGGCGAAGTCGGACACCGCACGCCAGGCGTTGTTGCCGACCTTGAAGGCGACATCCAGCGCGGTGATGGCGATGGCCGGGGCGAAGTTGTCCTTGACCGGGTCGACGACGGTCGGGGTCAGCAGCAGCACGGCCAGCACCACCCGCAGCGGTTCGCGCAGCCAGCGCCACATCCAGCCGGTGAGCTTGAAGCCCACCAGCAGGCAGCCCAGGGCGGCCACGGCGTACAGGCCCCAGGCGAAGGTGTAGTCGTTCTCGGTCATGGTGTTCGTGCAAGCCAGGCAAAGAGATGCCTATGATAAACACTTTTCCGGGCGCAGACAGTGTTTGCCTGTGCGGGCCTCTTCGCGGGCTCGCCCGCTCCCACAGGTATTGCGCTATCCCTGTGGGAGCGGGTTCACCCGCGAAGAGGCCCGCACAGGCGACCCCAATCAAGAGATCATCAATGCAAACCAAGCCCCAACCGCCCATCGCCCACGCCGACAATGCCGCCGACCCGTACGCCTGGCTGCAACAGCGCGACACCCCCGAGGTACTCGCCTACCTGCAAGCCGAAAACGCCTACCAGGAAGCCTGCCTGGCCGATCAGGCAGCGTTGCGCGAGCAGTTGTTCGAAGAGATCAAGGGCCGCATCCTGGAAACCGACCTGTCGCTGGCGGCCCCCTGGGGCCCCTACCTGTACTACACCCGCACCACCGCAGGCGACGAGTACCCACGCCACTACCGCTGCCCGCGCCCGGCCGACGACTCGAACACCGTCGATGAAAGCCAGGAGCAGCTGCTGCTCGACCCCAACGCCCTGGCCAATGGCGGCTTCCTGTCGCTGGGGGCGTTCAACGTCAGCCCCGACCACCGCCTGCTTGCCTACAGCCTCGATACCAGCGGCGATGAAATCTACACCCTGTACGTCAAGGACCTGGCCACTGGCAGCATCACCGCCCTGCCCTTCGACGACTGCGACGGCAGCCTGACCTGGGCCAACGACAGCCAGACGCTGTTCTTCGCCGAACTGGATGACACCCACCGGCCTTGGCGCCTGCGCCGCCACACCCTGGGCAGCGACGCTGCGCAGACCGTGTTCGAAGAACCCGACGGGCGCTTCTTCCTGCACTGCTACCGCACCAGTTCCGAGCGCCAGCTGGTGCTGCTGCTGAACAGCAAGACCACCAGCGAGGCCTGGGTACTGGACGCCGAAACCCCGCAGGCGCCGTTCACCTGCCTGGCGCCGCGTGTCGAAGGCCATGAGTACTTCCCCGACCATGGCCAGCTCGACGGCGAGTGGCGCTGGTTCATCCGCACCAACCAGGACGGTATCAACTTCGCCCTGTACCACGCCCCGGTCGCACCGGTGCCCAGCCGTGATCAATGGCAGGTGCTGGTGGCGCACCGCGACGCGATCATGCTCGAAGGCCTGAGCCTGAATGCCGGCGCCCTCACCCTGAGCCTGCGCGAAGGCGGCCTGCCGATCATCGAAGTACGCCCACAAGGCCTGCCGGCTTACCGCGTGGAACTGCCCGACGCCGCCTACAGCCTGTACGTGCAGGACAGCCTGGAGTTCGCCAGCACGCGCGTACGCCTGCGCTACGAAGCGCTCAACCGCCCAGCCCAGGTGCGCCAGCTGGAGCTGGCAACGGGCGCCCAGGCCGTGCTCAAGCAAACCCCGGTGCTGGGTGCGTTCGATGCCGATGACTATGTCAGTGAGCGCCTGTGGGCAACCGCCACGGACGGCACCCAGGTGCCGATCAGCCTGGTGCGTCGCCGCCAGGACCTGGGCAAGGCCGTGCCGCTATACCTGTACGGTTACGGCGCCTATGGCGAAAGCCTCGACCCGTGGTTCTCCCACGCGCGCCTGAGCCTGCTCGAACGCGGTGTAGCCTTTGCCATCGCCCATGTGCGCGGCGGCGGCGAACTGGGCGAAGCCTGGTACCGCGCCGGCAAGCAGGAGCACAAGCCCAACACCTTCAGCGACTTCATCGCCTGCGCCGAGCACCTGATTGCCGCAGGCGTGACCACGGCCGAGCGGCTGGCCATCAGCGGCGGCAGCGCCGGCGGCCTGCTGATAGGCGCAGTGCTGAACCTGCGCCCCGAGCTGTTCCGCTGTGCGATTGCCGAAGTGCCGTTTGTCGACGTACTCAACACCATGCTCGACCCCGAGCTGCCGCTGACCGTGACCGAGTACGACGAATGGGGCAACCCGCAGGAGCCAGAGGTGTATGAGCGGATCAAGGCGTATGCGCCCTACGAGAATGTAAGAGCGCACGCGTACCCGGCGATGCTGGTGGTGGCGGGTTACAACGACAGCCGCGTGCAGTACTGGGAAGCGGCCAAGTGGGTGGCGCGGTTGCGTACGCGCAAGACCGACAACAACCTGCTGCTGCTCAAGACCGAGATGGGGGCTGGGCATGGCGGGATGAGCGGGCGGTACCAGGGGTTGAAGGATGTGGCCCTGGAATATGCGTTCGTGTTTGGCGAGCTTGGTATCGCCTGAATCCAGGTTGAGCACCCTCGCGATCCCTGTGGGAGCGGGCAAGCCCGCGAAGAATTCAACGCGGTGCCTGGCACCGGCTGCGCCGGTGTTCGCGGGCATGCCCGCTCCCACATGACCGGCGCGGACCGTTAATGCTCAATCATCCTGCGCCGCCGGCTTCGCCGGGTCTTGGCGCAACCCTGGCAAAGGCTGGTCCTTCGGCGGCCCGGGCACCGGCATTGGCGGCAACAAGGGCGCCCCCGGCTGGCTGTCATACGCCTTGGGCGGCGTACTCGGGGTTATCTGCGGGTATGGCGTGGGCGTGGGCGTACCCGGCGCACCTGGCACCGGTGTAGTGAGCCTGGGCGGCGTACTGGCAGCTTCGGCCAAGGGCAGGCCAGCCATCAACAACGCGGTGAGGATCGCGTGAAACATCAGCAACCTCCTGTCGGGAACCTTCCTACAGGCTACGCCTAAATCAAAGCTTTCGCCTGTCCGCCTGCCCTGCAAGCGCGCTAGACTCAATGACATAACCGTCATCTGCCTGATCAGAACAAAGGAAACACCATGAGCTCCACTTCTTCCGCCGCCGCCACCGCGCGCCTCGACCGCATCCTGGCCGATGCCAAGCGTGACAAGGAAATGGGCTACCGCGACAAGGCCCTGAGAATGTACCCGCACGTTTGCGGCCGCTGCGCCCGCGAGTTCGCCGGCAAGCGCCTGAGCGAGCTGACCGTGCACCACCGTGACCACAACCACGACAACAACCCGCAGGACGGCTCCAACTGGGAGCTGCTGTGCCTGTACTGCCACGACAACGAGCACTCGCGTTACACCGACCAGCAGTACTTCAGCGAAGGCTCCACCAGCACGCCGAGCATCGCCAAGGCCACCCACAACCCGTTCGCCGCGCTGGCGGGCATGTTGAAGAAAGACTGACCATCGATTCGGCCCCCGCTGTTACCGGGCAGCCCGTATAATCGCGCTTTTTTCGCGAAGGGCCCCGGTACGTGGCAAACAAACGATACAGCTGCATCGGCCTGTTCAACCCAAAGTCGGCAGAAAACGTCGGCTCGGTGATGCGCGCTGCGGGCTGCTATGGCGTCAATTCGGTGTTCTACACCGGCAAACGCTACGAACGCGCGCGTGACTTCGTCACCGACACCAAGCGCGTGCACTACGACATTCCGCTGATCGGCATCGATGACCTGCAGCGCATCATCCCGCTGGGCTGCACACCGGTCGCGGTCGAGCTGGTGGAAGGTGCGCGGCCACTGCCGGAATATACCCACCCGGACCGGGCCATCTATATCTTCGGGCCGGAAGACGGCAGCCTCAGCCCCGAGGTGCGGGCGTGGTGCGAAGAGACCATCTACATCCCCACCGAAGGTTGCATGAACCTGGCGGCGACGGTGAATGTGGTGCTGTATGACCGCTTGGCCAAGGGGCTGAATACCCGCTCGGGGCCCAAGTTCAAATAAAAAGGCCGCTTTTGCGCTGGCCTGTACCGGCCTATCGCCGGCAAGCCAGCTCCCACAGGTCGTGCACAGGCCGTGAAGACTGTGTTACCTGTGGGAGCTGGCTTGCCGGCGATAGGGCCAGCAAAGCCACCACAAAAACGGCCAGGTGCTGAGCTCCGTCAGAACAGCACCGGTGTTGCTCAGATCACGAAGCGTTGATCCAGATGGTCTTCAGCTCCGTGTACTGGTCGTGGGCCCAGATGGACTTGTCGCGCCCACCAAAGCCAGACTCTTTGTAGCCGCCGAACGGCGTAGTCACGTCACCCTCGCCGAAGCAGTTGACCGTGACCACACCCGCGCGGATTTCACGCGACAGGCGCAGCGCATTGCGCAGGCTGCCGGTGTACGCCGAAGCCGCCAGGCCGTAGATGGTGTCGTTGGCGAGCTCGATGGCTTCATCGATGGTCTCGAAGCTGGTCACGCTCAGCACCGGGCCAAAGATTTCTTCCACGAACAATTTGTTGTCGCGGCCAACGTTGTCGACGATGGTCGGCTGCACGTACACGCCTTCCTCGGTTTCGCCACCCTGGACGATACTGAGCTTCTGCTCGGCGGCGTACTCCAGGTACGACTTGACCTTCTCGAAGTGCGACTTGCTGACCATGGCGCCCAGGCGATTGTCCGGGTCCATCGGGTCGCCCAGTTTCCAGTCCTTCAGGTGCTTGGCCATCAAGCCCAGCAGCTCATCCTTCACGTCCTTGTGGACGATCAGGCGCGAAGAAGCAGAGCAGTTCTCGCCCATGTTCCAGAACGCGCCGGCGGTGACGAACTGGGCCACTTCGTCCAGGTCTTCGCAGTCGTTCATGACCACGGCCGGGTTCTTGCCACCCAGTTCCAGGACGATGCGCTTGAGGTTGGACTCGGCAGCGTATTTCAGGAACAGGCGGCCAGTGTCGGTGGACCCCGTGAAGCTGACCATCGGGATGTCCATGTGGCGGCCGATGGCCTCGCCCACTTCACGGCCACCACCCGGCACCAGGTTGAACACACCGGCCGGAATGCCAGCCTCATGGGCCAGCTCGGCCACGCGCAGGGCGCTGAGGGTGGTTTCCTTGGCGGGTTTGACCACGATCGAGCAACCGGCAGCCAGCGACGGGGCGATCTTCCAGGCCAGCATCAGCAGCGGGAAGTTCCACGGCAGCACCAGGCCGACCACGCCGATGGCTTCACGCACCACCATGGTCACGGCAGCGTTGCCGGTCGGCGCGGTGGCGTCGTAGATCTTGTCGATCAGCTCGGCGTGCCAGCGAATGGTGTGGATGGTTTCCGGCACGTCGACGGCCTGGCACTCGCTGACCGGCTTGCCGCTGTCCAGCGCTTCCAGTACCGCCAGTTCGTGGGCGTTGTCTTCCAGCAACTGGGCGAACTTCTGCAGCACATGCTTGCGGTCGTTCGGCTGCATCTTCGACCAGGTGCCTTCTTCGAACACACGCTTGGCAGCCGCCACGGCCACGTTCACGTCATTGACGTCGCAGGCGGCGACTTCGGCCAGTTGCTTGCCGGTGGCCGGGTTGGTGGTGACGAAGGTGCGGCCGGAGATGGCGTCGCGGAATTCACCGTCGATGAACGCCTGGGTACGCAGTTGCAGTTCGGCGGCGATGGCCGCGTATTGTTCCTTGCTCAGCAATTCAGCCATTTTTCCAGCCTCCTTATTTGATCAGGGCGATGGTGGCCTTCAGTTCGGTGACCACGCGCTTGAGTTCCTGCTTCTCGGCGTCGTCCAGGTCGTACAGCGGCTTGCGCACGCCGCCGGTCTTCAGGCCGTTCAGGGCCACGCCGTTCTTGATGGCCTGGACGAACTTGCCACCTTCGAGGAAGTCCATCAGCGGCATCATGGCGGCCATGATCTTGCGGCCTTTGGCAAAGTCCTTCTCGATCACGCAGGCTTCGTACAGGGCCACGTGCTCACGCGGGATGAAGTTGGAGCCAGCGCAGACCCAGCTCTGCGCGCCCCAGGCGAAGAACTCCAGGGCCTGGTCGTCCCAGCCGCACGACAGCTGGATGTTCGGGCGATGGATGGCCAGGCGGTGCAGTTGGGCCATGTCGCCAGAGCTTTCCTTGATGGCGACGATGTTCTTCACATCAGCCACGGCATCGAAGAACTCTTCGCCCATGCTCACGCTCATGCGGCCCGGGTAGTTGTAGAGCATGATCGGCAGGCCAGCGGCGGCGTCGACCGCTTTGACGTGCAGGGCGATTTCCTGCTGGGTCGGCAGCGCGTACGGCGGGGTGCCGACCAGCAGCGCGTCAGCCTTGATTTCCTTGGCGTGCTGGGCGAAAGCCACAGCGTCTTCGGTGCGGATGCCACCGGTGCCGACGATCAGCGGCAGGCGGCCGTTGAGCACGTCCTTGGCCTGGGCGGCCAGCTCGATGCGCTCCTGGGTGGTGTGGGCGTAGTACTCGCCGGTGGAGCCGCCAATGATGACGCCATGGATTTTCGACTCGACCAGGTATTCGAGGACCTCGGCAAACGCTGCCTTGTCGATCGAGCCGTCCGCAGCCAGCGGAGTGATTGCCGGGGTGTAGATGCCTTCGAATTTCACGGTAGGTTCTCCAGTGCGTTGCTCAGTGTTGTAAAGACCGCCGCGCAACCACGCAGCGGCGGGTTGTAAGGTTTCAGCTCAGCGAAGCCGCTTGTTGCAGGTTCAGCGAGCGGGTTTCCGGGGCCAGGGCGACCGAGAAGGCCAGGCCGACGAAGGTCACGGCGGCAGCGGCATACATGGTGGCGCCGATGCCGTAGCTATCGAGCGCGATGGGCACCAGCCAGGTGCCGACCGCGGCACCGACCCGCGACATGGAGGTGCCCACGCCCACGGCGCCGGCACGGATTTCGGTAGGGAACAATTCGTTGGGGTACACCAGTTGCAGCACCTGGGCGCCACCGATGAACAAAGCGTAGGCACCGAACAGCACCAGGATGAGCATCTCGTTGCCGTTGCTGAAGGCACCCAGGCCCAGCAGCGCCAGCCCCGACCAGAAGAAGCTGTGCAGCAGCGTGGTGCGCCGGCCGAGGGTGTTGAGCAGGCGGGTGCCCACGATGCAGCCGACCACGAACAGGAAGGTGATGGCGATGGAGCCGATCGATGCCCAGTCACCTTTCAGGTTCAACGCACCCAGCACTTTCGGGGCGAACGCGTACACGGCGAACACCGGGATCACCGAGCAGGTCCAGAACATGGTGACGAACAGCATGCGTTTGCCGTAGCCGGAGTGCAGCAGGCTGAGGAACGACAGCTTGCGGGCCTTGGGCTCTTCCGGCAGGTTCTTCAGCGAAAAACCGTTGCCGTAGACACGCTTGATCACCTGCTCGGCCTCGGCCGAACGGCCTTTGCTGATCAGCCAGCGTGGCGATTCCGGGGTACCCAGGCGGATGGCGAACAGCAGCGCACCGATGACGGCAGCACTGGCCAGCACCAGGCGCCAGGCATCGTCGCCACCGTGGCGCAATATGGCCTCACCGGCCAAATAGGCGGTAGCGGCGCCGGCAAACCACAAAACCGTCAGCGTAGCCAGGCGCGGGCCACGGTTTTTCTTGGGCAGGAATTCCACCAGCAGCGAAGTTGCAACCGGGTATTCGATGCCTACGGCGATGCCAATCGCGAACCGTAGCAGGAACAGGGCCAGCGCCGACTCAACCCAGAACTGCGCGACCGAGGCCAGGATGAACAGGGTCGGGCCAACGAAAAACACGCGCTTGCGGCCAAAGCGGTCGGTCAGCCAACCGCCGAAAAAGCCACCGAAGAAAATGCCGATCAGCGCCGAAGCGGCAATCATGCCCTGCCAGAAACTGTTCAGGCTCAGGCCTGCAGACATCTGCACCATGGCCACGCCGATAATGCTCAGTACATAGCCATCGACAAACGAACCGCCGCCGGAACGCAGGGTCAGCAATTGGTGGAAGTTGTTGATCGGTACATCTTCAATCGAAACATTCGGATTTGTCATTGTTATTCCTGCCACGTCTGCTACATGCACATTTTCAAGGCGAGCGTGTCCGCGAAACTGAAAACTGCCTTCAGCCCCGGGTGATCGGACGACGCATCTCGATCATCAAATTCGGGCAAGCCGTGCCCGTGCCGGCCAAGTGACGCCGACGTAAAATGCTCTTTGGTCTAACTCAGATAGCGATCAGCTTTCTTTGCCAGCGCGCAACTGCCCCCACATCAGGTTGGCGTTCAGCCCCAGGGAAACCAAGGGCTGCGGCGGGTTTGCACAAGGCCCTGGGGCATTGAGCAAAAACTCGATCAGTTCGTTCTTGTCACCGGCCAGCCAGTCAGCCAGCAACTTGCCGGTGACGGTGCCACGGGTAACGCCCAGGCCGTTACAGCACAGTGCGCCGACGACATTGGGCGCCAACTTGCCGAAAAAGCCCATGTGGTTGCGCGACAGTGCCAGCGCACCGCCCCAGGTATATTCAAAGTTCACGTCAGGCAACATCGGGAAACGCCGGGCAAACGATTCGCGGTGGCGCTGAACAAAGCGCTCCAGGTATTTGCGGTTGCTACGGCCGTCGGGGTTGTAACTGAAGCTGTTGCGGATCAGCAGGCGGTTGTCGACGGTGCGGCGCATGGTGGTGCCGAACGGGTCGGCGGGGATCACGCCCCAGTAGGGTTTGCCGCCCAGGCGCGCCTGTTCTTCTTCGGTCAGCGGGCGGGTGATGCTGCCGTAGGTAAACACCGGCAGCATGCGGCCCTTGAGGAAACCGAAGCTCATGCCGAAGGCGTTGGTGGTGAGCACCAGCTTGTCGGCAGTGATCGAACCCTTGGCGTGGCGCAGCACCACCTTGTCACCGTACTCGACGTCTGTGATCGGTGTGTGTTCATACAGCGAGACGTTCGACGGCAGGCTATCGGCCAGGCCTTTGACCAACGCCGAGGGTTGCAGCAGGGCAGTGCCTGGCGTGAACAGGCCCTTGCGGTAGAAGTCCGTGCCGATGTGCTCGGGCAGGTCGCGCCCCTCGATCACTTCGTAGCGTTGACCCAGTTTGTCCAGCCCCCGGCGGTAGGCATCCAGCACGGCAATACCGCGGTCTTCGATGGCCGCCTGGTATTTGCCGCAATGACGGAACTGGCACTCGATGTCGTAGCGATCGATCAGGTCCTTGAGGTACTGCTGGCCACCCAGGTTGAGCTTGAGTACGGTCTTGGCGATGTCGATGTCGCCTATGTAGTCCTCGGCACCGATATCGTGCGGCAGGTCGATGGCAAAGCCGGCGTTGCGCCCGGAAGTGCCAAAGCCGACCTCCTGGGCTTCGACCAGCACGATCTCGTCATGCGGAAAGTTCGCTGCCAGCTGCCGTGCAGCAGCCAGGCCGGTGAAACCTGCCCCGACCACCACCCAGCGCGCCTGGCTGTGCCCACTGTGGGCCGGCCTTGGCGTACGCGGTTTGCTCAGGTGGTACCAGCCGCAGCTGGCGTCATCGGCAGGTAACGAACTTATTCTTGTCATGTCACTAACCTGGATCTTGTTGTCGATGGGTGGTCAACGCCGGTGGCCTGACCTTGGTAATTCATATCTGGATCGGTACATCCAGCCCTTGCGGTGCGGCGTACTCGGCCATGCGTCGGCGCGACAGCTCGAAGTGCTCGCGCACCAGCTGGCCGGCAGCTTGCGGGTCACGGCGCTCGATGGCCTGGATCATCTGCTCGTGCTGCTCGCAGGCAATTTCGAGGTCGCGCTGCATGTCATCGGTAGTCGGGTGGCGATAGAAGATCTTGCCCAGCCGGGTGTGATCGATCAGCAGGCGACGCAGGCTCGGCATCAGGTAGTCGTTGTGCGCCATCTTGCCGATTTCCAGGTGGAAGGCGTCGTTGTAGAGCACGCGGTTTTCCACGTCGCGCTCTTCGATGGCCTGACGGAACTGCGCCTGAATGGCCTTGAGCACTTCGATTTCATCAGCGCTGGCGTAGGTGGCGGCCAGCTGGGTGGTGGCCACGTAGATAAGCGGGGCGGCAACGTAGAAGCTGTGCAGCGACTGGTGGCTCATGGCGGCGACGCGTGGCGCGCGGTTGGCTTCCAGTTCGATATAGCCTTCGGCGGCAATCTGGCGCAGCAGCTCGCGGACCGGGGGGCGCGACAGGCCGAACTCGTCGCACAGCGCCAGTTCGTCCACCACGGCGCCCGGGGCCAGTTCCATGCTCATGATCCGGCGGCGCAGTGCTTCGGCGAGGACGGCTTTGCGGTCCTGCGGCACTTCGGCGGCGAGTGGTTGGACGGTGGCTTTCATGGCGGCCTTCTTTGTTGTCATAGCGCTATGTCTACTATTTGTATAACGACTATAGGGCACTGTTAGACAATGTGTCTACAGCATTTTCGATGAGCGGTTAAATCTGTCTGGGCCTTTGTTTTTAAGGGTTCCAGCGGTTTTCCAGGGTGAGATTAAACACCCTTGGGGATGCATTGCCAAACCGGACAAGTAAGTATCCAGATCCGACAAATCTGCGGCTCGGATGGCCGCTGGGCGACCCGAATGAACGCTGGCGGCATCCGGCAGGTCAGCTGCTTACATTTCACACGGAGGTCTTGCCATGCTCGATATCCACGCTGCTGCGTCTTCGCAGCACAATGTCCATGGTTTGGAACGGGTCGGCTCGCTGGCCGGCGGGGCGCTGATGCTCAGCAAGGGGCTACGCCATGGCGGCCTGATCGGCTTGCTGCAGATGGTGGTGGGCGGTATTGCGGTGGCTCGCGGGGTCAGCGGGCATTGCTCGACCAAGGCCTGGTGGCAGCAGCATCGGCAGGAGTACCACCGGTTGCGTTCGGATATAGAACGCAGTGCGGCGGAGCTGGAAGTGTTGAAGGCCAGTGCCAGGGCGGCAACCAGAGGGGTGACGGTGACCGGGAAGGATCCGTTGGCTGACAGCTGACTCTGGTCGGCCTGTGCTGGCCTCTTCGCGGTGTACGACCGGAGACATCGTTTACATCGTAAACCGGGGACATGGTTTACACATTTGAGGCTTGGACGCGGTTTGCACCCCGTTCAAGCCTCCCCAGGAGATGGTCACACAGGAACACATCCCAAACATCAT
>NZ_JENB01000042.1:5000-44831 GCF_000708715.2 Pseudomonas putida W15Oct28 | reverse complement strand
CCACGATGTTGGCCAGAAGTGAAAAACTTCCTCGAATAGGCCTGATACATAGATGCAACCGGGTTCCTATGTTCAAAAGCGGCTAGACAGTGTGGGCGAGTCCATACATAGGAGCGGCTTTAGCCGCGAACACTGGCAAAGCCGGTGCCATCCACCGCGTCGCCTTCTTAAAGGGTAGAGTCGCGCCTGCAATGACCGCGCTCGACTGACCTATTATTTTTGCCAGTAGCAATTTTTGGGGCGGGGGAGTGAATATATCAAACATTCAATCCTGATCGTGGGTTATCTTCATGTCCGCTATTCCCGATCTCCAGAAAAATGGCTGTCAGCTTTTTTACTGTAACGGCAAGATCTCTACTGAAATTAATGGCGATGCCCGCTGGCGTTTCCTTCAGGCAAATGACCTGATACTGGCCCAGAATAATCACAAGACCCCAGGCTTACCCAGTAGGCTGGCGGCATGCGACCAGCAGCGCTCGGTAATCTCCATGTATGAGGAAAAATCTTCTGAGTCATATGCTTATTCTCCCTATGGGCATCACACCCAAGGCGGCTTACTGTCGTTGCTTGCCTTCAATGGTGAGCGGCGGGATGCAGTCACCGGGCATTATCACCTAGGGAATGGCTACAGGCAGTTCAGTCCGGTCATGATGCGGTTTTACAGTCCGGACAGTTGGAGCCCATTTGGCGATGGGGGCTTAAACGCGTATGTGTATTGTGCGGGAGATCCCTCGAACCGTAGTGACCCGACGGGGCATGCTGGAGCCTGGGGGTTAATCGTAAGAAAACTGAACCCAAGAAAACCAAATGCAAGGCCAAGCCCGGCAGTCGTTATGCCTACCGTTCCAGCATCGAGAAAATATATAAATAAACGTGATGGGTCTGGTGGTGCCATACCAAGGGCTGTGGCGAAAGTTGGTCATACTGTTCCATTTGAGTCATTATTCAATTCATCTGAAATCGCTGAGCAGCACCGCTTGATTGCGCAGTTTAGCGCACCTGCGAACGCATCTTCAAAAAGGAAGAAAGTATACGTCCAGTCGCATGGTGCCGTTCAGGATGCCGACGCTGCAAAACGGTATGCTCAATCATTGGATGCGCATAAGGTCTCGCTCGAAAACGAAAATAAAGTTCGTGGGATAGCCGCTCTTTTGACGGATCTGGATGCGGTTAATTCTCGCTTGTCCGGAGCAGGATCGTCGCGAGACATAATGATTCAGGCCGCGTTACAAGAAGAAATCAGAACGCGTCTCGGATAACGGGCATTGTCATAAGCCCTGTATTTTCTGCCTTTTCCGTGCATCAGCGCAGAAGGCAGAAAATTCGCGAATAGGCGTTTGAACAGGTATGTGAGCAAATCCTGCTCAGCGCCTGAATGCCCGCAAGAACACCCCGACCACCTCACGCACATGCGCCTCGGCCTCTTCCCTTTCCAAGGGCCCCGCGCACCCCAGCAGCAAGCGGTAATCCGGTGCCCCCTTGACCAGGCAGAAGAAGTGCTCCGCCGCACGCAGCGGGTTGTCGATGCGCAACAGCCCGCGCTCATCCGCCCCGCGCAGCAGCGCTTCCATCCCGGCCAGCACGCGCTTGGGCCCGGCGTCGTAGAAGTATTCGCCAAAGCTTGGGTCCAGGCTGCCCTGGGCCATGATCAGGCGGCTGAGCTTGACCGCTTCGTCGCTGCTGATCAGTGCCTGGAAGCCACGGGCAATGGTCAGCAGTACCTCCTCCACCGGTGCCCCCTCGGGGTACTCGAACAGCAGGTCCGGCAGCTGGATCTGGCAGGTGGCCATGACCGCTGAGCAGAACAGGGTCTGCTTGTCGGTGAAGTGGCTGTACACGGTGAGTTTTGAAACACCTGCCGCCGCAGCGACCGCATCCATGCTGGTGTTGGCGTAACCAAGGCTGAGGAACAGGGCCTTGGCCGCTTCGAGAATCGCCTCGCGCTTGACCAGGTCCTTTGGCCGGCCTGGGCCGATGGGTGCGTCGTTGGGCATTGTGGTCTGCATCTGGTTGAAGAATCACCATCTTAACGGGTCAGGCGCGATCCGGCTAAAACCAGCTCACATTTGCCTGCTGTCTGCCAGCGGACAGTTGATCGACAGTGATGTCGTCGATCAGGCATCAGTGATGTTTCTGCTTCTAGTTAAGCTGATGATTAATAAGGAAAATTCTGTTGGCATGAATCGTGTTGATAAAGCTGCAAGGGCACCTGACAAGGGTGCCGAGCCTATCGAACAGGAATCCCCCATGCCCCGTGAAATTCGTTTGAATGCCTTCGAGATGAACTGTGTCGGCCACCAGTCACCCGGCCTGTGGCGGCACCCCAAGGACCGCGCCTGGCAGTACAAGGACCTGGACTACTGGACCGACCTGGCCAAGCTGCTGGAGCGCGGCAAGTTCGACGGCATCTTCATTGCCGACGTGATCGGCATCTACGATGTGCTGGGCGGCAACGGTGACGCGGCCATCCGCCAGGCGGCGCAGGTGCCGGTGAACGACCCACTGGCAGTGATCACACCCATGGCGCTGGTCACCGAACACCTCGGTTTCGGCCTGACCGCCTCGCTGACGTTCGAGCACCCGTACCCGTTCGCTCGCCGCCTGTCGACCCTGGACCACCTGACCAAGGGCCGCATCGGCTGGAATATTGTCACGTCCTACCTGGACAGCGGTGCGCGCAACTTGGGGCAGAAGGCGTTGAGCGACCATGATGCCCGCTACGACTACGCCGACGAGTACCTGGAGGTGCTGTACAAGTTGTTCGAGGGCAGCTGGGAAGACGGTGCTGTGGTGCGCGACCGCAAAACCGGCCTGTTCACCGACCCGCGCAAAGTCCACGAGATCCGCCACCACGGCAAGCACTTCCAGGTCCCAGGTATTCACCTGTGCGAACCTTCGCCGCAACGCACCCCCGTGCTGTACCAGGCAGGGGCGTCCAGCCGCGGCAAGCATTTTGCCGCCGGCCATGCCGAATGCGTGTTCGTCGCCGCGCCGTCCAAGGTCATCCTGAAAAAGACCGTGGCCGATATTCGCCGCCGCGCCGCCGAGGCCGGGCGCGACCCGCGCAAGGTACTGATCTTCAACATGCAGACGGTGATCGTCGACGAAACCGACGCCAAGGCCCAGGCCAAATGGCAGGAGCTGAAAAGCTTCGCCAGCTACGAAGGCGCCCTGGCGCTGATTTCCGGCTGGACCGGCATCGACTTCAGCGAATACCAGCCTGACCAGGTGCTGGAGCATATCCACACCAATGCCATCCAGTCGGCCGTGGAAGCGTTTTCCACCGCCGACCCGAACAAGCGGTGGACCGTGCAAGAACTCGCCGACTGGGTCGGCATTGGCGGCTTTGGCCCGCTGATCGTCGGCAGTGCGCAAACCGTGGCGGACGAACTGCAGGCCTGGGTTGAAGAAACCGATGTCGACGGCTTCAACCTGACCTATGCCCTGGCCCATGAAACCTTCCGCGACGTGGTCGAGTTGCTGGTACCCGAGCTGCAGCAACGCGGCGCCTACAAGACCGAATACCGCCCCGGCACCCTGCGCGAGAAGCTGTTCGGCGACGGCCCACGGTTGCCGGCCAGCCACCCCGCAGCGGGTTATCGCGACCTCAGCCGCCAGCACGAAGCAGTCTGATAGTGTCGGGGCCGCTTCGCGGCCCATCGCGGTAAGCCAGCTCCCCCAGGGGTGGCGCAGGCTTGCCAGCTTGCGCTGTTCCTGTAGGAGCGGCCTTGTGTCGCGATGGGGCGCGTAGCGGCCCCACGATTTCAGCCCCACCTCAGACATCGCCGGGGCCGCTTATCGCGACACAAGGCCGCTCCTACAGGCCATCCGCCACCAATCTGCCAGGCGTATAGGCGGGCGACGCTCGATTTCACAGTCGTCAAAAGACTCCAGCCGTTCCCCTGAAAAACCACCGCAAACCCTTCCCGCCATCGCTTGCCTGACTTAATATACCCGTCAGTACAAATATTCGAAGTGCCTCCCCCGCGAAAGGATTCATCATGTTGCGCCATGCCTTGTCCATCGCTCTGCCCGCCGTTGCCGCGTTGTTGCTGACGGCATGCGGTCAGGAAGCCACCCCGCCTGCCGCGCCGCGCCCGGCGCTGGTAGTGCAGCCGCAGCCGGCCGAAGCCGCTGCCGACAGTTACCCCGGCGAAGTGCGTGCGCGCTTCGAGCCGGACCTGGCCTTCCGCATTGGCGGCAAGGTCACCAAGCGCCTGGTGGAGGAGGGGCAGCGGGTCAAGGCCGACCAGCCGCTGGCCGAGCTGGACCCGCAGGACGTGCGCCTGCAACTGGAAGCCAACCGCGCCCAGATGGCGGCTGCCGAGGCCAACCTGGCGCTGGTGCGCGCCGAGCGTGATCGCTACCAGAAGCTGCTGGACCGGCAGATGGTCAGCCATTCCCAGTTCGACAATGCCGAAAACCTCTACCGCGCCGGCCTTGCCCGCCTGAAACAGGCCAAGGCCGAGTTCGATGTGGCTGGCAACCAGGCGGAATATGCCGTGCTGCGCGCGCCGCAAGCCGGGGTGGTAGCCAAGCGTCAGGTCGAAGTGGGGCAGGTGGTTGCCGCCGGGCAGACCGTGTTCACCCTGGCCGCCGATGGCGAGCGCGAAGTGGTGATCGGCCTGCCGGAGCAGCAGTTTGCCCGCTTTGCCGTGGGCCAACCGGTGAGCGTGGAGCTTTGGTCGCACCCGCAAGAGCGCTTCCAGGGGCGCATCCGCGAATTGTCGCCAGCCGCCGACCCACGCTCGCGCACCTTCGCTGCGCGCATCGCCTTTACCTCGACTGCCACGCCGGCGGAACTGGGCCAGAGTGCCCGGGTGTTCATCGCTCACGAGGGGCTGATCCCGTTGGCAGTGCCGCTGTCAGCGGTTACTGCGGAAAACGGCCAGGCCTATGTGTGGCGGGTCAACAAGGACAGCCGCCTCGAGCGGGCCGTGGTGCGCCTGGGGGCGTACGGCAGCGACAGCGTGCCAGTGCTCGAGGGCCTTGCCCCCGGCGACTGGGTGGTCGCCGCCGGTGGCCATGTACTGCGTGAGGGCCAGGAAATACGCCCTGTGGACCGCAGCAACCGTGTTGTGAAGCTGACGGCCAAGGAGTAAGTCCCGATGGGTTTCAACCTTTCTGCCTGGGCGCTGCGCAACCGCCAGATCGTCCTGTTCCTGATGATCCTGCTGGCGGCCATTGGCGCCATGTCCTACACCAAGCTCGGCCAGAGCGAGGACCCGCCATTCACCTTCAAGGCCATGGTCATTCGTACCCTGTGGCCGGGCGCCAGCGCCGAGGAAGTGTCGCGCCAGGTCACCGAACGTATCGAGAAAAAGCTGATGGAAACCGGCGAGTACGAGAAGATTGTCTCGTTCTCGCGCCCCGGCGAATCGCAAGTCACCTTCATGGCCCGCGACTCGCTGCATTCCAAGGACATCCCCGAGCTGTGGTACCAGATCCGCAAGAAGGTCGCGGACATTCGCCACACCCTGCCACCGGAGATCCAGGGCCCGTTCTTCAACGATGAGTTCGGTACCACCTTCGGCAATATCTATGCGCTGACCGGTAAGGGCTTCGACTACGCGGTGCTCAAGGACTACGCCGACCGCATCCAGATCCAGCTGCAGCGGGTCAAGGATGTGGGCAAGGTCGAGCTGGTGGGCCTGCAGGACGAAAAAATCTGGATCGAGCTGTCCAACCTCAAGCTGGCCACCCTCGGCGTACCCCTGGAGGCCGTGCAGCAGGCCCTGCAGGAGCAGAACGCGGTGAGCACCGCCGGCTTCTTCGAGACGCCCAGCGAGCGCCTACAACTGCGGGTGAGCGGGCGCTTCGACAGCGTGGAGCAGATTCGCCAGTTCCCCATCCGCGTAGGTGACCGCACGTTCCGCATCGGCGATGTGGCCGAAGTGCACCGTGGCTTCAACGACCCACCCGCCCCGCGCATGCGCTTCATGGGCGAGGACGCCATTGGCCTGGCCGTGTCGATGAAGGACGGCGGCGACATCCTGGTACTGGGCAAGGCGCTGGAAGGCGAGTTCGAGCGCGTGGCGCGCAACCTGCCGGCCGGCATGGAGCTGCGCAAGGTCTCGGACCAACCTGCGGCGGTCAAGGCCGGTGTGGGCGAATTTGTCCAGGTGCTGGTCGAGGCGCTGGTCATCGTGCTGCTGGTGAGCTTCTTCTCGCTGGGCCTGCGCACCGGCCTTGTGGTGGCGCTGGCCATCCCCCTGGTGCTGGCCATGACCTTTGCTGCCATGCACTACTTTGGCATCGGCCTGCACAAGATTTCCCTCGGCGCGCTGGTGCTGGCGCTGGGCCTGCTGGTGGACGACGCGATCATTGCCGTGGAAATGATGGCGATCAAGATGGAGCAGGGCTACGACCGGCTCAAGGCAGCCAGCTATGCCTGGAGCAGCACTGCCTTCCCGATGCTGACCGGTACCCTGATCACTGCGGCAGGCTTCTTGCCCATCGCCACTGCTGCTTCCAGCACTGGCGAATACACCCGCTCGATCTTCCAGGTGGTGACCATCGCCCTGTTGACCTCGTGGGTGGCGGCGGTGGTGTTCGTGCCCTACCTGGGCGAGCGCCTGCTGCCAGACCTGGCCAAGCTGCACGCTGCGCGCCATGGCAAGGACGGCCACGCGCCAGACCCTTACGCCACGCCGTTCTACCAGCGTGTGCGGCGGGTGGTGGAGTGGTGCGTACGGCGGCGCAAGACGGTGATCCTGCTCACCATCGCGGCCTTTGTCGGCAGCATCCTGCTGTTCCGCTTCGTGCCCCAGCAGTTCTTCCCGGCCTCCGGGCGGCCAGAGCTGATGGTTGACCTGAAGCTGGCCGAAGGCGCCTCGCTGGCCAATACCGCCGAGCGGGTCAAGCAATTGGAGGCACTGCTCAAGCAGCAGGACGGCATCGATAACTACGTGGCCTACGTGGGCACCGGCTCGCCGCGCTTCTACCTGCCACTGGACCAGCAACTACCTGCAGCCAGCTTTGCCCAGTTCGTGGTGCTGGCCAAGTCGATGGAGGACCGCGAGCGCCTGCGCAGCTGGCTGATCAGCACCGTGGACCAGCAATTCCCCGACCTGCGTGCCCGGGTGACGCGCCTGGAAAACGGCCCGCCCGTGGGTTACCCGGTGCAGTTCCGGGTCACCGGCGAGCACATCGAGAAGGCCCGTGCGCTGGCCCGTGAAGTGGCTGACAAGGTGCGCGAGAACCCGCATGTGGTGAACGTCCACCTGGACTGGGAAGAACCCAGCAAGGCAGTGTTCCTCGAAATCGACCAGGACCGCGCCCGCGCCCTGGGCGTGAGCACCGCGCACCTGTCCAGCTTCCTGCAAAGCTCGCTGACCGGCACCACGGTCAGCCAGTACCGCGAGGACAACGAGCTGATCGAGATCCTGCTGCGCGGCACCCAGCAGGAGCGCGGCGAACTGGGTAACCTCGGCAGCCTGGCACTGCCCACCGACAACGGCCAGAGCGTGGCGCTGTCGCAGGTAGCGACCCTGGAGTACGGCTTCGAGGAAGGGATCATCTGGCACCGCAACCGCCTGCCGACGGTGACCGTGCGCGCCGATATCTACGACAAGGAGCAACCGGCCACGCTGGTGAAACAGATAGAGCCGACCCTGCAGGCGATACGCGCCAAGCTGCCGGA
The DNA here is from genome assembly GCF_000708715.2 of Pseudomonas putida W15Oct28. Lineage (GTDB taxonomy): Bacteria > Pseudomonadota > Gammaproteobacteria > Pseudomonadales > Pseudomonadaceae > Aquipseudomonas > Aquipseudomonas putida_R. Next base: position 37,189 of record NZ_JENB01000042.1, on the reverse strand, counting down.
TGGCTACCTGCTGGAAGTGGGCGGTACGGTTGAAGACTCCGAGCGTGGGCAGAAGTCGGTGAACGCCGGCATGCCGCTGTTCGTGGTGGTGGTGCTGAGCCTGCTGATGATCCAGCTGCGCAGCTTCTCGCGCACGGTAATGGTGTTCCTCACCGCACCGCTGGGGCTGATTGGCGTGACCCTGTTCCTGCTGGTGTTCCGCCAGCCGTTCGGCTTTGTCGCCATGCTGGGCACCATTGCCCTGGCGGGCATGATCATGCGCAACTCGGTGATCCTGGTGGACCAGATCGAGCAGGACATTGCGGCGGGGATGGAGCGTTGGCAGGCGATCATCGAAGCCACGGTGCGGCGGTTCCGGCCGATCGTGCTGACCGCGCTGGCGGCGGTGCTGGCGATGATCCCGTTGTCGCGTAGCGTGTTCTACGGGCCGATGGCGGTGGCGATCATGGGCGGGTTGATCGTGGCCACGGCGTTGACCCTGTTGTTCCTGCCGGCGTTGTATGCGGCGTGGTTCAGGGTGAAGAAAACCTGAAGACCGCAGGGGAGGGCTTTGCCCTCCTTTCGCGATTCAACGCTGTGCTGGATCCTGTGGGAGCGGGCGTGCCCGCGAAGCCGACAGCTCGCTGTATGGCACCGGCTTCGCCGGTGTTCGCGGCGGTTCGACGCCTCGACACGCCCGCTCCCACAAGGGCTGCAAAGCAGCCCCCGGGGTCATCAAAGTGCGCCGAAGACCTTCTTGGCCAGGCTGGTAGCGGCCTGCGCCGGGTTCTGGCGAATGCTCTGCTCCTGCTTGCCAATCATCTCGAACAGGCCGTCCAGTGCCTTCTCGGTCACGTAGTTCTCGATGCTGGCGCTCTTGGCGTCGACCACGCCCAGTGCCAGGGCCTGCCCGGCAAAGTTGTTGTACTGCTGGGCCAGGCCAACCTTGTCGGTAGCCTGTTTGACGATCGGCAGGAACTTGGCGCGGATCTGCTCGCGGCTGCTCTTGTTCAGGTACTGGGTGGCCGAGTCGTCACCGCCGCTGAGGATGCCCTTGGCATCGGTCACGCTCATGTTCTTCACGGCATCGACCAGAATCGCCTGGGCCTGCGGCACGGCCGCCTCTGCGGCCTTGTTCATGCTGGCTTCAAGGGCATCGACCTGTTCCCCTTTGCCGAACATCTTCATGGCCTTGGCCGCCTTGCCCAGGTTGCCCGGCAATTCGATGCGCACGTCGGGGTTGTTGCTGAAGCCACCCGGGGTGCTCAACTGCTTGACGGCCAGCTGCGCGCCTTGGGTCAGGGTATCTTTCAGGCCGCCAGTGGCGTCCTTCTGGCTCAGGTCGCCCAGCGACAGGGCCAGGGCGCTGGCCGACAGCAGCAGGCCGGCGCACAGGGTGGTGAAGCGCAGGGAAGTGCGGATCATGAAGCTTTCCTTGTAAACAGATAGAAACGGGTATCAGCGAACCGGGTCGACCTTGATGCGTACCGATTTCGGGTCACTGCCGTCGAGCATCACACCATGGTGTTCGGTATTGATGAACAGCAGCTTGCCCTCCAGCTCGATGCGCGCGCTCACCGCATAGCGGTGGCCGGGTTTGACCTGGGCTGGGTCGTAGCTGAGGTGGAACGGCAGGGGAACGTTGCCTTTGACCGGGCCGGCCTGGCGGGCCAGGGTCACGGCAGGGGCGTCCATCAGCGAAACATCCTGCAGCTCCACGCTCAAGGTAGCCGCAGGCGGCAGGGCGATACGCTGCAGGTAGAAGACTTCACCGTCCAGGCTGGCTTGGGTGGATGGGGTTTGGCTGGAACAGGCTGCGAGCAGGGATGCGCAACACAGCATAAAGAGCTTTTTCATGGAATCTCCATCAGTCCTTGGAGCTGGCTTGTGGCCAACCCCAGGGACTTTAGCGGATTTTCCGGAATGAATCAGCGCCAGACGGCCAGTCAATCGATGAGGGTGTCGCTGAACAGAAGGTCAGTCCCGGTAGCAACCTGGTCGACAGTTACCCGTTGTATACCGGATAAGGTGTGCGGCTCGATTGGATGGCGGCTGGTGCTCATGTAGTGCAGTTGCCCGTCTTTTTCGATACGCACAGCAAGCGCGTAGTCGTGGCGCGGGTCGATCAGGCTGCTGTCGAAGGTCATCTGCAAATGGATCGGCATCAAGCCGCCGCAGCGTAGGCGAAGTTCGGCAAGGCTGACGGCCGGCGAATCAGCCAGCGAAACGTCAAGCAGGCTCAGTAGAACCTGCCCGGATGGCGGGAGTGTACTGTCGCCCGAGGAAACGATTTCAACGGGGAACGACTTGATTTGGCTCATATCGGTGCTCCTTGAGTGGGATGTGGTGATGCAGCACATCGATACTCATCCCTCTCAAGGGCCGACAGCAGGCTGAAAACCTACCCTTGCACTACCTCCGATGGCTCATCGCGATGCAGGGCCACCTGGCGGATCGACAGCCGCAGCTCGGCCGACAGCACACGCTTGGCCACGCCCTCGGCCAGCTCGCCGAGCTTGTCGTGATAACCCAGCTTGCCTTGCCCGTCTGCATGCACCACGCCTTGCTGGAGCAGGGTCTGGATAAAGTGGCGGAACAGCGTCTTGTCGAAGAACTCCGGGGCATTCAGGCCATGCAGGATCGACAGGCGCTGGGCCATCATCACGCAGAGGTCTTCCAGCGCTTCGGCGCTGAGGGTGTTCTGCCCGCTGTTGAGCAGCAGCGAGGTGGCCATGTAGAAGCGCTGCAGGGTCTGGGTGATGGTGCGGGCCAGCAGGGTCAGCAACACGAACTGCCGCGAGCTGGGCGCCGGGCGCACGTACACGTCGTTCTCCTGGCGCAGCAGGCCTTGCTCGACCAGCGCGGCCAGCCATTGGTCGATCACCTCGTCCAGCTGCTCTGGCGTCCAGCGCAGGAACAGTTCGGCCTGCAGGTACGGGTACAACGCATGCACATACTGGCCCAGCAGTTCGCGGCTCATGCGCGAGCTGCTGAGGAAGAAGCTGGCCAGCAGCGCCGGCAGGGCGAAGATGTGCAGTACGTTGTTGCGGTAATAGGTCATCAGTACCGCATTGCCTTCATCCAGGTAGAGGATGCGGCCCAGGGCGTCCTTCTGCTCGGCCACCAGGTTCATGCTGCGCACGTGTTCGATCAGTGCCTGGCCGTCGCCGTCGGGCAGGGTGGTGTGCGGCGAATAGGGCACCTGGCGCAACAAGGCCAGGTACAGGTCGAGCACGCGGGTCAGGGCGCGTTCGTCCAGGGCCAGGCGGCTGGTGGACAGCAGTGCCAGGGCTACCAGGTTGACCGGGTTGATGGCGGCCGCCTCGTTGAGGTGACGCGCCACGGTTTCGCCCAGGCGGGTGGTGGCGGCGTTGAGCCAGGCCGGGCGGTACTGCGGGCCGTGATCCTGTTCACGCCAGCCGGGCTGTTGCTCGTCGAGGAAGCCGGCGAGGCGGATGGGTTCGCCGAAGTTGACGTAGACCTGGCCAAAGCGCTGCTTGAGCGCGCCAAACACCTTGAAGATGTCGAACACCGACTCCTTCTTCTTGCTGGCACCGCGCAACTCGCCCAGGTAGGTGCGGCCTTCGAGCACGCGCTCGTAGCCGATGTACACCGGCACGAACACGACCGGCGTGCGCGACGAGCGCAGGAAGCTGCGCAGGGTAATGGCCAGCATCCCGGTACGCGGCTGCAGCATGCGCCCGGTACGCGAGCGGCCGCCTTCGACGAAGTACTCGACCGGGAAGCCTTTGGTGTACAGGGTATGCAGGTACTCGTTGAACACGGCGGTGTACAGCGGGTTGCCCTTGAACGTGCGGCGCATGAAGAAGGCGCCGCCACGGCGCAGCAGGTTACCCACCACCGGCATGTTGAGGTTGATGCCTGCGGCCACGTGCGGTGGGGTGAGGCCGTTGCGGAACAGCAGGTACGACAGCAGCAGGTAGTCGATGTGGCTGCGGTGGCACGGTACGTAGATCACTTCGTGGCCGGGGGCTATGCCCTGAACCTGTTCGATATGGTTGACCTTGATGCCGTCGTAGATCTTGTTCCAGAACCAGCTGAGCACCACTTCGAGAAAGCGGATGACCGTGTAGGTGTAGTCCGATGCGATCTCGTTGCCATAACGCAGCGCCTGGGCTTCGGCCTTGGCCAGCGGCAGGTTCTCGCGCTGGGCCTCGTCGACGATGGCCTGGCGCACCTGCGGGGCATGGATCAGGCCTTTGACCAGGTTGCGCCGGTGCGAGATGTCCGGGCCGATGACAGCGGTCTTGAGGTTGCGAAAATGCACGCGCATCAGGCGCTGGGCCATGCGCACGGTGCGCTCGTGGCCCTTGTTGTGCTGTACCAGTTCGCGCAGGTGGATAGGCGCAGAGAACTGCACCCGGGTCTTGCGCCCCAATATCAGCACGGTCAGTAGCCGGCGCAGGCGCCCGGTAACCGCCCAGCTGTCGGCGAACAGCAGCTTCCATGGGCTGGACTCACTGGCCGGGGTCTGGCCCCAGAACACACTGACCGGAATGATCTGCGCATCTTCTTCGGCATGCTGGGTGACGGCAGCGACCAGGCGCTCAAGCGTGGGCGGGGCGCCGCGTTTGTCCTGTCGGCCAAGCCAGTCCGGGTCGGGGGTCAGGTAGAAGAACCCGGCCGGTTCCTGCAGCGGGCCTACCGCCACCGGCAGCACCGGGCGCGGCAGCCCCGCCTTGGTGCACTCGTGATCGAGCACGGCCAGGTCGGTGAGCGCGGGCGAGGGCAGCGCATAGAACACCGGCCGGCTGCGGTCCAGGTTGAGGGACATGGAAGACTGGTTGATGGTCTCGGAGCGCACCCACAGGTACAACAGGCGACGCAGGGCGCCGAAGATCAGGCGGCGCAGGGGGGAACGGGTCATGGGGTGAGTGCCCTGGGTGTGATTTTCAGGTGAGTATCCAGCTATTTAGTCTGCCGTATCGGCGTAAGTTCAGCAAAAAACGGCCAACGGCGGGACCGTCATCAATTTTTTTTGTTCTGTGTCATATACTCGGCCTGCCACTTGCAGGATATTTCAGCAAGCGGCGTTGGCACGGGGCCGTGAGCTCATGCCTACAAGGCGATCTTCACAATAAAAATCCGGAGTAGTTCAGATGTCGTCTCGTGAGACTGGGAATGTAAAGTGGTTCAACGATGCCAAGGGTTATGGCTTCATTCAGCGCGAAGGTGGTGCGGATGTGTTCGTCCACTATCGGGCGATCCGCGGTGAGGGGCATCGTACCCTGGTCGAAGGGCAGCGGGTGGAGTACGCCTGCGTGCAGGGCCAGAAAGGCCTGCAAGCCGAAGACGTAGTAGGGCTCTGAGCCTCAAGCTGTAAGCCTCAAGCTGCAAGTGACCGTGTACTTGCAGCCTGATGCGATCCCTCTTGAAGCTCGCAGCTTAAAGCTTGCTGCTCAAGAAGTACGCCAGGTGATTTCCTCTTCACCGTCGGCGCTGATGCGGACCCAGCGGTCGGCATCTTCTTCCCCGTCTTCCTCGACCCAGCCACCCGGCGCGCAGCGCACTTCCACACCCAGTGCGGCAAATGCAGCGCGGGCGCAGGCGATATCATCGGCCCATGGCGTCTGATCGCTTTCCAGGTACAGGCTGTTCCATTTCCCTACAGCCTTGGGTAACCAGGTGACCGGAATGTTACCGGCCTTGCATTTGAACGTCTGGCCTTTCTGCTGCCATTCGCTGCAGGGGCCAATTGCCTGGGCGAGCCACTCGGCAATCTGCTTGTGGTCGACGTCGGCGTCCTTCAGGTAAATCTCGATATCGGGTTGGCGCATAAGGGCTCCGGGTTTGCTCAGTCTTGGCGCACGAAATAGTCATAACGCATGGAAACCGTGACCTCGAACGGCTCGGGTTGGTCGATCACCAGGGCGCGTTTTTCGGCGCTGGCGCGCCAGCCGTGCGGGGTCATTGCCAGCAGGTCGGCGCGCGCCTTGGGCAAAGCCAGGCTCAGGCGGAACTCGAGCGTTTCGCTGTGGGCGTGGGCCATGCCTTCGGGGACGAGAGCCAAATGCTTGTCGTCGGCGTAAGGGCGCACTTCATCGTACAGCACCTCGCGCAACTCCATTAGATGGCCGCTGGTCGGGCCGACCCGCATCAGGCCGCCGCCGGGGCTGAGCAGGCGCTTGGCCTCGGCCCAGTCCAGCGGGCTGAACACGCTGGCGATGAACTGGCAACTGGCGTCGGCCAGCGGCACGCGGGCCATGCTGGCGACCATCCAGGTAACCTGGGGCGCGCGCCGGCAGGCACGCTTGACCGCCTCGCGGGAGATGTCCAGGGCGTAACCGTCGGCAGCCGGCAGGGCCTGGGCGAGCAGCGCGGTGTAATAACCCTCGCCGCAGCCGATGTCCAGCCAGGCGCCGGGCTGGCGCTCGGCGGCAAGCTCGGCAAGGCGGCGGGCCACCGGGGCGTAGTGGCCAGCGTCGAGAAAGTCGCGGCGGGCCTCGACCATGGCCTGGTTGTCACCCGGGTCGCGGCTGTTCTTGTGCTGCACCGGCAGCAGGTTCAGGTAACCCTGGCGGGCGCGGTCGAAGCGGTGGCCGGCCGGGCACACCACACTGTTGTCGAGCCGGCTCAGCGGCGCCTGGCAAAGGGGGCAGGCGAGCATCAGGCGAGCAACCGAACCAGGGTCTGGTAGTAGATTTCGGTCAGCAGGTCGAGGTCGCTGGCCAGGATCCGCTCGTCCACCTGGTGAATGGTGGCGTTGACCGGGCCAAGTTCGACCACCTGGGTGCCCATGGTGGCGATGAAGCGGCCATCGGAGGTGCCGCCGCTGGTGGACGGCTGGGTGTCGCGGCCGGTGACGCCCTTGATGCTGTGCGCCACGGCGTCGAGCAGTTCACCGGGTTCGGTGAGGAACGGCAGGCCCGACAGCGCCCAGTCGACCGACCAGTCCAGTTCATGCTTGTCGAGAATCGCCGACACCCGCGCCTGCAGGCCTTCGACGGTGGACTCGGTGGAAAAGCGGAAGTTGAACAGCGCGGTCAGGTCGCCCGGTACCACGTTGGTGGCGCCGGTGCCGGAATTGAGGTTGGAGATCTGGAAGCTGGTCGGCGGGAAGAACGCGTTGCCTTCGTCCCAGTGCTCGGCTGCCAGTTCCGCCAGGGCCGGGGCGGCCAGGTGGATCGGGTTGCGGGCCAGGTGCGGGTAGGCCACGTGGCCCTGCTTGCCGCGCACGGTCAGCTTGGCACCCAGCGAGCCGCGGCGGCCGTTCTTGACCACGTCACCCAGCAAAGTGGTGCTGGAGGGTTCGCCGACGATGCACCAGTCCAGGCGTTCGTTGCGCGCTTTCAGGCGCTCGACCACTGCCTTGGTACCGTGGTGGGCCGGGCCTTCTTCGTCGCTGGTGATCAGGAAGGCGACCTTGCCGCGGTGGTTCGGGTAGTCGTGCACGAAGCGCTCGCTGGCGATCACCATGGAGGCCAGGCTGCCCTTCATGTCGGCGGCGCCGCGGCCGCAGAGCATGCCGTCAGCGTCGATCAGCGCTTCGAACGGTTCATGCTGCCATTGCTGCACCGGGCCGGTGGGCACCACGTCGGTGTGGCCGGCGAAGCACAGCACCGGGCCGTCCTGGCTGCCGTGGGTGGCCCAGAAGTTGTCTACGTCTTCAATGCGCATCGGCTCGAGCTCGAAGCCCACGGCGCCCAGGCGCTTCATCATCTGCGCCTGGCAATCGGCGTCGACAGGGGTGACCGAGGGGCGACGGATCAGGTCGCAGGCCAGTTGAAGGGTAGGCGAGAGCTCGGCAGGGGCCGTCATGGGGAACTCCGGGGCAAGGCAAGGCGGGGAAATCTGAGGGGCGTTATCTTATATCAAACCGAAGGGCCAATGGGGCCGCTTTGCGGCCCTATCGCGACGCAAGGCCGCTCCCACAGGCGATCGCGGGTTAACTGGCTGCCGCGGTCCCTTGTAGGAGCGGCCTTGCGTCGTGAAAGGGCTGCAAAGCAGCCCCGGCAATCTCAAGCCTGCTGCGGCTCGGCAGCCTTCTCCACTGGCTTGGGCAGCGAAGACAGCAAGGCCATCACCAGCGCCGCCACATACGGCAACGACTGCACCAGCAGCATCGCTACCCAAAACCGCATGTCCGAACTCGGCAGCCCCTGCACCAGGTAAATGCCCAGCGCCGCACCCCACAGCAGCAACATGATGAACAGCTCTTCCCGCGCTTCGGAAAGTGCCACCAGCAGCCCATGGCTGTCGGCATTCTTTGGCGTGCGGAAGAACGGCATGCTGCTGGTGAAGAATCCGTACAACACCGCCTTGGCAATGGTATGCGACAGCGCCAGGCCGGCCAGCGCTGCGGCGAAGGCGTCCTTGAGGTTGACCCCCACCGCGCGGCGGTAAAGGAAGATGATCTTGCCGACCTTGAAGAAGAACAGCGCCAGCGGAGGGATGGCGAAGATCATCAGCGGCGGGTCGACCCGGTGCGGCACGATGATCATCGCCGCCGACCACAGCAGCGCGCCGATGGTGAAGAAGATGTTCATGCCGTCGGCGACCCAAGGCAGCCAGCCGGCCAGGAAGTGGTAACGTTGGCCACGGGTCAGCTCGCTGCCCTTGCCGCGCAGCAGGGCGCTGGCGTGGTGCTTGATGATCTGAATGGCGCCGTAGGCCCAGCGGAAACGCTGCTTCTTGAAGTCGATGAAGGTGTCGGGCATGAGGCCCTTGCCGTAGCTGTTGTGGGCGTACGCGGCCGACAGGCCTTTCTCGAACACGCGCAGGCCCAGCTCGGCGTCCTCGCAGATGCACCATTCGGCCCAGCCCAGCTCTTCCAGTACCGTGCGCCGGGTCATGGTCATGGTGCCATGCTGGATGATGGCGTCACGGTCGTTGCGGGTGACCATGCCGATGTGGAAGAAGCCCTTGTACTCGCTGTAGCACAGCTTCTTGAAGGCGCTTTCGTGTTGGTCGCGATAGTCCTGCGGCGACTGCACCACGGCAATTTTAGGGTCGGCGAAATGCGGCACCATGTGCTTGAGCCAGTTGCGGTCCACACAGTAGTCCGAGTCGATCACCGCGATCACTTCGGCGTCCTTGGCCGTGTGCGGGAGCAGGTAGTTCAGCGCGCCGCCCTTGAAGCCGGCCAGTGGCGCGACGTGGAAGAATTTGAAGCGCTCACCGAGCTTCTCGCAGTGGGCCTTCAGCGGCTCCCACACGGCCGGGTCCTTGGTGTTGTTGTCGATCACCAGCACTTCGTAGTCGGGGTAGTCCAGCGCGGCCAGGGCGTCGAGGGTCTGCTTCACCATCTCGGGTGGTTCGTTGTAGCACGGCACATGCACCGACACCTTGGGCCGGTAGGCGCTGTCGGCCTGCACCGGCAGGAACTCGCGTCGGCGCTTGTGTATCCAGACTGCCTCGGCCAGTTCATGGGCCTCGGTAAGCAACACGATGAACACGCCCAGCGCGCCAAGGGCGAGCAGCACGCCCACGGTGAGGCTGAACCAGGTGCTGTATTGCTGGCTGTAGTCGTAGGCAATCCACACCAGCACCGACCCGCACAGGAAGGTGATGAACGTGAGGAATGTGCGGCCGCGCTGGCGCAGGGCCGAGCCGTCGATGAACAGCACCATCAGCGCGATCATCGCCAGCACCACCGAGGCCACTGCCAGGGCACGCCACTGCGGGATCGCCACCACCGGGCCGTCGAAGTTGAATTTTTGCTGGCGCTCGGCGTTGTACACGCCCCAGTAGGCGCCTACCGAACCTTCGTCGCTGGCCTTCCACGGCTGGTCATAGGCTTCGATGACGAAGTAGTTGTAGCCACGGCGGTTGAGGGTGTTGACCAGGGTGCGCAGGTAGATGGCCTGGTCGGCCTGGCTGGCATCGGCACCCCCGCGCATGCGGCCGTTGCTCGGCCAGCCGACCTCCGACAGCAGCAGCGGTTTACGCGGGAACTGGTGCTTCAGTTCACGGGCGCGGTCGAGTACGAACTCGACCGAATCCTTCATCGGCACGAATTCCCAGTAGGGCAGGATGTGCGCGGCAATCAGGTCGACGTGCTTGGCAATCTCGGGGTTTTCCTTCCAGATGTGCCATTGCTCACTGGTGGTGACCGGTACCTTGACGGCTGCGCGTACCCGGTCCAGGTACTTGATCAGGTTTTCCGGGGTGACTTCTTCACGGAACAGTGCCTCGTTGCCGACCACAACCCGCACCACGCTGCGCGAGGTGTTGGCCAACTGGATGGCCGTGGCAATTTCGCGTTCGTTGCGCTCCAGGTCCGGGCTGATCCAGATCCCCAGCGTCACCCGCAGGCCGAACTCCTCGGCCAGGCGCGGGATGTCGGCCTGGGTGCCCTCCACCGTATAGATCCGGATGCTGTCGGTCAGTTTGCTCAACTGCTCCAGGTCCTGGCGCATCTCGTCGTCAGTGGGGTACTGGCCCTTCTGCGGGCTTTCACCCAGCCGGAACGGCGAATACGAAAAGCCAGAAATCTGTTCTGGCCAGGCGGGGGCGGAGACCGGGCGGTTGATCAGTGCCCAGAACCCGGTGAACAACGCGGCGATGGCCAGGACCACGACCAGGTTCAGGCCGAATTTACGTGAAGACATTGTCGTCCATTTGTGTCGAAGTGATAGGACATTAAAGCAGGGTTGGTAGTGTCTTTCCTAACGATGCAGGCCATGGGCCCGCTGGCATATAATGCGCGCCGGTTTTTTGGGGTATGAACATGAGCACAGAAGATCCACGCTTTGCCGGCGTTGCCCGGCTGTATGGCGACCAGGGGCTGCAACGCCTGGGCCAGGCCCATGTGGGCGTGGTCGGTATTGGCGGGGTTGGCTCGTGGGTGGCCGAAGCGCTGGCCCGCAGCGGCGTGGGTGAAATTTCCCTGTTTGATCTGGACGACGTCTGTGTCAGCAACACCAACCGCCAGGCCCATGCCCTGGAAGGGCAGGTGGGGCGGCCCAAGGTGGAGGTCATGGCCGAGCGCCTGCGGGCGATCAACCCGGCGTGCACGGTGCATGCGGTGGCCGACTTCGTCACCCGTGAAACCATGGCCGAGCATATCCATGAGCACCTGGACTGTGTGATCGACTGCATCGACAGCGTCATGGCCAAGGCTGCGTTGATTGCCTGGTGCCGGCGGCGCAAGATCGCCATCGTGACCACGGGTGGGGCTGGTGGGCAGATCGACCCGACACAGATCCAGATCGCCGACCTGAACAAGACCTTCAACGACCCGCTGGCCTCGCGGGTGCGCTCCACCCTGCGCCGCGATTACAACTTCTCGCGCAATGTCAGCCGCAACTATGGCGTGCCGTGCGTGTTCTCCAGCGAACAGCTGCGTTATCCCAAGGGTGATGGCAGCGTTTGCCTGCAGAAAAGCTTCGTGGGCGAGGGTGTGAGGCTGGACTGCTCGGGTGGCTTTGGCGCGGTGATGATGGTGACCGCGACCTTTGGCATGGTAGCGGCGAGCAAGGCGATCGAGAAGCTGGTGGCCGGTGCGCGACGCCCTTCGGAACGGCTCAAACCTGAGTAACCATTCTCAGGCCTACTCGGTCCTTGTAGGAGCGGCCTTGTGTCGCGATGGGCCGCAAAGCGGCCCCGACAATCTTCGCGGCGTAGCTGAAAATGTGGGGCCGCTGCGCGCCCCATCGCGACACAAGGCCGCTCCTACAGGGAGCAGCGTATGCCTTGGATTTAGCGGTTGGACGCCAACTCCGCCATCCGCTGCAACACTGCATGCAGCCCATTGCTACGCGACGGCGACAGCTGGCGCTCTAACCCCAACTGGGTGAACCACTCGCGCAGATCAAGCCCGGCCAGCTCTTCACGGGTCAAACCCTGCACCCGCACCAGCAACAACGCCAGCAGCCCACGCAACAAGCGTGCATCGCTACTGGCCTTGAACCGCCACAGCCCATCGACGTGTTCGGCCACCAACCAGACCAGGCTTTCGCAGCCATGCACCCGGTTGGCTTCGGTCTTGTCAGCCTCGGCCAGCGGCTCCAGGCGGTCGCCCCACTGCATCAGCAGTCGCGCGCGCTGTTCCCAGCCCTTGCCCTGTTCAAACGCTTCCAGCGCCTCACGTGCGTGTGCCGGCAGGTTCATCGCAACAACTCCAGGCCTTGATCAAGCGCAGCGAAGAAGCGCTGCAAGTCGTCGCTGTCGTTGTACAAGCCCAACGATACGCGGATTGCGCCCTCCAGCCCTAGCCCTTGCAAGAGCGGCATGGCGCAGTGGTGCCCGGCACGCACGGCTATCCCTTGCTCGGTGAGCAGGTGGGCAATATCGGCGTTGTGCACGCCCTCGATGACGAAGCTGGCCAGCGCCGTCTGGGGTGCACCCAGTACCCGCACACCCTCACGGTCGGCCAAGCCGCGCATCAGGTGTTGGTGCAGGCTGGTTTCGTGGGCTTCGACAGCCTGGGCGTCGATGCTGGCCAAATAATCCAGGGTTGCCCCCAGGCCGATCACCCCGGCGATTGGTGGCGTACCCGCCTCGAACCCCAGCGGTGCCGGGCGGAAGCTGGCGCTCTGGTATTCGGCCAGTTGCACCATCTCGCCACCAAATTGCCAATGGCGCAGCAGCTCCAGAGCCTGAGTACGGCCATACAGCACGCCAACCCCGTCGGGGCCGTACAGCTTGTGGCTGGAGAACACATAGAAGTCGCAGCCCAGTTGCTGCACATCGTGGCGACCATGCACCACGCCCTGGGCGCCGTCGACCACGGTCAGCGCGCCTTGGGCGCGGGCATGGGCCAGCAGCGCCGGCAGCGGCTGCCAGGTACCCAGTACGTTGGACAACTGGCTGACCGCCAGCACCCGGGTACGCGGGCCTATCAGTTGCAGTGCCTGGTTCAGGTCGATGCGCCCATGGGCATCCAGCGGCAGTACCACCAGGCGCAGGTTACGCCGGTGCGCCAGCTGTTGCCAGGGCAGCAGGTTGGCATGGTGCTCCAGGGCGCTGATGGCAATTTCGTCCCCGGCCTCCAAGCGGTGCTCCAGGCCGTAGGCCAGCAGGTTCAGGGCCGAGGTGGCACCGTGGGTAAACACGATCTGCCGTGAGTCCTCGGCATTCAGCCAGGCTGCGACCTTGTCGCGGCTGGTTTCGAAGGCCTGGGTCGCCAGTGCACCGGGCAGGTGCTGGGCACGGTGCACATTGGCCGCGCCATGGCCGTAGTAATGGCTCAAGGCATCGATCAGGGCTTGCGGCTTCTGGGTGGTGGCGGCGCTGTCCAGGTAGGTCTGGTGCTGCCGTTGCAGGGCGGCGATGGCGGGGAAGTCGGCACGCCAGGGGGAGGGCTGGAACATGTTCACGGGGCCTGGAATGAAAATCGGGTCTGGCGTGGTGCCAGACCCGATCTTAACATTTCAAACGCTGAGAATGCGCTGTTCGCGAGCAAGCTCGCTCCTACAGGGGGCTGGAGGATTCTCAGTTGTGGGCGTGCAACGCCTCGTTCAGCTCGATGGCCGACTTGTGGGTCTTGCACTCTACCGCGCCGTTCAGCGAGTTGCGGCGGAACAGCAGGTCGGTCTGGCCGGCCAGGTCGCGGGCCTTGACCACTTTGACCAGCTCGTTGTTCTCGTCCAGCAGGTTCACCTTGGTGCCAGCGGTGATGTACAGGCCGGCCTCAACGGTGTTGCGGTCGCCCAGCGGGATGCCGATACCGGCGTTGGCGCCGATCAGGCAGCCTTCGCCTACCTTGATGACGATGTTGCCGCCACCGGACAGGGTGCCCATGGTCGAGCAACCGCCGCCCAGGTCGGAACCTTTGCCAACGAATACGCCAGCAGACACACGGCCTTCGATCATGCCCGGGCCTTCGGTGCCAGCGTTAAAGTTGACGAAGCCTTCGTGCATGATGGTGGTGCCTTCGCCGATGTAGGCGCCCAGGCGCACACGGGCGGTATCGGCGATGCGCACGCCGGCCGGGACCACGTAGTCGGTCATCTTCGGGAACTTGTCCACCGAGAACACTTCCAGCAGCTCGCCCTTCAGGCGCGCTTCCAGTTGCAGCTCGGCCAGTTCGGCCAGGTCGACCGCGCCCTGGTTGGTCCAGGCTACGTTCGGCAGCAGCGGGAAGACACCGGCCAGGCTCAGGCCATGTGGCTTGACCAGGCGGTGCGACAGCAGGTGCAGCTTGAGGTAGGCCTCTGGGGTGGAGGTCAGGGCCGCGTCTTCGGCCAGCAGGGTGGCGACCAGCGGCTTGTGGCTTTCGGCCAGGCGGGTCAGCAGGGCGGCCTGGGCGGCATCCACGCCTTTCAAGGCTTCGGCCAGTTTCAGGGCCTGGCCGTTGCTGAAGGCGATGGCCTGGTTGCCACCTTCGTAACCGAGAACAGGGGCTACAGCGGCAACCAGCTCGGCGCTCGGGTTGAGCAGCGGTTGTGCGTAGAACACTTCCAGCCAGGCGCCCTGGCGGTTCTGGGAGCCGACACCGAAGGCCAGGCTGAACAGGGTATTGGACATGTGATTACCTCGTGCGAAATAGGGTAGGGGCTCAGGCCAGGGCAGCGGCGTAGAGGTCTGGCTTGAAGCCGACCAGGGTACGCGCGCCAAGGTCCAGCACCGGGCGTTTGATCATCGACGGCTGGGCCAGCATCAGCTCGACGGCCTTGGCCTGGTCGAGGTCTGCCTTGCTGGCGTCGTCCAGCTTGCGGAAGGTGGTGCCGGCACGGTTGAGGATGACTTCCCAGCCGTGTTCGTCGCACCAGCGGTTCAGGCTGTCGCGGTCGATACCTTGGGTTTTGTAATCGTGGAATTCGTAGGCGATGGCTTTGTCTTCGAGCCAGGTACGCGCCTTTTTCATGGTGTCACAGGCTTTGATGCCGTAGAGCGTGTAGGTCATTGTGTACATTGGGGTTGCAGGTTGCCCCAATCTCTCCGTTTTTCGATGTCAGTCGCGGGATTATGCGGGAACGAAACAGTGAGCGCCACGGGTGTGCTGCCTTGGGCCTTGCAGCGTATCGGAGATCGAGCGCCGCCCGCGCGGCGCATCGCCGGCAAGCCAGCTCCCACATCTGTTTCGGGCCAGTCTCTCCTGTGCCCTGGCGCGCACACCTTGGGGACAGGTGAAAAGCAGCAGCGAAACCTGCGGTATCGAATGGGGCAGACAAGGCGGACAGCGATGGCGGCACTGGAGAAATTGGCCCGAAACAGATGTGGGAGCTGGCTTGCCGGCGATGCGCCGCGCGGGCGGCGCTCGATCTGCGACACACCGCAGGCCTCAAGCCCTGCACCCCTGTGTAATACAAGGTCCACCCGGCACCACCACCCTCCCGAAGTATCATCATGTTACATATTCCCCCGTCACCTGCGACTATCGTGCAGCGGCCCTGAACCGTCGGTCGCCGCTAACATATTGTTCCAATGGTGATGTTTCGCCTTGCTATCGTTTCTGGTTCACAAAGGAAGCTTTCCCGGATGCAGTCCGCCTACACCGTCCTCATCCTGCTGACGCTGGTCAGCCTGTCGAAGCTGGTCGGCCGCATGATTCCGCTGCCCTTGCCGCTGGTGCAGATCGCTGCTGGTGCCTTGCTGGCCCTGCCGACACTGGGCCTGCACGTGGCCCTGGACCCCGAATTGTTCCTGTTCCTGTTCTTGCCGCCACTGCTGTTTGCCGACGGCTGGCGCATCCCCAAGCGTGAACTGTGGCGCATTCGCGGGCCAGTAGTGGCGCTGGCCGTCGGCTTGGTGCTGTTCACCGTGGTCGGGGCCGGCTACTTCATTCACTGGTTGCTGCCGAGCATCCCGCTGCCAGTGGCCTTCGCCCTGGCGGCGGTGCTGTCGCCGACCGACGCCGTGGCGGTTTCGGCCATCGCCCAGGACCGCCTGCCCACCCCGCTGATGCACATGCTGCAGGGGGAGGCCCTGATGAACGACGCATCGGGCCTGGTGACCTTCAAGTTTGCCTTGGCGGCGGCGATCACCGGGGTGTTCTCGCTGACCGATGCAAGCTTCAGCTTCGTCCTGGTGGCGCTTGGCGGCCTCGCGGTGGGTGTGGGCCTCAGCTGGCTGGTGGGCCGCCTGCGCGCCTGGATGATCGCCCGCGGCTGGGACGACCCGGCCACCCACGTGGTGTTCATGCTGTTGCTGCCGTTCGCCGCCTACGTGCTGGCCGAGCGCCTGGGCGTTTCGGGCATCCTGTCGGCGGTGGCGGCCGGCATGATGCAAAGCTGGCTCGACCTGCTGCCGCGGCAGACCAGTACCCGGCTGCTCAACCGCAGCGTCTGGTCGCTGCTGGAGTTCGCCTTCAATGGCCTGATCTTCCTGCTATTGGGCCTTCAGTTGCCGGACATCATCAAGGCAGTGGTCAGCCACGAGGCCACCGTGTGGCCGACCCTGGCCTACCGTTGCCTGGACGTGGTGGCGATCTTTGCTGCGCTGATCCTGCTGCGGTTCATCTGGGTGCAGAGCATCTGGCGCTCGATTGGCGTGGTGCGCCGCTGGCGCGGCAAACCGGCGCTGGTGCTGATGCCTACGGCGCGCTCCTGCTGGCTGCTGACCCTGGGCGGCGTGCGCGGCGCGGTGACCCTGGCGGGTGTGATGTCGGTGCCGTTGCTGATGGGCGCGGGCAAGGCCTTCCCTGAACGTGACTTGCTGATTTTCATCGCCGCCGGGGTGATCCTGCTGTCGTTGATCAGTGCCTGCATCGCGCTGCCGATATTGCTGCGCGGGGTGACCAAGAGCCCGGACGAGCGCTTGCACCAGGAAGTGCAGGAAGCCTGGCGGCGCACGGCCGAGGCGGCGATCCATGCCCTGGAAGCAGAGGAAGTGATCGACGCCAATGCCCCGCAGGATGCTGCGCAGGCGACCTTGGCGACCGAGCTGAAGGCGCGCTTGATGGCTGAATACCGGGATGAGCTGAACAGCTACAACGACAGTGCCGAGGCCAAGGCACTGGCCGAACAGATGGACTTGCTGGAGCGGCGCTTGCGCTTGCGTGCGCTGAGGGCGCAGCGGCTGGAGCTGTATAACCTGCATCGCCAGCACGAGGTAGGTGATGAAGTAGTGCGGCAGGTGCTGGGGGAACTGGATATGAGCGAGGCGAATCTGGGTTCGGTCAAGTAGATCCTGTCAAGGGCATTCGCGGGCACGCCCGCTCCCACAGGTACTGCGCTGCATTTGAAATCTGCGCAGTACCTGTGGGAGCGGGCTTGCCCGCGAATTGGGTAATCAGCGGTTCTGCAGGAAGGCGCGAATCCGCTCGGCCGCCTCGATGCATTCGGCCAGCGGTGCAACCAGCGCCATGCGCACGCGCCCCGCGCCCGGGTTCACGCCATCCACTTCACGCGACAGGTACGACCCCGGTACCACGGTCACATGCTGTGCCTCGAACAGGTCGCGGGTGAAGTCGGCATCACAGCCCGGCACTTTGGCCCACAGGTAGAAGCTGCCATCCGGGCGCTGCACGTCCAGCAACGGCTGCAGGATGTCCAGCACGGCATCGTACTTGGCGCGGTACTGGTCGCGGTTTGCGCGTACATGCGCCTCGTCCTGCCAGGCGGCGATGCTGGCCAGCTGGGTTTGCACCGGCATGGCGCAGCCGTGGTAGGTGCGGTACAGCAGGAACGGCTTGATGATCTCGGCGTCGCCAGCCACGAAGCCCGAGCGCAGGCCCGGCAGGTTGGAGCGCTTGGACAGGCTGTGGAACACCACGCAGCGCTTGAAGTCACTGCGGCCGAGCTCGGCGCAGGCGGTCAGCAGACCCGGTGGTGGCGCGTCTTCATCGAAGTACAGCTCGCTGTAGCACTCGTCGGCGGCGATCACGAAGTCGTGTTCGTCGGCCAGGGCAATCAGCTTCTTCAGGGTGTCCATCGGCACCAGCGCACCGGTGGGGTTGCCCGGCGAGCACAGGAACAGGATCTGGCAGCGCTTCCAGACCTCGGCCGGCACGGCATCGAAGTCAGGGTTGAAACCGTTGTCTTCCAGGCACGGCAGGTAGTGCGGGGTAGCCCCGGCCAGCAACGCTGCGCCTTCGTAGATCTGGTAGAACGGGTTCGGGCTGATCACCAGGCCGTCATCGGCACGGTTGACCACCGCCTGGGTGAAGGCGAACAGCGCTTCACGGGTGCCATTGACCGGCAGGATGTGACGGTCGGCATTCAGCCAGCCAGCTGGCACGCCAAAGCGACGCTCGCACCACTGGCCGATGGCCTGGCGCAGGGCCGGCAGGCCGAGGGTGCTGGGGTATACCGCCAGTTTGTCGAGGTTGTCGGCCATGGCCTGGGCGACGAACGCCGGTGATTCGTGCTTAGGCTCACCGATTGACAGGGCGATGGCGCGTTTGTCTGCCGCAGGCTTCACGCTGCCCAGCAGGGCACGGAGTTTCTCGAACGGGTAGGGCTGAAGCTGGGTCAAGGCATGGTTCATCGGCGCAAGGTCTCGTCAATCGTCTAGTCGTTAAAAGGTCACGCGGGTAGGGCTGGCATCGCTGGCCTGGCCGGCCTGCAACTGCTGGACGATGGCCTCCTGCAGGCGGCTGCACAGCTGCGGGTCGGACAGCGGCTGGTTGTCGGCATCGGTGATGAAGAACACGTCTTCCACCCGCTCGCCGAGGGTGGCGATCTTGGCGTTCTGCAGCGAAAGGTCGAACTCCAGGAAGATCCGCCCCAGCCGGGCCAGCAGGCCTGGGCGGTCTGGTGCGGTGATTTCGAGGATGGTCACCGGCCGCTGGGCATCGTTGAGGATGGTCACCTGCGGCGGGAAGTTGAAGTGCTTGAGCTGGCGCGGCACCCGGCGCTGGATGATGGTCGGGTAGTCCTCGGGGTTGCGCAGCGCTTCGGTCAGGCCGTCGCGAATCTGCTTGACCCGCTGCGGGTTGTCGCCGATAGAGCCGCCGTCGTTGTCCAGCACGATGTAGGTGTCGAGGGTGAACTGGCTGCTCGACGTGATGATGCGTGCATCGTGGATATTCAGGTTCAATTGCGACATGGCCGCCACTGTCACGGCGAAGAAATCGTGCTGGTCAGGGGCGTAGATGAAGATCTGTGTGCCGCCCTCGAACTCGCGCTGGGTGGTTTCCTTGATCAGCACCAGCGGCCCGCCATCGGCAGGTTGCTGCAGGATCGCATCCGTGTGCCAGGCCACATCGGCGGCGTTGTGCTTGAGAAAGTAGTCATCGCCCAGTTGCGACCATAGCTGTTCGACGTCGTCCGGGTCAGTACCCTCACGCACCAGGATATCCAGTGCTGACGACTGGGTCTGGCGAATCTGCTCTTCGCGGTCCAGCGGGTTTTCCAGGCCGCGGCGCAGGGCGCGCTTGGTCTCGCTGTAGAGCTGGCGCAGCAGGCTGGCCCGCCATGAGTTCCACAGGCTGGGGTTGGTGGCATTGATGTCGGCCACGGTCAGCACGTACAGGTAGTCCAGGCGCGTCTCGTCGCCCACGTGCAGGGCAAAGTCGTTGATCACCTGCGGGTCGGACAAGTCCTTGCGCTGGGCGGTGGTCGACATCACCAGGTGGTTTTGCACCAGCCAGACGATCAGCCGGCTGTCCCAGGCCGGCAACTGGTGGCGCTCGCAGAACTTCTGCGCATCCACCGCGCCCAGCTCGGAATGGTCGCCCTGGCGGCCCTTGCCGATGTCGTGGTAAAGGCCAGCCAGGTAGATCAGCTCGGGCTTGGGCAGGCGCCCCATGAGCTTGCTGGCCAGCGGGAATTTCTCGGACACCGGCGTGTACTGCAGTTTACGCAGGTGCTTGATGAGGTTGAGCGTGTGCGCATCGACCGTATAGATGTGGAACAGGTCGTGCTGCATCTGCCCGACGATCAGGCCGAATTCCGGCAGGTAGCGCCCAAGGATGCCGTAGCGATTCATCCGGCGCAGGTTGCGGTGGATGCCGATTTCGCACTTGAACAGCTCGATGAACAGGCTGGTGTTGCGGATATCGGTGCGGAAGGTGTCGTCGATCAGGTGCCGGTGCTCACGCAGCAGGCGCACCGTATCGGCACGCACGCCCTTGATTTCGGGGTGCTGGGCCATCAGCACGAAGATTTCCAGCATGGCGAACGGTGTGCGCTTGAACACGTTCGGGTTGGCCGCCTCCAAATAGCCGTCATGCAGGCGGAAGCGCGCATTCAGCGGCTGGGTGCTGCCACTTTCCTCATCGGCGAGGATGACCTCTTCGAAATGCTGGATGATCAGGTCGCACAACTGGCTGATGCTCATCACCACCCGGTAGTACTGCTGCATGAACTGCTCGATTGCCCGCTTGGGGTTGTCGTCGCTGTAGCCCAGCAGCGCGGCGAGGCTGCGCTGGTGGTCGAACAGCAGGCGGTCCTCGGCGCGACCGGCCAGCATGTGCAGGGCGTAGCGCACTTTCCACAGAAAGTCCTGGGACGAGGCCAGCAGTTCGTTCTCGCTTTCCAGCAAGAAGCCTTCGCCGGCCAGCGCGTGCAGGTTCAGGGTGCCGTACTGGCGGCGGGCTACCCATAGTACGGTCTGGATGTCGCGCAGGCCACCGGGCGAGCCCTTGACGTTGGGTTCGAGGTTGTACTCGGTGTCGTTGTACTTGTGGTGACGGGCCTTGAGTTCGGCGCGCTTGGCCAGGAAGAAGTCTTTGCTCGGCCACATGTGCGCGGTGCTGGTCACCTCCAGCATGCGCTGGCGCAGGGCCTCGGGACCGGCAATGGTGCGGCTTTCCATCAGGTTGGTAATCACCGTCAGGTCAGCGCGGGCCTGTTCGGCACACTCGTCGACGGTGCGCACGCTCTGGCCCACTTCCAGGCCGATGTCCCACAGCAGGGTGAGAAAGCGCTCAATGGCGTTGCGGTACTGCTCGTGCTCGGCGGCGCCAAGCACAATCAGCAGGTCGATGTCTGAATGCGGGTGCAGCTCGCCACGCCCGTAGCCACCCACCGCGACCAGGGCGATGCCGCTGTGGTCGCCCCAGTCGAACTGGTTCCAGGCCTGTTGCAGGATATTGTCGACGAGCCAGGCGCGGGCTTCGATCAGCGGGCGGATTTCGCCGCCACTGCGAAAACGCTTGTCGAGCACCTCGCCGGCCTGGCGGATGGCTTTCTTGAAGGCGGCGATGGGGCTCGCCTTTAAGGCCAGTTCCGCCTGGAACTGACCGCGGTCGAACAGCTCGGGGTCCACCTGGGGCATCGCGTCACGTTCCTGTCGTCGGGTGGCCTGTCTCGGTGCGGTCAGGCCGAGGTGCGCGGGATGGTGTCGTCCTTGCGCAGGGTGAAGATCTCGTAGCCGGTCGCGGTCACCACCAGGGTGTGTTCCCACTGAGCCGAGAGCTTGCGGTCCTTGGTGATGGCGGTCCAGCCGTCGCCCAGCACCTTGGTGTCGGCCTTGCCCTGGTTGATCATCGGCTCGATGGTGAAGGTCATGCCTTCTTTCAGTTCCATGCCGGTGCCGGCGCGGCCGTAGTGCAGGATCTGCGGCTCTTCGTGAAACACCTTGCCGATGCCGTGGCCGCAGAACTCGCGTACCACCGAGAAACCGTTCTTTTCAGCGTGCTTCTGGATCACTTCGCCGATATCGCCCAGGCGGCAGCCCGGCTTCACCAGTTCGATGGCCTTGTACATGCACTCCTGGGTAACCTTGGACAGGCGTTCGGCCCACACCGGCACGTTACCGACGTGGAACATGCGGCTGGTATCGCCGTGGTAGCCGTCCTTGATCACGGTGACGTCGATGTTCAGCGTGTCACCGTCCTTGAGCGGCTTGTCGTTGGGGATGCCGTGGCAGACCACATGGTTGATCGAGGTGCAGATCGACTTCGGGTAGCCCTTGTAGTTGAGGGGCGCCGGGATGGCCTGCTGGACGTTGACGATATAGTCGTGGCACAGGCGGTCGAGCTCTTCGGTGGTAATACCGGGCTTGACGTGCTCCTCGATCATTTCCAGCACCTCGGCGGCCAGGCGGCCGGCGATGCGCATCTTCTCGATGTCTTCTGCGGTCTTGATGTTAACGGTCATTACAGGCTCTCTACGGCGCCGCACGCGGCGCGAACAAACGGGAAAGGCCGGATTCTAGCAGAGCAGGGCGGCATTCTGTCGGGATAAAGGCGGCCATGCTGCTGTCTACAGGAGGCATTCTGGCCTGTTTGGCGGGGCGCTGCAAAAACCGCTGACGGACGCAACCTGATCCGGGTTTCGTTCGCTCGCGGTCTGTGGTATAACATGCGCCGCTTTCGGGGACGACCCCGTGAGCCTAAACCCACACACGTGTCGACACGATGACCTGGGTGCCCCGGATTTTCGAATTTGCGGGTTGGTCATTGGGATGCGTGGAGGCCCAACCCGACTTACCAAGGAACTATCATGTCCCAAGTCAATATGCGCGATATGCTGAAGGCCGGTGTGCACTTCGGCCACCAGACCCGTTACTGGAACCCGAAAATGGGCAAGTACATTTTCGGCGCGCGTAACAAGATCCACATCATCAACCTGGAAAAAACCCTGCCAATGTTCAACGAAGCTCTGGCTTTCGTAGAGCGTCTGGCTCAGGGCAAGAACAAGATCATGTTCGTCGGCACCAAGCGTTCCGCCGGCAAGATCGTCGCCGAGCAAGCTGCTCGTGCCGGTTCGCCATACGTTGACCACCGCTGGTTGGGCGGCATGCTGACCAACTACAAAACCATCCGTGCTTCGATCAAGCGTCTGCGCGACCTGGAAACCCAGGCCGAAGATGGCACCTTTGCCAAGCTGACCAAGAAAGAAGCCCTGATGCGTTCGCGCGATCTGGAAAAGCTGGACCGCAGCCTGGGTGGTATCAAGGACATGGGCGGTCTGCCTGATGCCCTGTTCGTGATCGACGTTGACCACGAGCGCATTGCTATCACCGAAGCTAACAAGCTGGGCATCCCGGTTATCGGCGTTGTCGATACCAACAGCAGCCCGGAAGGTGTTGACTACATCATCCCAGGCAACGACGACGCCATCCGCGCCATCGAGCTGTACATGACTTCGATGGCCGACGCCATCATCCGCGGCCGCAACAACGTTGCTGGCGGCACCGAAGTCTATGTTGAAGAAGCGGCTGCACCTGCTGCTGAGTAATAGGCGCTAGCGTCTACTTGGCACGCAAAAAGGGGGCTTTGCCCCCTTTTTGCCACCTTGAAATCCTGCTGTCAGCAAGTGCCCCGCATTATGGGTTGGCTGAGATAACAACAGCGGATTCGCAGAATTGAACGCCCGTGACGAGCGGGTGGAATGGTTGAAAAACTTTCCAAGAGGATTTTGAAATGGCAGAGATTACTGCAGCGCTGGTCAAAGAACTGCGCGAGCGTACCGGCGAAGGCATGATGGATTGCAAAAAGGCCCTGACCAAGGCCGGCGGCGACATCGAAAAAGCCATCGACGACATGCGTGCCTCCGGCGCCATCAAGGCTGCCAAAAAGGCTGGCAACGTTGCCGCTGAAGGCGCTATCGCGGTCAAGACCGACGGTAAATCGGCTGTCCTGCTGGAAGTGAACTCGCAGACCGACTTCCTGGCCCTGCAAGACGACTTCAAGAACTTCGTTGCCGAAAGCATCGAAGAAGCCTTCGCCCAGAAGCTGACCGAAGCTGCTCCGCTGATCGCTTCGCGTGAAGCTGCTCGTGAAGCCCTGGTTGCCAAGGTGGGCGAGAACGTCAACATCCGTCGCCTGGTGCGCGTTGAGGGTGACGTTGTCGGTGCTTACCTGCACGGTAACAAGATCGGTGCCGTTGTTGTCCTGAAAGGCGGCGACGTCGATCTGGCCAAGAACATCGCGATGCACGTTGCAGCCTCGAACCCTGAGTTCCTGGACTCGTCGGAAATCTCCGCCGAAGCCATCGAGCGCGAGAAGGCCGTCTTCCTGCAGCTGAACGCTGATAAGATCGCTGGCAAGCCGGAAAACATCGTTGAGAACATGATCAACGGTCGTATCACCAAGTTCAAAGCCGAAGCCTCGCTGAAAGAGCAAGCCTTCGTCATGAACCCGGAAGTCAAAGTCGGCGAACTGGCCAAGAAGGCCGGTGCTGAAATCGTTTCGTTCACCTACTTCAAGGTAGGCGAAGGCATCGAGAAGCCGGTCGACAACTTCGCTGAAGAAGTTGCTGCCCAGCTGGCTGCTGCCAAGCAGTAAGACAGACCCGTCTGTCGCCCCAAAGAGGCTGCCCGCTCACGCGCGCAGCCTCTTTGTCAAAGCGGGAGCGGTTTACGAGACCGTTGCTCGCTGACGCAGTCGCTGCGTCACGTTAGAGTTACATGCAGGCTCAAGCAGCCCGCCAGAATTTTTTACAAACGCCGCAGGAGAGATTCGCAATGGCTCAGCAGGGCAGTGGTCATCAGGCTCGCTATAAACGCATTCTACTCAAACTTAGCGGCGAGGCCCTGATGGGCTCGGAAGAGTTCGGGATCGACCCAAAAGTCCTGGATCGCATGGCGCTGGAAGTCGGCCAACTGGTCGGCATCGGTGTTCAGGTAGGTCTGGTGATCGGTGGTGGCAACCTGTTCCGTGGTGCGGCGCTCAGTGCAGCCGGCATGGACCGCGTCACCGGCGACCACATGGGCATGCTGGCGACCGTAATGAACGCCCTGGCCATGCGCGACGCGCTGGAGCGGGCAAACATTACCGCCATTGTCATGTCGGCCATTTCCATGGTTGGCGTGACCGATCACTATGATCGCCGCAAGGCCATGCGCCACCTGAACGCCAAAGAAGTCGTAATTTTCGCTGCCGGTACCGGCAACCCGTTCTTCACCACCGACTCTGCTGCCTGTCTGCGCGCCATCGAAATCGATGCCGACGTGGTTTTGAAGGCAACCAAGGTCGATGGTGTATACACTGCTGATCCATTCAAGGACCCGCATGCCGAGAAGTTCGATCATCTGACCTACGATGAAGTGCTGGATCGCAAGCTGGGTGTGATGGATCTGACGGCAATCTGTCTCTGCCGCGACCACAAGATGCCGTTGCGCGTCTTCAATATGAACAAGCCCGGCGCCCTGCTGAACATCGTGCACGGCGGCGCGGAAGGAACCCTGATCGAGGAAGTTCAAAAATGATCAACGCTATCAAGAAAGACGCCCAGGACCGCATGGGCAAGTCCATCGAGGCGCTGGGTCGTCACCTGGCGGCGATCCGTACCGGTCGTGCCCACCCAAGCATCCTGGACAGCGTCAAGGTCACTGCCTGGGGTAGCGAAATGCCGCTGAACCAGGTAGCTGCGATCAGCGTCGAAGATGCCCGCACCCTGAAGATCGTCGCTCACGACAAGAACCTCAGCGCTGCCATCGAGAAGGCCATTCTCACCTCCGACCTGGGCCTGAACCCGTCCAGCGCCGGCACCACCATTCGCGTGCCGATGCCAGCCCTGACCGAGGAAACCCGCAAGGGCTACACCAAGCAGGCCAGCGGCGTGTGCGAGGATGCCAAGGTAGCCGTGCGCAACGTGCGCCGCGACGCCCTGGCCGACCTGAAGAAGCTGACCAAGGACAAGGAAATCAGCGAGGACGAAGAACGTCGCGCCGCTGACGAGATCCAGAAGCTGACCGACAAGTTCGTTGCCGAAGTCGATGCTGCCTTCAAGGCCAAGGAAAAGGACCTGATGGCCGTCTAAGGCCGGGGTTTCTTAATGGAAAAGACCAAGCCAGTGGCGCCGTCCTCGGTGCCGCGTCATGTCGCGATCATCATGGATGGCAACAACCGCTGGGCGAAAAAACGCCTGCTGCCCGGCGTCGCCGGGCACAAGGCGGGTGTCGACGCCGTTCGCGCGGTCATCGAGGTGTGTGCCAAGTCCGGGGTCGAGGTACTGACCCTGTTTGCGTTCTCCAGCGAAAACTGGCAGCGCCCCGCCGAAGAGGTCGGTGCGCTGATGGAGCTGTTCTTCTCGGCGCTCCGGCGTGAGGCCAAGCGCCTCAACGAGAACAACATCAGCTTGCGTATCATCGGTGACCGTTCGCGCTTCCACCCAGAGCTGCAGGCTGCCATGCGCGAAGCCGAGGCGCTGACCGCCGGCAACAACCGCTTCATCCTGCAGATCGCGGCCAACTACGGTGGCCAGTGGGATATCGCCCAGGCCGCGCAGCGGCTGGCGCGGGAAGTGCAAGCCGGGCACCTGCGTCCGGAAGACATCACCCCGGGGCTGCTGCAGACCTGCCTGGCAACCGGCGAGCTACCGTTGCCGGACCTGTGCATTCGCACCGGTGGCGAGCACCGCATCAGCAATTTCCTGTTGTGGCAGCTGGCCTACGCCGAGCTGTACTTCTCCGACCTGTACTGGCCGGACTTCAAACACGAGGCCATGCGCAATGCCCTGGCCGATTTCGCTTCGCGCCAGCGCCGCTTTGGTAAGACCAGCGAGCAGGTCGAGGCTGGAGCTCGTGCTTAATGCTTAAACAACGCATCATTACTGCGCTGATCCTGCTGCCGATTGCGCTGGGTGGCTTCTTCCTGCTCAACGGCGGGGATTTCGCCCTGTTTATCGGCTTCGTGGTGACCCTTGGCGCCTGGGAGTGGGCGCGCCTGGCCGGGTTGATGACCCAGCCGCTGCGCATCGCCTATGCCGCGGTGGTCGCCGGAGCGCTGATGTTGCTGTACATCCTTCCGGAGCTGGCGCCCTGGGTGCTGGGAGCTGCGGTGATCTGGTGGGGGTTGGCCACCTGGCTGGTGCTTACCTACCCGCGTAGCAGCGAGCTGTGGGCCAGTGCCGCCTGCCGGTTGCTGATCGGGCTGCTGGTATTGCTGCCGGCCTGGCAGGGGCTGGTGCTGCTCAAGCACTGGCCGCTGGGCAACTGGCTGATCCTGTCGGTCATGGTGCTGGTGTGGGCCGCCGATATTGGCGCCTACTTCTCTGGCAGGGCTTTCGGCAAGCGCAAGCTGGCCCCGCAGGTCAGCCCGGGCAAGAGCTGGGAGGGCGTGTATGGCGGCCTGGCGGTCAGCCTGGCAATTACCTTGGCGGTCGGCATCAGCCGCGACTGGGGTTTCGGCCAGATCCTGCTGGGCCTGCTGGGTGCCGCGCTGCTGGTCATGTCCTCGGTGGTCGGTGACCTGACAGAGAGCATGTTCAAGCGCCGTTCCGGCATCAAGGACAGCAGCAACCTGCTGCCCGGCCATGGCGGCGTGCTCGATCGCATTGACAGCCTTACCGCGGCGATCCCGATTTTCGCCGTGCTGTTGTGGGCTGCCGAATGGGGTGTGATGTGAGTCGCGCGCAACGTATTACCGTACTCGGGGCCACCGGCTCCATCGGCCTGAGCACGCTGGATGTGATTGCGCGCCACCCTGATCGCTACCAGGTGTTCGCCCTCAGCGGGTATTCGCGGATCGACGAGTTGCTGGCCCTGTGCGTGCGCCATCGCCCGGCGTTCGCTGTAGTACCGAGCGCCGAGGCGGCCGTGCGACTGCGCGAAAACCTGGCAGCGGTCGGCTGCGCCACCGAGGTGTTGGAAGGCGAGGCCGGGCTTTGCCAGGTGGCTTCGGCGGCCGAAGTGGATGCGGTGATGGCAGCGATTGTCGGCGCCGCCGGCCTGCGCCCTACCTTGGCGGCCGTCGAGGCGGGCAAGAAGGTGTTGCTGGCCAACAAGGAAGCCTTGGTGATGTCCGGCGCGCTGTTCATCGAGGCGGTGCGGCGCAGCGGCGCCGTGCTGTTGCCGATCGATAGCGAGCACAACGCGATCTTCCAGTGCATGCCGGGCGACTATGCTCGCGGCCTGAGCGCGGTTGGCGTGCGCCGGATACTGCTTACTGCTTCCGGTGGCCCGTTCCGCGAAACGCCGGTCGAGGCGTTGCTCGATGTGACGCCGGAGCAAGCCTGTGCGCACCCCAACTGGTCGATGGGGCGCAAGATTTCCGTGGATTCGGCCAGCATGATGAACAAGGGGCTCGAACTGATCGAGGCTTGCTGGTTGTTCGATGCCGCGCCGGCCAAGGTCGAGGTGGTGGTGCACCCACAGAGTGTCATTCACTCCCTGGTCGATTACGTGGACGGCTCGGTATTGGCGCAGCTGGGTAACCCGGACATGCGCACGCCCATCGCCAATGCCCTGGCGTGGCCTGAGCGCATCGATTCCGGGGTGGCTCCGCTGGACCTGTTTGCCATCGCCCGTCTGGATTTCCAGGCGCCCGACGATGCCCAGGCGCACTGCCGTTTCCAGCTCCTGGCTGTTCATCATGAAGCCGCCGTCGCCGCATACCGAGATCACCGGGCGGTCCGGGTGTACCAGGTGTGCTGCCATCGCCGATGGCAGGCCGGCGCCCATGGTCGCCAGGGCGTTGTCCAGCAGCACGGTGTTTGGTTTGTGCGCCTTGTAGTTACGGGCGAACCAGATTTTGTAGATACCGTTGTCCAGGGCAACGATGCCTTCGGACGGCAGTACGCGACGGATGTCGGCGACCAGGCGCTGCGGGTAGACCGGGAAGCGGTCGTCGTCGGCGCCTTCGGCGATCTGCGCTTCGTTGGCTTCGCGTATGGCCATCAGGCGGGTGAAGTCCCAGTGCGACGTCTCGGTAAGGGCTTCACCGATCTGCCACACGGCGTTGGCGATGTCGCCGATCACTTCCACCTGCGGGAAGTACACGGCATCGACTTCAGCAGAGCGGAAGTTGATGTGGATGACTTCGGTGCCGCCGCGGACCATGAAGAATGGCGGCTTCTCGATCACGTCGTGGCCGATGTTGACGATCAGGTCTGCTGCTTCGACGGCGCGGTGCACAAAGTCACCCGACGACAGTGCGGCGTTGCCCAGGAAACGCGGGTGACGCTCATCGACCACGCCTTTACCCATCTGGGTGGTGATGAACGGAATTCCGGTCTTGTCGATCAGCTGCTTGAGAACCTTGGCGGTCATCTTGCGGTTGGCGCCGGCACCGATTACCAGAATCGGGTTGCGGGCGTTCTTCAGCTTCTGCACGGCAGCTTCGATGGCCACGTGTTCGGCCAACGGGCGACGGTGCAGGCTGCGTGGAATTGGCAGTGCGTCGGTCTGCTCGGCGGCGATGTCTTCCGGCAGTTCCAGGTGTACCGCACCCGGCTTTTCTTCTTCAGCCAGGCGGAAGGCTTCGCGCATGCGCGACGGGATGTTGTCGGCCGAGGCGAACTGGTGGGTGTACTTGGTGATGGGGTCCATCATGCCGCACACGTCAATGATCTGGAAGCGGCCCTGCTTGGACTTCTTGATCGGCTTCTGCCCGGTGATCATCATCATCGGCATGCCGCCCAGGTAGGCGTAGGCGCTGGCTGTGACAAGGTTGGTGGCGCCAGGGCCGAGGGTCGACAGGCTGACACCGGTCTTGCCGGTCAGACGGCCGTAGGTGGCAGCCATGAAGCCTGCAGACTGCTCGTGGCGGGTCAGTACCAGCTTGATCTTCGACTTGCGCAGGGATTCGAGCAGGTCGAGGTTTTCTTCACCGGGAATGCCGAATACATACTCGACACCTTCGTTTTCCAGGCATTGCACAACGACATCGGCGGCCTTGGCCATCTTGCTTGCTACCTCAAGTGATGGGACGGTGGAAGTCCAGAAATGCGCAGCACGGTACGCTGGCATCGCTCAGCCCGGGGTAAGGAGTGCCCCGAACCAAAGTCTTGACGTAGGGCAAGCAAGAGAAAGTCACGTCAATGTGACAGTAATATTGCCGCAGCCCGTAAATTTTTGGGCTGAAAAGACAAAACCCCTACCTGCATGCGCAGATAGGGGTTTTGCGAAATGAATCTTGACGATGACCTACTCTCACATGGGGAAACCCCACACTACCATCGGCGATGCATCGTTTCACTACTGAGTTCGGGATGGGATCAGGTGGTTCCAATGCTCTATGGTCGTCAAGAAATTCTGTAGCCAGAATGTCCAGATGGACAGCCCAGCGAATTCGGATATGTGATATTTGTGGGTTACGTTATTGCTTGGGTGTTATATGGTCAAGCCTCACGGGCAATTAGTATTGGTTAGCTCAACGCCTCACAGCGCTTACACACCCAACCTATCAACGTCGTAGTCTTCGACGGCCCTTTAGGGGATTCAAGATCCCAGTGAGATCTCATCTTGAGGCAAGTTTCCCGCTTAGATGCTTTCAGCGGTTATCTCTTCCGAACATAGCTACCCGGCAATGCCACTGGCGTGACAACCGGAACACCAGAGGTTCGTCCACTCCGGTCCTCTCGTACTAGGAGCAGCCCCTCTCAAATCTCAAACGTCCACGGCAGATAGGGACCGAACTGTCTCACGACGTTCTAAACCCAGCTCGCGTACCACTTTAAATGGCGAACAGCCATACCCTTGGGACCGGCTTCAGCCCCAGGATGTGATGAGCCGACATCGAGGTGCCAAACACCGCCGTCGATATGAACTCTTGGGCGGTATCAGCCTGTTATCCCCGGAGTACCTTTTATCCGTTGAGCGATGGCCCTTCCATACAGAACCACCGGATCACTAAGACCTACTTTCGTACCTGCTCGACGTGTGTGTCTCGCAGTCAAGCGCGCTTTTGCCTTTATACTCTACGACCGATTTCCGACCGGTCTGAGCGCACCTTCGTACTCCTCCGTTACTCTTTGGGAGGAGACCGCCCCAGTCAAACTACCCACCATACACTGTCCTCGATCCGGATAACGGACCTGAGTTAGAACCTCAAAGTTGCCAGGGTGGTATTTCAAGGATGGCTCCATGAGAACTGGCGTCCCCACTTCAAAGCCTCCCACCTATCCTACACAAGCAAATTCAAAGTCCAGTGCAAAGCTATAGTAAAGGTTCACGGGGTCTTTCCGTCTAGCCGCGGATACACTGCATCTTCACAGCGATTTCAATTTCACTGAGTCTCGGGTGGAGACAGCGCCGCCATCGTTACGCCATTCGTGCAGGTCGGAACTTACCCGACAAGGAATTTCGCTACCTTAGGACCGTTATAGTTACGGCCGCCGTTTACCGGGGCTTCGATCAAGAGCTTCGCTTGCGCTAACCCCATCAATTAACCTTCCGGCACCGGGCAGGCGTCACACCCTATACGTCCACTTTCGTGTTTGCAGAGTGCTGTGTTTTTAATAAACAGTCGCAGCGGCCTGGTATCTTCGACCGGCATGGGCTTACGGAGCAAGTCCTTGACCCTCGCCGGCGCACCTTCTCCCGAAGTTACGGTGCCATTTTGCCTAGTTCCTTCACCCGAGTTCTCTCAAGCGCCTTGGTATTCTCTACCTAACCACCTGTGTCGGTTTGGGGTACGGTTCCCAGTTATCTGAAGCTTAGGAGCTTTTCTTGGAAGCATGGTATCAACCACTTCGTCGCCTAATGGCAACTCGTCATCAGCTCTCGGCCTTAGAATCCCGGATTTGCCTAAGATTCCAGCCTACCACCTTAAACCTGGACAACCAACGCCAGGCTGGCCTAACCTTCTCCGTCCCTCCATCGCAATAACTGGAAGTACAGGAATATTAACCTGTTTTCCATCGACTACGCTTTTCAGCCTCGCCTTAGGGACCGACTAACCCTGCGTCGATTAACGTTGCGCAGGAAACCTTGGTCTTTCGGCGTGCGAGTTTTTCACTCGTGATACCCGTAGCTTCGGTGCATGGTTTGAGCCCCGTTACATCTTCCGCGCAGGCCGACTCGACTAGTGAGCTATTACGCTTTCTTTAAAGGGTGGCTGCTTCTAAGCCAACCTCCTAGCTGTCTAAGCCTTCCCACATCGTTTCCCACTTAACCATGACTTTGGGACCTTAGCTGACGGTCTGGGTTGTTTCCCTTTTCACGACGGACGTTAGCACCCGCCGTGTGTCTCCCATGCTCGGCACTTGTAGGTATTCGGAGTTTGCATCGGTTTGGTAAGTCGGGATGACCCCCTAGCCGAAACAGTGCTCTACCCCCTACAGTGATACATGAGGCGCTACCTAAATAGCTTTCGAGGAGAACCAGCTATCTCCGAGCTTGATTAGCCTTTCACTCCGATCCACAGGTCATCCGCTAACTTTTCAACGGTAGTCGGTTCGGTCCTCCAGTCAGTGTTACCTAACCTTCAACCTGCCCATGGATAGATCGCCCGGTTTCGGGTCTATACCCAGCGACTAAACGCCCTATTAAGACTCGCTTTCGCTACGCCTCCCCTATTCGGTTAAGCTCGCCACTGAATATAAGTCGCTGACCCATTATACAAAAGGTACGCAGTCACCTAACAAAGTAGGCTCCCACTGCTTGTACGCATACGGTTTCAGGATCTATTTCACTCCCCTCTCCGGGGTTCTTTTCGCCTTTCCCTCACGGTACTAGTTCACTATCGGTCAGTCAGTAGTATTTAGCCTTGGAGGATGGTCCCCCCATATTCAGACAAAGTTTCTCGTGCT
>NZ_JENB01000041.1 GCF_000708715.2 Pseudomonas putida W15Oct28 | reverse complement strand
TGCCCGCGAAACAGGCGCCGCGGTTTATGGCACCGGCTGCGCCGGTGTTCGCGGGCATGCCCGCTCCCACAGAGATTGCAGCAGCCGGCAGATTTTGCCCAAGGGCTTTGCGTTAGCGCTCAGATACTGCGTGGGCGGGTGACGCGGTCTACCAGGTAGACCAGGCCGTGGTAGTCGATGCCGCTGTGGCTCGACAGGCCGATCTCGCAGGTGCGGCTGGTGGAGATGCCTTCGCTGCAATACTGCACCGCATCCTTCAGGCTGCGCAGCGCGTGGGCATTGAGCTCGGGGGTGGTGAAGCCTTTGTCACCGGCAAACCCGCAGCAATGGATACCTTCGGGGATTACCACCTGTTTGCTGCAACGCCGTGCCAGGTCGATCAGCGCCTGGCTTTCACCCAAGTGCTGGGTGCTGCACGTCACATGCACGGCTACCGGCTCGTCCTGGGGGGTGAACTCCAGGCGGTCGAGCAGGTGGGTGCGGATGAAGCGCACCGGGTCGTACAGGTCGAGCCGGGTGTCGCCCAGGTCTTGCACCAGGCGCAGGGTGCAGGGGCTGGTGTCGCAGTAGATCGGGTCAAGGCCGCCGCGGCTGGCGTGCAGCAGGGCGGTAATCAGCTCCTGGCGCTTGTGCTCGGCCTGTTCGGGGTAACCCTTGGAGGCGAAAGGCTGGCCGCAGCACAGGCTGTCGGCATTGTCGGGGAACACCACCTGGTAGCCGGCTTTTTCCAGCAGGCCGCGGGTTTTGTCCAGCAGCGAGCTTTGCTCGCGGTCGGCATAGGCCGGCCCCATCACCCGTGAAACGCAGGCGGCCAGGTACACCACGCGGGGGCGGGCGTCGTTGCTGGCCGCGCCGAAGCTGATCGGACGCAGGGGTTGTGGCATGGCCGGGGTCCACTGTGGCAGGCGGCCTTTGCTGGCGTTGCTCAGCGAGGCGCTCAGGCGGCCCAGGCGCGGGGCGCCGAGCAGCTTGCGTGCAGTGTTGGCGGCCGTGAGGGTAAGGCGTGCGCCCCCCAATACGGTGTGGAAGTGCTCGGCCAGCCAGTTGGCGGTCTTGTCGTGGTCGGCGGCCTGGCTGCGCAGCTTTTTCACCAGCTCGCCGGTGTTGATGCCCACCGGGCAGCGTTGTGCGCACAGGCCGGTGGCGGCGCAGGTGTCGAGGCCTTGGTACTGGTAGGTGCGGCGCAGTTCGCGGGTATCGATGCCGGCGCGTTGCTTGGCCTGGATGTCACGCCACATGACGATGCGCTGGCGCGGGCTGAGGGTAAGCCCCTTGGACGGGCACACCGGTTCGCAGAAGCCACATTCGATGCACTTGTCGACGATTTCGTCGGCGGCAGGCAGCGGCTTGAGGTTTTTCAGGTGGATGTCTGGGTCTTCGCTCAGCACCACGTCGGGGTTGAGGATGCCGTTGGGGTCGAGCAGGCGCTTGAGCTTCCACATCAGCTGGTAGGCGTCATGGCCCCACTCCAGCTCCACGAACGGCGCCATGTTGCGCCCGGTGCCGTGCTCGGCCTTCAGCGAGCCGCCGAACTCCACCGCCACCAGTTGCGCCACCTCGTCCATGAACGCCTGGTAACGGGCGACTTCCTCGGCGCTGTTGAAGCCCTGGGTGAAGACGAAGTGCAGGTTGCCTTCCAGCGCATGGCCGAAAATGATCGCTTCGTCGTAGCGGTGCTTGTCGAACAGCAGGATCAGGCGGTTGACGCCCTCGGCCAGTTGCTCGACGGGGAAGGTCACGTCTTCGATGATGACGGTGGTGCCGGTCTGGCGCACGGCGCCGACGGCGGGGAAGGTGTCCTTGCGGATTTTCCACAGCTGGTTGTACACGGCCGGGTCTTCGCTGAAGTCCACCTGCTGTTCCAGCGGGAAATCTGCAATCGAGGCCATCACCTGGCGCAGTTGCTCGTGCAGCAGGCTCTGGCTGGCGGCGCGGGACTCGATCAGCAGGGCGCAGGCGTTGTCCGACAGGCCTTTTACCCACAGCGGCATGCCAGGCATGTTCTGCACCGAACGCAGGCTGCGGCGGTCGAGCAGTTCCACGGCCGAAACCGGCTGCTGCTTGAGCACGGGCACCGCGCGACAGCAGCTTTCGACGCTGGGGAACACCAGCAGGGCGCTGGCCTTGTGCGGGTGGTCGGGCACGGTGTCGTAGGTGACGGCGCTGATGAAGCCCAGGGTGCCTTCGGAGCCGACCAGCAGGTGCTGCAGGATGTCCAGCGGCTCGTCGTAGTCCACCAATGCGTTCAGCGACAGGCCGGTGGTGTTCTTCAGCCGGTATTTGTGCCGGATGCGCTCGGCCAGCGCGGTGTTGGCGCGGGTCTCGCGGGCCAGGCTGGCCAGCGATTCCAGCAGCTCGGCGTGGCTGCTTTCAAAGGCGGCGACGCTGGCCGGGTCTTCGCTGTCCAGGCGCGTGCCGTCGGCCAGCACCAGGCGCAGGCCTGCCAGGGTGTGGTAGGTGTTCTGCGCGGTGCCGCAGCACATGCCGCTGGCGTTGTTGGCAACGATGCCGCCAATCTTGCAGGCGTTGATCGACGCCGGGTCGGGGCCGATCTTGCGGCCGAAGGGGGCCAGCCAGGCGTTGGCCTGGGCGCCGATCACGCCCGGTTGCAGGCGGATCTGCTCGCCCTGGCCACGGATTTCGCGGCCGTTCCAGTTATCGCCGAGCACGATCAGCACCGAGTCGCTGATGGCCTGGCCAGACAAGCTGGTACCCGCAGCGCGGAAGGTGACCGGCACCCGCTCGCGCTGGGCCAGTTTGATCAGGCCGACCACTTCGTCCTCGGACTCGACGCGCACCACCAGCTTGGGGATCAGCCGGTAGAAGCTGGCGTCGGTGCCGAAGGCCAGGGTGGACGTGGGGTCGTCGAAGCGGCGTTCGGCGGGTATCAGGCGCTCGGCATCACGCAGGAATGCGGCGGGCAAGCTCATGCAGTCTCCTCGCGGGGCTGTGGCGTCTGTGCGGCACATGCCCCGGGTCAATCAGGCGGTGTTTCTTGCAGGCGATCAGGCGCCCAGTTCGCGTACCAGCGAGTCGCGGGTGATCTCGCTGATCGACTTGGCGCCGGTCAGCACCATCGCCACGCGCATTTCCTTCTCGAACAGCTCCAGCAGGTTCTTCACCCCGGCCTCGCCGTGCACCGCAAGTGCGTAGAGGAAGGCGCGGCCGATCAGTACGGTGTCGGCGCCCAGGGCGATCATGCGCACCACGTCGAGGCCGCTGCGAATGCCGGAGTCGGCGAGAATCTTCAGGTCACCCTTTACCGCATCGGCAATCGCCGGCAAGGCGCGGGCGCTGGACAGCACGCCATCGAGCTGGCGGCCGCCGTGGTTGGACACCACGATGCCGTCGGCGCCGAACTTGACCGCATCGCGGGCGTCATCGGCATCGAGAATGCCCTTGATGATCATCGGGCCGTCCCAGTACTCGCGGATCCACTCCAGGTCTTTCCAGGAGATCGACGGGTCGAAGTTGTTGCCCAGCCAGCCGATGTAGTCGGCAAGGCCGGTGGGGTTGCCACGGTATTTGGAGATGTTGCCCAGGTCGTGCGGGCGGCCCATCACGCCGACATCCCACGCCCACTCGGGGTGGGTCATGGCTTGCAGCACGCGGCGCAGCGGGCCGTTGCGGCCGCTCATGCCCGAGTGGGCATCGCGGTAGCGGGCGCCGGGTACGGGCATGTCGACGGTGAACACCAGGGTTTTGACCCCGGCGGCCTTGGCCCGCTCCAGGGCGTTGCGCATGAAGCCGCGGTCCTTGAGCACGTACAGCTGGAACCACATTGGCCGGTTGATGGCTGGCGCCACTTCTTCGATCGGGCAGACCGAGACGGTGGACATGGTGAACGGGATGCCATGGGCCGCCGCTGCACGCGCCGCCTGCACCTCGCCACGGCGGGCGTACATGCCGGTGAGGCCGACCGGGGCCAGGGCCACCGGCATGCTCAGGGTTTCGTCGAACAGCTTGGTTTCCAGGCTGAGCTCGGACATGTTGTTCAGCACGCGCTGGCGCAGGGCAATGCCGGCCAGGTCCGACACGTTGTGGCGCAGGGTGTGCTCGGCGTAGGCGCCGCCGTCGGCGTAGTGGAACAGGAAGGGAGGCAGCTTGCGTTGGGCCGCGGCGCGATAGTCGGTAGAGGCAGAAATGATCATGGATTCTCGCAGCGTTGCTTGTGGGGATTGCCGGGCGCGCAATGGCGCCCGGCCCCTTTCACTTTAGTGATGAACCAGCATGCCGGTCAGCCAGTAAGCCTGAATCAGGGTGATCAGGCCGACGATGGTGGCAAAGAACAGGCTGTGCTTGACGGTGAAGCGGAACAGGTCGGACTCCTTGCCCACCAGGCCGGTGGCGGCGCACGCCACGGCGATGGACTGCGGCGAGATCATCTTGCCGGTTACGCCGCCGCTGGTGTTGGCCGCTACCAGCAAGGTGTCGCTGACCCCGATCTGGTGCGCGGTGGTGGCCTGCAGCGAGCTGAAAAGGGCGTTGGACGAGGTGTCCGAGCCGGTCAGGAACACGCCCAGCCAGCCGAGGAACGGCGAGAAGAACGGGAACGCGGCGCCGGTGCCAGCCAGTACCAGGGCCATGGTCGAAGACATGCCCGAGTAGTTGGTGACGAAGGCGAAGGCCAGCACCATGCCGATCGACAGGATAGGCCAGCGCAGCTCCCAGAAAGTCTCTTTGAAAGTGGTAAGACCAGTTTTGAAGTTGATCTTCAGCACTGCCATGGAGATCAGCGCCGAGAGGAAGATCGCGGTGCCGGTGGCGGAGATCGGGTCGAGCTTGAACACCGCTGGCATGGCAGTGGGCGCAGCAACGATCGGTGCGGTCTTGACCACCAGCTGGTCGAGGTGCGGGATGGCGAAGTTGAACACGAAGTTGTACATCGCGCCGCCCGGGGCGAACGCAGCCTTGAACGGCTTCAGGGTCCAGATGGTGACCAGTACGGTCAGGATCAGGAACGGCGACCAGGCCTTGAAGATTTCGCCGAAGCTGTAAGGGCTAGGCTGGCTGCCGCTGGACTGCACAACGGCTGCGCCGACGCTGCCTTTGGCCTCGCTGAACGAACGCTTTGGCTGCCAGACTTTCAGGAACAGGGTGAGGCAGATCAGGCTGGCCAGTGCCGAGGTGATGTCGGGCAGTTCCGGGCCGATGAAGTTCGAAGTGAAGTACTGGGTAACGGCGAAGCTCAGGCCGGCGACCAGGGCGGCAGGCCAGGTTTCCTTCACGCCGCGCAGGCCGTCCATCATGAACACCAGCCAGAACGGCACGAACAACGACAGCAGCGGCAGCTGTCGGCCGGTCATGGCGCCGATGTGGAAGGCGTCGATGCCAGTGACCTGGCCGGCCACGATGATCGGGATGCCCAGGGCGCCGAAGGCCACCGGCGCGGTGTTGGCGATCAGGCACAGGCCGGCGGCGTACAGTGGGTTGAAGCCCAGGCCCACCAGCAGCGCGGCAGTGATTGCCACGGGGGCGCCGAAGCCCGCCGCGCCTTCCAGGAAGGCACCGAAGCAGAAGCCGATCAGCAGCACTTGCAGGCGCTGGTCGTCGGTAATCGACAGTACCGAGCTGCGGATCACTTCGAACTGGCCACTCTTGACCGTGAGTTTGTACAGGAACACCGCGGCAACGATGATCCAGGCAATTGGCCAGAGGCCATAGAGGAACCCATAACCCGCCGCGGCGAAGGCCATGTCGACAGGCATCTGAAAGGCGAAGATCGCCACCAGGATCGACAGCGCGAGGGTGATGCTGCCCGCTACGTGGCCTTTGAGGCGGAACACGGCGAGGGCAAGGAAGAAGAACACGATAGGGATGACCGCCGCCAGTGCGGACAGGCCAAGACTACCAAGCGGGCTATAGAGTTGTTGCCAGGTTTGCATATGGGGTGGCCCCTAATTGTTGTTGGTCAGCACTGGCATTGGATAATTGGTAAGACCAATTTACAATGGCTGGGCGCTAGGTTAAAAGCGCTGTCGTGGGTGTGTCAATTTGTCCTGTGCAAAACTTTGGTCGCGTGCCGATGAGCGGGCGCCTGATGCGCTTGGAAAATCCTGGCTTGATGGGTGTTTGCGCGGCGTGGATCGGCGAGAATAGGCGCCCCCTGAAATCTGCGGGGGGTTTGTGGAGAGCATGTGATGGTTTTTGATCAGGTCCGCCAACGGCGCCTGTCCGACGACATCGTCGATCGGTTGGAAGGGATGATTCTGGAAGGCACGCTGACCTCGGGGCAGCGGCTGCCGGCCGAGCGCGCCCTCGCCGAGCAGTTCGGCGTGTCCCGCCCGTCACTGCGTGAGGCGATCCAGAAGCTGGTGGCCAAAGGGCTGCTGGTCAGCCGCCAGGGCGGGGGCAATTTTGTTGCCGAGTCACTGGGCTCTACCTTCAGCGACCCATTGCTGCAGCTGCTCGAGCACAGTGCCGAGGCGCAGCGCGACCTGCTTGAATTTCGCCATACCCTGGAGGCTTCGTGTGCCTATTACGCTGCCCAGCGTGCCACCGAGCCGGACCGGGCGCGCTTGAAGGCGGCCTTCGACGCGTTGCAGGACTGCTACACCAGGGTTGATGAAGTCACCCGGGCGGAGGAGGGTGTGGCCGATGCGCGCTTTCACCTGGCGATTGCCGAGGCCAGCCATAACGCGGTGCTGCTGCACACCATTCGTGGTTTGTTCGACCTGCTGAAGCGCAACGTGGTGACCAACATTGGTGGCATGTACCAGCAACGGACCGAGACCCGGGACATGCTGATCAGCCAGCACCGGGAGCTGTACCTGGCGATTGTCGAGGGCAGGGCGGAGGATGCGCGGGAAGTGTCCAGCCGGCACATTCTGTATGTGCAGGAGGTGCTGCAAGAGGCACACGAAGAGGCGCAGCGGGTGGCGCGGGCGGAGCGGCGTAGCGGGCGTTGAGATCGGTGCTGGATTCTTCGCGGGCACGCCCGCTCCCACAGGATATGCGCCAGGCTTGAAGCTGGTGCGGTCCCTGTGGGAGCGGGCGCGCCCGCGAAGAGGCCGGAACAGGCTTAAGGAGTAATTAGTCTTCCTTGCCTTTGTTCCGCACAACCCGCTGCAGCTCGCGGTTGGAATCGCGTTCGCGCACGGTGTCGCGCTTGTCGAATTCCTTCTTGCCCTTGCCCAGTGCAATTTCGCACTTGATCAGGT
Organism: Pseudomonas putida W15Oct28; assembly: GCF_000708715.2. Taxonomy (GTDB): domain Bacteria; phylum Pseudomonadota; class Gammaproteobacteria; order Pseudomonadales; family Pseudomonadaceae; genus Aquipseudomonas; species Aquipseudomonas putida_R. The sequence goes on along the minus strand of NZ_JENB01000041.1, from coordinate 38,891 downwards.
GCTTGCTCCAGTACAGCGACAACGCCACGCAGGTGTAGCCCTTTTGCGCTACAGCCGCTTCCAGCCGCTCGAGCTCGCGCTTGTTCAGCAGCAGCTTGCGGGTGCGGATCGGGTCGGCGATGACGTGGGTGCTGGCGGTGGTCAGCGGGGTGATGTGGCTGCCGAACAGCCAGGCCTCACCGTCCTTGAGCAGCACGTAACTGTCAACGAGGTGCGCCTTGCCAGCTCGCAGGCTTTTTACTTCCCAGCCGGACAGGACCAGCCCGGCCTCGAACTTGTGTTCGATGAAGTAATCGTGTCGCGCTTTTTTATTCTGCGCGATGGTCCCGGTCGGATGTTTTTTTTGCTTAGCCATAGGGGCGGCATTATAGGCAAGTCCGTGCGTCGTCCGCTATGGGATTTCGGTGTGCTTGAGCCACTGCAATGAATACCGGACAATACGGGCCTGTCTTGGTGACAGAACCTGTTTTCGGCACGCTGCGAAGCGTCGCCACCCAGCCTTGGAAGTGACGCCTGGATGACTACCCATATTCAACGCTCCGCCCTGCTGCCATACCCCGCCCAGGCGCTCTACGATCTGGTCAACGATGTGGCCAGCTACCCAGAGTTTCTGCCGTGGTGCTCGGCCTCGACGGTGATCGACGCCAGCGACACGCACATGCACGCCAAGCTCGAGGTGGCCAAGGGCGGCATGAGCCAGTACTTCGTCACGCGAAACGTGCTGGTGCCGGGGCAGTCTATCGAGATGAACCTTGAAGAAGGGCCGTTCACGCAGTTGCATGGCGTGTGGGTGTTCAAGCCGCTGGGTGAAAAGGCCTGCAAGATCAGCCTGGACCTGTCCTTCGATTATGCCGGGCCGATTGTGCGCGCCACCTTGGGCCCGCTGTTCAATCAGGCGGCCAACACATTGGTCGATGCTTTCTGCCAGCGTGCCAAGCAATTGCATGCCTGACAGATACGGCGCAAACAAAAAGCCCGGACCAGGTCCGGGCTTTTTTACGGCTGCTGTTCCCGGTTAACGGGTTTCCAGCGGAGCCGGCGTCGGGACCGGGGTGGTCTCGATGGTGTCGATTTCGCGCTGGATGGATTCTTCCACCGAGCCTGGCTTGGCCGGTTTTTCTTCAGGCTGAGCTGCTGGCTGCTGTGTCTGGCCTGGCTCGCTGGCCGGGCTGACCGAGGTGTCGCCGCTGCCACCGAGGATTTCCTGGTCGCGGCTGACGCCTGGCATGAAGTCGCCAGACAAGTTGACCAGTTGGTCGCTTTCGTTGAAGAAAATGCTCATGCGCTCTTGCTGGCGTTTACCGCCACCAGGCTGCAGGCTGTACAGGTAATCCCAACGATTGGTGTTGAAAGTATCCTGGATCAGCGGGTTGCCCATGATAAACCTTACTTGCCGTCGGGTCATTCCCGGGCGTAATTGGTCTATCATGTCCTGCGTGACGACATTGCCCTGCTGGATGTCGATTTTGTAAACCCCGGGAAACGAGCAACCGGCGAGTGCGAGCAGTCCCACTAGGGTGAGGCTGGTTAGCAAGAGCTTGGTGTTTTGCATCGGTGGGCGACTTCCACTATCTTGGCTGGACAACGTAAACCCCGATCATACCCGTATTAAGAGAAGCTGCGAAGCAGCATCGGCGAGAAAGCTGACCATGGTTGAAAATAGCGAATTGCGCAAAGCCGGTCTCAAGGTGACCCTGCCTCGAGTCAAGATCCTTCAGATGCTCGATTCCACCGAGCAGCGTCACATGAGTGCCGAGGATGTTTACAAGGCACTGATGGAAGCAGGCGAGGACGTAGGCCTGGCCACCGTCTATCGCGTACTGACCCAGTTCGAAGCAGCGGGTCTGGTGGTTCGCCACAACTTCGACGGCGGCCACGCAGTGTTCGAGCTGGCCGATGGCGGTCACCACGACCACATGGTGAACGTGGATACCAGTGAAGTCATCGAGTTCATGGATGCCGAAATCGAGAAGCGCCAGCGCGAAATCGTAGCCGAGCATGGCTTTGAGCTGGTGGACCACAATCTGGTCCTGTACGTCCGTAAGAAGAAGTAACGATTTTTTATCGTTATGAATGACAAAGGCGACCCTAGGGTCGCCTTTGTGCTTTCTGAGAGGTTGAAAAGTGTGTTGTCAATGCTGGCCTCTTCGCGGGCATGCCCGCTCCCACAGGTAAGCCACAGCTTTCAGATCCCATGATCATCCTGTGGGAGCGGGCGTGCCCGCGAATTGCCTCGGAAAAGAAGGGTTCAGGCCTTGCCGCTCACGACCATCTTGCGCGCATGCGCCAACGATTCCTTGGTCAAGTCGATACCGCCAAGCATCCGCGCCACTTCTTCTACTCGCTCACGCTTGCCCAGGCTGGCCACGGCGGTGTGGGTGGTGTCGCTGTTGCGCACTTTATGCACGAACAGGTGGTGATGCCCTTGCGCGGCCACCTGTGGCAGGTGAGTCACGGTCAGCACCTGGCCGCGCTCGCCCAGGCGGCGCAACAATTGGCCGACAATTTCGGCAGTAGGGCCGCCGATACCCACGTCGACTTCGTCGAACACCAGGGTAGGAATACGCGATGTCTGCGCGGTAATCACCTGGATCGCCAGGCTGATACGCGACAGTTCGCCCCCCGACGCTACCTTTGCCAAGCCCTTGAGCGGTTGGCCCGGGTTGGCGCTGACCAGCAGTTCGATCTGCTCCAGGCCATGCGGTGACAGGTCTGCCCCCTCGGTGGGCGTCAGCTCGATGCAGAAGCGCCCGCCGGGCATGCCCAACCGCTGGATTTCCTGCTCGACGGCGCCCGCCAGTTGCTGGGCGGCTTGCTGGCGCAGGGCGCTGAGTTCGCGGGCCCGCTCTTTATAATGCTGTGCGAAAGCGGCCAGTTCTTCGCCCAGCCGCTCAATCGACTCGTCACTGGCGTTCAGGCCTTCGATTTCTTCCATCAACTGCTGCTGCAGGTGAGGCAGTTCGGTGGGGTGCACGCGGTGTTTGCGCGCCAGTGTATAGATGGTGTCGAGGCGTTCTTCCAACGCCTGCAGGCGCATCGGGTCGGCGTCGAAGTTGTCGAGGAAGCGGTTGAGCTCGCCCACGGCTTCTTCTACCTGGATCTGTGCACTGGCGATCAGGTTGGCTGCCTCGCCCAAGGCCTTGGGCGAGTGGGTGGCAGCGCCCAGCCGGTTGAGGCTGGAGGTAAGGGCGCTGAGTACGTTGCCCGAATCGCTCTCACTGCACTGATCGATCACCTGGCGACAAATGCCGAACAGGGCTTCGGCGCTGGTCAGGTTCTTGTGCTCCTGCTCCAGTTGCTCCAGTTCGTGCTCGCCCAGGCCAAGGTTGTCCAGCTCTTCCAGCTGGTAGCTGAGCAACTGATGGCGGGCACGTTGCTCGTCACCTGAATTGGACAGGCGCTCGCGCTCCAGGCGGGTCTGGTTCCAGCGCTTGGCAGCCAGGTGCACCTGGCGGGCCAGGTCGACGGCGCCGGCATATTCGTCGAGCAGGCGGCGGTGGGTGTCGGTTTTCAGCAGCGACTGGTGCTCGTGCTGGCTGTGGATATCGATCAGCAGCTCGCCCAGCGCCTTGAGGTCGCCCAGCGGGCACGGCGTGCCGTTGATGTAGCCGCGGCTGCGCCCTTCGGCGGTGATGACCCGGCGCAGGATGCACGGGCCGTCGTTGTCCAGGTCGCGTTCGGTCAGCCAGGCATGGGCCTCCGGGATGTCCACCAGGTCGAAGGTGGCGAGGATGTCGGCCTTGTCGGTGCCAGGGCGCACCACGCCACTGTCGGCCCGATCGCCCAGGGCCAGGCCGAGGGCGTCAAGCATGATCGATTTGCCGGCGCCGGTCTCGCCCGTGATGACGGACATGCCGCGGGCAATTTCGAGGTCGAGGTGCTCGACGATGGCGTAGTTGTGAATGGACAGGTGCACCAGCATGAGGGCGGCTCCCGAAAGTCTGATCTGGTTATTTATACAGTACTTTTTTCTGGCCTGCCAATGCCCCTTGGCAGATTCTGTTGCGACCGGGAAAACCACCTTGCCCCTTGAAGCTGGTTTTTCCGGCCCCATATAGCCGACATCACAGGCGAGCCTGGCTCGCAGTCCACAAAATTGCGCAGGAGAGACCCAATGGCTGACGAACAGCTGAACGAGAAAGACCTTAACGTCGAAGAAGCCGGTGCAGCCAATGCTGCTGAGGCCCGTGTTCTGGAGCTCGAGGAGCAGCTGGCCGCGGCCAAGGACCAGGCGCTGCGCGCCGTTGCCGACGTGCAGAACGTGCGCCGTCGTGCCGAGCAGGATGTCGAGAAAGCCCACAAGTTCGCCCTGGAAAAGTTCTCCAACGACTTGCTGCCGGTGATCGACAGCCTGGAACTGGCCCTGGCGCATTCCAATGACGAAGATGAGCAGGTCAAGGCCATCCGCGAAGGCGTCAAACTGACCCTCAAGATGTTCCAGGACACCCTCAAGCGCTACAACCTCGAAGTCGTCGACCCGCATGGTGAGCCGTTCAACCCTGAGCACCACCAGGCGATGGCCATGCAGGAAAGCGCCGAAGTCGAGCCAAACAGCGTGCTGAACGTGTTCCAGAAGGGTTACCTGCTGAACGGCCGCCTGCTGCGCCCCGCCATGGTGGTGGTCAGCAAGGCGCCGAGCGCGGCGCAACCCTCGATCAATGAAAAGGCTTGAAATCCATCGGGGCAACCCCATCTAGGTGTCAAGCCTTCAAGTATTACCGCAGTTGGCCAAAGTAGTCGCTGCTAACCAAATTCAAGTTTCGGGAGAGTTAACATGGGCAAAATCATCGGTATCGACCTGGGGACCACCAACTCGTGCGTCTCCATCCTGGAAAACGGTAACGTCAAAGTCATCGAAAACGCCGAAGGTGCGCGTACTACCCCTTCGATCGTGGCCTACGCCAACGATGGCGAAATCCTGGTAGGTCAGTCGGCCAAGCGCCAGGCTGTTACCAACCCGCACAACACCCTGTTCGCGGTAAAACGCCTGATCGGCCGCCGCTTCGAAGAGCAGGTCGTGCAGAAAGACATCGAACTGGTTCCGTACAAAATCGCCAAGGCCGACAACGGTGACGCCTGGGTTGAAGTGAACGGCCAGAAAATGGCACCGCCGCAAATCAGCGCCGAAGTGCTGAAAAAGATGAAGAAAACTGCCGAAGACTACCTCGGCGAGCCAGTTACCGAAGCGGTCATCACCGTTCCGGCCTACTTCAACGACAGCCAGCGTCAGGCGACCAAAGACGCCGGCCGCATCGCAGGTCTGGACGTAAAACGCATCATCAACGAACCGACCGCTGCTGCGCTGGCCTACGGCATGGACAAGGCCAAGGGCGACCACACTGTCATCGTTTATGACCTGGGTGGCGGTACCTTCGACGTTTCGGTCATCGAAATCGCCGAAGTCGACGGCGAGCACCAGTTCGAAGTACTGGCTACCAACGGCGACACCTTCCTGGGTGGCGAAGACTTCGACATGCTGCTGATCGACTACCTGGTCGAAGAGTTCAAGAAAGAGTCCGGCATGAACCTGAAGGGCGACCCTCTGGCCATGCAGCGCCTGAAGGAAGCTGCCGAGAAGGCCAAGATCGAGCTGTCGTCTGCTCAGTCGACCGACGTCAACCTGCCGTACATCACTGCAGATGCCACCGGTCCTAAGCACCTGAACGTGAAGATCTCCCGCGCCAAGCTGGAGTCGCTGGTTGAAGAGCTGGTACAGCGCACCATCGAGCCTTGCCGTATCGCCCTGAAAGATGCCGGCATCGAAGCCAGCAAGATCGACGACGTGATCCTGGTCGGTGGCCAGACCCGTATGCCGCTGGTGCAGAAAACCGTTGCCGACTTCTTCGGTAAAGAAGCGCGCAAGGACGTCAACCCGGACGAAGCCGTTGCCATGGGCGCCGCTATTCAGGCCGCTGTTCTGGCCGGTGACGTGAAGGACGTGCTGCTGCTGGACGTCAGCCCGCTGACCCTGGGTATCGAAACCATGGGTGGCGTGATGACTGCGCTGATCGAGAAGAACACCACCATTCCGACCAAGAAGTCGCAGGTGTTCTCGACTGCCGACGACAACCAGGGCGCCGTGACCATTCACGTGCTGCAGGGTGAGCGTAAGCAGGCCGCGCAGAACAAATCGCTGGGCAAGTTCGACCTGGCGGACATTCCACCGGCTCCACGTGGCGTGCCACAGATCGAAGTTACCTTCGACATCGACGCCAACGGCATCCTGCACGTCAGCGCCAAAGACAAGGCCACCGGCAAGTCGCAGTCGATCGTGATCAAGGCCAACTCCGGCCTGTCGGATGACGAAATCGAGCGCATGGTGCGTGACGCCGAGGCCAACGCCGAGGAAGACCGCAAGTTCGAAGAGCTGGCCGCTGCCCGTAACCAGGGTGACGCGCTGGTTCACTCGACCCGCAAGATGGTCGCGGACGCTGGCGACAAGGCCACTGCTGAAGAGAAGACTGCCATCGAAGCGGCCGTGGTTGCCCTGGAAGCCGCCGTCAAAGGCGACGACAAGGCTGCAATCGACGCCAAGGTCGAAGAGCTGTCCAAGGTCTCTGCCCCGGTTGCCCAGAAGATGTACGCCGAGCAGTCGGCCGAACAGCCTCAGGGTGGCGCGCAGCAAGCTGAGCCGGAAGCCAAGCACGATGACGTGGTTGACGCCGAGTTCGAAGAAGTAAAAGGCGACGACAAGAAGTAATCGTTGCATGTTGTCGGCCAGTTCACCGCCGTTTGGCGGTGAACTGGTAGGATGTCGCCGCGCGGGGGCTTGCTCCCGCGTTGGCGTATCTGGAATTCGAGAATTTTTACAGCATCTGTCAGCGGCCCTTGGTGGCGCAGGCGGGTGCTGACGGCGCGGCGCAGATGCCAGACGCCCAACAAGGTGCAAATGACCTATGTCCAAGCGTGATTACTATGAGGTTCTGGGTGTCGAGCGCGGCGCCAGTGAAGCTGACCTCAAAAAGGCTTATCGCCGTCTGGCGATGAAGTACCACCCGGACCGCAATCCGGGTGACAAAGAGTCGGAAGACATGTTCAAGGAGGCCAACGAGGCCTACGAAGTACTGTCTGATGCCAGCAAGCGCGCGGCGTTCGACCAGTATGGTCATGCCGGCGTAGACCCGAGCATGGGTGGCGGCGGTGCCGGCTTCGGTGGCGCCAACTTCTCCGACATCTTCGGTGATGTATTCAGCGATTTCTTCGGCGGCGGCCGCGGTGGCGGACGTGGCGGTGCCCAGCGCGGCAGTGACCTGCGCTACACGCTGGAGCTGAACCTGGAAGAAGCGGTGCGTGGCACCACGGTCAGTATCCGCGTGCCTACCTTGGTCAACTGCCAGCCTTGCGACGGTTCCGGTGCCAAGAAGGGTTCGACCCCGTCGACCTGCCCGACCTGCGGCGGCATCGGCCAGGTGCGCATGCAGCAAGGCTTCTTCTCGGTGCAGCAGACCTGCCCGCGCTGCCATGGCCAAGGCAAGATCATTACCGACCCGTGCACCTCGTGCCACGGCGAAGGCCGTGTCGAGGAATACAAGACGCTGTCGGTCAAGGTGCCGGCAGGTGTCGATACCGGCGACCGCATCCGCCTGTCGGGCGAGGGCGAGGCTGGTACTCATGGTGGCCCGACTGGCGACCTGTACGTGGTGATCAGCGTGCGTGAGCACGAGATCTTCCAGCGCGATGGCAAGCACCTGTACTGCGAAGTGCCCATCAGCTATACAGATGCCGCCCTGGGTGGCGAGTTGGAAGTGCCGACCCTCGATGGTCGCGTGAAGCTGAAGATTCCGGAAGGCACCCAGACTGGCAAGCAGTTCCGTCTGCGTGGCAAGGGTGTGGCGCCGGTGCGCGGTGGTGGTGCGGGCGACCTGCTGTGCCGTGTGGCGGTGGAAACCCCGGTTAACCTCAGCCGCCGTCAGCGCGAGCTGCTCGAAGAGCTGCGCGACTCGCTGGAAGGCGACAGCTCTCACTCGCCCAAGGCCAGTGGCTGGTTCGATGGCGTGAAGCGCTTCTTCGGCGATCTCTGACAAGGAAAAGGCTATGCGACGTATTGCAGTGATGGGCGCGGCAGGGCGGATGGGCAAGACCCTGATCGAGGCTGTGCAGCAAACCCCGGGTGCCGGCCTGACGGCGGCGATCGATCGCCCTGACAGCTCGCTGGTCGGGGCTGACGCCGGTGAGTTGGCGGCCCTCGGCCGGATCGGTGTGCTGCTGTCCGATGACCTGGCCAAGGTTGCCGACGAGTTCGACGTGCTGATCGATTTCACGCACCCTTCGGTCACGCTCAAGAACCTGGCGTTCTGCCGCAAGCACGGCAAGGCGATGATCATCGGTACTACGGGCTTCTCTGTCGAGGAGAAGCAGCTGCTGGCCGAGGCGGGCAAGGACATTCCAATCGTGTTCGCTGCCAACTTCAGTGTCGGCGTCAACCTCAGCCTCAAACTGCTGGATATGGCGGCGCGGGTGCTGGGTGACGATGTGGATATCGAGATCATCGAGGCGCACCACCGGCACAAGGTCGATGCACCGTCGGGTACTGCGCTGCGCATGGGTGAAGTGGTTGCCAATGCGCTGGGCCGAAACCTGCAGGAAGTGGCCGTGTATGGCCGCGAAGGGCAGACCGGTGCGCGTGATCGCAAGACCATCGGCTTCGCGACTGTGCGTGCCGGTGATGTGGTGGGTGATCACACCGTATTGTTCGCTGCCGAAGGCGAGCGCCTGGAAATCACGCACAAGGCCTCCAGCCGCATGACCTTCGCCAAGGGCGCCGTGCGTGCGGCGCTGTGGCTGGATGGGCGCGAGCCTGGCCTGTACGATATGCAGGACGTGCTCGAGCTGCGCTAAGCCGTTCGAGCGGTGTTGGCTTCTTCGCGGGCTTGCCCGCTCCCGCAGGTATTGCGCCGGTCTCGGGGCCTGTGGTGGTCCTGTGGGAGCGGGCGAGCCCGCGAAGAAGCCACCGCCGATGTCAGTCTGTCGCAATCTTGTGTTTTAGAGACACATCTACGGTAGACCGAAAACGCACTTTTCTGTAAGCTACAGCTTTAGTGTGTCCACTAAAAGCGCGCAGCGAATTGAATTCAGCACATGAAAGCGGGGTGACGTGTCCATACGTCACTCCGCTTTTTTGCAACCTGCGATCGCCCTTTCATGCTTGATTTACGGGAGGTCTTCTTGACAAAGCCAGCCATACTCGCCCTTGCCGACGGCAGTATTTTTCGCGGTGAAGCCATCGGTGCCGACGGTCAGACCGTTGGTGAGGTGGTATTCAATACCGCTATGACCGGCTACCAGGAAATCCTTACAGACCCTTCCTATGCGCAGCAAATCGTTACCCTGACCTACCCGCACATCGGCAACACCGGTACTACCCCGGAAGATGCCGAGTCGAACCGCGTCTGGTCCGCTGGCCTGGTCATCCGTGACCTGCCGCTGCTGGCCAGCAACTGGCGTAACACCCAGTCGCTGCCTGAATACCTCAAGGCCAACAACGTCGTTGCCATCGCTGGCATCGACACCCGTCGCCTGACCCGTATCCTGCGTGAAAAGGGCGCCCAGAACGGTTGCATCCTCGCCGGTGACAACATCAGCGAAGAAGCCGCCATCGCCGCTGCCCGTGGTTTCCCGGGCCTGAAGGGCATGGACCTGGCCAAGGTCGTTTCCACCAAGGAACGCTACGAGTGGCGCTCCAGCGTGTGGGAACTGAAAACCGACAGCCACCCGACCATCGAAGCTGCCGACCTGCCTTACCACGTGGTCGCCTTCGACTACGGCGTCAAGCTGAACATCCTGCGCATGCTGGTTGCCCGTGGCTGCCGCGTGACCGTGGTGCCGGCCCAGACCCCGGCCAGCGAAGTGCTGGCACTCAACCCGGACGGCGTGTTCCTGTCCAACGGCCCTGGTGACCCTGAGCCGTGCGACTACGCCATCCAGGCAATCAAGGAAATCCTCGAAACCGAGATTCCGGTATTCGGCATCTGCCTCGGCCACCAGCTGCTGGCCCTGGCCTCCGGCGCCAAGACCGTGAAAATGGGCCATGGCCACCACGGTGCCAACCACCCGGTCCAGGACCTGGACAGCGGCGTGGTCATGATCACCAGCCAGAACCACGGTTTTGCGGTTGACGAAGCCACCCTGCCGGGCAACGTTCGCGCCATCCACAAGTCGCTGTTCGACGGCACCCTGCAGGGTATCGAGCGCACCGACAAGAGCGCGTTCAGCTTCCAGGGCCACCCTGAAGCGAGCCCTGGCCCGACCGACGTCGCGCCACTGTTCGATCGTTTCACCGATGCCATGGCCAAGCGCCGCTGAGCATCCTGCTTCAAGGCCCCGGGCCGGCTCGCGCCGCGCCCGGAAGCGCCTGACCCAGATTGTTCAAAGCGGCTTGCCGACTGACCCCGGATTTGAGTGACCACCATGCCAAAACGTACAGACATCAAAAGCATCCTGATTCTCGGTGCCGGCCCGATCGTGATCGGCCAGGCCTGTGAATTCGACTACTCCGGCGCCCAGGCCTGCAAGGCCCTGCGCGAGGAAGGTTTCCGCGTCATCCTGGTGAACTCCAACCCAGCCACCATCATGACCGACCCCTCCATGGCCGACGCCACCTACATCGAGCCGATCAAGTGGCAGTCGGTGGCCAAGATCATCGAGAAAGAGCGCCCGGACGCCGTTTTGCCGACCATGGGTGGCCAGACCGCACTGAACTGCGCCCTGGACCTGGAGCGCCACGGCGTTCTGGAGAAGTTCGGCGTAGAGATGATCGGTGCCAACGCCGACACCATCGACAAGGCTGAAGACCGCTCGCGCTTCGACAAGGCCATGAAAGACATCGGCCTGGAATGCCCGCGCTCGGGTATCGCCCACAGCATGGAAGAGGCCTATGCGGTCCTCGAAAAGCTCGGCTTCCCGTGCATCATTCGCCCGTCGTTCACCATGGGTGGCACTGGCGGTGGTATCGCTTACAACCGTGAAGAATTCGAAGAAATCTGCACCCGTGGTCTGGACCTGTCGCCGACCAAAGAGCTGCTGATCGACGAATCGCTGATCGGCTGGAAAGAGTACGAGATGGAAGTGGTCCGCGACAAAAAGGACAACTGCATCATCGTCTGCTCGATCGAAAACTTCGACCCGATGGGCGTGCACACCGGTGACTCGATTACCGTTGCTCCTGCGCAGACCCTGACCGACAAGGAATACCAGATCATGCGCAACGCCTCGCTGGCGGTGCTGCGTGAAATTGGTGTTGAAACCGGTGGTTCCAACGTGCAGTTCGGTATCTGCCCGGACACCGGCCGCATGGTCGTCATCGAGATGAACCCGCGCGTATCGCGTTCGTCCGCCCTGGCTTCCAAGGCTACCGGCTTCCCGATCGCCAAGATCGCCGCCAAGCTGGCCATTGGTTACACCCTCGACGAACTGCAGAACGACATCACCGGCGGCCGCACTCCGGCTTCCTTCGAGCCGTCGATCGACTACGTCGTCACCAAGCTGCCGCGCTTCGCCTTCGAGAAATTCCCGAAAGCCGACGCCCGTCTGACCACCCAGATGAAATCCGTGGGTGAAGTCATGGCCATCGGCCGTACCTTCCAGGAGTCCCTGCAGAAAGCCCTGCGCGGCCTGGAAGTGGGCGCATGCGGTCTGGACCCGAAAGTCGACCTGGCCAGCCCGGAAGCTGCCGGCATCCTCAAGCGCGAGCTGACCGTGCCGGGCGCCGAGCGTATCTGGTACGTCGCTGACGCCATGCGTTCGGGCATGAAGTGCGAAGAAATCTTTGCCCTGACCGGCATCGACATGTGGTTCCTGGTGCAGATGGAAGATCTGATCAAGGAAGAAGAGAAGGTCAAGACCCTGGCCCTGTCGTCGATCGACAAGAGCCTGATGCTGCGCCTCAAGCGCAAAGGTTTCTCGGACCAACGCCTGGCCGTGCTGCTGGGTATCACCGACAAGAACCTGCGCCGTCACCGCCACAAGCTGGAAGTGTTCCCGGTGTACAAGCGCGTCGACACCTGCGCCGCCGAGTTCGCCACCGACACCGCCTACCTGTACTCCACCTACGAGGAAGAGTGCGAGGCCAACCCGTCGACCCGCGACAAGATCATGATCCTGGGTGGCGGCCCGAACCGTATCGGCCAAGGTATCGAGTTCGACTACTGCTGCGTACACGCTGCCCTGGCGCTGCGTGAAGACGGTTACGAGACCATCATGGTCAACTGCAACCCGGAAACCGTCTCCACCGACTACGACACCTCCGACCGCCTGTACTTCGAGCCGCTGACGCTGGAAGACGTGCTGGAAGTGTGCCGCGTCGAGAAGCCGAAAGGCGTGATCGTCCACTACGGTGGCCAGACCCCGCTGAAACTGGCGCGTGCCCTGGAAGAGGCCGGCGTACCGATTATCGGTACCAGCCCGGACGCCATCGACCGTGCCGAAGACCGTGAGCGCTTCCAGCAGATGGTTCAGCGCCTGAACCTGCTGCAGCCGCCAAACGCCACCGTGCGCAGCGAAGAAGAAGCCATCCGCGCTGCTGGCGGCATCGGCTACCCGCTGGTGGTGCGCCCGTCGTACGTACTGGGCGGCCGCGCGATGGAAATCGTCTACGAACTGGACGAGCTCAAGCGCTACCTGCGTGAAGCGGTACAGGTGTCGAACGACAGCCCGGTACTGCTCGACCACTTCCTCAACTGCGCCATCGAGATGGACGTGGATGCGGTGTGCGACGGCACTGACGTCGTGATCGGCGCCATCATGCAGCACATCGAACAGGCCGGTGTTCACTCCGGTGACTCGGCATGCTCGCTGCCACCTTACTCGCTGAGCAAGGATGTGCAGGACGAAGTCCGCGTACAGGTCGCCAAAATGGCCCTGGAACTGGGCGTTGTCGGCCTGATGAACGTGCAGCTGGCCCTGCAGGGCGACAAGATCTACGTGATCGAAGTCAACCCGCGCGCCTCGCGTACCGTGCCGTTCGTGTCCAAGTGCATCGGCACCTCCCTGGCCATGATCGCCGCCCGCGTAATGGCCGGCAAAACCCTGAAAGAGCTGGGCTTCACCCAGGAAATCATCCCGAACTTCTACAGCGTCAAGGAAGCCGTCTTCCCGTTCGCCAAGTTCCCGGGGGTTGACCCGATCCTCGGCCCTGAGATGAAATCGACCGGTGAAGTCATGGGTGTCGGTGACACCTTCGGTGAAGCATTCGCCAAAGCCCAGATGGGTGCCAGCGAAGTGCTGCCGACCGGTGGTACCGCGTTCATCAGCGTGCGTGACGACGACAAGCCGCAAGTGGCTGGCGTTGCCCGCGACCTGATCGCCCTGGGCTTCGAAGTGGTTGCAACTGCTGGCACCGCCAAGGTTATCGAGGCGGCTGGCCTGAAAGTGCGCCGTGTGAACAAGGTGACCGAAGGTCGCCCGCACGTGGTCGACATGATCAAGAACGACGAAGTGTCGCTGATCATCAACACCACCGAAGGCCGCCAGTCGATTGCCGATTCCTACTCGATTCGTCGCAATGCGCTGCAGCACAAGATTTACTGCACCACCACCATTGCGGCCGGTGAAGCCATCTGCGAGGCGCTGAAATTTGGTCCTGAAAAGACCGTTCGTCGCCTGCAAGATCTGCATGCAGGAATGAAAGCATGAGCATTACCAAGTACCCGATGACCGTCCAGGGCGCTCGCGCCCTGGAAGAGGAGCACCTGTTCCTGAGCAAGACCGAGCGCCCGCGCCTGAGCCAGGCGATCGGTGAAGCGCGCGAACTGGGCGACCTCAAGGAAAACGCCGAATACCATGCCGCCCGCGAAGAGCAGGGCATGGTCGAGGCGCGTATCCGCGATATCGAAGGCCGTCTGCAGAATTCGGTCGTGATCGACGTGACCACCATTGCCCATACCGGCAAGGTCATCTTCGGCACCACCGTAGAGCTGGCCAATACCGAAACCGACGAGCGGGTGAAATACCAGATCGTTGGCGAGGATGAAGCCAACATCAAGCTCGGCAAGCTTTCGGCAAGCGCGCCGATTGCCCGTGCCATTATCGGCAAGGAAGAAGGCGACATCGTCGTCATCAAGACGCCAAGCGGCACGGTCGAGTACGAGATTGTCGAAGTCCAGCACATCTGACCGGCGCCTGCGGGCGCCATCCCTTGAGGGGATCCTCTGGCAACTGGCCCAGGTTTTCTGGGTCGGTGGCCTGTGGGTGTTCCATGTGGGGCTGGTGCCTGCGCTCAAGGTCAGTGGTCTGGCACCCTTGCTGGTGCAAGACATTGCCGGGCAGATCGACCGCTGGTTGATTGGCGTGGCGCTGCTTGGGCTGTTGACCCAGCTGGCGGTACTGGCGAGGGTAGACGGCCTGGCGGCCTGGTGGCGGCAATTTCGCGGCCAGATGCTGTTGCTGGGGTTTTCAGCCTGCGTGGGGTACTACACCTTGCGCTACGGGATTTCGGTCGGCGAGCGCTGGCAGATGTTCTGTTTCCTGGTGCTGGGTTTTTCCGGCATCGTGCTGGTGGCCCAGCCGGTACCGGTCAGGGCGCGTAAACCGCGCCACTGATCGGAGCCACCGTTACTTGTAGCGGTGGATATTGGACAGCTGCTTGTTAGGCTGTGGGTTCTTGCGGTAGATCAGCGCTTTCTTGCCGATGGTCTGCACCAGCTCGGCACGGCCGGCCTTGCACAGTTCTGCAATGGTTGCGGCACGTTCTTCGCGGTCTTCCGAGCGAATCTCGACCTTGATCAGCTCATGGTCGACCAGGGCGCGTTCCAGTTCGGCGACTACGCCTTCATTCAAACCGTTGCCAGCAACGATCAAAACCGGCTTCAGGTCATGACCAATGGACTTGTACTGCTTCTTCTGCTCGTTATTGAGCGGCATAATCTGACCCTTTCCGTCTGATTCTGTAAAATTGACCGGCATTTTACCCGAGGGCCACCGGCTCCGCCCAGTCAATCACGACGCATATCATCGAGGTGCCCCGTGGTACAACGTTCCAAAAGCAGCGCAAACTGGCTGCGAGAGCATTTTAACGACCCTTTTGTGAAACAGGCGCAGAAGGATGGCTACCGCTCGCGTGCGAGCTACAAACTGCTGGAGATCCAGGAGAAAGACCGCCTGATCCGTCCTGGCATGAGTGTAATCGACCTTGGCGCGGCCCCTGGTGGCTGGTCGCAGGTGACCAGTCGTCTGATTGGTGGTCAGGGCCGCTTGATCGCTTCCGACATCCTGGAAATGGACTCGATCCCTGACGTGACCTTCATTCAGGGTGACTTCACCGATGACGCAGTGCTGCAGCAGATCCTCGCGGCGGTCGGTGATTCGCACGTAGACCTTGTGATTTCAGACATGGCCCCCAATATGAGTGGTACGCCCGAAGTGGACATGCCGCGCGCCATGTTCCTCTGCGAGCTGGCTCTGGATCTGGCAACCCGCGTGTTGAAGCCCGGCGGCGACTTCCTGATCAAGATTTTCCAGGGTGAAGGCTTCGATATGTACCTGAAGGATGTGCGCACCAAGTTCGACAAGGTGCAAATGCGCAAGCCGTCCTCTTCGCGGGACCGTTCCCGTGAGCAGTACCTGTTGGGCAAAGGTTTCAAAGGTGTTTGAAAAGCGTGCTGCGGGTGGTCGATAGTTATTTCCAATCGGCCCTCCCGTCTGGATCGTCCGAACTTCGTGTAGTCTAGGTTTCACAAAGGGTTACAGACGGTGCCTGCGGCTGCGTAGGTAATGTAGTAAGTTAGGGCGATGAATATCATGCGAGGCACGGCTGCGTCGTGCGCCGGCCTCAGAGGGTAGCGAATTGAACGACATGGCAAAGAATCTGATCCTGTGGTTGATCATCGCAGCTGTCCTGGTGACAGTGATGAACAACTTCTCCAGCCCTAACGAGCCGCAGACCCTCAACTATTCCGACTTCATCCAGCAGGTCAAGGATGGCAAGGTCGAGCGTGTGACCGTCGACGGCTACATCATTACCGGCAAGCGTGCCGACGGCGACAACTTCAAGACCGTGCGCCCGGCCATTACCGACAATGGCCTGATTGGTGACCTGGTCGACAACCACGTGGTTGTCGAAGGCAAGCAGCCAGAACAGCAGAGCATCTGGACGCAGTTGCTGGTAGCCAGCTTCCCGATCCTGGTGATCATTGCCGTGTTCATGTTCTTCATGCGCCAGATGCAAGGCGGCGCGGGTGGCAAGGGCGGGCCGATGAGTTTCGGCAAGAGCAAGGCGCGCCTGCTGTCCGAGGACCAGGTCAAGACCACATTGGCCGACGTTGCAGGTTGCGACGAAGCCAAGGAAGAAGTGGGCGAGCTGGTCGAGTTCCTGCGTGATCCGGGCAAGTTCCAGCGCCTGGGTGGCCGTATCCCGCGCGGTGTGCTGATGGTAGGCCCGCCCGGTACCGGTAAGACCCTGCTGGCCAAGGCCATTGCGGGCGAGGCGAAAGTACCGTTCTTCACCATTTCCGGTTCGGACTTCGTGGAAATGTTCGTCGGTGTAGGTGCCAGCCGTGTGCGCGACATGTTCGAGCAGGCCAAGAAGCACGCCCCGTGCATCATCTTCATCGACGAGATCGACGCCGTTGGTCGCCACCGTGGCGCCGGCATGGGCGGTGGTCACGACGAGCGTGAGCAAACCCTCAACCAGTTGCTGGTAGAGATGGACGGCTTCGAAATGAACGATGGCATCATCGTCATCGCCGCCACCAACCGTCCCGACGTACTCGACCCGGCACTGCTGCGTCCTGGCCGTTTCGACCGCCAGGTGGTGGTGGGCCTGCCAGACATCCGCGGTCGCGAACAGATTCTCAAGGTGCACATGCGCAAGGTGCCGGTCGGCGAAAACGTCAACCCGGCGGTCATTGCCCGTGGTACTCCTGGCTTCTCGGGTGCCGACCTGGCCAACCTGGTCAACGAGGCCTCGCTGTTTGCCGCGCGTTCCAACAAGCGCCTGGTCGAAATGAAAGAATTCGAACTGGCCAAGGACAAGATCATGATGGGCGCCGAGCGCAAGTCGATGGTCATGTCCGAGAAAGAAAAGCGCAACACGGCCTACCACGAGGCAGGTCATGCCATCGTTGGTCGCCTGGTGCCTGAGCACGACCCGGTTTACAAGGTTTCCATCATTCCGCGCGGTCGTGCCCTGGGCGTGACCATGTTCCTGCCGGAAGAAGACCGCTACAGCCTGTCCAAGCGTGCGCTGATCAGCCAGATCTGCTCGTTGTACGGCGGCCGTATCGCCGAAGAGATGACTCTGGGCTTCGACGGCGTCACCACGGGTGCTTCCAACGACATCATGCGGGCCAGCCAGATCGCCCGTAACATGGTGACCAAGTGGGGCTTGTCGGAAAAGCTCGGCCCGCTGATGTATGCAGAAGAAGAGGGTGAGGTGTTCCTCGGCCGTAGCGCGGGCAGTCAGCACGCCAGCGTGTCCGGCGAGACTGCCAAGCTGATCGACTCCGAAGTGCGCAGCATCATCGACCAGTGCTACGCCACGGCCAAGCAGTTGCTGGTCGAGAATCGCGACAAGCTCGAAGCGATGACCGAAGCGCTGATGAAGTATGAGACCATTGATGCCGATCAGATCGATGACATCATGGCTGGCCGTACGCCACGCGAACCGCGTGATTGGGACGATGACAAGCATTCGGGCACCCCTACTGCCCAGGATGATCGCCCTGAATCGCCAATTGGCGGCCCGGCTGCTCAACTCTAAGGGCGTCTATGAGCTCAGTGCAGTACCCGACCCGGTTGCCTTGCGGCAACCGGGTTCTTGATTTGTCGCGTACCCATGTGATGGGTATTCTCAATATCACCCCCGATTCCTTCTCCGATGGTGGGCGCTTCAGTCAGCGTGACGAGGCCCTGCGCCATGCCGAAGCGATGGCTGCCGCCGGCGCCACGCTGATCGACATCGGTGGTGAGTCCACGCGCCCCGGCGCGCGGGCGGTATCGGTGACCGAGGAACTGGAACGTGTGGCGCCGATGGTCGAGGCAATCAATAGCCGCCTCGATGTGGTCATTTCGGTCGATACCTCGACACCTGCCGTCATGCGTGAATCGGCGCGCCTCGGTGCCGGGCTGATCAATGACGTCCGGGGCCTGGAGCGTGATGGCGCCCTGGACGCCGCTGCGGACACCGGGTTGCCGGTGTGCCTCATGCACATGCGTGGCGAGCCGGGTAACATGCAGGACGACCCGCATTACGAAGATGTGACCGCCGACGTTACGCGTTATCTTGAACAGCGGATGGCCGCCTGCGCTGCAGCGGGCATCGACGCGAACAGAATCATCCTTGACCCGGGCTTTGGTTTCGCCAAGACACTGGCGCACAACCTGAGCCTGTTCAAGCACATGGAAGCGCTCTATCGCCTTGGGCGCCCGCTGCTGGTGGGTGTTTCACGAAAGAGCATGATCGGCCTGACGCTGGATCGTCCGGTCGGCGAGCGCTTGTACGGCAGCCTTGCGCTGGCGGCGTTGGCCATGACCAAGGGGGCGAGTATCCTTCGTGTCCATGACGTGGCCGAAACTGTCGATGTGGTACGCATGATTGCTGCGGTGCAAAACGCCGAATAAGAACATTGGAGTCCCTATGAGCAGAAAATACTTTGGTACCGACGGCATTCGTGGCCGCGTCGGCGAATTCCCGATCACGCCTGACTTCATGCTGAAGCTTGGCTGGGCGGCCGGCATGGCCTTCCGCAAGCAGGGGCATTGCCGGGTGCTGGTGGGCAAGGACACGCGTATCTCCGGCTACATGTTCGAGTCCGCGCTCGAAGCCGGTCTGGCCGCGGCAGGTGCCGACGTCATGCTGCTGGGGCCAATGCCTACGCCGGCCATCGCCTACCTGACTCGCACCTTCCACGCCCAGGCGGGCATTGTCATCAGTGCCTCGCACAACCCGCACGAAGACAACGGCATCAAGTTCTTCTCGGGCCAGGGCACCAAGCTGCCGGACGAAGTCGAGCTGATGATCGAAGAGCTGCTCGACCAGCCGATGACCGTTGTCGACTCGGGTAAGCTGGGCAAGGTTTCACGCATCAACGATGCTGCCGGCCGTTACATCGAGTTCTGCAAGAGCAGCGTGCCTAGCAGCACCAGCTTCGACGGCCTGAAGCTTGTGGTCGATTGCGCCCACGGTGCCACCTACAAGGTTGCGCCAAGCGTGTTCCGCGAGCTGGGTGCGGACGTGACCGTGCTGCATGCGCAGCCGGACGGCCTGAACATCAACGAAGGTTGTGGCTCGACCCATATCGAATCGCTGCAGGCCGCCGTGCTGGTTGGTCATGCCGACCTGGGCATTGCCTTCGACGGTGACGGCGATCGCGTGTTGATGGTCGACCATACCGGCGCCATCGTCGACGGTGACGAGCTGCTGTTCATCATCGCCCGCGACCTGCACGACCGTGGCAAGCTGCAGGGCGGGGTAGTAGGTACGCTGATGAGCAACCTGGGCCTGGAGCTTGCGCTGAAGGACCTGGATATCCCGTTCGTGCGGGCCAAGGTCGGTGATCGTTACGTCATGGCCGAGCTGCTGGAGCGTGAGTGGCTGGTCGGTGGTGAAAACTCCGGCCACGTCGTGTGCTGCAACCACACCACCACCGGTGACGCGATCATTGCCGCGCTGCAGGTGCTGATGGCGCTCAAGCGCCGTGGTGAAACCCTGGCGCAGGCCCGTCAGGCCCTGCGCAAGTGCCCGCAGGTGCTGATCAACGTGCGCTTCGGCGCGAGCAAGGTCGACCCGCTGGAGCACCCTGCAGTCAAGGAAGCCAGTGCCAATGTGACCGAAGCCTTGGCGGGCCGCGGCCGTGTTCTGTTGCGCAAGTCCGGTACCGAGCCGCTGGTGCGGGTCATGGTCGAGGGCGAAGACGAAAACCAGGTGCGCACGCACGCTGAAGCACTGGCCAAGCTGGTCAGCGAAGTTTGTGTCTGAAGGCGCTTGCCAGCGCAGATCTGGTTGGGTAAGATCTGCGCCCACTTTGACCGACGAGGTAAAGCATGCGTCGCCCTATGGTAGCTGGTAACTGGAAGATGCACGGTACCCGCGCTAGCGTCGCTGAGCTGACCGAAGGCTTGAGCAATCTCGCCTTGCCGAGCGGAGTGGAAGTCGCGGTGTTTCCACCGGCTTTGTTCATCAATCAAGTGATTGATGGCCTGGCAGGTAAAGAAATTACTGTCGGCGCACAGAATTCTGCTGTACAACCCGAACAGGGTGCGCTGACCGGGGAAGTTGCTCCGGAGCAGCTGGTTGAAGCAGGTTGCAAGTTGGTGTTGGTTGGTCACTCGGAGCGTCGCCAGATCATTGGTGAAACCGACGAGGTACTCAATCGCAAGTTTGCAGCGGCCCAGGCCAAAGGTTTGAAGCCAGTGCTTTGCATCGGGGAAACCCTTGAAGAGCGTGAGGCTGGCAAGACGCTTGAAGTTGTCGGGCGTCAACTAAGCAGTATCATCGAAGCATTCGGTGTTAAGGCTTTTGCCAATGCAGTAATTGCCTATGAGCCTGTATGGGCCATCGGCACCGGCCTGACGGCCACGCCACAGCAGGCCCAGGATGTGCACGCCGCCATCCGCGGCCAGCTGGCGGCAGAAGATGCTGAAGTGGCTGCGAAGGTGCAGCTGCTCTACGGCGGCAGCGTGAAGGCGGCCAATGCGGCCGAACTGTTCGGCATGCCGGATATCGATGGGGGTCTCATTGGTGGGGCTTCCCTGAACGCAGACGAATTCGGTGCAATTTGTCGCGCCGCAGGAAACTGAACAAATGCTGGAAACAGTCATCGTTGTTTTTCATCTGTTGGCAGCGCTGTCGCTTGTAGTGCTGGTACTGTTGCAACAGGGTAAGGGTGCCGAAGCAGGTGCATCTTTCGGCGCGGGTGCTTCTAATACCGTGTTCGGGAGCCAGGGCTCTGCAACGTTCCTAAGTAAATTCACTGCTATACTCGCTGCCACTTTCTTTTTGACAGCACTTGGGTTAGGATACTTCGCGAAGCAACAAGCTCACCAGCTTAGCCAAGCAGGTCTTCCAGATCCAGCAGTGCTAGAAGTGAAAGAGCAGCAGAAGCCGGCAGTTAATGATGATGTACCGGTGCTCCAGCAGCAGAAGAGCGAAACCACCAATAATACGGGTGATGTACCTCCTCCGGCTCAAGAGCAGAAGTAACGGGTTTCAAATAGTAGTATTGCCGAGGTGGTGGAATTGGTAGACACGCAACCTTGAGGTGGTTGTGCCCATAGGGTGTAGGGGTTCGAGTCCCCTTCTCGGTACCAATTGAAGCTTGAGAGCCCGCTTTAGCGGGCTTTCTTGTAGGTGAACGTTTGGATTTGACCCTCAATGGGGTTCGGTCTTATACTTTCGCCCCAGCTTTGTCGCGGGGTGGAGCAGCTTGGTAGCTCGTCGGGCTCATAACCCGAAGGTCGTTGGTTCAAATCCAGCCCCCGCAACCAGCTTCAGCGGAGCCCCTTTTCAGGGGCTTTTTGCTAACCGAACAGTTTCGGCGTCGTTGTCCAACGGCGCTTTCAGGGATGGGCGCTTCGCCCATTTTTCATTTGCACAGCATGCACGAGGGGGTTCAGGTGTCGAGCAAGCTAGAACAGTTGCAGGCCTTGTTGGCCCCGGTGGTCACGGGGCTGGGCTTCGAATGCTGGGGGATTGAATTCGTCTCCCAGGGCAAGCATTCGGTATTACGTGTCTACATCGACAAGGAAGGCGGGATTCTGGTGGACGACTGCGCAGAAGTCAGCCGTCAGGTCAGCAGCGTTCTCGATGTGGAAGATCCGATCAGCTCTGAATATACCCTAGAGGTTTCTTCTCCTGGCATGGAACGCCCGCTGTTCACGCTTGAACAGTTTGCCTCGCATGCCGGCGAACAAGTGAAGATCAAGCTGCGCTCACCCTTCGAGGGTCGTCGTAACTTCCAGGGCCTTCTCCGCGGTGTGGAGGAGCAGGATGTGGTGGTCCAGGTGGACGATCAAGAGTTCCTGTTGCCGATCGACTCGATCGACAAGGCC
The DNA here is from genome assembly GCF_000708715.2 of Pseudomonas putida W15Oct28. Classification (GTDB taxonomy): domain Bacteria; phylum Pseudomonadota; class Gammaproteobacteria; order Pseudomonadales; family Pseudomonadaceae; genus Aquipseudomonas; species Aquipseudomonas putida_R. Next base: position 16,910 of record NZ_JENB01000041.1, on the reverse strand, counting down.
AATATTATTCCCAGTTTTGACTGAGACGTGCCGGGCCCGGCGGACTATCCGGGCCCAATGGCTTGCGCAAGGCGAGGCGTACGATGAGCAAAGAAGTACTGCTGGTTGTTGAATCGGTATCCAACGAAAAAGGTGTACCGCCCGGCGTCATTTTCGAAGCGCTGGAAGTGGCCCTGGCCACTGCGACCAAAAAACGTTTTGAAGACGAAGTCGATCTGCGTGTGGAAATCAACCGTCACACCGGTAGCTACGAGACCTTCCGTCGCTGGACCGTGGTCGATGAATCCGATCTTGATGATCCGGCGATCGAAACCTGGCTGGACAAGATCAAGGACACTCATCCGGAAGCCAAGATTGGTGACGTGATCGAGGAGAAGATCGAGTCCATCGAGTTCGGTCGTATCGCCGCTCAGACCGCCAAGCAGGTCATCGTACAGAAGGTCCGTGAGGCCGAGCGTGCCCAGGTGGTCGATGCCTACCGCGAACGCGTAGGCGAGATCATTTCCGGTACCGTTAAAAAGGTTACCCGCGACAACGTCATCGTTGATCTGGGCAACAACGCAGAGGCCTTGCTGGCCCGCGAAGATATCATTCCGCGCGAAACCTTCCGTGTGGGTGTGCGCCTGCGTGCACTGCTCAAGGAAATTCGCACTGAAAACCGTGGTCCTCAGCTGATCCTGTCGCGCACCGCGCCACAGATGCTGATCGAGCTTTTCCGCATTGAAGTGCCGGAAATTGCCGAGGGCCTCATTGAAGTCATGGCTGCCTCCCGTGATCCGGGTTCGCGAGCCAAGATCGCCGTCCGCTCCAAGGACAAGCGCATCGACCCGCAAGGCGCCTGTATCGGCATGCGTGGTTCGCGCGTCCAAGCTGTATCCGGGGAGTTGGGTGGTGAGCGTGTGGATATCGTCCTGTGGGACGATAACCCGGCGCAGTTCGTCATCAACGCCATGTCGCCGGCCGAAGTCGCGGCGATCATCGTTGATGAAGATGCCCATGCCATGGACATCGCCGTCGCCGAGGATAACCTGGCCCAGGCCATTGGCCGTGGCGGTCAGAACGTTCGTCTTGCCAGTCAGTTGACCGGCTGGACCCTGAACGTGATGACCGAGAAGGACATTCAGGCCAAGCAGCAGGCCGAAACAGGTGACATCCTGCGCAATTTCATCGATGAACTGGAAGTCGACGAGGAGCTGGCCCAAGTGCTGGTCGACGAAGGCTTCACCAGCCTCGAAGAAATTGCCTACGTACCGTTGGAAGAAATGCTCAACATCGATGGCTTTGACGAAGATATCGTCAATGAGCTCCGCGCTCGAGCCAAGGACCGTTTGTTGACCAAGGCCATCGCTACCGAAGAAAAACTGGCAGACGCCCACCCGGCCGAAGACCTGCTCTCTCTTGAGGGTATGGACAAGGACCTGGCGGCTGAACTGGCGGTGCGCGGCGTGGTTAACCGCGAAGACCTGGCCGAGCAGTCGATCGACGATCTGCTCGACATCGACGGCATCGACGAAGAGCGTGCCGGCAAGTTGATCATGGCCGCCCGAGCCCATTGGTTCGAGTAATTAGGCGCGGCCTGAGGAGAGAAGTGCATGACGCAAGTCACGGTGAAAGAACTGGCCCAAGAGGTCGAGGCACCGGTAGAGCGCCTGCTGCAGCAGATGCGTGAGGCAGGTCTGCCGCACACCGACGCCGGTCAGGTAGTGACCGACAATGAGAAGCAGACCCTGCTGACTCATTTGAAAAGCAGCCACAAGAGCAAGGCGGAAGAGCCGCGCAAGATTACCTTGCAGCGCAAAACCACCAGCACCCTGCGTGTCGCCGGTAGCAAGAGCATTAGCGTAGAAGTACGCAAGAAGAAAGTATTCGTGCAGCGCAGCCCGGAAGAAGTCCAGGCTGAGCAGAAGCGTGAAGTGGAAGAGCGCCGCGCGGCTGAAAACGCCGTTCGTGACAAGGTTGATGCCGAAGTCCGCCAGCGCAACGAAGATCAGGCTCGCCGTCAGGCAGCCGACTCTGCTGTAGCCGCTCCTGCGCCTGCCGCCAAGCCAGAGCAGGCACCTGCCGCTGCTCCGGCTCCGGTAGTCGCCGACGCCCCGGCCTCCGAAGACGCTGCAGCCCGTGCTGCCGAGCGCAAGAAGGACGAGACCCGTCGCAACGAAAGCCGTACTCGCGATGACGATCGTCGTCGTGGCGAGGCGCCTCGTGTGTCGATCAAGGTCAAGGTGAAGGAAAAGGAAAAGGCGCCGACTCCGCGTGCTGCTCCGCGTACCACCGACGAAGAGAGCGATGGCGCTCGTCGCGGTCGTGGTGGCAAGGGCAAGCTGAAGAAGCGTAACCAGCATGGCTTCCAGAACCCGACCGGCCCCGTCATTCGTGACGTGACCATCGGCGAGACCATCACGGTCTCCGAACTGGCCAACCAGATGTCCGTCAAGGGCGCTGAAGTCGTCAAGTTCATGTTCAAGATGGGTACCCCGGTTACCATCAACCAGGTGCTCGACCAGGAAACCGCTCAGCTGATCGCAGAAGAGCTGGGCCACAAGGTCACCCTGGTCAGCGATAGCGCCCTGGAAGACTCCCTGGCCGAATCGCTGAAATTCGAAGGCCAGGCCGAGTCGCGTGCGCCGGTGGTTACTGTCATGGGTCACGTTGACCATGGTAAGACCTCGCTGCTCGACTACATCCGTCGTGCCAAGGTTGCCGCTGGCGAAGCCGGTGGTATCACCCAGCACATCGGTGCCTACCACGTGGAAACCGACCGCGGCATGGTCACCTTCCTCGACACCCCGGGCCACGCAGCTTTCACTCAGATGCGTGCACGTGGTGCCAAGGCGACCGACATCGTCATCCTGGTGGTGGCGGCGGACGACGGCGTGATGCCGCAAACCCGCGAGGCCGTTCAGCATGCCAAGGCAGCTGGCGTTCCGCTGGTGGTCGCGGTGAACAAGATCGACAAGCCAGGTGCTGACCTCGATCGCATCCGCAACGAACTGTCCGTCGAAGGCGTGACCTCCGAGGAATGGGGTGGTGACACGCCGTTCGTCAAGGTTTCGGCGAAGATGGGTACCGGTGTCGACGAACTGCTCGAAGCCGTCCTGCTGCAGGCCGAGGTTCTCGAACTGACCGCTACGCCAACAGCCCCAGGCCGTGGTGTCGTGGTTGAATCGCGCCTCGACAAGGGCCGTGGTCCGGTTGCCACCATCCTGGTTCAGGACGGTACGCTGCGTCAGGGCGACATGGTCCTGTGCGGCTCCAACTATGGCCGCGTTCGCGCCATGCTCGACGAGAACGGCAAGCCTGTGAAGGAAGCTGGCCCGTCGATCCCGGTCGAGATCCTCGGCCTGGATGGCACGCCGGAAGCCGGTGACGAGCTGTCGGTAGTGGCCGACGAGAAGAAAGCCCGCGAAGTTGCCCTGTTCCGTCAAGGCAAGTACCGCGAGGTCAAGCTGGCCCGTGCTCACGCCGGCAAGCTGGAAAACATCTTCGAGAACATGGGCCAGGCCGAGAAGAAAACCCTCAACATCGTTCTCAAGACCGATGTTCGCGGTTCGCTCGAGGCGCTCAACGGTTCGCTCGGCGCTCTGGGCAACGACGAAGTGCAGGTCCGTGTGATCGGTGGTGGCGTTGGTGGTATCACCGAAAGCGACGCCAACCTGGCGCTGGCTTCGAATGCAGTACTGTTCGGCTTCAACGTGCGTGCCGATGCCGGCGCGCGCAAGATCGTCGAGCAGGAAGGTCTGGATATGCGTTACTACAACGTGATCTACGACATCATCGAAGACGTCAAGAAGGCCCTGACCGGTATGCTCGGCAGCGATGTTCGCGAGAACATCCTGGGTGTCGCCGAAGTACGTGACGTGTTCCGTTCGCCGAAGTTCGGCGCCGTCGCTGGCTGTATGGTCATCGAGGGTACCGTGTACCGTAACCGTCCGATCCGCGTACTGCGCGAAGACGTGGTTATCTTCGAAGGCGAGCTGGAATCGCTGCGTCGCTTCAAGGACGACGCCGCCGAAGTGCGTAACGGCATGGAGTGTGGTATTGGCGTCAAGAGCTACAACGACGTCAAGGTCGGCGACAAGATCGAAGTCTTCGAGAAAGTCCAGGTGGCTCGTACCCTCTAAGGGCGAGCAAGCCGCAAACTCCCGCTACAGGGCGGTTTGCGGCACCTCTTCAGGTAGCGCCCGGTCAGGCATTCGTCTGACCGGGCGTTTGCCGCTTTAAGTTACAGGTAGCAAGAATGGCCAAAGAATACAGCCGTACCCAACGTATCGGCGATCAGATGCAGCGCGAGCTGGCCGAGCTGATCCGTCGCGAAGTCAAGGATCCACGTGTCGGTCTGGTCACCATCACCGCCGTGGACGTCAGCCGTGACCTGGGCCATGCCAAGGTGTTCATCACCGTCATGGGCGAGGAAACGCCAGACGCCGTGAAGCAGTCGTTGAAGGCACTGAACAGTGCTGCCAGCTTCCTGCGTCTGCACCTGGGCCGCTCGATGCAGCTGCGCAGCGTGCCGCAGTTGCACTTCCACTTCGATGAAAGCGTCAGCCGCGGTGTGCACCTGTCGGCGCTGATCGAGCGTGCAGTGGCCGAAGACCGCCTGCACAAGGATACCGACGAGCTGGACACCAAGGAGTAAGCGGTGGCCCAGGTCAAACGTATCCGCCGCAATGTCAGCGGCATCATCCTGCTCGACAAGCCTTTGGGCTTCACCTCCAACGCCGCCCTGCAAAAGGTGCGCTGGCTGCTCAACGCGGAGAAGGCCGGCCACACCGGTAGCCTCGACCCGTTGGCAACCGGCGTGCTGCCGCTGTGCTTCGGCGAGGCGACCAAGTTTTCGCAGTACTTGCTCGATTCCGACAAGGGCTACGAAACCGTCATGCAGATGGGGCAGACTACCAACACCGGCGATGCCGAAGGTGAGGTGCTGCAGACCCGCGAAGTGACCGTTGGTCGTGCCGACATCGAAGCGGTGCTGCCACGTTTTCGTGGGCCGATCAGCCAGATACCGCCGATGTACTCGGCGCTCAAGCGTGACGGCCAGCCGTTGTACAAGCTGGCACGTGCAGGAGAGGTAGTGGAGCGCGAGGCGCGTTCTGTTACTATTAACCGCTTGGAGTTGCTGGAGTGCGAAGGCACCCGTGCACGGTTGACCGTAGGATGCAGCAAAGGCACCTATATCCGCACCCTGGTGGAGGATATCGGCGAGGCCCTTGGTTGCGGCGCCTATGTCGCCGAGCTGCGCAGGACCCAGGCCGGGCCCTTCGCGCTGGCACAGACGGTCACGCTCGAAGCGCTTGAACAGGCCCATGCCGAAGGCGGTAACGAAGCGCTCGATCGCTTTCTGATGCCCTCGGACAGCGGTCTGCAGGACTGGCCCATGGTGAGCCTGTCCGAGCACAGCGCGTTCTACTGGCTGCATGGCCAGGCGGTACGTGCGCCGGACGCGCCACAATTTGGCATGGTCCGGGTACAGGATCACAATGCGCGCTTCATCGGTATCGGTGAAGTGAGCGAAGACGGGCGTATTGCGCCGCGTCGGCTGATTCGGTCGGAATGACCGAAACCGCAGGGTGAGGCTTTGGCCGAACCCTACGGAATCAAGGGTGGCTGTCAGTAGGCACGGTCACACCTTTCTTATTAATACAGGGATTTGTCCCTGGCCTATTGGACCCCGCTTGCGGGATCCGTTATCAGGAGAAGCCAAATGGCCCTCAGCGTTGAAGAAAAAGCTCAAATCGTTACCGACTTCCAGCAAGCCGCTGGCGACACTGGTAGCCCGGAAGTTCAGGTTGCTCTGCTGACCGCGAACATCAACAAGCTGCAAGGCCACTTCAAGGCCAACGGTAAAGACCACCACTCGCGTCGTGGCCTGATCCGTATGGTAAACCAGCGTCGTAAGCTGCTGGACTACCTGAAGGGCAAAGACACCACTCGTTACAGCGCCCTGATCGGTCGCCTGGGCCTGCGTCGCTAATAGCGGCCTGGTCAGTGGTGTGCATGGCGTGTCTCATGCATTGGCAGCGCTGCCTGGCAGCGTTGTCTATGGGCACGCCATGCGTATCTCCGAGGTTGGCAGCCTGGTGAAGATGAGCGGTTTTCCGCTCTTCAACCAGGCTCCCAGCCTCGTGTTGTATCTGGACGGTCAATGGGGCCGATTCCCCGTTCTGCCCACAAATTCGCAAGAAACCAGTTCCCCCAGAGCCACTGAAAAAGGTAGGAAACCGTGAACCCGGTAATCAAGACATTCCAGTTCGGTCAGTCGACCGTTACTCTCGAAACGGGCCGTATTGCCCGTCAGGCAACCGGCGCCGTGCTGGTTACCGTCGACAACGACGTCACCGTGCTGGTGACTGTGGTAGGCGCCAAACAGGCTGATCCAGGCAAGGGTTTCTTCCCGCTGTCGGTTCACTACCAGGAAAAGACCTACGCCGCCGGCAAGATCCCAGGTGGTTTCTTCAAGCGTGAAGGGCGTCCTTCCGAGAAAGAGACCCTGACCTCGCGCCTGATCGACCGCCCGATCCGTCCGCTGTTCCCGGAAGGCTTCATGAACGAAGTGCAGGTCGTCTGCACCGTGGTTTCCACCAGCAAGAAGACCGACCCGGACATCGCTGCGATGATCGGTACCTCGGCTGCCCTGGCCATTTCCGGTATTCCGTTCGAAGGCCCGATCGGCGCCGCCCGCGTTGCCTTCCACGAAAGCACCGGCTACCTGCTGAACCCGACCTACGAGCAACTGGCTGCCTCGAGCCTGGACATGGTCGTTGCCGGTACCTCCGACGCCGTACTGATGGTTGAATCGGAAGCCCAAGAGCTGACCGAAGACCAGATGCTGGGTGCGGTACTGTTCGCCCACGACGAATTCCAGGCTGTTATCCAGGCTGTCAAAGAGCTGGCTGCCGAAGCTGCCAAGCCGACCTGGGACTGGAAACCTGCCGTTGCCAACACCGAACTGTTCAACGCCATCCGCGCCGAATTCGGCGAGGGCGTTTCGCAGGGCTACACCATCACCGTCAAGGCTGACCGCTATGCGCGCCTGGGCGAGCTGCGTGATCAGGCCATCGCCAAGTTCTCCGGTGAAGAAGGCCAGCCTTCGGCTTCCGAAGTCAAAGAAATCTTCGGCGAAATCGAATACCGCACCGTTCGCGAAAACATCGTAAACGGCAAGCCACGTATCGACGGCCGCGACACCAAGACCGTTCGCCCGCTGAACATCGAAGTAGGTGTTCTGCCGAAGACCCACGGTTCGGCGCTGTTCACCCGTGGCGAAACCCAGGCACTGGTCGTTGCGACCCTGGGTACCGCCCGTGACGCCCAGCTGCTGGATACCCTCGAAGGCGAGAAGAAAGACCCCTTCATGCTGCACTACAACTTCCCTCCGTTCTCGGTGGGCGAGTGTGGTCGTATGGGCGGTGCTGGCCGTCGCGAAATCGGCCACGGCCGTCTGGCCCGTCGTTCGGTCCAGGCCATGCTGCCGGCTGCTGATGTGTTCCCGTACACCATCCGCGTGGTTTCGGAAATCACCGAGTCCAACGGTTCCAGCTCCATGGCTTCGGTCTGTGGTGCTTCCCTGGCGCTGATGGACGCTGGTGTGCCGATGAAGGCACCGGTTGCCGGTATCGCCATGGGCCTGGTCAAGGAAGGCGAGAAGTTTGCCGTTCTGACCGACATCCTGGGTGACGAAGACCACCTGGGCGACATGGACTTCAAGGTAGCCGGTACCGCCAAAGGTGTTACTGCGCTGCAGATGGACATCAAGATCAACGGCATCACCGAAGAGATCATGGAAATCGCCCTGGGCCAGGCCCTGGAAGCGCGCCTGAACATCCTCGGCCAGATGAACCAGATCATTGGTCAGTCGCGTACCGAACTGTCGGCCAACGCCCCGACCATGATCGCGATGAAGATCGACACCGACAAGATCCGTGACGTCATCGGTAAAGGCGGCGCCACCATTCGTGCCATCTGTGAAGAGACGAAAGCTTCGATCGATATCGAAGACGACGGCTCGATCAAGATCTTCGGCGAAACCAAGGAAGCGGCAGAGGCTGCCAAGCAGCGCATCCTGGGCATCACCGCCGAGGCCGAAATCGGCAAGATCTACGTTGGTAAGGTTGAGCGTATCGTCGACTTCGGCGCATTCGTCAACATCCTGCCTGGCAAGGACGGCCTGGTGCACATCTCCATGCTGAGCGATGCTCGCGTCGAGAAAGTCACCGACATCCTGAAAGAAGGCCAGGAAGTTGAAGTGCTGGTACTGGACGTGGACAACCGCGGCCGTATCAAGCTGTCGATCAAAGACGTTGCCGCGGCCAAGGCCTCGGGCGTCTAAGCGACTGCACCGCAACAGAAAAAGGGCCCTTCGGGGCCCTTTTTTTATGGGTGGCGGGAACCTTTTGCGGACTTGCATCTTGCATGCAGGTTTACCGCGCTGATTGCAAAATGCACGACCACGCAAATGATGGCTGTATGCTAACTAGTTGATTTATAAGGGTTAAATAGAATTCTGAAAGCTGGCACAGCACATGCAACTACCTTCATACCTGCCGCCAGGACATAGGCGCAGACCTTTCGAAAAACAGGAGTGACCCACATGAAGAAGTTCGCCATTGCTGCCGCTACTGCTACCGCTCTGACCCTGACCATGGCTAACGCGGCATTCGCCCAACAGTCCACCCAGGCCCCCATGACGCTGGCGGCCGGTGAGGTGACCAAAGCCAAGGAAGCTACCTCCGATACCTGGATCACCACCAAGGTCAAAGCTGACCTGATGACCGAGAAAGGCGTGCCAGGCAGCGACATCAAGGTTGAAACCAACAAAGGTGTCGTGTCGCTGTCGTCCGATATGGCCGTTACCGATGCACAGAAAGAGATGGCAGTCGCCATCGCCAAGAAAATCAAAGGCGTTCAGGCCGTGTCGGCTGATGGCCTGAAGTCCGAATAAGGATAGTCCCGTCGGCCATACGGATTTGGCCACCTCTACCGAAGCCCTGGCCCTGTGCCAGGGCTTTGCTTTTGGCGCTTAGTACACCGGGTTGCGGGCGATTACATCGCTCTCGAAGCATTCCTGCTCCAGGATCAGCGGTTCTACCAGTGGGCGGCTGTCGCGAAAATGCGCGGTCTGGGTATGGGCTTCATACGCGGCATCGTCGCGGTAGATCTCGTACAGGTAGATCAGCTCCGGGTCGACCCGGTCCTGCGACACATCGAACACCAGGCAGCCTGGCTCGCTGGCAACGGAAGCGGCGGCATTGACCTTGATCGCTGCCAGAAAGTCCTTGGCACAACCGGGCTTTACACGGGTCTTGATGAACAGGCTATACACAAGGCGCTCCTTTTGTTTTAAATTCAATTATGAATTGTATACAAAAATGGAGCCTCGCCAATGTCTGAATTGCCTGCACGCCCCGGCCGCCTGAATGGCCTGCGCCATATTGCCCTGCTGGTACCCAACCTGGAGGAGTGCGAACGCTTCTACGTCGATGTGCTGGGCATGGAAGTGCTGAACCGCGCCAACGAAGACCTGGTGTACCTCACCTGCGGCAACGACAACCTGTCGCTGGGGCGTGGGGCAGGGGCGGCCAATGGGTTGCAGACCCTGGACCACTACGGGTTCATTGTGGACAGCGTGGAGGAGCTGGAGGCCTGGTACCAGTACTTCAAGGCCCATGGCGTGACCTTGCTGGACCGGCCATTCAACCATGGTGACGGGGCCCGCAGCTTCCACCTGCTGGACCCGGCGGGGAACAAGGTACAGCCGCTGTATCACCCGGCGGTGTCGGGGCAGCGGTTGGTCTAAGCAGGCACCACATCTCTTTGTAGGAGCGGCCTTGTGTCGCGAAAGGGCCGCAAAGCGGCCCCCAGTTCTCAGCTTTGGTACAACTATCCTGGGGCCGCTGTGCGGCCCTATCGCGACACAAGGCCGCTCCTACAGGGAACGCATCAGCTTCAAGTTATTCAGCATCCAGGTGCATCGGCGTCACTACCCGGCCATCGCTTTCAGGCTGGCCCAGGCTGGTATCGATGAAGTACACCCGGTCATCTTCCAGCTTGCCCTTGTCCACCAGGTAATCCTTGATGCTGCTGGCCCGCTCCTGGCCCAGTGTACGCAGCAGGGCGGTGCTTTCTGCCCACGACTTGATCACTGCCTCACGCAGCTTGGTGGTACGTTCGTCGCGGCCCAGTTGCTCCCATTCGGCAGGCGGTTGCTGTTTCAGGCGAGTGCGGTAGATGCCTTCCAGCATTGCCGGCTTGTCGCTGTCGTCGACTACCAGCATCGAGGCATTGGCCGGCACTTTGTCACCGCGGCGCTGCAGGATCTTGTACCAGGTGGCCTGGTACTCACGCTCCAGGCGCTGCTGGGCGATCAGCGGGCCGTCGCTGGCCTGGGCGCTGGTGCCTTCGATTTCCAGGCGCAGCTCCGGGCGCTCTTTCAGCGCCGACGCCAGCTTGTCCAGTGACGACTGGGCATCGCCAGTGAGTTCGCTGGAGCCCGGGGCAAAGGCCACGTTACCCAGGTCTTCCGAGCCACCGCCGGTAATCAGCCCGCCAATGAACTTGAACGGCGCCTGTGCAGCGCGCAGCACCAGGTTGCGCAGGGTTTGCCACACAATCGGCATGACGCTGAACTGTGGGTTGTTGAGGTCGCCGGTCACCGGCAGCTCGATCGAGATCTTGCCCTCGGTATCCTTCAGCAGTGCCACTGCCAGGCGGATCGGCAGGTCGACCGCGTCCGGGCTGTCGACTTTCTCGCCCAGTTGTAGTTGCTCCACCACCACCTTGTTCTCGGCCTTGAGCTGGCCGTTGGTAATCAGGTAGTGCAGGTCGAGGTTGAGCCGGCCCTTGCGGATGCGGAAGCCGGCAAATTTGCCGGAGTAGGGCGTCAACGTGGTCAGCTCGACGCGCTTGAAGCTGGTGGCGATGTCCAGGCTGGCAAGCGGGTTGAACGGGTTGAGGGCGCCCTTGATGGTTACCGGTGCGTAGCGGTCGACCTTGCCCTTGATATCGACCTTGGCCGGCAGCGGCTTGCGGTTGTCGATGGTGCCAATCTGGCCATTGAGCTGCTGCGCGGCCGTGGCGAAGTTGGGGGTGAGCGACAGGTCGGCAAAGTTGGCCGAACCGTCTTTGATGTCGATCTGGCCGATGTGGATGCCCAGCGGCTTGTCGCTGCTGGCCGAGGCCGGCTTGGCCGGGCTGCTCGCCGGAGCGCCGGCCGGTTGCGGGATCAGCAGGTCATTGACGTTGGTAGTGCGGTCTTCGTTGATGATGAACCGCGCATAGGGCTGCAGCAGGGTCACTTTGTCGATCGACAGCGCATCGCCGTGCACGTAGGACAAGCCGTCGACATTCACCTGCTGCCATTTGACGAAGTCGCGGCTCTTGATGGTGTCGAGGGTATGCAACTGGTTGACCTGCGCCTTGCCGGTCACGTTGAAAGCCAGCGGCGCGGTGTTCTTCAGGTCGACCTTGAGGTCGCTGGAGAGCATGCCGCTGCGCAGCTCCAGCAGGATGAACGGGCTGATGTAGGCCTGGGCCACGCGCAGGTCGATGTCGCGGGTGCTCACATCCAGCTTGGCCCATATCGGCGCCAGGTTCACCTGGCCAGCCGCCTGCAGTTTGCCTTGTCTGCCTACGCCGGTATCGAGTTTGAGCGTGAAGGGAGACTGGTTGAGGCTGTCGAAACCTTGCAGGTCGGCGTTGAGCGGGCCGATGTCCAAGGCGACCGGTTCTTTCTGGCTGCGGTCTGCCAGGTGCACCAGGTAGTTGCGCAGTTGCACGTCCTTGAGCAGCACTTGCCAAGGCTTGCCGGGCTCCTTGGCGGCTTTCTCTTCAGGCGTAGGCTCGGCGGCGGCAGGCTCGGCCTTTTCCTTCGGCGTGGCTTTGGCCGGTTGGCTGGCGAACAGCTTCTGCCAGTCGAGCTGGCCGTCTTTTTCCAGCGCCGCCCAGGTTTCCAGTTTTTCGCTGCGGATCTTGCCCACGCTGACCACTTGCTTGACCAGGTCGACGGAGGTTTCGCTCACATCCAGGCTGGCCAGGCGCGCCAACGGGCGGCCGTCCGGTGCCTTGATGGCGAATGGCGCGATGCGCAGGGAGGCGTTGTCCAGCAGCAGCTCGGTCTGTTTGGCGAGGTTGAGCTTGTAATGCGTATCGAGGCTGACCACGCCGTCTTCCAGCACCAGTGGCACCGCATCGCGCACGTAGGGCCAGAACAGCTTCATCTTGGCGTCCGTGACCTTCAGTGTGCCTTCGGAGGCGATCGGCGACAGGCTGAGGGTGCCTTTCCAGTCGACCCGGCCACCGTTGGGGCCGTTGGCCACCAGCGTCATGTCGGCATTGTCGTTGGGCAGGGTGCTGAGGTTTTTCAGCTCCAGGTTCATGTTGTCGTACAGGAACTCGATCGGCTCGCTGGGGCGCTGGTCCTCGAAGTGCAGGTAGCCATCGACCAGCTTGATGCTGCCAATGCGTAGCGGGAACGGGTCGCTGGGCGGGGCGTCGGGTTTGGCTTCACTGGCGGGCAGCTTGAACAACCTGGTCAGGTTGAGGGTACCGTCCTTGGCGAACAGCACCTCGTTGCGAGGTTTCTCGAGTTCCACCGCTTCCAGATGCAGGGCTTTGGTCCACAGGCTGTCGAGCGAGAGGTTGGCGTACAACCGCTCGAAACCGACCTGCTCCTTGCCCGGCTCGCCGATCTGCAGGCCCCACAGCGTCAGCTCGAGGCTGAAGGGGTTGAGTTCGATCCGCTCGAGGTGGGCCGGCACGGTCGCGTACTGGGCCAACTGCTGGTTGGCGATACGCAGCGCGACACCGGGAAGAATGAGAAAGCCGAGCAGGCTATAGAGGGCTACGAGGGCCACGATTGCGCCAGCGGCGCGAGTCAATCCTTTGTACATGTGTCGCTTCGTCTGTCTAAGCAGGAATGCTTGGAGTATGGCACGTTAAATCAGTTCCGCAGGGGCGACCATTTGCCCTCATTCGATGCCCATGCGCCGTTTGGCCCGATGCGCCGAGCCGTCGCGCATTGCCCAGCGCAGCACAGGCGCGGTGCGTTGCAGGCCCAGGCGGATCAGGCGCTGTTGCAAGGGCCCGTGCTGCAGGCCGAGCATCGCCTGGGCCCAGCCCGGCAGCAGGTCGATCCCGGCGTGCAGCATCAGCTTGCCTACCGGCTGTGCCATGCGGCTGGGGGCAGGGGCGTCGAGCAGGATCTGTATCACTTCATGGCTGCGCGTATCGCAGTGCAGCTGCGCGCGCATGCGTTGCAGGTAGTCTTCGACCTGCTGGCACGAACGTGGCACGTCACGGGCGCCAAGGCGCTCGGCGATCAGGGCGATTTCGTTGTAATAGGCATCCTGCTCGGCGCGCGGCAGGTGCGGGTTGCGGTAACGCAGGTGGGCGGCGAGGAAACTGCTGACCTCCGCCACATGCACCCAGGTCAGCAGGTCCGGGTCACTGGCTGCGTAGGGGCGGCCGTCCGGTGCGGTGCCGGTGACCTGCAGGTGAATGGTGCGAACCTTGTCGATCAGCCACTCGGCATCGCCGGTGGCGCCAAAGGTGGTACCGGAAATGAACTGGCTGGTGCGGCGCAGGCGGCCGAGCAGGTCTTCGCGGAAATTGGAGTGGTCCCACACACCGGCCAGGGCCAGCGGGTGCAACAACTGCAGCATGAGTGCGCTGATGCCCCCGACCAGCATGCTCGGGAAGTCGCCATGTACTTGCCAACTGATGCTGTGCGGGCCGAACAGGCCGGGGTCGCCCTTGGGCGATTCCAGGTCGAGCTGGCCGAGGGCCAGCCCGGTGAGGCTCATGACCTGGGTTTCGATGCGGCGGCGAAGGGCTTCCATGGCGACCTGTGGTTCAGGGCGGCCATGGACAGTGGCCGCCGGTTACTGGTTGAGGCGTTTATCGATCAGGCCCTGTACCACGCTGGGGTCGGCCAGGGTCGAGGTGTCGCCCAGGTTGTCCAGTTCGTTGCAGGCGATTTTGCGCAGTATACGCCGCATGATCTTGCCTGAGCGGGTCTTGGGCAGCGCCGGGGCCCACTGAATCAGCTCGGGCTTGGCGAAACTGCCGATTTCCTTGCTGACCAGGGCCAGCAGTTCGGCCTTGAGCGCGTCGTCCGGGGTCACGCCGTTCATGGTCGTGACGAAGGCGTAGACGCCCTGGCCCTTGAGGTCGTGGGGGTAACCGACCACCGCTGCTTCGGCGACGCTGTCATGCAGCACCAGCGCGCTTTCCACCTCTGCGGTGCCGATGCGGTGCCCGGACACGTTGATCACATCGTCGATGCGCCCGGTGATCCAGTAGTCGCCATCGGCATCGCGGCGGGCGCCGTCGCCGGTGAAGTAATAGCCGGGCATGGGCTTGAAGTAGGTGTCGACCATGCGCTGGTGGTCGCCATAGACGCTGCGGATCTGCCCCGGCCAGCTGGCCTTGATCACCAGCAGGCCAGCGCCGGGGCCTTCGATCAGCTTGCCTTTTTCGTCCAGCAGCACCGGTTGCACGCCGAACATGGGCTGGGTGGCGCAGCCGGGCTTGAGTGACTGCGAGCCGGGAAGCGGGGTGAGCATGATGCCGCCGGTTTCGGTCTGCCACCAGGTATCGACGATGGGGCAACGCTTTTGCCCGACTTCCTCGAAATACCATTCCCAGGCTTCGGGGTTGATCGGCTCGCCGACGCTGCCCAGCAAGCGCAGGCTTTTGCGCGAAGTGCTCTGCAACGGCGCAGAACCCTCGCGCATCAGGGCGCGCAGGGCGGTTGGGGCGGTGTAGAAGATGTTCACCTGATGCTTGTCCACCACTTGCCAGAAGCGCGAGGTGTCCGGGTAATTGGGCACGCCTTCGAACATCAGCGAGATCGCACCATTGGCCAGCGGGCCATAGACGATGTAGCTGTGGCCGGTGACCCAGCCGACGTCGGCGGTGCACCAGAACACCTCGCCGTTGCGGTAATCGAACACCACCTTGAAGGTCATCGTCGCCTGCAGCAGGTAGCCGGCGGTGGTATGCAGCACGCCTTTGGGTTTACCGGTGCTGCCGGAGGTATAGAGGATGAACAGCGGGTCTTCGGCCTCCATCGGCTCGGGGGGGCAGTCGTCGCCGGCCTTGTCGGTTGCCTCGTGGTACCAGAGGTCGCGGCCTTCGGCCCAGCTGACATCGCCGCCGGTACGGCGCACCACGAATACACTGCTGACCGCAGGGCAGCTGGCCAGGGCCTTGTCGACGTTCTGCTTCAGCGGGATGCGCTTGCCACCGCGCACGCCTTCATCGGCGGTGATCACGGTACGGCAGTCGGCGTCGAGTATGCGGTCACGCAGGGCGTCAGGTGAGAAACCGCCGAACACCACCGAGTGGATGGCACCGATGCGGGTGCAGGCGAGCATGGCGAAGGCAGCTTCGGGGATCATCGGCATGTAGATGCATACCCGGTCGCCTTTTTTAACCCCGCGGGCTTTCAGTGCGTTGGCCAGGCGGCAGACCTGGCGATGCAGCTCGCAGTAGGTGATGGCCTTGGAATCTTTCGGGTCGTCGCCTTCCCACAGCAGGGCGGTCTGCTCGCCGCGCTGGGCCAGGTGACGGTCGATGCAGTTGTAGCTGACGTTCAGTTGCGCACCGTCGAACCAGCGGGCCTTGCCGGTGTTCAGGTCGCATTGCTGCACGCTCGACCAGGGCTTGATCCAGTCCAGGCGTTTGGCCTGTTCGGCCCAGAAGGTGTCAGGGTCGTCTACCGACTGGCGGTAGAGGCGGTGGTAGTCGTCGGGGGTGAGGGTGGCAGACTGGCTGACGGCCAGGGCCTCGGGGTAATTGCGGATATCGAACATGGCGGGTGGTCCTGCTCTTGTAAGGGGCGATGGACTGCAACGGCTATTCGATAGGACAGTGTAGCTGGGAGAGGTGTTCAACCTGTGCTGGCCTCTTCGCGGGCTTGCCCGCTCCCACAGGGACAACACAGCCTTCAACGACTGTGCAGTACCTGTGGGAGCGGGCAAGCCCGCGAAGAGGCCAGCGAAGGTATCAGGTCAACCGCGGTGACGGCCGCGGAAGTAGTTGATCAGGCCTTGGGTAGAGCCGTCTTCGGCGCTGTCTTCCAGGGTGCCGACCAGGCGTTGGTAAACACCCTTGCCCAGCTCTTTACCCAGTTCCACACCCCACTGGTCAAAGGCGTTGATACCCCAGATCACGCTCTGCACGAACACTTTGTGCTCGTACATCGCCACCAGTGCGCCCAAGCGGCGTGGGCTGATGCGCTCCACCACCAGGGTGTTGCTCGGGCGGTTGCCAGGGATCACCTTGTGCGGGGCCAGCTTGGCGATGTCCGCTTCGTTCAGGCCTTTGCTGCGCAGTTCGGCCTCAGCTTCTTCACGGGTCTTGCCCTGCATCAGCGCCTGGCTCTGCGACAGGCAGTTGGCGTACAGCCACTGGTGGTGGTCGGCCACCGGGTTGAAGCTCACCACCGGTACGATGAAGTCGGCCGGAATCAGTTGGGTGCCCTGGTGCAACAACTGGTGGTAGGCATGCTGGCCGTTACAACCGACCCCGCCCCAGATTACCGGGCCGGTATCGATCTTCACCGGGGTGCCGTCCTGCAGCACGCTCTTGCCATTGGACTCCATGTCCAGTTGCTGCAGGTGCTTGGTGATGTTGCGCAGGTAGTGGTCGTACGGCAGGATCGCGTGGCTGTTCGCGCCCCAGAAGTTGCCATACCACACGCCCAGCAGGGCCAGCAGCACCGGCATGTTCTTGTCGAACGGCGCGGTCTGGAAGTGCTGGTCCATGGTGTGGGCACCTGACAGCAGCTCCTTGAAGTTGGCTGTGCCGATGGCCAGGGCGATTGGCAGGCCGATGGCCGACCAAAGCGAATAGCGCCCACCCACCCAGTCCCACATCGGGAAGATGTTCTCTTCGCGAATACCGAAGGC